>NZ_JBIBEP010000001.1:0-20313 GCF_042955185.1 Streptomyces sp. NPDC012474
GTTGATAGGCCGGATATGGAAGCACGGTAACGTGTGGAGTTGACCGGTACTAATAGGCCGAGGGCTTGTCCTCAGTTGCTCGCGTCCACTGTGTTGGTTCTGAAACCACGAACGGCCCCATGTCATGGTCACGGCATGGTGCGGCATGGTTCGACAGTTTCATAGTGTTTCGGTGGTTATAGCGTAGGGGAAACGCCCGGTTACATTCCGAACCCGGAAGCTAAGCCTTACAGCGCCGATGGTACTGCAGGGGGGACCCTGTGGGAGAGTAGGACGCCGCCGAACAATTCTTGAGAAAACCCTGCATCTTCGGATGCGGGGTTTTCTGCGTTTAGGGCCCCTTTCGGGGGCCCGCTGTTTTACAGGCGTCCGGCCGCCTTCAATGCCAGGTATGCGTCTGCCAGTGCCGGCGCCAGGTCGTCCGGGGTGGCGTCGACGACCGTGACACCGTGGCGGCGGAGCTGTTCTGCTGTGCGGTGCCGCTCCGACTGGGCCTGTGCGGCCGCGGCGGCCTCGTAGACGGCGTCAGGATTGCCGCGTGCTCTGGCCATTTCCGTGATGTGCGGGTCTGCCACCGACGCCAGCAGGACAGTGTGGCGCTGGGTGAGCTGAGTGAGCACCGGGAGCAAGCCCTCTTCGACGGGGGCCGCGTCCAGCGTGGTGAGCAGGACGACCAGGGAGCGACGGGGGGACGTACGGAGAGCGGTCGCCGTGAGGCCTCGGGCGTCCGTTTCGACGAGCTCCGGCTCGAGAATGGCCATGGCGTTGACCAGGGCGGGAAGGACATCGCCTGCCGTGCGGCCCTGGACGAGGGCGCGGACCTTGCGGTCGTACGCGAGGAGGTCCACGCGATCGCCGGCGCGGGAGGCGAGGGCCGCCAGGAGGAGGGCCGCGTCCATGGAGGCATCAAGGCGCGGTGCGTCGCCCACGCGGCCGGCCGACGTGCGGCCGGTGTCCAGCACCAAGAGGATGTGGCGATCGCGCTCGGGGCGCCAGGTGCGTACGGCGACGGTGGTCTGGCGGGCTGTGGCGCGCCAGTCGATGGAGCGGGTGTCGTCGCCGGGGACGTACTCGCGAAGACTGTCGAACTCCGTGCCCTCGCCGCGGGTGAGGACGCTGGTGCGGCCGTCCAGTTCGCGGAGGCGGGCCAGTTTCGAGGGCAGGTGCTTGCGGCTGGTGAAGGGGGGCAGGACCCGGACCGTCCAGGGGACCTGGTGGCTGCCCTGGCGGGAGAAGAGGCCGAGAGGGCCGAACGAGCGGATGGTGACGCGGTCGGCCTGGCGGTCGCCTCGGCGGGTGGGGCGGAGTCGGGTGGTCACGCGGCGGCGCTCGCCCGGGGGGACCGTGAGGCGGTGGCGGGAGGCCGTTGTTTCCGTGCCGGGATGCCAGGTGCTGGGGGGCCACGCGTCGCGGAGCCGGGCGCGCAGAGTGCGGCGGGACGGATTGGTGATGGTCAGGGTCACGTCTGCCGTGTCGCCGAGGCGTACGGAGGCGTCGCCTGAGCGGGTCAGGCCCAGGTGGCGTACGGGGGCGGCCAGCGCGAAGTCGCAGGCGCAGGCCACGGCCAGGGGAGCGTTGACCGCCAGGATGCCCGTCCAGCTGGGCTCCCAGATGCCGACAGGGAGGGAGCCCAAGGCCGCGAGGAGGGCGGCGCGCCCGGTGAGTGCCATCAGCGGGGGGCGGGGACGTGGGCGAGGATCGCGTTGATCACGGAGTCGGCCGTCACGCCTTCCATTTCGGCCTCCGGTCGCAGTTGCACGCGGTGGCGGAGGGTGGGGAGGGCGAGGGCCTTCACGTCGTCGGGGATGACGTAGTCGCGGCCGGTCAGCCAGGCCCAGGCGCGGGCGGTGGCCAGGAGGGCGGTGGCGCCTCGGGGGGAGACACCCAGGGTGAGGGAGGGCGACTCGCGGGTGGCGCGGCAGATGTCGACGACGTAGGCGGTGATCTCCGGGGAGATGGTCGTCTTGGCGACCGCTGCGCGGGCTGCCTCCAGGTCGGCGGGGCCCGCTACGGGGCGTACGCCGGCGGCGTGGAGGTCGCGTGGATCGAAGCCCTCGGCGTGGCGGGTGAGGACGTCGATCTCGTCCTGGCGGGAGGGGAGGGGGATGGTGAGCTTGAGGAGGAAACGGTCCAGCTGGGCTTCCGGGAGGGGGTAGGTGCCTTCGTACTCGACCGGGTTCTGGGTCGCTGCGACCAGGAACGGGTCGGGGAGGGGGCGGGGGGTGCCGTCGACGGTGACCTGGCGTTCCTCCATGGCTTCGAGGAGGGACGACTGGGTCTTGGGGGGCGTGCGGTTGATCTCGTCGGCGAGGAGGAGGTTGGTGAAGACGGGGCCGGGCTGGAAGGAGAACGCGGCGCTGCGGGTGTCGTAGACCAGGGAGCCGGTCACGTCGCTCGGCATGAGGTCGGGGGTGAACTGGACGCGCTTGGTGTCGAGTTCGAGGGCGGAGGCGAGGGCGCGGACCAGGAGGGTCTTGGCGACGCCGGGGACGCCTTCGAGGAGGACGTGGCCGCGGCAGAGCAGGGCGACGACGAGGCCGGTGACGGCGGCGTCCTGGCCGACCACGGCCTTGGCGATCTCGGCGCGCAGGGCCTCAAGGGCGTCTCGGGCGGTGCCCGGGTCCCCGGTCTGCCCGGCGTTGTCAGTGGTCGGGTCCATCATGGACGGCGTACCTCTCTTTCGAGGGCGTCGAGTCGGTCGGTGAGTGCGATGAGTGCTGCGTCGTCGCTGGGCGGTGGTCCGAAGAGGAGGGTGTGCTGGTCCTGGCCGTCGCCGTGGAGGTGGGCGGACAGAGCGGGGAGCAGGGCCTCGGGCGAGTGCGCCTGGGCGACGGGGACGCCTACGAGGGGGGCGAGGCGGGTGCGGGTGGTGGAGCGAAGAGCGTCGGCCGCGCGGTCGCGGGCGTCGGTCTTGCGGTAGAGGCGGGCGCGGCCTTCGGCGGTTTCGGATGCGCGGATCGCGACGGGGAGTTTTTCGGGCACGAGGGGGCCGAGCCGGCGTGCCCGCCAGAGGGCGGCCAGGGCCGCGGCGATGAAGAGTTGCAGGGTGCCCCAGAGCCAGCCCGAAGGGAGCAGGTCGAAAAGGCTGCGTTCGTCGTCGGGGCTGGTGGCCGACGCGTCGGAGAGTGAGGGGAGGTACCAGACCAGATGGGGGCGGGAGCCGAGGAGTTGGAGGGCGAGCGAGGCGTTGCCCTGCTCGTCGAGGTGGTCGTTGAGGAGGATGTCGGGCGCGCCCAGGGCGATGGTGTCGCCGTCCCCTGTGCCGTCCGGGATGCGCAGCAGCGTGGCCAGGCGTTCGCTGGGGTAGCACGCGTCGGCGCCGAGGTGGGTGGTGGTGTAGCGGACACCGCCCGTATCGGCGGTGCCGGCGCGCTGGGCGGCGGGCAGGGAGCAGTCGGGGGAAAGCGTCGAGTCGAGGCTGGTGGCGGGGTCGGCGGTGACGCCGGGGGCGAGCCGTTCGATGGAGGCGCTGCCGGAGGCGACCAGGACGGTGCGGCCGCGGGAGTCGGCGAACGCGTTGTGCAGCCGGGTCTGCTGACTGGAGGTCAGCAGGTCGGGGGCCGCGACCAAGAGGGTTGTGTCCGGGCCGGCCGCGGTGGCTGCCTCGTCCAGGGTGGTGACCACGCGGGTGTCCACGCCCCGGTCGGCGAGGAGTTCGGCAACGGCGCGGCTGCCGCCCGGGTCGGCGGAACGCGGGTCGAGTTCGCCGTGGCGGGCGTCGGAGCGGATGACGGCGATCGCCACGGCTCCCGCGAGGAGTACCACGAGGGCGAGTGCGATACCGCGGGCGCGGGTCCACACCTGGCGGGCGGTGGGCGAGGCCGAGGTGGGTGTGAGGGCGGCCTCGGTGGTCATTCGGCGGCTCCCTGGCGAGTGTTGGGGGCCTTGGCGGCGCTGCTCGTCGCGAGCTGGGGCTTGGTGCGTTCCAGGTCGCGGTCCAGTTCCGCGATGCGGTGGTACGACTGTTCGGTCGCCGAGCGGCCGCCGTATGTGACGTCGTCGAAGTCGCGGGCGGCGGTGCGCAGCCGGTCGGTGTGGGCGGGCAGGGCCCGGCCGGCTTCGGCTGCGGCCTCGTCGGCGGTGCGGCCGGGGCGGACGTCGAGGAGCGCGCGTTCTTCCAGGGCGCGGACGACGGCGCGCATGCGTTCCTGGACGGCCTGGTTCCAGTGGCCTTGGACGGCGTGTGCCTCGGCAGCGGCGCGGTGGTCGGCGGCGCTGCGGGGGCGGTCGTCGAACAGGGCTGGGGACGAGGTGGGTTGGCGGCGCGGGGTGCCCAGGCGCCACCACAGGGCGGCCAGGACGGCGATGACGGCCAGGATGATGACGATCAGGCCGAGTGTGCCGCCGGGGGTGGCTGTCGAGGCGGCGTTGAGGAGTTTGCCGAGCCAGTCCCAGAAGGCGTCGAGAGCGCGCTGGAACAGGCTGGGGTCGTCCTCGTGGTACATCCGCTTGGACAGCTCGCGCCGGGCCGCCTCGCGCGCGGGGTCGCGCGGGGTGGTGAGGGGCGGCTCGTCGGCGGAGCGGGCCGACGACAGCAGGGAGGCGTCGCCGGCGCTCAGCAGCGTCCGTATGCCGGCGCGTGGCAGCGCCGTCGTGAGAAGTTCCCCCGCCCTGCTCACCGCATCAGCTCCCCGGGGTGGCGCCGGGGGCGGTGGAGCCGTAGCCCTGGACGCCGGCGGCGCGGGCCAGTTCGAGGTCGAGGGCCTCGCGGCGGATGCGCTGGTCGATGTACAGGAGCACGGTGACGCCGGCCGTGATCGGGAGCGTGATCATGGAACCGATCACCGAGCCGATGCCGCTGATGATGAGGAACGTCCAGCCGAGGCTGCCGACACCGGTGCTGAGCCAGCCGGTGAGGCCGTCGCCGCTGAGGGCCGCGGCCAGGAAGGTGAAGGGGATGACGATGATCGAGGCGACGACGTTCGCGATGAGCGTGGCGAGCAGCTGGATGCCGAAGATCCGCCACCAGGTGCCCTGGACGAGCCTCGCGGAGCGGCTCATGGCCTTCTTGATGCCCTGCTTCTCCAGCATGAGGGCGGGAGAGGCGAGGGAGAAGCGGATCGCCAGCCACAGGGCGACGATGCCGGCGCCGATGATGCCGAGGACGGTGAGTGCGACGCCTGCGCCGTTGTTGCCGACGACGGTCACGAGGAGGCCGGGAAGGGCTCCCACGGTTACGACACCGACGGTGATGAGCAGCAACACGCAGATGAGGCCGAACAATTTGAGGATCTGGGGGCGGGCGTCCCGCCAGGCCTCGCCGATGGTCACGGGCTTGCCGAGTACGGCGCGGCTGGTCACGGTGGTCAGCAGGGCGGTCGCGATGACGGTGCCGACCAGGGAGATCACGAAGACGACGCTGGAGTTGAGCATGGCGTCGCCCATGGCGCGGCTCAGCTCGCTGAGGGTGGCGCTGGGGTCGTTGAGGGCGTCGGTGCTGGAGTCGTCCAGGACGAGGCCCTGGAACAGGACGACGATGACCTCGGTGAGGACGGCGACCGTCAGAGAGATGCCCAGGACCGTGCGCCAGTAGGTGCGCATGGTGGAGACCGCGCCGTCGAGGATCTCGCCCACGCCGAGCGGGCGGAGCGGGATGATGCCGGGCTTGGCGGCGGGCGGGGGGCCGCCCCAGCCGCTTCCCCAGCCGCCGTGAGCTCCGGGCGCGCCGTATCCGCTGTGGCCCGCGGGGCCGTATCCGCCGGGGGGCTGGTTGCCCCAGCCCGGGCCGGGGGGTGGCGGCGGGGGAGCCTGGCCGGGCGCGGCCGGTCCGCTGGGTGCGGACCACTGGGCCGGTGGCGGCTGTTCCTTGGACCACTGCGGGCCGGGGCCCTGCGGGGCCTGGCCGGGCTGGGCCGGCTGGTCCGCGGGCTGAGCGGGGCCGGGGCGGTCGGTGGGCTCGGCAGGGCCGGACTGGTCAGGCTTCTGCCCGTCGGACGGGGCGGATCCGGGCGAGGCCCAGCCCGGAGTGTCGTTCATCGTCGCTCCTTCACGGTGCCCGTCCGCGGTCGCGGCGGCAGGTTGGCAGCCATCGTGCCATGGGGTGGTCTTCGAGTGACCGGCCGCGGTATGGGCTGCGTACCTTCAATTGTCCGCTCGATAGGGGGCAGACTGACGGCATGGCTGATCAGTACGCGCACAGCGGCGATGACAAGCGGCCGACCGAGATCCCGGCGATCCGCTGGGAAGAGCCACCGGAAGGCCCGGTTCTGGTTCTGCTGGACCAGACGAGGCTGCCGGTCGAGGAGGTCGAACTGGTCTGTACGGACGCGCCCGCACTCGTGGAGGCGATCCGCTCGCTGGCGGTGCGTGGGGCGCCGCTGCTCGGCATCGCGGGGGCGTACGGCGTCGCGCTCGCCGCCACGCGGGGCTTCGACGTGGAGGAGGCCGCGGTCGCGCTGGCGGGTGCCCGGCCGACGGCGGTGAACCTGGCCGTGGGCGTGCGCCGGGCCCGGTCGGCCCACGAGGCGGCGCTCGCCGACGGCTGCGACGTCAGGCAGGCGGCCGCGGCGGCGCTGGCGGCTGCGCGGCAGCTGCACCGGGAGGACGCCGAGGCCAGTGGGCGGATGGCCGAGCACGGGCTGGCGCTGCTGGAAGAGCTGCTGCCCGGTGGCGGGCACCGGATTCTCACCCACTGCAACACCGGTTCGCTGGTGTCGGGCGGGGAGGGGACGGCGTTCGCGGTGGCGCTCGCGGCGCATCGGACGGGGCGGCTGCGGCGGCTGTGGGTGGACGAGACGCGGCCGCTGCTGCAGGGCGCTCGCCTGACGGCGTACGAGGCGGCCCGCAGCGGGATGGCGTACACGCTGCTCACCGACAACGCGGCGGGGTCGTTGTTCGCCGCTGGGGAGGTGGACGCGGTGCTGATCGGGGCGGACCGCATCACGGCAGACGGTTCGGTGGCGAACAAGGTCGGGAGCTATCCGCTGGCGGTGCTGGCGCGGTACCACCATGTGCCGTTCATCGTGGTGGCGCCGGTGACGACGGTGGATCTGGACACGGCGGACGGGGCGTCCGTCGAGGTGGAGCAGCGTCCCGGGCATGAGGTGACGGAGGTGACGGCGCCGCAGGTGCCGGTGGTCGGTGCGGAGGCGGGCGGTGGCATTGCGGTGGCGCCGCTGGGGACGCAGGCCTACAACCCGGCGTTCGACGTGACACCGGCCGAGCTGGTGACGGCGATCGTCACGGAGGAGGGCGTTGTTTCGCCTGTGACGGCGGAGGCACTCGCCGAGGTGTGTGCGCGGTCACGCCGGGCGGCGGCGGGCTGAGCCGGGCGCTGCGCGGAATTGAGGCGGGACGGGTTCCGGCACCCCCGCCTCTGGGCCCTGCCGGAGATCATCTGGGGGCTGGCGAGGGCAGACAGTAGCGCTTGCTGCGACTATGGTCACTGGCCGGTGACCTACCTCACCACTGCCTTCGCCACTGTTATGAGAATGGGATGATGTCGTTTATGAAGGGACGAGTCCTTGTCGTCGACGACGACACCGCACTTGCCGAGATGCTCGGCATCGTGCTGCGTGGTGAGGGTTTCGAGCCGTCGTTCGTGGCCGACGGTGACAAGGCGCTGGCCGCGTTCCGTGAGGCCAAGCCCGATCTGGTGCTGCTCGACCTGATGCTGCCCGGCCGGGACGGCATCGAGGTGTGCCGCCTGATCAGGGCGGAGTCGGGTGTGCCGATCGTGATGCTGACGGCGAAGAGCGACACGGTCGACGTCGTCGTGGGCCTGGAGTCGGGTGCCGACGACTACATCGTGAAGCCGTTCAAGCCGAAGGAGCTGGTGGCTCGGATCCGGGCGCGGCTCAGGAGGTCGGAGGAGCCCGCTCCGGAGCAGCTCGCCATCGGTGACCTGGTCATCGATGTGGCAGGGCACTCCGTGAAGCGGGACGGGCAGTCGATCGCGCTGACGCCGCTGGAGTTCGACCTGCTGGTCGCGCTCGCGCGCAAGCCGTGGCAGGTGTTCACGCGCGAGGTGCTGCTGGAGCAGGTCTGGGGCTACCGGCACGCGGCGGACACGCGGCTGGTCAACGTCCATGTGCAGCGGCTGCGCTCCAAGGTCGAGAAGGACCCGGAGAAGCCGGAGATCGTGGTGACCGTCCGTGGTGTCGGGTACAAGGCAGGGCCGAGCTGACATGTCCGGCGACAGTGCCGCTTCGGCGCCCGGCCGGTCCGGGGCCCGCCCGGAGCGGCCTGTCGGGCGGAAGAGGTCCGGCTCCCGCTGGGGACGGTTCCTGGAGAGCGGGCTGCTGCTCCAGGGCGGAGTCAAGGGCAGCCCGGTCATCCGCTTGTTCATGCGGTGGGTGCGCCGGCCCTTGCTGCCCGTCATGCGGTTGTGGCGGCGCAACATCCAGCTCAAGGTCGTCGTCACGACGCTGCTGATGTCGCTGGGCGTGGTCCTGTTGCTGGGCTTCGTCGTCATCGGGCAGGTGCGCAACGGCCTGCTGGACGCCAAGGTGAAGGCGTCCCAGAGCCAGGCCACGGGCGGGTTCGCGGTGGCCAAGCAGCGGGCCGACGAGGCGGCGAGCGGCACCGGTGACGATGTCGCCACGGCGGACGGGCGTCCCGCGCAGAACGTGTCCGAGTGGATGAGCGACCTCGTGTCCTCGCTGTCCAGCGGCGGTCAGGGCGCCTTCGACGTGGTGACGCTCCCGGCCTCCGACGAGGACGGCGCGGGCGGCCGTGGGCAGCGTGCCTCCGGCGAGGTGGATTGGAACAGGAGCGTGCCCGCCGACCTGCGCGAGCGGATCGGCAGCAGCACGACGGCCGCGCAGAGCTACACCCGCATCACCTACAACAACGCGACCAAGGAATCCCAGCCGGGCCTGGTCGTCGGCAAGCAGGTCAACGACCCCAACGGGGATCCGTACCAGCTCTACTACCTCTTCCCGCTCACCCAGGAGGAGAAGTCGCTGAGCCTGGTCAAGGGCACCCTGGCGACGGCGGGTCTGTTCGTCGTCGTGCTGCTCGGGGCCATCGCCTGGCTCGTGGTGCGGCAGGTCGTCACGCCGGTGCGGATGGCGGCGGGGATCGCCGAGCGGCTGTCGGCCGGGCGGCTCCAGGAGCGTATGAAGGTCACCGGCGAGGACGACATCGCGCGGCTCGGCGAGGCCTTCAACAAGATGGCCCAGAACCTTCAGCTGAAGATCAGCCAGCTGGAGGACCTGTCGCGGATGCAGCGCCGGTTCGTGTCGGACGTGTCGCACGAGCTGCGGACGCCGCTGACGACCGTACGGATGGCCGCGGACGTCATCCACGAGGCGCGTGTGGACTTCGACCCGATCACCGCGCGGTCGGCGGAGCTGCTCGCCGACCAGCTGGACCGGTTCGAGTCGCTGCTCGCGGACCTGCTGGAGATCAGCCGGTTCGACGCGGGCGCCGCGGCCCTGGAGGCGGAGCCGATAGACCTCAGGGACGTAGTACGGCGGGTGGTCAGCGGGGCCGAGCCGCTCGCGGAGCGCAAGGGCACGCGGATCCGGATGCTCGGCGACCAGCAGCCCGTCGTGGCCGAGGCCGACGCCCGGCGCGTGGAGCGGGTGCTGCGCAACCTCGTGGTCAACGCCGTCGAGCACGGCGAGGGCAAGGACGTCGTCGTCAAGCTCGCCGCGGCGGGCGGCGCGGTCGCCGTGGCGGTGCGGGACTACGGCGTCGGGCTCAAGCCGGGCGAGGCGACCCGCGTGTTCAGCCGCTTCTGGCGGGCCGACCCGGCACGCGCGCGTACCACGGGTGGTACGGGCCTGGGGCTGTCCATCGCCCTGGAGGACGCGCGGCTGCACGGCGGCTGGCTTCAGGCTTGGGGCGAGCCCGGTGGCGGTTCGCAGTTCCGGCTGACGCTTCCCAGGACCGCCGACGAGCCGCTGCGGGGCTCTCCGATACCGCTGGAGCCCAAGGACTCCCGGCGGAACCGGGGGCTCGACGACGCAGGTCTGCCGAGCGGCGGCGGGGACGGCGAGAAGCGGGCGACCGTGCCGGCGCAGCCGGTGAGCGGGCCGGTGTCGCAGGGGGCTAAGCGGGACCCGATACCGCCGCGTGTCGCCCCCACGGCGGATCCGACGGCGCTGCCCGGCAATGGTTCGCGCGTGGTGCCCAGGCCTGCTTCGGGCACGCGGCGCCGGAACGAAGCGGCGGGGGCGGAGCAGCCGGCCCCCGTGGGCGTGAGCGGCCCGGAGGGGACAGGACGCGACGAGGAGGCCGGCGGCCGGGCCGGACGGGATCCGGTCGTGAACGGGCCGCGGGACGAGGACGACGGCTCCGTGGGCCCGGGCGGCCGGGAGGCCGAGCCGGGGGACGTGGACAGGCAAGGGGAGGCATCTCGTGGGCGCTGACCGCGAGGGGCGCGGCCGGCTCAGGACCGCGCGCGTGATGGCGTACGCCGCCTGCGGCGTCCTGGTGCTGGCGGGGTGCGCCTCGATGCCGGACAGCGGGGATCTGCAGGGTGTGGAGTCCACACCCCGCCAGGAGACCCAGGTGCGGGTGTTCGCCGTGCCGCCGGGGGAGGACGCGCCGCCCTCGGAGATCGTGCAGGGCTTCCTGGAGGCGCTCACCAGCGATGATCCGCACTACAAGACCGCACGCCAGTACCTGACCGGCGATGCCGCCAAGACCTGGCGGCCCGAGGCGTCCGCCACGGTCCTGACGGACGGGCCGGGCGCCAAGCCCGAGCCGCGCGCCGGCGGGGAGGACACCGGCGAGATCTCTTACATGCTGACCGGCACCAAGGTCGCCACCGTCGACGCCCAGCAGGCGTACGCGCCGGCCACCGGGGCGTACGGCAGGAGCGTGCACCTGACGCAGGACGACAAGCGGCAGTGGCGGATCGACGCGCTGCCGCAGGGCGTCGTCATGGGCGAGTCGGACTTCCAGCGCAACTACATGTCCGTCAGCAAGTACTACTTCGCCTCGAACACCGAGGCGGCCGGGTCGGGAGCACAGCCCACGGCGGTCGCAGACCCCGTCTACGTGCGCCGCCGCGTGGAGCCCATGACGCAGATGGTCAGCTCCCTGCTCCACGGACCCACGCGGTGGCTCGGACCCGTGGTCAGGTCGAGCTTCCCCACCGGCACGGCACTGGCGAAGGACTCCGGCGCGCTGACGCCCGACGACCGCAACAGGCTGACGGTTCCGCTCAACGACAAGGCCGCGGGCATCGGCACCAACCGGTGCGAGGAGATGGCCGCCCAGATACTGTTCACGCTGCGCAACCTCAGCCCCGCCGTGGACGAGGTCGAGCTGCGGGCCGATGGCGCGGAGCTGTGTTCGCTCACCCAGGGGGCGGCCGACGCGGCGGCCTCCCGGAGCGGGGCGCGGCACCCCGACTACCTGTACTTCGTCGACGACAAGCACCGGCTCGTGCGGATCCCCGCGGGCGACAGCGGCACCGAGCCGGACCCGGCGCCGGGGGCGCTCGGCGAGGGTGACACGGCGCTGCGGTCGGTGGCGGTGTCGCGTGACGAGCACACCGCCGCCGGCGTCGGCCTCGACGGCCGGTCGCTGTACGTGGGATCGCTGGTGTCGGGCGGTTCGCTGGGCGAGCCGGTGCTGCGCAGCCGGGGCGGGTCCGAGAAGGACCGGCTGACGACCCCCAGCTGGGACGCGGACGACGGCCTGTGGGTGGCCGACCGCGACCCCGACCGTCCCCGGCTGCTCCTCTTCGAGGAGGGCAAGGGCGACCCGGTGGAGGTGCGCATGCCTCGCCTGGACGGGCGGATCCAGTCCGTACGGGTCGCCGCCGACGGGGTGCGGATCGCGCTCGTCGTGGAGAAGGGCGGCAAGAAGACCCTGCTCATCGGGTTGATCGAGCGGGACGAGAAGCCGGGTGAGAAGCCGGCCGTCAGGGTGGTGGAACTGCGCTCCGCGACGCCGGAGTTGGAGGAGGTCACCACCATGTCGTGGGCCGGGGGCAGCCGGCTCGTGGTGGTCGGGCGCGAGCACGGGGGCGTCGAGCAGATGCGGTACGTCCAGGTCGACGGCTCGACGCCGGATGTGCCGGCGCCCGCGGCCCTGACCGGCGTCAAGGAGGTCACCGCCGCCGAGGACGACCGGCTGCCGCTGGTGGCGTACTCGGTGGACGGCATCGTCCGCCTGCCGTCGGGCGAGCAGTGGCAGAAGGTGACGGAGGGGACGGCGCCGGTCTATCCGGGGTGAGCCGTGAGCGCCCCGGTGCAGTGCGACCGGGGTGCGCTGGGTGTGGGGCGGCCGCTCTGCCGAGGCCGGACTGGGCAGGAGCGGCCGCCGGTGTCCAGGGTGGGTGGGGATGTGCTCGTCGCCTTTTCGCTCGCGGATTCCGTGGACGTCGCTCGTGTGGGGGACGAGCAGGTGGCGGGGCCATCGGTTGTCCACAGGCCGGTTGTCCACAGGGGTGGTCGGACCGGGCCGGCAGGGGCACAGTGGTGGCCATGCGGGGGTGGTGGCAGGACCTGACCGACCTGGTGCTGCCGGGCGAGTGCGGCGGCTGCGGGGTGCCTCGTACGGTGCTGTGCGCGCGGTGCCGTGCGGTGCTGAGCGGAGGTGCGGTGCGGCGGGTGCGGCCGGTGCCGGAGCCGCCCGGGCTGCCCGTGGTGCACGCGGCGGCCCGGTACGCGGACGAGGTCCGGGCGACGCTGCTGGCCCACAAGGAACGGGGCGCCCTGGCGCTCGCCGGACCGCTCGGAGTGGCGCTGGCGGAAGCCGTACGGGCGGGGCTCCGGGAGACCCGGGCTCCGGTGCGGACCGGAGTGACCCGGCCCCGGGGCGGCAGGGCTCCCGTGCTGCTGGTGCCGGTGCCGTCCGGGCGGCGGGCCGTGCGGGCCCGGGGGCACGATCCGGCGCGGCGGATCGCCCTCGCGGCAGCGGGCGAGTTGCGGCGCAGGGGGCTTCCGGCCCGGGTGGCCGGCGTGCTGCGGCAGCGCCGGGCCGTGGCCGACCAGTCGGGGCTCGACTCCCGGCAGCGGCTGGACAATCTCGCGGGCGCGTTGGCGGTGGCTCCCGGCGGCGCGGGGCTGCTCTCCGACGGGCCGGTCGTCCTCGTCGACGACGTGATGACCACCGGGGCCTCCCTGGCGGAGGCAGCGCGTGCCGTGCGGGCGGCCGCGGGCGGGCGGCGGACCGCTTTCGGGGTGACGGGGCCGATTCCGAACGCCTCATGGACTTCGGCCGTGTATGCGGGAGAGACGTGGGAAAGCAGAGAGGAACAGAACGTCGGATCAAGGCGAGAGAGGACGGGCCGGTGGCCCGCCCGGCAGGTGAACGCGGGTGCTGGCGACGTCGGCGGAGTCTTCGAGGTGGTGTGCGCGGCAGTGGTCGCGGCAACCCCAGACTCTTTCGAAATAAACCGGAACTGACTGAGATCTTGTGTCGTTGCAGGTAACGAGAGGGCCTATTCACCTGAACGGAGGTACGCCGCAGTAGAGGGTGACGACATCCGTCCGGGCGAGATATGTTCGGTTGAGAGGGAAAGCCGCAGGCCACACCTCTCGAATCCGATTGCCGAGCCGTGGGTTTTTTCTTCTTCACTCGCGCCGGCGGAGTGGAGATCTCGCTCGCGGGGGAGGAGGTGGAAGTCACCGAGTCCGAGGTTCCGGGACTGACCGGAGCCTGGTGCAAAAGGGAGACGCTCCGCACCGAAGCGGAGCGATCCGGGAACGGAGTTCTGCGTGGACATCGTCGTCAAGGGCCGCAAGACCGAGGTGCCCGAGCGGTTCCGGAAGCACGTGGCCGAGAAGCTGAAGCTGGAGAAGATCCAGAAGCTCGATGGCAAGGTGATCAGCCTCGACGTCGAGGTGTCCAAGGAGCCCAACCCCCGGCAGGCCGACCGCTGTGACCGAGTGGAGATCACACTCCGCTCCCGCGGCCCGGTGATCCGGGCGGAGGCAGCGGCGAGCGATCCGTACGCGGCGCTCGACCTGGCGGCGGAAAAGCTGGAAGCCCGGCTGCGCAGGCAGCACGACAAGCGGTACTCGCGACGTGGTGCGCGCCGGATCCCGGCCGCCGAGGTCGCCGACCACGTCCCGGGCGTGGCGACGCTCAACGGAAACGGCCTGGTGCCGGCTCCCGAGGAGGAGCCCGAGGCCGTACCCACGAAGAAGATCGGCTCGCTGGAAGTGCAGGGTGACGGCCCCATCGTCGTCCGCGAGAAGACCCACGTGGCAGCCCCCATGACCCTCGACCAGGCTCTCTACGAGATGGAGCTGGTCGGGCACGACTTCTACCTGTTCGTCGACTCCGAGACCAAGGAACCGAGTGTCGTCTACCGACGGCACGCCTACGACTACGGTGTGATCCACCTCAGCACTGACACGATGGTCACCCAGGCGCACGCCCCCGACGCGGGCGGTGCGCTCGGCGGCTGACCGTGCCGGACGACAGCGGAACAGGTGCCCCTGGAGCGTGCGTGCGCCCCCAGGGGCACCCCCGTGCGACCACTTCGCGCCCCGCTCCGGCACCCCGGTGCCGTCCGGGCATGAAATCATGGTGACCACGGCCCAACCGGTGGGTCGCTGCTCTGGGTTGGCGATGGCTCAGGATCAGGCCAAGCCTTCAGGGGGAGGAACGATGGCGGACAGCTTCGGACCGATGCGTGACGAGGATGCCGACGACGGCGTCGTCGGCATGGGCCCGGACTCGGGGACTCCACGCAAGGAACCGATCAGAGTCCTTGTGGTGGACGACCACGCCTTGTTCCGCCGGGGCCTGGAGATCGTGCTCGCGGCCGAGGAGGACATCCAGGTCATCGGGGAGGCGGGCGACGGCGCCGAGGCCGTCGAGAAGGCCGCCGACCTGCTGCCCGACATCGTCCTGATGGACGTGCGGATGCCCAAGAGGGGCGGTATCGAGGCGTGTACCTCCATCAAGGAGGTGGCACCCAGTGCGAAGATCATCATGCTGACGATCAGCGACGAGGAAGCCGACCTCTACGACGCCATCAAGGCGGGAGCGACCGGCTATCTCCTCAAGGAGATCTCCACGGACGAGGTGGCCACCGCCATTCGCGCGGTGGCCGACGGGCAGTCGCAGATCAGCCCGTCCATGGCGTCGAAACTCCTCACCGAGTTCAAGTCGATGATCCAGCGCACGGACGAACGCCGGCTGGTGCCGGCGCCGCGCCTGACCGACCGCGAGCTGGAAGTCCTCAAGCTCGTCGCGACGGGAATGAACAACCGTGACATCGCCAAGGAGTTGTTCATCTCCGAGAACACCGTGAAGAACCACGTCCGCAACATCCTGGAGAAGCTGCAACTGCACTCCAGGATGGAAGCGGTGGTGTACGCGATGCGGGAGAAGATCCTCGAGATCCGCTAGGACGCGGTCTCAGCCGAGAAGGCGGGCGAGTTCCTGCGCCAGGGGCTCGCGCAGCTCCGGTGCGTCGACGCGCTCCACGCGGGCGTCGGTGCAGTCCACCCAGGTCGCCGCCTCGGCAAGGGCCTGGGCGACGGCCGGGACGGCCTTCGGGCCGTCCAGGGTGACCTGCTTGGCCACCAGGGTGCGGCCCTCGCGGGCCGGGTCCACGCGGCCGACCAGACGGCCGCCGGCCAGGACCGGCATCGCGAAGTAGCCGTGGACGCGCTTCTGTTTGGGGACGTAGGCCTCCAGGCGGTGCGTGAATCCGAAGATGCGCTCCGTGCGCGCCCGCTCCCAGATCAGGGAGTCGAAGGGCGACAGGAGCGTGGTGCGGTGGCGGCCGCGCGGGGGCGTCTGCAGAGCGGCGGGATCCGCCCAGGCCGGCTTGGCCCAGCCCTCGACCGAGACCGGGACCAGGCCCGACTCGGCGATCACCGCGTCGACCTGCTCGCCCTTGAGACGGTGGTAGTCGGCGATGTCCGCGCGGGTACCCACCCCGAGGGACCGGCCCGCCAGGCCGACCAGGCGGCGCAGGCACTCGGTGTCGTCCAGCTCGTCGTGCAGCAGATCACCGGGCACGGCGCGCTCGGCGAGGTCGTAGAGGCGCTTCCAGCCGCGGCGCTCCACGCAGACCACCTCGCCGTACATCAGGGCGCGTTCCACCGCGACCTTGGAGCCGGACCAGTCCCACCAGTCGTTGGTCTTCTTCGCGCCGCCCAACTCCGTCGCCGTGAGGGGGCCTTCGGAGCGCAGCTGCTTGATGACCTGGTCGTACACGCCGACGGGCAGGTCGTGGTTCCAGTGCGGGCGGTTGCGGTAGGAGCGGCGGCGGAAGGCGAAGTGGGGCCACTCCTCGATGGGGAGGATGCAGGCGGCGTGGGACCAGTACTCGAAGGAGTGCGTGTCCTGCCAGTAGGCGTCCTCGACTGCTCTGCGGCCGACCGCGCCCAGCCGGGCGTACGGGACGAGTTCATGGGAGCGGGCCAGGACCGAGATGGTGTCGAGCTGTATCGCGCCCAGGTGGCGGAGGACGCCACGGACACCGGAGCGGCGGTCGGGGGCGCCGAGGAAGCCTTGGGCGCGGAGAGCGATTCTGCGGGCCTCGTCCGCGGAGAGGTCTGCGAGGGGGCGAGGGGTGGTCATGGTCGCAGGGTAGGGGGTGGGACTGACAACGGGGGTGGCCTGCGGGTTCGTCGGAACGGCCGAGGAGGTCAGCGTGCCGGCAGGTACGGCGCCGTCGACGGGAGACCCAGGTCCGAGGGGAGCAGCGAGCCCACCCAGGTGTCCCGTCGTACTCCCTTGTTGTTCGTCGCGGAGCGCAGCGTGCCCTCGATCGTGAAGCCCGCTCGTTCCGCCACCGCGCGGGAGGCCCGGTTGCCCACCTCGGCGCGCCATTCGACACGGTCGAGTGCGGCGCGGGTGAAGGACCAGCGGCAGGCGGTGAGCGCGGCTTCGGTGACGTAGCCGTTGGCCCGGTGCTGCTCGGCGGCCCAGAAGCCGATCTCGCCCATCCCCAGGGCGCGCATCGTGATGCCGAGCATGCCCGTCAGTTGACCGGAGTGCAGGAAGACGCCGAAGGTGAACATGGAGCCGTCCCTCCAGCCGTCCGGGACCAGGTGTTCCGTGAAGCTCTGGGCGTGCTCGCGCAGGTAGGGCGAGGGGATCGTGGTCCAGCGCTGGATCTCGGGGTCCTGGCAGGCCTCGTACACCGCGTCGGTGTCCTGGGGCCCCACCGCGCGCAGCAGGAGACGGTCCGTGGTGAGGGTGACGGGTTCCATCGGGCGATTCTGCTCGGGGGGAGGCCGTGATGTCTCGTGTTTTCCCTGAGTGAAGGGTTGATCACGGAGTGTGCGATTCGGTGGAGGGGTGCGGCACTATCCGAAGGGGCCGCACGTTGTCCCCTGTGAAGCTGCGTGAATCTCCAAGCAGGCGTCAATCGCGAAGCAGACGTGAATCGCGAAGCAGACGTGAATCAGAATCGAAGCAGCGGACGGTCGCCGTCACGGCAGGCCCTCCCGGCGCGGCGGGGTCCTCGCATACGATGGCCGTTGCTCAGTAAGTCAAGTGGTAACCGACCGTCCTAGGCCCGACCGGCAAGGAGACCAACCCCCGTGTCCGTCCTCTCGAAGATCATGCGTGCAGGCGAAGGCAAGATCCTGCGCAAGCTGCACCGCATCGCGGACCAGGTCAACTCCATCGAAGAGGACTTCGTCGACCTCTCCGACGCCGAGCTGCGCGCCCTCACCGATGAGTACAAGCAGCGCTACGCCGACGGCGAGACCCTGGACGACCTGCTGCCCGAGGCGTTCGCCACCGTCCGCGAGGCCGCCAAGCGGGTCCTCGGCCAGCGTCACTACGACGTGCAGATGATGGGTGGCGCGGCCCTGCACATGGGCTACGTGGCCGAGATGAAGACCGGTGAGGGCAAGACCCTCGTCGGCACCCTGCCGGCATATCTGAACGCCCTGTCCGGCAAGGGCGTCCACATCATCACGGTCAACGACTACCTGGCCGAGCGCGACTCCGAGATGATGGGCCGCGTCCACCGGTTCCTGGGGCTGGAGGTCGGCTGCATCCTCGCCAACATGACGCCGGCTCAGCGCCGTGAGCAGTACGCCTGCGACATCACGTACGGCACGAACAACGAGTTCGGCTTCGACTACCTGCGCGACAACATGGCGTGGTCCCAGGACGAGCTCGTGCAGCGCGGCCACAACTTCGCCATCGTCGACGAGGTCGACTCGATCCTCATCGACGAGGCCCGTACGCCGCTGATCATCTCCGGCCCGGCCGACCAGGCCACCAAGTGGTACGGGGACTTCGCCAAGCTGGTGAAGCGCCTCAAGCGCGGCGAGGCGGGCCAGCCGCTGAAGGGCATCGAGGAGACCGGCGACTACGACGTCGACGAGAAGAAGCGCACGGTCGCCATCCACGAGTCCGGTGTCGCCAAGGTCGAGGACTGGCTGGGCATCGACAACCTCTACGAGTCGGTGAACACCCCGCTGGTGGGCTACCTGAACAACGCCATCAAGGCCAAGGAGCTCTTCAAGAAGGACAAGGACTACGTCATCATCGACGACGAGGTCATGATCGTCGACGAGCACACCGGACGTATCCTCGCGGGCCGCCGATACAACGAGGGCATGCACCAGGCCATCGAGGCCAAGGAAGCGGTGCCGATCAAGGACGAGAACCAGACGCTCGCCACGATCACCCTGCAGAACTTCTTCCGCCTCTACAAGCGCCACGACCACAACGACAAGGAACAGCCCGGTCTGTGCGGCATGACCGGTACGGCCATGACCGAGGCCGCCGAGTTCCACCAGATCTACAAGCTCGGCGTGGTGCCGATCCCGACCAACCGGCCGATGGTCCGCAAGGACCAGTCGGACCTGATCTACCGGACCGAGGTCGCCAAGTTCGAGGCGGTCGTCGACGACATCGAGGAGAAGCACCGCAAGGGGCAGCCGATCCTCGTCGGCACGACCTCCGTCGAGAAGTCCGAGTACCTCTCGCAGCAGCTCAGCAAGCGCGGCATCCAGCACGAGGTGCTGAACGCCAAGCAGCACGACCGGGAGGCGACGATCGTCGCCCAGGCCGGCCGCAAGGGCGCCGTCACGGTGGCCACCAACATGGCCGGCCGTGGTACGGACATCAAGCTCGGCGGCAACCCCGAGGACCTCGCCGAGGCGGAGCTGCGCCAGCGCGGCCTCGACCCCGAGGAGCACATCGAGGAGTGGGCGCACTCCCTGCCCGAGGCGCTCAAGCGGGCCGAGAAGGCCGTCCAGAACGAGAAGGACGAGGTCGAGAAGCTCGGCGGGCTCTACGTGCTGGGCACCGAGCGGCACGAGTCGCGGCGCATCGACAACCAGCTGCGCGGTCGTTCCGGCCGTCAGGGCGACCCGGGCGAGTCCCGGTTCTACCTGTCCCTCGGCGATGATCTGATGCGCCTGTTCAAGGCCCAGATGGTCGAGCGTGTGATGTCGATGGCCAACGTCCCGGACGACGTGCCGATCGAGAACAAGATGGTCACGCGCGCGATCGCCTCCGCCCAGTCGCAGGTCGAGCAGCAGAACTTCGAGACGCGTAAGAACGTCCTGAAGTACGACGAGGTCCTCAACCGCCAGCGCGAGGTCATCTACGGCGAGCGGCGCCGCGTCCTGGAGGGTGAGGACCTGCACGAGCAGGTGCAGCACTTCATGGACGACACCATCGACGCCTACGTCGAGGCCGAGACCGCCGAGGGCTTCCCCGAGGACTGGGACCTCGACCGGCTGTGGGGCGCCTTCAAGCAGCTCTACCCGTGCAACATCACGGTCGAGGAGCTGGAGGAGGCGGCCGGCGACCGGGCCGGGCTGACCGCAGAGTTCATCGGTGACTCCATCAAGGACGACATCCGCGAGCAGTACCAGGGTCGTGAGGACCAGCTCGGCTCCGAGATCATGCGGGAGCTGGAGCGCCGGGTCGTGTTGTCGGTCCTGGACCGCAAGTGGCGCGAGCACCTCTACGAGATGGACTACCTCCAGGAGGGCATCGGCCTGCGCGCCATGGCGCAGAAGGACCCGCTGGTCGAGTACCAGCGCGAGGGCTTCGACATGTTCACCGCGATGATGGAGGGCATCAAGGAGGAGTCCGTCGGCTACCTGTTCAACCTGGAGGTCCAGGTCGAGCAGCAGGTCGAGGAGGTCCCGGTCGAGGACACCAAGCCGGTGGCCGACCTGGAGAAGCAGGACGCGGTGCCGGCGCAGGCGGGCTCCCGGCCGGAGATCCGCGCCAAGGGGCTCGACGCCCCGCAGCGGCGCAACCTCCACTTCTCCGCGCCGACGGTCGACGGCGAGGGCGGCACCATCGAGGGCGACTTCACCGAGGACGGCGAGCCGGTGCGCTCCGAGGCCGACGGCCTGACGCGCGCGGAGCGGCGCAAGCAGGCGCGGAGCCGTGGCCGCCGCAAGAAGTGACGGTCGCCGAGGCGCCGTAGCGGCTTGAGGGGCCGGACATCCGAGGGTG
>NZ_JBIBEP010000001.1:20409-1065815 GCF_042955185.1 Streptomyces sp. NPDC012474
GGTGTCCGGCCCTTCGGCTTCGACGGTCCCTGTCGACCGGGGCGCCGCACGAGTGGCGGTCGCCGAGGGGCCGTGGTGGGTTGAGGGGCCGGACATCCGAGGGTGTCCGGCCCTTCGGCTTCGACGGTCCCTGTCGACCGGGGCGCCGCACGAGTGGCGGTCGCCGAGGGGCCGTGGTGGGTTGAGGGGCCGGACATCTGAAGGTGTCCGGCCCTTCGGCTTGACGGCCTCAGTCGGCTTCCGGGCGAGGCGGGCGGGGGCCGCCGAGTTCGACCGCCGTGCAGCGCCACCGGCGGTCCTGCCCGAGTTCCAGGCGGAAGGCCAGGGCGCGCAGCCGGTCGCCGGCACCGACACGGGCGAAGGCCTCGATGGCGCCCGGGCGGGGTTCGAACCAGCCGATGTCGCGGACGACGGGACGGGCACCGCGCGTGCGCAGAGGGCCGCGTTCAGCCAGCCAGGCCAGCTCGTCGTAGGCGCGGCCGCGGGTGTGGCGGAGCATCGAGTGCACGGGGCGGTGGCCGCTCAGCACGGCGACGAGGAGATCGGCGAACAGGTCGGTGGGGAGGGGCTGGGGAATCACCTCGGGGCGGGAACCCCGGGCCGGGACGCGGGGGGCCGTTTCGGTCCCGGCGGGGGCCGAAGCGGTGGCGTCCGTGTGCGCCGGCGTGGTGGCTGTTCCCGTGGTCCTGCGGGGTGCTGTGCGGGTCGCGGACGGGGTCGGTGGGCGCGTGTCCGACGGGCGGGTGCGGGAGGCCCTGGCACGGGTGGAGGCCGGTGGACGGCCGCCCGCTGCCGTAGGCCGTGCCCGGCCGCTCCCGGGAGAACGCGGAGGCGCTGCGCCGGCGGGCGTGCGTGGGGCTGGGCCGCCCGGGGTGCGAGGTGCGGTGGCGGCAGGTGTGCGTGGGGCTGGGCCGCCCGGGGTGCGGAGTGCGGTGTCGCCGGGTGTACGCGGCCCCGTGCCGCCGGGAACGCCGAGCGTCGTGCTCGCCGGCGGGACGGGCGCCGTCGCCGGGGTCGGGGTGTCGGCGGCGGGTCGGTTCCGGGTGGGGCGGTGCTGGGTCCTGGTCATGACCTTGTACATGGGGGTCCCCGTTTCGTGGGCCCGGTGGGTACCGGAGAGTAACTTCGGGTGGTGATCTTGTACGGGTCCCAGGGGGGCGGCGGCAAGGAAGCGCGATGCGGGTCGCGGGCGCCGGAATGTTCACCTATCCGGGTGATGTCAGAGGCGCGGAGCCCGTGAGCACGGGGGCGTGCCGGGTGAATTCCGGGCCCGGGGTGGACGCATCGGGCGTCATGGGGCGGGACTCGAAAGGGGACGCCCCGCACGTATCCTGAAGGCCTTCCGGAGTCTTCCGGAGCCCTGCGGAGCGCCCGACCACGATCCCGACCACGACCATGAAAGCGGTCAGCCCATGCGTGTCTACGTCCCCCTGACCCTCCCCGGTCTCGCCGAGGCGTACAAGACGGGCGAGCTGGGAGCCGGGCCGTTCGTCGCCTGTGCCGTGACGCCCGGGCTGCGCGAGTGGTACGGCTCCGACGACACCGAGGAACTGGAGTACGCGGCGCTCGGCCGGGCCGCGCTCGCCTCGCTGCGCCTGCTGGCGGCCGAGCCCGAGGCGCCGCGGCGCCGGGTCGTGATCGCCGTCGATGTGGCCGACCGGTCCGTGAGCGCGGATCCCGGCCGGGGGCTCGATCCGGCGGCGCCGGGCGAGGTGCGGGTCGCGGGCGCGGTGCCGTTGGGCAAGGCGGCGTCGGTGCATGTCGACGCGGCGGACGCCCAGGCCGATGTGGCGGCGGCCGCCGAGGCGCTGCCGGCGGCGGACGGCGGGGACGACGACGCGCAGTCCGTCGTGGACGGGGCGGAGGACCACGAGCTGCTGTGGTTCGCCACGCAGGAGATCGCGAACCTGGTCGGGCGCCGGGACTGAACCGGTCCCGGGGGACCGGTCGGGGGGCGCGTTGAGGCGCCGCCCTCTTGATTGTCAGTGGGGGCGGGTACGTTTTCAGGCATGGGGATGAAGACGGGCGCGCACATTGTCTGGGACTGGAACGGGACGCTGTTCCACGACATCGACGCGATCATCGGCGCGACGAACGCGGCCTTCGCCGAGCTGGGGCTGGAGCCGCTGACGCTGGAGAAGTACCGGGAGCTGTACTGCGTGCCGGTGCCGAAGTTCTATGAGCGGCTGATGGGGCGGCTGCCGACCGAGGCCGAATGGGAGGCGATGGACGACGTCTTCCACCGGTACTACACCGAGCACCGCACGGCGTGCGGGCTGACGGTGGGGGCCGTGGAGCTGCTGGACGGGTGGCGTTCGTCGGGCCGCAGCCAATCCATCCTGAGCATGTATGTGCACGAGGAGCTCGTTCCCCTGGTGCGGGGGTTCGGCATCGAGCCGCACTTCATACGGGTGGACGGGCGGACCGGGCCGTCGGGGGGCAGCAAGGCCGAGCACATGGTGCGGCACCTGGCGTCGCTGAGCGGGGTGGCCCCGGAGCGCACCGTGGTGATCGGGGACGCGGCGGACGACGCCGTGGCCGCTCTGCATGTAGGGGCCCGGGCCGTGCTGTACACCGGCGGGTCGCACAGCCGGGTGAGCCTGGAAGCGGTCGGCGTTCCTGTCGTGGACACGCTGGAAGAAGCGGTCGAAGAGGCGGAGCGGCTCGCGGCCTGACCCGCCTCCCAGACCGGAATGCGTAGCGGCACTGTGCAGAACGTCAAACTTCCAGGGCTGGTTTTGTACACATACGGCTCATGACGGAGCCCCTGTGAGGAGCGATAGCCTTGGTGGCGTGATCAGCGCGATAGTTCGCGGGGACGTCGTCGTCCCTGCCCTGCGCCCGGAGAGCACGGACGACATCCGTGACCGGGCGGCAGTCGCTGGTCCTCGCGGGCGGGACGTGCCATCCAGGACTCCCGGGACGCCGAACATCACCAGGACCCGGGCGTCGCAGAGAGCAGAGTCACACCGGTGGCGCAGCTCAAGATTGGCTCAGACACCCCCGCTCATCTCACCTTGCGGCATAGCGTCGGAACAGACCGGATACCCCGTGTCACGACGTGAGGTCGTAAGCGCAGAGGCCGTACTTCCTTCTACGTCACGCAACGGCGCGCGACAGGAGCCAGAGGACAATGCAGACCAAGCTGGACGAAGCCAAGGCCGAGTTGCTCGAGAGGGCTGCCCGGGTAGCTGAGAACAGCCCGGTCGGGGGGCACCTACCGACCGGGTCGACGGGCGAGGAGACCCCAGACGCCCAGAAGGCCCCGGACCGCGAGACCCTCCTCACGTTCCTCCAGCGTTACTACCTGCACACGGCCCCGGAGGACCTCACCGACCGCGACCCGGTCGACGTCTTCGGAGCTGCCGTATCGCACTACAGGCTGGCCGAGAACCGCCCCCAGGGCACGGCGAACGTGCGGGTGCACACCCCCACGGTGGAAGAGAACGGGTGGACCTGCAGCCACTCCGTGGTCGAGGTCGTCACCGACGACATGCCCTTCCTCGTCGACTCCGTCACCAATGAGCTGACGCGCCAGGGGCGTGGAATCCATGTCGTCATCCACCCCCAGTTCGTCGTGCGGCGTGATGTCACCGGCAAGCTCATCGAGGTCCTGTCGACCCCGGCCACCGGCGACCTTCCGCACGACGCGCACGTCGAGTCCTGGATCCATGTCGAGACCGACCGCGAGACCGACCGGGCCGACCTGAAGCAGATCACCGCCGACCTGCTGCGCGTCCTGTCCGACGCCCGCGAGGCCGTCGAGGACTGGGGCAAGATGCGGGAGGCGGCCATCCGGCTGGCGGAGGGGCTGCCGGACGAGCCCATCCCCGGCGACCTGCCCGGACCTCAGGTCGAGGAGGCCCGCGAGCTGCTGCGCTGGCTCGCCGACGACCACTTCACCTTCCTCGGCTACCGCGAGTACCAGCTGCGCGACGACGACTCGCTGGCCGCCGTGCCCGGCACCGGGCTCGGCATACTGCGCGCGGACCCGCACCACGCGGCCGAGGAGAGCCACCCGGTCAGCCCCTCGTTCGAGCGACTGCCCGCCGACGCCCGGGCCAAGGCGCGCGAGCACAAGCTGCTCGTACTGACCAAGGCCAACAGCCGGGCGACCGTGCACCGGCCGTCGTACCTCGACTACATCGGCGTCAAGAAGTTCGACGCGGACGGCAACGTCGTCGGCGAGCGGCGCTTCCTCGGGCTGTTCTCCTCCGCCGCCTACACCGAGTCCGTGCGCCGGGTCCCGGTCATCCGGCGCAAGGTCGAAGAGGTCCTGCAGCGCGCCGGGTTCTCGCCCAACAGCCACGACGGCCGCGACCTGACACAGATCCTGGAGACGTACCCGCGCGACGAGCTGTTCCAGACCCCGGTCGACGAGCTGCGGGCCATCGTCACCTCCGTCCTCTACCTCCAGGAGCGCAGGCGCCTCAGGCTGTACCTGCGCCAGGACGAGTACGGGCGCTACTACTCCGCCCTCGTCTACCTCCCGCGCGACCGCTACACCACGGCCGTGCGCCTGAGGATCATCGAGATCCTCAAGGAAGAGCTCGGCGGCATCAGCGTCGACTTCACGGCCTGGAACACCGAGTCGATCCTGTCCCGGCTGCACTTCGTGGTGCGGGTCCCGCAGGGCACCGAGCTGCCGGAGCTGTCCGACTCCGACAAGGAGCGCATCGAGGCCCGCCTGGTGGAGGCCGCCCGCTCCTGGGAGGACGCCTTCGCCGAGGCGCTCAACGCCGAGCTCGGCGAGGAGCACGCGGCGGAAGCGATGCGCCGCTACGCGCACGCCTTCCCCGAGGGCTACAAGGCCGACCACAACCCGCGTGCCGCGGTCGCCGACCTCGTCCACCTCGAGCAGCTGAACGCCGAGGCGGACAAGGACTTCTCGCTCAGCCTCTACGAGCCGGTGGGCGCCGCCCCCGAGGAGCGCCGCTTCAAGATCTACCGCACGGGCGACGCGATCTCCCTCTCGGCCGTCCTGCCGGTCCTCAACCGGCTCGGCGTCGAGGTCGTCGACGAGCGGCCCTACGAGCTGCGCTGCTCGGACCGCAGCGCGGTCTGGATCTACGACTTCGGTCTGCGCATGCCCCGCCCGAGCGGCGGGGACCACTTCGGCGACGACGCCCGCGAGCGCTTCCAGGACGCCTTCGCCGCCACCTGGACCGGCAAGGCGGAGAACGACGGCTTCAACGCCCTCGTGCTGAGCGCCGGGCTGACCTGGCGGCAGGCGACGGTGCTGCGGGCGTACGCCAAGTACCTGCGCCAGGCGGCGTCGACGTTCAGCCAGGACTACATGGAGGACACCCTCCGCAACAACGTCCACACCACCCGGCTGCTCGTCTCCCTGTTCGAGGCGCGGATGTCGCCGGACCGGCAGCGCGCGGGGCACGAGATCGTGGACGCGCTGCTGGAGGAGGTCGACGCGGCCCTCGACCAGGTGGCCTCGCTCGACGAGGACCGGATCCTCAGGTCCTTCCTGACCGTCATCAAGGCGACGCTGCGGACGAACTTCTTCCAGGAGGCCGCCGGCGGCAAGCCGCACGACTACGTCTCCATGAAGTTCGACCCGCAGGCCATCCCCGACCTGCCGGCACCGCGCCCGGCGTTCGAGATCTGGGTGTACTCGCCGCGCGTCGAGGGCGTGCACCTGCGCTTCGGCAAGGTCGCACGCGGTGGTCTGCGCTGGTCGGACCGGCGTGAGGACTTCCGCACCGAGATCCTCGGCCTGGTCAAGGCGCAGATGGTGAAGAACACCGTCATCGTGCCGGTCGGCGCCAAGGGCGGGTTCGTCGCCAAGCAGCTGCCGGACCCGTCCGTGGACCGGGACGCATGGCTGGCCGAGGGCGTCGCCAGCTACAAGACGTTCATCTCGGCGCTGCTCGACATCACCGACAACATGGTCGCGGGCGAGGTCGTGCCCCCGGCGGACGTCGTCCGCCACGACGAGGACGACACCTACCTCGTCGTCGCCGCCGACAAGGGCACGGCGACCTTCTCCGACATCGCCAACGGGGTCGCCGAGCAGTACAACTTCTGGCTCGGAGACGCCTTCGCCTCCGGCGGCTCCGCCGGCTACGACCACAAGGGCATGGGCATCACCGCCCGCGGCGCCTGGGAGTCCGTCAAGCGGCACTTCCGCGACATGGGTGTGGACAGCCAGAGCGAGGACTTCACGGTCGTCGGCATCGGCGACATGTCCGGTGACGTGTTCGGCAACGGCATGCTGCTCTCCGAGCACATCCGCCTGGTCGCCGCCTTCGACCACCGGCACATCTTCATCGACCCCAACCCGGACGCGGCCACCTCCTACGCCGAGCGACGCCGCCTGTTCGAGCTGCCCCGCTCCAGCTGGGAGGAGTACGACAAGGGGCTGCTGTCGGCCGGCGGCGGCATCTTCCCGCGCACGGCCAAGGCGATCCCGGTCAACGCGCACATCCGCGAGGCCCTCGGCATCGAGGCCAAGGTCGCCAAGCTGACCCCCGCCGACCTGATGAAGGCGATTCTGCACGCGCCGGTGGACCTGCTGTGGAACGGCGGCATCGGCACGTACGTCAAGTCCTCGGCCGAGTCCAACGCGGACGTCGGCGACAAGGCCAACGACGCCATCCGCGTCGACGGCAAGGACCTGCGCGTCAAGGTCGTCGGCGAGGGCGGCAACCTCGGCCTGACGCAGCTCGGCCGGATCGAGTTCGCGCTGCACGGCGGCCGGATCAACACCGACGCCATCGACAACAGCGCGGGCGTGGACACCTCCGACCACGAGGTGAACATCAAGATCCTGCTCAACGGCCTGGTGACGGACGGCGACATGACCGTCAAGCAGCGCAACAAGCTGCTCGCCGAGATGACCGACGAGGTCGGCCGCCTGGTGCTGCGCAACAACTACGCGCAGAACACGGCGATCGGCAACGCCCTCGCCCAGTCCAGCGCCATGCTCCACGCCCAGCAGCGCTTCATGAAGCACCTGGTCAGGGAGGGTCACCTCGACCGGGCGCTGGAGTTCCTGCCCACCGACCGGCAGATCCGCGAGCGCCTCGCCCAGGGCCAGGGCCTGACCGGCCCGGAGACGGCCGTACTGCTGGCGTACACGAAGATCACGGTCGCCGAGGAGCTGCTGCACACCTCCCTGCCGGACGACCCGTACCTGAAGGGTCTGCTGCACGCGTACTTCCCGACCGAGCTGCGCGAGCAGTTCCCCGAGCGGCTCGACGGCCACCCGCTGCGCCGCGAGATCACCACGACCGTCCTGGTCAACGACACGGTCAACACGGGCGGTACGACGTATCTGCACCGGCTGCGCGAGGAGACCGGCGCGTCGCTGGAGGAGATCGTGCGGGCGCAGACCGCGGCCCGGGCGATCTTCCGCCAGTCCCCGGTGTGGGACGGGGTCGAGGCGCTCGACAACACGGTCGAGGCCGAGGTCCAGACCCGCATCCGGCTGCATGCGCGCCGCCTGGTGGAGCGCGGCACGCGCTGGCTGCTCAACAACCGGCCGCAGCCGCTGGAGCTCGCCGGGACGGTGGAATTCTTCGCCGACGGGGTCGAGCAGGTCTGGGGACAGCTGCCGAAGCTCCTGCGCGGCGCCGACCTGGAGTGGTACCAGAAGATCCACGACGAGCTGACCGGCGCCGGTGTCCCGGACGAACTCGCCACGCGTGTGGCGGGCTTCTCCTCGGCCTTCCCGACGCTCGACATCGTCTCGATCGCCGACCGCATGGGCCGGGAGCCGCTGGACGTCGCCGAGGTGTACTACGACCTCGCCGACCGGCTGCGCATCACCCAGCTCATGGACCGCATCATCGAGCTGCCCCGCGCCGACCGCTGGCAGTCCATGGCCCGCGCGGCGATCCGCGAGGACCTGTACGCGGCGCACGCGGCGCTGACCGCCGACGTCCTGGCGGTGGGCGACGGCGGAGCGACGCCCGAGCAGCGGTTCAAGGCGTGGGAGCAGAAGAACGCGGCGATCCTCGGCCGGGCCCGCACCACGCTGGAGGACATCCAGAGCTCCGACGCGTTCGACCTCGCCAACCTGTCGGTGGCGATGCGCACGATGAGGACGCTGCTGCGCACGCACTCATAGCGCGTACGGCGTGACGGGCGCCCCGGGCCGGATCGGCCCGGGGCGCCCGTGCTCGGGGATGCGCGCGCCTGGATGCGAGGTGGGGTGACTCGCACCCGGCGTTGTTGCTCAGGCCGGGTGGGTCCGCAGCCCGGCGGAGCGGGGTGCCGCTGCGGCCACCCGTGCCGCCCTGGGGGTACCTCCCAGGCCCTTAAGGCACTGGGGGAGGCACGATTGCCCGCAGCCGCAAAGGCCGCGGTGCGCGGCTGGGCGGGCCGCGGTGCGCAGCCGCAAGGGCTAAGGCGGGCGGCTGCACGGATCACGGCCCGCAGCTGCACGGGCCGCGGTGCGCGGCTTCACGGGCTACGGCGGGCGGCTGCACGGGCCGCGGTGCGCAGTCCGGTGGGTTCTAGTTCAGGGCGCTCGCCACCAGGCGTGCCGCTCTCTTCACTCTCGGGCGGGCCATCCTGCGTACCGTCGGGCGGATCAGCTTCGCCGTCACTCCCACCGGTTCCCAGCGGACCTGGAGGCGGCCCGGTCCGTGGCCCTCCGGTTCGACCGTCAGGTGGTGGGACGGGACGCGTGTCGTCAGCGTCGGGAAGGTCAGGGGCGCCAGCAGCAGGCCCGTGTGGGACAGGCCCTGGTGCTGGAGGCGGAGCAACGGGTGGCGGATTCCCGCGAAGCCATGGAGGGGGAGCCGGGCCGTCCCGAGGTCGAGGTGGGCGTGGCCCTCGAAGATGCCGGGGCGGACGGGGGAGAGGCGGAAGTGGACGTGGAGCCGGTGGCCGCCCGGGGCGATGAGGAGCGTCGCGCGCCGGGGGCCGACGGGGAGGCGCAGCCCCGGGTCGTACGTGCGGATCACCAGGTCGATCGAAGCGCCCGGCCCTCGGGTGATCTCCTTGATCTCGTGGCGGAACTGGGCGCTCGGGAAGGGGCGCGTCTCCAGCTCCAGGTCGGAGATGTCCAGTTCGCGGCGGGACCACTCCGACTCGGGGATCCTGTCCCCCCAGTAGGTGCGGCCCTCCGCGTCGGCCGCCACTCGCCTCGGCGCCACCCCGTGCCCCAGGCCCCGGGCCGCCAGCCGGGCCTCCGGCAGGCGCCGGTCGCGGATCAGCTGGATGACGACGCGTTCGGCGCGTGGGAGCCGGGCGAACGCACCCGGCGTGAGCGTGTCCAGGTAGGGGGCGACGAGGTCCGCGAAGGACGTCAGCCAGGCGTCGTCCCGGTAGGGCAGGTCACCGGCGTACATCCGGAAGTCGTGCTTGAGGAACTTGTGGTCCTTGTCCTCGCGCAGCGACTCGTGCCCGCTCTCGGCCAGGAACGCGTCGATGAGGTGCTGGACGTGGACCCGGTCCCGGACGTTGGCGAGCTTGTGCCGCTGGTTGGATATCGAGGCGGCCTCGGACGCCGCGAAGGGCGCCACGTACCAGCGGTAGACCGGTTCCGGGATGATCGTGAAGCTCTTGGCCAGGCAGTACGCCTGCGCCGAGAACAGCTGGTCCTCGTAGTGGATGCCCTCGGGGAAGCGCAGCTCGTGCCGGTCGAGGAAGGCGCGGGCGTACATCTTGCTGGTGGCCAGGTGCTCGAAGAGCAGGCGCGGGTCGGCCTGGATGCCGTCGAGGGTGCGGCGCTCGGCGACCAGGTGCGGCATCCACGTCGAGCGGCGGCCGTTGTCCACCCTGACCCGCTGCACCGCGCCCATCGCGAAGTCGATCTCACGCTCGCGGTGTGCGGCGAGCAGCAGTTCGACGGCGTTGTCGGGGAGTTCGTCGTCGCTGTCGAGGAACATCAGGAACGGCGCTCGCGCGATCCGCAGGGCGCGGTTGCGCGGGGCGCTGCAGCCGCCGCTGTTCCGCTCCAGGCGGAGGTGCCGGATACGGGGGTCCTCGGCCGCGAGCCGCTGTGCCACCGCGGGGGTCGCGTCGGTGGAGTGGTCGTCGCTGATGATGATGTCGAGGTTCGCGTGGGTCTGACGGCGGACCGACTCGACGGCGCGGGGGAGCCGCTCGGCGTCGTTGTGGACGATGACCGTCACGGTGACGTCGGGGGTGCTCATGCGGTCGCCTCCTGTGGGGTCGGGGCCGGCGTGCGTTCCTCGATCGGCAGCACGGGCGGCAGATCCCGGTCGTCCTGGCCGAGGAAGACCCGCCGGACGACGCGTTCGGCGGCGCGCCCGTCGTCGTACTCGCAGAACCGGCGCCGGAAGACGGCCCTGGTCTTCGCCGCGCTCTCGTCGCGCCAGGCATCGGTGGTGAGGATCTCCGTCAGCTCCTGCTGGGTGCGGGCGACCGGACCCGGGGCGTCCGCCATCAGGTCGAAGCAGACGCCCCGGGTGGTGCGGTACGTCTCCCAGTCGTCGGCGTAGATCACGATCGGCCGGTCGAGGTTGGCGTAGTCGAACATGATCGAGGAGTAGTCCGTGACCAGGGCGTCCGCGGCCAGGCACAGCTCCTCGACGGGGTCGTAGGAGGAGACGTCGATGATCCGGCCCGTGCGGCGCAGGCCGGTGAGCGGGGAGGCGGTGCCGCCGTAGAAGTAGTGGCCGCGCACGAGCAGGACCGTGTCCTCGCCCAGGCGGTCGGCGAGGGTGGCGAGGTCCAGGCGCGGGGTCCAGCCGGCCTCGTAGTCGCGGTGGGTGGGCGCGTAGAGGACGGCACGGCGGCCCGGGGCGATGCCGAGGCGGTCGCGGACGGTGCGGATGTCGTCGGCGCCGGCCGTGTAGTAGACGTCGTTACGCGGATAGCCGTGGTCCAGGGAGACGTAGCGCGACGGGTAGGCACGCTCCCACATACGGGTGGTGTGGCTGTTGGCCGAGACGCTGAAGTCCCACTTGTCGACGCGTGCCAGCAGCGCCTTGAAGTCCAGGCCCTGCGCGGCGGCCGGGAACGCCATCTGGTCGATGCCCATGCGCTTCAGGGGCGTGCCGTGGTGGGTCTGGACATGGATCGCGTCCGGGCGTTTGACCACGGCGTTCTCGAAGTTGACGTTGTTGACGAGGTACTTGGCGGTCGCCAGCACCTCCCAGTAGCGGCGGCTTCCGGGCACGACGTGGTCGGTGCCGGTGGGCAGCAGGGCCGCGTTCTCCTCGGTGACCACCCACACCGCGTGGATCTGCGGGGCCAGTTCGGCGAGCTTGGCGGCGATCGCGGCGGGGTTGCAGGCGACGCCGCGGTTCCAGTACGCCGCGAACACCGCGAGGTGCGGATTCACGGGACGGCCGAGCGCCCTGCGGTACTGGCGGTCGCGGAGCCTGGCCCTCACCTGGCGCCTGCGGGTCCGCACGGCCGATCTGGCGGAGCGGCGGGTGCGGTTGACGGCCTGGAAGGCCCGGTACTTCGCGTAGGCGCCCTCCTCCAGCAGGGAGCGGCGGACGCCTTCGAGTCCGGCCGGGCGGCGGTGGCCCTCGGGGCGGCGGCGCAGGGCGGCCAGGGACGCCCGGCGGAAGAACTCCCGCGCGACCTCCTCCTCCATGCCGCCGCGCGCGAAGGTGCGCAGGCAGTCGCGGACCATGAGGTCGTAGAGCACGGTGTGGGCGCCGCGCCGGTCGCGGGTGAGGTCGAGGAGGGACTCGTAGCGCTCGACGAGGCCGTAGCGCTGCTCCGGGGTGACCGGGGGCAGGCTCGCGGGGCGTAGCCGGCGGTCCTCGTAGGCGATGTGCGGCAGGCAGGCGACCCGGTCGGCGAGCAGCAGGGCGGCCAGGGCGGCGTACGGCTCGTCGTCGGTGGTGAGTCGCTGTTCGTGCGCCCTCCAGAAGTCCGCACGCAGGACGCGGGTGCCGAGCAGCGGGGTCAGCCGCAGCAGGGGCGAACAGTCGTCGAGGGGGACGTCGGCGCGGCCCGCCCGGGCGAGGAGCGGGCCGTCCGGTGAGGGCAGGCCGGTGGCGTGCCAGGTGCTGCGGACGTGGTCCAGAAGCAGGACGTCGACCTCGCCGGGGAGCTCGGCCACCCGCTCGGCGACCATGCGCGGGGTGCCGGCGGGGAGGCCGTCCTTGGCGTGGACGAAGTGCAGCCAGCGGCCGGAGGCCCGGGCCGCGCCCGCCGCCCGGGCCGCCGCGTCCCCCGTGCCGTCCGGCAGCGGCACGACCTGGACTTCCGGGGTGTGCCGCTCGGCGGTCTCCCGGGCCCAGTCGCCGACCGCGGCCACGATCACCTCGGCGTCCGGGAGGGGGTGGGCGGCGAGGGAGTCGAGGAGTTCCGTCAGATGGTCCTGAACGTTCGGCCCGTGGACGACGACGCTGAGCTCGGCCATCACGGGGTCCCCTCTCGCGGCTGCACGGTATGCGGTCATGCTGCCATCAATGAGACAAAAGGGCCGACCGGGTGAGCCTCACGAGGGAACGGCGGTCTTCGCTTTCGGCTTGTCCGCCTTCGGCTTGTCCGCCTTGTCTCCGGTGAACGCCTCGTACTCCTTGAGGACGTCCTCCGTCGGCCCGTCCATGCGCAGCTCGCCGCGCTCCAGCCACAGCACCCGGTCGCAGGTGTCGCGGATCGACTTGTTGTTGTGGCTGACCAGGAACACCGTGCCCGCGTGCTTGCGCAGCTCGCGGATGCGCTGCTCCGAGCGCTTCTGGAAGGAACGGTCGCCGGTGGCCAGGGCCTCGTCGATGAGCAGTACGTCGTGGTCCTTGGCGGCGGCGATGGAGAACCGCAGCCGCGCGGCCATGCCGGAGGAGTACGTCCGCATCGGCAGCGTGATGAAGTCGCCCTTCTCGTTGATGCCGGAGAAGTCGACGATCTCCTCGTAGCGTTCCCTGATCTGCTCGCGGGACATGCCCATCGCCAGGCCGCCGAGGTGCACGTTGCGTTCGCCGGTCAGGTCGTTCATCAGGGCCGCGTTGACGCCGAGCAGGGAGGGCTGGCCATGGGTGTAGATGCGGCCGTTCTCCACGGGGAGGAGTCCGGCGACGGCCTTCAGCAGGGTCGACTTGCCGGAGCCGTTGGTGCCGATCAGGCCGATCGCCTCGCCCTTGTACGCGACGAAGGACACGTTCCGCACGGCGTGCACCCGGCGCACGCCCGAGACCTTCTCGGTCTGCTTGCGGCGCACGATGCGGTTGAGGGCGGCGGTCGCGGAGCCGCGTCCGGCGCCGGTGCCGTTGACGCGGTAGACGATGTCGACGCCGTCGGCGACGACGGTGGGGACCTTGTTGTTGGTGTTGTCAGCCACGGCCGTACGTCTCCTCAGCCTTCCAGAAGTAGATGAAGCCGCCGACACCGGCGATCAGCGCCCATCCGACGGCGAGCGCCCACACGTGGGCCGGGAGCTGGCTCGCCTGGAAGCTGTCGATCAGGGCGAAGCGCATCAGGTCGATGTAGATCGCAGCCGGGTTGGTCTCCAGCAGGATCGTCACAGCGCGCGGCAGGCTGTCCTTGTCCGCCAGCTTGTCGATGCTCCACATGACGCCCGAGACATACATCCAGGTGCGCAGCACGAACGGCATGAGCTGGGCGATGTCGGGGGTCTTGGCGCCCATCCGGGCCATGACCATGGAGACGCCAGCGTTGAACGTGAACTGCAGGAACAGTGCCGGCAGCGCCAGCAGCCAGGACGCGCCGACGGGCACGCCGAAGCAGAGCAGGATGACGACCAGGGCGCCCATCGAGAACATCAGCTGCTGGAGCTGCTGGAGGCAGAAGGAGATCGGCAGGGCGGCGCGCGGGAAGTGCAGGGCGCGCACCAGGCCGAGGTTGCCGGAGATGGCGCGGGTGCCCGCCATGATCGAGCTCTGCGTGAACGTCCAGATGAACACGCCCGTGACCAGGAACGGGATGTAGTCGGGCACTCCGTGCTTGGTGCCGAGCAGTACGCCGAAGATGAAGTAGTAGACCGCCGCGTTCAGCAGCGGGGTCATCACCTGCCAGACCTGGCCGAGCTTCGCCTGGCTGTACTGGGCGGTGAGCTTGGCGGTGGCGAACGCGGTGATGAAGTGGCGGCGGGCCCACAGTTGCCGGACGTACTCGGGCAGGGCGGGCCGGGCGCCGCTGACCGAGAGGCCGTGGCGGGCGGCGAGGGCCGTGAGGTCGTCGGCCGGGGCCGGGGCCGGGGTCTGGGGCGGTGTGTGGAGGACCGTACTCACATCCGCTGCTTTCGCTCGGGGGGTGTGGGGCCTGGGGGGTGAAGAGCGAGGGGGAGCTGTCCTTACCGGACTCTTCACGACTTCTTACGTCGGGACGGGACCGTATCGTCGTAACGGGAGCGTACGTCGGGCAAGCGTCGGAACGCAACCGTTTCGTCGTCACGCCCTATGCTGTCGTCATGACGACGAAGCCCGACGAGCCCCAGCAGCCCCCGCGCCGCCGGGCCCCCGCGGGGGCGGCCGTACTGCGGGAGGACGTGACGCAAGCGATCCGGGCTGCCGTCTTCGAGGAACTCGCGGCCGTCGGCTACGCACGGATGTCCATCGAGGGGATCGCGCGCCAGGCGGGGGTCGGGAAGACGGCGGTGTACCGCCGCTGGCGGTCGAAACTGCACCTGGTCCTCGACATCGTCTCGGCGCTCGCCGTACAGGGCCTGCCCGCGCCGGACACCGGCTCCCTGGAGGGCGACCTGCGGCTCCTCTACGAGGTGACGTCCCGCGCCCTGCGCCACCCCGTCGCCTCGCAGGTCATCCCCGACCTCCAGGCCGAGGCGGCCCGCAACCCCGACATCGCCGAGGCCCTGCAGAAGGCCCTGCGCGAGGGCCAGGACGGCGTCGCCACCGGCATCGTGACGGCGGCGGAACGCCGCGGCGAACTCCGCGCGGGCATCGACCACGACCTCGCGCTCGACCTGATCTCCGGCCCGCTCTACTGGCGCTCGGTGGTCATCCGCAGCCCGAAGCTGCCGAAGGGGTATCTCGGCGCGCTGGCCCGCGCCACGTCGGAGGGGCTGAAGGCGTTGTAGACCGGCACGGGGCCGTCAAAGTCCGTGCCCCAAGCGGGCGCCGTCGGGTTTGAGCCCACGCGTTGAGCCCCGGCAGGCGCGCCGGGGCTCGTCCTGGTGCGTGGGCGGATCAGCCCCGTCCCGCCTCCGGATGCAGCCGCAGCCACCCCTCCCAGGCCGACGTGATCATGTCCTGCACGCCGAGCCGGGCCTTCCAGCCCAGTTCCGCGGCGGCGCGGTCGGCGGAGGCCACGACCCGGGCCGGGTCGCCCGGGCGGCGGGGGGTGACGGCCGGCGGGCGGTCGTACCCGGTGACGGCGTTGATGTGGTCGATCATCTCGCGGACGGAGACGCCTTCACCCCGGCCGATGTTGAGCGTGAGGTCGCGGCCGGGGGAGGAGCGCAGGGCCCGGGCCGCCGCGACATGGGCCTCGGCCAGGTCGACCACGTGGATGTAGTCGCGCACGCAGGTGCCGTCCGGGGTCGGGTAGTCGTCGCCGAAGACGCGCGGCGGCGCGTCCTCGGTGAGCTTCTCGAAGACCATCGGCACGAGGTTGAACACCCCGGTGTCCGCGAGTTCCGGGCCCGCGGCGCCCGCCACGTTGAAGTAGCGCAGGCACGCCGCCGACAGCCCGGTCGCCCGGCCGGTCGCGCGGACCAGCCACTCACCGGCCAGCTTGGTCTCGCCGTACGGCGACATGGGCAGGCACGGCGTCTCCTCCGTGACCAGGTCCACGTCCGGCATGCCGTACACCGCCGCCGACGAGGAGAAGACGAAGGACGGCACCTTCGCCGCCGTCACGGCATCCAGCAGGATCCGCAGACCCTCGACGTTCTCCCGGTAGTAGTGCAGCGGCCGTTCCACCGACTCGCCCACCTGCTTCTTCGCCGCGAGGTGGACGACGCCGGTGACCGCGTGGTCCTCGAGGGTGCGGGCGAGCCGCTCGGCGTCCAGGGTCGAGCCCACCACCAGCGGCACCCCGTAGGGCACCCGCTCGGCGATGCCGGTCGACAGGTCGTCGTACACCACCGCCTGCTCGCCCGCCGCGGTCATCGCCCGTACGACGTGCGCGCCGATGTAACCGGCGCCGCCGGTGATCAACCAGGTCATGTGCGGCCGTCCCCTCGTCAGTTGGCCCGTGGTGGTGGTGCGGTGCGCTGCTCCGTCGTGGTCCGGTGCTCTCAGTGAAGCAGGCGGCGCAGCCGTGCGCGGGCGACCGACAGCACGCCGCGTACGCCGGGGGCCACCCGCAGTGCCAGCGCGCCGGAGTGGGTGGCGTACGGCTGTACGAGTACCACGCCGTGCCGGGCGCTGGGGACAGCGCTGCGGCGCAGCAGACCGGAGCCCGTGAGCGCGTGCGCCGAGACGTCGCGGCTCACGCCGCCGCGAAAGCGGATACGAAGGCGCAGGTCCCAGGTGCCCGCGCCGAGCGCGGACAGCGCGGCGAGGTCGACGGCCACCTCCGCCGACCAGGCGCCGCCGCGGACGGAACCGGCGGTTTCGGCGGGCTCGAAGCCTTGCGCGCAGGGTCCGAGTGCCACGGCCCCGGCGACCCCGGCAGGGTCGGAGCCCTGAGCGAGCGCTACGGCCCCGGAGTCGGTGGTCCCGGCCGACTGAGGGCCGTGGGCGAGCGGCACGGCTCCGCAACCGGCGGTCCCGGCAGGCCCGGAGCCGGCGGTCCTGGCAGGCCCGGAACCGCTTGCGCACGGCGTCAGCGGCACGGCCGTGTCCCGGACCACCAGGTCCCCGTCGTCCCGGTGCAGCCACTCCACCTCCACCGTCTCCGGCCCCGCCTGTGCCACCCGCCCGTACAGCTCGTGCAGGCGCAGCCGCAGCCGGGTGCCGCGCGCGCACGGCCGCAGCTCCGCGTCGACGGCGAGGGGCAGCGCGCGAACCGGCCGCGCCCGCAGCGGCTCCAACGAGACCGGGAGGACGTCCGACCAGACCGGCGTGCCGTCCGCGGAGCGGGCGTACGGCGGGCGCAGGCGGGCCGGGCGGGCCGCGAGCTCCCGCAGCCGGGGCAGGTCGCACGGCTCCGGGGAGGCCAGGACGATCTTTCCGGCCAGCCGGCCGGGAGCGGCCGGGTTGCGCGCCCAGTCGTCGGCGTCGTACTCCGCGAGGTGCGCCCGCGTGAGCTCCCACCACGCGCGCCGGTAGGCGGCGTCGCGCAACCCCAGTTCACGCAGGTACATCCGCAGGTCGTGGTCGAGGAACTTGCCGCGCACGGCCCGCGCGAGTTCCTTCTGCCCGGCGCCCAGCAGCACCTCGTACGCCTGCCGGCACGCCTCAGTACGGGCCCTCCAGTTCTCGACGCCGGACCGGTCGAGGGAGATGGACAGCCGCCCGGCCGACCGGCGCACGTGCCAGACGTACACCCGGTCCGGGACCAGGGCGATGCGCGGAGCCGCGGCCAGGACGCGCGCGGTGAAGACGACGTCCTCGTACGGGAAGCGCCCCTCGGGGAAGCGGATGCCGTGCGCCCGCAGGAAGCCGGTGCGGTAGAGCTTGTTGACGCAGAGCGTGTCGTGGACCAGGCGCGGTCGCCGAGCGGGGTGCGGCACCACGGCGTGCAGTGCGTAGAGACGCGCCTGCCAGGGGACTTCGCGCCCCGACGGCAGCTCGCGGCGTACGCACAGACCGCCCGTGACCTCGGCGTGCGCACCCTCGGCCGCTTCGAGCAGCGCCTCGACCGCGCCGGGCGGCAGGACGTCGTCGCTGTCCAGGAACATCACGTACGGCGAGGTCACCGCGTCGAGCCCGGTGTTGCGCGGGGTGCCGCAGCCGCCGCTGTTGGCCCGGCGGCGGATCACCTTCAGGCGGGGCTCCGAAACGGCGAGCCGGTCGAGCAAGGCGGCGCTGCCGTCCGTCGAGCAGTCGTCGACGGCCACCACCTCGCGCACGGCCGGGCCCTGGGCGAGCGCCGACCGCACGGCGTCCGTCACATGCGCGGCGTCGTCGTAGCCGATCACCACGACGGCGACCCGGGCAAGCGGCCTCCGGGTGTCCCTCTCGGTCTCACTCTCGGCATTCATCACGGCGGATGGTAAGCCGGGCGAATGACATGAAAGTGATAACACACCATCAAATCGTATTGATGCCTCTGATTCAGCGCAGAATCGTGCCGTGGAGAGCGGACAGTCGAGGGGGAGCGGCCGGTTCGGCGTGGGGCGGGCGCCCGTGGCGGTGCCCATGGCGGTGATGCTGGCGACCGGGCTGTGGGGCTTGGACCGCGGCGGTATGTGGGGCGACGAGAGTGTCACCTTCCAGGTCGCGCAGCGCACGGTCCCGCAGATCTGGCGGCTGCTGCACGACGTGGACGCCGTCCACGGCCTCTACTACCTGATCATGCACGCCGTCCTCACCGTCCACCCCGGCGAGGTCGTGCTGCGCCTGCCGTCGGTGTGCGCGGCGACGGCGACCGCCGGCCTGGTCGCGGCCCTCGGCGTCCGGCTGGCCGGGCCCCGCGTCGGGCTGTGGGCCGGGCTCCTGTACGCGATCACGCCGATGACCGGCCACTACGCCCAGGAGGGCCGGTCGTACGCGCTCGTCGCGGCGGGCGTGGCGGGGGCGACGCTGCTGCTGCTGAGGGCGGTGGACGGGGCGGGGGGCCGGGCCTGGTGGCCCTACGGGACGGTCGTCGCCCTGACCTGTGTGCTGCACGAGCTGGCGGTGCCGGTGCTGGGCGCGCACGCGCTGACGCTGGCCCTGCTGCGGGTGCCGCGTCGGGTCTGGTCCGGCTGGGGGCGTGCGGCGGTGGCGGTGGTGCTGCTCCTGCTGCCGCTGGTGTGGGTCTCGCAGGGGCAGTCCGGGCAGGTGGCGTGGCTGGTGCCGCCGGGGTGGGACCGGGTGGAGAGGCTGGCCCGTCACTTCTCTCCCGGCCCGGCGGGGCCGGTGTTCTGGGGGTCGCTGCTGCTGATGGCCCTGGGACTGCGCGAGCGGCGCACGGCCGCGGTCGCGCTTCCGCTGCTGCTGGTGCCGCCGGGGATCCTGATGACCGTGTCGCAGGTCCGGCCGCTCTACCACGACCGGTACGTGCTCTACGCGCTGGCGGGCGCGTCCCTGCTGGTCGCGGCCGGCGCCGGGCGGGTGGCAGGAGCGCTGGGGCGGCCGATGCGGTTCGAGGGGCGGCGGGTGCGGTTCGAGGGGCGGCGGATGTGGTTCGAGGGATGGCAGGTGCGGTTCGGCGGGCAGCGGACGCGGGCGGCGCGTCGCCGGGCGCAGGCCTTCGTGGGCGTCACCGGCGCCCTGGCCCTCACCGTCACCTTCCTGCACCAGCTCCCCGTGTACCGCCAGGACCGGTCCGCCGCCCACCGCCCGGACAACCTCGCCGTGGTCTCCGCGCTCGCCGTCAGCCGGATGCGCCCCGGCGACCCGGTGCTGTTCGTGCCGTCGGTCGGCAGACTCGCCGCGCTGGCCTACCCGAAGGGGTTCCGGCGGGCGCGGGACATCGCGCTGCGGGAGTCCGCGCCCCGCTCCGGGACGCTGTGGGGCCGGGAGGCGACCCCCGGGGAGCTGCGGCGGCGCCTCGCCTCGGTGGACCGCGTCTGGGTCGTCGCCGAGCGTTCCGCCCTGGACCCGCGCCGGAGCCCGCCCGACCCGGTCGAGCGCGCCAAGCTCGCCGTCCTGGCCGAGGGATTCACCGTCCGTGAGGAGCACGTCCGTGAGGAGCACGTCCGTGAGGAGCACGTCCGCGAGGAGCACGTCCGCGAGGAGCACGTCCGCGAGGAGCACGTCCGCGAGGAGCACGTCCGCGAGGAGCACGTTCGCGACGACGTGCTCCTGCGCCTCTACGTCCGGCGCCCGCCGGGAGACAGCTCGCCGGGAGACACCCCGGCCGAAGACACCCCGCCCGACGAGCCGCCCCGCGAACCGGCCGACGGCCGGTCACCCGGCGTACCCGCAGGCGCCCCGGCACGCGGCGCCCCGGCTCCCGGGTAGCCCCGCCCGGCCCTCGGCGCCCCGGTTCCGGAGTGCGCCGCGGCCCTCGGAGCCCCGGCCCTCGGCGCCCCGGTTCTGCCGTAGCGCCGCCCGGTGCCGTTACGGCCGCTCGTCGGCGGACGAGCCGTCCGGCTCCGCGAGCGCGGCCGCGTCCAGCGCGGTGGTGAGGTCGTCGAGACGGGCGCGCAGCACGCGGACCTCCTCGGGGCCGAAGCCGGTCGAGGCGGCGATCCGGCGCGGCACCTGCAGCGCCCGCCCGCGCAGCGCCACGCCCTCCTCGGTCAGCCGCACCTCCACCGACCGCTCGTCGCGGGAGCTGCGCTCCCGGCGCACCAGACCGGCCGCCTCCAGCCGCTTGAGCAGCGGCGACAGCGTGCCGGAGTCGAGACGCAGGTGCTCGCCGAGCTTCTTCACGGGCAGCTCGTCGTGCTCCCACAGCACCAGCATCACCAGGTACTGCGGGTAGGTGAGCCCGAGGTCCTTGAGGATCCCGCGGTAGACCCCGTTGAAGGCCCGGGAGGCCGCGTGCAGGGAGAAGCAGATCTGCTGGTCCAAACGGAGCCAGTCGTCGTCGGGCGTGTTCATGCCTCCAGGGTAGCTCGCGTCCGTCATTCAATTGCACACAATTGAATTGTGTGCTCTACTTCTGGATGTCGGGCGGCCCGGAAGCGGGCCGCCGAACGATGACGTGAGAGGGAAGGTTTTCCATGGACGCGCTCTACACCGCTGTCGCCACCGCCACCCACGGCCGCGAGGGCCGGACCGTCAGCTCCGACGGCGTGCTGGACCTCGCCCTGGGCATGCCCCAGGCGCTGGGCGGCAACGGCCAGGGCACCAACCCCGAGCAGCTCTTCGCCGCCGGTTACGCCGCCTGCTTCGGCAGCGCCCTCGGCCTGGTCGGCCGAGGGGCCAAGGTCGACGTCAGCGACGCCGCCGTGACCGCCGAGGTCTCCATAGGCAAGCAGGGCGAGGGCTTCGGGCTCGCCGTCACCCTCCGCGTGGAGCTGCCCGACAGCGTGGACGAGGCGACCGGCCGCAAGCTGGTCGAGCAGGCCCACCAGGTCTGCCCGTACTCCAACGCCACCCGCGGCAACATCGAGGTCGACCTCGTCGTCGAGTAGTCCCCGAAGCCCGCGAAGGTCACCCCCCGACCCGCGCCAGCACCTCCCCCGTCCGTCTGCTCCACGCCACCACCACGGCCTCCTCGGGCACCGGGTGCCAGCGCGTCAGCAACAGCCAGCGCACGTGGTAGCGGCGGACGACGGCGGACCGCTCGGCGCGGGTCGAGCCGGGGGCGAGATAGGCGCGGACATCGGCCGCCCGGCGCTTCCGCTCCCGCTCGTTCAGGGCGGGGTCGGGCCAGATGGGCGCGGCGAGGTTCGGCCCGTACCCGGCGATGGCGTGAGAGGCGAAGTACCCGTCGGTGATCACCACCTCGCCGGCCCCGATGTGCCGCGCCGCCCAGTCGTACGACGGCCAGCGCGTCGGCTGCGTGAAGCCCACCGGGTCGACCGAGCGCGGCACGACCGCCCCGGCGTGCACGACGACGAACCCGACGCACACCCCGGCCGCCGCCGCCCCGCCCAGCGCGCGCCTGGCCCGGTGCCAGGGCCGGGGCGCCGCCAGCTCCACCGCCAGGGCGAACTGCAGCGGGACCAGCGCGGCCCACAGGGCCCTGGCGTACGTGTAGTGCCCGCTCACCCAGCCGTATGCCACCAGCAGGCACTCCAGCAGGAACATCAGCACCAGCGGATCCCGCGCCGACCGGCGTGCCCGCAGCCACAGCGCGGGCAGCCCGAGCAGCGCCAGCCAGGAGTTGGCGGGCATCCTCTCGTACAGCTGCCGGTGCATCGCGTCCATGCCGGTGTCGCCCACCAGCGTCAGGACGTCGTAGTAGGGCCAGGTCAGGGCGACCGTCGCGCAGGCCGCCGCGGTGAGTGCCCAGCGTGCCGCGACCGGCCGCCGCCAGCCGCGCTGCCGGGACGCCACGATCGCCACCGCCCCGGTGAGCGCCGAGGCCGCCGTGACGGGATGGGTGAGCAGGATCAGCCCGTACAGGGCGCCGATCCCCGCGTACCCCCACCAGCCGCCGAGCCCGCTCGGACCGACGAACCGCACCGCGGGGGCGTCCTCCCGGGCGCGCGTGCCCGTCCAGGCCCACGCCCAGAACGTCAGCCCGATGGCGAGCGCGGACGGGTAGCCCAGGTTCGTCGTCATCGACATCAGCCCGAGGTAGCCGCTCCACAGGATCCGCGCGGTGCCCCAGAGCAGCGTCATGGACAGCAGGGCCCACACCGGCGCCCACGGGCGCGAGGTGAGTGTCCGGACGAAACGGCCGAGCCCCGTCAGCAGCACCAGCAGATGCACCGGCCCGGCGAGCTTCACGACCTCCCAGCCCGTCAGCCCCGTCAGCCGCGCCAGAACGCCCTGGGCGACCGCGTACGGCCCGTAGTATGGGCTGCCCGCGCCCGGCAGGTCCGCCATGGTGTGGGCCGGGTGGAGCAGGTCGGCCTTGAGACGCTCGACGACCGCCGCGTGCTGTCCGGCGTCACAGCACAGCGGGATCCGCCAGTACGCCAGCGTCATCACCAGCCAGAACAGGGCGCCGTAGAACTGGTACGGGGTGAGCCTGCCGGCACGGCCGCCGCGCAGCGCCGTCGCACCGCGCACGGCCCGCCGGATCAGGACCGGGGCGCTCACAGGAGGGTGGAAGGGGTCTGGGGCATGCGCCGAATGTTCCCGCCCCACGCATGCCCTGACCCCGGATCACTTCATCGGGTGAGGCCGCTGCGCCCACCTGCCGGTCGGTCGCACAGCGCCTGCTGTGCCGCCGCCGGCCAGCGCGCGAAGCGGAACCGCGTCCGCTCGACCGCTCCGGTGAGGTTCCGCCAGAACCGCTCGGCGGTGAGCGGCGCGCGCACCGACTCCCTCAGCTCGGCGAGATCGCCGCAGCCCAGCGCGGCCCGGGCCGCCTCGACCGCCTCCCGTGTGGCCCCGGCGCGCAGCAGGTCGCGCTGCGGCGGACGCTTCACCGCCCACTCGGCGAAGACCCAGTGGTTGCGCAGGAACTTCTCGTGCCCGGGCCAGCTCCACCGCTCCAGCGTCAGGTGCGCGCCGATCGGACTGGCCAGCCCCCAGGCGTCGTTGACGTAGGCGTCCAGCGGCGCCGCCGCCCCCGTCACGCCGAGATGGCGGCCCACGATCACCACCTGGTACGGCGAGTCCGCGCGCATCGGCGTCGCGTGCAGCCGCCGCCCGGCGTCGAAGTAGAGCAGCGTCGGCCCGGGCGCCCGCTCGGCCCGGGCCAGCATGGCGCGCCCCTCCGGCAGGGCGGGCCAGTTGTCCACCCAGGTGGCGGTGCGCACCGGGTTGTGGTCGCCGAGGCCCTCCACATCGGAGCTGCGCACGTTGAACGAGCCGGGCGTGCTGCGCACGTCGAACGGAGCCCGCAGCGGACTGACCGCCGCGCACAGCCACACCACCAGCAGCGCACCCGCCACGCCGGTGACCCTGGTCGCGGGCACGACCAGCACCGGCAGGAGCAGCAACAGAAGGGCGGGCAGGATCATGCGGGCGTGCATGTAGTCGCCGCCGACGCGGACGACGTACCCGGCCAGCAGCAGGCCCGCCGCGAGCGGCGCCAGCAGCACCGCGAGCGGGGCCCGTCCCGGGGCGCGGTCCCGTTGCTCCCGGCGGTTGCGCCGCACCAGCAGGACGGCCAGCGCCCCGAGCACCGGCAGAGCCGGCCACAGCCAGTACGGCCCGAGGGTCTCCTGCACGTACCCGGCGCCCCGGCTCCAGTCGCTGGCGCTCGCCTCCTTGGCGATGGCGGGCAGCGGCACCAGGACCCCGTAGTACCCCGCCCGGAAGACCTCGTACGCCAGTGGCACCGCTCCCGCCGAGGCCAGCATCGCCGCCGTGCCCCGCCGTGAGGGACGCAGCACCCACCACTGCGCGGCCAGGAAGCAGGCCGTGACCACCGCGAGATCGGGCCGGACCAGCGGGCCCAGCCCGAACACGAAGGCGGCCTGGTACGTCAGCCGGGCCTCCTGCCCGCGCCGGGTCCGCGTCAGCAGCCACCACGACAGGCCGGTCCAGAAGGTGCCCAGACCGCTCTCCAGACCCGAGGTCATGTACGACCAGAACGGCGGCACGGCCAGGAGTACGAGCACACCCGCCGGGAGCAGCAGCCCCGCCCCCCGGTGCAGCCTGCATGTGGCGAGCAGGGCGAACGCGAACCCCGCGGTGCTCAGCACCAGGCCGAGCCCGACCGCGATGAACGCCGGGTCCTCGCCGGTGACCCAGGTGGCGAGGGCGAGCAGCCACTGCCACAGGGTGCCGGTCGAACTCTCGGCCCGCTCGCCGACGTTGAACACGGGCCCGTTGCCCGCCAGGATCTGCCGGACCGGGCGCAGGTAGATGAGCCCGTCGTCGCAGATCCAGCGGCGCCGGTAGCCCAGCGCGAACAGGGCCGCGGTGGGCACGGCGACCAGGGACGCGTGCCACCCGGGCACCCAGCGCGGCCGATCGGCGGCGACGGGCGGCCGGGCCGAGGGAGCCCGCTGGCCGGGCAGGGACGGGGCGGCCTCGGGGGTCGCGGGGATTCTCATCTCTCGATCAGCGCCTCTGGTCGTGTGCGGGCCCCCTCGGTCCGGCGCGCCGCGGGCAGCAGCGTCCCGCCCCGCTCGCCCAGCATCAGCAGCCGGACGACCCGCTCGGCGGCCCGGCCGTCCTCGAACTCGCAGTACCGCTCCCGGAAGCCGGAGCGCAGCCGCGCCGCCTCCGCGTCCTGCCAGGTGCCGGACGCGAACAGCCAGGCCAGCTCCCGGTACGAGCGCGACACATGGCCCGGCGCGTCGGCCGTGATGTCGAAGTAGGCGCCCCGGCTCGCCGCGAACGCCCCCCAGTCGTCGGCGTGGACGACGATCGGCCGGTCCAGGAGCGCGTAGTCGAACATCAGGGCGGAGTAGTCGGTGACCAGCACGTCGGAGGCGAGCATCACGTCCTCGACGTGCGGCTCGTCCGTGACGTCCACCAGGACGCCCCGCCGGTTCAGGTCGGCCACGCCGAGGCCCCGCGCGACGCCCGCCGCCAGCGACGGGTGCAACCGGACGAGCAGGGTGTGCCCGGGGCCCAGGTCCGCGGCGAACCGGGCCAGGTCGAACCGGTCGACATGCCCGCCCCGCCGGTAGTCCCGTCGGGTCGGCGCGTACAGCACGACCGTGTCACCGGCCGGGACGCCGAGCCGCTCGCGCACCTCCCGGCCCCGGTCCGGACCGGCTCCGACCAGTACGTCGTTGCGGGGGCTGCCGGTCCGCAGCGAGGTGAAGTGGCACGGATAGGCCCGCTCCCAGGCCCGTTCCGCGTGCCGCCCCGCGACCAGGCTGTAGTCCCAGCGGTCGGCGCGGCGCAGCATCTGCGGCACGTCGAAGCCGTGCCGGGCACCCGGCTTGGTCAGCAGGTCGGCGCCCATGTACTTGAGCGGCGTGCCCTGGTGGGTGTGGATGTGTACGCTGCCGGGCCGCTTGGCCAGGGTGCCGGGCCAGTTGACGTTGTTCACCCAGTACGTGGCCCGCGCCATGACCTCGTGGTAGCGCCGCGAGCCCGGCGTCACATGGTCGATGCCGGGCGGCAGCGCGTCCACCGCGTCCTCCCGGACCACCCACACGCCCCGGATGTGCGGGGCGATCTCGCGGGCCTTCTCGTAGATCGCGGCCGGGTCACCGGTCACACCCTGGTGGTGGGTCGCCGAGTAGACGGCGAGACGCGGATCCAGCGGGCGCTTCGACTGAGCCGTGTACCAGCCGCGCAGAGCGCCCTCCGACGCCTTCTTCGCCACCCGTCGCCGCCCGCCCAGGGCGGAGGCGCGCAGATCCCGCAGCCCGCGGGCGGTCGCGTACGCCGCGTAGGGCGCAGAGGCGAGCAGCCGCATCTCGGCCCCGCGCCAGCCGTCCGGCCGCGGGAAGCCGCCCTCGGGGAGGTGACGGCGGTGGAAGGAGCGGATCTCGCGGTAGAAGTCGCCCCGGTCCGCGGGCCGCACCCGGTCCTCGCGGGCCAGCACGAACAGCATGTGGTCCAGCGCCCGCTCCAGCAGCAGCGGCCGCGCCCAGTCCAGGTCGGGGCGCTGCTCCAGAAAGGCGAACAGGCCCTCGTACTGGGGGAAGATCTCGAAGTGCCGGCGCCCGGGCGTCTTGGTGATCGCGCCCTGGCGGCGCTGCCGGTACTCCACGCCGATCCGGTCCAGGCAGGCGATCCGGTCGGCCAGCACCATCGACCGGTAGGTGACCGGCGCGTCCTCGTACAGCCCCGGCGCGTACTCCAGCCCGTGCTCCTGGAGGAAGGAGCGGCGGTAGGCCTTGTTCCAGGCGACCAGGAACAGGTTCAGGTACTGCGGGCTCTGCCGGATACCGAACGTCTCCAGGCCCGCAGCCGCCAGCAGGTCCGCCGCCTCGCTGCGTCCGCCGCGGCCCCACCAGTGGGTACGCACATGGTCGAAGACCAGGATGTCCGGGTCGCCGGTCACCGCCAGGCGGGCGGCGACGGCGGCCAGCAGGCCCGGTGTGTAGTGGTCGTCGCTGTCCAGGAACAGGACGTAGTCGCCGGCGGCCTGAGCGAGGCCGGCGTTGCGGGCCCGGCCCAGACCGACGTTCTCGGGCAGGTGCAGCACCCGCACCCGGGCGTCGCGGGCGGCGTATTCGTCGAGGATCGCGCCGCTGCCGTCGGGCGAGCGGTCGTCCACGGCGATCACCTCGAAGTCGCCGTAGGACTGGCCGAGCACCGAGTCGAGACACTCGCGCAGGAAGCCCTGCACCTGGTAGACGGGGACGATGATGCTGAAGCGGGGCACTTCTTCGGTCAGCTCCTCACGAGGGTGGCGGCGGGGGCCGGGACGCGCTCCGCGAGCGGGATCACGGGCGGGATCGACTCGGGCGGCTCCCCGAGCAGCACACGGCGCACGACGCGCTCGGCGGCGCGCCCGTCGTCGCACTGGCAGAAGCGCTCCCGGAACGCGGCCCGCAGGGCGGCGGCGGACTCGTCCGCCCAGGAGCCGTCACGGAAGACGGCCGCCAGCTCCCCGGGAGTCCGGGCGACCCGGCCCGGCGGGAGCTCCATCAGGTCGAAGTAGACGCCCCGCGTCTCCCGGTAGACGTCCCAGTCGTCCGCGTACACGACGATCGGCCGGTCCAGGTTGGCGTAGTCGAACATGATCGAGGAGTAGTCCGTGATCAGCGCGTCCGCGGCCAGGCACACGTCCTCAGAGGAGCGGTGCCCCGTGACGTCGATGATCCGGCCGCCGCCCCTGCCCGGCCCCTGGTCGTAGAAGTAGTGGGCGCGCAGCAGCACCACGTACTCGTCGCCGATCGCCTCGCAGAACTCCGCCAGGTCCAGGCCGGTCTCGAAGCCGGTGGCGTAGTCACGGTGCGTGGGCGCGTAGAGGAGGGCCTTCTTTCCGTCGGGGACGCCCAGTTCCTTGCGGACGCGGGCGACGTCCTCGGCGGACGCCGTGCAGTAGACGTCGTTGCGCGGATAGCCGTACTCGAGGGTCTCGTGCGTGCTCGGGAACGCCCGCTCCCACATCTCGGTGGAGTGCCGGTTGGAGGTGAGGTTGTAGTCCCAGCGGTCCACCCGGGCCAGCAGCTTGGCGAAGCTGCCGGTGGCCGCGGCCACCACGGGGTACGTCGCCTGGTCGGCGCCCATCGTCTTCAGCGGGGTGCCGTGCTGGGTCTGGAGGTGGACGCTGCCGGGGCGCTTGACCACGGCGTCCGCGAAGTTGGCGTTGTTGACCAGGTACTTGGCGCGGGCCAGCACCTGCCAGTACCTCCGGCTGCCGATCACCGCGTACTCCACGCCCGGCGGCACGCTGCCCACCGCGTCCGGCTCCACCAGGAACACCGCGCGCAGGTGTGGCGCCAGTTCGCGGGCCTTGGCGTGGATCGCGGCCGGGTTGCAGACGTAGCCGCGGCCCCAGTACGCGCAGTACACGACGAGGTTCCTGTCGAGCGGCAGGCGCAGGGCCACCGCGTAGCGCAGCCGGGTGCGCAGCCCCCGCGGGCGGGGGAGCAGCGCGGCGGCCCGCAGCGCCCCCCGGTTGACGGCGCGCAGGGCCCGGAACGCCGGGTACGACCCGCAGGCGAGCAGCCGGTGCTGGACGCCGAGGCTGCCCCCGGGGGGCCGGTAGCCGGCGGGGCGGTGCCGCCGGTAGAGCGCGCCCGCCCGCCGGAAGAAGGCCCGGCGTCCGGACGTCAGCCGCCGTGGATGGGCGGCCGTCTTCAGTACGGCGGCGAAGAGCTGCTCGAACAGCGGTGTCAGCCGGTCCGCCGGAAGCCCCTGCTCAACGGCCCGTGTCAGCACCAGCTCGGCCTGGTCGAGCAGCTCGGCGTGGTGCGCGCCGGGCAGGCCCAGCCGGTCGCCCTGCCGGCGCCGCAGATGCCGGACGACGACCGTGCGCAGGGCCGCCATCCGCTCCGCCCGCAGGGCGACCAGCCCGCCGAAGCCGACATCGGTGAAGTGGCCCCCGGGGAAGGCGAGGCCCTGCCCGGTGAGGAAGGCGCGGCGGTAGGCCGCGCTCCACGCCGGGAGCGTCACGCCCGTCAGCTGCGGGGCGCGGCCGGGGGCGAAGGCCCCGTCCGGTGCCCTGGCCAGCAGGGGAGCGGCCGGGTTGGTCGGCTCGCCCTCCCACCAGGGGGTGCGCTCGTACTCGAAGTACAGGACGTCCACGTCGCCGGTCTCGCCCAGCCGGGCGTCCAGCGCCGCGAGCGCCCCCGGGACCAGGACGTCGTCGCCGTCGAGGAACAGCACATGGCCGCCGACCGCCGCCCGCAGCCCGGTGGTGCGCGCCCCGGCCAGTCCGTCCGCCGGAGGCGAGTACACCGGCGTCACCCGGGAGTCCCGCTCGGCGTAGCCGGTGACGACGTCCGCCGCCGGCGCGTCGGGTGCGTCGCACACCGGGATCAGCTCGAAGTCGCCGAACGACTGGGCGAGGACCGAGTCCAGTGCCAGGGACAGCCGGCCCGCGACCCCATGGGACGGGACGACGATGCTGAAGCGGGGCATTCTGCTCTTTCCGTCGAGGGCGGTGTTCACAAGGTGGTGGAGGCGGGCCGTCTCACGCGGCACGCGGGCGTCCCGGCCGCCCGGACGGGCGCCAGGAGGACGGGCGGCTGGGTGTCGGCCGGGACGGGCTGGACGGCATGCGGACTCCCCGGGGTGAGAACCGTGGTCAGAGGCTGTCGGTGACGGCGTGGGGGCCGGCCGGCAGCGGCACCGTGGTGAGCGGTTCGCGCGTCATCGAGGCCGCCGCCGCGGGCACCGGACGGCGCTCGCCGAGCGGCACGACCGGCGGCAGCTCCGACTCCCCGAGGACGACCCGGCGCACCACCCGCTCCGCGGCCCGGCCGTCGTCGTAGGCGCAGAACCGCTCGCGGAACGCCGCCCGCAGCTGGGCCGAGCGGGAACCGCGCCAGTGGCCGGTGGCGAAGATGTCGATCAGCTCGTCCTCACCCCGGGCGACCGCGCCCGGCGGGGAGTCGCGCAGGTCGAAGTAGGTGCCGCGGGCCGCGTCGTACGCCTCCCAGTCATCGGCGTGGATCACGATCGGCCGGTCCAGGTTGGCGTAGTCGAACATCAGCGACGAGTAGTCCGTGACCAGGGCGTCCGACGCCAGGCAGAGCGACTCGACGCTCGGGTGGCCGGAGACGTCGACGACCCGGCCGCCGGTGCTGGTCAGCGGGGCGTCGTAGGCGTGGTGGGCGCGGGCCAGGACGACGAAGCGCGGGCCGAGGCGGCGCACGATCCGCTGGAGGTCGAGGGTGTGGCGCTGGGAGCGGCGGTAGTCGCGGTGGGTCGGCGCGTACAGGATCGCCACCGAGCCCCGCGGAATGCCCAGAGAGGCGCGCAGCCGGGCCACGTCCGCCGGGGTCGCCGTCCGGAACACGTCGTTGCGCGGGTAGCCGTACTCCAGCGTGGTGTAGCGGCCGGGATGGACCCGCTGGTTCGTCAGTGTGGTGTGGCGGTTGGCGGACAGCACGTAGTCCCACCGGTCGACGTCCTTCAGCAGCCGCGCGAAGTCCCGGCCGCGGGCCGCCGCGGGACGCTCCTGGAGGTCGAGGCCGATGTGACCCAGCGGGGTGCCGTGCCCCGTCTGGATCAGGACCTGGCCCCGGCGCTTGGCCAGGCGGTCGTCGAAGCCGGTGTTGCTGACCAGGTAGCGGGAGCGGGCGAGAGCCGTCCAGTAGGCGGCCGTCCCGGGGACGAGGCGGCGCGGGCCGGGCGGGATCGTGTGGTGGTGCTCGCGGCGGGCGGCCCACGCCGTGCGGATGTGCGGGGCGAGCTCGCGGAACGCGGCCTCCAGCGCGCCCGGGTTGCAGCCGTGGCCGCGGCCGTCGTAGGCGGCGAAGACGGCTCGGTCGGCGCGCAGCGGCAGACAGCGCTGCACGCGGTAGTGGGTCCTGAGGGCGGCCGACCGCAGGCCCCGCAGCAGCGTCCCGGTGGCCCTGGCGGCGGAGCGGTTCAGGGCGGAGGCCAGCTGGAGGGTGCGGTAGGTGCGGTGCAGACCGAAGCGGATCAGGACGTGGTGGATCCGGCAGCGCAGGGGCACGGGGGCGCCGGGTGTGCGGTAGCGGCGGTAGTGAGCGCGGGCCCTGCGCAGGAAGTCCGCGCGCGAGCCCTGGGGCAGCCGGTCCCGCCGGGAGTACACGATGGCCAGGTGGTGCACCATGCGGCGGAACAGCACCGGCCGCCACCGGGCCAGTCCGGGGCGCTCGTCCAGGAACGCGAAGACCCGGTCGTACTGCTCGAAGACGTCGAAGTGCCGCTCGCTGGTGGTGCGCAGGATGCTGCCCTGGCGCCGCTGCCGGTAGTGCACGCAGACCCGGTCCAGGGTCGCGATCGACTCGGCGGTCATCAGCACCGGGTACGTCCACGGCGTGTCCTCGTAGACGCCGGGCGGGAAGACGAACCCCTCCCGCTCGACGAACTCCCGCCGGTAGGCCTTGTTCCAGGCGACCATCAGCAGCCGCAGCAGCCCCGGCCGGTCCTCCAGGCGGAACGGCGCCGGTCCCTGCTCGGTGAGCTGCAGGGCCGCCTGGTTGCGGATCGCCTCACCCGTCCAGTAGGTGCGGGCGTAGTCGAAGACCAGCACGTCCGGCTCGCCGGTCTCCTTCAGCCGGTCGGCGATCGACCGCAGCGCGTCGGGCGTGAGGGTGTCGTCGCTGTCGAGGAACAGCAGGTAGTCGCCGCTCGCGTGCGCCACCCCGGCGTTTCTCGCGCGGCCCAGGCCCACGTTCTGCGGCAGGTGGACGGGGCGTACGCGCGTGTCGCGGGCGGCGAACTCGTCGATGATCGCGCCGCACGCGTCCGGCGAGCAGTCGTCGACGACGATCAGTTCCAGATCGGGACAGGACTGGGAGAGCACCGATTCGAGGCACTCGTGCAGGTACGCCTGAACCTGGTACGCGGGGACAATGACACTGAACCTGGGCAAGAGGCCATCCATCGGTCGGCGCGGGCGTTCGGCCCGGGAACGGCCGGTGGGCCGACTTGGTTACGGTGGCTACGGCATCCGGGGGAACGCCGAAGGGGCGGCCCGCCCCCGGCCCGCCCCTTCAACTACCGTGCTTTGCCTGCTACTTGACCGCGCCCGCCATCACGCCGGACACGAACTGCCGCTGGAACGCGAAGAAGACGGCCAGCGGGACGACCATCGAGATGAACGCGCCGGGTGCCAGCACGTCGATGTTGTTGCCGAACTGCCGTACCTGCGTCTGGAGCGCGACCGTGATCGGCTGGCTCCCGGAGTCCGAGAAGATCAGCGCGACCAGCATGTCGTTCCACACCCACAGGAACTGGAAGATGCCGAGCGCGGCGATCGCCGGACCGCCCAGAGGCATCACGACACGGAAGAACAGGCGCAGTTCACCCGCCCCGTCCAGCCGCGCCGCCTCCAGCAGCTCGCGCGGGATCTCCGCGAAGAAGTTGCGCAGCAGGAACACCGCGAACGGCAGACCGAAGCCGACGTGGAAGAGCACCACGCCGATCACGGAGCCGAAGATGCCGATGCCGCCGAAGAGTTCGGCGATCGGGATCAGCGCCACCTGCACGGGCACGACCAGCAGACCGACCACGCCCAGGAACCACCAGTCCCGGCCGGGGAACTCCATCCAGGCGAAGGCGTAGCCGGCCAGCGAGCCGATGATCACGACCAGCAGGGTCGCCGGCACGGTGATCCATACCGTGTTCAGCAGGGAGCCGGTGATGTCCTCGTTCTCCAGCAGCTTCGCGTAGCTGTCGAAGGTGATCTGCGAGGGCTCGGTGAACACCTTCCACCAGCCGCTGGCCGAGATGTCCTCCGGCGCGCGGAGGCTGGACAGCAGCAGCCCGATCGTCGGCACCAGCCAGAACAGCCCGACGACGATGAGGAACACCCGCAGCAGCCCACCGCTGACCTTCTCGGCGAGCCGCGATCCCAGCGACTGTTTGGCTTTCACCGCCGCACCTCCCGCCGCAGCCGACGCACGTTACTGTGCCTTCCCGGGGACGCGGACATCAGCGGCTGCCGCCGGAGGCCCCCGGGCCCCCAGCCGGGGAGAGGTCGAGACGTTTTCATCGCCTGACCTCCCGCCGCAGCCGACGCACGTTGAACCACATCACCGGGATCACGAGCAGCAGCAGGAACACCGAGATGGCGCTGGCGATGCCCGGCTGGTCCTCGGAGAAGCCCTTGCGGTACAGCTCCAGGGCGAGGACGTTCGCGTCGTCCTGGGAGGAGCCGGGGGCGATGATGAAGACCAGGTCGAAGATCTTCAGCACGTTGATCATCAGGGTGACGGCGACGACCGCCAGCACGGGCGCCAGCAGCGGCACCGTGACCCGTCTGAACACCTGCCACTCACTCGCGCCGTCCACGCGTGCCGCCTCCAGCAGCTCCCTCGGCACGCTCGCGAGCCCGGCGGCGATCAGCACCATCGCGAAGCCCGCCCACATCCAGATGTACGAGCCGATGATGGCCGGGGTGACCAGGGACGGGCCGAGCCAGTCCAGGCCGTTGTAGGGCTCCTTGAAGTTGCTTGCCGGGAGCTGGAGTTGGGCCCCGTCGGCCGAGGCGGGCAGCGTGAAGGTGCCGTCGTCGGCGGCCGTCGCCGACGCCACCACCCTGCCGTCCTTCACGGCCTCGATCTTCATGCCGGCATAGCCCAGTTCGGCGGAGTCGACACGGTTGAGCGTGCCGACGCCCTTGCCGCGTGTGAAGTCCTGCCAGGTCGTGCCCGTGACCTTGTCCGGCTCGGGCTTCGGCGCCGCCGCGGCCTCGGCGCCGTCGGGCATCAGGTCGGGCGCCACACCCACCAGGGGCAGCGAGACCGCCTCGCCCGCGCGGACGGGCGACGTGGTGATGAACGCGCCGCCGCCGGCCGGCTCCAGCGGCGAGTCCCGGCCCGGGTGTGCCTTCGGGAACGCCGACGCCTGGGAGAACGTGTCGTGCACGCCCACCCACACCGCGTTCGCGAAGCCCTTGTCCGGGTTCTGGTCGTACACCAGGCGGAAGATGATGCCCGCCGCCAGCATCGAGATCGCCATCGGCATGAAGACGACCAGCTTGAACGCCGTACCCCAGCGCACCCGTTCGGTCAGCACCGCGAAGATCAGGCCGAGCGCCGTCGCGACCGTCGGCGCGAACACCACCCAGATGATGTTGTTCTTCAGCGCGGTGCGGATGCCCTCGTCGGTGAAGAGGGCCTTGTAATTGTCTATTCCGGCGAAGCCGTCACCGGACTGGTCGTAGAAACTGCGTACGACCGAGTACCCGATCGGGTACACCACGAGCGCGCCGAGCAGGACGAGCGCGGGCAGCAGGAACAGCGCCGCGACGGTCCTGCGGGTGCCGGTCACACTCTTGCGCGACTTGGGAGCGGCAGGGGGCTTGGTGCCCCCTGCCGCCGGAACCGACGTCATGACGTCAGTTCCCGTACGCCGCGGCCGCTTCGGCCTCCAGCTTCTGCTGAGTCCCCGCGATGTCCTTCGGGTTCTTCAGGAAGTCCTGCAGGATCTTCCACTCGCCCTTGCCGGGCGTACCGCCGAAGGCCTGCGGGGCTTGGTCGGACATGTCGAAGCGGAAGTCGTCACCGGCGTCGATGAGCGCCTTGGCGATCTTCTGCTGCACCGCGTTGGGGTACGCGGAGTTCGGCACGTTCTTGTTCGGCGAGAGATAGCCGCCCAGCTTGGCCTGGATCTGCGCCGCGTCGGGCGAGGCCAGCCAGGTGGCCAGGGCCTGCGACCCCTTCGAGTCCTCCAGGATCACGGCCGCGTCACCGGCCGAGACCACCGGCCCGTTGTCACCGACGGCCGGGAACGGGAACACCTTCGCGTCCGTGCCGATCTTCATGGCGGAGGGGATGTTGACCTGCGCGAAGTCGCCCGCGGCGACCATGGCGGCCTTGGGCTGGTCCCCGCCGGTGAAGACCTGGGTGACGGACGCCGGGAAGTCGGTCTGCAACGCCCCGTTCGCCCCGCCCGCGATGTAGTCCGCCTTGCCCCAGACCTGCGCGAGCGTGGTCAGCGCGTCCTTCACGGACGGGTCCGTCCACTTGATCTCGTGCTTGGCCAGCTGGTCGTACTTCTCCGGCCCGGCCTGGGAGAGGTACACGTTCTCGAACCAGTCGGTCAGCGTCCAGCCCTCGGCGCCGCCGACGGAGAACGGGGTGACGCCGGAGTCGTAGACCGTCTGCGCGGTGCTGAGCAGGTCCGGCCAGGTCTCGGGCTCACTCGCCCCGGCGTTCTCGAAGACCTGGTTGTTGTACCAGATCAGGGACTTGTTGGCGGCCTTGTAGTAGACGCCGTACTGCTTGCCGCCCACCTTGCCGATGTCCTGCCAGCCCTGCGAGTAGTTCTCGCCGAGCTCCTTGAGGGCCTCGGCGCCGAGGGGCTTGGCCCAGCCGCGGTCGACGGCCTGCTTGATGGCGCCCGGCTGCGGCAGCATCGCGATGTCCGGCGGCTGCCCGCCGGCCACCTTCGAGCCGATGAAGTTGATGATGGGGTCCTGGGCGGGCACGAACGTCACCTTGGCGCCCGTGCGCTTCTCGAACTCCGCCAGGACCTTCTTGAAGTTGGCCTGTTCCGTACCGCTCCACACGGCGGCGATCTCCAGGCTCGTGCCGTCCAGCTTGGGAAGAGTGACGCTGTTGGCGGTCTCCTCGCTGTCGCCCGTGCTTCCGTTGCTGCTCTTGTCGTCGCCTCCGCAGGCGGTGAGCGAGAGCGCGAGCGCTCCCGCGGCGACGGCTGCCGCGGCCTTTGCGGCTCTGCGGTGCTGGGGGGTCGCCGTGTCCTGCTCGGGCGACCAGCGTTTCCGGATGGTGCTGCTCGTCATGCGCATGACTGCCCCGTTCTTCGTTCCTCGTCGAACGTCGAGCGCGCTCCCGTGCGATCTGGTCTACGCCCGGGTGTGCGGGGGCGGCAAGATGGCGTCGGCTGTCAAGCGGGGGATCGTGACTCCCTCGTGACCAGGGCCGTGGCCCATGACGCCGGGTGGGGCCGGCGGCCGTCCCCGGCTACAGGAGCGACGGCACCTTCGCCGCCGCGACCTCCCGCGCCGCCCTTTCCAGCGCGCTGGCCAACAGTGCCAGGTCGGTCGGGCCGTTTCCGAGCTCCCGCACCGGACGCCGGGCCGGAGGGTCACCCATGCGGTGCCATTCCAGGGGGACGACCGTGGGGCGCAGCGTCGCCGTCCGGGGGATCCGGCCGGTGACCCGACCGCCCTGGAACGGGGTGGCCCGCCCGGCCGCGCCGGTCAGCCTGCCCCGGCCGGGGGCGGGTTCGTCCGGGCCGGAGCCGGGGCCCGGACCCGGGGCGTCGAGCGCGACGCGCAGGGTCGCCCGGCGCGCCGGTTCCGTCTCCGCCGTTCGGGCGCACGGGCCGGTGGCCGCCACCAGATGGACGCCGAGCCGCTCGCCCTCCTTGGCCACGGCCTCCAGCGCGCGCATCACCGACCCGGCCGCGGGCCGGCCGGTCGAGCCGAGCGCCGGGGAGACCAGCGCGTCCAGGTCGTCGACGACCACGACGAGCCGGGGGAGCGGGGGCGCGGCCGCCTCCGTGTGCCGCCGGGCCGCTCCGGGCCGCAGCCGAATGGTGGAACTGGACGGGGAGTCGATGTCGCCGGCCCCTCCCGCCTCGGCCTGGGCACCGCCCCGGCCCGTCGCCGTGCGCTGGGCGACCATACGGCCCGACAGCTCGCGCCCGGTGTGCCACTCGGCGAAGTCGGACCGACCGAGCAGCTCGGCACGCCGCTTCAGCTCGGCGCTCAGGGACTGCGCGAACTCCCGCATCCGGACCGGGTCGTGGGCCATGAGCAGCGTGGTGACGTGCGGTACGTCCGTACACACCCGCAGGCCCTCGCCGTGCCCGCCGCCCGCACCCGGGCCGCCCCGGCCGTCGACCAGCACGATGCCGAGGCGGTCCGGCCGCTCGGCGGCGGCCAGCGACGCGACGATCGCCCGCAGCAGCTCCGTACGGCCGCTGCCCGGCGGACCCTCGATCAGCAGATGCGGGCCCTGGGCCGCGAGGTCCGCGCAGACCGGCCCGCGCGGACCGGCGCCCAGCACCGCGCGCACGCGTCCGCCCAGCGCGTCGGCGTCGTCGGCCGCGTCCGCCCAGCGCGCCATCAGGGACGCCGGCGTGGCCCTGGCCAGGCCCAGCTCGTCCAGCAGACGGGCCGTCTGTGGCAGCGGTGCGGAGACGCGCGGCTGGCCCTCGCCCGCCGGGCCGTCCGTCCGCAGCGGCGCCAGCGCCCGCGCGAACCGCTCGGCCCAGGCCGGGGAGACGGCGTCGACGGCGGCGATGGTGCCGTGCCCGACCGGCCCGGCCGGTGCGCCGTCACCGCCGACCCGGGCCACCCGCACCAGCCGCAGGGCCGTCGCCACGTCCCCGCTGAGCAGCGCGACCGCGCCGCACTGGCGGAACGTCGGCGCCACCGAGCAGGCCGCGTCGTACGTCTCCGTCACCGGCGAGGCCGGGGAGGCGGCGGCCGTCTCGGCCAGGCAGACGACATGGATCCCGGCCTGGGGGCCCTCCAGCGCCAGCCGCGCGACCGCTGCGCGCAGGTCGGCGCCGCCGGGGTCGCCGTCGACGACCACGACCGTGTACGGGCCGGGGAAACCGGCTGTCGCGTCGGTGCCGGAGTCGTCGTTCTGCGCCCAGGAGGGGCGGCGGGGGGCCGGGACGACCGCGGCGGGGGACGAGGCGGTACCGGTGGGCTGTGCGCCGTCACCCGCGGCCACGTCCGCCAGCTGGTCCTCCAGGCGGCGGGTGAGTTCGTCGGTGCGGGCCGCGGCCTGCTCGCGGTCGAGGGCCAGCAGCAGCCGGCAGTCCTGCCCGTGCGCCGGCCGCACGTGCGGCAGCCAGCCCAGCCAGGACCACTCGGCGGTGCGCTCCTCAAGAGGGCGGGAGCGGTCGGCGGCGATCAGGACGATCTCCAGCATGTCCGGGGAGTGCAACGCGGTGAGCTGGGCCAGCACGGTCCGCGCCAGCCCGGCCAGCCGCGCGCGCGGCCCGGCCAGGCCCAGTGCGCCGACCTCGCGCAGCCCGGCGGTCACGGGGACGGCGGGCAGCAGTCCCGAGCCGTCCGGCGCCGCCCGGTCGGCCGTACCGAGGCGCACGGCGAGTGCCTCCGGGTGGCCGGGGCCGCGCTCCCACAGCCGCGGCCCGGGCCCCAGGGCCGTGAGCAGCAGCGTGGCCGGGTCCGGCCACGTCTCCGGCGCGGCCGGCACGACGACCGGGTGCTGCTCCGCCACCACCGCGGCCGGGCCGTCCTCATATGCCTCACGGGGCTCCGCCGCCTGCTCGCCACGCCCTCCTCCGGCCAGCCGCCGGGCCCACGCCCCGAGCCCGCCACGCCTGCGGCTCCCCGGGGGCACGTCGGTGCCGCGCAGGGGAGTGCCTTTGCGCCCGCGCCCGGCGCGCTGGTCCGCGAGGGCGGGGTCGTCGGTACCGCTGGGAGCAGCCGGCCCGTCCTGGGGCCGACGGCGCGCACCGGTTCCGTCCGCGGGGCCGGTGTTGTATGCGGGACCGGTGTCGTACGCCGCTGCGGCGCCGTCCGGGCCCGCGTGGCCGAACGCCGCGATCCCGGAACCTCCCGCGTGCGTGTCACCGGTGCCGCCCGACGGCCTTCCCGCATCGCGTTGCCGCACGGCGTCGGCCGGGGCTCCGGGAGAGGTCAGGGGCGGCGAACCGTGAGCGGCGTCGTGCTGCCGGGTACGCGTGCTGTGCGTCCCGGAGGGGGTCTGGGCGGCCCCGGGCCGCGATCCACCGCCGGCCGTCTGCCGAGGGGCATCGCTCCCGGTGCCTCCGGGCGGCACCTCACTCCAGCCGTCCCCCGCATGGGCCGCGCCCCCCGCACCCGGGGGCGGCACCTCACTCCGGCGGCTCGCGGAGGGGGCTTCGCCCTGGTTGCCCGGGGGTGGCGCGGTGCTTCGGCGGCTGCCGGGGGGTGCTTCGGCCCGGCTGCCCGGGGTGGGCACAGCGCTCCGGCGGTCCCCCGCGTGGGCCGCGCCTGGCGGCGGCACGTCATTCCGGTGGCCCCCGGAGGGTGCTTCGCCCCGGCTGCCCGGGGACGGCACGTCACTCCAGCCGTCCACCGAGAGGGCTTCGCCCCCGCTGCCGGCAGGGCGGGCATCGCTGCCCTGCCGCCACTTCCGCGGCGCTTCCGGCCCCGCGCCCGCACCGCCGCTGCCGAGCCGTGGCGTTTGGTGTCCCGCCCGCGCACCTCCACTGTGGGTCCGCGGCGCCTGAGATCCCGCCCCCGCATCCCCGCCGTCGGTCTGCGGCGCCTGAGATCCCGCCCCCGCATCCGCGCCGTCGGTCCGCGGCGCCTGAGATCCCGCCCCCGCATCCGCGCCGTCGGTCCGCGGCGCTTGGTATCCCGCCCCCGCACCCCCGCTCTCGATCCGCGGCGCCCCGCCCTGCCCCGGCACCACGGCCGGATCAGCGGAGCCGGGTCCCGTGGCAGCCGGCGTGCCCCAGGGCGCCGAGCCGTGGGCGTGGTGCGTGGGACCCGAAGGCCCGGCCGGTACCGGATCCCCCACGCGCGCGGGAGAAGGCGGGAGCGCCCCGTCCCAGGCGGGGCCGGCCACGCGGACGTGCCCCTCCCCGTCCGGTGTCGTCTCCACCCGGCCCCCCGGCCCCCCGGCGGGGACCAGCCGCAGGGCCGACTCGCCGATCCGCAGCAGCGCACCCGGCGCGAAAGGCACCACCCGGGCGCCGACCCGCGTGCCGTTCACCGTCGTGCCGTTCGTGGAGTCCAGGTCGGCGACCGCGACGCTGCCGTCCGCGCTCACCGTCACAGCGCAGTGCAGCCGGGAGACGTCCGGGTCGTCGAGGGGTACGTCGGCGTCGGCGGAGCGGCCGATGCGGATCTCGCCGCCGTGCAGCAGATGGACGCCGCCGGCGTCGGGACCGGCCACGACCTGGAGCTGGGCCGGGGCGTCCTCCAGCTCGGGATGCGGCTCCGGCTCCCCGGGCGCGCCCACGGACAGCACGGCACCGTCGGTCAGCGGGGGCTCGCCCAGGGTGCAGCGCTGTGTGTCCAGCCGCTGCTCACCGGCGTACAGCACGGGCGCGCCCGAGACGTCACCCCCGGAGACCACCTGGACGAGCGCCGACGCCACCGCGGCGAGCGCCGTACCGGCGGGGGCCGTGACCAGTACGTCGCTGCGCGGGGCGCGGTCCCGCGCCGGCGCCGACGGGCCCAGCGGATCTACGACGGTCAGCCGGATCTGCATCGCCGTCAGCGGTCCCTTCTGCCCGGGCGCGGAGTCCCCCACCCCGCCCCAGCACGTCGGCCAGTACTGCCAGCATCCTCGCACCTGCCACTGACAGCGCGCCCCTCGCTCGGGAAAAGGTGATCTTGATTGGTCGGCTCTGCCCGCAAAAGTGCCTGAGAGATGACCCACAGGCGACGTCTTGAGATCAGTCACGTCCGTTACCGGCAACCACAAGACCGAGGTGAGCGTCTTTCCTTCGAACGGGTGTGAGGGGCGCTACGTAAGACCCACAGAAAGACGACACCCCGGTCCTCGGCCCCCCGGCCTTACAGTGGGTCGGACAGGCCAGCAGGCAAGGCAAGCACCAGGGAGCGCATGACGTGCGGCCGGTAGGCAGCAAGTACTTGCTCGAGGAGCCGCTCGGACGCGGCGCCACGGGCACCGTCTGGCGAGCCCGCCAGCGCGAGACCGCGGGCGCCGAGGCGGCCGTGCCGGGGCAGCCCGGCGAGACCGTCGCGATCAAGGTCCTCAAGGAGGAGCTGGCCAGCGACGCGGACATCGTCATGCGGTTCCTGCGCGAGCGCTCCGTCCTGCTCCGGCTGACTCACCCGAACATCGTCCGGGTCCGCGACCTGGTGGTCGAGGGCGAGCTGCTGGCGCTGGTCATGGACCTCGTCGAGGGCCCCGACCTGCACCGCTATCTGCGCGAGAACGGGCCGTTCACCCCGGTCGCCGCCGCCCTGCTCACCGCACAGATCGCCGACGCGCTCGCCGCCAGCCACGCCGACGGCGTGGTCCACCGCGACCTCAAGCCGGCCAACGTCCTGCTCCAGCAGTACGACGGGCGGATGCACCCGCTGCTGACCGACTTCGGCATCGCCCGTCTGGCCGACTCCCCGGGACTGACCCGCACCCAGGAGTTCGTCGGCACGCCCGCGTACGTCGCCCCGGAGTCCGCCGAGGGCCGTCCGCAGACCTCCGCCGTCGACATCTACGGCGCCGGCATCCTGCTGTACGAGCTGGTCACCGGCCGCCCGCCGTTCTCCGGCGGCTCCGCCCTGGAGGTGCTGCACCAGCATCTGAGCGCCGAGCCGCGCCGCCCCTCCACCGTCCCCGACCCGCTGTGGACGGTCATCGAGCGCTGCCTGCGCAAGAACCCCGACGAACGGCCCAGCGCCGAGAACCTCGCCCGCGGCCTGCGCGTCGTCGCCGAGGGCATCGGGGTGCACGCGAACTCCGCGCAGATCGCCGCCGCGGAGGGCGTCGGCATGCTCCTCGTGCCCGACCCGGCCCCCGCGCCGGTGCCGGACATGTCCGGCGAGGCCGACCCGACCCAGGTCCTCCCGCAGGGCGCCGGATCGTACGACCCGAACGCCGCGACCAGCGTCATGCCGCACACCGGCGGCCCGGCCGGCGCCGCCGACCCCACCGCCGTCATGCCCCACCGGGGCGCGGCCGACCCGACGGCCGTCATGCCGCCGGTCCCGCCGGGCTCGCCCGGTCACCCCGGCCAGCAGAACCAGCAGGGCGGCCCCGAGGACCCGCACCCCTGGCAGAACCAGCTGCGGGCGGCCCGCGACCGCAACGAACAGACGCAGGTGCAGTACCTCGACCCCGGCCAGGACCCGCTGCGCCGCCGCCCCCAGCGCCAGGTGGCCCGCCCGCAGCAGCAGCAGCCCCCGCAGCGCCAGGCGCCCCCACCCGGCCCCGGCTACGGCCACCCGCAGCAGCAGCCCCAGCAGTACGCCCAGCAGCCCCAGCCCCAGCAGTACGCCCCGCAGCCGCAGCGGCCCCAGCCGCCGCAGCGCTATGCCCCGCCCGCGCCGCCGCCCCAGCCGCAGCAGCCCCAGCCGCCGCAGCGCGAGCCCCGGCAGCCGCGGCAGCGCAGCGCCAACCCGATGCGGATCCCCGGGCTCGGCTGCCTGAAGGGCTGCCTCTTCACGATCGTCATCCTGTTCGTCGCGGGCTGGCTGATCTGGGAACTGAGCCCGCTCCAGGAGTGGATCGGCACCACCAAGGGCTACTGGGACCAGCTCACCGACTGGTTCAGCACCGTCACCGGCTGGTTCGAGAAGCTCGGCGGGAGCGGTTCCGGCACGAACTGACCGGAACCGCCCTGCGGGGTTGGTGATTTGTCGACACCCGGCGGCTGATTTCGGCTTCCACGGTGAAGGTTGGCTCTCCGGACGCGTAGTTTTAGCGACAACACGCGTCGGTAGGAGCAGCCTTGGCACGGAAGATCGGCAGCCGGTACACCGCCCACCAGATCCTGGGGCGGGGCAGCGCCGGCACGGTGTGGCTGGGCGAGGGGCCGGAAGGTCCCGTCGCCATCAAGCTGCTGCGCGAGGACCTGGCGTCCGACCAGGAGCTCGTCGGGCGCTTCGTCCAGGAGCGCACCGCCCTGCTCGGCCTGGAGCACCCGCACGTGGTGTCGGTGCGCGACCTGGTCGTCGACGGCAACGACCTGGCGCTCGTCATGGACCTCGTCCGCGGCACGGACCTGCGCACCCGGCTCGACCGGGACCGGCGCCTGTCCCCCGAGGCGGCCGTCGCCATCGCGGCCGACATCGCCGACGGACTGGCGGCAGCGCACGCCGCGGGCGTCGTGCACCGGGACGTCAAGCCGGAGAACGTCCTCCTGGACATGCAGGGCCCGCTCGGCCCCGGCGGCTCGCACCGCGCGCTGCTGACCGACTTCGGCGTGGCCAAACTCATCGACACCCCGCGCCGGACCAAGGCCACGAAGATCATCGGCACTCCGGACTACCTCGCCCCGGAGATCGTCGAGGGCCTCCCACCGCGCGCGTCCGTCGACATCTACGCGCTCGCCACGGTCCTCTACGAGCTGCTGGCGGGCTTCACCCCCTTCGGCGGCGGCCACCCCGGCGCCGTCCTGCGCCGCCACGTCACGGAGACGGTCGTCCCGCTGCCCGGTATCCCGGACGAGTTGTGGCAGCTGCTGGTGCAGTGCCTGGCCAAGGCCCCGGCCTCGCGGCTGCGGGCCTCGGAGCTCGGAGCCCGGCTGCGCGAGCTGCTGCCGATGCTGGCGGGCATGCCGCCGCTGGAGGTGGACGAGCCGGACACCGAGTCCGCGGAAGAGGCCGACCGCGAGGAGCAGCCCGCCGGACCGGCACCGGCCGGGGAGCGGGTCCGGCGGCGGGGCGCGGTCCCCCTGGTGCCGGGCGCGAAGCCGGCCGACTCCAACCGCGACACCCACACTTCGATGCGCGTCCCCGCCCCCGACGAGCTGGCCGGCGGCGCCCACGGCACGGCCCGGGCCCCGCGCCCCGCCGGCGCTCCCCGGCCGGGCTCGGCCCGCAACCGTGCCGCCACCCGGCGCCGCCGCCTGGCCGTGGGAGCGGGCGCGGTCGTACTCGCGGCGGCGATCGGCGTCGGCACCTGGCTGTCCACCTCGGGCGACGACAGCAGCGCACCGCCCCAGGACACGAGGAACTCGGCCCCGCAGTCCCCCTGAGCCGCCGGCTCCGGCCGTCCGGCGATGGCCGCCGGGCGGAGCCGTTACGCTGGAGGGCGTGGCAGTCGTCGACGTATCCGAAGAGCTCAAGTCCCTCTCCTCGACCATGGAGTCGATCGAGGCCGTTCTGGACCTCGAGAAGCTGAGGGCAGACATCGCCGTGCTCGAGGAGCAGGCGGCCGCGCCGTCCCTCTGGGACAACCCCGATGAGGCGCAGAAGATCACCAGCAAGCTGTCCCACCTCCAGGCCGAGGTGCGCAAGGCCGAGGCCCTGCGCGGTCGCATCGACGACCTGGGCGTCCTCTTCGAGATGGCGGAGGAGGAGGACGACCCGGACACCCGCGCCGAGGCCGAGTCCGAGCTCACCGCCGTGAAGAAGGCGCTGGACGAGATGGAGGTCCGCACCCTCCTCTCCGGTGAGTACGACTCCCGTGAGGCTCTGGTGAACATCCGCGCCGAGGCCGGTGGCGTCGACGCCGCCGACTTCGCCGAGAAGCTCCAGCGCATGTACCTGCGGTGGGCCGAGCAGCGCGGCTTCAAGACCGAGATCTACGAGACCTCGTACGCGGAAGAGGCAGGCATCAAGTCGACCACCTTCGCCGTCCAGGCGCCCTACGCGTACGGCACGCTCTCCGTCGAGCAGGGCACGCACCGGCTCGTGCGCATCTCGCCCTTCGACAACCAGGGCAGGCGGCAGACGTCCTTCGCGGGCGTCGAGATCCTGCCCGTGGTCGAGCAGACCGACCACATCGAGATCGACGAGTCCGAACTGCGCGTGGACGTGTACCGCTCGTCCGGCCCCGGCGGCCAGGGCGTCAACACCACCGACTCCGCGGTGCGCCTCACCCACCTCCCCACCGGCATCGTCGTCTCCTGCCAGAACGAGCGCTCGCAGATCCAGAACAAGGCGACGGCCATGAACGTGCTCCAGGCCAAGCTGCTGGAGCGCCAGCGCCAGGAGGAGCGGGCCAAGATGGACGCCCTCAAGGACGGTGGCAGCTCCTGGGGCAACCAGATGCGTTCCTACGTCCTGCACCCGTACCAGATGGTCAAGGACCTGCGCACCGACTTCGAGGTCGGCAACCCCGAGGCGGTGTTCAACGGCGAGATCGACGGCTTCATCGAGGCCGGAATTCGCTGGCGCAAGCAGCAGGAGAAGTAAGTTTGTCGATAAGGCAACTGCCGCGGTCGGAGCGGCAGTTGCCTTTTCTGTGCCCTCATGTCTGGGTTTTACATCACACTCACAGCCTCAGACTCCCGGCATAACCCCCGCAGTTGGACATGGCGGCCGCAAACGGCCTTGACGTGTTCTTGAAAAATGGGAAGGGTAAAGCGCGGCATGCGTGTCTCTGGGGCGCATGTGAACCGGGGGGCCTCTCTCACCGCGGCTTTCCCCGTCGAGCACAGCCCCGACGCTGCCTAATGACGATGAGCTACTGGGGGTAGCAAGCACATGACGAAGAAGACGCGGATCCGTGTCGCGCGGATAGCGGCCGGTGCCGTGATCGCCGCCGGCGCCTCGCTGACCGCCGCCGGTGCGGCATCCGCCGCGGAGGCCGAGGACTGCCTGCTCGGCATCCTGTGCGCCGAGGAGTCGCCCACTCCGACTCCGCCGCCGACGGGTGAGCCGACCGGTGAGCCGACCGTCATCCCGACGGGCGAGCCGACCGACCCGCCGCCGTCGACCGAGGAGCCCACCGACGAGCCGACCGAGCCCACGGACGAGCCCACCGAGCCGACCGAGGACCCGACCGACCCGGGCAACGGGAACGGCAACGGTGGTGGCAACGGCAACGGCGGTGGCAACGGCAACGGTGGCGACACCGGCAACGGCGGCGGCAACAACGCCGACCCCGACGGTGGCACCTCCCCGCAGGAGGAGGGTTCCTCCTCCCTCACCGAGATCGGCTCGGACGCCACCCCGGCGGCCCCGCAGGCCCAGGCTCAGGGCAACGGCAAGGAACTCGCCGAGACGGGTGCCGCGCAGACCACCTTCCTGGTGATCGGCGCCGCCACGATGATCGCCGGCGGTGTCGGCTTCCGGCTGCTGCCGCGCCTCGTGGGCGGCCGCGGCGGGGCTGCCGCCTGACGGTAGGGCCGTACGGACGTACGCACAGCGCACCACCGAGGGCCCGGAGCGAAACGCTCCGGGCCCTCGGTCATGTCTGGAGGCTGCCTGCCGCCTTACGCGGTCTGGTGCGCCAGCAGGGCCACCGCGGCGATCAGCACCGTCAGCAGTGCGATCAGAGCCATCGGATTCATGCCCGCGAGGAAGTTCTCCTGCTGCAGCCGCTCACGGTTCGCGCGGCACACGGCGCAGCGGCCCTCGTTCACGGGGGACGCGCAGTTCGCGCACACCAGCCGGTCGTACGTCATGCGCTTGCCCTCCTTGCGCCGGTTCCACGTGTCCAACGTCCGTGGGGGTGGGAATGTTCCCCCTCCACTTTGCCAGGTTCCGTCGGCCGTCGCGCGGCTGCGCATCTTATGTGGTTGCTCGCACACTCTCCCCGCGCCCCCGGGGCTCGGTATAAAACGGCACATCCATGGCGCAACCACGGTCGGTGACTGCGGTGCCCCACCCGGTTCGCGTATGGTCACGCTCATCTACCCCCGGCGACCCGTGGTGCATCCGTGATCCGATTCGACAATGTCTCCAAGGTCTACCCCAAGCAGACCCGCCCCGCCCTCAGGGATGTGTCCCTGGAGGTCGAGAAGGGCGAGTTCGTCTTCCTCGTGGGGTCCTCCGGCTCCGGAAAGTCCACCTTCCTGCGGCTGATCCTCCGCGAGGAGCGGTGCAGCCACGGACAGGTGCACATTCTGGGCAAGGACCTCGCCCGCCTCTCCAACTGGAAGGTGCCGCAGATGCGGCGCCAGCTGGGGACGGTGTTCCAGGACTTCCGCCTGCTGCCGAACAAGACGGTCGGCGAGAACGTCGCCTTCGCGCAGGAGGTCATCGGCAAGTCGCGCGGCGAGATCCGCAAGTCCGTGCCCCAGGTGCTCGACCTCGTCGGCCTCGGCGGCAAGGAGGACCGGATGCCCGGCGAGCTGTCCGGTGGTGAGCAGCAGCGCGTCGCCATCGCGCGGGCCTTCGTCAACCGGCCCAAGCTGCTCATCGCCGACGAGCCCACCGGCAACCTCGACCCGCAGACCTCCGTCGGCATCATGAAGCTGCTCGACCGCATCAACCGGACGGGCACGACCGTGGTGATGGCCACGCACGACCAGAACATCGTGGACCAGATGCGCAAGCGCGTCATCGAACTGGAGAAGGGCCGCCTCGTCCGCGACCAGGCCCGCGGTGTCTACGGCTACCAGCACTGATACCGCACCCGAGATCCACGGAAAGGCATAACCAGTCGCCATGCGCGCCCAGTTCGTCCTGTCGGAGATCGGTGTCGGTCTCCGCCGCAACCTGACGATGACCTTCGCCGTCGTCGTCTCCGTCGCCCTCTCGCTCGCCCTGTTCGGCGGGTCGCTCCTGATGAGCGACCAGGTCAGCACCATGAAGGGCTACTGGTACGACAAGGTCAACGTCTCGATCTTCCTCTGCAACAAGAGCGACGCCGAGTCCGACCCCAACTGCGCCAAGGGCGCGGTGACCGACGACCAGAAGAAGCAGATCAAGGCCGACCTCGGCGAGATGGACGTCGTCCAGGCGGTCACGTACGAGACGCAGGACCAGGCCTACAAGCACTACAAGGAGCAGTTCGGCGACTCCCCGCTCGCCAGCTCCCTCACGCCGGACCAGATGCAGGAGTCGTACCGCATCAAGCTGAAGGACCCGGAGAAGTACCAGGTCATCGCCACCGCCTTCAACGGCCGGGACGGCGTGCAGTCCGTTCAGGACCAGAAGGGCATCCTGGACAACCTCTTCAAGCTGCTGAACGGCATGAACTGGGCCGCCCGCGCCGTGATGGCGCTGATGCTGGTCGTCGCGCTGATGCTGATCGTCAACACCGTGCGCGTCTCGGCGTTCAGCCGCCGGCGTGAGACGGGCATCATGCGGCTGGTCGGCGCCTCCGGCTTCTACATCCAGGCGCCGTTCATCATGGAGGCCGCGGTCGCCGGACTCATCGGCGGCACCCTCGCGTGCGGCTTCCTGCTGCTCGCCCGGTACTTCCTCATCGACCACGGACTCGCCCTGGCCGACCAGCTCACACTGATCAACTTCATCGGCTGGGACGCCGTCCTCACCAAGCTCCCGCTCATCCTCGCGACGAGCCTTCTGATGCCCGCGTTGGCCGCGTTCTTCGCGCTGCGCAAGTACTTGAAGGTGTGACACATGCCAAGAGGGGCCGTGCGGTCAACCGGCCGTACGGCCCTTCCGCTTGTCCTAGACTCACCGGCATGTCAGGTCGTGACCCGTTCTGTCAGCCCCGCCGCATCCGTCGTGGGGCCGCCCTGACCTTGGTGTTCGCGAGCGTGCTCGTCGCCGGAGCGGCCACGGGGGCGTTGCCGCAGAGCCAGGGGAAATCGGCCCCGGACGAGGCCCGTTCGGCCGGAACGGCCGGGCACCACGCGGAGGTCGCCCGGGCCGCCGAGGAGGCCATGGCCGACGGCAAGTCCCCGATCCAGGCCGCGAAGCGCGCCGTCAGCCGCAGCGGGGACCGCTGGGGCGCCGTCTACTCCCCAGGAGAGTACGAGGAGTTCGAGGAGTCCCTCGACGGCCAGTACACCGGCGTCGGCCTGTGGGCCCGCAGCGAACGGGACGGCCGTATCGAGGTGACGAAGGTGCGCACCGGCTCGCCCGCCGCCACCGCCGGGATCCGCCCCGGTGACCTGCTGCGCAGCGTCGACGGCGAGAAGACCGACGGCCGGGCCGTCACGGAGGTCGTCTCCTTACTGCGCGGGGACGCCACCGACGCCCCCGCCGGCACCGCCGTCCGCCTCGGCCTGGAGCGCGGCACCCGCGCGTGGACCGAAACCCTGCGCCGGGCCCAGCTGTCCACGGACCCGGTGACCGTCCGGGAACTCGACGGCCGGGTGACCGTGATCAAGGTCGCCACCTTCACCAAGCACTCCGGCCACCAGGTCCGCGAAGCCGTCCGGCGGTCCCCGCCCGGCGCCGGAATCGTCCTCGACCTGCGCGGCAACTCCGGGGGCCTGGTCAGCGAGGCCGTGACCGCCGCCTCCGCCTTCCTCGACGGCGGCCTGGTCGCCACCTACGACGTCGACAGCGAGCAGCGCGCCCTGCACGCCGAGCCCGGCGGGGACACCACGAGACCCCTGGTCGCCCTCGTCGACGGCGGGACGATGAGCGCGGCCGAGCTCCTCACCGGCGCCGTACAGGACCGCGGACGGGCGCTCGTGGTCGGCTCCCGCACCTTCGGCAAGGGCTCGGTCCAGATGCCGAGCCGGCTGCCCGACGGCTCCGTCGCGGAGCTGACCGTCGGGCACTACCGCACCCCTTCCGGCCGTGCGGTCGACGGCCGCGGCATCACGCCCGACCTGGAGACCGACGAGGACGCCCTCCGGCGGGCCGGGACCGTGCTGCGCGGCCTCGCGAGCCCCTCGTAATCGACTTTCCGCAGGGCCCCCCAGTAGTGCGAAAATGGTCGGCACTATGGCTAAGGAAAAAGGGCGCAAGCTGATCGCGCAGAACAAGAAGGCGCGGCACGACTACCTCATCATCGACACCTACGAGGCCGGCCTGGTCCTCACCGGGACCGAGGTGAAGTCCCTGCGCCAGGGACGGGCGTCGCTGGTCGACGGCTTCGTCCAGCTGGACGGGAACGAAGCGTGGCTGCACAACGTGCACGTGCCGGAGTACAGCCAGGGCACGTGGACCAACCACAGCGCCCGGCGCAAGCGGAAGCTGCTGCTGCACCGCGCCGAGATCGACAAGCTGGAGTCGAAGTCGGGGGAGACGGGTCACACCATCGTCCCGCTCGCGCTGTACTTCAAGGACGGCCGGGCCAAGGTCGAGATCGCGCTGGCGAGGGGCAAGAAGGAGTACGACAAGCGTCAGGCGCTGCGGGAGAAGCAGGACCGCAGGGAGACCGACCGCGCGATCGCGGCGGTGAAGCGGAGGCAGCGCGGGGCGTAGGGAATACGCTGGCACCGACCCGCGTTGGTCACGTACGATGGTGACTGCACCCCACAGCGGGTGCGCGCCCCTCTCCGGAGGGATTGTCAACACAACATGGGGATGATCGGTTTCGACAGCGGCTGTCGAAGCAGGGGAAGCGTGTCGAGGAAGCGGCAATGATCTCGTAAACCATATGTCGCAAAAAATAATCGCCAATACCAAGCGCGATTCCCAGTCCTTCGCCCTCGCTGCCTGATAAGCAGTGAGTGAAGGACCCTTAATGGGTGTCAGCCCGGGAGTGTTCCCGACCCGGATCCTGGCATAAGCTAGGGAACTAAACCATCGAGCCCGGTCACGGGGTTCGATGGGAAATCAAACAGTGACTGGGCCTGTCGGCGACTTGTTCGCGTGATCGCCGGGGCCGAGAAAAGCGCAGCGAACTGCACACGGAGAAGCCCTGATTCTGCACCGTTGGACGCGGGTTCGATTCCCGCCATCTCCACTCATCCCATGTGGGCAAAGGCCCCGTCGCTTATCCGCGGCGGGGCCTTTGTCATGCGCGTCGCGTACTCGACCGTTCCGTCAGCCGGGGTGGCAGGAGGGTCGTCTCCGGTACGGGGGCGCCGTGCAGTTTCCGCATCAGGAGTTCCACCGCGCGGGTTCCCAGTTCGTCGGCGGGCAGGGACACCGATGTGACCGGGACACGGGGCGTCACCGCCAGGTCGTCGGGGCAGAGGGCCGTGACGGAGAGGTCGGCGGGGATCCGCAGGCCGAGGTGCTCGAAGGCGGTGATCAGGGGGCCCAGAAGAGGTTCGTTGTGGATCACCACGGCGGTGAGGGCGGGATGCTCGCGGAGCAGCCGCTCGGCGAGCCGGGGGGCCGTGGCGGGGTCGGGGTCGCCCGGGTGGACGGACGTGGTGAGGCCGTGCCGGGCGGCTGCCGTGGCGAAGCCCTGCATCAGGTGGTGGGCGTAGGCCGTTTCGCGGAGGTAGACCTCCGGCGGTGAACCGACGAGGGCGACCGTGTGGTGACCCAGCCCCGCCAGGTGGTTCACACACGCCTCGCCGGCCGCCCTGAAGTCGAGGTCCACGCAGGTCAGACCCTGCGGGTTCGCCGGGACACCGATCAGGACCGACGGGCTGCCCGGGAAGCGGAGCCGGGGGAGGCGGGGGTCGTGAAGTCCGACGTCCGTCAGCAGCAGCCCGTCCACCGACGCCGTGGCCAGGGCACGGCTCAGGCCCTCCTCGGCCTCCGCCCGGGTGAGGAGCAGGACGTCGTGGTCGTGCGCGCGGGCCGTCGTCACCACCGACTCCGCCAGCCGCATCACCACCGGGACGTGCACGCCGGGGCGCAGCGGCGCCGCCAGGGCCAGGACGTTCGGCCTGACGCCGGCCGGGGTGCGGGCGCCCCCGTGGGGGCGGTAGCCCAGGTCGCGGACGGCCGCCTCGACGCGCCGCCGGGTCGCGTCGGAGATCGGGCGCTTGCCGCTCAGCGCGTAGGAGACGGTGCTGGGAGAGACCCCGGCCCGTCGTGCCACGTCCGTGATCTTGACCATCAGCCGAGCTCCAGCGCGACACGCCCGGTGCCGGGCGGGGCCTGGACCTCGCGGTCGCCGGCCGCGAGGCTCCAGGCGGCTGCCGGGGCGCCGCACGTCGCCCGCAGGGTGTTCCCCTCGCGGACGACCGTGAAGGTCACGTCCCCGACCGGCACGGTCACCCCGTCGCCGGGCCGCAGACCGTACGCCCGCAGCGTCACCCCGTCGGCGTGGTCGTAGTCCGGGCGATCCTCCCGCGCGCCGACCGGGATCACCGCGCCGGGCCGCACCAGCAGCGGCGCGCTCAGGAAGCCGTGGCGCTCGCGCACCCAGCGGGGTCCGGTCACCGTCTCGCCGGTCAGGAAGTGGGTCCAGGTGCCCTCGGGCACGTAGTAGGTGACGTCGCCCTCGTCGCTGAACACCGGGGCGACCAGCAGGTCCGGGCCGAGCATGTACTGCCGTTCCAGGTGCGCGCACCCCGGGTCGTCCGGGAACTCCAGCACCATGGCCCGCATCATGGGAACGCCCTCGGTGTGGGCCGCGCGGGCCGCCTCGTACAGGTAGGGCATGAGGCGGAGTTTCAACCGGGTGAAGTGGCGGGCCACGTCCACCGACTCCTCGTCGAACTGCCAGGGGACCCGGTAGGAGTCGCTGCCGTGCAGACGGCTGTGTGAGGAGAGCAGCCCGAAGGCCAGCCAGCGCTTGAACAGGGCCGGGGTGGGGGTGCCCTCGAAGCCGCCGATGTCGTGGCTCCAGAAGCCGAAACCCGACAGGCCGAGCGACAGGCCGCCGCGCAGCGACTCCGCCATCGACTCGTACGTCGCCTCGCAGTCACCGCCCCAGTGCACGGGGAACTGCTGGCTCCCCGTCGTCGCCGACCGTGCGAAGAGGACGGCCTCCTGCTCGCCGCGGTGCTTGCGCAGCACCTCGAAGACCGTGCGGTTGTACAGGTACGCGTAGTAGTTGTGCATCCGCTCCGGGTCCGAGCCGTCGGACCAGACCACGTCGAGCGGCACCCGTTCGCCGAAGTCGGTCTTGAAGCAGTCGACGCCCTGCGCGAGCAGCGCCTCCAGCTTGGCGGCGTACCAGTCGCGGGCGGCCGGGGAGGTGAAGTCGACCAGGGCCATGCCGGGCTGCCACATGTCCCACTGCCAGACGCTGCCGTCCGGCCGCCTCAGCAGATGCCCGAGCGCCTTCCCCTCGGCGAACAGCGGGGAGCGCTGGGCGATGTACGGATTGATCCATACGGAGACACGCAGGTCACGGGCCTTCAGCCGGGCCAGCATGCCCTCCGGGTCGGGAAACACCCGCGGGTCCCACCGGAAGTCGCACCAGTGGAACTCCCGCATCCAGAAGCAGTCGAAGTGGAAGACGGACACGGGCAGTTCGCGCTCCCGCATGCCCTCGACGAAGGACGTCACCGTCTCCTCGTCGTACGAGGTGGTGAAGGACGTGGACAGCCACAGGCCGAACGACCAGGCGGGCGGCAGGGCGGGTCGGCCGGTCAGGGCCGTGTACCTGCGCAGGATCTCCTTCGGGGTGGGGCCGTGGACGACGTAGTACGTCAGCTCCTGCGTCTCCGCGCTGAACTGCACCCGGGAGACCACCTCCGAGGCGACCTCGAAGGACACCTTGCCCGGGTGGTCGACGAAGACGCCGTAGCCCGCGTTCGTGAGGTAGAACGGCACGTTCTTGTAGGCCTGTTCGCTGCATGTGCCGCCGTCGGCCTGCCAGATGTCGACGACCTGGCCGTTCTTCACCAGCGGACCGAAGCGCTCCCCGAGGCCGTAGACGGACGTGCCGACGTTCAGGACCAGCTGCTCGCGCAGGTGGTGGGCGCCCGAGGCGTCCCGCATGATGCCCGCGTTCTTGTGGCCGCTGCTGGTGAGCGTACGGCCGTGCGCGAGGAACTCCACGTGCCACGGGCCGCCGCGGGTCAGCCGGACCGACAGGTCCCCGGAGGTCAGGGTCGCCTGCTCGTCGTCGTACGAGATCCGCGCGGTGGTGTCCGACGCCGTGAGCTCGAACTCGGGGCCACGGGGCTCGCCGCCGGTGAAGTGCGTCAGGGTCAGGCCGATGACGCCGGGCATGGGGGAGTGCGCCCTGACCTTGAGGACCGGGCCGGTCATCAGGTCGCCGCGGGAGCGGACGGGCCGGGTCGGGGCGTGGATCTCCAAGGCGCCGTCCGTCTCGGTGACGTCGAGGACCTGGGCCGGGTGGGCCGCGGCGACGCCCTCGCGCAGGAGCCAGTAGCCGTCGGTGAACTTCATGTGGGGGTCCCTACTCTCCCGGCGCATGACGTCGAAGCGCTTCGACGAGCGAACGTATGCGGGGGACTGGAGGGCGTCAATGGTGCGTCAGCGCATTGGTGAAGCGATTCGAAACGCGTGGCAGGGACAGCATCAGGGCCACGGACGCCGCCGTCACCGGGACCACGTAACCCGCCTCCGGCGAGAGGTGCTCCACCGTCCAGCCGCCGATCGCGCTGCCGCAGGCGATGCCGCCGAGCAGTCCGGTCACCGCGAGGGTCATGCCCTCGTTCAGCCGGCCTTCGGGGGTGCGCTCCTGGACCAGCGTCATGGTGGTGACCATCGTCGGGGCCGTCGCCATCCCGGCGACCAGCAGCGCGACCGCCAGGGCGAGGAGGGAACCGGTGAGGGTCGCGGCCAGCAGCGGCAGGGCCAGCAGCGTGGCCATCGCCGCCACGCACCAGGGCAGGCGCGCCGCGGCCGGACCGGCCGGCTTCAGGGTGCCGTACAGCAGGCCCGCCCCGCAGGAGCCCGCGGCCTGGAGCGCGAGCACGACACCGGCCGCCGACTGACGCTCCTGCGCGTCGGCGAACGCCAGCGTGACGACCTCCGTCGCGCCGAAGACGGCGCCCATCGCCAGGCAGACCGCGAGCAGCGGGGGGATGCCGGGGGCGCGCAGCGGCGCCTTGCCGGGTATGTGCGCCCGGACCGGGGGCTCCGTCGCACGCCGGGTCGTGAACAGGGTCATGCCGGTCAGCAGCAGCACCGCGCCCACCAGGGTGCCCGCCTCGGGGAAGAACGTCCCGCACAGGAAGGCCGCGAGCACCGGGCCCAGCATGAAGCACAGCTCGTCCGCCGCCTGCTCGAAGGAGTTGGCGGTGTGCAGCGCCTTCGGGTCGCCGGCCAGCAGATGCGCCCAGCGGGCCCGGGACATGCCGCCAGTGTTGGGGGTGGTGGCGGTGGCGGCGTAGGAGGCGAACAGGGTCCAGTCGGGGGCGTCCTGGCGCACACACAGCAGCAGCGAGAGGGAGCCGAGGACGGCGATCGCCGTGGCCGGCAGGGCCACCCGGGCCTGGCCGTGCCGGTCGACGAGCCGGGCGATCCACGGAGCGACCAGGGCGGTCGTCGCGAGCCCCGTCGCCGTGACGGCACCGGCGAGGGCGTACGAGCCCCGGCTCCCGGCGATCATCACGACCGCGCTGATGCTGAACATGCCCATCGGCAGCCGGGCGATGAGGTTCCCGGCGGTGAACGTGCGGGCGCCCGGCAGGCGGAACAGGCGGCGGTACGGGGAGAGTCGCGGCATGCGTCCACCGTCGCCCGGGGACGATCAAGCGGTCCAACACCTGTTCCGTGCGCAGTCACGCACCTGGGTTGTGAATCGGTGACGGGCAGGCCGGAAGTGCATGGCGGAAAACGTTCGCTCCTTGTTCTTCATACAGAGATATGGAGATTCCTAATGCTCCTCATGACGCATGGAAAAGATGCTCATTCGGGAAATTCCTTCACTCGTTTGCCGCGCATCCGCCGAAGTGGGCCGACGGTTAGTCGGTACATGACCGAGGCGACCAGGAAAGACGGCTGGGCGGTAACGCTCGGCCCGTACACCTACATTCCCGCTCCAGCGCACTCGTCGGCGACCGTCAACGGTACGCTCACCAAGGGAGGTTGCCCGGTCGCGCTGCAGGTGACCGAGCCGGTTCTGCGCGATTTCATCGACCGCATGAGCGCACTGGAAAAGGATCTCGCCCGACGGTGGATCAGTGCCACGGATTGGCCCGCTTTTGCCCTTGCGGAATAGTCGGGTTACGTCATGTACGACAAAGTAGAGGGCACCGGTCGGCATCGGGCTCCGGCCCGGGACTTCATCACTCCCCTCACGCCGCCGGACCCGACCTGGGACCCCGCTGAGGAGCTGGCGTTCATCCTTCAGGAGGCCCTGGGGGAGCAGGCCGCGAGGATTCCGGCCCCCCGGGACGAGGACCCGGTCCCCGCCGCGGATCCGGCACCGGCCGCCGCCCCGGGCACCCATATGCGGCGGCTCCAGGACATCACCGAGGAACTGCCCCCCGTACGGGAGGTGCCCCGGCGGCATCGCAAGGTCCGGACCCGCAAGGCCCCGGGAGTGCTCCGCACCACCAGCTTCCTCGTCGCGGCCCTCGCGGCCGTCATCGCCTCCGCGGTGAGCCTCCTGAGCGGCATCGTCGCCTACGACCCCCTGCGGCTGGTCGCCGTGTCCCCCGCGGCGCGCGGTCTGCGCGCCTGGTGGCCGCTGCTGGTGTACGGGCCCTGGCTGGTGGGCTCCCTGTCCGTCCTGCGGGCCGCCCTGCACCAGCGCCGTGCCGTGCACTCCTGGTGCGTGGTCCTGGTCTTCTCCTGTATCGCCGTGCTGCTGTGCGTCGTCCAGGCGCCCCGGACGATCCTCGGCACCGCGGCGGCCGCCCTGCCCGGCCTGGCCGCCCTGGCGTGCTTCCAGCAGGTCGTCCGCCAGATCACCCTGACCAGGCCGCCGATGCGGTCGGCACCCCGTCACCGGGTGGGGCAGGCTCCGCCGGCGACGGGCGCGGAGGGCCAGCAGACCGCGGAGGGCCCGAAGGACCCGGATGCCCGAACGGGAGAGGCCGGGACGTCCCCGCGGGACAGCGGCCCGTGAGCCCGGGGGGCTGCGCGCCCCTGCCAACGGTCTTCCCGGCCGCCGGTCTTCCCTGCCTCCGGCGCCCCTGCCTCCGGCGGCCCCCCGCTCCGGCGCCCCTGCCTCCGGCGGCCCCCTGCTCCGGCGCCCCTGCCTCCGGCGGCCCCCGCCCCCGGCCGCTGTAGGTTCGCCGCATGTCCGTGCACCTCGATCACCGTCTGCTGCGTGGCTTCGTCGCTGTCGCCGATGAGTTGCACTTCACGCGTGCCGCGGTGCGGTTGCACGTGGCCCAGCAGGCGCTCAGCCGGGACGTGCGGAGGCTGGAGCGGGAGCTGGGTGCCGAACTGTTCGTGCGGACCACCCGGCAGGTGACGCTCACGCCCGACGGGGAGCGGCTGCTGCCGTACGCCCGCCGGGTGCTCCAGGCGCAGGACGAGTTGCTCGCCGCCTTCGGCCAGGCCCGGCCGCTGCTGGTCGACCTCAACTCCCCGGGCCTGGTCACACCCCGCCGGGTGCTGCACGAGGCGCGTGAACTCGCCCCCCGCCACGAACTGATGGCCCGCTACGAGAGCGGCCTGACCGGAGCCGCCGGAGAACTGCTCGCCGGCCGGCTGGACGCGTCGTTCGGACGGTTCGCCGGGCTGGACCCGGTGCTGCGGGCCGGGCTCGACCACCAGCCCGTGCGGCTGGAGCCGATGGCGGTCGTGCTGCCGGACGATCACCGGCTGGCCGCGTGGGACGCCGTGCCGCTCGCCGAGCTGGCCGGCGAGAGCGTCTACGCGGGCGCGGGCAACCCGCGCACACCGGAGTGGACCGGACTCGCACGGCTGCTCTTCGAGGGGCGGGGCATCGAAATCGCGCCACCCGCACCGCTGGCCGTGGGAGAGGAGGAATTCCGGCGAATCATGGCCAGAACGCGCAACCCGGTCCTGGCCGTCGTGGAGTTCCCGGCGCTCCCGTCGATGGTGGTGCGGCCCCTGGTCGACCCGGTTCCGCTGGCCCCCGTCTCCCTGGTCTGGCGCAGGGGTCTGACCCACCCCGCGTTCGACGCGCTGCGCCGGGCGGCGACCCGGCTGGCTGCGGAAACGGGCTGGTTGCGCAGGCCCGCGGGTGCCTGGCTGCCGGCCGGAGACGATGTCCTCATGGCGTCTCACGGTTGACACGATTCGACACGATGCGCACACAAAACCTGCGCGTGCGCTACATTCGACCCCTGAGCACGGTGTGGTAAGAGGGGGCGCTCGGACGGGTGGGGGCCCGATCCGACGGCGGGTGCTCAGGTCGTCAAGCGCACCTGAACCATCCCGTGGGGGGAAGTGCGTGCGTGTGAAACAGTGGCGAGAAGACGCCCAACCCGAGTGGCCCGAAGCCGCTACGGCTACCGGGGGACTCCCGTCGGACAGCGGAGCCCGGGACGGGAGAGCCATTCAGGTCTTCCCCGACCGTGATGTCCGCACGACCGGCCACCGGCTGCCCGCCGGGACGGAGATACTGCGCGGCATTCCCCGCCAGAGCGAGGGCGAGGGCGACTCGCTCGCGGCGAAGGCGGGGGACCCCCGCACCTCGGTCCGCGACCCCTGGCAGGAACAGGAGGAAGCCGGAGCCGAACCGTCGGGGGACACCCCCGACGCCGACGGGCAGGCCCACGATCCGCACGAGGTCACCGTCCAGCTCGACGCCCTGCAGCTCGGAGACGGCTTCCTGCGGCAGGTCACGGAAGGCCCGGGCGCCGAGGCCGCCGCCGACCGGCCCGTCTTCGTCGACGAGTCCGGCCGCCGCAGCCGCCGCTACCGCCGGATCGGCATGGCCGTCGCCCTGGCCTGCGGGGCCTACGCCGTCGTCATCGTCGCCACGCTGATGTCGGGCAACTCCAACGCCCCGTGGCTGCCCGTGCCGACCAAGGAGGACAACCCGCCGGCCGGGCAGGTCGACACCCCGTCGCTGCCCGCCGAGTCGGCACCCGCCACCGGCACCGGCGCCACCGCGCCGGGCAGCACGCCGGCGACCGGCCAGGTCACGGCACCCGCACCCGGCCCCAGCGCCGCCACACCCGATGCCACCGCGGGCACCGGCCGTTCCAGCCCGTCCGCCAAGCCCTCGCCGAGCGCGACCCGGACCGTCCCGGCACCGGGCGGCAAGGCCACAGCCCCGGCCCCGACCGAGCCGGCGGACCCGCCGGCCCCGCCGGTCACCGACCCGACCCCGTCGACCGAGCCCACGGCCACGCCCACCGAGACGACGGGCACCGGTGGCGACGGCGGCACCGTCGCCGAGGGCCCGGCCGAGCCGGAGCCGGTCGCGGAGACACCCGCCGCCGCTTAACACCGTTCGGAAGGCGGCGCCCACCGCTCCGGGCGCCGTTCCACCGTCCTTCCGGAGGCGCGCCTCTCTGCGGCACCGGTCCAGTCGGCCGGGAACGCCGAGCTCTCCGAGCGGAGCGGGGTCACTTCCCGATCACCCGCTCCGGCCGCCTGCCCCGCTCCCGAGGTGGAAGCGGGACCACACGACATCGCGGAGTGCGCCCCACCGCGCCGTCCGCCCGCCTCCGTCCCCGTACCACCCCATCCCGCACCACCCGGAGTACCACCACCCATGGCATCCCGTACTCGCCGTTCCGGGCCCGCGTCACGAGCCCGTGGTGGCTTCAGGCGCCGGCGCCTGCCCATGCGTCTGTTGCTGCCCCTGTTCGTGCTCGTCGCGCTCGGCGCGATGCTCATGCTGCGCGGCTACGTGCACAGCGAGATCCTCGCCGACCACCGCGTCGGCCCGCCCGCGGCGAACGACCGCGTCCCGAAGGACATCCTTGAGGGCGGGCCCGTCATCGACACCCGAAACGGGAAGCCCGCCGCTCTGGATCTCCCGGACGGCGAACTGGTCCTGACCTTCGACGACGGCCCGGACCCGATGTGGACGCCCAAGGTCCTCGACATCCTGAAGAAGCGCGACGCCCGGGCCGTCTTCTTCATCACCGGCACCATGGCCTCCCGCCACCCGGACCTCGTCCAGCGCATGGTCGACGAGGGCCACGAGATCGGCCTGCACAGCTTCAACCACCCGGACCTGTCGCTGCAGACCAAGAGCCGCGTCGACTGGGAGCTGTCCCAGAACCAGATGGCGCTGGCCGGGGCGGCCGGTATCCGCACCTCGCTGTTCCGCCCGCCCTACTCGTCGTTCGCCCACAACATGGACAACAACACGTGGCCGGTCACCGAGTACATCGGCAGCAAGGGCTACATCACCATCGTCAACAACACCGACAGCGAGGACTGGCGTCGGCCCGGGGTCCAGAAGATCATCAGCAACGCCACGCCGAAGAACGGCAAGGGCGCCATCGTGCTGATGCACGACTCCGGCGGTGACCGCTCCCAGACCGTGGCCGCGCTCGACGAGTACATCTCGGGGCTGCAGGCCAAGGGCTACCGCTTCCACACCCTCACCGGCGCCCTGGACGCACCGAGCGCGCACACCCGCGTGGCCGGGCTTGAGTCGCTGAAGGGCGAGGCGTGGGTCTTCCTGGTGCAGGCGTCCGAGAAGGTGACCGGGGTCCTCGTCGGCGGCCTCGCCGTCGTCGGTGTGCTGGTCTTCGGGCGTCTGGGGCTGATGCTGATCCTCTCCGTGGCGCACGCCCGCCGGGTCCGGCGCCGCGGTTTCAGCTGGGGCGAGCCCGTCACGGAACCGGTGTCCGTCCTCGTGCCCGCCTACAACGAGGCCAAGTGCATCGAGCAGACGGTCCGCTCCCTGGTCGCCAGCGACCACCCCATCGAGGTGCTGGTCGTCGACGACGGCTCCAGCGACGGCACCGCCCGTATCGTCGAGAACCTGGGCCTGCCCGGTGTGCGGGTCGTCCGCCAGCTCAACGCCGGCAAGCCCGCCGCCCTCAACCGGGGCATCGCCAACGCCAAGTACGACCTGATCGTGATGATGGACGGCGACACCGTCTTCGAACCGACCACCGTCCGCGAACTCGTCCAGCCCTTCGGCGACCCGCGCGTCGGCGCCGTCGCGGGCAACGCCAAGGTCGGCAACCGGGACTCGCTCATCGGCGCGTGGCAGCACATCGAGTACGTGATGGGCTTCAACCTCGACCGCCGCATGTACGACGTGCTGCGCTGCATGCCCACCATCCCCGGCGCCGTCGGGGCGTTCCGGCGCAGCGCGCTGGAACGCGTCGGAGGCATGAGCGACGACACGCTCGCCGAGGACACCGACATCACCATGGCCATGCACCGCGACGGCTGGCACGTGGTGTACGCCGAGAAGGCCGTCGCCTGGACCGAGGCCCCGGAGTCCGTCCAGCAACTGTGGTCCCAGCGCTACCGCTGGTCGTACGGCACCATGCAGGCCATCTGGAAGCACCGCCGGTCCGTCTTCGAACGGGGGCCCTCGGGCCGCTTCGGCCGGGTGGGCATGCCGCTGGTGTCGATGTTCATGGTCGTGGCGCCGCTGCTGGCCCCGCTCATCGACGTGTTCCTGCTGTACGGGCTGGTGTTCGGGCCCACGGAGAAGACCATCGGCGCCTGGCTCGGCGTCCTCGCGGTGCAGGGCGTGTGCGCGGCCTACGCGTTCCACCTGGACAAGGAGCGCATGACCCACCTGCTCTCTCTCCCGCTCCAGCAACTCCTCTACCGCCAGCTCATGTACGTCGTCCTGCTCCAGTCCTGGATCACCGCCCTCACCGGCGGCCGGCTGCGCTGGCAGAAGCTGCGGCGCACGGGCGCGGTGGGCCTGCCCGGGGGCGGAACGGCCGCGCCCCAGGCGATGGACGGGAGGCCGGTCGGATGACCACGGCTCCCGTCGCCGAGACTTCCCGGCAGGAGTCGGCCGCCGTCCGCAAGCCCGGCCGCGACCGGTACTTCGACCTGCTGCGCGCCCTCGCGCTGTTCCGTGTCGTGCTGTACCACCTGACGGGCTGGGCCTGGCTGCCGCTGCTGTTCCCGTCCATGGGCGTGATGTTCGCGCTCGCCGGGAGCCTCATGGCCCGCTCGCTGAAGCGCCCGGCCGTGCAGGTGATCCGCGGCCGGATGCGCCGGCTGCTGCCCCCGCTGTGGCTGCTGGGCGTCGTCGGCGTCACCGGCATGGTCCTCCAGGGCTGGGGCCCGGACGCGGACGGGCACCCCGGCTGGTGGCTGCTCCACCTCACCTTCTGGATCGTCCCGCTCAGCGACCCGCCGTACGCGGAGGGGCTGCCCGGCGTCCACGGCTTCATCGGCGAGAACTGGGCCGCGGACCTCGCGGGCCCGCTGTGGTACATCCGCGCCTACCTCTGGTACGTCCTGCTGTCCCCGGTGCTGCTGAAGGCCCTGCGCGCCCTGCCGGTCGTCACGATCCTCGCGCCGATCGCCCTGGCCGTCGCCTTCGAGCAGGGCTGGGTCACGCTGCCCGGCGAGCGGATCCCCTCGGCGCTCACGGACCTCTCCACCTTCGGCGCCTGCTGGATCCTCGGCATGGCCCACCAGGAGGGCATCCTGCGGCGGCTGCCGCGCTACATCGTGCCGTCCGTCGGACCCGTCATCGCCCTGGCCGGTCTCTGGTACGCCCTGCACCACGGCTTCGGCACCGGGAACGACCTGGACAGCATGCCGCTGGCCCAGGCCCTGTGGTCGTTCGGCACGGTGTTCCTGCTGCTGCACCTCAGCCCGTCCTGGTCCGAGTGGCCGCGCCGGCTGCGCCCCTTCGCGGGGACGATCACGCTGCTCAACTCCCGGGCCGTGACCATCTACCTGTGGCACAACACCTGCATCCTGATCGCCGCGACCCTGTGGGACCGGCTGTGGGGCTTCCCGCTGCTGGAGCAGAACGTGCCCGGGCTGCTGGAGAGCGTCTGGCCGGTGCTGGTCCTGGCGTGGGTGCTGATCGGCTGCTGCGTCCTGGCGTTCGGCTGGGCGGAGGACCTGGCGGCCAAGCAGAGGCCTCGGTTGTGGCCGAAAAGTGAGCCCAAGGTGAGGATTCACGGGAGCCGGAGGCACGCGGCCCACGGCGGCTAAGCTGGCCCGGCATCGGCGGGGGCGGACGACGAGCGGCCCTCGGCGAGGTCCCTTTTCGGCCGCACGTGAGAGAACGACAGTGACACAAGCTCCGACGACAGAGCCGGCCGGGCCGCGCGCGCCGGTCTTCGGGCTGATCACACCCGAGGACTGGTACCGCATTCCGCTGCTGCCCGCCGACCGCCGCGAGACGTCCGTGAGCGCGCTCGTCAAACGGCAGTTCGCGGGCGTCGACGACCAGCCCGTGCTGCGCCGCAGGGCCGAGGAACAGCTGCTCGGCACGGCCGAGGCGGCGGTCGGGCAGGGCGGCGTGGTGCTCTACCTGTCGTTCCTGGAGGCGGGCGGCATCCCGCTGTCGGCCTCCCTGCTGATCTCCCGCCTGTACGAGAGGTTCGACGGCCTCGACGCCGTGGCCGCCCTGGCCGGCACCGGCGAGGTCACCCTGGAGACGCTGCCCGCCGTCGGGCGCGTGGCCCGGGTGCGGCGGCAGGAACGGACGAGGCAGTCCCGGAAGCTGGGCTCCGAGTTCGAGGACACCGTCGTCGAGTACTTCGTCCCGGTCCCGGGCCGCGACGAGGTGCTGATGCTGACGTTCAGCACACCACTGGAGCCGATCGCGGACGCCATGGCGGAACTGTTCGACGCGGTGGCCGGGACCTTGCGCTGGCAGCACCGCGACGAGGAGCCGACGGGGGAGGAAGACGCGTGAGCAAGAAACTCAGGGTCTCGACGCAGGATCTGGACACGGCCGGAACCGGTCTGCGGACGGTGGCGACCGAGCTGGAAGGGCTCGACAAGCTCATGGACGCCTACGACCGCCGCACCGTCGGCCACCAGACGCTGCACGACCGGCTCCAGGAGTTCTCCGACGGCTGGGACGACAACCGCAAGAAGATGATCGAGGAGATCAAGGGACTCGGCACGATCGCCCAGGAGGCCGGGAAGGCCTACACCGAGCTCGACACCGCGCTGTACGACGCGCTCGTGGGCAAGAAGGGGAAGAAGAAGTGACCCGCCCCGCCGAGCACCGGTGGGAGGTGCTGGGGGAGAGCGGCGACCCCGTGCCCGGTGACGTCCACGACATGAAGGCCCTCGCCCGCCGCTTCACCGCCACCGCGAACACCATCACGAAGACCGCCGACGCCCTGCGCCGCATCGGCACCCTGGAGAGCTGGGACTCCGAGGCCGGACGCGCCTTCGCCGAGAAGGCCACCGAGACGGCCAAGTCGGTGAGCCGGGCCCACGACCGCTACGCCGATGCCGGAGTCGCCCTCAAGGACTACTCCACCGACCTGGAGACCATCCAGGGCGAGGCGGACAAGCTCCTCACCCAGGCCGAGACGAAGCACTCCACCCTGTCCACGGCCAGGTCCAAGGCCGACAGCCCGCCCAAGGGCACCGACGACGCCGGGCAGGACAAGCTCGACAAGGCCGTCACCGACCTCCAGGAGGGCCTGGACGGGCTGCGCGGTCGGCTCGGCGAACTGAAGACCCGTCACAAGGAGGCCGGCGACAAGGCGGCCAAGCGCATCCACGACACCACCGAGGGCGACGGCCTCAACGACGGCTGGCTGGACGACCTGCGCGACACCCTGAAGATCGTCAGCGAGATCACGGGAGCCATCGCCGCCGTCTGCGGGGTGCTGTCGCTGCTCGTCGGCTGGATCCCCGTCATCGGGCAGGCCCTGGCCGGTGTGCTCGGCACCATCGCCCTGGTGATGACGGCGATCTCACTGGTCTGCCACGTACTGCTCGCCATCAACGGCGACGGCTCCTGGGGCGATGTGGCGATCGACGTGCTCGGCCTCGCCACCTTCGGCATCGGACGCGTCTTCTCCGCGGGTGCCAAGGCCGCCGCGACCGTCGGCCGCAGCCGCGTCTGGACGGCCGCCACGCAGTACGTGCGCGGCTGGAACCCGGGCATGAACTCCGCCGCCCGTCGCGCGCTCGTCGAGTCGATGGTCGGGGCCCGGGCCGGAGCACGCCCGGGGGCGGCCCTGCCCGATGTGGGCCTGCGGGCGGCCTTCCGCGGACTGCCGAGCTCCTTCGCGGACGACCTGGCGAGCATCCGGGGCAACTGGCGGGACCTGTTCAAGGTCGGCGACAACCTCTCCGCGGCCCGTGACGCCTACACCGCCGCCGGCCCGCGCGGCCTGGCCAGCATGTACGCCGGGCCGGGCATGGTCGACGAACTCTCCCGCATCAAGAACATCGACCCGGCGGACCTGAGCTTCATCGGCACCCCCGACGCGTTCAAGCAGGCCATGGCGTACAACGCGGTGGGCCTCGGCGGCACCGGGACGGGCGCGGCCTCCGACACCAACAGCTTCGCCGGCCTGTTCGGCGGCGACCCGGAGATCGACGTCACCGGGCCCGACGCGTCGCTGGCCGGAGTGTGAGCGCGGCCATGACGGATACGGGGTCGTGGCGGGAGTGCCGGGTCGCGCTGCCCGCCCACCACAACTGGCTGGTGCTGGACCTGTACGGCGAGGACCCCGAACCCTGGGCGCGCGCCCTCGCCGGGCAGCACCTGGGCGACGAGGTGCCCGAGCCGTGGCGCGAGGCGTTCGCGGCGGACCTGCTCTGGTACCGGGGCGCGGCGGCACGGCAGGGAGCCCTGTGCGCGGCGGTCCTGGCACCCCAGGACGGGCCCGTCGTCGCCGGCTACACGGTGCGGGAGCTCGACGTCCCGCGGGAGTCCCTCACCGTGGCGGCCTTCCGGGCCGAACTGGAGCGCGCGCAGGGCCCGTACTTCGGTGACGGCCCGGTCCTCACCGAGACCGAACTGCCACTGGGCCCGGCCCTGCGCGTGCACCGCCAGGAGCCGACGGACCCTGCGGCGGACAGCGGAACGGTCGTGGAAGGCGTCGCCCACTACGTCCTGCCGCGCCGGCACCCCACGGCACTGGAGGCCAGGCTGCTGTGGACGTCCCTCGGCCTCGGCGCGGAGCTGGTCGAGGTCGCCGATGAGCTGGCGGGCTCACTTCGCCTGGCGTGACGCGGACCGCCCGCGGAGCTTCCCGAAACCCTCGCCCAGCCCGAACCGCTCCCAGGGCACCATCGCCAGCGGCATCCAGCCGAACCCGACCACGAAGACCGCGACGACCGTGGTGAGCCGGGCCGGGAGGAACCATCCCAGCTGGGCGACGAGGAACGCCACGAGCAGCAGCCAGACGTCGAACACCAGCACGGTCAGCACCTTGCGGGCCGCGGCCCCCGGACCGACCCGGGGCGTGTTCTCGTTGCCGCGCACCATGCCGAAGAGGATCACCGGCAGCATCAGTCCGGTCAGACCGCCGACCGCGATGCCCCCCACCACCAGGGCGTTGTTCCCGTTGTCGGGCACCACGCCCGACAGGGGGCCCGGGTCCACGGTCCGGCCCAGCAGGGCGACGGCCGCGAAGGCGCCGAGTACCGCCGTCGCCAGCACGAGGAGGGCGCCCGCTCCGAAGGCGATGTTTCCGGCGGCTGAGCGCCGCGCCTCGGGCCGCCCGGCTTCCGACTCAGCGGACATGGACTCTCCCCTTCCCGTGTGGGGTCCGCTAGAGGATAACGGGACCCGGTTCCCCGGGGGTTTTCCGGTGTGGAAAACTGCGTGAGTTGCGCTTGTGAACACATGACGCGGGGGAGCGGTGGGGATGAGTAAGCGGCAGACACAGAAGATGCTGCGGCTGATGGCGAGCGGGGAACCGGTCGAACTCACCAGCCCGATGGCGTCCGTGAAGAAGCTCGCCCGGCTGGCCTTCGTCGCCCAGCAGTTCGGCTACGAGTACGCCGACGTCCGCCAGAGCAACGGCCGCAACGGCGCGCTCACCATGCTGCTCCTGCCCGACCCCGGCCCGCAGGCCCGGGCCCGCGCCATGCAGAACTGGGCGCAGTACCCCGATGCCGCCGACGGCGCCTCCCTCCCGCCGCTCGTGCCCGACGCCTTCGAACTCCTCAAGGCCCGTATCAACTTCGACCTCACCGGCAAGCACGCCGAGAAGCGCATGGGGTACGGGGCCCTGGGCGTCACCGTCGGCTGTGCGTTCCTCGGCTTCCGCTTCGGGGGCGAGTCCTCCGACTTCGTCGTGGCCGGTGTGGTGTGGCTGCTGCTCATGGCGGTCTTCGGGATCGGCCTCGTGGTCACGCGGGGGCGCAACGCCAAGTTCGCGGCCCGGTTGCGGGCGGCCGGCTTCCTGCCGGTGACGGACGAGAACGGCCGGACGCGCTATCTGCCGCCGGGTGCGCAGCTGCCCGGGCAGGTCAATCCGTTCGCGCCCGGACCGTACCCGCAGCAGACGCCCGGACCGTACCCGCAGCAGGCGCCGGGACCGTACCCGCAGCAGGCGCCGGGCCCGTATGCCCAGCAGGCGCCGGCACCGGCACCGTCGCAGTACCCCGGCCAGCCCGCCCCGGGCCCCTACGGCGGTCAGCCCGCCCCGGGCCCCTACCCCGGCCAGCCCGCCCCCGGTCCCTACGGAGCGCAGCCCCCGGGCCCGTATGCTCGGCCTCACCACCAGCCCCACCCCCAGCAGCACCCGCACTGGCAGCCCCCTCAGCACTGAACGGAAACCTGCCGGGACCTCTCATCCCGCCCGAGCACGGGGTGAGAGCAAAGTTCCCTCGCGGACACCCGCGGTGCCACAGACAGGAAACGCGTCCTCCCTACCTTCAGGACCAGTCACTCGAAGCACGACCGAGCCCCGGAGCACAGTGGAGGCGTCATGACAGGCCCTGGCACGGCACCCGTACCCCCGAGCAGGGGCGGACGCTGGATCCAGCACTGGGATCCGGAGAACGAGACTTTCTGGAAGGAGACCGGGGAGAAGGTCGCCCGCCGGAACCTCTTCTTCTCCGTCCTCTCGGAGCACATCGGCTTCTCGATCTGGACCCTGTGGTCCGTACTGGTCCTCTTCATGGGCCCGGAGTACGGACTGACCCCGGCCGACAAATTCATGCTGACCTCGATGGTCACGCTGGTCGGTGCCGTCGTCCGCGTCCCCTACACCTTCGCCGTCGCGATCTTCGGCGGCCGGAACTGGACGATCATCTCCGCTGGTCTCCTGCTGGTCCCGACCGTCGCCGCGTTCACCGTGATGGAGCCGGGCACCTCCTTCTCCACGTTCCTGCTCGTCGGCCTGCTCGCCGGCATCGGCGGCGGTAACTTCGCCTCCTCCATGACCAACATCAACGCCTTCTTCCCGCTGCGGAAGAAGGGCTGGGCCCTCGGCCTGAACGCGGGCGGCGGCAACATCGGCGTACCGGTGATCCAGCTGGCCGCGCTCGCGATCATCGGTGCCGGCGGCGGCCCTCGCGTGCTGCTCGGGATCTACATCCCGCTGATCCTCGTCGCCGCCGTCTTCGCCGCGCTCTTCATGGACAACATCGAGAACGTGAAGAACGACACCGGCGCCGCCAAGGACGCCGCGCGGGACCCGGACACCTGGATCATGTCGTTCCTCTACATCGGCACCTTCGGGTCGTTCATCGGATACAGCTTCGCCTTCGGGCAGGTCCTGACGAACCAGTTCGGACGCACCCCGCTGGAGGCGGCGTACGTCACCTTCATCGGTCCGCTCCTCGGCTCGCTGATCCGGCCCCTGGGCGGCTGGATGGCCGACAAGTACGGCGGTGCGAAGATCACGCTGTGGAACTACGTCGGCATGGGCGCGGCGACCGCCGTCCTCATCTCCGCCAGCATGGAGAAGTCGCTGGCGCTGTTCACCGTCGCGTTCGTGGTGCTCTTCGTGCTCACCGGTATCGGCAACGGCTCGACGTTCAAGATGATCCCGGGCATCTTCCAGAACAAGGCCCTCGCCAAGGGGCTCAAGGGTGAGGCGGCCGCTGCCCACGGTCGTCGCCTCTCCGGAGCCTCCATGGGCCTCATCGGCGCGGTGGGCGCGCTCGGCGGAGTCGGCATCAACCTCGCCTTCCGCCAGTCCTTCCTCTCCTACGGGTCCGGCACCGGCGCCTTCGTCGCATTCCTCGCCTTCTACGCGGTCTGCTTCGCGGTCACCTGGGCCGTATACCTTCGCCGTACGGCTCCCCGGGTACCCGCCACGACGGCGACCTCGGAGACGGAGCCGCAGCTCAGCTACGCCAGGGTGTGACGTAACACCGGCGACATCATGCCGATCCGAGCCTGTCACGAGCCGTTGACAGGCTCGATCGGCATGTAGGTACGCCGTACCCACGCAGTACGACGACTCGAGTGCGGGACGAGAGCCATGGACGAGCAAGAACAGCGACCGGACCACGGGCCCATCGCGGGTTTCACCGTGGGTGTGACGGCCGCGCGCCGGGCCGACGAGCTCGGGGTGCTGCTGCAGCGACGTGGTGCCGCCGTCCTGCACGCCCCCGCCCTCAGGATCGTGCCGCTCGCCGACGACAGCGAACTGCTGGCGGCGACGAAGGAGATCATCGAGCAGGGGCCGGACATCGCCGTGGCCACCACCGCGATCGGCTTCCGGGGCTGGGTCGAGGCCGCCGACGGCTGGGGGCTGGGAGAGGAACTGCTCGCGCGGCTGGGCGGCGTGCGGATCATGGCGCGCGGGCCGAAGGTCAAGGGCGCGGTCCGGGCCGCCGGGCTGACGGAGGAGTGGTCGCCGTCGTCGGAGTCCATGGCTGAGGTGCTGGACAGGCTGCTGGAGGAGGGCGTCGACGGTCTGCGGATCGCGATCCAGCTGCACGGTGAGCCGCTGCCCGGGTTCGTGGAGGCGCTGCGGGAGGGCGGGGCCGACGTGGTCGGCGTGCCCGTCTACCGCTGGATGCCGCCGGAGGACATCACCCCGGTCGACCGCCTGCTGGACGCGACGGTCGCCCGGGCGCTGGACGCGGTCACCTTCACCAGCGCCCCGGCAGCGGCCTCCCTCCTCTCCCGGGCGGAGGAGCGCGGACTGCTCGACGAGGTCCTGGCGGCGCTGAGCCACGATGTCCTGCCGGCCTGCGTGGGCCCGGTCACCGCCCTGCCCCTGCAGTCCCGTGGCATCGACACGATCCAGCCGGAGCGCTTCCGGCTCGGCCCCCTGGTGCAGCTCCTCTGCCAGGAACTGCCCGCGCGGGCCCGCTCCCTCCCCGTCGCCGGGCACCGCGTGGAGATCCGGGGCCACGCCGTCCTGGTCGACGGCCATCTCAAACCGGTCCCGCCCGCCGGCATGTCCCTCCTGCGCGCCCTCTCCCGGCGCCCCGGCTGGGTCGTGGCCCGCGCGGACCTCCTGCGCGCCCTCCCCGGCTCCGGCCGCGACGAACACGCGGTCGAAACGGCCATGGCCCGCCTCCGCACGGCCCTCGGCACCCCGAAGCTGATCCAGACGGTGGTCAAGCGGGGCTACCGCCTCGCCCTCGACCCGAGCGCGGAAACGAAGTACGCGGACGCGTGAGCCCGTCCGGGGGTTGAGCCGGAACGCGCCGGACCCGGCCACCCGGCCCGAGCGGGACGCCCAAGGGGCTTGTGATGGATCTTCGCGGCGTCACGGAGATCCATCACAAGCCCCTGGCGCCGGGCCCGTCGGGGCGAGGCGTCCGCCTCCGTCATGGCCTGAACGCGTGTCCTCCGGGCGGCCGTCGCGTCGAGGTGTGTGCGAGGGGTTTCCGGCGTCGTAGCGGGCAGGCACTGTAAGAGGGAGCGGTTTACCGGCCCTCTCACTGGGGTCTCACCGAGGCCCTCGCGACCGGGGTGAACCCCTAGGCGGTGACAGGCACATGGCACTGGGAACGGCCACGGCCCCCTACGAGCTGCGCTTCGACGCCGGGCGAACCTGCCTGGACCTGCTCTCCACCACGCACCCGGAGGAGCGGCTCGACTCCGTGGAGGTGCTGCGCGCCTGGATCACCGGCTCCGGACTCGTCCCGGCGGACACCGCCCTGACCCACGTGGACACCGGCTGGCTGCTCGCCTTCCGTGAACTGCGCGCCCAGATCGACCGGTTGGTGCGCTGCCGGCCGAGACCGGGCGTCGCGACGTACGACCTCGCCCTCGCCCGCGTCAACGACCTGGCCCGCACCGCGCCCCCGGCCCCGCGCGCGGTCCGCGGCGAAGACGGCCAGCTCCTGCGGAGGTTGGACGGCCCGCCCGGCTGCGCCGCCCTGCTCGCCGTCGTCGCCAGGGACGCCGTGGACCTGCTCACGGACCCCGTCGCCCGCGCGGCCCTGCGCCAGTGCGAAGGCGACAACTGTCCCATTGTGTACCTCGACACCTCCCGGGGACGCAGGAGGCGCTGGTGCTCAAGTGAGGTCTGCGGAAACCGCGAAAGGGTGGCCCGGCACCGTCGCCGCGCGGCACTCGCCCGCGCGTGAAACGGAATTGAGTGGTCCGTGCACTCAATTCCCCTGTCCTAAATGCGACTTCTGCGACCCCACTGTCGAAGTGATTTCGATTACATGCCGTTTACCTACGCCACCGTAGGGAAGGCCTGGCTTGATCTTGCCGATGTGGCGGAAATGTAAAGAACGCGGGGTGGGAATGTGACCCCATGTCCAGCTCGTCACGTCATCTCGAAGAAAACTGTCACGTCTCTTTGAACACCCAACGGCTCCCGTCCGTACGGCTTGTGGAGCGACCGACTGGGGGAACCCCCGGACACCGGAGGTGGGCGTGCGCAAGGATTCCGTCGTGGCCAATGAACGTGCACCGAGGGCCCGACATCGCATGTCCCAGCCCTCGGAACCCGATGAGGAGCTGATGCGTGCGCTCTATCGCGAACACGCCGGACCCCTGCTCGCATATGTCCTGCGCCTGGTCGCCGGAGACCGGCAGCGCGCCGAGGACGTCGTCCAGGAGACGCTCATCCGTGCCTGGAAGAACGCCGGTCAGCTCAACAGAGCGACCGGATCGGTACGCCCCTGGCTGGTGACGGTCGCCCGGCGCATCGTCATCGACGGCCACCGCAGCCGGCAGGCCCGGCCGCAGGAGGTCGACCCGTCGCCGCTGGAGGTCATCCCCGCGGAGGACGAGATCGACAAGGCGCTGTGGCTGATGACTCTCTCGGACGCACTCGACGACCTGACGCCCGCCCACCGGGAGGTGCTCGTCGAGACGTATTTCAAGGGGCGTACCGTCAACGAGGCGGCCGAGACCCTGGGCATACCCAGCGGCACCGTCCGCTCCAGGGTGTTCTACGCCCTGCGTTCCATGAAGCTGGCACTGGAGGAGCGGGGGGTGACGGCGTGATGAGTGTTTACGGGGGTAACCAAGGGTTCGGTACGGGAGGCATGGGTATGTCTGGCCCCATGCAGGAATCTCCGGTGCCGAACGAGCACGAGACCGTCGGCGCCTACGCCCTCGGCATCCTCGACGACGCCGAAGCAACCGCTTTCGAGGCCCACCTCGCCACCTGCGAATGGTGCGCCCAGCAGCTCGACGAACTGGCCGGCATGGAGCCGATGCTCGCCGCCCTCGCCGACCTCCCCGGCTCCGGCAGTACACCCGCGATCGGCGAGTCGCTGTCCGCGAAGCCCCGGCCGCGCGTGGTGGAGAAGCTGGTCGACGAGGTCGCCGACCGCCGCGCCCAGAAGCGCCGCCGCAGCCTCTACATGGTGGCCGCGGCCGGTGCGCTGATCATCGGCGGCCCGTTCGTCGCGGTCGCGACGAACGGCGGCGACGGCGGCGGCGCGGAGAACCGCCCGCTCGCGGCGAGCCCCGCCAAGGCCGCCTTCGACGGCATCTCCGACAAGATCACCGCCACCGACCCGAACACCAAGGTCTCCGCCACCGTCGCCCTGCAGAAGAAGGACTGGGGCACGGGCATGGTCCTGGAGCTGAAGAACGTCAAGGGCCCGCTGAAGTGCGCCCTCGTCGCGGTCGGCAAGAACGGCGAGCGCGAGACCCTCTCCTCCTGGTCCGTCCCGGAGTGGGGCTACGGCCTGCCGGACGCCAAGTCCGACAAGGCCAAGGAGCCCCTGTACGTCCAGGGCGGCGCCGCCTTCGAACCGAACGAGATCGACCACTTCGAGGTCGTCACCTTCGACGGCAAGCGGCTGGTCGAGGTCGACGCGTAAGGACCCTTCGGGTCTTTCCGGCCGCCCGGCGGGAGGCATCGGGGCAACAGGTCCCGCGCCTGCCCGCCAGCCCGTAGCTTCCAGGGGTCCCCTTCGCGTACGGTTGACGGCTGCCCAGCACGTCAGAAGGGGGCCCGGTGGCCGCTCAGGCTCACAGACAAGACGCGGTCGGTTCGGTGCGCGATTCGGTTCGCGACCGGGAGATCGACGTCGAACAGGAACACCTCGACCGGGTGTACCGGCGCCTCGAGGAGAAGATCCACGAGGCGGAGTTCCTGATGCAGGACGCGGCCCGGCGCGGGCAGGTCGGCACCCCCGGCGCACTCGCCGAACGGGACGCGCAGGTCTTCCGCGCGGGCATCCACCTCAGCCGGCTGAACAACGAGTTCGAGGACTTCCTCTTCGGCCGGATCGACCTGCTGACCGGCAAGGACGGCAAGAAGGGCCCCGACGGGGCGTACACCGCGATCGAGCCGGCGGAGGGGGCCGTACGCCCCGACAACACCGCCGACATCGCCGAGATCCTGCACATCGGCCGCATCGGTGTCCTCGACCAGGACTACACACCGCTGGTCATCGACTGGCGGGCCCCGGCCGCCGCCCCCTTCTACCGCTCCACCCCGGTCGACCCCGGCCGTGTCGTCCGCCGCCGCGTCATCCGCTCCAAGGGCCGCCGGGTGCTGGGCGTCGAAGACGACCTGATGCGCCCCGAGCTGACGGCGTACCTCGACGGTGACGAGCTGCCCGTCATCGGCGACGGCGCCCTGATGGCAGCGCTCGGCCAGGCCCGCAGCCACACCATGCGCGACATCGTCGCCTCCATCCAGGCCGAGCAGGACCTGGTCATCCGCGCCCCCGCCGCCTCCGTGACCTATGTCGAGGGCGGTCCGGGCACCGGCAAGACCGCCGTCGCCCTGCACCGCGCCGCGTACCTCCTCTACCAGGACCGGCGCCGCTACGCGGGCGGCATCCTGATCGTCTCGCCGACCCCGCTGCTCGTCGCCTACACCGAGGGCGTGCTGCCCTCCCTCGGTGAGGAGGGCCAGGTCGCCATCCGCGCCATCGGCTCCCTGGTCGACGGCAGCGAGGCCACGCTCTACGACTCCCCGTCCGTGGGTCGCGCCAAGGGCTCCTCCCGCATGCTCAAGGTGCTGCGGAAGGCCGCGCGCGGCGCCCTGGAGCTGAACGACCCGCCGGCCCGGCTCCGCGTGGTGGCCTTCGGTCGCCGCCTGGAGCTGGAGGCCCGGGAGCTGGACGGCGTCCGCCGCTCCGCCCTGGGCGGCACCGCCCCCGTGAACCTGCTGCGCCCCCGCGCCCGCAAGCTCCTCCTGGACGCCCTGTGGGAGCAGTCCGGCGCGGCGGGACGGCACACCGACCCCGAGCTCGCGGCCGAGCTGCGCTCCTCCTTCGACGAGGACATCACCTCCGAGGACTCCTTCATCGCCTTCCTCGACGCCTGGTGGCCGGAGCTGACCCCGGCGGCCGTCCTGGACGCCATGGCCGACGAACGGCGCCTCGGCCGCTGGGCCCGCCGGATCCTCAACCCCGGCGAGGTCCGCAAGGTCGCCCGCTCGCTCAGGCGCGAGGGCCGCTCGGTGCACGACATCGCCCTGCTGGACGAGCTCCAGGCCGTCCTCGGCGCCCCGGCCCGCCCCCGCAGGAGGCGCGAACTCGACCCGCTCGACCAGCTCACCGGCCTGGACGAGCTGATGCCGGTGCGCGAGGAGTCGCAGCGCGAGCGCGCCGAACGCCTCGCGCAGGAACGCGTCGAGTACGCCCACGTCATCGTCGACGAGGCGCAGGACCTCACCCCGATGCAGTGGCGCATGGTCGGCCGCCGCGGCCGGCACGCCACCTGGACGGTCGTCGGGGACCCGGCCCAGTCCTCCTGGTCCGACCCGGACGAGGCGGCCCAGGCCCGCGACGAGGCCCTCGGCACCCGCCCCCGCCGCCGCTTCGAACTCACGGTGAACTACCGCAACCCGGCCGAGATCGCCGACCTGGCCTCGAAGGTCCTCGCCCTCGCCATGCCCGGCTCCGTGTCACCGAAGGCGGTCCGCTCCACCGGTGTGGAACCCCGCTTCACCGTCGTGGAGGACACGCTCGGCACGACCGTCCGCGACGAGGCGGCCCGGCTGCTGGACCGCGTCGACGGCACGGTCGGCGTGGTCGTCGCCATGCAGCGTCGCGAGGAGGCCCGCCGCTGGCTCACCGGGCTCGGTGACCGGGTCGTGGCGCTCGGCAGCCTGGAGGCGAAGGGCCTGGAGTACGACGCGACGGTCGTGGTCTCCCCGGCGGAGATCGCCGACGAGTCCCCGGCCGGCCTGCGGGTCCTCTACGTCGCGCTGACCCGGGCCACCCAGCAGCTGACGGTCGTCTCGACCGGCCGGGACGAGCCCGACGCGGCGGGAATCCCGGACCTGCTCAGGGACTGAGCGGGGTTACCCACTTGCCGGCGAAATGAACTCCCGGTACGGGAATGGCCTTACGGGATCTGTTTGTTAGCCTGGATGTGGCACCGGCTCGATCCAAGCCCCCGGGCCCAACCTTCGTCGCTACGAGCGACCACTTGCCGCGAGGCGAGCATGGCGGGCCGGTGCCACTCGACTGAGAAGAGACCCACGTCCACGTGACGTGGGTCTCTTTTGTCGGCCCATTCCGCGAACAAAACGTTCGCAATCGAGGGCGGCTACCTGCTACTCAGCGGTAGGTGCGACGATCGGACGGCACAACTCAGCGTCAGGTGAAAGCAGAGGAAGTCGGCCATGGCAACGGCGCCCAGCGTCTCCTACTCGATGACGGTCCGGCTGGAGGTGCCCGCGAGCGGAACCGCCGTCTCGCAGCTCACCACCGCCGTGGAGTCCTCCGGAGGCTCGGTGACCGGCCTCGACGTCACCGCGTCCGGTCACGAGAAGCTCCGCATCGACGTCACCATCGCGGCGTCGTCGACCTCGCACGCGGACGAGATCGTCGAGGAACTCCGCGGCATCGAGGGCGTCACCCTGGGCAAGGTCTCGGACCGGACCTTCCTCATGCACCTCGGCGGCAAGATCGAGATGGCGTCCAAGCACCCCATCCGCAACCGTGACGACCTGTCCATGGTCTACACGCCGGGCGTGGCCCGCGTCTGCATGGCGATCGCCGAGAACCCCGAGGACGCCCGCCGCCTCACCATCAAGCGCAACTCCGTTGCGGTCGTGACGGACGGCTCGGCCGTGCTGGGTCTGGGCAACATCGGCCCGAAAGCCGCCCTGCCCGTGATGGAGGGCAAGGCCGCCCTCTTCAAGCGGTTCGCCGGCATCGACGCCTGGCCGATCTGCCTCGACACCCAGGACACCGACGCGATCGTCGAGATCGTCAAGGCGATCGCCCCGGGCTTCGCCGGCATCAACCTCGAGGACATCTCCGCGCCCCGCTGCTTCGAGATCGAGGCCCGGCTGCGCGAGGCCCTCGACATCCCCGTCTTCCACGACGACCAGCACGGCACCGCGATCGTCGTCCTCGCCGCGCTCACCAACGCACTTCGCGTCGCCGGCAAGTCCATGGAGAACATCCGGGTCGTCATGTCCGGCGCCGGCGCCGCCGGTACGGCCATCCTCAAACTGCTGCTCGCCGCGGGCGTCAAGAACGCCGTCGTCGCCGACATCCACGGTGTCGTGCACGCGGGCCGCGAGGACCTCGTGGACGCCGCCCCGGACTCGGCGCTGCGCTGGATCGCCGACAACACCAACCCCGAGGGTCTCACGGGCACCCTCAAGGAGGCCGTGCGCGGCGCCGACGTCTTCATCGGCGTCTCCGCCCCGAACGTCCTCGACGGCGACGACGTCTCCGCCATGGCCGACGGCGCGATCGTGTTCGCGCTCGCGAACCCGGACCCTGAGGTCGACCCGGCGATCGCCCGCGAGACCGCGGCCGTTGTCGCCACCGGCCGCTCGGACTTCCCGAACCAGATCAACAACGTGCTGGTCTTCCCGGGCGTCTTCCGCGGTCTGCTGGACGCGCAGTCCCGTACGGTCAACACCGAGATGATGCTGGCCGCCGCGAAGGCCCTGGCGGACGTGGTGACCGAGGACGAGCTGAACCCGAACTACATCATCCCGAGCGTCTTCAACGACAAGGTCGCGGGCGCCGTCGCGGGCGCCGTCCGGGAGGCCGCCAAGGCCGGCGGCGCGACGGCGGGCAGTACGTCCGGAGTCTGAGGACGACGCCGGACCGGGCTCCCGGCGGGGCCCGGCACCGGACTGTGAGTAACCCCACGGCGGCCCGGAACCCGGCGCGTCGCAAGAACCCTGTCAGCAGCGCAGCTATCGTGGCGCCAGGCTCGGGCCCTTTTTGCGTGTGACTCCCCAAGGGTGTTCTCACGACTCCTGCGGGTGCCGGATTGGCTTTCCCGCCGCAGGTAGGGGCAGGATGCGTCCCTGGGCGCGAGGGTCTGACGACGGACCCGGGTCCGGGGACTCATCGAGGACCCTGGCAGCATCGGCTTCGATCTGACGCCTCAACGGCAAGATGAACACGGGAGTAACAACATGAACCGCAGTGAGCTGGTGGCCGCGCTGGCCGACCGCGCCGAGGTGACCCGCAAGGACGCCGACGCCGTGCTGGCCGCGTTCGCCGACGTCGTCGGCGACATCGTCTCCAAGGGCGACGAGAAGGTCACCATCCCCGGCTTCCTGACCTTCGAGCGCACCCACCGTGCCGCTCGCACCGCCCGCAACCCGCAGACCGGCGAGCCGATCCAGATCCCGGCCGGCTACAGCGTGAAGGTCTCCGCGGGCTCGAAGCTCAAGGAAGCGGCCAAGGGTAAGTAAGCGGCCCGTTGCGTGCGCCGTGGGCAACTGCGGGCCGCCTGTGGCTGGTCGCGCAGTTCCCCGCGCCCCTTTGGGGCGCGCCACGCAGGGCCGTATGAAATGCCGAGGGGCGGCCACCTGAAAATCAGGTGGCCGCCCCTCGGCGTTGCTCCGGGCCGGGGCCGGGGGCTACCCGAGCGCCTTGCCGGGCAGTTCCACCTTCGCGCCCAGTTCCATGAGCTTCTCCATGCTGTGCTTTCCCGGGGGGTAACCCCCGGACCCCCAGCCGCGCGGGCGTTGCTCCGGGCCGGGGCCGGGGGCTACCCGAGCGCCTTGCCGGGCAGTTCCACCTTCGCGCCCAGTTCCATGAGCTTCTCCATGAAGTTCTCGTAGCCGCGGTTGATCAGGCCGATGCCGTGGACACGGGACGTGCCCTGGGCCGCCAGCGCCGCGATGAGGTACGAGAAGCCGCCCCGCAGGTCGGGGATGACCAGGTCCGCGCCCTGGAGCCGGGTCGGGCCCGAGACGACCGCTGAGTGGAGGAAGTTGCGCTGGCCGAAGCGGCAGTTCGAGCCGCCCAGGCACTCGCGGTAGAGCTGGATGTGCGCGCCCATCTGGTTCAGCGCGGACGTGAAGCCGAGGCGGGACTCGTAGACCGTCTCGTGGACGATGGACAGGCCCGTGGCCTGCGTCAGGGCCACGACCAGCGGCTGCTGCCAGTCGGTCTGGAAGCCGGGGTGGACGTCCGTCTCCAGGGCGATGGACTTCAGAAGGCCGCCGGGGTGCCAGAAGCGGATGCCCTCGTCGTCGATCTCGAAGGCCCCGCCCACCTTCCGGAAGGTGTTCAGGAACGTCATCATCGAGCGCTGCTGCGCGCCGCGGACGTAGATGTTGCCCTCGGTGGCCAGCGCCGCCGACGCCCAGGACGCGGCCTCCAGCCGGTCCGACAGGGCGTGGTGGTTGTAGCCGCCGAGTTTGTCGACACCGGTGATGCGGATCGTCCGGTCGGTGTCCATCGCGATGATCGCGCCCATCTTCTGCAGCACGCAGATGAGGTCCTCGATCTCCGGCTCGACGGCCGCGTTGGACAGCTCCGTGACGCCCTCCGCGAGGACGGCCGTCAGCAGTACCTGCTCGGTCGCGCCGACGGACGGGTACGGCAGCCGGATCTTCGTGCCGCGCAGCCGCTGCGGCGCCTCCAGGTACTGGCCGTCGTCCCGCTTCTCGATGCGCGCGCCGAACTGGCGCAGCACGTCGAAGTGGAAGTCGATGGGACGGCCGCCGATGTCGCAGCCGCCGAGCCCGGGGATGAACGCGTGGCCGAGGCGGTGCAGCAGCGGGCCGCAGAACAGGATCGGGATACGGCTCGAACCGGCGTGGGCATCGATGTCAGCGACGTTGGCGCTCTCCACGCGCGTCGGATCCATCACCAGTTCGCCGGGCTCGTCACCCGGACGGACCGTCACACCGTGCAGCTGCAGCAGACCCCGTACGACCCTAACGTCGCGGATGTCCGGAACATTGCGCAGCCGGCTCGGAGCGCTGCCCAGCAGCGCTGCGACCATGGCCTTCGGCACGAGGTTCTTCGCACCGCGGACACGGATCTCGCCCTCCAGCGGGGTTCCGCCGTGGACAAGCAGGACATCGTCGTTGACGGTCATGAATCTCGCGTTCCATGGAGTCGGGCAGGGGCCAGGAGGGAAAGGGTAATCGCCCACCACCCCCCTTCCGTAAGCCTGAGTCAGACCCAGCCACGTCATGGCTTCGTCACAACACGAACCGTTCCGTGCCGGGCACGTGGGGTCACGACCGGTTTTCGTGCGCGTGGGGCGCATCGGTGCGCCCTGAGCTGCGTTCCCTCCCTGTGCCGTATTGCCTCCCCACGCGAAGGGAGAATGCGGGATCATGTCTGCCATGACCGAGGTGTCCTCGCTCACAGGGCGGTTGCTCGTGGCCACCCCCGCCCTGGCGGACCCCAACTTCGACCGCGCGGTGGTGCTGCTCCTCGACCACGACGAGGAGGGCTCCCTCGGTGTCGTCCTGAACCGCCCCACGCCGGTGGGCGTGGGCGACATCCTGGAGGGCTGGGGGGATCTCGCCGTGGAACCGGGTGTCGTGTTCCAGGGCGGCCCGGTGTCGCTGGACTCGGCTCTCGGGGTCGCGGTCGTTCCGGGCGGCGCGTCCGGCGAGACCAGTCCGCTGGGCTGGCGCCGGGTGCACGGCGCGATCGGTCTGGTCGACCTGGAGGCCCCGCCGGAGCTGCTGGCCTCCGCCCTCGGCTCCCTGCGGATCTTCGCCGGGTACGCCGGCTGGGGCCCGGGCCAGCTGGAGGACGAGCTGGTCGACGGCGCGTGGTACGTCGTCGAGTCGGAGCCCGGCGACGTCTCGTCCCCGTCCCCCGAGCGGCTCTGGCGGGAGGTGCTGCGCCGGCAGCGCAGTGAGCTGGCGATGGTCGCGACGTACCCGGACGACCCTTCGCTCAACTGATGCGTGTGAGCTTCAGTACCCTTGGCCCTATGAGCACTCTCGAGCCCGAGCGCGGGACTGGTACGGGGACCCTCGTTGAGCCGACGCCGCAGACCTCGCACGGTGACGGTGACCACGAGCGCTTCGCCCATTACGTCCAGAAGGACAAGATCATGGCGAGCGCCCTCGACGGCACCCCCGTCGTGGCGCTGTGCGGCAAGGTCTGGGTGCCGGGCCGCGACCCGAAGAAGTACCCCGTGTGTCCCATGTGCAAGGAGATCTACGAGTCCATGAGCTCCGGGGACGACGACAAGGGCGACAAGTAGGCCCGACTCGCGGGGCGTGAGGCCCCCAGGGTGCGTTTTGCGCGCCCTGGGGGCTTTTGTGCTGTCCGGGCGTTGCACGGGGTGCGTCTTCCGGTCACAGAGTGGTTGAGACCTCTTGTGGGCGTGTTCATGCAGTCCCTAGCCTCCGGTGTGTTGTGCACAGCGAAACCTTCATTGCGCATGTTGCAACACTCCCACGGAGGAGCACTCCATGAAGCTGTCCGTCCGTTTTGCCGGGCTCACCGCGCTCGCCGCTCTCCTGGCCACCGGGTGCGCACCCCAGACCTCTTCGAACTCCTCCTCCGACAAGGACGAGAAGACCGGCACGCTGCGCGTGTGGCTCTTCCAGGAGGTGGGCAACGGCCCCAAGCAGAAGGTCGTCGACTCGGTCGTCGCCGACTTCGAGAAGGCCCACAACGGCACCGAGGTGGACGTCGAGTACATCCCCATCGACACCCGAGCCCAGCGCGTCAAGGCCGCCTTCAACGACCCCGCCTCCGCGCCCGACCTGATGGAGTACGGCAACACCGACACGGCCGGCTATGTGAAGGACGGCGGACTCCTCGACGTCACGAAGGAGTTCGGCGACTGGAGCGAGGCGAAGGACACCGACCCGACGGCCGAGCAGTCGGTGACGGTGGACGGCAAGCTCTACGGCGCCCCCCTCTACGTCGGCGTCCGTGCGCTCTACTACCGAACGGACGTGTTCAGGGAGCTCGGCCTGTCCGTCCCGAGGACGATGGACGAACTCGCCTCCACCGCCCGCGAGATACGCGCCGCCAGGCCCGAGCTGTACGGACTGGTGGTCGGCGGCGCCTACACCTACGGCGCGATGCCGTTCGTGTGGGCCAACGGCGGTGAACTCGCGAGCGGCAAGGGCGGCTCGTACGCCTCCGGCATCGACAGCCCGCAGGCCCGGAAGGGCATCAAGGCCTACACGTCCCTGTTCGGCGACGACAACTGCCCGGCCGCCAAGTGCGCCGGCATGGGCGGCAACGACACGATCTCCGCGTTCGCCGCGGGCAAGGCCGGCATGGCCATCGGCGGCGACTTCAGCCACACCGCCGTCGAGGCCGGGAAGGTCAAGGGCAAGTACGCCGTCGTCCCACTGCCCGGGGTGAAGCCCGGCTCGATCGCCCCGGCCTTCGCGGGCGGCAACAACATCGGCGTCCTGAAGAGCACCTCGCACCGCACGCTCGCCGTCCGGCTCATGGAGCAGCTCGCCTCGAAGCAGACGCAGAGTGAACTCTTCGAGGCGATGGGCTTCCTGCCGACCTTCACGGACGTCCGCCAGCAGGTCGCGCGGCAGGAGCCGTTCGTGAAGCCCTTCGTGCAGACCCTCTCCGCCGGAACCAAGTTCGTTCCCGCGTCACCCGCGTGGGCCCGGATCGACTCCTCCCTCGTCCTGCCGACGATGTTCCAGGAGGTCATCAGCGGCAAGAAGGACGTCACACGGGCCTCCGACGACGCCGCGAAGAAGATGAACGCCGCGTTCGGCTCCGCGGGGTGAACCGGATGAACGACCACACGGAGACGACGGACACCGACAGTGCGGCAGCCGCGGGTGCTCCGACGCGGGGCGGCCCGTCCGAAGCGGCTCCGGCGGGAGCGGCTCGGGAGGGTTCCGCTGAGGGGGGCGTCCGCGCAGCCGAGGCGGTGCTGACCGGAGCGCCCGGGGAGAGTTCCGTCGCCGTCCGCGCCGGGCAGGGCGGTGGCTCGCCCGGCCGGCCCCCGGCCAAGGAGTCCCGGGGGAAAGGGAGTGGCCGGACGGGGTCGCGCCGGGCCGCGTCCGGCACGTCCCCGCTCGTGTCCGGCGGCTGGACGCCCTGGCTGTACCTCGCGCCCGCGCTCGTCGTGCTCGGGGGGCTGCTCGTCTACCCGATCTACCAGCTCGGGCTGATCTCCTTCTTCCAGTACACCCAGGCACAGGTCAGCGGCGGTGAGCCGGCCACCTTCGAGGGGTTCGGGAACTACGCCGGGCTGTTCGGGGACCCGCAGTTCTGGCAGGTGCTGCTCGCCACCGTGCTGTTCGCGGCGGCCTGTGTCGTCTCCACGCTCGCGGTCGGCTGCACCCTGGCCGTGCTCCTCACCCGGGTGCGGGCCCTGCCGAGGCTTGCGCTGATGCTGGCCGCGCTGGGCGCGTGGGCGACCCCGGCGGTGACCGGCTCGACCGTCTGGCTGTTCCTGTTCGACCCGGACTTCGGCCCGGTGAACCGGATGCTGGGCCTGGGCGACCACTCGTGGACGTACGGCCGCCTCAGCGCCTTCTTCCTCGTCCTGCTCGAAGTGGTCTGGTGCTCCTTCCCGTTCGTGATGGTGACCGTGTACGCGGGGATCCGCGCCGTGCCCGGCGAAGTGCTGGAGGCCGCTTCCCTCGACGGCGCCTCGCAGTGGCGGATCTGGCGCTCCGTACTCGCCCCGATGCTCCGGCCGATCCTGGTCGTCGTCACCATCCAGTCGGTCATCTGGGACTTCAAGGTCTTCACCCAGATCTACGTCATGACGAACGGCGGCGGCATCGCCGGCCAGAACCTGGTCCTGAACGTCTACGCCTACCAGCAGGCCTTCGCGTCCTCGCAATACGGCCTCGGCTCCGCGATCGGCGTCGTGATGCTGCTGATCCTGCTCGCCGTGACGCTGGTCTATCTGCGGCTGCTGCGCCGTCAGGGGGAGGAACTGTGAACCCGCTCCGCGCCCGTGTGCGCCGCCCGGGCCGGTCGGCCGCCGAGGCCTCCGCCCTGTTGATCGCCGTCGTCGTCGCCTTCCCCCTCTACTGGATGGTGCTCAGCGCCTTCAAACCGGCCGGGGAGATCGAGTCGAGCGAGCCCCGGCCGTGGACGCTCGCGCCCTCACTGGATTCCTTCCGGCGCGTCTTCGGGCAGCAGGAATTCGGCCGCTACTTCCTCAACAGTCTTCTCGTCGCCGGCTGTGTCGTGATCGCCTCCGCGCTCATCGCGTTTCTCGCCGCGACCGCCGTCACACGATTCCGCTTCCGTCTCCGGACCACCCTTCTGATCATGTTTCTGGTGGCCCAGATGGTGCCCGTGGAAGCCCTCACCATCCCCCTGTTCTTCCTCATGCGGGACGCCGGGCAGCTGAACACGCTGGGTTCGCTGATCCTGCCCCACGTCGCGTTCTCGCTGCCCTTCGCGATCTGGATGCTCCGGGGGTTCGTGAAAGCCGTTCCGGAGGCCCTGGAGGAGGCCGCGTACATCGACGGGGCGACGCGGGCGCGATTCCTCTGGCAGATCCTTTTCCCGCTCGTCCTGCCGGGTCTCGTGGCCACCAGCGTGTTCTCGTTCATCTCCGCCTGGAACGACTTCCTGTTCGCCAAGTCGTTCATCATCAGCGACACCTCGCAGTCGACGCTGCCGATGGCGCTCCTCGTCTTCTACAAGCCCGACGACCCGGACTGGGGCGGGGTCATGGCCGCCTCCACGGTGATGACGATCCCGGTCCTGGTCTTCTTCGTACTCGTACAGCGCCGTCTGGTCTCCGGACTGGGCGGAGCGGTGAAGGACTGACGTGACCGAACTGATTCCGGCGCCCCGCAGCGCCGTCGCCGGTTCCGGCGAGGTGCGGCTGACGCGGCGCTCCCGGCTCTGCTCCGGCACCGGGACGGAGAACGTCGGCCAGTGGCTGGGCGCCGCCCTCCGGCAGGCCACCGGTCTGCCGCTGTGCGAGGGGCAGGAGCCCGACGACGCCGAGGGCGGCATCCGGCTGCGACTCGGCCCCGGGCTCGGCCGGGAGGAGTACCGCCTCGTCAGCGACGGGAACGGAGTCCTCATCGAGGGCGGCAGCGCGGCCGGTGTCTTCTGGGGCGCCCAGACGCTGCGCCAGCTCCTCGGCCCGGAGGCGTACCGCAGGGCCCCGCTGGACCGCGACCGCGCCTGGACCGTGCCGCACCTCACCATCGAGGACGCCCCCCGGTTCCGCTGGCGCGGCCTGATGCTCGACGTGGCCCGGCACTTCACGTCCAAGGAAGGCGTGCTGCGTTACCTCGATCTGATGGCGGCGCACAAACTCAACGTCTTCCACTTCCATCTGACGGACGACCAGGGCTGGCGCATCGAGATCAAACGGCATCCGCGGCTGACCGGGACCGGATCCTGGCGCGCCCGTACCAAAACCGGCCACCGGGCCTCGCCGTTGTGGGAGGACAAGCCGCACGGCGGCTACTACACCCAGGACGACATCCGGGAGATCGTCGCCTACGCCGCCGAGCGGCATATCACCGTCGTCCCCGAAATCGACGTACCGGGCCACTCGCAGGCCGCTATCGCCGCGTACCCGGAACTCGGCAACACCGACGTCATCGACACCACCGCCCTCTCCGTCTGGGACACCTGGGGAATCAACCCGAACGTACTCGCCCCCACTGACAACACCCTGCGCTTCTACGAGGGCGTCTTCGAGGAGGTACTCGGGCTGTTCCCCTCGGAGTTCGTCCACGTCGGCGGCGACGAATGCCCCAAGGACCAGTGGCGGCGCTCGGGGACGGCCCAGGCACGCATCAGGGAACTGGGGCTCGCGGACGAGGACGGGCTCCAGTCCTGGTTCATCGGGCACTTCGACACCTGGCTCGCCGAGCGCGGCCGCCGGCTCATCGGCTGGGACGAGATCCTGGAAGGCGGGCCGGCCGGGGGTGCCGCCGTCTCCTCCTGGCGGGGCTACGCCGGAGGGATCGCCGCCGCCCGGGCCGGGCACGACGTCGTCATGTGCCCCGAGCAGCAGGTGTACCTGGACCACCGTCAGGACCCTGGCCCCGAGGAGCCGGTACCGATCGGGTGGGTGCGCACCCTGGAGGACGTCTACCGGTTCGAGCCCGTTCCACCGGAGTTGACGCCCGAGGAGGCCCGGCACGTGCTGGGCACGCAGGCCAACCTGTGGACCGAGGTGATGGAGGACCACGCGCGCGTGGACTACCAGGCCTTCCCCCGGCTCGTGGCCTTCGCGGAGGTCGCCTGGAGCACCCTGCCGCCCTCTGCGGCACGGGACTTCGCCGGCTTCGAGCGCCGGATGGCCGCCCACTACCGGCGGCTGGACGCCCTGGGTGTCGCCTACCGGCCCCCCACGGGCCCGCTGCCCTGGCAACAGCGCCCGGGAGTGCCGGGCCGCCCGATCGACGGCCCGCCGCCCACCCGGTAGGGCCGGGCCTGTTGTCGCGGGCGGTCCCGCCGGCCGTGGCGAGCGGTCCTGCCGTTCGTCGCGATCCGTCCTGCCGTTCGTCGCGAGCGGTCCTGGCGCCCGTCGCGACCCGTCTCGCCGCCCGACCGAACAGCTCGAACAGGCCACGGAAAAAGCGCACAAGGGTCACCGAAAGTGCCAATCGGCATGCACTGGTGAACCTGTGCGAAAACGGACCATCTCGCCGGTGAGGTGGGCGAATGCCTCCTAGCGGACCCGTGTCTTCGGCTCTCGCCAAGATGTGCCAGAGTTGCCACGTCCGCCCTGTCAGCACGTACCGTACGGCAGCACAGGTGGGACCAGGTGGGGCAGCGGGAAGGGGCAGCCGGGTTGACCACGCACGCACCGCAGGCGGGGCAGGCCGTCACGCTGCCCACGACGCTGGACGAGGCAGTCGCGGCGCTCACCGCCGTGCCCGCCGCCGTGCCCGTGGCGGGCGGCACCGATCTGATGGCCTCCGTCAACTCCGGGCAGCTCAGGCCCGCCGCGCTGGTGGGGCTCGGCCGGATCAGCGAGATCCGCGGCTGGCAGTACATGGACGGTCACGCGCTGCTCGGCGCGGGCCTCACGCACGCGCGCATGGGCCGCCCCGACTTCGCGGCCCTGATCCCGGCGCTCGCCGCCGCCGCGCGCGCCGCCGGCCCGCCGCACATCCGCAACGCGGGCACCCTGGGCGGCAACATCGCCTCGGCCGCCCCCACCGGGGACGCACTGCCGGTGCTGGCGGCCCTGGAGGCGACCCTGATCATCGCGGGCCCGGGCGGAGCCCGCCGGGAGATCCCGGTCTCGCACCTGCTGGCCGGGATGGACATGCTGCGCGCCGGCGAACTCATCGGCTACGTGCGCGTGCCGCTGCTGCACGCCCCACAGGTCTTCCTGAAGGCGACCGGCCGGACCGGCCCGGGGCGTGCGGTGGCATCCGTGGCCCTGGTCCTGGACCCCGCGCGCCGGGGTGTGCGCTGCGCGGTGGGCGCCATAGCGCCGATGGCGCTGCGGCCCCTGGAGGCCGAGCAGTGGGTCGCCGGCCTCATCGACTGGGACAACAACCGGGCGCTCGTCCCGGAGGCGCTGAACGCCTTCGGGGAGTACGTCGCCGCGGCCTGCATCCCCGACGCGGCGCCGGCCGAGGACGGCTCGGTCGCGCAGCTTCCGCCCGCCGTACTGCACCTGCGGCGCACCGTCGCCGCGCTGGCCCGACGAGCACTGGGGAGGGCGCTGTCGTGACCGACGACCAGCACGGAGAGGGCACGCCCCGGGGCGGCAGCCGCTGGGACCCGCTGCCCCAGGGCGAGTACGACGACGGCGCCACGGCCTTCGTCGAACTCCCCGAGGGTGGCGTCGACGCCCTGCTGGCGGCCGACAGCCCCCTGGCCGCGCCCGGCCACGGCTACGTACCGCCGCAGATAACGGTCAGCCCCGCCCCGACGGCCGGCACCGACCCGGCGGCCACGGGCGCGTGGCCCGTGCCGGGCGCGCCGGTCGACGGGACGCAGTGGCACGACCCCAACGCCGGGCACCCGCAGCACGGACACGAGCACGGCGGGCACCAGCAGCAGGGCCACGACGTGCCCGAGCAGCCGTACGGCGGCTCCGACGCGCCGTACGACTCCGGGACGCCCTACGGCTCCGACGCGACGGCTCCGCAGCACGGCGGCGACGACCGGTTCACGTACAACCCCGGGGCGACCGGGCAGTGGAACTTCGAGGAGACCGCGGCGGCCGGGGCCGCGCCCGGCCATGACGTGACCGGCCAGTGGTCGATCCCCGTCGCCGGGGGCGACCTTCCTGACGAGTCGGGCGAGTTCACCACGTCCTCGCTGGTCGAACAGTGGGGCGGCACCCCGCCGGCCACGCTGCCCGGCGGCGCGCCCGCCCCCTGGGCGACCCAGGCCGCGGGCCGGCCGTGGGGGCAGGACGCGCAGGACGCGGCCGGACAGGAGGAGACCCACCCGGGCTACCCCCACGAGCCCGGTCACGAGCAGGACCACGCGCACGAGCAGGACCACGCGCACGAGCAGGACCACGCGCACGAGCAGGACCACGCGCACGAGCAGGACCACGACCACGGACCGCACCACGGCCACGGTCACGGGCCGGACCGCGCGTACGAGCAGGACCACGCGCATGGGCAGCAGGGCGACGCCGGACCCGCCTCCGGATTCGCACCGGAGCAGCAGGCCGCCGAGCCGCTGCCGCAGGAGGCGGGCCCGGGTGAGGCCGGCCCCGGACATCCGCGGGACGCCTACGCGCCTGGAGCCCACGAGGACACCGGCGCCTCGCATCGGCCGGGGGAGTTCGGCCATGCGCCGGAGGCGTCCGGCACGGATCACGCGCCTCAGCCGTCGGAGTACGCGCCGGAGGAGCCCGGGGCGGCAGGTCGCACGGCGGAGCCGTCCCGTTTCGCCGACCAACGGGCCGACCACGGGGCCGACCACGTTTTCGAACCCTCGGACTTCACCGGCCAGGGACCGGAGGCGTCCGCCCCCGACGACTTCGCGCAGCGGTACCCCGAGGCCCCTGGCGCGTTCCACGGGGAGCCCGGGCCAGAGGTGCACCCGGAAGCCGCCGCGCTTCCGCGGGACGCCCAGGAAGCCTCACAGTCCGCTCCCGGCCCCGGTGAGGCCTCCGACCCCGGCGAGCCCTCCGAGGACGCCTCCGGCGCCCCAGAGGCCGCCGAGGGGCCCTCCGGGCACGCTGCCCGCCCCCTCCCGGCCTTCGCGGACGCCGACACCGGCACCGGCACGGACACCGGCCCGGAGACCGCCGACGGCGAGAACCCTGACGACCCCGCGCCGGACGAGGCCCCGGCGGCCGAGACCACGGACGCCGCCCCGGACGCCTTGGCCGCCGCCCCTCACGACACGCCCCCCGCCGCCCCCCATGAGGAACACCCCCTCGCCTCCTACGTCCTGCGCGTCAACGGCGCCGAACGCCCCGTCGGCGACGCGTGGATCGGCGAGTCGCTGCTGTACGTGCTGCGTGAGCGGCTCGGACTCGCGGGTGCCAAGGACGGCTGCTCGCAGGGCGAGTGCGGCGCGTGCAACGTCCAGGTCGACGGACGGCTCGTGGCGTCCTGCCTGGTCCCGGCCGTGACCGCCGCCGGCAGCGAGGTCCGCACCGTGGAAGGCCTGGCCGAGGACGGGCAGCCGTCGGACGTGCAGCGGGCGCTCGCGCGCTGCGGCGCCGTGCAGTGCGGCTTCTGCGTCCCCGGCATGGCGATGACCGTGCACGACCTCCTGGAGGGCAACCCGGCGCCCACCGAGCTGGAGACCCGCCAGGCGCTGTGCGGCAACCTGTGCCGCTGCTCCGGCTACCGGGGCGTGGTGGACGCCGTCAAGGAGGTCGTCGCCGAACGCGAGGCGCACTCCGCGCCCGCCGACGGCGACACCGACGGGGCCCGCATCCCGCACCAGGCGGGCCCGGGCGCCGGTGGCGTGAACGCGTCGGCCTTCGGAGCGCCCCCGGAACCGCACACCCCCGGACCGCACTCCCCAGAACCGCATGAGCAGCCCTACGGCCAGGACGGAGGCCCCGCGTGAGCAACGAAGCAGCCACCGCCCAGGCCGCACAGGCCGCGGAGGCCGCCCCCGCCCCCGAACCGCTTCCGCACGGCATCGGCGCCTCCCTGCCGCCCGCCGACGCCCGCGCCAAGACGGAGGGCACCTTCCCGTACGCCGCCGACCTGTGGGCCGAGGGCCTGCTGTGGGCGGCCGTGCTGCGCTCTCCGCATCCGCACGCGCGCATCCTGTCGATCGACACCTCCCACGCGCGCGAGATGCCCGGCGTCCGCGCCGTCGTCACCCACGAGGACGTCCCCGGCAGCATGCTGCACGGCCGCGGCACGGCCGACCGCCCGGTCTTCGCCTCCGAGGTCGTGCGCCACCACGGCGAGCCCATCGCCGCCGTCGCCGCCGACCACCCGGACACCGCGCGCATGGCCGCCGCCGCGGTCATCGTCGAGTACGAGGTACTCGACCCGGTGACCGACCCGGAGCAGGCCTTCGAGGCCGAGCCGCTGCACCCCGACGGCAACCTGATCCGGCACATCCCGCTGCATCACGGCGACCCGGAGGCGGCCGGCGAGATCGTCGTCGAGGGCCTGTACCGCATCGGCCGCCAGGACCCCGCGCCCATCGGCGCCGAGGCGGGCCTGGCCGTGCCGCGCCCGGACGGCGGCGTGGAGCTGTACCTCGCCTCCACCGACCCGCACGCCGACCGCGACGCCGCCGCCGCCGCGTTCGGCCTGGAACCCGAGCGCGTCAAGGTCGTCGTGACCGGAGTCCCCGGCGCCACGGCCGACCGCGAGGACCAGGGCTTCCAGCTGCCGCTCGGCATGCTCGCGCTGCGCACCGGCTGCCCGGTGAAACTCACCGCCACGCGCGAGGAGTCCTTCCTCGGCCACGTCCACCGGCACCCCACCCTGCTGCGCTACCGCCACCACGCCGACGCCGAGGGCAGACTCGTCAAGGTGGAGGCGCAGATCCTGCTCGACGCGGGGGCCTACGCCGACACCTCCTCCGAGGCCCTGGCCGCAGCCGTCGCGTTCGCCTGCGGCCCCTACGTCGTCCCGAACGCCTTCATCGAGGGCTGGGCCGTACGCACCAACAACCCCCCGTCCGGTCACGTACGCGGCGAGGGTGCCATGCAGGTCTGCGCCGCCTACGAGGCGCAGATGGACAAGATCGCCAAGAAGCTCGGCCTCGACCCGGCGGAAGTGCGGCTGCGCAACGCCCTGGCCACCGGCGACGTGCTGCCGACCGGCCAGACCGTGACCTGCCCGGCCCCGGTCGCCGAACTCCTCCAGGCCGTACGGGACTTCCCGCTGCCGCCGCTGCCCAAGGACACGCCCGAGGACGAGTGGCTCCTGCCCGGCGGCCCCGAGGGCGCGGGCGAACCGGGCGCGGTGCGCCGGGGCGTCGGCTACGGCGTGGGCATGGTCCACATGCTCGGCGCGGAGGGCGCGGACGAGGTCTCCACGGCGACCGTGAAGGTCCACGACGGCGTCGCGACGGTCCTGTGCGCGGCCGTCGAGACCGGCCAGGGCTTCACGACGCTGGCCCGGCAGATCGTCCAGGAGACGCTCGGCGTCGACGAGGTGCACGTGGCGCCGGTCGACACCGACCAGCCCCCGGCGGGCGCGGGCTGCCGTGGCCGGCACACCTGGGTGTCGGGCGGGGCGGTGGAGCGCGCGGCCAAGATGGTCCGCACCCAGCTCCTCCAGCCGCTCGCCCACAAGTTCGGCATGTCGACGGAGCTGCTCCAGATCACCGACGGCAAGATCACGTCGTACGACGGGGTCCTCTCGACGACCGTGACCGAGGCGCTGGACGGCAAGGAACTGTGGGCCACCGCCCAGTGCCGCCCGCACCCGACCGAGCCGCTGAACGAGGCCGGGCAGGGCGACGCCTTCGTGGGCATGGCCTTCTGCGCGATCCGTGCGGTGGTCGACGTCGACATCGAGATCGGTTCCGTGCGGGTCGTGGAACTGGCCGTCGCCCAGGACGTGGGCCGGGTCCTGAACCCCGCCCAGCTGACGGCCAGGATCGAGGCGGGTGTGACGCAGGGCGTGGGCATCGCCCTCACGGAGAACCTCCGCACGCCGCGCGGCATCGTCCGCCATCCCGACCTGACCGGTTACGCCCTCCCGACCGCCCTCGACGCGCCCGACGTCCGTATCGTCCGGCTGGTGGAGGAGCGGGACGTCGTCGCCCCCTTCGGGGCCAAGGCCGTCAGCGCGGTGCCGGTGGTGACGTCCCCGGCGGCCGTCGCGTCCGCCGTACGGGCCGCGACGGGCCGCCCCGTGAACCGGCTCCCGATCCGCCCCCAGGCCGCGGTGGTCACCGAACGGGGCTGAGGCCGCTGCCGCCCGCGGGGCCCCGCCCGGACCCGCGCACCGGACTCCGCTCCGCTCGCGCGAAACTGACGCGACGCCAGGGGACGCCAGGGGACCGCCAGGGAATGAAAGCGATTTCGGCGGAAAGGGAACGTGCGGGGGTGCTCCGAGCGTCTTGTGAGGTGACGCGGCGTGGCCGTCGGGCGCGCGTCGCTGTTCCGGGGCGTTGTCAGTGGTGGGGCGTACTGTTCTGGGCAGTGGGGAACGGCTGCCGGGCTGGGCCGGGTGGTCTGCCGTGCTCCGCCAGGGGACGGTGAGCAAGCACATGCGGGGGAGCCCATGAGTACGACCGACGCCGGTTCCGCGGTGATCACCCTGACGGAGTCCGAGCTGGACCCGTGGGTGACGCACGCGTCCACGCGGCACTGGCTGACCGGCCCCGGACTGCCCGGCCTCAGCGGCGTGCTGAGCTTCGCGGAGCTGAGCCGCCAGGGCCTGCGCACGGTCGCCGACTCGACGGGCGACCCGGACGACCGCCTCTCGGCGGAACTGCGCGAGCAGCTGGTGATAGGCGGACTGCTGGGCCCTGGCGGCCTGGAGACGGAGTCGGTCCTGCTCGACGGCTCGACGGGCGAGATCTCGACGACGTACGTCCTGCACGACCGCCCCGACCTGATGGACCGCCGCCCCCTGGCCCCCTCCCTGCGGACGCTGGTCCGCTTCGCGGAGGCCACGGACGAACTGGCGGGCCTGCGGGGCCAGTTCGCCTCCTACGCAGGCCGCTACGGCCCCAAGGCGGTGGCGCAGGCGTCGCAGCACCTGCTGGCGGTGTTCCGTGACGGCGCGGACGGCGAACCGGCCCCGTTCTGGAAGATGGCGGCACTGATCCGCCCCCTGTCCCTGGTGGCGGGCCGGGGCGGCGTGTCCGGCCTCTCCCTGGACCTCCCGCACCGCCTGCTGGACCAGGAGTTCGGCCCCGGCAAGGTCGCGCGCTTCGAGGACGTCGACTTCCCCGCGACCCTCACGCACGAACCGACCCGCCGCTTCCTGCGCGAGGTGGGCCTGCCGGAGGACGCCCACGTCTTCTCCCTGGACACGGACGTCCCCCTGGCGACGCTCGCCGAGTACTACGCCGACACCGGCGCCCCGGCGGAACTCCCCGCCGGAGCCCACCGCCTGATCCGCCTCGGCCACCTGGTCGAGGACAACAGCCTGGTCGTCGACGGCGCGACGGGCGCGGTCCTGAACTGGAGCGAGACCGAGGCGACGCTGTACCCGCTCAACACGGACGTCTCGACCCTCGCCTTCACGTTCTGGCTGCTGCACCGCGAGCGCGCGATAGACGCCCAGTCGTCCCACGAGCTGACCACCGACACCTACGACCAGCTGGCCATGACGTTGCTCCAGGTCCTGTCGACGGTGGACCCGACGGGCGTGACGGCGGGCGGAACGGTCCGTCACTACTGGACGGACGCGTTCCAGGACGAGACGGGCGGGGTGCTCTGACGGCACGACCGTCAGGCGGACTCGGCTGCGCTGCGGTCAGGCGGACTTGGCTGCGCTGCGGTCAGGCGGACTCGGCGGTGATGCCGTCGGGCGGACCTGACGGCGCTGCGGTCAGGCGGACTCGGCGGTGATGCCGTCGGGCGGACCTGACGGCGCTGCCGCCGAGCGCGCTTGGCAGCGCTGCCGTCAGGCGGACTTGGCGGCGTTGCGGCGGCGTACGGCGAACACCAGACCGCCGCCGATCACCGCGGCGGCGGCAGCGGCACCGGCGAGGAGCGGGGTGCCGTCGGAGCCGGTGGTGGCGAGATTGCCGCCGGTGGTGCTGCCGGTCGTGGTGCCCGTGGAGCCACCGGTCGTGGTGCCGGTCGAGGCCGTGGCCGAGGGGGATGCCGTGGCGCCCGTGCCGCCGGCGGCCTGGCCCTCGGGGGCGTTGCCGTTCCCGCCGTCGCCGGAGCCGCCGTTCGCGCCGTCCGAGGGGCTCGGCTCCGGCTCGTAGTCACTCGGCAGGTCGATGCTGATCACGGCGGTGTTGTTGGCCCGGTTCGTGTCGTACTTCGGGGCGATGTCGTAGACGGACGACGCCTTGACCTCACCCTTGGTGTCCTGCGCGGACTCCTTGACCTTCAGCGTGAAGGTGTACGCCAGGGACTGGCCCACGTCGAGCGTCCCGTCCTTCGGCCAGCACACGTACTTGGGCTTGCCCGTGGTCCCCTGCGGCCCGCTCGGCCCGTCGATCCCGAACGGCGCGCAGTCCTTCGGCACCTTCACGGCGACGGTGCCCGGCGGGATCTGCACCAGCAGGCCCGGAAGGTCGTCGCTCTCCTGGTTCTGCACCCAGCCCGGGCCGTCGTTGCGCAGGGTCGCCGTGACCGACTGCTCCTCGCCGGCCAGCGCCTCGGTGTCCTCACCGACCGCGACGAGATCGGCGGTGTTGTCCGCGGTCAGGGTGAGCCGCCGGTAACTGTCGTCGTACCCCTCGCCCGGCGCCTCACCGCTCGCGCTCGTGCCGTACTCGACGGCCTCCATCAGGGCGCTGTCCAGCGCCTTGAACCGGACGGGCGTGGTGACGGAGGCACCCGGCTCGACGACCGTGTCGAGTTCACAGATTGCCTGCCTGACCTGGTCCTTGACGGTCGAGTAGGTGCAGCCCTTCACCTGCTCGGGGAAGTCCAGCCCGCGCGTCAGACGCACCCGGAAGGTGACACCGTCCACGGCGGCCGTGCCCTGGTTGGTGAAAGTGACGGATTTGTCGTACACCTCACCCGGCTTGGGAGCCGCGGACGGCAGGGCCGACACGACGAGCTCGGGCGCGCCGTCCTCGGCGTGCGCCAGGGGCGCGGCGACAACAGGACCGGCGACGGCGATCACGGCGGCGGCCAGGACGGCTGCCGGGGGGCGGAGGTGCACGGTGGTTCTCCTCGTCGATTCCTCGTCGGGCCCGGAAGGCACGACGACCGGAGCGTCGGCTACCGGTCATGTCCTGGACACGCGAGAGGGGCTTGGGGTTGTGCACAGGTTTTCGGGCAGGCCGCGAAGATCTGGCCGACGTGGGGGTGATAGCCGGCCGGGGGCGTCCGAGACAGCGGGGATGTACGACCAAGGTCTCAGGGCCGGACCGTCTTGGGACAGGGGTCAAAGCGGGGTGTGGACCTTACGCTGGCGGGCATGACCGTCCCGAAGCCGCGTGGTGCCGATGTCGAGGAAGCCGTTGATCCGCCCTTCGTGGCCGAGCGGGATGAAGGTGTGCTGGGGGCGGCGTACCGGGCGTTGAGTGTCGGGATCGTCTCCGTCGTGCTGCTCATCGCCTTCGAGGCGACCGCCGTGGGGACGGCGATGCCCGTCGCTGCTCGGGAGCTGGACGGGGTGTCGCTGTACGCGTTCGCGTTCTCCGGGTACTTCACGACCAGCCTGTTCGGGATGGTGCTCTCCGGGCAGTGGTCGGACCGGCGTGGCCCCCTCGGGCCGTTGACGACGGGCATCGCCTCCTTCGGCGCCGGGCTGCTGCTGTCCGGCACCGCCGGGTCGATGTGGGTGTTCATCCTGGGCCGGGCCGTGCAGGGGTTCGGCGGCGGGCTGGTGATCGTCGCGCTGTACGTCGTCGTCGGGAGGGCCTATCCGGAGCGGCTGCGGCCGGCCATCATGGCCGCGTTCGCCGCGAGCTGGGTCCTGCCGTCGATCGTCGGCCCGCTCGCCGCCGGCACGGTGACCGAACAGCTGGGGTGGCGGTGGGTGTTCGTCGGGATACCGCTGCTCGTCGTCTTCCCGCTCGCGCTCGCCCTGCCGCAGATACGGCGTCGGGCGTCCGGACCCGCGGGGCACAGCGCTGCCGGGTCCGCCGCGGCGGAGAGTCCGAACGTGCCCGTCCCCGCGGAACGGACCGCCCTCACCGACCGGCCCGTCGCACGGGACGTGGCGCGGATGACCGACCGGCCCGTCGCACGGAACGCGGCGCGGACGACCGACCGGCCCGCCCCGCCGGAGGACCCGCCCGCCTCCTTCGACCGCCGGCGCATCCGGCTCGCCCTGGCCATCTCCCTGGGTGCCGGACTGCTCCAGTACGCCGCCCAGGACCTGCGCCCACTCTCGCTCCTGCCCGGTGCCGTGGGCGTGGCCCTGCTCGTGCCGGCCGTGCTCGGGCTGCTCCCGCGCGGTACGTACCGGGCCGCGCGCGGCCTGCCGTCCGTCGTGCTGCTGCGGGGCGTCGCCGCCGGGTCCTTCATCGCCGCCGAGTCGTTCGTGCCGCTGATGCTGGTCACGCAGCGCGGGCTCAGTCCGACGCTGGCCGGGCTCTCGCTCGCCGCGGGCGGCGGGACGTGGGCGCTGGGCTCGTGGGTGCAGTCGCGGTCGCGGGTGGAGCCGTACCGGGAGCGGCTGACCACCGTCGGGATGCTGCTGGTGGCGGCCGCCGTCGCCGCCGCGCCGAGTGTGCTGATCGACTCCGTGCCCGTATGGACCGTCGCCGTCGCCTGGGCGTTCGGCTGCTTCGGGATGGGGCTCGTGATCTCCTCCACGAGCGTCCTCCTGCTCAAGCTCTCCGCCCCCGAGGAGGCCGGCACCAACTCCGCCGCCCTCCAGATCTCCGACGGCCTCTCCAACGTCGTCCTGCTGTCCGCCGGCGGCGCCGCCTTCGCGGCGCTGGGCGGCGGCACCGTCACCCACTCGGCCACCCACACCTCCGGCACCCACCCGGCCGCCTTCACCGCGGTGTTCCTGCCGATGGCAGGGGTGGCACTGGCCGGGGCCTGGGTGTCGACACGGCTGCGGGAGCGACGGCCGTAGACCGGCGGACCGCGGGCCCCGGCGGAGCGGCGGGCTGCTTCCACCGCCCTCGCCGACGTCGCCGTCTCCGTCGCCGAGGAGTTGTGACGTCGGTCCCACCCACAGGTGACCCGGCCCGGTCCGCGTATTGACCGGCTCGGGGCGCCGGTAGGGTGGCCCGGTTGTCATACGTAGCCGAGCCGTCAGGCTCCCTCGAACGAGCCGCCCGACCCCCAACGGAGACCGTGACTACCACCGCCGGCACCAGTTCTGCCTCGCACCACCTGTCCCCGGCGTTCCCCGGCCGCGCCCCCTGGGGTACCGCCAGCAAGCTGCGCGCCTGGCAGCAGGGCGCGATGGAGAAGTACATCCAGGAGCAGCCCCGGGACTTCCTGGCGGTCGCCACCCCCGGCGCCGGCAAGACGACCTTCGCGCTGACGCTGGCCTCCTGGATGCTGCACCACCACGTGGTGCAGCAGGTGACCGTGGTGGCCCCGACCGAGCACCTGAAGAAGCAGTGGGCCGAGGCCGCGGCCCGCATAGGGATCAAGCTCGATCCGGAGTACAGCGCCGGGCCGCTCGGCCGGGAGTACCACGGCGTCGCCGTGACGTACGCCGGTGTCGGTGTGCGACCCATGCTGCACCGCAACCGCGTGGAGCAGCGCAAGACGCTCGTCATCCTCGACGAGATCCACCACGCCGGTGACAGCAAGTCCTGGGGCGAGGCCTGCCTCGAGGCCTTCGAGCCCGCGACCCGACGGCTCGCCCTGACCGGCACGCCCTTCCGGTCCGACACCAACCCCATCCCCTTCGTGACGTACGAGGAGGGCAACGACGGCATCCGGCGGTCGGCGGCCGACTACACCTACGGCTACGGCAACGCCCTCGCCGACAACGTCGTGCGGCCCGTCATCTTCCTCTCCTACAGCGGCAACATGCGCTGGCGGACCAAGGCCGGTGACGAGATCGCCGCCCGGCTCGGCGAGCCCATGACCAAGGACGCCGTCAGCCAGGCCTGGCGGACCGCGCTCGACCCGCGCGGCGAGTGGATGCCGTCCGTGCTGCGGGCCGCCGACCAGCGGCTGACCGAGGTCAGGAAGGCCATCCCGGACGCGGGCGCCCTCGTCATCGCCTCCGACCAGGACTCGGCGCGTGCGTACGCCAAGCTCATCCGGGAGATCACCGGCAGCAAGGCGACCCTCGTGCTGTCCGACGACTCCGGCGCCTCCGAGCGGATCGACGAGTTCAGCGCGAACAACGACCGGTGGATGGTCGCCGTGCGGATGGTGTCCGAGGGCGTCGACGTGCCGCGGCTTGCGGTGGGCGTGTACGCCACCACCATCTCCACCCCGCTCTTCTTCGCCCAGGCCGTCGGCCGTTTCGTGCGGTCCCGGCGACGCGGCGAGACCGCCTCGGTGTTCCTGCCGACCGTGCCCGACCTGCTCTCCTTCGCCAACGAGATGGAGCGCGAGCGCGACCACGTCCTCGACAAGCCGAAGAAGCAGGGCGAGGAGGACCCGTACGCCGAGTCCGAGAAGGAGATGGACGAGGCGAACCGGGAGCAGGACGAGGACACCGGCGAGCAAGAGCAGTTCTCCTTCGAGGCGCTGGAGTCCGAGGCCGTCTTCGACCGGGTCATGTACAACGGCGCCGAGTTCGGCATGCAGGCCCACCCGGGCAGCGAGGAGGAGCAGGACTACCTCGGCATCCCCGGGCTGCTGGAGCCCGACCAGGTGCAGCTGCTGCTGCAGAAGCGGCAGGCCCGGCAGATCGCGCACAGCCGCAAGAAGCCGGACGAGGAGGCCGACCTGCTCGAGATGCCCGCCGAGCGGCGGCCGGTGGTCTCCCACAAGGAGATGATGGAGCTGCGGCGGCAGCTCAACACGATGGTCGGCGCCTACGTCCACCAGAGCGGCAAGCCGCACGGGGTGATCCACACCGAGCTGCGGCGCGTGTGCGGGGGGCCTCCGGCGGCGGAGGCGACGGCGGGGCAGTTGCGGCAGCGGATCACCAAGGTGCAGGAGTGGGCTACGCGGATGAAGTGACATCCGTGGTGTCGTCGCGGGGTGTGGGTGGTTGCTCGCGTCCGCGCGGCGGAGCGCACATCGGCACAGCCCCGCGCCCCCCGGGGGCGCCCATACCGCCGCAAAATCCAGCACTACGCCCCGTCTCGTGCCCGGATTCTGGACGGAGCCTTCCGCTCAGCGAACCTGCTTCGCTACTGTCCCGCTACGCACACGCCCCGTGGCAGCGCCGCCGCGGAGCGCAGCCGTGAAGCGACGCGGCCCGGACAGGCCGGGCCGCCGGCCGATCGGCGGCCTCTGAAGCGCGTTGCCGACGGGACTCGGTGACGCATCCGCCGACCGGGGGGCCGCCGACCTCACCACTAAGGAGTGGGCGTCGTGACCGCGGAGACCTCCCAGACGCTCGACCGAGGGCTACGTGTCCTCAAACTGCTCGCCGACACGGACCACGGGCTGACCGTGACCGAGCTGTCCCTCCGGCTCGGTGTGAACCGGACCGTCGTGTACCGGTTGCTCGCCACCCTGGAGCAGCACGCCCTCATACGCCGTGACCTCGGCGGACGCGCCCGGGTCGGGCTCGGGGTGCTGCGTCTGGGGCGGCAGGTCCACCCGCTGGTGCGGGAGGCCGCGATGCCGGCGCTGCGATCACTGGCCGAGGACATCGGCGCGACGGCGCACCTGACCCTGGTCGACGGGGCGGACGCGCTGGCCGTGGCCGTGGTGGAGCCGACCTGGACGGACTACCACGTGGCCTACCGGGCCGGATTCCGGCACCCCTTGGGCCGCGGCGCCGCCGGCAAGGCGATCCTCGCGGCCCGCCGGCACCCGATGACCGACCCCGGCTACATGCTGACCCACGGCGAGCTGGAGGCGGGCGCCTGCGGCGCGGCTGCGCCGCTGCTGGGCGTGACGGGCGTCGAGGGCAGCGTGGGTGTGGTGATGCTGGCCGAGGCGGTGCCGGAACGCGTGGGGCCACGGGTCGTCGACGCGGCCCGGGAGGTCGCGGAGGCGCTGCGCTGACCTACGCCGGGTCGCGGGAGAGGGCCCCCGGACGCCCTGGTCCCGGCGGCCTCGCCCTCCCGCGTTAGATTGATCCCGTGTTCTCTCGCCTCACGCGTCCCCAGGCCATCGCCGTCTGCGCCCTGCCCGTCGTGGCCCTGCTCGCGACGGCGGCGCTGGCGCCGTTGCCGTTCTCGGTGGCGCAGCCGGGGCTGACGGCGAACGTGCTGGGCGAGAACAAGGGCGCGCAGGTGATCACCATCTCGGGTGCGCCGGTCCGGGACACCCGGGGTCAGCTGCGGATGACCACCATCGAGGCGACCTCCCCGGACACCCGGGTCTCGCTCCCCGACGTCATCGACGGCTGGTTCCGCACCGACCAGGCGGTCATGCCGCGCGACTCCGTCTACCCGAGCGGGGACAGCGTCAAGGAGATCGAGCGGCACAACGAGAAGCAGATGAGGGACTCCCAGGACGCGGCGACACAGGCCGCACTGGGGTACCTCGGCCTCGACGACAAGGACGTGAAGGTCAGCCTGAAGCTCGCGGACGTGGGCGGGCCCAGTGCGGGGCTGCTCTTCTCCCTGGGGATCGTCGACAAGCTCGACGGCGACGGCACCGGCGGGGATCTGACCGGCGGCCGGGTCATCGCCGGCACGGGCACGATCGACGCGACCGGCCGCGTCGGTGCGGTCGGGGGCGTCGCCCTCAAGACCCAGGCCGCGAAGCGGGACGGGGCGACGGTGTTCCTGGTCCCCGAGGCGGAGTGCGGGGACGCGCGAGCCGACCTGCCGAAGGGCCTCCGGCTGATTCCGGTCACCACGCTGAAGAGCACGGTGAGTTCCCTGGTGGCCCTGGAGACGGGCAAGGGGTCCGTGCCCAGTTGTTAGTGGGCCGTTGCCGTTCCGGGCCGGGCGGCGAGTCTTAATCCCACTTCCACGAGGGTCCAGCCCAAACGCGTACGGAGGCCATGGCGGCGCGCCGGGCGGGGGTCGGCCTCATCGCGCAGGTCCGCGGCGCGGGCGTGGTGCAGGGTGAGGTGGATGTCCGGGTGCATGGGTGATGGCCTTTCACGGCGTCGTCTGGCTGGGGAAGACGTGCGTGTGGACGCGTACGGTCTCGGCGTCCGGCGTGCCCTCGGGCAGGGGGCGGTAGCTCTGGATGAGCTCGTGCATCTTTCCGACCAGCTCACGGGCGAGTTCGGGAGTGAGCCGCAGGGTGAAGTCGCTGAGGTCCGTGGCGCCGTCCCATTCCTCGCCCCACTCACTCCTGTTGCCGAGCCAGGTCGCGACTTCCCGGGTGTGCACGTTGGCGAGCTCGTACCGGAACAGGGCGACGGCTCCCCGCACGGCCGGGTCCGGGTCCTTGATCAGGGTCTCGTCGAGTTGCACGCCCTGGTCCACCGCCTTCCACCAGCGCTCCCGCCCCTTGCCGCGCTCCGGGTCGTCGGCGACGAAGCCGTGCGCCGCCAGTTGCCGTAGGTGGTAGCTGGTCGCACCGCTCGACTCGCCCAGTTTCTCCGCCAGTCGGGAGGCGGTCGCGGGTCCGCCGCGGCGCAGGGCGATCAGCAGCTGCATCCGCAGGGGATGGGCCAGGCCGCGCAGGGAGCGGGCGTCGAGAAGGCGGGGTGCCGGTTCGTCGGGCATGCATGCAAAGGTAGCGTTGCAAAGCCTCCTTTGCAACGACTTCTTTGTAACTCACCCCTCCCTGACGAACCCCTCCTCCACCATCCAGTCCAGCGCCACCTGGTGCGGATCCTCCCCGTCCACATCCACCTTCGCGTTCAGCGTCTGCGCCACGGAGTTGTTCAGCCTCGCCGTCACCGGGTTCAGGACCTCAGCGATCGCCGGCCACTCCTTCAGGGACTTCGCGTTGATCATCGGGGCGGCGTTGTAGTTGGGGAAGAACTTCCTGTCGTCGTCCATCACCGCCAGGTTCATCGACTTGATGCGCCCGTCGGTGGTGAACACCTCCCCGTACGTGCAGTTGCCCTGCTGCGTCTGCGTGTAGATGATCCCGGTGTCCATCTGCGTGATGCTCCGCGCCGGGACGTTCATGCCGTAGGCCTTCTGCATGCCCGGCAACCCGTCCGCCCGGTTCGCGAACTCGACCTCCACGCACAGCTTCACGGCGCCCGGATCGGACTTCGCCAGCTTCGCCACGTCCGACATGGTCTTCGTGCCGTATTTCTTCGCGTTCTCCTGGTTCATGGCCAGCGCGTACGTGTTGTCGAGCTTCGACGGCGGCAGCCAGACCAGGCCCTTCCCCGCGTCCTCCTTCTTCACCGCCTCCCACTGCCGCTGCGGATCGGTGATCGGCTTGCTGTGCCCGAGGTAGGTGATCCAGGCCGTGCCCGTGTACTCGTACCCGGCGTCCGCGTCGCCCTTGCGGACCGCCTCGCGGCTGCCGATGGACCCCTGGATGCCGGTGCGGTCGATCACGTCCGCGCCGGCCGCCTCGAACGCGATGCCCATGATCGCGCCCAGGATCAACTGCTCGGTGAACGACTTCGACGTCACCGTCAGATGCGCGCCCTTCAGCGGCTCACCCCGGCCGATCGACCCCGGCTCCACGTCGTCGGTCAGCGGAGAGCCGCTGGTCAGGCCGCAGCCGGCCGCCGCGAGCAGCAGGCCCGCCGCCGACAGGCACGTACGCCGCCTCATGGCTGCAACCCCCGCGGCCGCAACAGCAGTTCGGCGATCGACGCCAGCCAGTCCACCAGCAGCGCCAGCACCACCGTGAGGATCGAGCCGAGCACCAGCACCGGCATCCGCTGGTTGGTGATCCCGGTCGTGATCAGCACACCGAGGCCGCCGCCACCGCCGAAGACCGCCAGGGTCGCCGTACCGACGTTCAGAACGAGGGCCGTGCGCACGCCCGCCAGGATCAGCGGGACCGCGAGCGGGAGTTCGACCCGGGTCAGCACCCCCATGGGGGACATGCCGATGCCGCGGGCCGCCTCCAGCAGGGTCGGGTCGTTCGCCTTCAGGCCCGCGATCGTGTTGGCGAGCACGGGCAGGATGGCGTAGACGATGATGCCGATCAGGGCGGCCCGGCGGCCGATGCCCAGCCAGATCACCAGGAGGGCCAGCAGGCCGATCGCCGGGGTCGCCTGGCCCGTGTTGGCGAACGCCATCGCCACCGGGGTGGCCCTGCGCATCGGCCCGCGGGTCAGCAGGATGCCCAGCGGGATCGCGATGATCAGCACGAAGAACGTGGAGATCACCGTCAGCTGGATGTGCTGCCACAGCGCCTTGGTCACCTGGCCGCCCGACAGGGCGTTGCGGGTGAGCGCGTCCAGGTCGGCCTGCTGGAACCACAGCCAGGTGGCGAGCAGCACGGCGATCAGGGCGACCGGCAGGAACGTCAGCTTCTGCCAGGTGAGGCGGGACGGCCGACGCTCGGACGGGGGCGCCTCGACCTCATCGAGAGACTCGGAGGTCACCTCGGCCTTCGTGGCGGTCACCGTTCCCCTCCGGGGCCGCTCACGCCCGCCGGACCCGCGGCCCCCTCCTGCTCCGCGTGCGTCTGCGCGGCCCGCAGCGACTCCAGTTCGTGCTGGTGTTCCATCGCGTCGAGCCGGTCGGCCTCCAGCATCTCGTGCACGGAGTTGATGAGCGTCTCCATGTCGACGACGCCCGTGTACTCGCCGCGCCGCCCGGTCACTGCCACCCGCCCGGCGTTGTCGGTGAGCACCGCCTCCAGCGCGTCCCGGAGCGTCGCGTCCCGGGTGACCGTGTCGTGCACCAGGGTCCCGGCGCGGGCCAGCGAGCCCCGGGCCCGCATCAGATCGCCGCGCCGCAGCCACTTGTAGGGGCGGCCGCGCCGGTCGAGCAGCAGGATCTCGTTGCTGCCGCTGGTCCGCAGCCGGTTGAAGATCTGCTGCAACGGGTCGTCGACCGTGACCGTCGGATATTCGGTGATCTCCACATCTCGTACGCGGGTCAGGTTCAGCCGCTTCAGGGCCGCGCCGGCGCCCACGAACCCGGACACGAAGTCGTCGGCCGGGTTGGTCAGGATCGCCTCGGGGGTGTCGAACTGCGCGATGTGCGACCGCTCGCGCAGCACGGCGATCCGATCGCCGATCTTGATCGCCTCGTCGAAGTCGTGGGTGACGAAGACGATCGTCTTGTGCAGCTCGTGCTGGAGGCGGATCAGCTCGTCCTGGAGGTGGTCCCGGGTGATCGGGTCCACCGCGCCGAACGGCTCGTCCATCAGCAGCACCGGCGGATCGGCGGCCAGTGCCCGGGCCACGCCCACGCGCTGCTGCTGCCCGCCGGACAGCTGACGCGGGTAGCGGCCCCGGAACTCCCCGGCGTCCAGGCCCACGAGGTCGAGCAGCTCCTCGGTCCGCTCCTTGATCCGCGTCTTCGGCCAGCCGATCATCCTCGGGACGATCCCGATGTTCTGCGCGACCGTCATGTGCGGGAAGAGCCCGGCGGACTGGATGGCGTAGCCGACCTTGCGGCGCAGCTTGACCGGGTCCATGTCGGTGACGTCCTCGCCGCCGATGCGGATGCGGCCGCCGGTCGGCTCGATCAGCCGGTTGATCATCTTGAGCGTGGTCGACTTCCCGCACCCCGAGGGGCCGACGAAGACGACGACCTCGCCCGCGTTGATCTGCATGTTCACGTTGTCCACGGCCGGCTGCGCACTGCCGGGGTAGCGCTTGGTCAGGCTCTCCAGCTCGATGGACGCGCCGTGGTCGCCGGTCTCAGGCACGGATCCCCCTGGGAATGGTCAGCCGTCCGATCAGGACGTACGCGGCGTCGAACAGCAGGGCCAGGACGATGATGCCGAGCGTGCCCGCGAGGACCTGGTTGAGCGCGTTGGCGCTGCCCAGCGAGGCCAGGCCGCGGAAGATGACGTTGCCGAGACCGGGGCCGGAGGCGTACGCGGCGATGGCGGCGATGCCCATCAGCATCTGGGTGGAGACCCTGATCCCGGTCAGGATCGGCGGCCAGGCCAGCGGCAGCTCGACCCGCAGCAGCCGGGCAGGCCGGGACATCCCGATGCCCGTGGCCGCGTCCACCAGTGTCGGGTCGACCCCGCGCAGCCCGACGATCGCGTTGCGTACGACCGGCAGCAGCCCGTACAGCGTCAGTGCGATCACCGTGGGCGGCACGCCGAGCCCCACGAGGGGGATGAGCAGACCGATCAGGGCGAGCGCCGGCACGGTCAGGATGGTGGCGGTGGTCGTGGTCGCGAGGTTCCCGGCCCACTCGCTGCGGTAGGTGGCGACGCCGATCAGCACCCCGAGCAGGGTCGCGACGACCATGCACTGGAAGACGGCGCTCGCGTGCTGGTAGGCGTCCGTGAGCAGCTGCTGGTGCCGGTTGACCAGGTATTCCCAGAAGTTCACACGCGCTCACCCCACGACTCAGGTCTCCTCCGCGGCCTGCTCCACGAGCGGGATGATCCGCAGCGGAACGGGGTTCTCCATGACGATCGCCGTGGAGGCCCGGACGATGCCATCAAAACCGACGACCCGGTCGATCACACGCTGGAGATCGGCGTTGGAGCGGGCCACGAGCCGGCACAGCATGTCCCCGGTGCCGGTGGTCGTGTGCAGTTCCAGCACCTCCGGCACGGTCGCCAAGTGGGCGCGTACGTCCGGCCCTTGCCCCTGCCGGATCTGCAGCGTGGCGAACGCCGTGACCGGGTAGCCGAGCGCCGCCGGATCCACCTGCGGACCGAATCCCCGGATCACTCCGTTCGACTGAAGCCGGTCCAGCCGGGCCTGCGCGGTGCCCCGGGCCACCCCCAGCCGCCGGGACATCTCCAGCACCCCGATCCGCGGCTCACGGGCGAGCAGCAGGATGATCCGGCCGTCCAGATGATCGATCGCCACAGCAGCCTCCCGGCATGGTCATCCTGTACAGAAGGGCCGTTGATACGGCCGTATTGCTAAACAGATTGCCCAGTGAAAACACAAACTATTGCGCACCTTGCCGGGCGGGGAGACCCTGCGGCTATGACGCAGACCACTCACCACACTCCCGACACCGCCCGGCAGGCCGACCCCTTCCCGGTCAAGGGAATGGACGCGGTCGTCTTCGCCGTGGGCAACGCCAAGCAGGCGGCGCACTACTACTCCACCGCCTTCGGTATGAAGCTGGTCGCCTACTCCGGGCCGGAGAACGGCAGCCGCGAGACCGCGGCCTACGTGATGGAGAACGGCTCCGCCCGTTTCGTCCTCACCTCGGTCATCAAGCCCACGACCGACTGGGGCCGCTTCCTCGCGCGGCACGTGGCCGAGCACGGCGACGGTGTCGTCGACCTCGCCATCGAGGTCCCGGACGCCCGCGCCGCCTACGCCTACGCCCTGGAGCACGGCGCCCGCTCCGTCGCCGAGCCGTACGAGATCAAGGACGAGCACGGCACGGTCGTCCTGGCGGCCATCGCCACCTACGGCGAGACCCGCCACACCCTCGTCGAGCGCTCCGGCTACGACGGCCCCTACCTGCCGGGCTACGTCGCCGCGAAGCCGATGGTCGAGCCGCCCGCGCAGCGCACCTTCCAGGCGATCGACCACTGCGTCGGCAACGTCGAGCTCGGCCGGATGAACGAGTGGGTCGGCTTCTACAACAAGGTCATGGGCTTCACGAACATGAAGGAGTTCGTGGGCGACGACATCGCCACCGAGTACAGCGCGCTGATGTCGAAGGTCGTCGCCGACGGCACGCTCAAGGTCAAGTTCCCGATCAACGAGCCGGCCATCGCCAAGAAGAAGTCCCAGATCGACGAGTACCTGGAGTTCTACGGCGGCGCGGGCGTGCAGCACATCGCCCTCAACACGGGCGACATCGTGCAGACGGTCCGTACGATGCGGGCGGCCGGCGTCGAGTTCCTCAACACGCCCGACTCCTACTACGACACGCTGGGGGAGTGGGTCGGCGAGACCCGGGTCCCGATCGACACCCTGCGCGAACTGAAGATCCTCGCCGACCGTGACGAGGACGGCTACCTGCTGCAGATCTTCACCAAGCCGGTCCAGGACCGGCCGACCGTCTTCTTCGAGATCATCGAACGCCACGGCTCGATGGGCTTCGGCAAGGGCAACTTCAAGGCCCTGTTCGAGGCGATCGAGCGCGAGCAGGACCGCCGCGGCAACCTTTAGCCGCCGGTGCCCCGGGTCGTGCGGGTGTCACGGGGCACCCGCACGTGAGTCCCTGGCAGACAGGCGTGGCCGCCGACCCGGCCTGCACCTCCGAGCTGGGTGCGGGAAATGACCCACTCCCGCTCGGTCTCCGGGAACGGTTCACACCGGTGGCCCCCGGTGCGACCCTGTGATCATGAGCCGTAGCGAAGCGCCCCGCTCCGAAGACGCAGACGCCGCAGCGACCGGCGGTCTCGTCGACTCCCTGCTCGGCGGCCTCCCCGCCGAAGCGGTCCTCACCGACCCCGACGTCACGGCCTCCTACGCCAACGACATGGCGAGCTTCTGCCCGGCCGGCACCCCGGCCGTGGTCGTGCTGCCCCGCACGACCGAGCAGGTGCAGCACGTGATGCGCACCGCCACCGCCCTGCGCGTCCCCGTCGTCCCGCAGGGCGCCCGCACCGGGCTGTCCGGCGCCGCCAACGCCTCCGACGGCTGCATCGTGCTCTCCCTGACGAAGATGGACCGGATCCTGGAGATCAACCCGGTCGACCGCATCGCCGTCGTCGAGCCCGGCGTGATCAACGCCGCCCTGTCCCGGGCCGTCGGCGAGCACGGCCTGTACTACCCGCCGGACCCCTCCAGCTGGGAGATGTGCACCATCGGCGGCAACATCGGCACCGCCTCCGGCGGCCTGTGCTGCGTCAAGTACGGGGTGACCGCCGAGTACGTCCTCGGTCTCGACGTCGTCCTCGCCGACGGCCGCCTGATGTCCACCGGCCGCCGCACCGCCAAGGGCGTCGCCGGCTACGACCTGACCCGCCTGTTCGTCGGCTCCGAGGGCTCCCTCGGCATCGTCGTGCGGGCCGTCCTCGGGCTGCGCCCCAAGCCGCCCGAGCAGCTGGTGCTGGCCGCCGAGTTCGCCTCCGCCGCCGCGGCCTGCGACGCCGTGTGCCGCATCATGGAGGGCGGCCACGTCCCGTCACTCCTCGAACTCATGGACCGTACGACGGTCAAGGCCGTCAACGACATGGCGCAGATGGGCCTGCCCGAGAGCACCGAGGCGCTGCTCCTGGCCGCGTTCGACACCACCGCCCCGGCCGCCGACCTCGCCGCCGTCGGCGCCCTGTGCGAGGCGGCCGGTGCCACCCAGGTCGTCCCCGCCGACGATGCTGCCGAGTCCGAACTGCTCCTCCAGGCGCGGCGCTTGTCGCTCACCGCGCTGGAGGCGGTCAAGGGCGTGACCATGATCGACGACGTGTGCGTGCCGCGCTCCCGGCTCGCCGAGATGCTCGAAGGCGTCGACAGGATCGCCGGAAAGTACCAGCTCACCATCGGTGTCGTCGCCCATGCGGGGGACGGCAACACCCATCCGACGGTCTGCTTCGACCCGGCGGACCCCGACGAGTCCCGGCGCGCCCGCGACTCCTTCGACGAGATCATGGCCCTCGGCCTGGAGCTCGGCGGCACCATCACCGGCGAACACGGCGTCGGCGTCCTGAAGAAGGAATGGCTCGCGCGCGAGATCGGCCCCGTGGGCATGGAGATGCAGCGGGCCGTCAAGCAGGCCTTCGACCCGCTGGACATCCTGAACCCGGGCAAGCTCTTCTGAGGCCCCTGTCGTCACCGGGCGAGCAGCTGGGCCAGCTCGTCGTCCAGCCCGAGCTGCTCACCCTCCGACCCCGGCGGGACCGCCCGCAGCGTGCGCTCCAGCCAGGCCGACACCGCCGCCGCGGGGGCCTCCAGCAGGGCGTTCCCGTCGGGTGAACTCAGCGCCATCAGAACGACGCCGCGCCCCTCGGTCTTCGTGGGCCACACCCGCACGTCCCCCTGCCCGCACGGCCGGAACACGCCCTCCACCAGCAGCTCCCGGGCGAACGTCCAGTACACCGGGTGCTCGGTGTCGATGTGGAAGGTGACGTGGACGGCGTAGGGGTCGTCCGTGAGGTACCCGAGCCGGGCCGGCACGGGGATCCTGCGCTCCGGCGACAGGACGAGTTTCAGCTCCAGTTCCCGCTCCACCACGGTGTGCACGGCGGTCTCCCTTCTCCTGACGGCTGCCCGTGAGGGCCGGTCGGGAGGAGAGAGCGGGCGGGGGCCACGGCATTACGCGCCTTGCCGGAAGTTTTTTTTCGCAGGGGGATCCGACCGAGCGGTCCGTAGCACATCGGTGCTCGAAAGGGGCGGGTCCGGTGGGAGCGGCGGTGGGGCTTGCGCACGTCTGATAGATGTGGAGGCCCCCATTTGACCCCCGAGCAGATACGGGACGACGGACATGAGCGCCCCAACCCCGGCCCCCGGTGACGACAGGCCCCGCGAAGGGTATTACCCGGACCCGTCCATTCCTGGATATGTCCGGTACTGGAACGGCGCCTCCTGGGTGCCGGGCACCAGCCGTCCGGCACCCAGGGACGGCGAGTCGCTCGCGCCGCCGCCCGGAGCGGGAGCGCCCCAGCCCGCCTCGGTCGAGGAGACCGGCCCGCACTTCTTCGACGAGGACCCGGTCGAGGGGCCGTCCGCCGCCGACGCCCAGCACGGCAGCCGTCCCGAACCGGCCTCCGCCTGGGGCGCCGACCGCTCGCGTCAGTCCGGCTTCGGCGGCGACCAGGACCGCCGCGTCTCGTGGGGCGCGCCGCAGGGCGCGCAGGGCGCCGACCCGAGGGTGTCGCCCACCGGCCGGCGGCCCGACGAGGAGGCCGCCCGCACCGACGGCACGGCGAACAACCCGCCGTCCGACCAGGAGGCGAACGCGGCGGCGGGGGGCGGCACGTTCGTGTTCCGCCGCCCGACGGCGCAGACGGGGCAGCCCGGGGGAGCGGCCCCGGCCGATGCCCCCGACGACGGCACGATGACGTTCCGCGCGTTGTCCCCGCGCACGGGTCCGGCCGACGGCGCCGCGAAACCGGCCGGGGGGCCGGGGGGTTCGGACCGCGGAGCGGCGGGTTCCGGTGCCGACTCCGGTGGCGCCGGCTTCGGACCGGCGGGACCGGGCGGCGGCGCGGCGGCGTCCGGCTTCGCGGGGCAGGGCGGGGCCGCGGGCTCCGGCTTCGGGCCGGCCGCGCCGGGTGGCGACCCGGCGGCCTCCGGTTCCGGCGGGCAAGGCGCAGCGGCCGGTTCGGGCTTCGGGCCGGCCGGTTCGGGCAGTGGCGCGGCGGCGTCCGCCTTCGGCGGCCGGACCGGCGCCGCGGACTCCGGCGCGGGCCTCTCGGGACCCGCGTTCGGCGCGGCGGACTCGGGCGCGGGCCCGTCGGGACCGGCGTTCGGCGCGCACGCCGGGGCGACCGGTTCCGGGAATGGTTCCGCCGGGCCCGGCTTCGGCGCGGGCAAGGCGGCCGCCGCCCGCGCCACCGCCGCGCAGTCCGGTGCCGGGAGCGCGGCGGCCCAGGCCTCCTCCGCGGCCCCTACGGCGCTGCCCGGACCCCAGGCTGCGCCCACCGTCCCCGCGCAGTCCGGCGGGCCCGGCAGCGCCCAGCCCGGTGCCGCGGGCTCCTCCGGTACGGCCCTCAGCGCGGGGCACGGCGGCGGCCAGTCCTCCTGGGCACAGCAGGTGCACCGGCTCGCCGGAGCCGGCGGCGGTGACGAGCAGCCCGTCGCACCCTGGAAGCCGCCGGTCGAGGACGTGTTCCAGGCGGCCGCCCGGCGCCAGGCGGAGGCTCGCCCGGCCGGGCTCGGCAAGCGGCTGGTGGCCCGGCTGCTGGACACCGTCGTGCTCGCCGCGCTCACCGCCGCGGCCGCCGTCCCGCTCGGCACCAAGGCGATCGACCACGTCAACGCGAAGATCGACGCGGCCAAACTCTCCGGCGAGACCGTCACGGTCTGGCTGCTCGACGGCACCACCTCGGTCTACCTCGGCATCATCCTGGCCGTGCTGCTGCTCGCCGGCGTGCTCTCCGAGGTGCTGCCCACCGCCAAGTGGGGCCGCACCCTCGGCAAGAAGCTGATGGGCCTCGAAGTCCGCGACATCGAGGGCCATGGCTCGCCCGACTTCGGCGCGGCCCTGCGCCGCTGGCTGGTCTACAGCGTGCCCGGGCTCCTCGTCGTCGGGGTCGTCGGTGTGGCCTGGGGCCTCTTCGACCGGCCCTGGCGCCAGTGCTGGCACGACAAGGCCGCGCACACGTTCGTGGCGGGCTGACCTCCCCCGGACGGCCGTCCGTCGGATGCGGAGCCCGGGCGTTCGCGGTCGACTCGGGCCATGAGCAGTGAACCGCCTCCCGGCTCCGGTCAGCAGCCCCCGGAAGACGACCCGTTCCGCAAGCGCCCCCCGAACGAGCCGCCCGGCGAGGGCACGGGCTCGCCCTACGGCGGCGAACCCCCGCCGTACGGAGGCGGCGGTCCCGGCGGCCCGGGCGGTCCGAGCGGCCCCGGAGGCCCCGGTGACGGCTTCGGAGGCGGCCCCTACGGCGGCGATCCGTACGGCGGTGGTTCCTACCCCACCGACCCCCTCGCCGGCATGCCCCCGCTCGCCGACAGCGGCAAGCGCACGCTCGCCCGCATCATCGACATGATCCTGGTGGGCGCCGTCGTCTGGCTGATCACGTGGGGCTTCGGCGTCAACGAGTACGACGTGGACAGTGACCGCATCGAGGTCGGCAAGTCGTTCTGGCAGTCGGGGGTCGCCGCCGTCCTCTACATCGCCTACGACACCGTCCTGACCGCGAGGACCGGTCAGACCCTCGGCAAGAAGCTGCTGCACATGCGGGTGGCCAACCTGGACAACGGTGCGACGCCCTCCGTGCAGAACGCGCTGGCGCGCGCCGCGGTGCTGTGGATCCCGTTCGCCTTCTGCTGCGCGTGCGTCTGGACCGCGATCTCGGGCGGCTGGAGCTTCTTCGACCGGCCCTACAAGCAGGGCTTGCACGACAAGGCGGCCAAGACGGTCGTGGTCAGCACCGACTGAGACGCGGAGGGATCAACCGGGGTGCAGCGGGCGGTCAGGAGGCCGCCCGCTCGCGTACCGGCTCCGGGGCCGGCGCCGGGATCGAGGCCCGTACCGGTTCCCGGGGCGCGGGCTGTTCCGCCGCGGCAGGGCGCTTGCCGGACAGCGGCACCGCCGTGGCGACCAGCAGCCCGAGGGCGAGCGCCGCGACGGCGATGACCGCGATCCCCGCACTCGAACTCGTCTGAGACAGCAGCAGCATGGCGAAGGTCGAGAAGATCACGGTGCACGAACCGTAGGCGAGCTGTGCGGCAGTCGGACGGGGCATGGCCATCATGTCCTCGAAGTGGGGGTCCACGGCGGTGTCGGCCTGGCATTGCGCCGGTTTCCGGGCGTTCGGCCATCCGACATTCTCACCGGCAGGGTGCCCGACCGGAACCGGCGGTAAGCGTGACCTAATCAACAAGGGCGGTGCACGGGGGGCGCACGGAGTCATGGCGTCCACGGAGTGGACATATGCACGCGCCCGCAGGGCCCGGTGGGCAGTGCCTCGGGGCAACCGTTCGGTTGTCCGTAAAACGAACGCCACCTCCGCATAGTGCACTTGACTTGTCCAAGTCAAGGTCTGTCTTTTCTTCTAAACCTCTAGTCAAATGTCGTCACTTGACTACACGCGTTGATCACGCGCGCGCGGACTTCCACGACCGGGACCCTGCCTGCCGCGCGCCCGAACGCGGGGGAGGATCTCAAGTGACCAGTAGACCCTGGACGTTCCGAGCGGCCGCCATCAGCGTGGCGCTCGCGGCGGCCACCACCACCGCCTCCACCTACGCGGTGGCCGACGACGCCCCGGCCCCCCGGCCCACCACCGTGGACCGGCACGACCCGGCGGAACGTCACCACGACGAGCACGACCTCGAAGGCCCGCTGAGCAAGACGCAGGACGCTCAGCGCCAGGAGGCCCTGAACCAGGTCCTGTCGGGCAAGAGCAAGGTCAAGAACCGCGAGGGTTCGAAGGTCGTCCAGCTCAAGAGCAAGAAGGGCGACGCCAAGTACGTCGAGCTCGGCCGCGAGAAGACCGACAAGATCTTCACGATCCTGGTCGAGTTCGGGGACAAGGTCGACAGCCGCTACGGCGGCACCCCGGGCCCGCTGCACAACTCGATAGCCAAGCCCGACCGCAAGAAGGACAACTCCACGGCCTGGCGGGCCGACTACGACCAGCAGTACTTCCAGGACCTGTACTTCGGTTCCGGCAAGGGCGTCGACTCCGTCAAGACCTACTACGAGAAGCAGTCCTCGGGCCGCTACTCGGTCGACGGCGAGGTCTCCGACTGGGTCAAGGTCCCCTACAACGAGGCGCGCTACGGCAACAACGCCTGCGGTGACACCAACTGCTCCAGCGTGTGGAACGTCGTCAGCGACGGTCTGAACGCCTGGGTCTCCCAGCAGAAGGCAGCGGGGAGGACCGACGCCCAGATCAAGGCGGACGTCGCGCGGTTCGACGAGTGGGACCGCTACGACTTCGACGGCGACGGCGACTTCAACGAGCCCGACGGCTACATCGACCACTTCCAGATCGTGCACGCCGGCGAGGACGAGTCCGCGGGCGGCGGCGCCCAGGGCACCGACGCCATCTGGGCCCACCGCTGGTACGCCTTCGGCACCGACGCCGGCGCCACCGGACCCGAGAACAACAAGCTCGGCGGTGCGAAGATCGGCGACACCGGCATCTGGGTCGGCGACTACACCGTCCAGCCGGAGAACGGCGGACTCGGCGTCTACGCCCACGAGTACGGCCACGACCTCGGCCTGCCCGACCACTACGACACCGCGGGCGGCGAGAACTCCACCGGCTTCTGGACGCTGATGTCGTCCGGTTCCTGGCTCGGCGCCGGCAAGAAGGAGATCGGTGACCTGCCCGGCGACATGACCGCCTGGGACAAGCTGCAGCTGGGCTGGCTGAACTTCGACAAGGCCAAGGCCGGCGTCAACTCCTGGCACAAGCTGGGCGTCGCCGAGTACAACACCAAGCACAAGCAGGCCCTGGTCGTCGACCTCCCCAAGAAGGCGGTCACCACCGAGGTCGTCACCCCCGCCGAGGGCAAGACCCAGTGGTGGAGCGGCAGCGGTGACAACCTCAAGAACTCCCTGACGCGTGCCGTCGACCTGACCGGCAAGTCGAAGGCGCAGCTGACCCTCGACGGCTGGTACGACATCGAGGCCAACTACGACTTCCTCTACACCGAGGTCTCGACCGACGGCGGCGCCAACTGGACCGCTGTCGACGGCACGGTGGACGGCCAGCCGATCCAGCGTGACGCCAGCGACAAGCCGGTCCTGACCGGCACGGTCGACGGCTACAAGAAGCTCGCCTTCCCGCTCGACGCCTACGCCGGCAAGAAGATCGACCTCCGCTTCCGCTACCAGACCGACGGGGGCGTGGCCCAGAAGGGCTTCGCGGCCGACGCGATCACGGTGACGGCCGACGGCGCGCCCGTCTTCTCCGACAACGCCGAGAGCGCGGACGCCGCGTGGAAGGCCACCGGCTTCTCCCGCATCGGCGCGTCCTTCACCAAGGACTACGCGCAGTACTACATCGCCGAGAACCGGCAGTACGTGTCGTACGACAAGACGCTGAAGACCGGCCCGTACAACTTCGGCTTCACGGCGCGCCCGGACTGGGTGGAGCACTACGCGTACCAGAACGGCCTGCTGATCTGGAAGTGGGACACCTCCCAGGTCGACAACAACACCAGCCAGCACCAGGGCACCGGTCTGGTCCTGCCGGTCGACTCGCACCCGGCCGCCCTGAAGTGGGCCGACGGCACGCTGATGCGCAACCGCATCCAGGCCTACGACTCGCCGTTCAGCCTCTACCGCACCGACGGCATGACGCTGCACAAGGCGGACGTGGCGAAGTACATCCCGGGGTCGAAGGGCGTCTCGGTCTTCAACGACCGGAAGAACACGTACTACGACGAGTCGAACCCCACCGGGGGTGTCAAGATCACTGACACCAACACGAAGATCAAGATCCTCAAGGAGGCCAAGGACGGCTCGACGATCGAGCTGGAGGTCGGTGCCGCGGGTAGGTAATCCGCATCCTTGCAGGTCAGAGCATGATCGGCGGTGACCCACTGGCGGGTCACCGCCGATCCGTGTTTAGGTGCGTCCTGTGGCTCTCTTATTGACACCGACCGGCACAGGGGGATGAGCGCATGGCCGCAGGAGGCTTCTGCAAGCTGCCGAACGGCACGGTGGTGGTGGCACTGAACCTGCCCAGCCCCGCCGCCGACGGCCCCGGCGCCGTCCGCGTGCTCGTCCACTCCGTGAACCGTGCCCGGGCCCTGACCAGGCTCCGCAACCTCGGTCTGCGGTCGGTCTACCTGCGCGGCAACGCCGCCCCGCCGACCCCCGACGAGATCACGGCCGTCCTGCACCACCCGGACGGCCTCATATGGCGCACGGCCCCCGACAACGGTGTCGCGTCGAGCCCGGACCTGGTCCAGGAGCTGTGGCGCCCGATCAGAGCTCTCCTCAGGCACCCGACGGCCCAGACCTGACCGGCGGACCCCTACGGGCTAATGCACGACCGGCTTGCCCGACAGCTCCACGCCCGCCTCGCGAAGCTCCTCCAGGGCCCGCTCGGTGCTCTCCGGGGCCACCCCGGCCGTCAGATCCAGCAGGACCTGCGTACGGAAGCCCTCCCGGGCGGCGTCGAGGGCCGTGGCGCGTACACAGTGGTCCGTGGCGATGCCGACCACGTCGACCTCGGTGACCTCGCGCGAGCGCAGCCAGTCGGCCAAGGGCGTGCCGTTCTCGTCCGCGCCCTCGAAACCGCTGTACGCCGCCGAGTACGCCCCCTTGTCGAACACGGCGTCGACCGAGCCGGAGGCGACGGCGGGGGCGAAGTTCGGGTGGAAACCGACGCCCTCCGTGCCGGCGACGCAGTGCGCGGGCCAGGAGCGCGCGTAGTCCGGGTTGGCGGAGAAGTGGCCGCCGGGGGCGATGTGGTGGTCGCGGGTGGCCACGACGTGCTGGTAGCCGGACCCGGCCGCCTGCCCGATCAGCTCCGTGACGGCGGCGGCCACATCGGCACCACCGGACACCGCGAGGCTGCCCCCCTCGCAGAAGTCGTTCTGCACATCGACGACGATCAAGGCGCGGCGCATGGTCGGTGTCCTTCGGCTATGAGGTCGGCAAGCCCGGCCGGTGAACCACCGAGCCTATTGACAGAGGGGAGCGGACGGGAGGGGGCACGGTTCGGCGCGTCACGGCACACCCCCTAGCTACCCGGGGTCTCGTGCAGGTACTCCGTGGGAAGGACGGGCTCCCCGCGCGAGAGCTGCGTGGCCGACATCGGGAGTCCCGCGCGCGCCCTCGTGTGCCGCTCGCGCGCCGCGTCCAGCGGCTCGCGCGCCACCACCTCGCCGCCCTTGACCAGCTCCACCAGCAGCTGTCGGTCCGCGAGTGCGGCCGGCACCGGCCCGGTGCCGATCACCTCCGCCTCGGCGACCCCGTAGGAGTCCGGTCGCCGCGCGGCCCACTTGCGTCCGCCGATCGACGTCTTGCCTCCGCTGGACTTCTTCGCCACCGGCACCAGCGGTGCCTTCGGGTCCGCGGACTCGGCCCGCGCGACCAGCTTGTAGACCATCGAGGAGGTGGGGTGGCCGGAGCCGGTCACCAGCTGCGTCCCGACGCCGTAGGCGTCCACCGGGGCCGCCGCCAGCGAGGCGATCGCGTACTCGTCCAGGTCCGAGGTCACCACGATCTTCGTACCGGTCGCGCCCAGCTCGTCCAGCTGCTGGCGCACCCGGTGCGCGACCAGCAGCAGGTCGCCGGAGTCGATGCGGACCGCGCCCAGCTCGGTCCCGGCGACCTCGACGGCCGTGCGGACCGCCTCGGCGACGTCGTAGGTGTCCACCAGCAGCGTGGTGCCCCCGCCCAGGGTGTCCACCTGGGCGCGGAAGGCGTCCCGTTCGCTGTCGTGCAGCAGGGTGAAGGCGTGCGCGGACGTGCCCACGGTCGGGATGCCGTACCGGAAGCCGGCCGCCAGGTCGGAGGTGGTCGCGAAGCCGCCGACGTACGCGGCCCGGGAGGCCGCCACGGCCGCCAGCTCGTGCGTGCGCCGGGCGCCCATCTCGATCAGCGGCCGGTCACCCGCGGCCGCCGCCATGCGCGAGGCGGCCGCGGCGATCGCCGAGTCGTGGTTGAGGATCGACAGGATCACGGTCTCCAGCAGCACGCACTCGGCGAAGGTGCCCTCGACCCGCATGATCGGCGAGCCCGGGAAGTACACCTCGCCCTCGGGGTAGCCCCAGATGTCGCCGCGGAACCGGTAGCCGGCGAGCCACTCCAGGGTCTGCTCGTCGACGATCTCCCGCTCCCGCAGGAAGTCCAGCACGGCCGTGTCGAAGTGGAAGTTCTCCACCGCGTCCAGCACCCGGCCGGTGCCGCCCACGACGCCGTAGCGCCGCCCGTTCGGCAGCCGCCGGGTGAAGACCTCGAACACGCTCCGCCGCTCGGCCGTGCCCGCCGCGAGGGCGGCCCGCAGCATCGTCAGCTCGTACTGGTCCGTGAAGAGCGCCGTCGAGGGAACATCCACCGGCAGCGAAAGGTCCGCTGTGTTCATGAGCGGGATCGTACCCCCATTTCGTCAATCTGACGATTGCGGTCCGCGGACACGCGATCGCCTTGCGGCCAGGCCCGTTTGTGCGACTACCCCCCTCGGGTGGCAGCATGGGCAGTGTGACGTCACCCGCGCCCCTGGAGATCGAACGCACCGAGTCGGCGGAGGAGGTCTTCGCCGTACCCGAGCCGGACCTTCCGTGGGTCACGATCGTCCACAACGACCCGGTCAACCTCATGAGCTACGTGACGTACGTCTTCCAGTCGTACTTCGGCTACTCCAAGGACAAGGCCACCAAGCTCATGCTCGACGTCCACCACAAGGGCCGGGCGGTCGTCTCCAGCGGCAGCCGCGAGGAGATGGAACGCGACGTGCAGGCCATGCACGGCTACGGCCTGTGGGCCACCCTCCAGCAGGACCGCAAGTAGCCAGCACCCCGCCCAGCAGCGAAAAGGCGTTCATGCCCGGAACCTTCGAACCGCTCCCCGGCGGCGGCGCGGCCGTCGCCCTCGACGACGTCGAGATCTCCATCATCCGGTCGCTGGCCGTCCAGCTCCTGGAGCTCATCGGCCCCGGCCCCGCCGAGGACACCTCCGGCGACCCGCTCGCCGAGCTGTTCGCCGACGGCCCCAGCGAGCCGCCCGCCGACCCGGTGCTCAGGCGGCTCTTCCCGGACGCCTACAGCGACCCCGAGCAGCCCGCCTCGCCGCGGGACGCCGAGGAGCAGAAGGCGTACTCCGCGGAGTTCCGGCGCTACACCGAGAACGACCTGCGGGCCGGCAAGCGGGACAGCGCCCTCGCGGTGATCCGCTCCCTCGACACGCTCTCCTCGGCCTCGGCCGGCGAGGGCGGCGCGGTGCTGAAGCTGTCGCCGGCGGAGTCCCGGCAGTGGCTGGGCGCCCTGAACGACCTGCGGCTCGCGATCGGCTCGCGGCTGGAGATCACCGACGACGAGGACACCGACCTGCTCTACCGCCTCCCGGACGACGACCCGCGCAAGCCGATGGTGATGGCCTACCTGTGGCTGGGTGGACTCCAGGAGACGCTGGTCGGAACCCTTATGGCCTGATCAGCGCAGGTTTTGTGACCGGCGGGTGACCGAAGAGTGTTCGCTCAACGGACACTCAAATCCGGATAACGATCCCGTCAACGCACCCGCCTTCTATGGCCTTTTCGAAAGCGTTTTGTCCGCTTTTCCCTGTGGGGTGCGCCACATCCTCTGCCTGTGATCAGTGTTGCGGCCGTGATAAATCTTCACGACCGCCCGGCAGAACACCACCCGAATGTTCGGCCGGGTGCGCCACCGAGCCGGCAACCGCCGGCCAGGCACGAGCGGGCTTCCGGGCCCGCTCAGCTCCATTCATTCCGGGGGGATCGAAACCCGATCCGAGGCCGACGCGAGGCCCGGGTCGGCATGGAGAAAGGCGCACCACACATGACCTCTGCGCAGGTCGACACGGAAAGCGTGCCCGAAGAGGGGTACGAGCGCGGCCTCGGCAGTCGCCAGGTCCAGATGATCGCCATCGGCGGCGCCATCGGCGTCGGCCTGTTCATGGGCGCCGGAGCGAACATCGCCAAGGCCGGCCCCAGCATCATCCTCATGTACGCCCTCGCGGGCGTCGTGATCTTCTTCATCATGCGGGCCCTGGGCGAGCTGCTCCTCTACCGGCCCGTCTCCGGCTCCTTCGCCGAGTACGCCCGCGAATTCCTCGGCCCGTTCTTCGGGTTCGTCACGGGCTGGACGTACTGGCTCATGTGGGTGGTCACCGGCATGGCCGAACTCACGGCCGCCGCGATCTACATCCACTTCTGGTTCCCGGAGATCCCCCAGTGGGTCAGCGCCCTGGTGTTCCTGGTGGTGCTCTTCGGCGTCAACCTGATCTCCGTCAAGATCTTCGGCGAGGTCGAGTTCTGGTTCTCGATGATCAAGGTCACGGCCATCATCGGCATGATCGTCATCGGCCTCGGCGTGCTCACCCTCGGCTTCTCCGACGCCGGTGACACCGCCACCGTCTCCAACCTCTGGTCGCACGACGGCTTCTTCCCCAACGGCATCGGCTCCAGCCTGATGACGCTCCAGGGCGTCATGTTCGCCTACCTCGCCGTCGAGCTCGTCGGCGTCACCGCGGGCGAGTCCGAGAACCCCGAGAAGACCCTGCCCAAGGCCATCAACACCCTGCCCTGGCGCATCATCGTCTTCTACGTCGGCGCCCTGCTGGTGATCCTCTCCGTGGTCAAGTGGACCGAGTTCTCCGCCGGCGAGAGCCCCTTCGTGCACGCCTTCGGCGAGATCGGCATCCCGCTCGCCGCGGGCATCGTCAACTTCGTGGTGCTCACCGCGGCCCTGTCGTCCTGCAACTCGGGCATGTACTCGACCGGCCGCATGCTGCGCGGCCTGGCCTCCAACAGCGAGGCGCCCCGGGCGTTCGGCAAGCTCAACTCCCGCAAGACGCCCGCCGTCGGCATCACGGTCTCCGTCGCGCTCATGGGCATCGGCGTCGTCCTGAACTACATCGTCCCGGAGAAGGCGTTCCTCTACGTCACCTCCGTCGCCACCGCGGCCGGCATCTGGACCTGGATGATGATCCTCGTCAGCCACATCCGCTACCGCTCCGCGGTCGACGCGGGCCGGCTGCGCGCCTCGTCCTTCCCCGCCCCCGGCGGTGCGCTCTTCAGCTGGGTCGCGCTCCTCTTCCTCATCGGCGTGACCTGCATGATCGCGTACGACAAGGACGCGCGGGTCTGCCTGTACGTCGCGGCCGTCTGGGCCGTCGCCCTCGGCGTCGGCTGGGCGGTCCTCAAGAGCCGCAACCCGCAGATCGCCGAGCGCCGCGGCGACGCGGACTTCGAGAAGGTCGGCTAGGCGCTTCGCCGACAGGGCCGGTGAGGTGGGTGCCGTGGAAGACCGGCGGCTGCCCGCGTCGTCGTGGCTGGTCGCACCCCGCGGCCGAGCCGCAGATCGACACAGCCCCGCGCCCCTGGTGGCGCTGCCGAGCAGCCTCTCCCAGGACGCCCGGCGGCGGGGAGTACTCGTGGCACCCCCCGCCGCCGCCGCTCAGGGCGTCCGGCATGTGGGCCGTTCCGTACCATTCCTCGGTACGGAACGGCCCCTCTGCTTATCCTGACGAACATGCTGACCATCACCCAGGCCCTCGTCGACCAGATCGTCGCCCACGCGCGCAAGGACCACCCCGACGAGGCGTGCGGCGTCGTCGCCGGCCCGGCGGGCTCGGACCGCCCCGAGCGCTTCATCCCCATGCTGAACGCGGCCATGTCGCCCACGTTCTACGAGTTCGACTCCGGCGACCTGCTCAAGCTCTACCGCGAGATGGACGACCGCGACGAGGAGCCGGTGGTCATCTACCACTCCCACACCGCCACCGAGGCCTACCCCTCGCGCACCGACATCTCCTACGCCAACGAGCCCGGCGCGCACTACGTCCTCGTCTCCACCGCCGACACCGACGGCGCCGGCGAGTTCCAGTTCCGCTCCTTCCGTATCGTCGAGGGCGAGGTCACGGAGGAGGAGGTGGCGGTCGTCGAGGCGTACTGAGCGGGTTCTGAGCAGTACGGTCTCACTCTCCGGCCAGCAGCCGTCCGCGATGTGGGATCACATTCCAGTACCCGGACCGGGAATCGATACGATGAGCCCATGGTTTTCCACGACGTGAGCGAAAAGACGCCGGGCGATCTGCTCGTGGCGCGGCTGCACGTCGACCTGTGCAGGCTGGCCAGCGCCATCTGTTGACGCGGTCCCTGCCGCCGTACGGCCGTGAGCCGCGGCGCCGCACACACGTACCACCCCGCTGTTCCTGCGCTGCCGCGCGCCCCGACCGACTACTCCCCGACAGGAGCCCTGAAGCCATGGCCATCGAGGTCCGCATCCCGACCATCCTCCGCACGTACACCGACGGTCAGAAGGCGGTGGAGGGCAGCGGTGACACCCTCGCCGACCTGCTCACCGACCTCGAGACCCGGCACACCGGGATCCGCGCCCGCATCGTGGACGGCGACCAGCTGCGCCGCTTCGTCAACGTCTACCTGAACGACGAGGACGTCCGCTTCCTCGACGGCATCAACACCAAGCTGTCGGACGGCGACAACGTCACGATCCTGCCGGCCGTGGCCGGCGGCATGGTCTGATCACCGATGCGCTACGACTCCCCCCTGGCCGCGGTCGGCAACACCCCCCTGGTGCGCCTGCCGCGGCTGTCGCCGTCCGCCGACGTCCGCATCTGGGCGAAACTGGAGGACCGCAACCCGACGGGATCGGTCAAGGACCGTCCGGCCCTGCACATGATCGAGCAGGCGGAGAAGGACGGCCGCCTGACCCCGGGCTGCACCATCCTCGAGCCGACGTCGGGCAACACCGGCATCTCCCTGGCCATGGCGGCGAAACTCAAGGGCTACCGCATCGTCTGCGTGATGCCGGAGAACACCTCGCAGGAACGCCGGGACCTGCTGGGCATGTGGGGCGCGGAGATCGTCTCCTCCCCGGCGGCGGGCGGCTCCAACACCGCCGTGCGCGTCGCCAAGGAGCTCTCGGCCGAGCACCCGGACTGGGTGATGCTCTACCAGTACGGCAACCCGGACAACGCCGGCGCCCACTACGCCACGACCGGCCCCGAGATCCTCACGGACCTGCCGTCGATCACGCACTTCGTGGCCGGACTCGGCACCACCGGCACCCTCATGGGCGTGGGCCGCTTCCTGCGCGAGCACAAGCCGGACGTCCAGATCGTCGCGGCCGAACCGCGCTACGACGACCTGGTCTACGGCCTGCGCAACCTCGACGAGGGCTTCGTCCCCGAGCTGTACGACGCCTCCGTCCTCACCACCCGCTTCTCGGTCGGCTCGGCCGACGCCGTCACCCGCACCCGCGAGCTGCTCCAGCAGGAGGGCATCTTCGCCGGCGTCTCCACGGGCGCCGCGCTGCACGCCGCGATCGGCGTCGGCAAGAAGGCCGTCAAGGCCGGGGAGCCCGCCGACATCGTCTTCGTCGTCGCCGACGGCGGCTGGAAGTACCTCTCGACGGGCGTCTACACGGCGGCCACGACGGAGGAGGCCATCGACACGGTCCAGGGCCAGCTCTGGGCGTAGCCGACGGCGAGAACCGACCCGCACAGAGGGCGAGGACCGACCCGCGGAGGGGCGAGAACCGACCCGCGGAGGGCTGGAGTCCATGACTCCAGCCCTTTTCGCGTCGCTCAGCCCGCCAGGTACCGCACCCGGTCCCACAGCGCCGGATCCACCACACCGATCCGCCGCCGGAACCCCCACACCGGAACCTCCCGCAGCTCGTCCGTCTCCAGGAAACTCGCACGGGCCCGGGCATCGTCCACCGAGCCCGGGGGCAGCGGGATCACCCCGGCGCGCCCGCCCCGGAACCGGGTGGTGATCTTCGCGACCGTCGCCCGCTCCCCGCGCACCGCCAGCACCAGACAGGGGCGGTCCTTGGTGTGGGCCTCGTCCTCGTAGGGCACGTCCGCCCACCAGATCTCCGCCGGCTGCGGCCGGCCCTCCGGCGCGGCGGCGGGCGCCGCGGTCCGGACCGGCCGGGCGGACGGCCGCCGCCCCCGGCCCCAGCCGTCGACGAGCGTGGCGACGAGCGCGAGCAGTACCACCGCGGCGAGCGCCAGCCACCAGGACGTGTCCATACTGAGACGTTACCGGCGCCGCCCCTGCCGCGCGCCCCCCTCACGAGGATCACCTGCCGGCCCTGCCAGCCGAACCGGTGACACCACAGGTGAGTTCGCCCACAACAGGCCTTGGCGGAGGAGCTACCGGAGGTTTTGCGCCTTACGCTCGACGGACCGCACGACCCCCGACGCCCCTCTCAGACTTATCCCGCCAGCGGAGGTTTCTGCTTCATGAAGCTCACCGTCGTCGGCTGCTCGGGGTCGTTCCCGTCCGCGGAATCGGCCTGCTCGAGCTACCTCGTCGAGGCCGACGGCTTCCGGCTGCTTCTCGACCTGGGCAACGGTGCCCTGGGCGAGCTGCAGCGCCACTGCGGTCTCTACGACCTCGACGCGATCTTCCTCAGCCATCTGCACGCCGACCACTGCATCGACATGTGCGCGTACTTCGTCGCGCGCTACTACCGCCACGACGGCGGCCGCTGCGATCCACTCCCCGTCTTCGGCCCCGAAGGAACGGAACACCGGCTGACCACCGCCTACGCGGACACCCCCTCCGCCTCCTCCATGAGCGAGGTCTTCGACTTCCACACGGTCAAGCCGTCCACCTTCGAGGTCGGCCCGTTCACGGTGCACACCGAGCGGGTCGCCCACCCCGTGGAGGCCTACGGCATCCGGATCGAGCACGGCGGCAAGGTCCTGGCGTACTCCGGTGACACCGGCGTGAGCCCCGCCCTGGACGAACTCGCCCGGGACGCCGACCTGTTCCTGTGCGAGGCCGCCTTCACGCACGGCAAAGAGAACATCCCCGACCTGCACCTCAACGGCCGCGAGGCGGGTGAGACGGCGGCCCGTGCCGGAGCCCGCCGCCTCGTCCTCACCCACATCCCGCCGTGGACGGACCCTCAGGTCAACCTCGCCCACGCCCGCGAGGCGTACGACGGTCCGGTGGACCTCGCCGCACCCCGCCAGACGTACGAGGTCTAGCTGCACGCAGGAGGCCCCGGAACCGCTCGGGTTCCGGGGCCTCCTGCGTGGCGCGGGCCTACTTGGCCTCGGCCTTCTGCAGCTCGGCGAGTTCCTCGTCGGACTCGCGGCCCGGCGTCGGCAGGTTGAACCTGGTGATCGCGAAGCGGAACACCACGTAGTAGACCGCCGCGAAGCACAGGCCGACCAGGGCCAGGCCCCACGGGTTGGTCGCGATACCGAGGTTCAGAGCGAAGTCGATCGCGCCGGCCGAGAAGCCGAAGCCGTCCTTCATCCCCAGGGCCCAGGTCAGCGCCATCGAGACACCGGTGAGCACGGCGTGGATCGCGTACAGCACCGGCGCGATGAACATGAAGGTGAACTCGATCGGCTCGGTGACGCCCGTGACGAACGAGGTCAGCGCGAGCGACAGCATCATGCCGCCGACGATCTTGCGCCGCTCCGGCCGGGCACAGTGCACGATCGCCAGGCACGCGGCCGGCAGGGCGAACATCATGATCGGGAAGAAGCCGGTCATGAACTGGCCGGCGGTCGGGTCACCGGCCAGGAAGCGGGCGATGTCGCCGCTCTTGCCCTCGTAGGTGCCGGCCTGGAGCCAGGGGAAGGAGTTCAGCAGATGGTGCATGCCGATCGGGATCAGCGCACGGTTGGCGACACCGAAGATGCCCGCGCCGACCGCCCCGGAGCCGACCAGCCACTCGCCGAAGTTGTGCAGCGCCGTGCCGAGGACCGGCCAGATGTAACCGAAGACGATGCCGATGACCAGACCCGCGAAGGCGGACAGGATCGGAACCAGGCGGCGGCCGCCGAAGAAGCCCGCCCAGTCGGGCAGCTTCGTGCGGTAGAACCGCTGGTAGAGCAGGGCCACCACCAGGCCCATGACGACACCGCCGAGCACCTTGGCGTCGGCGGGGGCGTCCACCATGACCGCCTTGCCATCGACCTCCGCCGCCACCTGAGGCAGGGTCGGATCGGTGAACGTGGCCAGCACGTTCTTGAAGACGAGGTAACCGACCACGGCCGCCAGGGCGGTGGAGCCGTCCGACTTCTTGGCGAAACCGATCGCGATGCCCACGGCGAACAACAGCGCCATGTTGTCGAGGATCGCGTTGCCACCCGCGGCCATGAAGCCCGCGATCTTCGTCAGGAAGGCGGGGAACTCCGGGCGGCCCAGCATGTCGTCGTTGCCGAGCCGGACCAGCAGGGCTGCGGCGGGCAGCACGGCGACGGGCAGCATCAGGCTGCGGCCGATCCGCTGCATGACGGCCATCACGGCCGACCCCTTGCTCGGGCTCGCGGGCGCGGCGGTGTCTGTGGACATGAACTTCCTCCAGGGGGCACGGCGCCGCCCAGGAAGCATGCGAAGGGGGCCGGCGGCGTCTCAAAGAAAGGGGTGCGCGGTCATCACCGCGCGACCTCCACCACTGAGTGGTGTAGACCAGTTGTAGCACGGTAGGCCGAACGAGTGGAACCCGCCAATTCCACCCCCTGTGACGATCACCCCTTGGCGCTGTCCTCGACCTCCTCCGCGGGCTCACGCCCCGGAGTCCTCAGGTCGAACCTCGTGATCGCGAACCTGAAGATCACGTAATAGAGGAGCGCGAAACCCAGCCCGATCGGGACGATCAGCCACGGCCTGGTCGCCAGACTCCAGTTGATCACGTAGTCGATCAGCCCCGCCGAGAAGCTGAACCCGTCGTGCACCCCCAGCCCCCACGTCACCGCCATCGACACCCCCGTCAACAGCGCGTGCACCACATACAACGCCGGCGCGACGAACAGGAACGAGTACTCGATCGGCTCCGTGATCCCCGTGACGAACGACGTCAGCGCCACCGACAGCATCAGACCACCGACCTCCTTGCGCCGGTCCGGCCGCGCACAGTGCGTGATCGCCAGCGCCGCCGCCGGAAGCGCGAACATCATTGTGGGTGTGGCCGCCGATCGGTGACGCGTTGGAGGGTTTCAGCGACTGGACACAACGCCGCGAAGACGATCGCCACGAACGCCATGATGATCGGCACCAGCCGCCGCCCGTTGAAGAACCCCAGCCAGTCCACCAGCCGCGCCCGGTGGAACCGCGCCCAGAAGAACGCCGCCAGCAGCCCCACCACGATCCCGCCGAACACCCCCGGATTCTGGAACGTGAACGCCGTCACCATCCGATCCCCGTCGGTCACCTGACACCCGACGTCCGGCACCGCCACCGACCCCCCGGGACAGTCCTCCGGAAACTGCCGCAACACCGTGAAATACACGAGGAACCCGACCACCGCCGCCAGCGCCGTCGAACCGTCCGACTTCCTCGCCATCCCGATCGCAACACCCACACAGAACAACAGCGGCAACCCCAGCGAACCGTCCAGCAGCGCCCCGCCCGCCCCCGCCATCACCTTCGAGACGTTCGTCCAGCCCAGCCCCTCGTCCCCGAACACATCAGGCTGCCCCAACCGGTTGAGGATCCCCGCCGCCGGCAGCACCGCGATCGGCAACTGCAGACTGCGGCCCATCTTCTGTAAACCCTGAAACAGCCGGTTCCAGCGAACACGGCCAGGGCTGACGGACACCTCGGCACCGGCAGGACTGTCGGCACTCATTCCGGTCCCCTCCAACGAGAGACTGCTGACGATCAAGAGACTTCCGGCGGGAGACTTTTGTCGAAGCGCGGGGTCGTGGTGTAGACCAGTCGTTCGACGGACGCGCCAACGTGACGCCATCCTTTCGGCACACACGACACGGCCGCTCGCGAAGATGGGCCAACTGTGGGTTACTGCGACAAAGCGGTTCGGATCAGGGAGAACGAACATGGCCACCAAGGCTGAAAAGATCGTTGCCGGGCTCGGCGGCATCGACAACATCGAAGAAGTCGAAGGCTGCATCACCCGCCTCCGCACCGAGGTCATCGACCCCGCCAAGGTCGACGAGACCGCCCTGAAAGCCGCCGGCGCCCACGGCGTCGTCAAAATGGGCACCGCGATCCAGGTCGTCATCGGCACCGACGCCGACCCCATCGCAGCGGATATCGAAGACATGATGTGAAGAGCCGGGATCATCCCGGGCTTCACCCCCTGACACCCAGCACACCACCGGGGCCCCTCCCACCGCGGGAGGGGCCCCTCCCACACGTATGGATAGGCTCAGCCGCATGTCTCGAATCGACGGCCGCACCCCCCAGCAGCTCCGCCCCATCACCATCGAACGCGGCTGGAGCAAGCACGCCGAAGGCTCCGTCCTCGTCTCCTTCGGCGACACCAAGGTCTTCTGCACCGCCTCCGTCACCGAAGGCGTCCCCCGCTGGCGCAAAGGCAGCGGCGAAGGCTGGGTCACCGCCGAATACTCCATGCTGCCCCGCGCCACCAACTCCCGCGGCGACCGCGAATCCGTCAAGGGCCGCATCGGCGGACGCACCCACGAGATCAGCCGCCTCATCGGCCGCTCCCTGCGCGCCGTCATCGACTACAAAGCCCTCGGCGAGAACACCATCGTCCTCGACTGCGACGTCCTCCAGGCCGACGGCGGCACCCGCACCGCCGCCATCACCGGCGCCTACGTCGCACTGGCCGACGCCGTCGCCTGGGCGCAGCGCAAGAAGCTCATCAAGGCCGGCCGCAAACCCCTCACCGGCACCGTCTCCGCCGTCTCCGTCGGCATCGTCGGCGGCGTCCCCCTCCTCGACCTGCGCTACGAAGAGGACGTCAAGGCCGACACCGACATGAACGTCGTCTGCACCGGCGACGGCCGCTTCGTCGAGGTCCAGGGCACCGCCGAAGCCGAACCCTTCGCCCGCGACGAACTGAACGCCCTCCTCGACCTCGCCGTCGCCGGCTGCGCCGAACTCGCCACCCACCAGCGCACCGCACTCGACGCCCTCCTCGAAAAGTAAAGGGCACCCCAAGACAGGTGCTCGGCACGGGCAACCGAGCCGAGCACACTCGCGTCTGAAGAAGTACGGGCGCACGGCTCATCCCTGTGCGCCCGGCCAGCCACGCGGGCCCGACCGGCCCCACCGAACGAGAGGGACCGCTCCATGGCCGCGAGCCGCCGACGCCGCACCGCCGCCGTCGCCGCCACCCTGGCGGCCGTCGCGCTGACCGCCGGACTCACCACCGGCTGCGCCGCCGTCGACAAGGCGCTGGACTGCGTCCAGACCGCCGACGCCATCGCCGACAGCGTCACCGAACTCCAGCAGGCGGTCGACAGCGCGGCCAACGACCCCACGCAGCTCGACGAGTCCCTCGACTCCATCGACAAGAACCTCGGCGAGATCGGCGACAAGACCGACAACGCCGATGTCGCCAAAGCCGTCGACGACCTCGACAAGGCGGTCGCCAACGTCCGCACGTCGATCAAGAACGGCGACGAGACCCCCGACATCAGCCCCGTCACGGACGCGGCGGGCGAACTGACGAAGGTCTGCACGCCGTGACGCTGCGCTAGCTGAGCCCACTGCGGCTACCCGTGTGCCGAGTCGCACGGGTAGCCGTCCGCGGGGCCACCGTGGCCGATCGCGCAGTTCCCCGCGCCCCTGACGGGGCCCCATACCCTTGGGGCCATGAGTCGCCTGATCCTCGCCACCCGCAACGCCGGAAAGATCACCGAGCTCCGGACGATCCTCACCGAAGCCGGGCTGCCCCACGAACTCGTCGGCGCCGACGCCTACCCGGACATCCCCGACGTCAAGGAAACCGGGGTCACGTTCGCCGAGAACGCCCTCCTCAAGGCCCACGCCCTGGCCCGGGCAACGGGCCTCCCGGCCGTCGCCGACGACTCGGGCCTCTGCGTTGACGTCCTCAACGGCGCGCCCGGCATCTTCTCCGCCCGCTGGGCCGGCCGCCACGGCGACGACAAAGCCAACCTGGACCTCCTCCTCGCCCAGCTCACCGACATCGCCGACGAACACCGGGGCGCCCACTTCGCCTGCGCGGCGGCACTGGCCCTGCCGGACGGCACGGAGCGGGTGGTCGAGGGGCAGCTACGGGGCGTCCTGCGCCACGAGCCCGCCGGCACGGGCGGCTTCGGCTACGACCCGATCCTCCAGCCGGAGGGCGAGACCCGGACGTGCGCGGAGTTGACCCCCCAGGAGAAGAACGCGATCAGCCACCGGGGGAAGGCGTTCCGGGCGCTGGTGCCGGTGGTGGGGGAGCTGTTGGGCTGAGGGTCAGGCCGTGGAAGAACTTGGAAGGGCGCGGCGCCTCGCTGGGCGCCGCGCCCTGATGTGGGGCCGACGAGACTCGAACTCGCACTGTCCACTACCTAAAAGTGGCGCCTCCTGCCGAATTGGGCTACGGCCCCACGTACACTTTACTGGTCCTCGGCGACTGGTTGCTGCGGGACGGAAAGACGGCGCCACCCTCTCGAGAACGTGCTTGTCTGGCTGTGGCAAGACGGGCACAAGTAGCGCAGGTTCTCCCGGCGGTTGTCCAGGCGGTCACCGTTGACGTGATCAATCTCCAGAACCAGTCGTCTGCCTTGCCAGGTGTCCCCGATACCGCATTCATCGCAGACATGCGGTACGCCGAGGTTGTCAAGGGCGCGCCTGAGCAGGACCGTCTTGGTGCGGGGGCATCCGACAGGGAGCCGCACCAAGATCTCGGCTGCTGATTTGCGGTTTGGCGAACGGCTGCCGCGATAGTGTCCCTGTCCCGTGAAGTGGGCGGTCGACAGGCCGTGCGCTTCGATGCTGCGTTTCGCAAGCGCCCGAGCTGTACTGCTGTTGCTTCGGCCAAGAGCGGCGAGGACTCCTGCCACGCTCGTGGCAGCCTCCACCGCAGCCGCTAGTTCAGCGCGGGGAAGGATGCCAGGGCCATATCTGCGTCCGCTGGTGAAGTGCGAGGTGTCGATCCCGAACTCGTCCAGCTTCTTCCTGATATATCCGTACGGGCTGTCGTGTGGAGGGTGCCCCATGTACTCCAGCATCTCCCTGATGCTGTTCGAATGAGCAGCGGCTTCTCTGAGCAGTTCCTCCCGATAGCTGCGCCGTTCGCGTTCTGGAAAAGGCACCTCGCTGAAGTGGGATGTGTCGATGCCGTAGTGCTGTAGCCGTTTGCTGAGATAGCGGCGAGGGCCGCTACCCATCGGTGTTCCCAGCATGTGCATCAGGTCGACCATGCTGGTGGCCTTGCCTGCAGCCCGAGTCAGTAGGTCGTGTGTGTGTACTTCGGCTTGCTCATGCGGCCGCCCTCCGTCTGCGGCCCCGGTATGTGTCCGTCACGGCATGGCAGTTGGGGCAGAGCAGCTGAAGGTTCCCCGGACGGTTGTCCCACCAGTCGCCGTTGATGTGGTCGACCTCCAGCCGGAGGGGCTTGTCGTTCCACCTGGGTCCAGTGCCACACATTGCGCAGCATTCCGGGACTCCGATGCGGAGTAGATGCCGAAGCAGTCGGCTTCCTGCGACCCTGCCGGCCTGTGGTGTCCCGAGGCCCAGCAGATCGCCGCGGGATTTTGACCTTCGCGGTGGTGTCACGAAGTGGGATGTGTCGATGCCCAGCGTCGAGATGCGGCGGCTGATATGCGTGTGGTTGCCACCGACCGGGCTGATGCCCAGGCGGCGAAGCACCTCCTTGACGTTGGTCGACACCGCCACGACCTCTCGGAGCGTCTTCTCGGTGTGGCGTGCCCACCGCGCCGGGAAGTGTGAGACATCCACTCCCGCCTCGGCCATCTTCTGACGCAGATAGCGTCTGCTGCCAGGTGTGGGTGTGCCTCCGCACCACCGCACGGCGTCGTCCCAGTTCGTTGTCGCCCGCGCCGCTTCTTCGAGTAACTCGCGCGTGTATCTGGCCCCCATCGCTCTCCTCCTCCGTCCTCGACCACACGTTCGCGCCCTCGTACGGAGTAACGATCCGCATATCAGACAGTCACGCCCGGAATGCGCACGAGAAGCGGAACGGCTCGCACCGGAGGATCACCGGTACGAGCCGCTCGCGGAAGGAGAACAGCGGGTCTCAGACCGCCAGGTCCTTGATGATCTTGGCGACGTGGCCCGTGGCCTTGACGTTGTACAGGGCGCGTTCGACCTTGCCCTCCTCGTCGACGACGATCGTGGAGCGGATGACGCCGACGACCGTCTTGCCGTACAGCTTCTTCTCGCCGAAGGCGCCGTAGGACTCCAGGACCTGCTTGTCCGGGTCGGCGAGCAGGGTCACCTTCAGGGACTCCTTGTCGCGGAACTTGGCCAGCTTCTCCGGCTTGTCGGGGGAGATGCCGATGACGTCGTAGCCCGCGCCCGCCAGCAGCTCCAGGTTGTCCGTGAAGTCGCAGGCCTGCTTCGTGCAGCCGGGCGTCAGGGCGGCCGGGTAGAAGTACACGATGACCTTGCGGCCCTTGTGGTCCGACAGGGACACCTCGGTGCCGTCGGCGTCGGGCAGGGTGAAGGCGGGGGCTACGTCGCCCGGCTGGAGTCGCTCGCTCATCTGGCCAGCGTAACCGGGGGTGCTGACAGTGTGATGACCCGTGGAGCTGACAGACTGTCCCACACAGGCTTCACACCGACTTCGGAGGCGACACGGTGGCGGACACGGCGGACTCCAGGACCCCGGCGCAGATCGAGGCGGACATCAGGCGCCGCCGCGCGACCCTGGCCGAGACCCTCGACGAGCTCGGGGTGCGGGTGCACCCCAAGACGATCGTCGGGGATGCCAAGGCCAAGGTCGCTTCCAACATTGATCACACCCTCGGGCGGGCTTACGTGGGGGTCAACCGGGCCGTCACCGATGCGCGTGCCCGGTTCGTGGACGAGGACGGGGCGCCCCGGCTGGAGCGCGTCGTGCCCGTGGCGCTCGTCGTCGTGGGTGTGGTCGGGCTGCTCGCGTTCAGCACGCGGCGGCGCAAGGGCTGACCCGACCGCGTACGTATCCGGGGAAGACAGGTAGGTTTCAGGGCGTGAGCGCCAAGAGAAACGAGCACAGTACCCATCCGGACAAGCTGCCCATCCGGATGCTGCACGACCGTGTACTCGTGCGGCAGGACACCAGCGAGGGCGAGCGGCGTTCCGGCGGCGGCATCCTGATCCCCGCCACTGCGGCGGTCGGCCGGCGGCTGGCGTGGGCCGAGGTGGTCGCGGTGGGGCAGAACGTGCGGACGGTGGAGGCGGGCGACCGGGTGCTGTTCGACCCGGAGGACCGTGCCGAGGTCGAGGTGCGGGGGATCGCGTACGTGCTGATGCGCGAGCGCGATCTGCACGCGGTGGCCGCGGACCGGTTCGAGGGCGCCGAGGACTCGACGGGCCTGTATCTGTAGGGCAGGCCGGCAGTAGCGCGGAAGGGGCTGGTGACCGTGGTCACCGGCCCCTTCGTCGTGTCGTGCGGTTTTGCTACGTTGGAGGGACCCCGACGAGACGCGCCGTACCGGGATCAAGGCAAAGACGACGCACCGACACCGTCAGCCCGTCTCCCGGAGGTGCCCGTCATGGCCTGGGTTCTGCTCGTCGTCGCCGGTCTGCTGGAGGTGGGGTGGTCCGTCGGCATGAAGTACACCGACGGTTTCACGCGTCCGCTGCCCAGCGTGCTCACCGGCGCGGGCATCGTCGTCAGCATGCTGTTGCTGTCGCAGGCGGCCAAGACGCTGCCCATCGGTACGGCCTATGGCGTGTGGGTGGGGATCGGTGCGGCCGGGGCGGCGGTGTTCGGCATGGTGGTGCTGGGTGAGCCGGCGACCGCCGCCCGGATCTTCTTCGTGTGTCTGCTGCTGGTCGCCGTGGTGGGGCTGAAGGCGACCAGCGGTCACTGAACCGTCGTCGCGCTACTCGCGGCGGGCGGTCTGCGGGACGACGCCCCAGCCGGGGCCGGTCGGGCCGCCCGTCGCGCCGCCGTCGCTCGTGTCGCCGCCGCCACCGCCCTCCGTGGTGCCGCCGTCGGTCGTGCCGCCGTCGGTGGAGGTGCCGCCGTCGGTGGTGCCGCCGTCCGCGGTGCCGCCGCTCGTGGGGGACTCGCCGCCGGTGCCGCCGTCGGCGGTGCCGCCGTCGGTCTGGCCCTCGGTCTGCCCCTCGGGGGCGCTGGGGCTCTCGCCGGGGCTCTCGGTGCCGGTGTCCTCGCCGCCGGTGGTCGTGCCGCCGTCCGTGGTGGCGCCGGTGGTGGGGTCGGCGGGGGCGTCGCTGCTGGGGGCCTGCGGGACGTTCGCGCCGGGCTGGAGCCGGAGGTCGAACTCCTGGGCGGGCTTGCCCTCGAGGGCGTCCTGGGTGAACTGCGTCCAGATCTCGGCGGGTGCGCCGCCGCCGTTGATCCGGTCCAGGCCCATGGCGCCGTACAGCGACTTGTGGGCGGCGGTGACCGGGTCCTGGCCCATGACGGAGACGACGGTGGCGAGGTCGGGGGTGTAGCCCGCGAACCAGGCCGCCGTGTCCTCCTCGGCGGTGCCGGTCTTGCCGGCGACGGGGCGGCCCGCGGCCTGCGCGGCGGAGGCCGTGCCGTTCTGGACGACGCTGCGCAGCATGGAGGTGGTGGTGTCGGCGGCCTCGCGGCTCACGGCTTGCTGGGTGCGTCGTTCGGGCAGTTCGACGGGCGTGCCGCCCTTGGTGACCTTTTCGACCATCGTGTAGGTGCCGTGCCGCCCGTGGTTGGCGAGGGTGGCGTAGGCCTCCGCCATGTCGAGGACGCTGGCGGTGGCGGTGCCGAGGGCGATGGCGGGGCCGTCGGCGAGGTCGGGGGTGGTTTCGGGGACGCCCAGGTCGATCGCGGTCTGCTTGACCTTCTGGGGGCCGACGTCGGCGGCCATCTGCGCGTACACCGAGTTCACGGAGCTGTCGGTGGCTTCGGTGACGGTGATGTCGCCGTAGGAGCGCTGGTCCTCGTTCTCGGGGGCGTAGGGGTCGCCGGTCCAGCCCTGGACGGGGCGCTTGTTGGTGCCGTCGTAGATGGTGTTCGGGGTGATGACGCGGCCGTCCTGGGTCTCCGAGTGGTTCTCGACGGCCGAGGTGAAGACGAAGGGCTTGAAGGTGGAGCCGACCTGGAAGTCCCTGCGGGTGGCGTTGGGGGTGTACTGCTTGACGTAGTCGATGCCGTTGTACATGGCGACGACCTTGCCGGTCTTGGGGTCGACGGAGGCGCCGCCGGCGCGGACGTAGGTGTCGACCTTGTTGTTCTTCTTGTCGAGCTTGGACATCAGCTTGTCGTTGACGGCCTTCACGAACGCGTCCTGCTTGCTCTTCTGCAGGGTGGTCGTGATGCGGTAGCCGCCGGCGTCGAGCTTGCCCTCTTCGATGATCTTGTTCTGGGTGAGGTAGTCCTTGACGATCCGGACGATGTAGCCGCGCTGGCCGGACATGCCGGTGGAGAGGGTGGACTCCTTCGGCACGGGGAACTTCATGCCGGCGCGTTCCGACTCGCTGAGCCAGCCCTTCTTGACCATGCCGTCCAGGACGTAGTTCCAGCGGGATTCGGCGGCCTTGCGGTTCTCCGGGTGGGCGACGACGTCGTACTGGCTGGGGGCGTTGACGAGCGCGGCGAGGTAGGCGGAGCGGGCCGGGTCGAGGTCCTTGGCGTCCTTGCCGTAGTAGGCCTGGGCGGCGGCCTGGATGCCGTAGGCGTTGCGGCCGAAGTAGCTGGTGTTGAGGTAGCCCTCGAGGATGTGGTCCTTGCTGACCTCGCGGTCCAGTTTGATCGCGATGAAGAACTCCTTGGCCTTGCGCGTGACGGTCTGGTCCTGGCGCAGGTAGTAGTTCTTCACGTACTGCTGGGTGATCGTGGAGCCGGACTGCTTGCCCTTGCCGAGGGCGGTGTTCCAGGCGGCGCGGACCATGGCCTTGGGGTCGACGGCGGACTCGGTGTAGAAGTCGCGGTCCTCGGCGGCCAGGATCGCGTGCTGGGCGTCCTTGGAGATCTGCGGGAGGGTGACGTTCTCGCGGTTGACCTCGCCGTCGCGCGCGATCACGGAGCCGTCCGCGTAGAGGTAGACGTTGGCCTGTTTGGTGGCGAGCGCGTTGGCCGGGGGGATCTTCACGAGGGAGTAGCCGAGGAAGAATCCGCCGACCAGCAGCAGGACGACGATGATGAAGCCGCCGAGCGTCATGCGCCAGGTGGGGATCGCCCGGCGCCAGCCGGTGCGCTTCGGTTTCCCGGCCGCCTTGGCCTCGGGCGTGCCCGGGTCGCCGTCGGCGTGTGCCTGCGGCTGGCTCGCTGCCCAGCCCGGATTCGGCTGCTGCGGCTGAGGCTCGTCACTCATGTCGTGCACGGACTCCTGTTTCGCGTCGTACGTCGTTCCCGTACGTCTCTGCTCGCTCTTGCGCCCCTGTGATGAAGACTGTCCCATCCGTTGATCAGTTCCCTGATCGAGGGCCGTGTCGTGTGCCGTGTGGTGAGGCGGGCCGCGTGCGGGTGGGTGCGCGGGCGGGAACGGGGCTGATCGTGCTGTTCCGCACGCCTGCCCGCATCGTGATCTCGCCTGCGCGACATTCGCCCGAAGGGGGACACGGCCGTGGATCGCGGCGGCTCGCACGCTCCGCCCGGCCGGCACCGCCGCCACGCCGCTCGCCCTGGCCACGGGCGTCTCGGCCCACGCGGACGCAACGGATCGTACCGTCTGGGCCGGTGCGTACTCGCCTCGTGGCGCTCCCGTCGCTCCCCGAAATTGCGTGGCACTCCCGTTCGCCGGACCACTAGGCTCCTGCGCTTCGGTGCCGGCGGCGAGGAGGGCGGTGGGTGTGGGCTCGGGACGGTTGTACGCGGCCGTCGCGGCGGGGGGCTTCCGGCGCTACGCGACGTATCGGGCGGCCACGGTGGCCGGGGTGTTCACCAACACGGTCTTCGGCGTCATCCTCGTCTACACGTATCTGGCGCTGTGGCACGAGAAGCCGCACCTCGGGGGGTACGACCAGGCGCAGGCCGTGACCTATGTCTGGCTGGGGCAGTGCCTCTACGCGACGCTGGCGATCCAGGGTGGCGGCGCGGAGAAGGACCTGATGGAGCGCATCCGTACCGGTGAGATCGCCGTCGACCTGTACCGGCCTGCCGATCTGCAGCTGTGGTGGCTGGCGGGGGACGTGGGGCGGGCGTTGTTCCAGATGCTGGGGCGGGGGGTGGTTCCGTTCGTCTTCGGTGCGGTCTTCTTCCCGATGGCGCTGCCGGCGGACGTCGTCCGGTGGGCGGCTTTCGCGGTGACGCTGCTGCTGGCGACGGTCGTGAGCTTCGCGATCCGCTTTCTGGCGGCGCTGAGCGTGTTCTGGCTGATGGACGGCATGGGCGTGAACCAGGTTCTGATGGTCACGGGGGTCTTCTTCTCCGGCATGGTCCTGCCGCTCAACGCCTTCCCGGGCGTGCTCGGCGAGGTGGTGCGGGTGCTGCCGTGGGCGGCGCAGATCCAGATGCCGGCGGATGTGCTGATGGGGGAGACGGATCCGCTCGGGGCGTTCGCCTTCCAGGCGGCGTGGGCGGTGGCGCTGCTGGCGGCGGGGCGGCTGCTGCAGTCGGCTGCGACGCGCAGGGTGGTGGTGCAGGGTGGCTGAGCGCGGTGCCGTGGCCGAGGGGCTGCGGGCCTATCGGCTGATCGCCGGGATGTGGATCCGGTCGAGCATGACCTACCGCACCTCCTTCGTCGTCACGGTGCTCGGGAACCTGACGGTGACCTGCCTGGACTTCGTGGGGATCCTGCTGATGTTCTCGCACGTGGACTCGCTGGGAGGCTGGTCGCTGCCGGAGGTCGCCTTCCTCTACGGGCTGTCCGCGACGTCGTTCGGGATCGCCGATCTGGCGCTCGGCTCGATGGACGTCCTGGGGGCCCGGATGCGTGACGGCTCGTTCGACACGCTGTTGGTGCGTCCGGCGCCGGTGCTCGCCCAGGTCGGGGCGGACCGGTTCGCGCTGCGCCGACTGGGCCGGATCACGCAGGGCGTGGTGGTGCTGGGCTGGGCGCTGGTGTCGGTGGACGTCGACTGGAGCGTGCCGAAGGTGCTGCTGGTGCCGGTGATGGTGGTCAGCGGTGCGGCGATCTTCTCGGCGGTGTTCGTGGCGGGGGCGGCCTTCCAGATCTACGCGCAGGACGCCGCCGAGGTGCAGAACGCGTTCACCTACGGCGGGACGACGTTGTTGCAGTATCCGCCGACGGTGTTCGGCAAGGACCTGGTGCGGGGCGTGACCTTCATGCTGCCGTTGGCCTTCGTCAACTGGGTGTCGGCCGCCCATGTGCTGGGGCGGCCGTATCCGGTCGGGCTGCCCGGGTGGGCGCCGTTCGCCTCGCCGCTGGTGGCGGTGGCCTGTTGCGTGCTGGCCGGGTTGGCGTGGCGGACGGGGCTTCGTTCGTACCGGAGTACAGGGAGCTGAGTTGACCGGATCGGAAAGCGGGTCCATCGCCTCGGAGGGCGGGTCCGTCGCCGCGGAGGGTGGGTTCATTGCCTCGGAGGGCGGGCCCGTCGCCTCGGAGGGCGGGTTCATCGAACTCGACGGTGTGGAGAAGGTCTTCGAGGTGCGCAGGAAGACCGGCTTCATGAAGCGGGAGCGGCGGCAGGTGCGGGCCGTCGACTCGATCTCCTTCCGCGTGGAGCGCGGCGAGATGGTCGGCTACATCGGGCCCAACGGCGCCGGCAAGTCCACCACGATCAAGATGCTGACGGGCATTCTCACGCCCAGCGCGGGCCGGCTCCGGGTGGCCGGCATCGATCCTTCCCGGGAGCGGACGCGGCTCGCGCACCGCATCGGCGTGGTGTTCGGGCAGCGCACGACGTTGTGGTGGGACCTGCCGCTGCTCGCCTCCTACCGGCTGATGCACCGCATGTACCGGATCCCGGACGTCCGTTACCGGGAGAACCTCGACCGTCTGGTCGAACTCCTCGATCTCGGTGACCTGCTGGACGTGCCGGTGCGTCAGCTCTCCCTCGGGCAGCGGATGCGCGGCGACATCGTGGCGGCGCTGCTGCACGACCCGGAGGTGCTGTACCTCGACGAGCCGACCATCGGGCTGGACGTGGTGTCGAAGTCCAGGGTGCGGGAGTTCCTGCGGGAGCTGAACGCCGAGCGCGGCACGACGGTGCTGCTGACCACGCACGATCTGCAGGACATCGAGCAGTTGTGCAAGCGGGTGATGGTCATCGACCGGGGGCGCCTGATGTACGACGGCCCGCTCACCGGGCTGCACGAGGCGGGGGAGAGCGAGCGGACCCTGGTGGTGGACCTGGAGCGGGAACTGCCGCCGATCGAGGCGCCGGCGCCGGCACGGGTCGTGCGGGTGGACGGTCCGCGGCAGTGGCTGGCGTTCCCGGCGGGGGAGTCGGCGGCGCCGCTCGTGGCGCGGATCGCGGCCGACTACCCGCTGGTGGACCTGTCGGTGCGGGAGCCGGACATCGAGGCGGTGATCGCGAAGATGTACGCGGATCAGGCGGAGCGGGCGATCTCGTAGCCCCCGGCGGGGTGAACTCGTAGGCTGCTGTGTATGACCGACGACGCCGTCCCGGACCTCCGCGCCTCCGACGCCGACCGTGAGCAGGTCGCCGGCATCCTGCGGGACGCCCTCGCGGAGGGCCGCCTCGACATGGAGGAGTTCGAGGAGCGGCTCGATGCGACGTACAGGGCGCGGACGTACGGGGAGCTGGCGCCGATCACCCGGGACCTGCCGGCCGCGGGCGTGCCGGTCCCGGCGGTGTCCCTGACGAAGGAACCGGCGGCCGGCTCCGACTGGTCCGGGCGGATCGTCGGCGGCGAGGGGTCTTCCTCGTGGGCGGTGGCCGTGATGTCGGGCTTCCAGCGCAAGGGGCACTGGACGATGCCCCGGCGGTTCACCTGCCTCGCCTTCTGGGGCGGCGGGGAGATCGACCTGCGCGAGGCGAACTTCGCGGACCGCGAGGTCGAGGTCAACGCGATCGCGATCATGGGCGGGGTGGATGTGATCGTGCCGCCCGGGGTCGAGGTCGTCGTGCGGGGCATCGGCGTCATGGGCGGCTTCGACCACCGTGAGGAGGGTGTGCCGGGTGAGCCGGGCGCCCCGCGGGTCGTCGTCACGGGCTTCGCTCTGTGGGGCGGCGTGGGTGTCCAACGGAAGCTGACCCGGGCGGAGAAGCTGCGGATCCGCGAGGAGCGCCGCCAGGAGAAGCTGGAGCGCAGGGCGGGGCGGCGGGAGCTGGACGGGGAGTACTGAGGGCCGCGAGCCCCGTGCCCGCCGCACGCTGCCTGCGGACAGGCGACGGGCACGGGGCGGGATCGGACGGGCGGGATCGGACGGGCGGGATCGGGCGGGACGGATCACAGCTCCGTCCGTGTGCCCGCCGCCCGCCGCCCGCGGACAGGCGACAGGCGCTGGACGGGGCCGGACGGGATCGGGCGGGGCGGGTTACAGCTCCGCCGGCGCCGATCCCTTCAGCGTCTCCAGATCGAAGGACTCCGCCATCCGCGCGTATCCCTTGTCGCTGGGGTGCAGATGGTCCCCCGAGTCGTAGTCGGCGCGCAGCCGCCGCGGGTCGTACGGATCGCGCAGCGCCTGGTCGAAGTCGGCCACGGCGTCGAACACCCGCCCGGCGCGGATCTCCGCGTTGATCGTCTGGCGTACCGCCTCCCGGGCCTCCGTGTATCCGCGGTGCCCGTAGAACGGCATCAGGGTCGCGCCGACGACCTTCACCCCGCGGGCGTGGGCCTGCCCCACCATCGTGCGCAGGCCGTTCAGGATCGCGTTCGGGTCGGCGAGCCGTGGGTTGCGCAGGATGTCGTTGACGCCGAGGTCGATGACGACGACCTTGACGTTCGTCCGCTCCATGACGTCCCGCCCGAAGCGGTTCAGCCCGCTGGGGTTGTCCGCGGGGCGGCCCAGCCCGTCGGCGAGGACCTGGTTGCCGCTGATGCCCTGGTTGACGACGCTGTAGCGGGGCAGGTCCCGGCCGGCCGCGATCTCCGCGCGCAGCCGGTCGGCGAGTACGTCGGTCCAGCGGCTGTTGGTGTTCGGCGTGGAGGTGATGCCGTCGGTCAGCGAGTCGCCGAGGGCGACGATCGTGCCGTCGGACTCGTTGCTCAGCACGTCCAGCGCGGTCAGGTACCGCCAGGAGCCGGTCCGCTCGGTGTAGGGGGTGCCGGTCGCGTCCTGCGTGTGGTCGCCCTGGGCGATGTAGGAGACCTGCCGGGCGTGCCGGTGGTAGGTCACCGGGCCGGAGCTGGTCGGCGTGTAGGTGGTGATCAGGACGTCGGCGTCGTGCGGGACGACGACCCGTACGGCGTCGCTCATGACCTGCCGGCCGGGCGGGATGACGACAGTGGGTCCGCCGCCGAAGGTCAGCTGCCGCATGGTGTCCGCGAGTGCCGCCGCCGTACCGCTGCCCGCGGACACGGCGATCGTCGCCCGCGTGATGTTCAGCGGCGACTGGCCGTAGAGATTGGACAGCGTCACGCGGGCACCCGTACCGCCGACGCTGGTGTGGACGACGTTGCGTACCGAACGGTCCGCCATGCCGGTCGTCTCGGTGCCGGGTTCGGCGGCGGACGGAGAGGTGGACCAGGTGCCGACCCAGGTGCCGGTGGAGGCGGGGGCGGCGGAGTTGGGGGCGCGGCCGTCGCCGAGGGCGTTCCGGTTGCGCAGGCCGTCGTCGGACGCCACGCCGACGTATATGGCGGTGGAAAGGCCCACGATCGCTGCGACGACCAGGGCCAGGAGGGCGTAGCCACGTCCTCGGGTCATGCTGTTCAGTTCTCCTCGGGCGATGGGAGCCCAAGGCTCCGATCTGATGTGCCCATGATGCGGCATGGGCCGGGGGGAGTTCACACGACCCTGTGGCAATACCCCCTCCCGACAGACGCCGGGAACTCCTGATCCGTTCCAGGAGTCGGTCAGGAAGGGACAATGTGTGCGGGATCACCAAGCGGGTGGAGCGGATGGAACGGACGAAAGCAGCAGAAAAGGGCGCCGGTGCCGGAGGTCAGCATGCCCGGCCCGGCGGCGCGGTGAACCGTGCGATGACGACCTTCAGTCCGGCGGACCAGGAGAAACAGCGCGGCGTGCGGCAGATGAAGCTCACCGCCACCGGTCTTCTGGTGTTCGTGGCCCTGGTCTACGTCCTCGCCAAGTGGGCGCAGAACTCCGGCGCCGGCCCCTGGGCGGGCTATGTCGCCGCGGCCGCCGAGGCGGGCATGGTCGGGGCGCTCGCCGACTGGTTCGCCGTCACCGCCCTCTTCCGGCACCCCCTCGGCATCCCCATCCCGCACACCGCGATCATCCCCACCAAGAAGGACCAGCTCGGCGTCTCCCTGGGCGAGTTCGTCGGCGAGAACTTCCTCTCCGAGGACGTCGTACGCCAGCGGCTGCGCGCCGTCGGCATCGGCAGCCGCCTCGGCGCCTGGCTCGCGGTCCCCGAACACGCCGACCGGGTCACCGCCGAGCTGTCCACCGCCCTGCGCGGCGCCCTGACGGTCCTGCGCGACTCCGACGTCCAGGCCGTGGTCGGAGAGGCCATCACCCGCCGCGCGAACGCCCAGGAGATCGGGCCCGGCATCGGCAAGATGCTGGAGAAGGTCGTCGCCGACGGCGGTCACAAACGGGTCGTCGACCTCGTCGTCAACCGCGCGCACGACTGGCTGGTGCTGCACCGCGAAGAGGTGATGGACGCCGTGGAGGGCGGCGCCCCCGGCTGGACGCCGAAGTTCGTCGACCGCAAGGTCGGCGAGCGGGTCTACCGGGAGCTGCTGCGTTTCACCACCGAGATGCGCGACATGCCCGGCCACCCCGCCCGCGGCGCCCTCGACCGCTTCCTCACCGACTTCGCCTCCGACCTCCAGTCCGACACCGACACCCGGGCCCGCATCGAGCGGCTCAAGGGCGAGGTGCTGGGCCGCGGCGAGGTCCAGGACCTCATCGCCAGCGCCTGGACGGCCGTACGGTCCATGATCGTCGCTGCCGCGGAGGACGAGCGCAGCGAACTGCGGCTGCGTGTGCGGGCGTCGCTGCTGTCGCTGGGCTCGCGCATGGCGGCCGAGCGCAAGGTGCAGAACAAGGTCGACAAGTGGGTGGAGGACGCGGCCGTCTACGTCGTCACCACCTACCGCAAGGAGATCACCTCCCTGATCACGGACACGGTGGCGAGCTGGGACGCCGAGCACACCACGAAGAAGATCGAGGCCAACATCGGCCGCGACCTGCAGTTCATCCGCATCAACGGCACGGTCGTCGGCTCCCTGGCCGGCCTGCTGATCTACACGGTCTCCCGCGCGCTGGGGGCGTAAATCCGGGGCGTGAGAAAAGGCGCTCAGGGCACTCGACCCGGGTTCTCGATGGGGAGGGAGCCCATGACCACCGCGCAGGCCGAGACCGGCCGAACCGTGACGACCGACATCCCCGCCCGCCTCGACCGCCTCCCGTGGTCGCGCTGGCACTGGACGATCGTCATCGGTCTCGGCACCGTGTGGATCCTCGACGGACTCGAAGTCACCGTCGTCGGCAACATCGCCAGCCGCCTGTCGGAACCGGGCAGCGGTCTGCCCATCACCTCCGGCGAGGTCACCGGTATGGCGGCCGCCCTCTACGTGGCGGGCGCCTGCCTGGGCGCCCTCTTCTGGGGCCGCCTGACCGACAAGTGGGGTCGCAAAAAGCTCTTCATGATCACCCTGGCGGTCTACCTGGGAGCCACGGCCCTCACCGCGATCTCCTTCGACACCTGGTGGTTCTTCCTCTTCCGCTTCCTCACCGGCTTCGGCATCGGCGGCGAGTACGCGGCGATCAACTCCGCGATCGACGAGCTGATCCCCAAGGAGTACCGCGGCCGCACCGACCTGATGATCAACGGCAGCTTCTGGCTGGGCGCCGTCTTCGGCTCCCTGCTGTCGATCGTCGCGCTGGACACGGACATCTTCGCGGCCAACGTCGGCTGGCGTCTCACCTTCGCCCTCGGCGCGGTCCTCGCCCTGGTCATCCTCCTCGTCCGCCGGCACGTCCCCGAAAGCCCGCGCTGGCTGATGATCCACGGCCGCGACGACGAAGCCGAACGCGTCGTCTCCTCCATCGAAGGCAAGATCGAGGAGGAGAGGGGCGAGCCGCTGCCGCGCCCCGAGGGCGAGATCACCATCCACCAGCGCCGCAGCGTCTCCTTCATCGAGATCGGCCGCACGGTCTTCTCCGACTACCGCCGCCGCGCCATCCTGGGCTTCTCCCTCTTCATCGGCCAGGCCTTCCTCTACAACGCGATCACCTTCGGCTTCGGCGCGATCCTGACGACGTTCTTCGACGTCCCGAGCGGCAGCACCGGCTACTACTTCGCGGTCATCGCACTCGGCAACTTCTTCGGCCCGCTGCTCCTCGGCAAGCTCTTCGACACGGTCGGCCGCCGCATCATGATCTCCGGCACGTACATCCTGTCCGGCCTGCTCCTCTTCGGCACGGCCTGGCTCTTCGACCAGGGCTCCCTGAGCGCGGCCACGATGACGGCGTGCTGGTGCGCGGTCCTGTTCTTCGCCTCGGCCGGCGCGTCCAGCGCCTACCTCACGGTCTCCGAGGTCTTCCCCATGGAGACCCGCGCCATGTCGATCGCGTTCTTCTACGCCATCGGCACGGCAGCGGGCGGCATCAGCGGCCCGCTCCTCTTCGCCAAGCTCACGGAATCCGGTGTCGTCGGCGACACGGTCCTCGCCTTCTCGATCGGCGCGACGCTGATGTGCCTGGCGGGCCTGGTCGCGGCCCTCCTCGCGGTGAAGGCGGAACGACGCTCCCTGGAGGACATCGCCAAGCCGCTCACGGCGGCGGGCAGCGCGGGCACCAGCGTGTCCGAGGACGACGACGCCAAGTCAGGCTCGGGGACGGACGGGAGCCGACCGGCGACGGCCTAGGCTGCGTCCGCAACGTCCCGTCGTCAGCCCGGAGGGCGGGCGGGACCTCGCCGACACGACTAGGGGCCGGCGACCGGGCGTGGCGTCCGGATGAGGTACGTGCGAGCCGGGAGCCGACCGGGCGACGGATCAGGGGCCGGCGACCACATGCGGCGTCCGGCTGAGGAACGGGGGAGCGCGGGGTGGTTCCCGCGCTCCCACGCCGCTGTCGCCGTCCGCCGACGGGGGAGAGGCCGCGGGTCAGGCGTTACGCGCCCCCCTCCCGCCGCCCCTGGTCACGCCGGCGCAGCAACAACAACCCGCCGGCCACAGCGCCGATCCCCGCCGCAGCGGCCCAGCCCGCCACATCCCCGGACCCGGTCGCGGCGAGATCACCCACGGCGACCGGAGATGCCGAAGCCTGCGGCCGGACACCTCCGGCATCCCGCGACCCACCCGACGGACCCGGACTCGGACTCGGTGTGGAGCCACCGGCGGCCCCCTCCACCCGGTCCCGGGTGAACGCCAGCGTCCCGAACCCCAACTGGTCGAACCCCCCACTGTTGGGCCCGTAGTCCCCGCCCCCGCCCTCGGGCGCGGCCTTGGCTGCCGCCCGCGTGAGGTACGACGCCGGCAGCCCCCGCCGCTTGGTGTAGTGGTTGGCGATCATCGCCCAGATGGGCCGGGTCATCAACGGATCCGCGCCCGCGACACCGGACGCGGTCTCGCTCCCCGACCACCCTCCGATCGCCCCCTTCTTCCGCGTGTTGGCCGTGTACGGCACATCCCCGCCCAGGCTCCACTTGGCCACGTACTGCGCGCCCTTGAGGAACCGGCTGTCGTCGTACCCGTACAGATCGATCCCCTGGTTCCACGCCATCTCGCACACCGTGCCCATCAGCCCGACCCCGAGCAGCGCATGCCCCTGATCGCGCCCGGCCTCGACCCACTCGCCGAGCCCGTCCTCGTGGACGACGGGTATGGCGTGCTTCACCGACCCCATGCCGTCCCCGTGCTTGAAGTACTCCACCGCCCGCTCGACCACGGCCCGTTCCTCGCAGAAGATCCCGGTGGCGAGCACACACGCGATGGCCGTCAGGTCCCAGTTGGGCCAGTAGTTGGTGACGACGGCGCCGTTGTGCCTGGTCAGGAAGTCGTCGCTCAGCGGATGGAAGACGGTGCGCATCAGCTCCTGCGCCCGCCCCAGGTCGAAGTCCCCGTGCTCCCGCACCAGTTCGGCGGCGTTCGCGAACTGGTAGCCGTACAACCCCGCCGCCAGGAACCGGTCGGCACTGCCCTCCAGTGCGGTCAGCTTCCCCGACCAGGCGTTGAGGATCGCCACGGCGGTGTCGGCGTGCGCCTCCTCACCGGTGACGTGATACCGCAGGGCGTTCTGGTACGCGGCGTGGATGTCGTTGTAGAGGACCCGGTAGTTCTCGGGCGTACCCGACCCCCGGTACACGACGGCCTGCGGATTCGGCCGCCACCCGCTCTGCGCATGCCGGTTGGCGGTGAGCTTGGCGAACCCGGCGGTGTACGGTCTGGCGCCCGCCTTCACCTTGGCCGCCATACGGTCCAGGTCGGCGCCGGTGTGCAGCAGCCCGGGGTGAACGAGAGGGGCGCCGGCGGCACCGGCCGACGGGGCGAACGCAGTCGCAGTCGCACCGATGCCGATACCGATGCCCGCTGCCTTCAACATGCTCCGGCGGCTGATCTGTCGTGTCATGTCGTCGTACCTCGGCGTCATAAGTCGCTTACCTGCGGGGGACGGTGAGGAGACGGCCCGGCGGTGCGGGCATAACAGAAACTGCGTTATAGTTGATCTGCGTCCAGTCGCCGGAACTCCGGTGAGCGGACAGTGCGTTGGTGGTCCAAGGAAAGACGCCCCACTTCCTGTGGGGAAATGCAGGTGCAAGGCCTGCCCGGCGCTCCGACAAGAACCCGGCCCTGGGATTCAGGGCCGGGTTCTTTGCTGTCGGCTACTCGCTGGGGCGCCGCCGGTCCGCGACCGCCCACGACGCCAGCCCCACGGCTCCCGCCACCCCGAACACGGCGGGCCAGGCGCCCACCTTCTTCGCCAGCGGATGAGACCCGGCGAAGGCGGCGACATACGCGGCCGACAACGCCCCCGCGGCCACCCCACCGGCCTGCTGCCGCCACTGCCGCGCCGCCGCCACCCCGGCCGCGGCCAGCACGACCCCGCCGAGCGGCCGCTGCCTGGTCCAGCGGGCCACGCCGTACCCGCCCACAAGCCCGCTCGCGGCGACCACCGCACTCGGAACCTTCGCCATACCTGCCTCCCGCGTCCTACACCCTGCTCGTGATCTTGAGGCTAGCCCGCAGACTCCGGAAACCCGAACCTGAGCCCAGGCTTGTCAAGTTTCCTCCTCCGAGCTATATAAGAAGACGCAGACCGTAAGGGCATCGCACCCACTGCACCTGAAGAGAGGAGTGACCAGTGATGCTCATGCGCACGGACCCCTTCCGTGAACTCGACCGACTCACCCAGCAGGTCTTCGGCAACGCCACCGCCCGCCCGTCGGCGATGGCGATGGACGCCTACCGCTCCGGGGACGACTTCCTCGTCCACTTCGACCTCCCCGGCATCGACCCCGAGACGATCGAACTGGACGTCGAGCGCAACGTCCTCAACGTGCGAGCCGAGCGCAGGTCCCCCGCCCCCGAGGGCGCGGAACCGCTCGTCGGCGAGCGCCCCACCGGCACCTTCACGCGCCAGCTGTTCCTCGGCGACACCCTCGACACGGAGCGCATCGACGCCTCCTACGAGGCCGGCGTCCTGACCCTGCGCATCCCGGTGGCCGAACAGGCCAAGCCCCGCCGTATCCAGATCTCGGGCGGCGACACGCCCAAGCAGCTCAGCGGCTGACCCCACCGCACCGCCCACCGGCACGTCGCGCCGCCCCCCCCCGACCCCCCCCGCGCGCCCCCGGGCCCCCCCCCCCCCCCCCCCCCCCCCCCCCCCGGCCCCCCCCCCCCCCCCCCCCCCCCCCCCCCCCCCCCCCCCCCCCCCCCCCCCCCCCCCGGGCCCCCCGCCCCCCCCCCGGGGCGCCCCCCCACGGCCCGCACCCACCCGCCCCCTCACGCACCCGGAGGAAAACCCCGCACATGAGCACGACGACGGTGCCCCGTGTGACGACCAGCCGTGCCCCCCGCACCGACGACGACAACGGCTGGCCCCAGCTGATCGAAGCGGTCCGCGAAACGGGCCTGTACCCCACCCGGACGAAGGCGGAACAGGTCACCCGCACCGTCCTGGCCGCCCTCGGCACCCAGGTCACCGGCGACGAACGGGTCGACCTCGCCCGCGCCCTGCCCGGCGAGGCCGCCCGGCTGATCGCCGCCCAGATCCCGGCCACGCACCGGCTCACGGCCGCGCGCTTCGTCGACGAGGTCGCATCACGCACCCCAGGAGCCACGCCCGCCACGGCCCGCTGGGACACCGGCTCGGTCCTCAGTACGCTGCCGCCCCTGATCGGCGACGACCTGGTCACCCGCATCCTGGCCCAGCTCCCCGCGGGCTACGCCCTCCTGTTCGGCCGGGCGGACCTGACCCCGGCGTCGTAGGCTCCAGAACCGCGCATGAAGGCCACCCCTGGACGGACCGGGGTGGCAATCGCGCGGACGGCCGGGCCGACGACGACGGAGGGCTCCTTGACTCACACGACGTCCGGAATCCTCACCACCCCCGACGGCACGCGCCTCGCCCACGCCGATCACCGCCCCTCCGGCGACCCCGAGATCACGTTCCTCCTCCTGCACGGTCTGGCGGGCCACCAGGGCGAGTGGGACACCCTCGCGGCGCAGCTGACGGCGGACGGCCACCGCGTGGTGACGTACGACGCCCGAGGCCACGGCGCCAGCACCCGCACACCGGCGACCACGACCCGCGCGGCCCACGTCCAGGACGCCGTAGCCCTCGTCGCGGAACTGGACCTGGCTCCCGTGACCTTGCTCGGCCAGTCCCTGGGCGGCCACACGGCGATGCTGCTGGCCGCGTCCCACCCCCACCTGGTGACATCCCTGATCCTGATCGAAGCGGGACCGGCAGGCCCGACCCCGGACCTCCCCGCACAGATCGCGACCTGGCTGGACAGCTGGCCGACCCCGTTCACGTCCCTGAAGGAGGCGGAGGCCTTCCTGGGCCACGAGGCATGGACGAGGACCCTGGCCAGGCGGGAAGACGGCTGGTACCCGACATGGGACCGCACCACGATCATCGAGTCGGTCACCGAACTGTCCACCACCGCCTACTGGGAGGAGTGGTCACGCATCGCCTGCCCGACGCTCCTCATCCAGGGCGAACACGGCACGATGCGCCCCGGTGAACCGTCCGAGATGCTCCGCCTCCGCCCGGCCACCACGCACCTCACCCGCATCCCCGACGCCGCCCACGACGTCCACCTGGACCAGCCGGATCGCCTCCACGAGGTGATCGCCTCCTTCCTGCCCGGCTGAAAACGGCCACCGGGCCGGCCTCGCAGCAGCACGTCACCTACGGGTGGAGTCGGCTCCACGCGGGCGGAATCGGCCCACGGCAGCCCGCGCCGGTCCACCTGCAACAACTGTGCCGATGCCCGCATTTGTACTGCCTTGAGTCCCGGGTAACAACTGAACCCACACGAAACAAGGTCTTGTCGCTGGCTTAAAACGACGGTTATTTTAACCGCCATTCGAAGTCCGGTCTGATCATCCGGGCGACCTCAAGGCGTGTGCATGTCTCAAAGAAGGGCAGTGCCATGACGCTTGACAGCGCGCGGTTTTCTCGTCGGGGTTTTCTGGGGCTGGGAGTCGCAGCAGGAGTCGTCACACTGACGGCGTGCGGGTCCGGCAGCGGCTCGAGTGACGCTCCGCTGCTGATGACGGTCTGGGGCGGCGACCCCGACCGCAAGACGTATCAGGCCCGCATCGACCTGCTGGTCAAGAAGCACCCGGACCTGAAGGTCAAGCTGCAGCTGATCCCGGGCGACGCCTACCCGCAGAAGGTGCAGACGATGATCGCCGGCGGCACCGGGCCGGACATCATGCAGGTCGCCGAGAGCGTCAACACGTACTCCAGCAAGAACCAGTTGCTGCCCCTCGACGACCTCGCCAAGAAGGCGAACCTCGACCCCGAGCAGCGCTTCGGTCCGGTCGGCTCGCTCTACACGTATCAGGACAAGCTCTACGCGATCCCGGACCGCTCCGGCGCGGTCACCGTGTTCTACAACAAGGACATGTTCGACAAGAAGGGCGTCAAGGCCCCCACCGCGGACTGGACCTGGGACGACACCCTCGACGCGTTCAAGGAGCTGACGGTCCCCGGCAAGGTCTGGGGATACAGCGGTGCCGAATGGTTTCCGCAGTGGTGGAGTCTCGCCTACCAGAACGGCGGCACCATCATCGACGCCCAGGGCCGGCCCGCGGTCGACAGCGACGAGGTCGTCGAGGCACTCCAGTGGGCGGGCGACCTGGTCTTCAAGCACAAGGTGGCGCCGAGCAAGGCGGACTACGCCGACATGGGCCCCGACATCGGCGGCGACCAGGCGTTCCCCAACCAGAAGGTCGCCACCCACGCCAACGGCTTCTGGGTCATGTCGGGCCTGACGAAGGTGACGTTCGGCTGGGACATCGCCCCGATGTGGCGCGGCAAGAAGCAGGCCGTGTCGGCGTTCGGCAGCGGACTTGCGATCTCCCGCACCTCCAAGCAGCGCGACAACGCCTTCAAGGCCATCGACTTCCTCACCTCCCCCGAGGCGCAGACGGAGATCATCGCCTCCGGCCAGGACGTGCCGGCCAACCTGGAGGTGCAGAAGAGCCAGGCGTTCCTCAAGCCGGCGTGGATGAAGACGGACGTCGACATGGGCGTCTTCGCCGAGTCGAGCGAGTTCGTCTTCCGGGCGCCGTTCATCCCCGAGTGGAACGAGATGCAGGACGTGATCTCCAACGGCCTCGCCGACTTCTGGCTCGGCAAGGAGCGCAGCGCCAAGAAGGCGCTGACCACCGTGCAGAAGGACCTCGAGTCCCTCATCAAGTCCGCGGGATGACCGGCGATGGCGACCACGACGACCCCCACCCCCGAGACGCCCTCGGCGGTCGCGCGGAAGCCCGCGCCACCGGGGAAACAGAGGCTCTCCCGGCGTCGGCGCCGTGAGGCGCTCTCCTTCTACCTGTTCATCTCGCCATGGATGATCGGCTTCCTGGTCTTCCTGCTCGGGCCGATGATCGCGTCGGTCTACTACTCCCTGACGGACTGGGACTCCTTCAACCCACCGAAGTGGGTCGGCTTCGACAACTACGTCAAGCTCCTCACGGACGACCCGGTGTTCTGGAAGGCCCTGTGGAACACCTTCTACTACGCGGCGATCTCGGTCCCGCTGGGCCTGGTGCTCGGGCTGTGGCTGGCGAACCTGCTCAACAAGCAGGTCAGGGCCCGCAAGTTGTTCCGCACCCTGATCTATCTGCCGACGCTGATCCCGCTGGTCGCCACGGCGATGATCTTCCGGATGGTGCTCGCGCCGAACGGCCCGATCAACGACTTCCTCGGCCTGTTCGGACTGTCGGGCCCCAACTGGCTGCTCGACGGCCCCTGGGTCAAGCCCGCCCTGATCCTGATGTCGGCGTGGGGCGCGGGTGCCGCGACCGTGCTGCTGCTCGCCGCGATGAAGGGCATCCCGCGTGAGCTGTACGAGGCGGCCGAGGTCGACGGCGCGAGCGCGACGCGGCAATTCTGGAGCATCACGCTGCCGCATCTGACGCCCATCATCTTCTTCAACCTGATCATGGGCCTGATCAACGCGTTCCAGATCTTCTCGCAGCTCTACATCCTCATCCCGAAGGGCAAGAACCCCGCGGGCTACGACGCGGCCCAGACCATGGTGCCGCTCCTGTTCGACCAGGCGTTCAGCTACTACCGCATGGGCTACGCCTCGGCGATCTCCTGGCTGCTGTTCCTGGTGATCCTGGTGTTCACGGTGATCGCCTTCCGCACCACCCGGCGCTGGGTGTTCTACGAGACCGAGGTGAAGTGATGGCGACCCTGGCGACCCCGGTGCGCAAGCGCGGGCACGAGGACCGGCCCGCTGAGGGGCAGGCCCCCGCCGTACGGGCGTTCCACGCGACCCCCTTCACCTACGGCACCCTGATGATCGTCGCGGCGGTCCTGACCACCCCGCTGGTCTTCGTCGGTTCGATCGCCCTGTCCAGTGACGCCACCGTGAACAACGGCGCGTTCACGATCATCCCGCGCGAGTTCAACTGGGACAATTTCTCCCGGGTGTTCAGCACCGAACTGCCGGTGGGCACCTTCCTGCTCAACTCGGTGCTCATCTCGCTGTTCTCGGTGGCGGGACAGGTCCTCTCCAGCGGCCTGGTCGGCTACGCCTTCGCCCGGCTGCGGGCGCCGGGCAAGAACACGATGTTCCTCATCGTCATCGCCACCATGATGATCCCGACGCAAATCACGATGATCCCCCAGTTCATCCTGTTCCGGGACCTGGGCTGGGTGAACACCTTCCTGCCGCTGATCGTGCCGAACTTCTTCTCCAACGCCTTCAACGTCTTCCTGGTACGGCAGTTCGTCTCCCGGCTGCCCAGCGAGCTCGACGAGGCGGCCATGATGGACGGCCTGGGCTTCTTCGGCATCTACCGGCGGATCATGTTCCCCATGCTCAGGCCCGTCCTGATCGCCATCGGCATCTTCACGCTGACCCACACCTGGGGCGACTTCATGGGCCCCCTGATCTACCTCAACGACGAGTCGAAGATGCCGCTCGCCCTCGGCGTGCAGTACATCACCGCCACCTCGCAGGCGGGCCAGGCACCGCCCTGGAACCTGGTGATGGTCGGCTCGATCCTGCTCGCCCTGCCGATGATCCTCGTCTACTACCTCGGCCAGAAGTACCTGTACGAAATGGACATCAGCGGCGGAAGCGCGGGAGTCAAGTGAACCACCCCACCATCATCGACCAGGGCATCGCGCTCGACGCCCGCGGCATCCGTTTCGAGGGCGGTCCGCAACTCGTGCTGTGCGCGTCCCTGTTCTACTTCCGTCTGCCCCGGGAACAGTGGCGCGCCCGGCTCGCCCAGGTCCGGGCCTCCGGCTACACCTGCGTGGACGTCTACCTGCCGTGGAACTTCCACGAGACGGCCCCCGGCCGCTGGTCCTTCGAGGGCCGGCGGGACGTCGCCGCCTTCCTCGACCTCGCGCACGAGGAGGGGCTGTACGTCATCGCGCGGCCCGGCCCCTACATCTGCTCCGAGTGGGACGGCGGCGCACTGCCGGCCTGGCTGGGCCTGGACCCACAGCTGCGGGTCCGTCAGCACGAGCCACGCTTCCTCGACCGGGTCACCGCCTGGTTCGACCAGGCGCTGCCGCTCCTCGCCGAGCGCCAGTACCCGGCCAACGGCCCTGTGATCATGGTGCAGTTGGAGAACGAGCTGGACTTCTTCGACTGCGACGACCGGACCGGCTACCTCACCGCCCTGCGCGACCAGGCCGTCCGGCACGGCATCACCGTGCCGCTGATCGCCTGCTCCGGACAGGGCGACCTCGACGGCGCCACCGGCGACGTCCCCGGTGTCGTACCGGCGTGCAACTTCTACCCGGACGACGACTCCCCGCACATCGAACCCGAAGTACGCCGCTACGCCGAGCTGCTGGCGGAGCGCGACCTGCCCCTGCTGATCACCGAGACCAACCGCCGCCACCGCACCCTGCGCCGGCTCCTGGCCAGCGGCGCCTCGCTGATCGCCCCCTACCTCCAGTCCTCCGGCTGGAACTTCGGATACACCCCGTCCGCGGGGAACTGGGGCAGGCCGGGCAACCTCATGAGCCACGGCTACGACTTCGGCGGCTACGTCTCCTCCACCGGCACCGAACGCCCCGAATACGCCGAGGCCCAGATCCTCGCCCGCGTCATCGACACCCTGGGACAACGCCTGGCGCTCGCCACCCCGACCACCCCGCACACGCCGGTCACCACCGACTTCCCGACCAGCTCGTCACCGTCGGCCCTGCGACTCGACGGAGGCGGCCGGCTCCTGGCCGTACCGCATCTCGGGCCTCGGACGGGGTCGGGGTCGGGAACAGGGTCGGGAACCGGAGCAGGGTCGGGAACGGCGGTCGTGAACGGAGTGCCGGTCGCCGTGGCGGCGGACTCGTGCCCGCTGATGTTGGTGGACGTGCCCTTGAGCCCGTGGGGCCACGACGGGACGCTCACTCTGTCGTCCGCGGACCTGGTGGCTGCGGGTGAGGGCGGGCTGGTGTTCTCCTCCGAGGTGCCGGTCACCGTCGTCGTCGGGGACACCCGGGTCGAGATACCGGCACCGGCGGCCGGAGCGCCCCGGCGGGAAACGGCCGCAGGGCTGACCCTCGTCGCACTCGCCCCGGCAGACGCCGTACGCCTGCGCTCCACGGACCGGGACGGCACCGTGCGTCTCGACACACCGGCACCCGCGCGGCCCGCAGCGTCGGAACCCGTCGCGGTACGGCGCGCGCGGCGCCGAGCGGACACCGCTCCCGAGCGGGCGGCGGGCCGGCACGAGCTGCCGCCGACGCTGGAGTCGCTCGGCGTGTACCGGGGGCGCGGGACCTACCGGACCACGACAGATCTCACGGCCGTCGACGAACTGCTGCTCGTCGGGGCGGCGGACATCGTCGACCTGTCGGTCGCCGGCCGGGTGCGGCCGACGATCGCCGGGTTCGGGGCCACCCGGCGGATCGACGTCCGGGAGGCGACCGGCTCCGCCGACGTCGAGGCCGTCGTGGAGATCTGGGGCCACGCGAACTTCGACGACGCGCGCCTGCCGGCCCTCCGCCTCGGCGCACTGCGCGGCCTCGGCACACTCTGGACGGTCCGGGAGAGGGCGGACGTGTCGGCGCTGTGGTCGGTCCACGGCCACTGGGCGGGCAGGCCGGCACCCCTGCGCGAGCTCGGCGGCTGGAGCAGCACCCGCGTCGGACTCCCCGTCACCTACACCCGCGTGATCCGGTCGGCCACCGCCGCGGCCCTGCACCTCAAGGGGGTCGTGGAGCCGGTACGGGTCACCGTGACCGACGGCGAGCCGCACACCGTCACGACCACCCACGAGCCGCACACCGTTGACACCGCCCACGAGCCGCACACCGTCGACACCGCCCACGAGCCGCACACCGTCCACACCGTCCACGCCGAGGATCCGTGGGTCCCGCTGCCCGCCGGCACCCACCGGATCTCCGTCACGCTGCCGCACCACCCCAGCGGCGGCGGCCTCCGTGCCGAACTGCTCGCCCTGGACCCGGTGACGGACTGGACGTGCTCCGCGCAGGACGACGACCTGCTGACCGGCTTCGCCACCGAAGCCGCACCCGGCCAGGAGGTCCTGCTGCCGCTGGCCCTCGCACCGGGGGAGGAAGCATGGCTCGACGTCGACCTGCCGACAACCCACGACGGCCTCCTCCTGCGGCCGGACGGCACACAGATCCGGGTCACCGGATGGGCCGGCGGGGAGTGCGTGGGCCGGGTCTGGGCCGGCGACCGGCCGGACTTCTCCGGCGGGGACGCCGACGTCCTCTGGATCCCGCCGGGCTGGTCCGGGCTGACGCTGCTGGTGCGGGGCGCCGCGGGACCGGAGGCTCCAGAGCTGCGCACGCTGCGGCTGGAGTCCTCCGACTGACTGCCCGAGGACGACAAATAGTTCGACAGGCCCCGGTCTCTCCACTCATCCTGCGAAGCGCCACCGGCGCGCCGGACAACGTGAGGGAGACGACCGTTGCACCCCAGCCCCAACCCCATGATCCGCCACATCACCTTCGACTGCACGAACGAGCCCTACGAACTGGCCCACTTCTGGGCCGAGTTCCTGGGGCACCCCATCTCCGACATCGACAAGCCGGGGGATGACGAGGTCCTGGTGGAACTCCCGGACGGCGCGCCCGGCCTCCTCTTCGTAAGAGTCGAGGAGGCCAAAGCGACGAAGAACCGCATCCACTTCGACATGGGTCCCACGGGCCGCACGCGCGCCGAGGAGGTCGAACGCGCGGTCTCCCTGGGCGCCCGCATCCTGACGGACCGCACCCTCCCCAACGGCAGAGGCTGGGTCGTGATGGCGGACCCGGAGGGCAACGAGTTCTGTATCGAACGGGGGGAACTGGGCTGACCGGAGGCGCGGTTGTACGGCGGCCGGAGCGATATCCCGCTACGTCAGAACGCGGCGGCCCGTACGGTCAGAAGCTACAGGGCTGAACCAGGAGGGGTACGTGTCACCGGTCGGAGCAACCTCGTCGGCGGTGACACTCCCATTAGCGCACACTCAGCCTGTCTGAGGCTCATGGATGGTCTCCTCGGCGATGCGACGCGCAGGGCCCAGCCGAGGGTCCTCCGGGTGCGCATACGGTCCGAAAATCTTCGAGCAGACGAACAACGTCATCAACTTGCCGTCCCGGCTGTCCAAGTCGGAGCTTCGAGCAGCTCACCAAGCTGATGAAGACCCGGCTCAAAGGCATGCAGTACCGCCCCTGTCTCACTCGACGGCCTCGTAGCCAAGACCGGGCTCGACCTCCAATGCTCTGTGCCGCCCAGCAGTGACCGACGTCACGATGATGCATCTGGTGCAGCATGTCGACAGACCGCCCAGGTTAGAAGCTCGCACTTACTGAATTGGGCAAAGTGTAGGAGATTGAAGGGCTATACAGTAAGCGTTAGCTTGGTAAGCATGGTTGATGTTCCAGAAGAGGCATCGAAGGATCTGGTCTTGGCCGAGGCGTTGCGTTGGGGCGTGTCCCGCCTGGCTTCCCGGCTACGCGCCGAGCAGCCGGGGAACAGTCGCTCCTTGACGCGGCTGGCCGCATCCGTGCTCGCCAACCTTCGGTACAGCGGCCCACTGACCCCGTCGGAACTGGCCGCCATCGAAGGGCTGCAGACCCAGTCACTGACCCGGGTGCTCAACGAGTTGGAAGAACAGGGGCGAATTCGCCGGTCGAAGAGCGAGGTGGATGCCCGCCGCCAGAACATCGAGGTCACGGAAGCGGGGCGGGAGGCGCTGCGGGAGCACGTGCGCGATGGCAACGCTTGGCTGGCGGCGGCACTGCGTCAGACGCTGTCACCTGCCGAGCGCGGTGTGCTGCAGATCGCCGCCGGACTGCTGGAACAGGTGGCGGAGGCCGAGGTGGCCGTCGATGAGTGCCGGAGGCCGGCGCAGGCGTCAGGGCAGGTCGAGGGGGCGGCACCGGCGCTATGACTCACTCAACCAGTAAGGCATTAGCCGGTCATCAGCGTCCGTCCCCCGAACTTCCGAAACGTCTCCCGCTGTTGCTGGTTCTGGCCGGACTGAGCGGCGCAAGCCCGCTGGCCACAGACATGTACGTCCCCGCCCTCCCAGACCTGGCCCGCTCCTTGGCAACCGATGCTTCCGGCGCACAAATGTCACTGACCGGGTTCCTGGCCGGAATCATCGTCGGGCAACTCGTTCTGGGCCCCCTCAGTGATGCGGTCGGCCGCCGGCCCGTCCTCATCGGCGGATCCGTGCTGTTCACTGTCTTCTCCGCCGTGTGTGCTCTGGCGCCCACGGTTGAGGTGCTCAACACGGCACGAGTCGGACAGGGCATCGCGGGAGCGGCCGGGATCGTCGTCTCCCGCGCTGTCGTGGCCGACATCTACGACGACCGTGAACTTCCCTTGGTCTTCTCCCGCCTGGGAGCGATCACCGCCACGGCCCCGGTCCTGGCCCCCTTAGCCGGAGGCGCCCTGCTGCTCGCGGTGTCCTGGCGCTACGTCTTCGCCGTCCTCGCCCTCATGGGCTTACTCCTGTCGCTCGGCGTATGGCGCTGGATCCCCGAGTCCCACCCGCCCCACGCCCGCCTCACCGGCGGGATGACCGCCAGCCTGCGCGCCATCGCAGAGGTCGCCGCACAGCGCGCCATCCTCGCACCGGTGCTGGCCCTCGCCTGCGGTGGGGCCGCCGTCTTCGCCTATATCGCCGGAACTACCTTCGTCTTCCAGGACATCTACCGTCTCTCCCCGGCTCTTTCCAGCCTCGTCTACGGCGTCAACGCCGTCGGCAACATGGCGGGGAGCCTGGCCTACGGCCACCTGACCAAACGCCGGACCCCCGAGGCTCTCCTCATCATCAGCGGGGCGCTGGCGACAACGGGGGCGGCAACACTACTCCTCATCCAGGCGACCGCTGGCAGCACCACGCAGCTGACCTGGCTATGCCTGTTGATCACTATCAGCGCATTCGGCATCTTCTTCCCAGCCGTGATCACCGTCGCTCAGAGCCGCGGACGCGCTGCCCCGGGAGCTACCTCCGCTCTCCTGGGCGGAAGCCAGTTCCTCTTCGGCGCGGCCGCATCCCCCCTGGTCGGGCTATTCGGTACCCAGAGCCCGGCGCCCATGGCAGCCGTGATGAGTAGTTGTCTCGCCCTGGGAACCCTGGCCGCCATCGCCACCAAACGTGCACACGCCTCCTGAGAGCTGCTACCCCAAGGGTGCTGATCACGACCTGGACAACAGAGAGTCCTGCGCCAGAGACCTTCAGCCGCCGTAACGCCAGCCCTTGAAGGTCTCTAGCGCGTCCAACGAGGCGTTCAGTGCCTCCACCACTCGTCCGGTGGGTCCGAGGGCCTGCTCAACACAGCGGTGCCGACAGGGGGCGCTTGGCAGGAGTTCGGTCTCGTCGGCCCGCCACATCACCGGACCGTTCACGTCTCGCCAGACCACGCCCCCATGCCGTTGGGGCTGGGCGATGCTTTTAAGACGCGCGGCACACTCAGTGCCGGTCCAGCCCTGATCGGGGATCTTGGCGAGCGAGCATCGCTCGATGCGTACCCATGTGGCGCGGTCTGTTCTCACTCCACGGTTCGACGCTTGCGCACCATGGTTTTTGATAGCAGACGCACTTGCAGAGATTGGCCGACGCGACCAAGGACATCCTCAACGGGCCGCATGCGTAGATCGGCAGTCTGAGCTGCGGAGACCGAGAGCGTCATATGGGGGCCGATCACCGTGCGGCGGGCATCTTGCCATCACGCCAGTCGGTCACGCGCTTGCGGATACTGGCGAGCATGGGGAGCCCATCGATTTCTGTGGGATCGAACCAGCGAACATCGGTGGATTCCTCGGACACTGCCAGTCGCCCGGACACGGGACGAGCGAGGAAGCAGATGGAGAACTCTTGCCGCACCTCACCATCGTCGTAGGCGAAGACGTGGCGGGGGTTGCTGTAGGTCCCGACGATGCCGATGATCTCGACATCAAAGCCGGTTTCCTCGCGGGTCTCACGAACCGCGCAGTCCGGCAATGACTCGCCGATGTGCATTGCACCGCCGGGGAGCGCCCACATGCCGTTGTCTCGCCGACGCTGGAGCAGGATGCGCCCGGAGTCGTCGACAACGATGGCGGAAGCGGCCGGAACCAGGCTGTTCGCAGCGGGGGCATCCCGGGCGTCCTCGTAGTCGCGCCTACCCATTACCTTCCTCTTCCCATACCGGAGTGCCTCGCGTCCACAGTTCTTCAACGTGTGAAGCGAAGCGGTCGAACATGCCGTCGTCCTGGTAGCGACGCAGATGCAGCGTAGGAGCATCGTGGCCGACACTATGCGTCAGCAGGGGCGTGACGATCATGTCGTCATCGAAGCGGAAGACGGACAGGTGCGTGTGCCCATCGCTGTACCGTGCGTCGATGCCCGGTTGACTTCTGATCCTCTCCAACTCGGAGAGCGTCACGCGGATTCGCGTAGACAGTGTGAGTGCAACGGCCTCGTCTTGCTCCCGGGATCGCGTGAGCTCGCTGTCGGGCTTGCCCAGCAAGAAGCGCACTCGACACCCCTGTGCTGCCTTGCGCCGTAGGGCAACACCGAGCCGAGCCTGCTCCAGCCACAGGAAGTAGTTGGTGTAACCGGCGAACGTCAGCTCTCGCTCGGATTTGGTGATCAACGATCGCCACAGCGAAGCCGGACAGCTTGACCGATACGGGTATACGGACACGACCTCACGGTCCGGACCGACCTTGATCGCCCTCTTCACGGCGGCAGGCCATAACACTGCCTCATCCTCCCCGAGTGCCTCACAGACGTCCCACCGGTGCCGGGCATGGGGGATGCGCCCGGCCTCAGTGATCCATCGGCCGACTGTCTTGATGTCGACTCCGCACTTCTCCGCTAACTGCCGGTCTGTCATTCGGGCTTGAAGCATGGCACGGCGTAGCGCTTCGTTCACGAGTACCCCCTGGGACGCTAGGGACGTCTTTCATGGGCGGACCTACTTCGTGTCTAACGGTCAGGGGACGAAGTAGGAACGCACTACCGGGGGCGGAAGTGTGGTGGACGCATGACGCGCAGACCCCCGCGACCGTGGCGACGGTCCGGGGGCGTGGCCACCAACGAGAAGGGTTGATGACATGGCCCACGGTATCGCCGGCCTCTTCGAACCGCTGCTGCGGTTCTTGTTTCCCGCTTCGGGGCGCCACAGAGCGCCTGGCTCAGGCCCCGCGACGCAGTCGCAGGACACACCGACCGTTCCTCACTCACGCACGCCTGCGCTCCGGGGCGAGGACATCGGCCTGGTCCGCCCGTACCTCGTCGCCCACGAGCGCCGTGAAAAGGAACGGCGACGACGAACTCGGCGGCGAACGCTCGTGGTCGCCACGTGCGGAGTCGACATCGCCCCCCGCTGGACCCACTGCTTGGAGGTGGCAGCCTGATGAGCTACGACCGGGACAGCGTTCCTGCGGTCGCCCCTGGACTGCGGCTGCTGCCGTGGGAGACCGACTCCGGTAAGCCGTGCTTCCTGTCCACACATGGCGCTCCGGGCCTCCTGGCGCGCATCGCGGACGAGATCGAAGCGGACCAGTTGCGTGACGGCGCCCAGGTTCTCAAGGGCGCTCAAGCCGTCTTGGGCGACCAGAAGTCCGGCGAGTTCGCGGTACGCCATGCGCTGCGCGCCGCCACGCAGTGCCTTGGCGATGTCTTGCGGATCGCTGACAGTCGAGGGGCCCGGTTGCCGCGGTTGGCAGACAACGACGACGACGGCGATCGCGACCGGGATGACGGCGCTGGTGACGACGAACCGCACGCGGGCCTGACCCACCACAGCGGCTACGAACTGACAGCGTTCCAGTACTTCAACGCCACGATGACTGACCCAGGAGTCGAGCAGCGTTGATATAGATCGAGGTCGGCCAGCCAGGTGTCGTTGGGGGCTGATCGTGCATCTCTGATGTCGGTCTCCCCCCCCAACGGGCCTGGAACCCCCGGAAGTTCAGCGCGCAGAGGCGTTCGATGTGGCGACATCGGCGCTTGCAGGCAGGCGAAAGTAGGGATCAGGCCAGGTGACCGAGCCGTCCGCTTCTGCTTGGGCCACATGCTGAAGAAGCAGTGCTGTGGGGTCCTGTATGTCTATCTCAGCTTCGCCGATTAAGAGACTGGTCGTTATTGGCATGGATGGGTAGTCGATGCCCAGGAGCCTGCATATGTGCTCGAGGTCGGCATTCTTGTTGTCCTTGCCTAGACTCCCATTGAGGTAAGCGCGAAGGCGGGAGCTTATATCTAGCATCGCATTTCCGCAGTCTGTCACGCTGTAAAGTCCGCCCTGTAGACTGTCGCTTGCCAGGAACCCGATAACGAATAGCCGTTCTGTTTCAAGCCGTAGTGCATTTGGGTCTACGGCTAATTCCTTGGCTGTGTTTCGATGGCTTCGGTAACCGTGCTCTCTTACATGTGACAGGATCCGAAGGGGTAGCCCAGGACGCCTTGACGAAGCGAATCGGGTCACATCGCTCTGAGTGAGACCCCCGAGAGCTACCTGGAGAAGTAAGTCCTTGGTGATCTCCTCTCGTAAGGAGTTGTAGACCGCTTTACGTGCTTGTTCGTCGTCTGCATCAAAGTCCGCCGGCACCCAGAAGACCCGCAAGCGAGACAGGCTGGCTCGCATGGTTTTTAGGTAGTCCTGGGTTACCTCAGCGAAACGAGCGCGGCTTCGGCTTTCGTGACGGGCTATATATACGGCTGCGGCGATATCCTCCTCATGGAGGAGCGTTCGAAGGTCTTTATCGATTCCATCCCCGCCGTGCTTCCAAAGCGTCTGGCCGGCAACTACCTTTGACCAATCCTTCTTTAGGTCGCAAGAGAAGTCAAAACGCTTGCGTTGACCTTCCGTGTAGCCGAAAAGCTGTGATCTTGACGCGCTCTCAATGATCTCGAGAGCCGTGTTGGAGAGGAAGTGATGCTCGGCTGACTGTGCCATGGTCGCTCCAGGGGGGGGTGAGGGCTGTTAGTTAGCTTCGTGCCTGGTGTAGCCGTCGACACCGTCGTAGACGACGTCGATCCCCTCTATGAGTAGAAGATTCAACAAGTCGTCCTGAGGTCTCTCCGGGAGTAAGAGGGTCAATTTGGGATCACGGGGCTCTATGTGCCGCACGAGATCCTTCAGTTGCCCTATGCCGGTGCGTACCTCTTCGCGACTGCTGGAGCCCCTTATGGCATAGAGCTCATGCTCGGTGGCGTCATAGAGGTCAGTTTTGATGGTAGTGGTGGTGCCCGAGATCTTGACTTGATACGCGAAAACATCGTGCTCGCGTCGGGTGAGCTCCATGAGGTACTCTTCTCGGAGCGTTGATTGGCGCAGATCGGCTATGAGGCTCGGTTGGGCGGCGCGCCTACTCTCTGACGCTCGTTTCCTCTTCGGCTCCACCATCTTGCAGGTAACTACCGCGGCGGAAACCCTCTGAGTATCGGTTTTTTCCGCGCGAGTGATGACATCCTGAGTGAGGCGCTTAAAGGCGCCCTTGGGGCGTAGTCGGAAGACGATGATGCGACGACGCTGGCCCTTCTCGTCATGGGCCTCGCGTACTGTGTATGGAAGTCTTGAGTCCAGTTCGAAATCTCCCACGTACCGCTGTTGCTTGGCGGAAGACGCTCGATCGGCGACCTTTCCTGCTGCCATGAAGACGCGTAGCGACTTGCCGTTCTCTGCATGACATAAGACGGCTGCGTTGCGCGAGCCATTCCGCCCGAGGAACGTCTGGTGGCCACGGGTGCCCTGCCCTGTGTACTCAAATATGAGCCCGAGGTCGTCTGCTTCCTCTAACCAACCGTCCTCGTATCCGTACTTCTTGCCACTGTCATGGTCTACGTAGATGAGGATGTTTGGGCTGTCCTTGGGAGTGATGATCCCTCCCTGACTGCCTCCGCCGAACGCTTCGTGCATGGCGGCGCGGGTAGTCAGCTGCCCAGGTTTGATCGGAGTCGTGTCCATGTATCGACGTTAACTGATCGCTCTGACAACGGACTTGGCGAGTACTCCAGCTGTAGGTTGTGATCTTCATGTGGTTGGCACTGTCTGGCGTCACCAGCGGGCGACGAGCGTCTCCTCCGTAGCCCGGTTGCGGTACAGCCAGGTGGTCCCCGGCGCGATGGCGCCGGTCAGATAGCCAACAATGGGCTCCCGCTGTGCTGCGCTGTCCAGCTCGCCGAGCAGCTTCACTGCGTCAGACAGGGGGAAGAAGGCGGCCTGTTTGATGTCGTCGTCCTCCGGTGCGAGGTCCCCCGACCACTCGTCGATCTCGAAGGCAACGGCCAACGCCGATGGGTGCTGCTCAGAGTCGATGTGGATGAGGAATGCAGTCCGTACCGGGTTGCCAACCAGTAGCCCGGTCTCCTCCCGCAGTTCGCGCCGGAGAGCTTCGTTCATGAGCTCGCCGTCCTCGACTCCACCGCCGGGGAGGGACCAGAGAATTTCGCCGTCAACGCCGAGGCTTTCACGCACGAGCAGGATCTCGTTGCCTTGGCGGATAATGCCAATGACCAGCTGCACCCGGGGCTTTGGGGCCTTCGAATTCTCTGATGTCATGCCGCAAACCGTATGTGATGGCCGGTTCGCCAGTAGTGGGTCACCCTCGCCATGCTCGCCCACGCCTTCCTCGCCGTCGTCCGGGCTGACGGACACGCCCGACACTCCAGCCCGGACGACCTGATCCCGCTCTTCTGCAACCACTCCAGCGCCTGCTCCCCACCGTAACCGTCCGGCCGTTGAACGGCCTCGCCCACCGACTCGGCGATCTACAGCTGGTCCTAGCTGGAAGCAATGGCCGCGTACGTCCAGACGTCCGCTGGCAGCTCGTGCTCCAGCCGCCAGGTGATCGCCATCGGCTTGCTGCCGGTGTGGTCCTCGTAGGTGGCGGGTCCCAGGAGCATCCACGGCTGAGGCTTGCCGATGTCCGTGTTCTTGTATCGGCGCATGAAGAGCAGCACATGATTGCCTCGCTGGGCGTGGTGCTGGTAGCGCAGGCCTGTGGGGGAGCTCTCAGCAGTGGAGTTCTGGGACTCCCAGTGGAAGAGGCTCGGGCTCAGCGCGTAGTCCCTGTACCGGACGGTGGGGGAAAAGTCCCTCTCGTTCTTCTCCAGAGTGATCAGTAGGGCGTCGGTCTGGATGTCCTCAACCCACTGGACGCCCTGTGCGAAAGACCTGGGCATCTGGCCGCCGAAGCGCGCCACTCCGAGTGCGGCCAGAATCTCGGAGCGGTTATAGGAGCAATGGACCTTCAGCGGTACATGCTTGTGGTTGCCCGACAGAGGGATCGGGAAGTGGTCCGCTTGCTCGATGACGTAGATCAGGACCTGGCGAAGTTCGTCGCGGAAGATGGGTTGGGCTCGGAGTGCGTCCAGGCCCTGTTGGAAGCTGGTGAAGCCGCCGGCGTTGTCCCACAGGTTGAAGAAGAGCATGCGGGCATAGGCCTGATCAGTGGGGCCAAGGTCGTTGTAGGGCGGTACGTCGTCAGCGAGGAGGCGCAGGTACGCGTCGGCACGGTCGGGGTCGTCGACGTGTAGGAAAGCATGGATGCGCTTGAGGAGAGCCGATTCGCCGTCGGGCTCCGCCGTACTGATCCGGCCTGCTCTGCGGAGGACGGATGTCCAAGAGGTGTCGCTCTTATACAGCTCCTTGATCTCCCTACGGCTCTCGCGCAGGTAGTCGGCCAGCTGTGAAGTGTCGTAAGCCTTGACCTCGCTCACCAAGGTTCTGACCGTCGCCTGCAGTTGTGTGCGGATGTTGTCCAGCACCAACTTCTTGGCCTTGCCTTCCAGGAGGATCTGGCAACCGGATGGCAGGAGGGGAAAGTCGTGCTCGATGTGATCAACAAGCCGGTTCCGCGAGAAGTTGGTCAAGGCCCGAAACTGCTCCTCGAACCTGAACTCCGCCCGGTGCTGACCAATGAAGTCGAGAACGGTGAGCACGGGCTTCGTCTCCGTGCGGCGTAGTCCACGCCCCAGCTGTTGAAGGAAGACCGTGGCGCTGTTGGTGGGGCGCAGGAGGAGAAGCGTGTCGACATCCGGGATGTCGAGCCCTTCGTTGAACAGGTCCACGGAGAAGATGACTTGCAACTTCCCCTCTCGCAGATCAACGAGTGCCTGGGACCGCACGGCGGGCGGTGAGTCGCTGGTGAGAGCAGTGGCCTGTAGTCCGGCCTTTTGGAAGAAGTCCGCCATGAAGCGGGCATGCTTCTTGTCTACACAGAAACCCAGCGCGCGCATGGCTCCAGGCCGCGATACCTTGTCGCGGATCTGCTTGACGACGATGCGGGCCCTGGCTTCGTTGCCCGTGTAGAGGTTGCCGAGGTCCTGCTCCGCGTACGCGCCCCTCTGCCAGCCAAGATTCGTTAGATCTGTGCCATCAGGGATGCCGAAGTAGTGGAAGGGGCACAACAGGTCATTCTCAAGAGCCTCCCAGAGGCGCATCTCAGCGGCGATGCGACCATCGAAGAACTCATCTTGCACGTTGAGCCCATCCATCCTCTCCGGGGTCGCGGTGAGGCCGAGTAACTGCTTGGGCTTGAAGTGCTCGATGATGCGGCGATATGTGGTGGCCGTGGCGTGGTGGAACTCGTCGATGACGATGATGTCGAAGTGGTCAGGAGCCAGCTCTTCGAGCCGCTGGACGTTGAGTGACTGGACGCTGGCAAAGACGTGGTCCCACGTCTGCGGGTCCTCACCCCTGTAGAGCAACTCCCCGAATGAGGCGTCGTCCAGCACCTCCCGATACGTGCGCAAGGACTGCTTGAGGATCTCCTTGCGGTGGGCGACGAAGAGCACATTGGGGCGGCGGTCGCTGAAGCCCCTGGCCAGACTCCGGTAGTCCAGGGCTGCCATGACGGTCTTGCCAGTGCCGGTGGCAGCGACCAGCAGGTTACGGCTACGCCCTCGAAGCTCGCGCTCGACCCGTAGGCGCTCCAGCATGTCCTGCTGGTAGGGGAAGGGACGTACTTCCAGGCCAGAGAGGTTGATCTTCAGGTCGGTGGTGGAGGTAGTGCCGTTTGCCTGGGCCAGCGCTTGGTCTAGCCGCTCACTGTGCTGATCAGGGTCGTAGGTTTCGAACGCGGAGTCGTTCCAGTAGGCGTCGAAGGTTGCCTCGAACTTGTTCAGCACGGCCGGTGTGGCGACAGAGGAGAGGCGGACGTTCCACTCCAAGCCGTCGAGGAGTGCGGCCTTCGAGAGGTTGGAGCTGCCGACGTACGCCGTGTCGAAACCTGTATGGCGTCGGAACAGCCAGGCCTTGGCGTGCAGCCGCGTGGACCGGATCTCGTAGTTGACCTTGACGGTCGCGCCGAAGTCGCGGACGAGGCGATCGAGTGCGTGGCGATCGGTCGCGCCGATGTACGTGGTCGTGATGACCCGGATCGGCACCCCTCGCTCGTTCGCGGCGCGCAGTGACTCTTCGAGGACGCGGATGCCGTACCACTTCACGAACGCGCAGAGCAGGTCGATGCGGTCTGCGGTAGCCAGTTCCGCCCGTAGCTCGGCACCGAGGCTGAGGTCTTCGGGGGAGTTCGTGATCAGTGACGTCTCGGACAACGGTGTGAGGGGGCGAAGAGCGTAGACCCCGGGAGCCTCCTGCTCCGCGAGGGCCAGCAGTTGTCGGGGACCTTCGACGATGGCGCTTGCAGCTTCGCTCGGATCGGGGAGGGTGGAAGCCAGCGTCTCGAGTATGCGGTTCGCAACCGAGACTCGGTCTTCGGGGCGAAGCTGGCTCAGCCTTTGGTTGACGGCTTCACCGATGTGGCGAGCCAGTACATGCGGGCTGGACTCAGGAGTGACCTCTGCGTCGATGGCCTTCCAACCGGCGGCCCTGAACTGCTCCAGTTCGTCATGGACATCGTGAGTGATCAGCTTTTCGTAGACACCCGCGATCGGCTTCGCCTGGCCCCCTGTTTCTGCCACGACTGCTCCCCCTTGGCCCCTCGTTCCTTACGCGCACGATCACTCGTGGCGGTAGAGATCAGTTCTAACAGCAACTACTGACACCTGTGAGGCATACCGAAAGGTGAGCTCCGGTTGCTGCTGGGCCGCCCGCTTCCTGGCCAGTGTCGCCCCTCCGCGCCCCGCCTCAAGGGCGCTCCGGCACGGGAGAGAAGCGAGCGGCGGCCCCGGGAAGCGGGGGGCCAGGGTGGGGAGCGCCGCAGCGCGCTGTGCCGGTACCCGGCGTGACGGGCGCGTCAGCGGTACCGCGCACGCCGGGTCGAGTCAGCGGCGATCTGCCGTGGTGTTGGTGCCCCTCGTCGGCCGCGGTACCTCGGCGCGGTCGGCTGCCGAATCACCACCGCGCTCGGCCCCAGAGTTTCAGACAGTGCTGCCGTGGCACTGGCCGTACGCCGTGCCCGACCCACACCAGCAAGCCGCCCCCCGCTGCGGCGGCCAAGCCACCGCCCGCCCTCGTGCCGCCAGGGTCGTCGCGTACTGCGGTAGCAGGGTCGCGTCGCCGGGGGAGGAGAGTTCCGATGCGGCGAAGGCCTCGTAGGACGGGACCGTGCCCGTGACGATGCCCAGGTTCGGGGTGCCGGAGGCGGACAGTTCGCGCAGGGCCGTCTCTATGGTCGCGAGGTGTTCCTCGTGGGTCGGGTACTCCGACGTGAGGGTCGGGTACGCCTCCAGGAGTTCCGAGAGTTCGCCCGCCGGCCAGTGCAGGACCGCTACCGGGAACGGGCGGGAGAGGGCCTCCCGGTAGGCGCCCAGTTCTGCTCGGAGGCGGAGGATCTCCGCCTCCAGTTCCGCGGGGTTCTCCGAGCCCAGGGACCAGACGCGCTTGGGGTCGTGGAGTTCGTCCAGGGTGATCGGGAGGGAGTGGACGGTGTCCGCCAGGGCGTCCCACTCGTCGTGGGACTTGCCCAGCATGCGCCGTACGCGGTGGCGGCCGAAGAGGAGGGGGTGGGTGGCGTAGGGAGGCTCCTCGACATCGGTCAGGAGGCGCTGCACGGCCTCCGTGAACGTCTCGTGGGCCGCTTCCAGTTCGTCGTGGGACTCCAGGGACTCCGCGACGATCACCCAGGGCGCCGGGTCCTTCGGGGACGCCACCCGGACGCCCTCGATGATCGCGCGGGCCTCGGCCTCGTGGCCGTACTCCCAGAGGTTCGAGGCCTTGAGCGCCCGAACCAGGTGGAGGTTCTCCAGGCCGTCGGGGGAGGACAGCAGGCGGTCGTAGAGGGTGGTCGCGGTGGGGCGGTCGCCGGAGAGTTCCAGATGGGCCGCTGCCCGCAGCAGCAGGGCCTCGGCGTCCTCCGGATACAGGCCGGCGGTCCGCTCCAGGCGTGCCGCCTCGGCGGTGTGGTCGACGTTTTCGGCAGGCGTGTCGGGGCGCATGGGGGACACCGTACTGCCGGGAGGTGACGAGCGTGAGAGATGCGCAGGCCAGACCACCCAGGCCTCCCGAATTCCCATGCTCGCCACCCAGGCTTCACCGTTCGCCCCGAACCGCCGCCCTCGCCGACCTACCGCGTCACGCCGTCGATTTGCAGGGTTTGGACCGACTTCGCGGCGAATGGCACGCTTACCGATTTGCCGTTCAGGCGGATGTCCGAGCGGGGTGTGTAGAGGTCGCCGCCGCCCGTCGTGACCGTGTTCCAGCGGGGGACCAGGCCTCCGGAGCCGCCCGTGACCGTCGAGAAGCGGGAGAGGTCGAAGGTGAGGGTCTGGGCCGAGGCCGCGGTGTTGACCGCCACGATCACCAGCCGGCGGGCCGTCGCGTCGTACGCCGCCACCGCGTAGCCGACGCCCGTGTCCAGGATCGTCATGCCGGGACGGATGTGGCGGCTGAACTGGGCCATCACGTAGAGCTTGGTCTGGACGGTGGTCGGCTGCAGGGTGTTCGCGTCGTAGGCGATCATCGCCCAGCCCGACGACGGGTCCATGACCTGCCAGTAGCACCATGCCGTGGGGTGCAGCCAGCGGAAGTCGAGGCAGAGGTTCGAGGCCATGGTCAGGCCGGTGCCGTCGCTGTCGCCCGTCTCGGAGTTCCACAGCTTCTTGCGGGAGGTGGTCACCACGTCCGTGTAGAGGAGGTCGCGGCGGCCGCCCGAGCCCTGGTAGCCGTGCACGTTGACCTGGGAGACCAGGCCCTTGGCCGTCGAGTTGAAGGACGACCAGGTGGAGCGGGCCGTGTCGTAGTTCGTCTCGTCCGAGGCGGCTATGCGGAGGCCCGTGAGGCCGCGTTTGTCCAACTCGCTGCGCATGTGGGGGAGGACGGCGGCCTGGACCGCCGGGTCCATGTGGCAGCCCTCCTGGGTGCCGGTCGCGGTCCACCAGGTGGAGGCCGGCTCGTTGAAGGGGTCGACCGTCGCGAAGTTCACGCCCCAGTTGTTCTTCGCGTACAGGGCCGTCGCCGCCAAGTGGCTCGCGTGCTGGCGGTAGTTCCAGGTCTGGAGGTTGTTGCCGCCGCCCGCCGCGCCCGAGGGGTTGTGGTTGCTGCACATCCACCACATGGGGGAGTTGGCGAAGAGCTCGGTGATCGCGCCACGCTGGGTCGCCTTCACCAGCATCGCGCGCTGTTTGGCGTCCGCCGTCCACTTCCACGCCGAGGAGGTGGGGTCCTCGTTGTGCCAGTCCTGCCAGAAGCCCTCGATCTGCTTGAAGCCGGGGATGTTGGGCGACTTCACCATCGTCTCGCCGCCGACGCTGTTCCAGCTGCACGCGCCGAGGTTGTAGCGGGCGATGTTGAGCCCCAGGCCGGGGAGGGAACGGCCGTTGTACGTGACGGACTTGGTGGTGAAGAACAGGTCGGCGAAGTCGTCCCGGGCGCCGAAGACGTTGGCCCACCAGGCGAGGGAGGTGCCCCAGCCCTCCCAGGTGCCGTACGACGTCGACGGGTTGACGGCGATCGTGGCGTCCGCGTGCGCGGTGCCCGTCGCCAGGGCGCTGCCGAGGAACGTACCGCCTGCTGCGGACAGCAGGGTTCTGCGTCGTATCACGGCTCCTCCGTAAGGGAGATGAGGGCAGACGCCGGTCCCCGGCCCGGCGTCGCAGGGGTGTCCCGTGGTCGGGTGACGAGAAGCATCGGGGGTGGCGGGTGGGTTGTCGAGAGTTCCGACGAACCTTTCTCAAACCCGTGTACGAAGTCGCGGGCCCGCTCGCGGAGGTGATCCTATATAACGAACAACAGGGCATACACACGTACGAGAGGAGGGGCAGCCGATGTACCGGATCTTGGCGACGCTGCGTCCCGCCCTCGTGCTGCTCTTCCTGCTCGTCGAAGTGGCGCTGCTCGACACCGGCAGCCTCTCCGCCACCGTCGCCCTCGCGGCGACCACAGCGGCCTCGGCCGCCCTCGCCCTGTGCGCCGTCGTCGCCTCGCGCTGCGCGCCCGCCGTGCCGCGCACGCGGGTGCGTACGGCCATCCGCGACCGGGACCGGCGTACGGCCTTCCTGCCCCAGCGCGATCCCGACGCCCGAGGGCGGACCCGGCCCCGGGCACCCGGTCACGCCCTCCGGGCGACCGTCGCGTAGGGGCGCATCCACACGTCATCAGGTGACCCCGCGCGGGTCGTCATGCCGCCATTCCCACTTCCGGCACGACGAGACCCCCGGAGGGCTCACCCATGTCCGTCTTCGCCAACCTGGTCGAGCACCTTGCCGACCTGCTCCAGCCGCTGTTCGGCGCCTCGGCCGCCGCCGCGGCGATCGTCCTGTTCACCGCGCTCGTACGGCTCCTCGTCCACCCCCTGTCCCGCGCCGCCGCGCGCGGCCAGAAGGCCCGGACCGCGCTCCAGCCGAAGATCGCCGAGCTGCGGAAGAAGCACGGCAAGAACCCCGAGAAGCTCCAGAAGGCCGTGCTGGAGCTGCACGCCGAGGAGAAGGTGTCGCCGCTGGCCGGCTGCCTGCCCGGGATGCTCCAGATCCCCGCGTTCTTCCTGCTCTACCACCTGTTCTCCAGCGAGACGATCGGCGGCGAGGCCAACGGGCTGCTCGGCCACCGGCTGTTCGCGGCTCCGCTGGGGGAGCGGTGGGCGGACGCCCTCCAGGGGGGTGCCCTCAGCGGGGCGGGACTCGTCTACGCCGGGCTGTTCCTGGTCGTGGCCTGCGTCGCCGCGTTCAGCTACCGGCTCAGCAAGCGCATGTTGGCCGCCAACCCGGCCGCCCGGGCCGGCGGTGGCGAGCAGCCGGCCGGGCTGGGGGCGGTGACGAAGGTGATGCCGTTCATGTCGTTCTTCACGCTGGTCACCGTGGCCGTCGTACCGCTGGCCGCCGCGCTGTACGTCGTGACCAGCACGACGTGGAGTGCCGTCGAGCGGGCCGCGCTGTACCGGTGACGCGGGGGCCCGGGTCCAGTACGTGAACGGGGTATTGCGGAGGGCACTCCCAGCTTGGAGGATCGACCAGTCCTCCGATGGCTGTCCCGCCGCATCCGGGTCGCGCGCATCGGCCGGGCGCCCGCGATCGAGGGAGACTGATCATGAAGCTGCTGCGAGTCGGTACGGCGGGGGCGGAGCGGCCCGCGCTGCTCGACGCCGAGGGGGCCCTGCGGGACCTGTCGGGCGTCGTCGCGGACATCGACGGCACGCTGCTCGCCGACGAGGACGCGCTCGGCCGGGTCCGGTCCGCCGCCGACGCCGGTGACCTGCCGGTTCTGGACGCCACCGGGCTGCGGATCGGGCCCCCACTGGGGCGCATCGGCAAGATCGTCTGCATCGGGCTGAACTACCACGACCACGCGCGTGAGACCGGCGCCGAGCCGCCCGCAGAGCCGGTCGTCTTCATGAAGGCGCCGGACACGGTCGTCGGGCCGGACGACACGGTCCTCGTGCCGCGGCGGTCCCTCAAGACCGACTGGGAGGTCGAGCTGGCCGTCGTCATCGGGCGTACGGCCAGGTATCTCGGGTCCACGGAGGAGGCCCTGGCGCATGTCGCCGGGTACGCCGTGGCGCATGACGTGTCCGAGCGGGAGTTCCAGATCGAGCGCGGCGGGACCTGGGACAAGGGGAAGAACTGCGAGACGTTCAATCCGCTGGGGCCGTGGCTCGTGACGGCGGACGAGGTGCGCGATCCGCAGAACCTGTCCCTGAAGCTCTGGGTCAACGGGGAGCTGAAGCAGGACGGGACGACGGCCGAGCAGATCTTCCCGGTGGGGGAGGTCGTGCGGTACCTCAGCCAGGTCATGACGCTGTACCCGGGCGATGTGATCAACACCGGGACGCCGGCCGGGGTGGCACTGGGCGCGCCCGAGCCCAAGCCGTTCCTGCGGGCGGGGGATGTCGTGGAGCTGGAGATCGAGGGGCTGGGGCGGCAGCGGCAGGAGTTCAAGGACGCCTGAGGGGCGGCCCCGCGCGAGCGGACGGCGCCCTTTCGCGGCGGACCAGCCGCCGGAGGCAAATTCGGTGACTGCGGCTTCAGACAGCTCGGCTTGCCCCCTTCCGGACGGCGCATGGCGTGAGGACAGCAGGGTGAAATGCGCCCCCAGCGCAGTTGTGCGCGATAGGAGCGCGTGAAAAGCGCGCGCTCCTATTCGGACTCTCATACCGCTCGATGTGCGGAAATCAGCCAGTACGGTTGGCCGTCGGGTGGACCGAGCAGGGCGCGCTCCGGAGGGGGCTGTCGCGCCGGTCTCGCACCCTGACGCTGAACGGGGGCACCGTGCGGGTACTTGCGGAGCGGTACGAGCTGATCGAAGAAGCGGGACGTGGCGGCATGGGCCAGGTCTGGCGCGCCACGGACCGGGAACTCGGCCGTGTGGTCGCCGTGAAGGTCCTGCCGCCGGAGCTGACCAGGCACGAGGAGTTCCGGGTCCGGTTCCGCAGGGAGGCCCGCACCATCGCCTCGCTCAGCCACCGCAACATCGCCGTGCTGCACGACGTGGGCGAGGACGTGCGGGAGGGCGAGGCGACCCCTTTCCTGGTCATGGAGTTCATCGACGGCCGCACCGTGGCGGACGCGCTGGCCGAGGGGCCGTTCAAGGTCGACCGTGCTCTCGACATCAGCCGGGGAATCGCGGATGCCCTGGCCCACAGCCACGGTCAGGGCCTGGTGCACCGGGACATCAAACCCTCCAACGTGATGCTCACTTCCGAGGGCGGGGTCAAAGTCCTGGACTTCGGGATATCCAAGGTGGTGGCAGAGACCACCACCCGCCTGACCGCGACCGGAATGACGGTCGGGACCCCGGCCTACCTGTCACCGGAGCAGCTGACCGGTGGAGCGGTCGACGGGCGCTCCGATCAGTACTCCGTGGGCTGCCTGCTGTACGAACTGCTCACCGGACGCCCGCCTTTCCTCGGCGACTCCCCGTTCGCGGTGATGCATCAGCACATCAGCAAGGAGCCCGTCACCCCGTCCGAGCTGCGGCCGCAGATCCCGTCGGCGGTCGATGAGGTCGTGCTGCGGGCGCTGTCGAAGGACCGGGAGGAGCGCTTCGCCGGCATGGGCGAGATGCAGCAGGCGCTGGCCCGAGCGGGGATCAGAGTCCCCGCCCTGCCGACGGTGCCCCCGGCCCCGCCGGTCCCGCCGCCGTCAGAAGCCGGGCCCGGGCGGACGATGCTGGCCGAACAGCCGACCCAGGCCGCCTCGGTGCCGAGGCAGGCCGCTTCCACACCTCCGCCGCCTCCCACCGGCCCTGGCGAGGCGGCGGCCGGCCACGGCGATCGGACAACCGCCGCCTCCTCGGCGTCGACCGCCACCGCCACCTCCACCTGCCCCGAACCGACCGACGCCGCCGCAGAGCGGTCCCCGCGCGGATGGCGACGACGACTCCCGGCCGGGAACCGCGTGACGGCCCTGCTGGGCCTCCTGGTCTCGGCCGTGGTCGTCCTCGGCCACCAGGACCTCGACCCGTCGGCCGACTACCTCGTGCCGTTGGCGGCGATCGCGGTGCTCGGACTGGCCGCATTCCGCTGGTTTCCCCTGACCTCCACGCTTCTGTGGTGGGGCGCCGGTGCCCTGGTCACCGCAGGCGTCACCGCCGGGGCGGCGGCCGAGGAGAGCGACTACGCCTTCGTCTCCGAGGACGACTTCGACGGCCCCCTCCACTTCTACGGCCCCTACTACAAGGACTACTACGAACTGCCCGAGGACCCCTCCGGCCACACGCTGTTCGAGGAGGATTACGACGGAGGATACGAGCCCGCGTCGGCCATGGTCTCCATGGACTACACGGGGCACGAGCCGATGTCCTTCCTCGCCGTGCCGGTCCTCGTCCTCGCCGTCCTGTGCCTGGTCAGGACTCTGTGCACCCGGCGGCACTCGGCTCTTCTGGCGGCCTCCGGCATCACGCTGGCCGGACTGGGGATCGGCTGGCTGGCCTTCGGGGCGGATGCCCAGCTGACGGTCTTCTCCGGCGCCTGGGCTCTGACCGCACTCGTGGCTCTCGTCCAGGAGCTGCGCGGCCGCCGAGAGCCGGGCCCGCGGCAGCCCAGGACCCGGCGCCGTCTCCGGTTCGTCGTCGCCGAGTAGAGACGGCCCGCACATCGCCGGGCGGGCAGTCCCCGCCCTCTCTCGAGAGACAGGGCTCAGCTCATGACGTTCTTACGCGCGCGCGGCATGCGCGGCATAGCAGGAGCAGTACTGGTGGTCGCGGTCGTCGCGGGTTGCGGGGACTCAGGTGGTTCCGGGGACGCGGGGGCATCCGGAGGTTCCGGGCAGCCGCCGGGCCCTCCGTCCCGCACCGAACCTAGCCGCGACATCTCCGAGCCGCCCTCCGCGCCACCGGCCGACGACATCACCGAACCGCCCTCCGCCACACCGGCCGACGACATCACCGAACCGCCCTCACCCTCGACGCCGGAGCCCCCCGCGTCATCGGCGTTCGCCGCGCCGGAGGGATCCGTTCCCGGTGAACTGGTCGGCGAATGGGACGGGGACGGCACCTCCGTGCGGTTCGACAAGATCCGCTTCTCCAGCGGTGGCGACGTGAGCCTCATCTACAACAACGGTCTCGTACTCGAAGGATCAGCGGTGGTCGAAGGCACCTCCATGACCCTGTACGTGCCGGGAGGCCCCATCCCCTACGCGTACTGGTCGATCGAGGAATTCGACGCCGGCTACGGGTACACGTTCGAGAATCTCAGGCTGGACGGGATCAGTTACGTGCGCCAGATCGCCGGTGGCTGAGATGGCTGTCACCGGTGCGCTCCGCCCGTTGCTTCTCGTGGCCCTGCTCATGGGCGTGACGGCCTGCACCTCCGGAGGCGAACCGCCCGGCCCGGGGCCCACGCCCCGTACGGCCTCGCCCACCCCGGCGCCGGGCACCACGCATGCCGATCCGCCTGGACAGGCGCTCCCGCAGGGCCTCGTGGGGACCTGGCTGAGCGACTCGAAGGACAGCGACGCCGCCCTCACGTACCGCTTCCGGGCCGACGGCGGCTACACCTTCACGGGCGTCCTCGCCTACGACTCCCCGGACGGCATCGTCCAGGTCACTCACGCCTCGGAAGGCACGACACGGGTCCGAGGGGCACAGCTCGTCATGACGCCCGGGAAGGCCGAGACCTCCCGTCGGGACCCGGGCGATCCCGAAGGCGACTACTCCAAGAGGCCCGCCGCGCGCACCCCGCAGCGTCACACGTGGGAGGTGACGGGCGACGTCCTCGCTCTCACCGACCGGAAGGGGCTGAGGGTCACCTACGAGCGGCGGTCGCCGTGAACCCGTCGACCTCGCGGTTCGCCCCCCGCATCCGGGTCCAGATCGTCCTGCTCGCCGTCATCACCGTGGCGACGCTTCTGTCCGCATGGGCGTTCAGCGAGGCCTCCGGGACGTACCAGGACGCGGTGCGCCAGGAGATCACGCGTCAGGAGACCCTGCTGGACGATGTGCGCACGGTCTACACCGAAGACGCGCGCCTCGCGTTCGAGGTGGCCGCGGCCTCGGCGCGCGCCGACGCGCTGAGACCGGTCCGCCACGAGGGCAGGACCGCCGCGTCGGAGTACGAGATCGCCGCCCAGACCGCGTTCGCCCTGCGCAGCACCGCCGATTCCGGGAGCTTCCTGCACGACGCCTACCGGCACCGGAAACTCGGCTACGACCTGCCCCGCCGACTCGCCGACCTGCAAAGGGACAAACCCGCACGCTACGGCCTCGCGCCAGAGGCGACGATGCGGTCCGGGGACACATGGGTCAGGTGGGGACTCGGGTTCGCGGCGCTCGCCGGGGCGGCCGTCATCGCCGGGGTGGCCGCCGCGAACGTGGTGCGGCCACGCGCCCTGCGCAGACCACCGGGGCCGGACCGTCGGCGCGTCATCAGGAATCTGCAGCTCATCCCTCAGCCGGCCCTCACGCGCAGCGCAGAGAGCCGCACCGCCGCGCTGCTCCAACTGCTCATCGTCGTCCTGCTGATGGTGCTTCCCCTCGGGGCCGTCTACGCGGCCGGCGGCGAACAGCGGGCCCAGGCGGAGGCAGCCCGCAAGGCCACCCAGCTGGGTACCGCTGCTCTGGCCTTCGGCCAGCGCATGGCATTCCTGGGAGAGAGCCGCCGAACGGCGGAACTCACCGAACTCCGGGCGATGGCCCGCGAACGCGCCTCGCTGGAAACCGGGATCACACCCGGCCAGGCACGGCACGAGCGAGTGGTGGCCGCCGTCGAGACGCGTGCCGCGGAACGGGTGCGCGAGATCGCCGAGTACATGGGGCGTCCTCCCACCCGCGCCGACCGCGTCGACGCCGCGACGGTGACTACTCTGGCCGAGGATCCCGAGCACCTGTCGGACCTTCGGGACGAGCAGAAACGCCAGGTGTCCTTCGCGGAGCTGGCCAGCAGCCGCGGCGTGTACCTCGGCGCGGCGGCAGCCATGGCCGCCATCGCGCAGATCCTGGTCGCCGCCGCTGTCGCCGACGGCCGCCGCAGGTGGCTGCTGTGGCCGGCCGGCGCCGCGGCGTGCTCGACCGTTCTGACCGTCATGGCCCTGATCTGAACCGGGCCCTGCCGGACCACCCCTGACGGAAGCAGCTCAGGCGAGCAGAGCCGCCACCTCCCGCCACGCCTTCCTCGGGAGGGTGTCGCGGGGTTCACCGGTCAGGATCTGGAGGGCGACGTGGTCCGCGCCCGCCTCGAAGAAGGCGTCGATCCTGGTGCGGATCGCCTGGTCGTCGCCCCAGGCGAACAGGGCGTCGACCAGGCGGTCGCTGCCGCCGTCCGACAGGTCGTCCTCGGTGAAGCCGTGCCGGAGGAAGTTGTTGGTGTAGTTCGGCAGGGGGAGGTAGATCTCCAGGAATTCGCGGGCCAGGGCGCGGGCGCGGACCGGGTCCGTCTCCGGGACGACGCCCAGCTCCGGCGCCAGCAGCGGGGCGTCGCCCAGGATCTCGCGGGCGTGCGCCGTGTGCTCCGGGGTGACCAGGTACGGGATCGAGCCCGCCGCCCGGTCGCGGGCCAGCCGCAGCGACTTCGGGCCCAGGGCGGCCAGGAGCCGGCGGTCCGACGGGACTCCGGCGGCGTCCAGGCCGTCGAGGTGGCCGACCAGCGCCGAGTACGGGCGGGCGTACTGCTCCACCCGCTTGGCGTGGCTCACCCCGAGGCCCAGCAGGAAACGCCCGGGGTGGGCCGACTCCAGGTCCGCGAAGGCCGTGGCGGCGGCGTCCGGCTCGTGCTGCCAGATGCTCTGGATGCTGGTGCCGACCGTGAGCGTCGAGGTCGCCTCGATCAGCGGGGCGGCGTTGGCGGCGGAGCTGTTGCCGCCCAGCCAGACGGCGCCGTAGCCGAGTTCCTCCAGTTCGGCGGCGGCCTCGGCGAGTTCGCCGCGCCGGTCCGGGTCCTCCGAGCGCAGGCCTGCGCTCCAGATGCCGTACCGGCCGACGGTCTCCTTCAGCGGGGTGGTCATGGGGTGGGGTCCCTCCGGTGGGCGCCGTTGTCGATCACGCGTACGCAGATGCCAACCGGAGAGGGTCCCCGGTCATTCCGGGCTCATTCCGGGCTCGTTCCGGGAACGGGAGTCAGCGGTCCAGGAACCGCTCCAGCGCCTCCACCACCAGCCGATGGTCCTGCAGTTGGGGCAGCCCGGACACCGTCACCGCGCCGATCACGCCCACGCCCTCGACGGTGATCGGGAAAGAGCCGCCGTGGGCCGCGTAGGTGTCGGGGTCGAGCCGCGAGGACTCCTCGAACGTGCTGCCCTTGGCGCGGAAGCGGGCGCCCACCAGGTAGGAGGCGGAGCCGTAGCGCTCGACCACCCGGCGCTTGCGGGCGATCCAGGCGTCGTTGTCCGGGGAGGAGCCCGGCAGGGCCGCGTGGAACAGCTGCTGGCCGGAGCGGTGGATGTCGATGGCGACCGGGGCCTGCCGCTGCCGGGCCAGCTCGACGAGGAGCGAGCCGAGTGCCCAGGCGTCGTCGTGCGTGAACTGGCGGAACACCAGGTGGCGTTCCTGCTTCTCCAGCTCCTCCAGGCTCGGGGTGAGCTCCGGGTGGAACTTCGGGGTGAGCCCCTGGCTGTGGGAGGGGTTGCTCTTGTGGGTCACAGCGTCACCGTCACCTTCTCGCGGGCCGAACGACGGGCGGCCTCCAGTACGTCCAGGGCGGCGGCCGCCTCCCGTGCGGTCACCGGATTCGGGGCGCCCTCCAACAGGGCCTTCGCCACGGCCGCATAGTAAGCCGGGTAGTCGCCCGGGAGGGTGGGTTCGGGGCGGCCGCCGCCGGTCACCGGGGACTCGCCGGAGCCGACGCGGCCCCACAGCGACTCCGGCTCCGCACCCCAGCCGGGGCCGGGGCGCAGGCCGTCCCGGAGCGCCGCCTCCTGGGGGTCGAGGCCGTACTTGACGTAACCGGCGGTGGAGCCCAGGACGCGGAAGCGGGGGCCGAGTTGGGCGGTCGTCGCGGAGACGTGGAGGTGGGAGCGGACGCCGCCGGTGTGCGTGATCGCGATGAAGGTGTCGTCGTCCGTCTCGGCGCCCGGGCGGCGGATGTCCGTCTCCGCGTAGACGGAGGCCGCCGGGCCGAAGAGGACCAGGGCCTGGTCCACGACATGGCTGCCGAGGTCGTAGAGCAGACCTCCGATCTCTGCCGGGTCGCCGGACTCGCGCCAGCCGCCCTTCGGCTTCGGACGCCAGCGCTCGAAGCGGGACTCGAACCGCCATACGTCGCCCAGCTCGCCCTCGGACAGCAGCTTGCGCAGGGTGAGGAAGTCGTTGTCCCAGCGGCGGTTCTGGAAGACGGAGAGGAGCAGCTCGCGCTCCTCTGCCAGGGCGGCCAGCTCGCGGGCCTCGGCCGCGGTGCCCGCGACGGGCTTGTCGACGACGACCGGCAGGCCGGCCTGCAGCGCGGTCGTCGCGAGCGGCACGTGCGTCTTGTTCGGGGACGCCACGACGATCAGGTCCAGCTCGGCGGCCCGGGCGAACAGCTCGTCCGGTGAGGCGGCGAGGCGTACGTCCGGGAACTCGGCACGGGCCTGCTGCTGCCGTTCCGGGTTCGAGGTGACCACCGTGTCGAGGGCGAGGCCCTCCGTGGCGGCGATCAGCGGGGCGTGGAAGACGGAGCCGGCGAGGCCGTAGCCGACGAGGCCGACGCGGAGGGGCGAGCCGGGGGCTGTGCCGAGGGGTGTGCCAGTCATGCCGTCCACTTTGGCAACGCTGTTGCCAAAGTGCAAGCGCCGGGGACAATGGGGGCGTGAACAGGGCGGACGACCGTACGGGCGGAGTGGGCGGCATGCGCGGGGCGGGAGCGTCGGGGGCATCCGGGTCGGCTGGGCCGGGGGCTGGCGGGGCCAACCTGCTCGCCCCGCGCAGCCACAACGCCGCGCTCGTGCTCGACCTGCTGCGCACGGCCGGGCACCAGGGCATCAGCCGGCTCGAACTCGCCGAGCGCACCGGGCTCACCCCCCAGGCGGTCAGCAAGATCACGGCCCGGCTGCGGGACGACGGCCTCGCGGCGGAGGCCGGGCGCCGCGCGTCGACCGGGGGCAAGCCGCGCACGGTGCTCCGGCTGGTGCCGGAGGCCGGCCATGCGGTCGGTGTCCACCTGGACCGGGACGAGGTACGGGCCGTGCTCGTGGACCTGCGGGGCACAGTCGTGGGGGAGCGGCGTGCCGCCCTGGACCTGGGGGCGGGGGCGGAGGCCGTGCTGGGGGAGGTACGGGAGACGGTGACGAGGCTGCTGCCGACCGGGCTCGACGAAATTCGACCGGGGTCGGCCGACCCGGACCCGGCCCTGCTCGGCGTGGGCGTCGCGTTGCCCGGGCCGCTCGATCATGCCCGGGGAGTGCTGCACCGGGTGACCGGATTCCCCGAGTGGGACGGCTTCCCGCTGCGGGAGGCTCTGGCGGAGCGGCTCGGCGTGCCGGTCGTGGTCGACAAGGACACCAACGCGGCGGCGCTGGGCCTCGCCGCCGGGGGTGAGGGCGGCTCCTTCGCGTACCTGCACCTCGGCACGGGGCTCGGGGCAGGGCTGGTCATCGGCGGCGGCGTGCACCGGGGGGCCAGGACCGGGGCCGGGGAGTTCGGCCACCAGGTGATCCAGCTCGACGGCCCGCCCTGCACCTGCGGGAACCGGGGCTGTGTCGAGGCACTGTGCCTCGGTGCCGTGGCACGCGGTGATCTGCGGGAGGCGGCACGGGTCCTCGGCGCCGGCGCGGCGAACCTCGTCGGGCTGCTCGACATCGACGTCGTCCTGCTCGGTGGCCGGACGGTGGCGGCGGCCCCGGAGGCCTTCACGGACGGCGTCGGCGCGGTGCTGCATGCCTGGGCCCGGCGCACGGGCCAGGACGCCGTACCGGTGCGCGTCGCGGCCGGAGGCGGCGGGGCCGTGGCGGTGGGCGCGGCCGAGCTGGTGCTGGGACCGGTGTTCGGGCGTGGGGGCGGCTGAAGCGCCGGGTGGTGGATTGGCTCGGCCGGCCTCTCGAACGACCGCCGACTCGGCCCACAGGTCGAAGACGCCGAGGACGCCGTGGTCGCCGGTCACACGCCGGACCCCGCCCCCGAGCCGTACGCGACCGCTGCGCGCTCGGCCGCCGACGTCGTCGACACACGGATGCCGACGGGGGCGTCACCAAGACCGAGTACGACAGCTTCGACCGTCCGCTGAAGGTGTCTGACTCGGTTCCCTCCACGGTCACCTACACCTACGACCACTCCGCCGAGCCCCGCGGTCTGGCCACCGCGATGACCGACTCCGTCGCCGGCACGTTCAGGGCGTCGTACGACGTCGATGGCGACCTGGTGAAGGAGACTCTGCCCGGCGGCTACACGATGACCCAGACCGCTGGCAAGCCCGGTCTTCCGACCCAGCGGCTCTATACCCGCGACTCCGACCAGGCCGTCATCATGTCGGACGCGGCCACCCTTACCGCGCACGGCCAGGGGGGCATCCCATTCCGGCGGCGTCGGCGCCGCCGAGGAGCAGAGTTACCGCTACGACGCCATCGGCCGGCTGACCCACGTGGACGACCGGTACAACGGGGTCTGCACCACACGCGGCTACAAGTTCGACAAGCGCACCAACCGCACCTCACTCGCCACAACGCATGGTGCTCCGGGCGCGGACTGCCCGACGACCGGCGGAACCACCGCCACGTCGGCATTCGACAGCGCCGACCGGATCGTCGACAGCGGATACAGCTACGACGCCTTCGGCCGCACCACCAACATGCCCGGTGGGACGACGCTGGAGTACTACACCACCGACCTCGCCTACCGGCAGACCACCGGTGATACTCGCCAGACCTGGTCGCTGGACGCCGCCGGGCGGTTCCGCAGCACGGTCAGGGAGACCAACGCCTCCGGCACGTGGACCCAGACGGAAGCCAGCGTCAACCACTACGCAGGCTCAACCGACAGCCCGCGCTGGATCTCCGACCGCCTCCGGCTCGGTCTCACGCATGGTCACGAGCCTGACCGACGGCCTGGCCGCCACGACCAACTCCTCGGGCTCGGTGCTGCTTCAACTGAGCAACCTGCACGGAGATGTGAGCCTCATCTTCCCGCTGGACACGGCCGTGGCACCCACGGCCCTCAGCACGGACGAATACGGCAACCATCGCGGCGGCAGCAGCGGCCGCTACGGCTGGCTCGGCTCCTACCAGCGCTCGGCTGAGACGCCCACCAACACCATCCTCATGGGCGTGCGCCTCTACAACCCGTCAACCGGCCGCTTCCTGTCCACGGACCCGGTCTACGGCGGCAACCGCAACGCCTACGAGTACTCCCACGCAGACCCGGTCAACCGCCACGACCTCGACGGCCGCTGGAGCAAGACCAAGACCAGGTACTACAAGTGGGGCAGCCTCTACACCAAGGTTTGGACCACCAAGACCTGGTGGGGGAAAACCAAGTACCACGTCAGAGTCCAAATGCGGTTCAACCGCTCGCACACCGCGAAGCTCGGACGCAGCGCCCACTGGTACTGGGGCCCGTTCTGGGGGGCTGTCGCCCTGCTTGGTCCGTACGGAGCCGCCTTCGCCGTGGTCGGAGCGGCACGCTCCGGCTTCTTCCAGAAAGCCGCAGCCAAGGCCAACAGCAAGAAGCGCTGCATCACACTCGCCTTCAAGGTCACTGCCGTAGGACCGATCTCCTGGGGCGGACACTCCTACTACTCAAGACGCTGTCAGCCAACGCACCTGCACGCTGATCCCGAGGCGTGTCTCACGGCCGGGTCCGTCAAGCGATCACCGCGCTGACGGGCCCGGCCTCATTAGGTGCCGACAGAAGACCCGAGGAAGGCACATCTCCACATGACGCCCAAGGCAGCAACCACACTCACCAGTTCGATACGCCTACGGTCGCGCAGTGTCCGGGGTCAGGGTGAGTAAGGGAAGAAGGAGCGGCGTGTCGGTAGCGCCGTCCACGGATCAGCCCACTCCGGCTTCATATGGGTGAGAGCGACAAAGAAGTCGGCCATGTCCAGGGCCGCGGTGAGCGTGCCGGGCACGATGGCCATGGTCGCCGCGATCCGTACGTGCCTTCGGCCGGCGCCACGCCTGCTGGTGCTGGGGCCCGTGTTTGGTCGTGGGGGCGGCTGAAGCGCCGGGTGGTGGGTGGCGGGCGGTCCAGGGGCTTGGCCGCTGTTCGGTCGGCGACGGCCTGGGCACGATGCCGGCGCCGGGAGCGGCTCAGCCGGTTCTCGGCTGGTGTTCGGGCGGTGGGTGTTGATGCCCGGTCCGGCGGACCCCGCAGCCCTCGGGGTCTCGGGAGTCGGGGCCGACTCCGTTCGGGAAGATCCTGCCCAGGTGATAATCCAACACCCTCCGCACCCCCGCGAGGGACCGGCGTTCGTGTACGACGTCCAGGCCCAGCCCGATGGCTCCCGCCACCAGCAGGTCGGCCTCGTGTGCCCGGTCGATGCCCGGGGCCGTGCTCCCCGCCGCCTCGCCGGCCCCGATGATGCTCGCGACGAGTTGTTCCAGCGGCTGCTCGGCGGCCAGGAAGACCGCCGCCAGCTCGGGATCGGTCAGGCTGCGCGCGTAGTACGCCGTGAACACGCGCAGCGCGAAGGCCCGCTGCTCGTCCAGCGGCAGGAACTCGTCCAGCAGCGCACGCAGCAACTCGCGCGGGTCCGTCATGTCGTACGGGATGCGCGCCCGGGCCAGCCGCTCGTTCTCCTCGTGCAGCAGGCGCAGCGCGTCGACCAGGAGGGCGTGCTTGGAGTCGAAGTGGTACTGCACGACCCGCAGTGACACCCCCGCCTCCGCCGCGATCCTGCGCATGCTCGCCGCGTCCAGGCCCTGCCCGGCCGCGATCCGCCACACCGCCTCGGCGATCCGGCGCCGCTGCCGCGCCCGGACGTCCGTCGGCCGGGACGCCGGGGGCGTGCCCGGTTCGGGCAGCGGCTGCCTGCGCCGGCGATAGGCCCGGCCCTGGCAGCTCCGCGAACAGTAGAGGGGCGGACGGCCTCGGCTCGGACGGGCGAGGGCGGTGCCGCACACCGGGCACGTCCGCATCTTTTCGTCACGCACCTCTGCACTTTAGCGGGTTGAGAAAGTGTGACGTAAGTAGGGGATAGGGCCTGATAGAAGCACAATCTGCCTCCCTCGCTTGATACGTTCGTAACGTCACTCGCTGAGGAAAGGAAGCCATGAAACACGACGTCCTGCAGATTCTCGGCATGCTGCTGCTGGCGGTGTGCGTCCAGGGGCTCGCCCGGCTCCTCATCGACGACAAGCGTGGCCTGCTGGGAGGGCTGCCTGGAGGTTTCGTCCCGCTGCTGCTGACTTACGCGGTCCTCACCGTGGTCGGCGCCTGCCTGGCAGGCTGGGCCCACACGCGCGCGAAAGCCCTGGGCCGCCGCTGAGCGCCTCCGCCGACCGGGCGGATCCGTGCCGCCGTTCGGGGGCGGTTCGCCTTGGGAGCGTCTCGCGAGGCCTGCCGGTCGGAATGTCACATCATCATGCGACTCTGCACGCCCGCTCACCTCTGTCTGGCGGCGGCAGCGGCGGCCGCCGTCCTGCTCCCCGGTGCTCATCCGGCGCACGCGGACGCCCCTGCGCCCGCCTGTGCCGCGCCCGACGACCACACCTTCCCGCTCACCACCCGCATCCACGGGGGGCCGGACACCTACACGGCCGGGGGCGGGTTCGGGACCTGGTACGTCGACCTGACCAACACGACCGACCGGACCTGCACCGGCATCCACCCCGTCGTCGTACTCGTCGACGACAAGCGGGCCCTGGAACCGTCGCAGCCTCGCCTCGAATTCTTCGAGGGCCCGCGGGCCCACCCCGTGCGGTTCGAGAAGACCGGCGAGGACGAACTCGTCGGGGCGTTCACCGGCGAGGAGGACCGGTTCGCCGGGTTCACGGTCGGGCCGGGCAGGACCGTCACCGTGAAGGTGCGGCTCGCGCTCACCTCGGACGCCGTGCCCAACGACGTCACGGCCAACGCCGCGGTGGTGCAGCGGCACGACGACGACGGCGACTGGGTGGGGCAGTCGGACGACTACCGGTTCGGGATCGCCGGCGGTGACGCGGGGACCGGCACCGACACGGACACCGAAACACGGCCCGATCCCGACCACCCCGACTCCGATCCCCACCCCGATCCCGACCCCGACGCCTCCGTCCCGCCCCGCGAGGACCGGTTCCCCTTCGCGGAGGAGCTGGCCCGGACGGGCACCGGCACCCAGGTCGCCGCCGCGGTGGCCGTGCTGCTCACCGGCGGCGGGGTATTGCTCGTCGCACGCCGCCGCCGCTGATCAGGGCGTCCCGCCAGTCGGGACGCCGCACACGGGCCATTCCGCAAGATCCCGCCACTGTCTAGGCTGGGCCGCAGGCTGGACCGCGTACGGCAGGAGATCCCGCACATGGCAGACCGCAAGCCCATCGAGTCGTGGCTCACCGACATGGACGGTGTGCTCATCCACGAGGGCGTACCGATCCCCGGTGCCGACGCCTTCCTGAAGAAGCTCCGCGAGTCCGGGAAGCCCTTCCTGGTCCTCACCAACAACTCGATGTACACCCCGCGCGACCTGCACGCCCGGCTGCGCCGCATGGGCCTGGACGTGCCGATCGAGAGCATCTGGACCTCGGCCCTGGCCACCGCCCAGTTCCTGGACGACCAGCGGCCGGGCGGCTCGGCGTACGCCATCGGAGAGGCCGGCCTGACCACCGCGCTGCACGACATCGGCTACATCCTGACCGACCACGAGCCGGACTACGTCGTCCTCGGCGAGACCCGCACGTACTCCTTCGAGGCCATGACGAAGGCGGTGCGGCTCATCCTCGGCGGCGCCCGGTTCATCTGCACCAACCCGGACGAGACGGGCCCCTCCACCGAGGGCCCGCTGCCCGCGACCGGCGCGGTGGCCGCGCTGATCACCCAGGCGACCGGCAAGAAGCCGTACTTCGCGGGCAAGCCGAACCCGCTGATGATGCGGACCGGGTTGAACGCGATCGGGGCGCACTCCGAGACCAGCGCCATGATCGGCGACCGCATGGACACCGACGTGCTGGCCGGCATGGAAGCCGGGATGCAGACGTTCCTGGTGCTCACCGGCCTGACACGGCCGGAACAGGTCGAGGACTTCCCGTACCGGCCGTCGCAGGTCGTGGACTCGATCGCGGACCTCGTCGACCGGGTCTGAGCCCGGGCGGCGGCCCACGAGGGGCTCAAACCCGTCGTCACCCGTACGGAGCAGCCGCCGCGTCCCTGAGGATGCGGCGGCCCACCGGGCGGGGGAGGCTCCAGGCATCTGGAGGTTCACGATGGGTTCCCTGAGAGTCACTGTCTGTACGAGCGTCCTGGCCGCCGTCGCCCTCGCCCCGGCGGCACACGCGGCGGACGGGGGGAGCGTCTCGGTGACACCGGCGGCCCCCGCCCCCGGCAGCGACGTCACCCTCCGCGTGACCGGCTGCGCGCAGCGAACGGCCGTGGCCGCCTCGGCGGCGTTCGTCGCGGACGCCCGGCTCACCGTCACCGGAGCACGCGAGCTCGCCGGTGAGAGCCGTGTCCGCTCCACGATCAAGGCGGGTTCGTATCCCGTGCGGGTCAGCTGCGGTGCCACGCGGCGGACCGGCACGCTCACCGTCCGGGACGGCGAGGCGGGGCGGCCCGGGGCCGCGCCCGAACCGGTCCTCGTGCCCGGGGCGGGTGGTCAGCCGCCCGCGCCCGGGAAGGGCGGACAGCCGTCCGCGCCCGGTGCCGACGAGGAGGCGTTCCCGTCCCTCCGGCCCGGTGTGCACGCCTCACCCGTCGCCCCCGTCCGGGCGGGCGGTGGCGGTGCCGCCGCTCACCTCGCCGCCGAGGAGCGCGGCGCCGCTCCCGGTACGGCGCAGGGGGTCACCGGGCTGGTGCTCGTGGGCGTGGCCGCGCTGCTCGTGGCGCTGCGCGGTGTCCGCCGGGGCCGCGGACAGGACTGACGATGCGGGATCACGATCAGGTTCAGAGTCGCTTCTCGGGCACCGGCCGCCTGCTGACCGGTATGGCCTGGGTCGTGCTGCTGCTCGGGCTGTGGCTGTGGGGCCGCGAGGTCACCGAGGTGCGGCACGGCATCTCCGCCCCCACCACGGGCGACATGGCGGCGGCCGGACGGCCCCCGGACATCAAGCTGCCGCCCGAGCACCGTCCGCTGGGGGACGCGCTGCCGCAGCGTGTCGACATCCCCGGGCTCGGTGTCCAGGCCCCCGTGGTGGCACGCGGCCTCGACGCCCGAGGGGCGCTCGACCCGCCGCCGTACGACCAGCCGGGCGTGGTCGGCTGGTACGCCGGCGGGGTCGCGCCCGGGGCGCCCGGCACCGCGCTGATGGTCGGTCACGTCGACACCGACTCCCGGCCCGCCGTCTTCTACAAGGTCAGTGCCATGCGGCCCGGCCAGACGATCCGGGTGCTGCGGGCCGACGCCAAGGTCGCCGAGTTCACCGTCGAGTCGGTCCAGGTCCTCACGCGGGACCGCTTCGACGCCCACCAGGCCTACGGGCCCCGCGAGTCGGGGCGGGCCGAACTGCGGCTGGTCACCTGCGGCGGCAGCTTCGACCGTACGACCCGCAGCTACACGGCGAACGTGGTCGTCTCGGCGTATCTGACGGGAACCGGCCTCTGATCCGGCGGGAACCGGCCTCTGCAGGCAGGTCCCGGCGGGTCCGGGGGCGGCCACCCAACCCGGTCGACGGCCCGCTCCCCCTGAAGCCGCCGACCGGGCCGGTCCTCGACCGCGCGCACGGGCCGCGGGAGTAACCCGGCGAGCTGCGCGGGAGGCCACGGGAGCCACGGTGGGTGAATCTCTGGCCGAAGGCCGGGTGCGTGCTGAGAAGACTTTAGAACCAAAGGGCCACCCCGGCCTAGAGGCCGGATAACGCCAAGTCCCGGCACGGTGGCGCTGCGTCATCCGGGCAGGTGGGGTTCGCCTCGTGGGTGTCGCGAGACGTATGTCAGGATTGAGACTTGTGACGCTGCACCCAAGGGGGAGTTGGATGTACGGCAGCAGGGGGGTCGGGGTGTTCGCCGGGAGGCGGATGTCCGCAGTGGTGCTGGGGGCGGCACTGCTGATCACGGGGTGTTCCTCCTCCGACGGAGGAGACGGATCGGACGATCCCGGCGACGCGGGCGCGGGGATCACCCAACAGCCCAAGGAAAAGGCCCCGTTCTGGGTCAATCCGGACGGGACCGCGGCCCAGCAGGTCGCCGACCTGGAGAAGTCGGGCAAGGAGCAGGAAGCCGAACAGATCCGCAAGATCGCCGAGCAGCCGGTCGCCGAGTGGGTCGGCCCGGACGACCCGCAGCAGCAGACCCGCGGCCTCACCGAAGCCGCCGAGAAGGCCGGCCGCACCGCCCTGCTGGTCCTCTACAACATCCCGCACCGCGACTGCGGCCAGTACTCGCAGGGCGGCGCCGCCGACGGCGACGCCTACCGCGACTGGGTCGACGGCGTGGCCTCGGGCATCGGGGACCGGCCCGCCACCATCGTCCTGGAACCGGACGCGCTGCTTCACCTCGTCGACGGCTGCACGCCCCAGCAGTTCCACGAGGAGCGCTACGACCTCCTCAAGGGCGCCGTCACCAAGCTCAAGTCCCTGAAGAACACGAAGGTCTACCTCGACGCGGGCAACGCCGGCTGGCAGAACCCCGACCAGATCTTCGAGCCGCTGAACCGCGCGGGCATCGCTGAGGCCGACGGCTTCTCGGTCAACGTCTCCAACTTCTACTCCACCGAAGACTCCATCGCCTACGGCAAGAAGCTCTCCGCCAAGGTCGGAGGCAAGCACTTCGTCATCGACACCAGCCGCAACGGCAAGGGCCCCTACACCGGCGGCAACCCCGACGAGCGCTGGTGCAACCCGCCGGGCCGCTCCCTGGGCGAGACCCCGACGACGAAGACGGCGGACCCGCTGGTCGACGCGTACCTGTGGGTGAAGCGGCCGGGCGAGTCGGACGGCGAGTGCAAGGGCGGACCCAAGGCGGGCCAGTGGTGGGCGGACTACGCCCTGAAGCTGGCGAAGGCCACCGGCTGACGCACCGCCCAGATGCGAAAGGGGGCGCCCTTCCCGCGGGAGAGCGCCCCTTTCCGGTTGTCTGTCAGGGCACCTTGACCCACTGCGCCTTGCTCGGGGTCCCGTCGGCGTCCGTCACGAAGATCATGTACCAGCCCGCCTGGACCAGGTTCCGGTTCTTCGGCACGGTCACGGTCAGCTTGTCGCCGGACGCCTTGAAGTCCAGGGCGATCGACCGCTGGTCGACGTCGGTGACGTGCGTGGCGGCGCTCGGCCGGATCAGCCGGACGTTCTTGACCTTCGCCGCGTCCGACGAGGTGAACGTCCCCGTCCCGCCGCGTTCGATGGTCTGCGGCCCGCCCGACAGGGACGGCCGGTCGCCGTCACCGTAGAGGTAGGGCGGCGTGTAGATCTCGATGCGCTGCTCGAACTTGCCCGGCTTGGTGTTGGCCTTGTCGGCGTAGAGCGAGTCGGAGCCGAAGAACATCACGCGGCCGTCGGGCAGCAGGATCGACCCGGAGTGGTAGTTGCGGCCCACGAGCGGGTCGGCGACACGCTTGAGCTCGTTCTTCTCCGTGTCGTAGAGCCGCGCCTCGAAGATGTTGGAGTCACCGCGGCCCCGGTAGTCCTCCGAACCGCCGGAGATGAGCACGCTGTCGTCGGGCAGGACCGAGGCGTTCGGGTAGCGGGTGCCCTTGTCCAGGGACGGGCCGTCCACGAACCTCGGGTCCGCCTTCTTCAGGTCGACGATCCGGGTCTTCTCGCTGGACTCCTCGGACTCGCCGACGCCACCGCCACCGACCACCATGTACTTCTCGTCCTGCGCCGGCGGCAGCAGCACCGTGCCCGACGTCTCCATCAGGGTGGGGTCGCTCAGGCCCGGGATCTTCGTGAACTTGTTGGTGTCCACGTCCCACACGCCCGGCTCGCGGCCCACGTCGTCGGGTCCGTAGCCCGCGTTGGACCCCGAGTAGAAGACCTTGCCGTTCTGCATGAGGAACAGCGCCGGGTAGGTCGGGAACTGCCGGACCTTGTCGGTGTAGGTCCACTTCTTGGTCTTCGGGTCGAAGACCTCGTTCTTGCCCGGGACCAGCTGGCCGATGTCGTCGAGGCCGGAGACGCTGAGGATCTTCCCGTCGCTCAGGGTGGTGAGCGTCGGGTACCAGCGGGCCTCCTTCATCGGGTCGACCTTGATGTACTTCTCGGCTACGGGATCGAACTCGAAGGCGTCCCGGATGCCCTGGAAGTCCTTCTTGTCGAGGGCGAGCTTCTGCGCGATGCCGTAGGTGTTCTTGGCGTCGGCGCCCTTCAGGCCGTGCACGCGGTAGTTGTCCTGCGTGCCCGTCTCGTGCTTCTTGCCCCGCTTCTGCGCCTCGACGTAGATCCGGCCGAGGCCGGGGTCGTTGCGCAGGAACTTGCCGGTCGCCTTGTCGAAGACCTTCTTCGCGCGCGGCACGAGCACCGGATCCTTCGAGACGAAGGTCTTGCCGTTCTCCTTGCCCGTGAACTTCGTGCCGGCGGGCAGCGTGATCGGCTTGTCCGGGTTCTCGTTGTGGACGATCATCAGGCCGCCGGCCTTGGTGACGTCACCCTTGAGCTTCTCGTAGCGCTTGGTACCGCCCGCGATCAGCAGGTTGCCGTTGGCGAGCTGGGTGTGGCCGGTGCAGAACAGGTCGGCCGGTGTGGGCACCTTCTTGATGGTGCCCTTGACCGGGTCCCAGATCCGGGTGTCGAACCTCTTCGCGTCGAAGTTGTCCTGGTTGTTGCCCGAGCCCGCGACGAGCAGCACCTTGCCGGTGCGCAGCAGCGCCGCGTGGATGGTGTTCTGCCGGTACTCCTCGGGGAAATCGACGATCTCCCACTTGCCGTTCGCGGCCTTGTACTCCGGCTTGTTGATTGTGTACTGGTGGTATTTCTCGGTGCTGAAGCGGTAGAGCCACGGCCCGTTCATCCCGGCCAGCGCGAGTACCACCGCCGTGCCTATCGCGAGTCGACGGGCCCGGCGGCGGCCTGCACGGTCGTTCATTCCTTACGTCCCCCAAGTCCACCAAGGGCGATCTGCATGGTCTGGTCGGTTCCCCCGACCTCCCCGTGTGCGCCCGGGGTGGCGGCCCACGTGGGCTTCTGCTGCGGGACGTGCCCCGACGGCTGCTGCGGGATGGGCAGCGGCTGCGTCCGGTTCGGCCCCGCAGGGTCCTGCGGCTGTCCCGCGGCATGGGCGGGAGGCTTCTTCGCGTCCTGCCGCAGCTGCCAGCGCCAGGCGAACACCGGCGAGGCGGTGATCAGCAGCGCGAACGTCGCCCAGATGATCATCGCGGGGTGGGAGTGCCCGAAGACGAACCCGGCGGCGATCGAGCCACCGAAGATCGCGACGAAGTACCAGTGGTAGCGGAACGTGCCGAACCAGCGGTCCGGGCTCGCCGAGTCGCCCTTGGGCGTGACCACGAACTTGCTCTTGCGCCGCAGCACGGAATCGATCAGGGCCTTCGCGTACAGCGGCGCCGACAGCGCGGACATCACCATGCCGGCCACACCACCGGAGCCCTCCGGCTCGTGCGGCGAGACGTTGTGCCGGCGGTTCCAGACGTACAGGCCGATCTGCAGCGCGGAGGCGTTGCCGTAGAGCATCAGCCAGACCGCCGGGTCGATGTTCACACCCGAGGCGCCCAGGCCCAGGAACAGGCAGCAGCTCAGCGCCGCCAGGATCCAGTTGAGGGCCGACATCGGGTAGAAGATGATCATCATCGTGTAGTTGAAGAGCTTGCTCGGCGGCAGCGAGTACCAGCCCTTCCAGTACTGCCCGATGATCGTCTCGTACGTCCCTCGCGACCAGCGCATCTGCTGGGTGAAGAAGTCCGTCCAGGCGCTGGGGCCCTCACCGACCGCGAGCACGTCCGGCGTGTACACCGAACGCCACTTCTTCCCCGTCGCCGGGTTCTTGTGGCGGTGCATCTCGAAGCCGGTCGCCATGTCCTCGGTGATCGAGTCGTACAGGCCGCCGATCTGCTTGAGCGCCTTGATGCGCACGGCGTTGGAGGTGCCGACGAACATCGGGGAGCCGTAGCGGTTGCCGGCGCGCTGGATCAGCGCGTGGAAGAGGAACTGCTGCGACTCCGCGGCCTTGGTGATGGGGTTGTCGTAGTTGCCGTAGACCTGCGGGCCGATGACGAAGCCGACGTCCGGGTCGCGGAAGAAGCCGAGCATCCGCTCCAGGTAGTTGGGCAGCGGCACGTGGTCGGTGTCGACCGAGGCGAAGAAGTCGTAGTTGTCGCCGTGCGCTTCCAGCCAGGCGTTGTAGTTGCCGTGCTTGGTCTTGGCGCGGTGCGGGCCCTTGGCCTGGTTCCACTTCGCGACGCCCTTGCGGGAGAAGTGGTGCACGCCGAGGCGCTCGCAGACCGCCTTCACCTCGGGGTCGTCGCCCTCGTCGAGCAGCCAGACGTGCATCAGGCCCCGGTGGCGGATCTTCACGGCCGCCTCCAGGGTCTTCGTCACCATCTCCAGCGGCTCCTTGCCGGGCACGAAGGAAGTGAGGAAGGCCACTCTGGTGCCGGTCTCCGGCACCACCGGGATCGGGTCGCGGGCCACCAGGGTGGCGTGCGCGTTCGACAGCACGTTCATGCAGCGGAAGAACTCGATCAGGCCGATCGAGACGAGCATCACCATGTCGAGCGCGGGCAGCCAGTCGAAGGCCGGGTAGTCGCGCTCGGTCCAGTGCTCGGGCTGGAGCAGCCAGAACAGCAGCACCAGGGACAGCACCGGCGCCGCGGCCAGCATGAGGGCGACGCGGATACGGTGTGGCTCCTGCGAGATGAGCGAGCGGTACTGCACCTTGTACGGCTTGCCCGGATCCGGCTGGGTGAGGGGACCCGCGAGCCGGCTGTAGTGCTCGTAGTCGTACCTCGGCAGGGTCTTCTTGATCCGCCGGAACGTCCCCGTCGTGCTCATCCGGTGTCCGGGCACCCTGAGCTGGGTGGTCTGGGACGGGTCGTGGTCCTGCCGGGCACCCGTCGGCCTCGACGTCATGAGTCATCCCCCCACACGCGGACAGCGCGTGTTTCGTAGCTTCTTACCGTCTGCTCCAGGTCCCCCTCGACCTTCACAGACGTATCAGTGGTGGATCGCAGTCACCACGTCATCCACACCCTATAGACACGGCAACGCGACCTTCCGGTTGCATGATGCCCCCCTCGGCATCGGTTCATGAACGCGGGCCCCTACCCCCGCTCCACCTGCAACCGGCCCTAAAGCCCCCCAACTGCCGCGAACCCGCAGCATCTTGTAAAAGCAGAAGACCAGAGTTCTACGGCGTTCATCATGATCGCAAGATGCGAAACACGGTGGTTACCGGTCAAACGCGTTCATTGTGACGGGTGTGGGGGCCCTGTGGAGCCGTTGTGGACAGGCGGGCGCGGTTGTTGCCGAAGTGTTCTCTTACGCCTCGCGCAGCAGCACGTTCTCCAGCCTCCGGTAGAGGGGGCGTGGAAGGCCCGGCCGGTCTCGGCGAGGCCGGCCCCCTGAGCGGCCTGCCCTTCCGTACGGTCGACGAGCGTGTTCAGTTCAACGAGGTCCGCTTCCGGCATCCGGCCGGCTCCCTCTGCTCGGGTTCGGTCGGCAGCGGGACCCCGGAGGCCGGCCGGCGGCCGATGGCGAGCCTCTTGATCCGCTCCCGCAGGTCGCGCGCTGCCATGGCGAGAGGGTATCCGGCCAGAAGGCGGCAGGCTGGGGGCAGGCCCAGCGGGCGGCAGGCTGTGCGCAGGCACGCAAAAGGCCCCTCGCTTCCGCGAAGGGCCTTCCGGTCGGTGCGCCGCCAGGGACTCGAACCCCGGACCCGCTGATTAAGAGTCAGCTGCTCTAACCAACTGAGCTAGCGGCGCCTGCTGACGTCGTAACTCTACAGGACGTGCGGAAGTGCTCCGGACCACCCGGCCCGGGGCGGGGAGGGGGCCGGTCAGGCGCCCGCGTACATCATTCGGACCGTCAGCATGCGCGTGCCGAAGACAGTTGCGAAACTGACGACGCGCGCCCTCTGGTGCACGGGCGCCGCACTTTCCGGCGCAAGTGTGAGGGGAATCGCATGGAGTCTCCGGTATTCGAGGAAATCGACCCCGCGAGCGACTGCGACTGCCCCGGATGCGTCCACTGGCGTCGCGCCCTGCCGCATTCCTGGTCCGGCCGGACCAGCGCCCACCCGGCCGCCCACCGGGCCCTCGCCCTGGCGGCCGTGGCCTCCGCCGCACTCGGCGCCGGTCACGCCGTACCGGCCGCGGCCGCCCCGCACGCACCCCACCGGCCGGGCGTCTCCGCAGGTGACGAGCCCGACACCCCCCAGGGTGGCTCGGCCCCGCTGCACGGCCCCGGCGGCCGTCCGGCGAAGCCGTCCGTCGCCCCCAAGCCCACCGCCATCACCCGCACGGAGATCATCAACCGGGCCAGGACCTGGGTCACCGCGAAGGTGCCGTACAGCATGAACGCCTACTGGTCCGACGGTTACCGGCAGGACTGCTCCGGCTATGTCTCGATGGCCTGGCAGCTCCCCGGAAACGAATGGACGGGCAGTCTCGCCCAGTACGGGGAGCGGATTTCCAAGGAAGAACTCCAGCCGGGCGACATTCTGCTGTTCCACAATGCGTCCGACCCCGCGAATGGCTCGCACGTCACCATTTTCGGCGGCTGGACGGACGCCTCGCTCACCCACTACACCGCCTACGAGCAGACCCGCCCGCACACCCGCCGCCAGTCCACCCCGTACGCCTACTGGAACGACTCCGACCGGTACGTGCCCTACCGCTACAAGGGCGTCACCCCGGCGGAGTCGGTCCCCGGGAAGGACGGCGGCCAGCCGGGCGCCCCGGCCGTCACGCCGTATCCGGGAGCGGCTTATTTCGGCCCCGGCGCGAACAACAAGTACGTCACGCTGCTCGGCCGGATGCTCGTCACGCGCGGGGCCGGCGGCTCGTACGCGTCGGGCCCGGGGCCGCGCTGGACCGACGCCGACCGCCGGGCGACCCGGGCCTTCCAGCAGACGCAGGGCTGGACGGGCGCGGACGCCGACGGGCTGCCCGGCCCGCGCACCTGGGAGCTGCTGGTCACCGGCGAGGGCAAGGACGTGAAGGGCGGGGCGGTCGGCCCGCCGCCCGCCTCGCACGGCGTCCCCGGCTACCCGGGTCGGGCGCTGTTCCGCCCGGGCGCGAACAACGCCTACGTCACCCAGCTGGGCAGGCAGCTCGTGCGCAAGGGGTTCGGCAGGTTCTACCGGGTCGGGCCGGGACCGCGCTGGACCGAGGCGGACCGGCGTGCCGTCGAGGCCTTCCAGCGCACCCAGGGCTGGCGGGGCGGCGCGGCGGACGGCTACCCGGGGCCGGAGACCTGGCGGCGCCTCTTCTCGTAGGCCTCGGTCCGCCCTCGGCCTGTCCGGGCGGTCCCTCATCCGACCACTGTTGTGACGCATCTGGCGCGGAGGCTGGAGGCACGCATGAGTACGACCACTTCCCACACGTCCGAGCCCGACGGACCGGCCGACGGACTTGCCGACGGACCGGCCGGCAAACCTGCCGACGGACCGGTCCGGCCCGCCCGGCTGATCCAGAACGAGGCCACCACCGAGATCCCCGTCCACCTGCTGTTCCGCGACGACCCCGCCCCGGCGACGGTGCCGCTGAAACCGGCGGTCGTCGGCCGCAGGCAGGGCACGGGGGAGCAGCCGCGCCTGAGGCGCCCGGCCATCGCCCCGAAACGCCCGGTGCCGCAGGTCGATCCCGACCTGGTGGAGCGGTCCGCGCGGGTGCTGCCCGGCGCGGCCGGTGTACTGGCCGGGGCCTGCGGTGCGGCGGGCTGTGTGGCCACCTCCTGGTGGGCCGGGGTGCTGCCGCCGCTCGCGGTGGAGGCACTGCGGCTGCCCGTGATCGCCGGGGCCGGGCTCGGCCCCGCGCAGTGGGCGGCGTACGCGGGGGCCGGGGCGCTCGGGCTGTTCGGGCTCGGCGGGCTGGCCCGGGGCCGTACCGGGCGGGCCTGGGTGCTGGACCTGTTCGGCCGCTACCGGGGGACCGTCCGGCGCTCCGGGCTGCTGTGGGTCAACCCGCTGCTGCTGCGCCGCCGGGTGGACGTACGGCTGCGGCACTGGCGCAGCGAACCCGTTCCCGCGGCCGACGCGGGCGGGGTCGCGCTGCGGGTGGTCGTCCTGGTGGTGTGGCGGGTGCGGGACACCGCCCGGGCCACGCTCGGCGTCGACGACCACGAGGCGTATCTGCGCGAGTGCGTCGAGGCGGCTCTGGCCCGGGTGCCGGTGGAGATGCCGGGCGGGCCGAGGGGGGCCGGGGACGCGGTGGCCGAGACGCTGAGCCGGCTGGTGGCGACGGACGCGGCCCCCGTCGGTCTGGAGGTGTTCTCCGTGCAGCCGGTCCGTGTGGAGTACGCCCCCGAGGTCGCCGCCGCGATGCACCGCCGCCGGATCGCCGCGCTGGACGCCCAGCACCGGGCGAGCGTGCTCACCTCGGTCGTGGACTCGGTGGAGGACACGGTGACCCGGCTGACCGTGCGGGGGCTGGTCGACCTCGACGACTACGAGCGGAAGGCGCTGGTGAAGGACCTGACGGTGGCGTTCTGCGCCGGCCGGGGGGAAACACCTCCGTGATTGGTATGGACATGTTCAACCAGCCGCCATAATCTCGAACTTGGTCTAGACCTACATGCACGGCTCACTGAACCTCCCCCACGTTCTCCAGGAGCGGCAGCATGCGCACAAGGACCAAGTTGTCCGCAGCCGCGGTGGGACTGGCCACGACCGGAGCCCTCGTACTCTCCTCCGGCGGCGCCAGCGGCCACGGCTACACCGACCTCCCCATCAGCCGGCAGAAGCTCTGCCAGAACGGCACCGTGACCAACTGCGGCTCGATCCAGTGGGAGCCGCAGAGTGTCGAGGGCCCGAAGGGCTTCCCGGCCTCCGGCCCGGCCGACGGGCAGATATGCAACGCCGGCCTCGGCCACTTCGGCCAACTCAGCGCACCGCGCACACCGTCCGGCGGAGCCTGGCCCGCCACCAGGGTGACGGGCGGCCAGAACTACACGTTCCGCTGGCAGTTCACCGCGATGCACGCCACGACCGACTTCAAGTACTACATCACCAGGCCGGGCTGGAACCAGAACCACAACCTGGCCCGGTCCGACCTCAACCTCACCCCGTTCTTCACGGTGCCGTACAACGGGCAGCGACCACCGTCCACGCTCTCCCACAGCGGCAGGCTGCCGTCGGGGCTGAGCGGCCGGCACGTCATCGTGGCCGTGTGGACGATCGCCGACACGGCCAACGCGTTCTACGCCTGCTCGGACGTCGCCTTCTGAACCTCAGGACCCTTGGGGTTTCCTGGGTCTCGCCCCGTTCTTCCCCCTGACGCCCGGCCTACGACGAAGAGGGGCCCCTCGCTCCCACGAGAGGCCCCTCATCCGTGCGCCGCCAGGGACTCGAACCCCGGACCCGCTGATTAAGAGTCAGCTGCTCTAACCAACTGAGCTAGCGGCGCATGACTCTCGCCTGCCGCCGGAAGTGTGTTCCGCGGCGGGCGACGGAGAAAATACTACCCAATGTCGGGGGGTGCTCCGGACCACCCGCGCCGGGTGCCCGGACGACCGCCCACGCCGGGTGGTCCGGGCACCCGCGACCGGTCTAGATCGCCATGGAGAGCAGCACCGGTGCCGCGTTGCGGTTGAGGGCGTCCGCGGCCTGGCGCAGGCGGTGGGCGTGCTCGACCGGGAGGGACAGGGCCAGGCAGCCGACGGAGGAGCCGGCCGTGATCGGGACGGCCGCGCAGACCGTGCCGACCGCGTACTCCTGCAGGTCCAGGACGGGCGCGGTCGGCGGCTGGGCCTCCAGGCGGGAGAGCAGGAGCCGGTCACTGGTGATGGTGCGCGAGGTGAGGCGGGCCATCTTGTGCCGGGCGAGGTGGTCGCGGCGGCCGGCGTGGTCGAGCTGGGTGAGCAGGCTCTTGCCGATGGCGGTGGCGTGGGCCGAGGAGCGGAAGTCGACCCACTCGTTGACCGCGGGCGCGGCCGGGCTGTCGGCGTACTGGGTGATGCTGATCTCGCCGTCGACGTACCGGCTCATGTAGACGGCGGCGCCGACCGAGTCGCGCAGCCGGTCGAGGGTGCGCTGGAGCTTGTCGCGCAGGGTCTGCTCGCGGTGCTGGGCGGAGCCGAGTCGGGACAGGGTCTCGCCCGTGACGTACGCCCCGTCGGCGATCTGCTCGACGTACCCCTCGCGGCGCAGCATGCGCAGGAGCGCGGTCAGTCGCTCCGGGGCGATGCCGGTGTGGCGGGCTATCTCGGCGTCGGTGACACCGCTGGAACCGCGCGCCACCGTCTCCAGGACGCGCAGGGCTTCCTGGGCCGAGTGGTACGGGGTGGTCGGCTCGTGCTTCAGCGCCACGGTGGTCTCCCCCTGCGCTTGCTGTTGGGCCGTGATCCGGTCAGTGAACCTCTTCCAGGTTAACCGGCAATGGGCCTGCGGGGAGCGGGGGTTGACAAGATTCCCGGGGCCCCGGACTGGGGCAATGACACTCTGGCATATGCCAGAAGCACGCCCCAGCCGGGCACCGGCCGAGGGGCCGGGCGTTCCGCCTGTTCACCGGTCGCAGTCAGAGCACTGCGCTGAGGAACTCCCGTGTCCGGTCGAGCTCCGGGTCGCTGAAGATCTTCTCCGGCGGGCCCGACTCGATGATCCGGCCCGAGTCGAACATCAGCACCTGGTCGGAGATGTCCCGGGCGAAGTTCATCTCGTGGGTCACGCAGAGCATCGTGATGTCCGTGGAGCGGGCGATGTCCCTGAGGACGTCGAGCACGCCCGCGACCAGCTCCGGGTCGAGCGCGGACGTCACCTCGTCCAGGAGCAGCACCTGCGGCCGCATGGCCAGGGCCCGGGCGATCGCCACCCGCTGCTGCTGGCCGCCGGAGAGCTGGGCCGGGTGCGCGTCGCACTTGTCGGCCAGACCCACCAGGTCCAGCAGGCCCTTGGCCCGTTCCACCGCCTCGTCCTTCGACATGCCGAGGACGGTGACCGGCGCCTCGGTGATGTTCCGCAGCACCGTCATGTTCGGGAACAGGTTGAACTGCTGGAAGACCATCCCGATCTTCTTGCGGACCTCGCGGACCTGCTTGTCGGAGGCCGGGAACAGCTGCTGTCCGTCGACCGTGATCGTGCCCTCGTCGGGCTTGAGCAGGGTCATCAGCAGCCGCAGGATCGTGGTCTTTCCGGAACCGGAGGGACCGATCAGGGTGACGTGCTTCCCGGCGTCCACCGTGAAGTCCAGGTGGTCGAGGACCGTGTTATGGCCGAACCGCTTGGTGACCTGGTCCAGCCGGATCAGCTCGCCGGCGCTCTGGGCGGGGTTCTTCTCGGGGTTGGGGAGAGTGTCAGTGGGCAAGGCGTCGCTCCAGGGCTCGCAGGGCAAGGGAGGCCAGGTAGGAAATGACGATGAAGGCCACGCCGATCACCGTCAGCGGCTCGGTGAACTGGAACTGCTCACGGGCGAAGAGTTGCGCCTCGCCCAGCATCTCCAGCACGGTGATCGCCATCAGGATCGGAGTGTCCTTCAGCATGGCGATGACGTAGTTGCCGAGCGCCGGGACGACACGGCGGATCGCCTGCGGAAGGATCACCGCGGACCACGTCCGGCGCAGGGGCAGGTTCAGCGCCGTGGCGGCCTCCCACTGGCCCACCGGCACAGCCTCGATGCCGGCCCGGTACACCTGCATCGTGTAGGTCGAGTAGTGCAGGCCGATACCCACGACACCGGTGGTCAGGGCGGAGAAGGTCAGGCCCCACTCGGGCATCACGTAGAACAGGAAGAAGAGCTGCACCAGCAGCGGTGTGTTCCGGATGAACTCGGTGATCGCGCCGACCGGCCAGGTGACCCAGCGCGCGGGCACCCGCATGAGCAGCGCCCACACCAGGCCGAGCACGAAGGAGATCACCGACCCGATGACCAGGATCTGCAGGGTGACCAGCAGGCCGTCCCAGAAGTGCGGCATGAAGTCCGCAACCGCGTTCCAGTCCCACTTCACGAGACACCTCCCACACCGGTGGCCTCAGGCTGCCGCGTGGCTTCGACACCGGCCCGAGGCTCCTTCCCCACGCCTGCCTTCAGCTTCTTCTCCAGGCCCCGCATCAGCCGGGTGAGCAGGAAGGCGATGACGAAGTAGATCAACAGGATGTACGTGTAGATCTCCGCGCTCTCCTGGAGCGCCAGGCGCACCAGGTTGCCGCTGAACGCCAGGTCGCCCATGCCCATGAGGGACACCAGCGCGGTGCCCTTGAGCAGTTCGACCAGCAGGTTGGAGAACGGTGGGATCATCTCGGGCACCGCCTGCGGCAGAAGGACCAGCCGTATCCGCTGCCAGGGGGTGAAGCTGAGGGCGATGGCACCCTCCCGCTGGGCCGGATCGACGGCGGCGATCGCGCCGCGCACGATCTCCGATCCGTACGCCCCGTACGTGAGCCCGAGCGCGAGCGTCCCGGCCCACATGGGCACGAGCTGCCAGCCGAAGCTCAGCGGCAGGACGAAGTAGATCCAGAAGATCATGATCAGCGCGGAGGTCCCGCGGAACACCGTGGTGTACAGGCCCGCGAGGAACCTGACCGTCCGCGACCGGTGCGTGCGGGCGATACCGACGACGAACGAGACCGCCGCGCCCAGCAGGGCACTGAGGACGAGGAGTTGGACCGTCGTCCAGATGCCTCTGACGACGAGTTCCCAGAGTCCGGATGTCATCCGCCGCAGAGCTCCTTCGCGGTCATGTCCGTCATCTCGTTCTCGGTGAACCCGAACGGCTTGAGAATCCGGAGCAGTTCGCCGCTGTCCTTGAGCTTGTGCAGCTCGCGGTTGAAGGCGTCCCGCAGGTTGGTCTCGCTCGGTCGGAACGCGAAGCCGCCGCCGTCGACGTGCGGTTCACCCTGGACGATCGGCTTGAACGGCTCGGTCACCTCCGCCTTGGCGGACTTCTTGACCACTTCCCGGGTGGTCAGCGCCGTACCGGCGAAGACATCGACGCGCCCGGTCTCGACCGCGTTGAGGCCGGCCACCTGGTCCGGAACGATGAGGATGTCTCCCCGCTTGTAACCGGCCTCCACGGCGTAACCGATCTCCGCGTAGCCGGCTCCGGTGGCGAACTTCGCCTTCTTCTCGACGACGTCCTTGTAGTCGCTCAGGCCCAGGGGGTTTCCCTTGCGCACGATGAACGAGTCGAGCATCTGGTAGTCGGGGTCGGAGAAGATGACCTGCTCGCAGCGTTCCGGGTTGATGTACATGCCGGCGGCCACGATGTCGAACTGCTGCGAGTTCAGGCCGGGGATGAGGGAGCCGAACTCGGTGGGGACCGCCTGCACCCGGTCGACCCCGAGCCGCTTGAAGATGACCTTCGCCAGCTCCGGCGCCTCGCCGGTCAGTTCGCCGTTCTTGTCGATGTACCCGAAGGGGATCTCCCCGGCGATGCCGAGCCGCGCCACGCCCTGAGCGCGGAGCCGCTCCAGGAGCTCACCCCCCTCCGTGTCGGAGGCGGTGGCCACGCGCGAGCATCCGGACGCCCCCAGCGCGCCGAGCGCCGCGACCCCCGCGAGCAGCGACCGGCGGGTGGGCCCTGATGTGCGGTCACGCCTGACTATGGGCGGAATTCTGTCTGGTGGTGAGGCCATGGGCGCGCGGCTACCCGAAGCATTTCGAGTTATGCCGATCTTTTTAGGACCGATACGCGCCGATGCGCCCTTGACCATGGCGGCCGTGGGCACTCCCATGGAGGGCATGGCTGATCGCTACATCGAAGTCTCGCTGGTCAAGCGCGACGTGACCTGCACGGCCAGGCTGCTGGACGACCGCGCGCCGATCACCTGCGCGGCCGTCTGGGATTCCCTTCCGCTGGCCGGTGACGTCTACCACGCGAAGTACGCACGCAACGAGATCTACGCCCTCTTCCCGCCTTTCGCCCAAGCCGAACCACCCCTGGAAAACCCGACCATCACTCCGATTCCCGGCGACCTGTGCTATTTCACCTTCGCGGGAGCGGAGTTGGGCACCAAGGCGTACGGCTACGACCGCGAGGTCCGCGCCGGGACCACGCTCGTCGACCTGGCCCTGTTCTACGAACGCAACAACCTGCTGCTGAACGGCGACGTCGGCTGGGTCCCCGGCATCGTCTGGGGCCAGGTCGTCGACGGCCTGGAGACCATGGCCGAGGCGTGCAACGACCTGTGGAGGTCGGGAGCGGCGGGGGAGTCGCTCAGCTTCCGGAGGGCGTAGGCCGGCCGGCGGACCCCGCCCCCGCCTCGTACAGCGCGTGGGCCGCCCGCAGCACCAGATCGTCCCGGTGCCGGGCGGCCACGAGCTGCAGACCGATCGGCAGGCCGTCCGCGTCGGCGCCGACCGGCACGCTCGCCGCGGGCTGCTGCGTCATGTTGAACGGGTAGGTGAACGGGGTCCAGCCCGTCCAGCGCCGGTGGCCGGATCCTTTCGGTACCTCGGCGCCCGCCTCGAACGCCGTGAGCGGCAGGGTCGGCGTGACGAGCAGGTCGTAGGTGTCGTGGAAGCGGCCCATCCGGCGGCCCAGGTCCATCCGGACGTCCACCGCGGCCAGATAGTCCAGCGCCGAGTAGCGGGCGCCTCGTGCGCAGATCTCGCGCAGGCCGGGGTCCAACAGCTCCCGCTGCTTCGGTCCGAGATGCTGGGTCACCCGGGCCGCCCCGCTGAACCACAGGGTGTGGAAGGCCTCCACCGGGTCCGTCAGGTCCGGGTCGGTCTCCGTGACGTACGCGCCGAGCTCCGCCAGCCGCTCCACCGCCCGCCGCACCGCCCTCGCGACCGCCGGCCGCACCGCCACCTGCCCGCCCAGCGAGGGCGAGTACGCCACCCGCAGCCCGCGCACCCCGCCCGCCAGACCGTCCGTGTACGGACCGGCCGGGGCCGCGAGCGCCGACCAGTCGCGCGAGTCCGGGTGGCCGATGACGTCCATCAGCAGCGCCGCGTCCGCCGCGTCCCGGGTCATCGGACCCACGTGCGCCAGCGTGCCGAACGCGCTCGCCGGGTAGAGCGGCACCCGCCCGTAGGTCGGCTTCAGCGCGAAGATCCCGCAGAACGACGCCGGGATGCGGACGCTGCCGCCGCCGTCCGTGCCCAGCGACAGCGGTCCGGCGCCGAGCGCCACGGCAGCCGCGCTGCCGCCGCTGGAGCCGCCCGCCGTGCGCGAGGGGTCCCACGGGTTGCGCGTCACACCGCTGAGCGGCGAGTCCGTGACGCCCTTCCAGCCGTACTCGGGGGTCGTCGTCTTGCCCAGGAAGACCGCCCCGTGTTCCCGCAGCCGGGCCACGGACGGCGCGTCCTCGTCCCAGCGCCCGGCCGCCGGGTCCACGGACTTCGAGCCGCGCAGGGTCGGCGCCCCGCGCTGCAGCAGGATGTCCTTGACGGTGACCGGCACCCCGTCGAGCAGCCCGCGTGGCTCACCGCGCCGCCAGCGCTCCTCCGACTCCCGGGCCCGCTCCAGCGCGTCCTCGGCGGTCAGCCGGACGAAGGCGTTCACCTCCGGCTGGATCGCCTCGGCCCGCTCCAGCGCCGCCCGGGTCGCCTCCACGGGACTCCACTCGCCCTTGCGGTACCCGTCGAGGAGCCGTACGGCGGTCAGCTCGGTGAGCTCGGTCATCCACCCTCCAGGGAACGTCAGTGACCGGGTACATACCCACGCTGCTTGTCGACCACGTTCGTCAGTGGCTCCCCGGCCGCCCACCGTTCGTACAACTCCACGAACTGGGCGCCGAGCTCGTCCCGCCAGCCGATGGTGTCGCCGCTCATGTGCGGGGACACGATCAGGTCCGGCGCCTGCCACAAGGGGCTCTCGGCGGGCAGGGGCTCGTCCTCGAAGACGTCCAGGGCGGCACCCGCGATCCAGCGCTTGGCCAGGGCCTCGGCGAGCGCGTCCTCGACGACCAGCCGGCCGCGGCCGATGTTGACGAACCGGGCCGACGGCTGCATGAGGGCGAAGCGGCGGGCGTCGAACATCCCCTGCGTCCGGTCCGTGAGCGGCGCCGCCGCGATCACCCAGTCGGCCCGGGCGAGCAGCCGGTCCAGATCCTCCGGGCCGTGCACGCCGGAGCGCGCGGCGCGGCCCACGAGCGCCGTCGTGATGCCCAGCGCCCCCAGCGTGTGCGCGATCGCCCGGCCGATCGGCCCGGAGCCGACCACCACGGCCCGGGTTCCGGCGATCTTGTGCGACTCGCGGTGCCGCCAGGTCCGTTCCCGCTGGAGCTCCAGCGTCCGCGGCAGATCCTTGGCCATCGCCAGCACGAGCGCGGCGACGTACTCGGCGATCGGCTGGTCGAAGACGCCGCGCGCGTTCGTCACCACCGTGTCCGAAGCGGCGAGTTCCGGACACATCAGATGGTCCACCCCGGCGCTGGCCGTATGCACCCAGCGCGGCCGCGGGCCCTCGCCCGGCCAGGCGTCCCGCACGGCGTGCGAGGTGAAGTCCCACACCAGCAGTACATCCGCGCGCGGGAGGCGCGTGGCGAGTCCCGCCGCGTCGGTGTGTTCGATACGGGCGCGACCGGTGAGGCCACCGAGGCGGGGGAGGGGCTCGGCGTCCAGGACGAGAAGGGTGGGAGTGGGCATGAGCAGCCGTTTCTCCAGCCGTGCGGCGGGGGCCGGCCGGCCTTCGTGCGGCCGCCGGTGACGACGATTCAACCCGGTGTTGACCAAGGAGTGATCCGGGCGGATTGACCACGCTCGCACCCGAACCTACCGTCGTCAACACGGGCGTTCCCACGATCCGTTGCACACTAGTTGCCCAGCGTGAGGCCGGTGCCTGCCATGGACGTCTCATTTCTCGGCGGGCCCAGCCCGCAGCGCGGGGTCGGCGTCGTCGCCCCCTTCGACTTCGCACTCGACCGCGAGCTGTGGCGCTGGGTGCCGGACGAGGTCTCCCTCCATATGACCCGCACACCGTTCGTGCCGGTCGAGGTGAGTCTCGACCTGGCACGCCTGGTCAGCGAGCACGAGACGCTCAGCGAGGCGGTCCGCACGCTCAACGCGATCGCCCCCGAGGTCGTGGCCTACGCCTGCACGTCGGGCAGCTTCGTCGGCGGCATGATGGGCGAGCGGGCGATGTGCGAGGCGATGAGCCGGGCCGGTGCCGTACCGGCGATCACCACCTCCGGCGCGCTGCTGGAGGCCCTGGTCGAGCTGGACGTACGCCGGGTGGCGCTGGTGACGCCGTACACGGTCTCGGTGACGCGGTCCCTGGAGGCCTACGTCGCCCAGGCCGGTGTCACGATCTCCGGCTGCGCCTTCATGGGGCTGACCCGGCACATCTGGAAGGTCCCCTACCGGGAGGTGGTGGACATGGCGCGGCAGGCCGTCCGCGACGACGCCGACGCGCTGTTCATCAGCTGCACCAACCTGCCCACCTACGACGTGATCCCCCAGCTGGAGGCCGAGCTGCGCATCCCGGTGATCTCGGCCAACCAAGTGACGATGTGGGCGGCACTGCGCCGACTGGGTACCCGTGCGGTGGGGCCGTACCAAGCGCTGATCAATCCGGCGGCGCGTTCCGGTCCCGCAGTGCCGGGGGCGCACCCCGGTCCCGTACTGCCGGAAGAAGAGCAGCAGCAGCAGGAAGGCTGGACATGACAGCGCTGGGATTTCTCTACCCGGGCCACTCCGCCGAGGACGACTATCCGCGCATCGAGCAGTTGCTGGGCAGCGACATCCGGGTGGACCTGGTGCACACCGACATCGGTGAGGACGCGCACCGGGTGGACGCGCTGCTGGAGATGGGCTCCGCCGGCCGGCTCGCGGCGGGAGTCCAGGAGCTGCGGCACGCCGGCGCGGACGCCGTGGTGTGGGCCTGCACGAGCGGCAGCTTCGTCTACGGCTGGGACGGCGCGCAGGAGCAGGTGCGCTCCCTGGCGCAGACGGCCGGCATGCCGGCGTCGTCCACGTCCTTCGCGTTCGCGCACGCGGTGCGGGAGCTGGGGGCGCGCAGGGTCGCGATCGGTGCGACGTACCCGCAGGACGTGGCGCAGCTGTTCGCGGAGTTCCTCCGCGCGGCCGGTGTGGAGGTCGTGTCGGTCAGCAGTTCCGGCATCATCACGGCCGCAGAGGTCGGCACGTGGGGCGAGAGCGAACTCCTCGCCCTGGCCAGGAACTCCGACCACCCCGATGCCGACGCGCTCCTCCTCCCCGACACGGCCCTCCACACGGCGGCCCACATCCCGGCCCTGGAGAAGGAACTCGGCAAGCCGGTCCTCACCGCCAACCAGGTCACGGTCTGGGAGGGTCTGCGCCTGGCCGACCGGCGGGTGAACGCGCCGGAGCTGGGGGCGCTGTTCACGAGGGAGCCGCTCGTCCAGGCGTGAGGCGGAAGGCCTGTCCTCGTCCCCTGCGGCAGCTGCCGCAGGGGACGAGCAGGTATCGGCCCGAGTCGCCCCGCGGTTGACGCCCTCTCCTTGAGACACCGGCCGCTCGCGCCACCCGGTACGCACCAGTCGTCATGCGGTCCGAGTGCCTCGGAGCGGTTGAGAAAGGGTGCCGTGCCCTCGAGCACACCCTCCATGCGGGCCGGAATCGGTCCCACCCCTTCTTCGGGGCAGACTGGTGCAAATCGGCTGCAATACTCCACTTAAAGCTGAGGAATGCTCAACTCCGCGGTATCAAGCGGCCCTTGGGTTGACCGAAAGCGCGTTCCCCTCCAGCTGTCCATCCCGTGCACACTGGCCACGTCCGCAGCCAGTCGTGCCGTGAAGGACTCCCCGATGGCCGAACCGGGCCCGTTCAGATTCCCCGCAAGCGCTGTCCAGCTGTCCGGGCGCCTGCTGTGCTGGTGCCTGGCCGCAGGCATGGCCTCCGCCGCCGTGGACGCCGTCCTCGCCCCCCAGGCCCGCTGGTGGGGCACCATGTGGCCGCTGCCCTGGTGGCTCGCCTGCGCGGCCGTCCTCGCGTGGTCCGTCCTGCGGGCGCGCGAGAAGGCCGACCGCCCGCCTCCGCAGGACAGCGTGCGCAGCGACTGGGAACGGGCCGCCTGACCACCCCGCCGCCTCGTCAGGAATAAGCGGAGACAGTCCCCTGTTAAGGCCGGAACGACAGCACACGGCCCACAGCCGGAACGACAGCACCCGGCCCACAGCAGGAGGCACCCCACCGTGGCGGCAGACGAGACACGCGGCGCGGCAGACGAGATACGCGGCGCGGCCCGGGGCAGCGCCCCCGTCCCCCTCTCCGTACTGGATTTGGTCACCGTGGGGTCCGGCCGCACCGCCTCCGGCGCCCTGCGCACCAGCGTCGACCTTGCCCGCCTCGCGGAGAGGCGCGGCTTCCACCGCTACTGGGTCGCCGAGCACCACTCCATGCCGGGTGTCGCCTCCTCGTCCCCGGCCGTGATCCTCGCCCACCTCGCCGCCCACACCGACCGCATCCGGCTCGGCTCGGGCGGTGTGATGCTGCCCAACCACGCCCCGCTCGTGATCGCCGAGCAGTTCGGGACGCTGGAGGCCATGGCCCCGGGCCGGATCGACCTCGGCCTCGGCCGCGCCCCCGGCACGGACGGCGCCACGGCCGCCGCCCTGCGCCGCGCGGACCGGCTGAACGAAGGCGCCGACGACTTCCCGCAGCAGCTCGCCGAGCTGATCCGCTTCCTCGACGACGACTTCCCCGACGGGCACCCCTACCGCCGCATCCACGCCGTACCGGGCCCCGTCCAGGCCACGTCCCCCGGTGGCGTCCAGTCCCCGCACCGCCCGCCGGTCTGGCTGCTCGGCTCCTCCGGATTCAGCGCCCGCCTCGCCGGCACCCTCGGGCTGCCCTTCGCCTTCGCCCACCACTTCTCCGCGCAGAACACCGTCCCGGCCCTGGACCTGTACCGGGAGTCCTTCCGGCCGTCCGCCGTGCTCGACGAGCCGTACGCCCTCATCGGCGTCTCCGCGCTCGCCGCCGACGAGGAGAAGGAGGCCCGCCGGCAGGTGCTGGCCGCGGCCCTCAGCATGGTCCGGCTGCGCACCGGACGCCCCGGCCTCGTGCCCAGCCCGGAGGAGGCGGAGGCCTACGAGTTCAGCCCGATGGAGCGCGACTTCGTCGACTCCTGGAACGCCAACGTCGTCCACGGCACACCCGACGAGGTCCGCTCCGGCCTGGACGACCTCGCCAAGCGCACCGGCGCCGACGAGCTGATGATCACGGCCAACGCGCACGGCGGAGACGTCCGTCTGCGTTCCTACGAGCTCATCGCCGACGCCTACGGCTTGCCGACGCCCGCCTCCGCCTGAACGTCCGGCGTGCCCAGCAGTTCGGAGATACGGTCCGGCGGCACCGGACGGGAGTAGAGCCAGCCCTGTCCGGTGTCGCAGCCGATGCTGCGCAGCCGGGTCGCCTGGGCCGAGGTCTCCACACACTCGGCCGTGACGGTCAGCCCGAGCCGGTGCGCGAGCTGGATCATCGCCTCGACGACCACCTCGTCGGCCGGGTTGGCGCGAGCGGCCGCCTCCCGGTCGTCGTACTGGAAGCCGCGCACGAACGATCCGTCCAGCTTCAGCACCGACACCGGCAGCCGGCTCAGGTAGGCGAGGTTCGAGTAGCCGGTGCCGAAGTCGTCGATGGCGATACGGACACCCATGTCGCTGAGGGCCTTCAGGGTCTGCAACGGGCGGCCCGCCGAGCCCATCACCGCCGACTCGGTCAGTTCCAGCTGGAGCAGATGCGGAGCGAGGCCCGTCCCGGCCAGGGTCTCCGCGACGTCCGCCACCAGGTCGGAGTCCCAGACCTGACGTACCGCCACGTTCACGCTGACGAAGATCGGCGGCTCGTCGGGGTGGTCCAGCTGCCAGCGGCGGGCCTGCTCACAGGCCGTGCGCAGCACCCAGCGGCCCAGCGGGACGATCGAACCGTCCTCCTCCGCGAGTCCGATGAACCGATTCGGCGTCAGTACGCCGAACTGCGGGTGGTTCCAGCGGATGAGCGCCTCGACGCCGTGCAGCCGGTCGTCCTCCATGCCGACCAGCGGCTGGTACTCCAGCCGGAACTCGCCCCGCTCGATGGCCGGCCGGAGCGTGGAGGCGAGCGCCTGGCGGGTCATGCGGTGCGCGTTGCGCTCCGGGTCGAACAGGGTCCAGCGGGCCTTGCCGTCGGTCTTCGCCCAGTACAGCGTGGTATCCGCCGCCTGCATCAGCGCGGTGGGAGTCGTGCCGGCCGCGTGCCGCTCCACGACGCCGATCGACGCCGAGACCGACAGCCGCTGGCCGGAGATGTCGAACGGGTCCTGGATCGCCCGCAGCGCCGACTCGGCCAGCTCGGCCAGCTGTTCGGTGCCGGTGGAGTCCTCGACGAGCAGCGCGAACTCGTCGCCGCCGAGCCGGGCCACCAGCGGAATGCTGGTGCGTGAGTGTCCGGCCTCGTCCGCGCAGCGCGTGAGGCGCTCGGCGACGGCGGCCAGCAGCCGGTCGCCGACGCGGTGGCCGAGAGTGTCGTTGATGGCCTTGAAGCCGTCCAGGTCCAGGTAGCACAGCCCGATCCGGCCCGTGCCGCTCTGTTCGTACGACTCCGCTTCCAGCGCGGCCGACAGCCGCTCGAAGAACAGCGTGCGGTTGGGCAGCCGGGTCACCGGGTCGTGCATCTGCAAGTGGCGCAGCCGGGCCTGGAGTTCCCGGCGGGCACTGATGTCGGCGACGGACAGCAGCACACCGCTGTCGTCGGACGGCAGCGGTGTGACCGTCACCTGCACCCACAGTGAGCGCCCGTCGGGGTGCTTGAGCCGGCGCGTGCAGCGCAGCCGGGACTGCCGTCCGCGCAGCACCTCGCGGTAGGCGTGCCAGCTGCGGGCGTCGGAGGTGAGGTCGACCAGATCGGCGGCTACCGACCCGGCCAGCCCGTCCGCGCTGCCGCCGAGCAGCGCGGCGAGCGAGTCGTTGGCGCTGACGACCATGCCCTCGCGGTCCACGACGGCCATGGCGAGCGGGGCGGCCGTGAAGACGGACCGGTAGGGCAGCCGGGACGGAGGCTCGGTACGGGGAGACGTGTCGATCTCACTCTCTGTGACGACCGGCCGGTCCAGGTCTGCCGCGGGCGCCGGCCCTTCGGAGGTTCCGCTCACCGCTCGCTCCCGCATGTATTCGATCTCTGTCCGTGCAGGAAAGGTCAGGAAAGTGTGCCGATCATAGAGGCTGGCCCGGGGGCCTTCCAGCCGGTGTCCAGTCTTCCCGGCCAACCGGCCCTTCTGCCAGATCGTTTCTGCACGCGCCTGGACGGCTTCTTCAGGCCGCCGACCAGTTGTGACGTTCTGTGAGTGCTTCGGGGGTGTCGGCTTCCGCGATTTTTCGCCCCCTTCACCCGACCGGTGCAGGCAAACAGGGCGCGGTACGACAAATCATCACAGGCTGGGTGCGGTGTCCCGCGATCCGTACCCGGAGGTACCCGTGCCGCGTCCGCTTCCGCGCGCCCGACTGCGCAGCACCGCGGCCGTGTTCACCACCATGTCGGCGCTCGCCGCCACCTCCCTCGGCACCGGCCCCTCGGCCGCCGAGACCGACTCGGCCGCGCCCTGCGCCCTGACCCGGACCGACGCCCACCACTCGGAGGGCCTGGACACCTGGAACACCGCCTATCCGCGCCCGGCCCGGTCCCTGGACGCGGTGATGGTCTTCCTGTCCTTCCCGGACTCCCACCCGCTGACCACGCCACAGGAGCTGACCGCCGACCACTTCCCGGCCACCACCCGCTTCTTCGAACGTGCTTCCTACGGCCGTTTCACCCTGCGCCCGCACTCGCTGCGGCACTGGATCCAGATGCCGCAGCCGTCCACCGCGTACGACATACAGCGTGACTGGAGTCCCGGGCGCCGGGCCGCCTACCTGCGCGACGCCCTCTCCGTGGCCGACCCCCAGGTGGACTTCTCGCGCTACGACGTCGTGTACTTCGTCGCCGACCCGGACGCGCCCGGTGTGGACTCCGACGCGACCAAGGTGGTGAACCTGACGAGCCCGCTGCGGGCCGACGGCACCGACCTGCGCCGGATCGTCACGGTGTTCGAGCAGCACCCGCCGGACCGGCTCGTCCTCGCCCACGAGACCGGGCACGTCTTCGACCTGCCCGACCTGTACCACCGGCCCGTGGACGGCAAGGGCGACTGGGACACGCACGTCGGCGACTGGGACCTGATGGGCAGCCAGTTCGGGCTCGCCCCGGACCTCTTCGCCTGGCACAAGTGGAAGCTGGGCTGGCTGGATCCGCAGCAGGTGCGGTGCGTGCGGGACGCCGGGCCCACCCGGCTGACCCTGGAGCCGCTGGCGGCGGGGCCGGGGGTGCCGACGACGGGGACCGCGGGGGCGCCGGCCTTCGGTCTCGGGCGGGGCGCCAAGCTGGCCGTGGTGCGGACCGGGCCCGACAGCGCGCTCGCCTTCGAGGCGCGCGGGCCGGTGGGCAACGACGTGGCAGCGTGCCGGCAGGGCGTGCTCGTGTACCGGGTGCGGGGCGGGGAGCAGTCCGGGAACGGGCCCATCGAGGTGATCGACGCCCATCCGCGCACGGACGCGTGCTGGGAGGACTCCGTCTACCCGCCCCTGGCGGACGCGCCTATCGGTATCGGGGAGAGCTTCACGGTGCCGGGGGAGGACGTCCGGGTGAAGGTGGAGGGACGCACGGTCTCGGGGGCGTGGACGGTGAAGATCGCGGTGGGGCGGTGAGAGGGCGGCGGTGCAACGCCGAGTGGCGAGGGTGTGGGTGGCGCGGCCCCCACGGCGCGCGGCGAAGCCGCGCAGAAACGACGATGGCGGCTTGTGTTCGCATTGTCTGCGAACACAAGCCGCCACCGGCATCGTGCGCCGCCAGGGACTCGAACCCCGGACCCGCTGATTAAGAGTCAGCTGCTCTAACCAACTGAGCTAGCGGCGCCTGCTGACGTCGTAGACCTTAGCACCCTGGTCGGCGGGAGGAAAAATCGAAATCCGCACCGCTGAGCGGGCCGCCCGGACGGTCGCCCAGAGCAGTACCTCGGGGCCGGGGAGCCACGGCTGACGGGTGTCGGGGGCGACGAGCCAGCGGGACGCGGAGCGGCGGGTGGGGGCGGTGCTCTCCGACGGAGCAGGGACGGTCACGGCGTCGCCGGTGCCATGGCAGAGCAGCGGCGGCACCGCGTCCGTCCGGGTGGTGCCCCGGCTGTCCCGCGCGCCCCACTCCTCCCACTCCAGCAGGGCGGGGAGCCGCTGAGCCGTCCCCGGGGCGGCGAACAGCAGGATCCGCCCCCGGAACTCCGCGACCGGGCCCGAGCCCGGGCCGTCGCCCCACAGCCGGTCGAGCATCCGCCGGCCGAACGTCGAGGGCGCGCTGACGACGTCGAAGACCGCCCCGCAGGGCAGCACGACCGGTGCGTCCGGCCGCTCCTCCCAGAGGGCGAGCGTGCTTCGCGGATACGTTCCTGCCGAGGCGAGCCAGGCGGCCCCGTCCGGGGTGACATCGGAGGCGTTCCATGCGCTGCTCATGGCATCCAGGTCTACCCGGCGTGAGCGCCCGGTTCCCGAGGGTTGCGGGAAACCGGGACAGGAGGGGGTGGGAGGGAGTATCTTGCCCGCCTGGCATATGCCAGATGATCGGGAAGGGCATCGGGAAGGGCTTGTTCTACGCGGTCTCGCCGGGCCCTCGGCCCTCGGCCCCGCCCCGCATCAGATCCCGCCCGAACTCGACCATCTTCTTGGCGTAGTCCTCGGTCCACTCGGCCCGCTCGGCGATGTCCGCCGTCGTCAGCCGGTCGAACCTGCGCGGATCGGCCAGCTGCGCCGCCGCCATCGCCTGGAACTCCACCGCCCGGTCCGCCGCGGCCCGGAACGCCAGCGTCAGCTCCGTGGCCCGGGCCAGCAGGGCCCGGGGGTCGTCGATCGACTCGAGGTCGAAGAAGTGCTCAGGGTCGGAGGCCGCCTCCGCGGGCTCGAAGAGCAGGGGCGCGGGGCGTAGCCGCGGTTCGTTACGACGCGGCGTGGGCTCCGCCATGTCTTCTCCTCCTCGTACGTCGCGCTGGCCCTCCCCCGTGGGCGGGGGACTCCCAGGTGGAGTGGGCCACCGTCCATTGTCTCGCGGGCGCGCAAGTGGGCATCGCGGTAGTGGGTACGGCCGCCCCACCACCCGGTGTTCGTGACGGCTTCCGTGAGGCGCCGTGTTCCGGCCAGATCACGGTGGAGCGGGCGGGGGCGTAGTCGGCGTGCCGGTCAGGGTCGCCAGGTCACCCGGTGTTCCGCCGGGTGCGCCGGCACCGCGTGGTTGGTCTCCCAGCCGTCCGGGCTGTATTCGTCGGCGGCGCGGCGGCCTCCGGCCGGCGGTGTGTCGAGCGGACGGGGCCCGTAGTCGGCGTGCCGGTCAGGGTCGCCAGGTCACCCGGTGTTCCGCCGGGTGCGCCGGCACCGCGTGGTTGGTCTCCCAGCCGTCCGGGCTGTATTCGTCGGCGGCGCGGCGGCCTCCGGCCGGCGGTGTGTCGAGCGGACGGGGCCCGTAGTCGGCGTGCCGGTCAGGGTCGCCAGGTCACCCGGTGTTCCGCCAGGTGCGCCAGTACCGCGTGGTTGGCCTCCCAGCCGTCCGGGAACTTCACCACCGTCCCCAGCTGCACCGGCTCCGTCGACGGGTAGTCGTCCAGCAGGTCGCTCACCCCCGCTCGGCAGACCACGACGCAGGCGTGCCGGTGGCGGGAGGCCAGGACGCAGAGGCGGCCCGTTTCCAGGTGGAAGGCCGTGGCGTCGGGGCGGCCGGAGAGCGGGTGGAGGACCACCGTGACGTCGTACTCCCGGCCCTGCAGCCGGTTGGCCGTGTCCACGACCACGTCGGTGACGCCGAGGCCGGCCAGGGCCGCGCGGACCGCGGCCGCCTGGTCCCGGTGGGCCGTGCCCACGGCGATCCGGTCGGCGGTGAGGGGGGAGGGAGCAGAGGAGCGTTCCGAGGTCGCCGCGCCCGCCCGGTCCAGCAGGCGCCGTACGACGGTGGCCACCGCCCGGACCGCCTCCGGGTCCGTGCGCGGAGTGTGCCGGGCGGGCAGCTCCAGCAGGCCCCAGCCCGACGCGGCCGCCTCGTCGATCACCCGGTCGGGGCCCGAGCCGTCCGACGGCACGCCGAAGGCCAGGGTCCGGTCGCCAGGGCCGGTGCCGCTGCGGAACGGCGTGTACGGGTAGAACGCGTCCGAGACCAGGGGCGCCGCCGAGGCCGGAAGCCGCCAGGAGACCGGCAGGCGGTGCTGGGGCAGATCCGGGTTGTGCGCGAGCAGCGTCGTCACCGCCGAGGCCGACGGGTCGTACGTCAGGCCCGCCCACTGCTCGCTGCCCACGATCGCGAACGGATCCAGCTGCCCCGGGTCGCCCACGAACAGCGCCCGCTCGAACAGCCCGGCCACCGCGAGCAGCGCGTCGGACCGCATCTGGTAGGCCTCGTCGACGATGGCGTGCCGCCACGGCTCGTCGACCTTGACGTGCGCCCACTTCGCCGCCGTCGAGATCACCACGGCCAGTCCGGCGAGGTCGGCCGCCTTGGCCGATTTGCGTACGTTCGCCAGGTCGTCGAGCGCCTTGTCGTACGGGTCGGAGTCGCTGCTGTGCAGCCGGCCCACCGGCAGCTCCGGGTTCTTCTCGGCGAGCCGCAGGACCAGATCGTCGACCTGGGCGTTGGTCTGCGCGACCACCATCAGCGAATGGCCCGCCGCCGCCAGCTCCAGAGCCGCGCGCACCACCAGCGTGGACTTGCCCGCGCCCGGCGGGGAGTCCACGACGACCCCGCGCGCCGTGCCGTTCAGGGTGTCGCTCAGAATCGCGTCGGTGGCCTGCGCCGCGGCGGCCGAGGGGTCGAACACCGTGGTCACAGCACATCCTCCTCGGTCACCGGGTCGGCTGCCTCCAGGGCCGGCTCACCGGGCGGGCCGCCGTGTGTCCACGGTGTCTCCTCCGGGTCGGGCAGCTTCGCGCCACCCCGCTGCTCGTGCTCGAAGAGCGTGAAGCAGACCCGGTCGCCCTTCTCCGGCACCGAACCCGGTTCGGGCTCCTTGCCGCGGCCCATCTTGTCGAGGACCCGCAGCACGACGTACGCGCCGTCCTCCTCGTCCGCCACGAACTCCGCCGACTGCGGCTTCCCGCCCAGCGACCGGTACACCTTCGTCCGCTCGCCGAGCTGCGGCCGGTCGTCCGTGCGGACCGTGACCAGCGGGCGGGGGCTGGGCCGCTTGCCGTCGCTGTACGTCATCACGACGTCGGTGACCTCACCCGCGAACGCCTCCCCGGACAGCCGCCGGCCCGCCATCACCAGCGGGTCGTCCAGGGCCTCCTGCGCCTCCAGCCGGGCCTGCTCGCGCTCGCGCGTGGCGAGCTTGTTCGCCGCGGTGACCGCGTCGTCGCGGCGCGGCTGCGGGGGCTCCCCGGCCAGTACCCGGTCACGGTGGCCGGTGAACGACCAGCGGTCGCGGGTCCACCGCTCCTCGACCCGCGCTCCCTCGGGCAGCTCCCGCAGCAGGTCCAGGCCCCGCCAGACCGCGTCCCAGGTGGGCCGGGCGCGGCTGAGCACCAGGTCACGGATCTCCCGCTCGGCGGCGGACAGCGCACCGAGCCGGTCGTCCGCCTCCAGGCCGTCCTGCGCGGCGGCGAGGGCGGTGCGGGCCCGGTCGTAGCGCTCGATGGCCGGGGCGAGCAGCTTGTTGTCGAACGCCGGGTCGGTGGCCGGACCGGCCGGCGGGCACGTCAGCTGGCCCTGCTCGTCCCGCTCCAGCTCGGCGCGCAGCGCGGCCTCGGCGCCGGTGACGCCCCCCGGCGGGTCGATCCAGGCGAGCAGCGCCCCCAGGTGCTGGTCCTCCAGGGTGGACTGCCCGGTCACCCAGTGCCGGCCGAGGAGATCGGTCATCGCCAGCAGCAGGGAGGAGCCGGGCACCCGGGCCCGCTCCCCGAAGTGCGTCAGCCACCGCCCGAGCAGCGGCACCCGGGGCGGCGCCGGATAGGGAGCCTCCGGATCCTGTTCCGCCGTACGCCGGAACCGCGTCGAGCGCCCGAGCAGCCGCACCAGGTCGATGCCCGCGCGGCTCGGCACGATCAGCTGCGGCGCGTCCGAGCACAGCTCGACCTCGACCTTGACGCGCTTGCCGGTCTCCGGATCGGTCTCGGTGCGCTCCGCTGCCTCCACCGTCCCGGCGTACGCGTCGACGTACGGCAGCACGATGCCGGCCAGTTCGGCCAGGAACGCGAACCTCAGGTCGCGGTCGCGAGGCTGCGGGACGGCCAGCAGACGCGGCGCGTCCCGGTCGGTGCCCACCAGCGCGCCGAGCGGGGCGCCGGCCTCACCGGCGGTGATCAGCGGCACCAAAACCAGCGGGCGGTCACCGAGATGACGGTGCCGGACGGTGGCGGCGGGCTGGGCACGGCCCGTGCTGACGGCTTCGAGGCGGGCCAGGGTGGAGATCAGCGACACGCCGCCTCCAGTGCCTCGGAGCGCAGGGCGGCCGCCCGCCGCAGGGCCGCCACGGCCGGGTCGCCGGGATCGCCCGCCTCGCCGCGCGCGGCCGCGAGGACCTCCTCCACGGTCGTCAGACCGCCCAGCTCCGCCCGGACCGGACGTCCGAGCGTGGTCACCGCGCCCTCCTGGCGGGACCGGGCCCGGCAGTGGAAGGCCAGCTCGCACGCGGACAGGCACTCGGGTGCGTACGCCGCCGGGACCGACTCCACGGCCGCCGTCAGCTCCTCGGCGGGCCGCTCCGGCGAGAAGCAGATGCCCTCGGGGAGCGCGTCGGCGATGTCCTCGATGCGGGTCAGCCGGGCCAGCTGACGGGCCGTGACCGCCCGCTGCTTGCGGATGTCCACGGCCGACGCTGTCGGCAGGTTGGAGAAGTCCCGGGGGCAGACCAGCAGGACCCGGTGGCGTACGTACGGGGCCGGGGCCGCGTCCGGTTCCGCGCCGAGACGGGCCGCGAACTCCTCCAGGGCCAGCACGTACACCGCCGCCTGCCGGGCCGCCGCCCCGACCTTCGCCGGGTCCGCCGAACCGTCCAGCAGGGGGAAGGACTTGATCTCCACGACCGTCCAGCCGCCGTCCGGATGCACCACCACCGCGTCAGGCTCCAGGAACGCGGGGGAGCCCGCGACGTCCAGCGCGAGCATCGGATGGTCGAGCAGCGTCCACACGCCCGGATGCGCGGTGGCCTCCCGCAGCTCCAGCTCCGTACGGGCCGTGCGCCCCCGCGGGCCGGTCGCCGTCAGGTCGGGCACGCGCGCGTCGGCGGGCGGTTCGGCGGACCGGTCGAGCTTCTCGTGCACCAGCCGCAGCAGCTCCGCGCCGCCGTCGGCCTTGACCTTCGCCTCGAAGGCGTTGCCTCTGGTGAGCGCGAACTGCGACTGCCCGAACGCCGCGGGCGCTCCCAGTGCGCTCGCCAGGGCCGTCTTGTCCACCCCGGCGCCGTCGAGGATCGCGCGCCGCGCACAACCGGGGTTGGCGGCCAGCGCCGCCAAGGCACGCGCGTCCAGTGCCTTCGCGGGTACGTCGGGGCCGCGCAGTTCAGCGAGCTGCCGCCGGAGCGCCGTCCCCCGCGTCCTTGGGGGAGGCACCCGGCTCGGCTCCCGCTCCGTGCCGCGACTCGCGCTGCCGTGGAATTCGCTCACCCGCGGAAGTCTGGCATCCGGCACTGACAATCGAGGAACCCGCGGCGGAGGAGTCCGCGGCGACCGGTGCGACGCGCGGCACGAACCGTGCCCTGACCCGGTCCGCGGTCCGCAGCACGGCGGGGGTCAGCAGCAGCCCGACGCCCATGACGGCCGCGCCCGCGACCGCGTCGAGGAAGTAGTGGTTGGCGGTGCCCATGACCACGATCGTCGTGATCAGGGGGTAGGCGACGGCGGCCGTCCTCGTCATGCGCGTACCGCCGAAGCGCCACAGCATCACGCCGCACCACAGGGCCCAGCCCACGTGCAGACTCGGCATGGCCGCGTACTGGTTGGTCATGTCCCCCATGCCGCGCGGTGCGCTCGCGGCGCCGCCCCACCAGCCGTACGAGCTGTACTGCGCCATCGTGTCCACGAAGCCGTGGCTCGCGTCGAGGAGCCGGGGCGGGCAGGTCGGCAGCAGGGTGAAGCCGATCAGGCCGATGAGGGTGGACGTCATGAGCCAGGTGCGCGCGGCGCGGTAGCGCACGGCCCGGGAGCGGAAGAGCCACACCAGAACCGCCGGTGTGACCAGGTAGTGCAACGACGCGTACCAGAAGTCGGCGGGTATGCCTATCCAGGCCTCGCGCGTGAAGAGGCGGTTGAGCGGGTGCTCGAAGTTCAGATACAGCGCCTTCTCGAAGCGCAGGATCCCCAGGCCGTGGTCGACGGCGCCGGAGACGTTCTCGCGGGCGAGGAGCCGGCCGGCCGAGTAGAACGCGTACACCAGAAGGATCAGCGGCAGCTCGGTCCACCAGCGCAGCCTGGGCGCGGGGGCCGCCTCGGTGCCCGGTGTCTCGGTGTGCTGCATCCGATCGTCCTCCCCCTTCGTCATCACGCGTAGCCCGGTCGGCCGTGCCACTTTACGGCGTGGGCTCGCGCCCCGGGGGGCGCCTCCGGCCCTCAAAGACGCGTAGATCGCCCCCCGGGTTGCCCGCGGGGGGCGTGCGCGATGATGGAGGAGTTCCCCATAGGTCGTTCTTCTCGCGTTGTTCTTCCGGAAAGGTGCCCCATGGCCGCGCGCATCCTGCTGGCCCGCCACGGACAGACCGAGTGGTCCCTGTCCGGCAAGCACACGGGCCGAACGGATGTGCCGCTCCTGGAGGAAGGCCGGCGTGGCGCGGAGCAGCTCGGCGAGCGACTGCACCGGGCGCCGTACGACGGCCTGGCCGGCGTCGAGATCCGCACCAGCCCGCTGGCACGCGCGCGTGAGACCTGCGAACTGGCCGGCTTCGGCGACCGCGCGCGCACCTGGGACGCGTTGCTGGAGTGGGACTACGGGACGTACGAGGGCATGACCCCCGCGGACATCCAGGCCGTCCGGCCCGGCTGGCTGATCTGGCGCGACGGCGTCCCGGGCGGGGAGTCGCTCGCCGAGGTCACGGCCCGGGCCGACGACGTGGTCTCCTGGGCCCGCTCCGAGGACCGCGACGTCCTGGTCTTCGCCCACGGGCACATCCTGCGCTCCATCGGGGCGCGGTGGCTGGGCCTCCCGATCGACTTCGCGGCCCGGATCCGGCTGAACCCCACCTCGCTGTCGGTGCTGGGCTGGGCCTACGGGGAACCGGCGATCGAGAGCTGGAACGACCTGGGACACCTGGCGGGCGTGCCGGGCGTCGCGCGGCAGGCGTGACGTTCGCCACAGCCCCTCAGGGCATGCGCGGCGACGAGGCGTGCCTCTCCAGGAACGCCGACACCCCGGAGGCCCTGCGGTGCGGCAGCAGCACCCGCGCCGTCGCCGCCAGCATCGTCTGCACCCGGGACGACTGGACCTCCTCCAGCAGATCCAGCACCCGCATCCCCGCCACCGCCGCCTCGTCGGGCCGGCCCCCGCGCGCGAGGTCGTCCGCCAGCTCCGCCGTGTAGAGGGCGATGTTCCGGGTGAAGTGCGGATCCTGCAGTTCGGCGGCCCGGCGCGCGTGCCGAGCCGCCCGGGGCCAGTCGCCGAGCGTGGACCAGCACTGCGCCTCCAGGCCCTCCAGTTCGGCCTCGCCGTAGAAGCTCATCCACTCGGGGTCGGCGTCCGAGGGGCCCCGTTCGAAGAAGGCCTGCGCCCGGGCCAGTGCCTGTTCGCAGCCGACGCGGTCCGCGAGCCCCGCCCAGCCGCCCGCCTCGCGCAGCGCGAGCAGCGACATCAGCCGGGCCGAGCCCACCGGCCGGGCGACGCGTTGCGCGGCCTGTGCCGCCCGGACCGCCTCGCGCGGCCGGCCCGCATCGCGCGCCAGGAACGCCGTGTTGCAGAAGGCGTGCGCCTCCAGGCCCGGGTCACCGGTCATCCGGGCGGTGGCGAGGGCCTCCGCGTAGTGCGAGCGGGCGTCGTCGAAGCGCCCCGAGTCGTGGGCCAGCCAGCCCACGGAGATGGCCAGTTCACCGGCGCCCGAGTAGAGCCGGTCCGCCGTCGTCTGCCGGGTCGTGCCGGCGTCCAGCAGGGCGTAGGCGGCACGCAGCGGGGCGGCCGCGCGACGGTAGAGGCCGTCGGCGCCGTGCCGGTCGTCCAGCAGCCGGATCCGGCGGACGGCTTCTTCCAGGGCGCCCGCCTCGCTCGCCCCGGCGCGGTGCACGGGGCGCTGCGCGGCCCCGGCGTCGAGGGCGAGGCCGACGGGCCCCAGTGAGGCGGCGGCCACCGTGGCGCCTCCGCCGGTCATGAACGCGCGACGTAGCACGTCGCTCTCCTCGTAGGTGTCGTGCGGGTGGTGCGGGTCGTACGGGTTCTGCGTTTCATACGGCTCGCCCGCCCCGCTGGTCTCACTCGTGGCGTTCGCCGGGTTCGCGGTGCGCGCCGGGAGCGCGTCCTCGGTGTCGCGCGCCCGGCGTCCGCGTACCGATGAGCGGGGCGCGAACCCCAGGTCTGTGAGCGTGCGGCCTGGGAACATGTGCAAGAACACCCGTTCGTACGCGTAGTTGGGGCAGCGGATCTCGCCCGCCTCGACCCGGCCGATGTACCGCGCGTCACAGCTGACCCGCTCGCCGATCTCCAGCCCGGCCCGGCGGATCGCCGCGGCGAACTCGGCCGGCGAGCGCTGTCCGCGCAGTCGCCGGAAGACGAGGTTCGGCCGTGGCGGCAGGTGGGGTTGAGACGAGGTCAACGATGACGACGCCATGGCCGGGTCCTCCCGTGCGAACCGTCGAACCATGCCGGATGCAGGACGACTTGTTGCGATATGCCGCATCGTCTGCCCCGTGTCCGGCGAGCAAGAACGTACCTGCTGTGATGGAGCCACCACGCTGGGTTTGGCTACAAACCGGATATCTCATCCGTGATCTGCCATGAAGTGCCATCCTTTGCGGCCGACTTCCGCCGTAGCCCTTGACGGGTTGCCGCGTTGAACTGTGCGGACCGGGAGGCCCCCGACTCCCGACCGCTCGTCCAAGCAGGGGTTTTCGTGGTGGAGGCCGGATGGAGACCAGCCGGATCAACGATTCTCGTACGCCGTCGGGCACACCGGCGGCCGGCTGCGATGTGGTGACGGTGCCGGCACGGCAGGGACTGGAGGCGGTCGACATCCTGCGGCGCGGACCGGGGGACGCCGTGGGGCCCGTGCTGCACGACGACGGCGGCGACACCCTCGGCTTCCTGGTGCCGCCGGGGACGGCCGCCGCGTGGGACGTGCCGGGGAGCACCTGCACGGAGACCGACGGACGCGGACTGCCCCTGGCGCCCGAACCTCCCGGCGCGGGCCCGGACTGGCTGCTGCCGCCCGGTGAGGCCGACCTCGCGACCGACCCCGCTGTGCTGCGCGAGGCCCTGGGGGAGGCCGCCCGGATGATCAAGGCGGCGGACAGCTGCCGCTGAGACGCCCTCGGACACCGGGCGGCGGGAGCGTACATCCTGCTTAGCAGGCCACCCCGATAATGACCCCATGGGAAAGTCCAGGGGCGGCCGACGCAGACAGGCCGGTGCGGAGGCCGTCGTCGAGAGCGTCGACGGCGGGCTCGCCGAGCTGATCCCCGACCGCGAGCGGGCCCGGGGCTGGACCTTGGTGATCGACGGGGCCCCGCAGTCGCACGTCGACCTGGACGACCCGGCGTACCTCTCATTCGAGTACCAGCGCCGCCTCGGGCACGTGATCGACCTCGTCGCGCCGCCCGGCCGGCCCCTGCACGCCGTGCACCTCGGCGGCGGCGCCCTCACCCTCGCCCGCTACGTCGCCGCCACCCGGCCCCGCTCCACCCAGCAGGTCGTCGAACGGGACGGCACCCTCGTCCAACTGGTCCGCCGGGAACTGCCGTTGGATCCGAACGCGCGCATCAGGGTGCGCTCCACCGACGCCCGCGAAGGCCTCGCCAAAGTGCCGGACGGCTGGGCCGACCTCGTCATCACCGACGTGTTCAGCGGGGCGCGGACACCGGCCCACCTGACCTCGACCGAGTTCCTCGACGACGTGCGCAGGGCCCTCAAGCCCGGCGGTGTCTACGCCGCCAACCTCGCCGACGGGCCTCCGCTCACCCACCTGCGCGGCCAGATCGCCACCGCCGCCGCCCGCTTCGGGCAGCTCGCGCTGGTCGCGGATCCGGCGGTGCTGCGCGGCAAGCGCTTCGGGAACGCCGTCCTGGTCGCCTCCGACCAGCCACTGCCGACAGCCGAACTGACCCGCCTCGCCGCCTCCGACCCGCATCCCGCCCGGGTCGAGCACGGCAGGACCCTCACGGACTTCACCGGCGGGGCCGCACCCGTCACGGACCTCGCGGCGGTGGCGTCGCCGGCGCCACCGGCGTCGGTGTTCAGATGACCGGCTCCGGTGCTCTACAGGCGCCGGTGGCCGCCCGCGGCCCTCAGTAGGTCCCGATCTCCACCCGCGGCGGCCCGTCGTGCCACGTGCAGAACACCGACACCCGGTCCGCGCCCGAGGAGAACTCCACGCGGATCCACGACTCCGTCTTCCACACCTGCATCGACCAGCCCGCGCCGGGCGTCGCCGAGACGAGCGAGGCGGAGGTCTTCCCGAGATCGAAGACCGCCCGGCCGCCGTCGGTGTCATAGCTCCTCACCCGGCCCGAGGCTGCGGGGGCGGTGCCGGGCGAGGACACCGGCGTGGGGGCGGGGCTCGGTCGCCCGGCCGTGGACGCCGGGGGCGTGCCCGGTTCCCGCCGCTCGGGCGGAGGCGTGCGCTCCCGCGGCGTGGCCGGCGCCTTCGGCTCCCGCGTGGGCGCTTCGGCGGCCTTGACGGGCAGAGCACGCGGCGGGTCGTAGGCCGTCCCCGCCATCACGGTGTGGACGCCCCACCACGACAGCGTGACCGCCGCGCCCGTGGCGAGCAGCCAGGCCAGTACGTGTACGAGTCCTCTGCGCATCGCGGGCCATACTGCCTCACGCGTCCCACGCGTGGCCCGAAACAGGGTCGTGCGGTGGTCCGTTGTCCCCAGCCGGGGAGTTGTCCACAGGCCCGCACCCGGCTGTTCGAGATGGCGTAGGTTGCCGCGCATGGCACGTGTGCTCGTGGTCGAGGACGACCAGTTCGTACGCTCGGCGCTGATCCGGCACCTGACCGACGCCTCGCACACCGTGCGCAGCGTCGGGACGGCACTGGAGGCGCTGCGCGAGGTCGCCCATCTCCGTTTCGACGTGGTGATCCTGGACCTCGGACTGCCCGATCTCGACGGGTCCGAGGCACTGAAGATGCTGCGCGGGATCACCGACGTACCCGTGATCGTCGCCACAGCCCGGGACGACGAGACGGAGATCGTCCGGCTGCTGAACGCCGGGGCGGACGACTACCTGACCAAGCCCTTCTCGGTCGAGCACCTCTCGGCCCGCATGGCGGCCGTGCTGCGCCGCGCCCGCTCCGGCTCCGCGGAAGGGGAGCCGTCCCCCGTGATCCGGGTCGGCGGCCTGACCGTCGACCCGCTGCGCCGCCGGGCCGAGCTGGACGGCGCCCGGCTCGACCTCACCCGCCGCGAGTTCGACCTGCTCGCCTTCCTGGCCCGCAGGCCCGGCGTCGTCGTCCCCCGCAAGGAGCTGCTGGCCGAGGTGTGGCAGCAGTCCTACGGCGACGACCAGACCATCGACGTCCATCTGTCCTGGCTGCGCAGGAAGCTGGGCGAGACGGCGGCCAGCCCGCGCTATCTGCACACCCTCCGGGGCGTCGGAGTGAAGCTCGAACCACCGGGAGCGGGTGCTCCCCGATGAGGTGGGCCCTGGTCAAGGTGTCGCTGGCGGTGACCACCATGGTCGTCGTCGCCTTCGCGGTGCCGCTCGGGCTCGTCATCCGCGAGCTGGCCCGCGACCGTGCCTTCTCGAGCGCCGAGCGGGAGGCCGCGGCGGTCGCCCCCGCCCTGTCCATCACCACCGACCGCGACCAGCTGGAGCGGGTCGTCGCCTCCGCCGGTTCCGACGCCGGGATGGCCGTGCACCTCCCGGCGGGCGACGGCCAGGAAGCCCTCGAACTCGGGCGCCGGCGCGCCGCCGAAGCCGACATCGCCGCCGTGCGGAAGCTGGGCCGCGCCTCCACCACGGGTGTCCCCGGCGGCTCGACGCTGCTCCAGCCGGTCGCCCTCAGCACCGGCAAGATCGCGGTCGTCGAGGTGTACGTGCCGGAGTCCGACGTCACCAACGGCGTGGGCACGGCCTGGGCGGTGCTCGCCGCGGTCGGGGTGGCGCTGATCCTCGGCTCGGTCGCGGTCGCCGACCGGCTGGGCGTCCGCATGGTCCGGCCCGCCCAGCGCCTGGTCGAGGGGGCGCACGACCTGGGGGAGGGCCGGCTGGGGGCCCGCGTCCCCGAGGAGGGCCCGAGCGAGCTGCGGCTCGCGGCGGTCGCGTTCAACTCCATGGCCGACCAGGTCGTCCAGCTCCTGGCGAACGAGCGGGAGCTGGCGGCGGACCTGTCCCACCGGCTGCGGACGCCCCTGACCGTGCTGCGGCTCAACACCGCCTCGCTCGGCGAGGGGCCGGCCGCCGACCAGACCCGCACCGCGGTCGAGCAGCTGGAGCGCGAGGTCGACACCATCATCCGTACGGCCCGGGAGGCCAAGCCGCAGACGGCCGCGGCCGGTCCGGGCGCCGGGTGCGACGCGGCCGAGGTGGTCCGGGAGCGGATGGCGTTCTGGTCGGCGCTCGCCGAGGACGAGGGCCGCAAGTGGCGGGTGGCCGGGGCCGACCGGCCCGTGCGCATACCCGTGGCCCGCCCCGACCTGGCCGCCGCGCTGGACGCGCTGCTCGGGAACGTGTTCCGGCACACCGCGGAGGGCACCGCCTTCGCCGTCGACGTGCACAACGGCGAGGACGCGGTGATCGTCCTCGTCTCCGACGCTGGCCCCGGCATACCCGACCCCGAGGCCGCGATGGCGCGGGGCCGCGGCTCCGGGAGCGACGGCTCGACCGGGCTCGGCCTGGACATCGTGCGCCGGCTGGCGGAGTCCACCGGCGGGGACGTACGGATCGGCTCCTCGGTGCTCGGCGGCACGGAGGTGCGCGTCTGGATCCAGCTGGACGGCCGCGCCCCCGCGAGCGGAGGGCAGCGGCAGCTGCGACGCCGCCGCCCCGGCCGGTTCGCTGCCGTGTACAGCCGTTCCCGGTCCCACTGAGCGCTCCCGCGACGCCGCCTTCACGGGTCGGTCACGTTTCGACAAATGAAGGGACCGGCTCTTGACGTATGACCGGACATGCGGCTGTCATTGCGCCACCGTGTTCGGTCAAGTTGATTTCTGGTCGATTGCGACTGGATTTCACGCCACACCCTCGTGGCCGAACCCTGCCCTCAGGAGCCGTCCATGCACGACCTCTCTTCCTCCGGTGTCTCCCTCCCCGCTCCCAGCCGTCGCACCCTGCTGCGCGGAGTGGGCGGTGCGGCCCTGCTCGGCGCGGGCATACCCCTGCTGAGCGCCTGCGGCGGCAGCGGCTCGTCCGCCGACCCGAAGACGGTCGGTCTCGGCTCCAACTCGTCCGACGCCGTGCCGAAGAAGGCGTTCGCGGAGATCTACGCCGCCTTCACCAAGAAGTCCGGCATCAAGGTCGATGTGAACACCAAGGACCACAACACGTTCCAGGAGCAGATCAACTCCTATCTGCAGGGCACGCCCGACGACGTGTTCACCTGGTTCGCCGGCTACCGCATGCAGTTCTTCGCCTCGAAGAAGCTGGCCACGCCGATCGACGACGTGTGGCAGAAGATCGGCGGCGACTTCCCCGAGGCGATGCACAAGCTCAGCAAGGGCGAGGACGGCAAGTACTACTTCGTGCCGCTGTACACGTACCCGTGGGCGGTGTTCTACCGCAAGAGCGTCTTCGCCCAGCACGGCTACGAGGTCCCCACCACCTGGGACGACTTCGTCGCCCTGTGCAAGCGGATGCAGAAGGACGGGCTGGTCCCGATCGCCTTCGGCGACAAGGACGCCTGGCCCGCGATGGGCACCTTCGACCAGATCAACTTCCGCACCAACGGCTACGACTTCCACGTCGAGCTGATGGCGGGCAAGGCCTCCTGGACCGACGCCAAGGTGCGCAAGGTCTTCGACCACTGGACGGAGATCCTGCCCTACCACCAGGAGGGCGCGGTGGGCCGCACCTGGCAGGACGCGGCGCAGACGCTGGTGGCCAAGAAGGCCGGCATGTACCTCCTGGGCACCTTCGTCGGTCAGCAGTTCACGGACAAGGCCGACCTGGACGACCTCGACTTCTTCGCCTTCCCGGAGATCGACCCGCAGTTCGGTCAGGACACCGTCGAGGCGCCGACCGACGGCTTCATGCTCTCCAAGGCCCCGAAGAACCGCGACGGCGCCGCCAAGCTCCTGGAGTACCTGGGCACCCCCGAGGCCGAGCAGATCTACCTCAAGGCCGACTCCAGCGTGGTGGCCGCCTCCACCAAGGCCGACACCTCCTCCTACACCGCGCTGCAGAAGAAGTCCTTCGAGATGATCTCCGGCGCGAAGAGCCTCACGCAGTTCATGGACCGCGACTCCCGCCCGGACTTCACGTCCACGGTGATGCAGCCCGCGCTGCAGAACTTCGTCCGCAACCCGAAGAACGTCGACAGCATCCTCTCGTCGATCGAACGCCAGAAGAAGACGATCTTCGCCTCCTCCTGACCGCCCACCGGAAACGGAGACTCGACGACTCGGATCCCCACATGACCGCCACCCCCGCGAAGGCTCCGGAGCCGGCCGCCCCGCCGGCCCCGGGGCCCGCCTCCACGCCCCCGCCCGCCAAGGCACCCCACGGTCACCGGCGTCTGCTCACCCGCCGCGACCGCCTCACGCTCGGCCTGATGGCGGGCGTGCCCACGATCCTGCACGTCACCCTGGTGTGGCTGACGGCCCTGGCCTCGATCGCGCTGGCCTTCACCACCTGGGACGGCATCGGCTTCGACTCCATCCAGTGGGTCGGACTGCAGAACTTCAGGGAGCTGTTCACCAGCAACCCGCAGTTCTGGCCCGCCGTCCAGCACAACGTGATCTGGTTCGTGGTGCTCATCGTGCTGCCCACGCCCTTCGGCCTGTTCCTCGCCGTGCAGCTGGACAAGAAGATCCGCTTCAGCCGCGTCTACCAGACGGCGTTCTTCCTGCCGGTCGTGATGTCGCTGGCGGTCATCGGCTTCGTCTGGCAGCTGATCTACAACCCCGACACGGGTCTGATCAACAGCATCATCGGCGCCAACAAGCCCGGTCACTACATCGACTGGATCGGCGACCCCGACCTCAACCTGTGGGCCGTGCTCATCGCCGCGTCCTGGCGGCACGCCGGCTACATGATGATCCTCTACCTGGCCGGCCTGAAGGGCGTCGACCCCTCGCTGCGGGAGGCGTCCGCGCTGGACGGCGCGGGTGAGTGGCAGACGTTCAAGAACGTCATCTTCCCGACCCTGCGCCCGACCAACACCGTCGTCCTGGTGGTCACGATCATCGAGGCGCTGCGCGCCTTCGACCTGGTCTTCGTCTTCAACAAGGGCGCCCAGGGCACCGAGCTGTTGTCGATCCTGGTGACCAACAACATCATCGGCGAGTCCAGCCGCATCGGATACGGCTCCGCCATCGCCGTCGTCCTGCTGGTGATCTCGCTCGCGGTGATCATCCCGTACCTGATCGCCACCTTCCGGAAGGAGCGGCGCGCATGAGCTCCCACCCGTCGCCCACCACCACCCTGAACGTGGCGCTTCGCGCCGCCCCTTTGAACTCTGGCGCCCCGCGCAAGCAGCGCACCCCGATCCGCCCCGCCCGGGTCCTGCTGCACACCTTCCTCGTCATCACCTCGCTGGCATGGCTCGCCCCCCTGCTGTGGGCCCTGCTCGCGGCGATGCGGCCCTACGCCGAGACCAGCGACAAGGGCTATGTCTCCTGGCCCGACAAGCTGACCTTCGACAACTTCACCAACGCCTTCACGCAGTCGGACATGCTGCACTACTTCGGCACCACGCTGATCGTCGCCGTGCCGGCCGTGCTGCTGACGCTGCTGCTGTCCTCGATGGTCGCCTTCTACGTCAGCCGCTTCGACTTCCGCGTCAACCTGTTCCTGCTGCTGGTGTTCACGGCCGGCAACCTGCTGCCCCAGCAGGTCATCATCACCCCGCTGTACCGGCTGTACCTGCTGATCGACCTGCCCGGCATCACCATGAGCGGCAAGCTGTACGACTCCGCGCTCGGCCTGGTGCTCATCCACGTGGCGTTCCAGTCCGGCTTCTGCGCCTTCGTGCTCAGCAACTACATGCGCTCACTGCCGCACGAGCTCACCGAGGCCGCCCTGGTCGACGGCGCCTCGGTCTGGCGGCTGTACTGGCAGATCGTGCTGCCGCTGTGCAAGCCCGCGATGGCCGCGCTCGCGACCCTGCTGTCCATCTGGATCTACAACGACTTCTTCTGGGCCATCGTCCTGATCTCCACCGGCGAGAACATGCCGATCACCTCGGCGCTGAACAACCTCTCCGGCCAGTACTTCACCGACCCCAACCTGGTCGCCGCCGGCGCCCTGCTCACCGCGATCCCCACCCTGATCGTGTACTTCGCCCTCCAGCGCCAGTTCGTCAGCGGCCTCACCCTGGGCGCCAACAAGGGCTGACGCCCGCTCCCCGAAAGAAACCCCCCGCGCACCACGCCTTCACCCCGGTCGCCTCCGTGCCGGTCAACCGGCGCAGGGCACTCGTCCACGAGGAGGGCCGGCAGTCCTGGAGCCCCAGCGGCGCCTACGCCCTCGGCGCGACGCCTCCCCGCATCCCCCCGTCGGTCGGGCGCCCCGCCGCCTCCTGCCGGACATCCGCCACCGGGACGGAGTGGGGCGCGGCACTCCCCTAATCGTGCCGCGCCCCGTTCCCCCGTCGGTCAGACCGCCTCGACCTCGGGCAGCGCCCCGGTCCGCGCCGCCCGGCCGTACCACCGGGCGCTGGTCTTCGGCGTGCGTTCCAGCGTCGCGTAGTCCACGTACACCGCGCCGAAGCGCTTGCCGTAGCCGTACGACCACTCGAAGTTGTCCATCAGGGACCACAGGTAGTAGCCGCGGACGTCCGCGCCGTCGTCGATCGCCCGGCGGACCGCCGACAGATGGCCGTGGAGGTAGGCCACCCGCTCCGGGTCGTGCACCCGGCCGTCGGAGTCGATCTTGTCGTCGTAGGCCGCGCCGTTCTCCGTGATGTACAGCGGCAGGCCCGGTGCCTCCTGGGTGTAGCGCATGATCAGCTCGTGCAGGCCGGTCGGGTCGATCGTCCAGCCCATCTCGGTGCGGTCGCCGGGAGTCTGGTGGAAGGCGACGTCGTCCGCGGCCGGCCACGGCGAGTGGTCGCTCGCCCCGTGACCGTCGGCGCGCGGTGCCTTCGCCGACGCGTCCGCCGCCGAGACCAGGGCGGGCGTGTAGTAGTTGAGGCCCAGCGCGTCCAGCGGCTGGTTGATCAGCTCCAGGTCGCCGTCGAGGACGTAGTCCCAGTCCGTGAGGCCCGCCGTCGCCACGTACAGCGACTCCGGGTAGGCGCCGTGCAGCATCGGCCCGTGGAACACGCCGTTGGCCAGGTCGTCGATCCGCCGGGCCGCCGCCAGGTCCGCAGGGTCCTGCGAAAGCGGCCGCACCACCGAGGAGTTGAGGCTGACCGCGACCATGTTGCGGGCCGGCATCACCGACCGCAGCGCGGACGCGCCCAGCCCGTGCGCCAGGTTCAGGTGGTGCGCGGCACGCAGCGAGGCCGCCGGGTCCGTACGGCCCGGAGCGTGCACCCCGGAGGCATAACCCAGGAACGCGCTGCACCACGGCTCGTTGAGCGTGATCCACTGCTCCACCCGGTCGCCCAGCGCCTCGCCGACGATCTGCGCGTACTCCGCGAACCGGTACGCCGTGTCGCGCTCGGGCCAGCCGCCCGCGTCCTCAAGCTCCTGCGGCAGGTCCCAGTGGTACAGGGTGACGGCCGGCTTGATGTTCTTGGCCAGCAGCTCGTCCACCAGCCGCCGGTAGAAGTCCAGGCCCTTCTGCACGGCCGGGCCCCGGCCGGTCGGCTGCACCCGCGACCACGAGATGGAGAAGCGGTAGGCGCCCAGACCCAGCTCCGCCATCAGCGCCACGTCGTCGCGGTAGCGGTGATAGTGGTCGACAGCGATGTCACCGGTCTCACCACCGGCCGTCTTGCCCGGCGTATGGCTGAAGGTGTCCCAGATCGACGGCGTACGGCCGTCCTCCCGCACCGCGCCCTCGATCTGGTACGCGGACGTCGCCGCGCCCCACAGGAAGGCGGGCGGGAAGGTCACCGCGGTGGCCGGGTTCTCGGAGTCAGGCATGGAAGCGCTCCCAAGGGGGTCGTATGGACCGACGAGTGGAGGGGGAGGGGGAAAGGGGCCGAGGCGGCTGTGGCTCGGCCCCTTGGGAAAGCAGGACTCAGCCCTTGACGGCGCCCTGCATGATGCCGCCGACGATCTGCTTGCCGAAGATCGCGAAGACGATCAGGAGCGGCAGGGTGCCCAGCAGGGCGCCGGCCATGATCAGCGACTGGTCGGGGGTGTAGCCGCGTCCCAGCCCCGCCACCGCCACCTGCACGGTCGGATTGCCGGTCTGGGTCAGGACCAGGAAGGGCCACAGGAAGTCGTTCCAGGTCTGCACGAACATCAGCATGCCCAGGACTGCCATCGCGGGCCGCGCGGTCGGGAACACCACGTGCCACACCACGCGCCAGCTGCTCGCGCCGTCCACCCGGGCCGCCTCGATGATCTCGTCCGGCAGCGCCTGGATCAGGTACTGCCGCATGAAGAACACCCCGAACGCGCTCACCAGCGACGGGAAGATCACCGCTTGGAGCTGGTCCGTCCAGTCGAGCTTGGCGACCATCATGTACAGCGGGATGATGCTGAGCTGCGGCGGAACCATCATCGTCCCGATCACCACCAGCATGGCCGCGCCGCGGCCCTTGAAGCGCAGCTTGGCGAAGGCGAATCCGGCGATCGTCGACAGGAACACGATGGTGAACGACGAGATGCCGGCCACCAGGGTGGTGTTGAGGAACGCCTCGCCCAGGTTGGCGTCGGTCCAGGCCACTTCGAGCTTGTCGAAGAGGCCGGAGCCGAACCAGAACGGCGGCGGGGTCTGCGCCAGGCGCTGGTTGTCGCGCGAGGCGGCGATGGCTGTCCACACCAGCGGGAACAGCGAGATGACGGTGAAGAGGGCGAGGATGACGTACGCCACCGGGCCGGCGTGCAGCTGCCCGCCCGCGCGTGCCGCCTTCATGCCACGGGACCGCTTCGGCGGCTCGGGGACCGCGTCGGCCGGGGGTTTCGTCAGGGTCGTCGTCACGGCCGGTTCTCCTTAGCTACTGGCGCGCAGCCGGCGCGAGATGACGTAGTTGACGACACCGATCACGATGAGGATCAGGAACATCGTCCAGGCGATGGCGGAGGCGCGGCCCAGGTGCTGGTTGATCCAGCCCTGCTCGTACAGGTACAGGCCGAGCGTCTGGAACTGGTGCTGGGATCCGCCGGAGGCGCCCTTGTTCGCGTCGAAGAGCAGTGGCTCGCCGAACACCTGCGAGGCGCCGATGGTCGACACCACGACCGTGAACAGGATGGTCGGACGCAGCGAGGGCAGCGTGACGTGGAGGAACTGCCGCCAGCGGCTGGCTCCGTCCAGTGCCGCCGACTCGTAGAGGTCCTGCGGGATCGCCTGCATCGCGGCCAGGTAGATCAGCGCGTTGTACCCGGTCCAGCGCCAGACGATGATGCTGGACACGGCGATCTGGGACGGCCACTTGTCGTTCTGCCAGTCGACGTGGTCGATGCCGACGGCGTTCAGCGCCCAGTTGATCATGCCGTAGTCGCGGCCGAAGAGCAGCACGAAGACCAGCGAGGCGGCGGCGATCGACGTGGCGTAGGGAGCCAGCATGACGACGCGGTAGAAGGTGGAGCCGCGCAGCTTGTAATTGAGGATGTGCGCCAGGCCCATCGCCATCAGCAGCTGCGGAACCGTGGAGATGATGCCGATGGTCAGGGTGTTCTTCGCCGCGTTCCAGAAGAAGTCGTCGTCGAAGATCCGGGTGTAGTTGCGCAGGCCCACCCAGGACATGTCCGTGGGTGCCGTCAGCTCCACCTGGTGGAGCGAGGCCCAACCGGTGTACAGCAGCGGGAACAGGCCGAACGCGAGGAAGAGCAGGAAGAAGGGCGAGACGAACGCGTAGGGGCTCCACCGCATGTCGCGTTGCCAGCGACGGGAGAGCCGGGCGCGCTTCTTCATCGCCCGCTCCGTGTCCGCGTCGGCCGGCGGGCGGCCCGGGGCCGCGCCCCCCTTCACGGGGGGCGCGGCGGTGTCGTGCCTGGATGCCATTCCGGTCACTGGTCCAGGTTGTTGTCGATGGTCTTGACGGCCGTGTTCCACGCCTCCTCGGGCGACTTGCCCTGGGTGACGAGGATGACGCCGTTGTCCGTCAGCCCCTGCTGGACGATCTGGTCCTTCGGGCCGATCGTCTGGACCGGGCTGCTCTTGGCGGCCGCGGCGAAGATGGTGCCGATCGGCGCGTCACCGGTCATCTCGTTCTTGGCGCTCTTGACCGCGTCCGACTCGTAGGCCGCCGGGGTGCTCGGGAAGCTGCCCTGCACGGCGAACAGCTTGGCCTGCTGCTCGGGTGCGGTCAGCCAGGCGGCCAGCTTCGCGGCCTCCTCGGCGTTCTTGCCCGACTTGGGAACCGCCAGGAAGGAACCGCCCCAGTTGCCGGACTTCGGCGACGCGGCCACGTCCCACTTGCCCTTGGCGTCCGGCTTGGACTTGCCCTTGATGTAGCCGAGCATCCACGGCGGGCAGGACATCGCGGCGAACTTGCTGTTGGCGATCGTCGTGTCCCAGGCGGGCTGGAACTGGGTGTGGTTGCCGATCAGTCCGTCCTCGGCGGCCTTCGCGGTGAGGTCGAACGCGTCCTTCACCGCCGGGTTCGACTTGTAGATGACCTTGCCGGAGGAGTCGTAGAAGCGGTCCTTCTCACTGCTGAGGATCGCCTGGAGCAGACCGCCGGGGGAGTCCAGGAAGGTGGTGCCCTTCGGCGCCTTCTTCTTGTAGTCCTCGCCGACCTGGACCAGCTTCTTCCAGTCACCGGCCCACAGCTTGGCGACCTCCTCGCGGTCGGTGGGCAGACCGGCCTTCTCGAAGAGGTCCTTGCGGTAGCAGATGGCCATCGGGCCGACGTCCGTGCCCAGGCCGACGGTCTCGCCGCCCTCGGTGGTGGCCTGCTGCCACTTCCACTCCAGGTAGTCGCTCTTCTTGCCGTACTTGGAGAGGTCCAGCAGCTTGTCGGACTGGGTCTTGACTATCTCGGCGATGTTGCCGACCTCGACGCCCTGGATGTCCTGCAGGCCGCTGTTGGTGGTCAGGTGGTTGACCAGGGTGGGGTAGTAGTTCTCGTTCCGCTCGACGACCGTCTGCTGGATGTCGATGTCCGGGTGGAGCTTCTCGTACTCCTTGTAGAGGCCGGCCTCCTCGAACCCGAAGGTGCCGAAGAGCCCCAGAGTGATCTTGGTCTTGCCGCCGCTGTCGCCGCCGCTGCCGCCCGACGAGCCGTCGCCTCCGCCGTCGTCGGCACAGCCGGCCAGCAGCCCGGCGCCCAGCGACGCGACGGCCGCGACGACCATCGCCTTGCGGGCGGTTCGGATGCGTGCTCGCATGTCGTCCTCCTGTTGCCCTGACGTGCCGACCCCCCGGCCAACTGCATCGTCGGACCGTTTTACGCGCTTAAAGGCTCGGGCGGGGAACGTGCGGGTTGTGTATGTGTCAGGTAGCGTGGGAGCGCTCCCACCGGTGATGTGTTGAAGAGTCCCCGGTCGCGGCGGGGGTGTCAAGGGACCGGACAGCCCTATATAGCTTCGAGACATTTCTGTCGCCGCGGCCATGTCCCGGGAGGTTCGGCCCTGTTGGCGAGAGGTGGGGGGCGATGGTCGGACAGTCGCTCGTTCGAAGGAGGTTGATCTGTTCGCATGCGAAGCGCCCCGCCCATCCGTAGCGTCCGTGAGGTGAAAATGGTGGTCCAGGTCAAGCTCCTGCCGACGCCGGAGCAGGAGGCTGCGCTCCGGGCGACGCTGCGCGTCTGCAACGAAGCCGCTCGCTGGGTGTCCGATGTGGCTTTCCAATCTGACGCCTTCAAGAACTTCACCCTGCGCAAACAGTGCTATGGCGAGGTGAGGGGCCGCTGGGGGTTGGGGGCCCAGGCCGCCCAGCACGTGATCAAGAAGGTGTCCGACGCCTACACGGTCCTGCGTGCAAGTCTGAAGGCATCCAGTGGCGCCAAGAGGGGATTAAGGGCTCTCTGCGGAACCGTGCATCGACCGATCGCTTTCCGTGCGGAGTCGGCCCAGCCGTATGACGATCGCATGCTGTCATGGCAGACAGAAGCACGCACGGTGTCCGTCTGGACTGTCGAGGGGCGGCTCAAGGGGGTCGCCTTCACCGGTAGCCAGCAGCACCTGGAAACCCTCGCTCGCTACCGGAAGGGCGAGTCGGACCTGGCATACCGGGACGGCATGTGGTTTCTGCTGGCCACGTGCGAAGTCCCGGAGAGCGTGGCCCACGGCGAACCCGTCGACTTCCTCGGAGTGGACCTGGGCATCGTGAACATCGCTGCCACCAGTGACGGCGAGATCTTGTCGGGACGGCACATCAATCGCTGCAGAGCGCGGGACCGCGCCCTGCGGAGCAAGCTGAGAAGGAAGAACACCGCATCGGCCAAGCGTCGTGCCAGGCGTCGACGTCGTAAGGAAGCTCGCCGAACGCGGGACATCAATCACAAGATCGCGAAGCATGTCGTGGCCGAGGCTGAACGCACCGGTCGTGGAATTGCTCTTGAAGACCTGAAGGGCATCCGCGAGCGGGTACGGCTGAGAAAGCCCCAACGGGCCACACTCCACGGTTGGGCCTTCGCCCAGCTGGGACGCTTCATTGCCTACAAGGCTCGTCGGGCGGGGGTGCCAGTAGTGTTCGTCGATCCGGCGTACACCTCGCGCACGTGCGCCGAGTGCGGGCATGTGGACACAGCGAACCGGGTCTCGCAGGCCAGCTTCGCTTGCCGGTCGTGCGGATTCGTTGATCACGCGGACCGGAACAGCTCCCGCAACATCCGCGCTCGGGCGTGGCAGTTGTGGCGACGCGGGGCCCGGTCAGTGGCCTCTGCCGTTCCTGGACAAGGGACGGCTGGACGCAGGCGGAACACCACAGCCAGTGGTGCCCGCAACGCAAGTCTGACGGCAGTAGCGACAGGCAGCTGACTTATCGGGCTGTCAGCCCAGGTACAGCGAACCTGCGGCTGACAGAAAGAAGAAACCGCTCGGGCGGTGTCGGAGTCCCGGGCCGGTTGCATCGAGCCAGTCGGACCACCGGTCGTTCCGGCTCGTTGGGCCGAAACGGAAGGCCGGGGGCGGTGAGCCCTCGGCATCGGGCGTCACGGCCAACGAGCCTGTTAAATTCCAGGCCAGTCGCAGAGTGCGGGTGTGGACGGGAAGGCGGAGCCCATGGCAACCCACGGAGCGCGGGGCCGAAGTGGTGGCCGGCCCACCCTCGAAGAGGTGGCGGCGCGCGCCGGTGTCGGCCGCGGCACCGTCTCGCGGGTGATCAACGGCTCGCCCCGGGTCAGCGACACGACGCGTGCGGCCGTCGAGGCGGCGGTCGCGGAGCTCGGCTACGTCCCCAACACCGCGGCCCGCGCCCTGGCCGCCAACCGTACGGACGCGATCGCGCTGGTCGTGCCCGAGCCGGAGACCCGGTTCTTCGCGGAGCCGTACTTCTCGGACATGCTGAAGGGCGTCGGGGCCGCGCTGTCCGACACGGAGATGCAGCTGCTGCTGATCTTCGCGGGCAGTGATCGCGAACGCGCCCGCCTCGCCCAGTACCTGGCGGCCCACCGCGTGGACGGCGTCCTGCTGGTCTCGGTGCACGCGGACGATCCGCTGCCGGACCTGCTGGCCCAGCTGGAGATCCCGGCGGTGATCAGCGGCCCGCGCTCGTCGGCGGAGACCCTGCCGTCGGTCGACTCGGACAACTACGGCGGCGCCCGCCAGGCCGTCGAGCACCTGCTGTCCCGGGGCCGGACCCGGGTGGCCCACATCACCGGCCGCCTCGACGTCTACGGCGCCCAGCGCCGTGTCGACGGCTACCGCGAGGCCATGAGCGACGCCGGTCTCGGGGCGGACGAGGGGATGATCGAGGCGGGCGACTTCACCGAGGAGGGCGGACACCGGGCCATGGCGGCCCTGCTCGAGCGCCACCCCGACATCGACGCGGTCTTCGCCGCCTCCGACGTCACCGCGGCCGGAGCCCGCCGGGCGCTGCGCGACGCGGGCCGCCGCATCCCGGATGACGTGGCGCTCGTCGGCTACGACGACTCCGCCATCGCCCGTCACATGGAGCCGCCGCTGACCAGCGTCCGCCAGCCCATCGAGGAGATGGGCCGCCGGATGATAGACCTCCTGCTCACCGAGGTCGCCGACCGCCGCCCGCTCGCGTCCCGGGGCCTGGAGCGCCGGCAGATGGTCCTGGCCACGGAGCTGGTGTCGCGGTCGTCGTCGTGACGGGCCGCCCGCTCCCTCCGCCTCCTCCTGGACGCGGGTGACGAGGACGCGCCCGCCGGGCACATCCGAGCAACCGGCGGTGGTGGGCCGGGCCGTTCGCCCCGAACCGGCTGAACGGTTCACCGGAGTGGGGGAGTTCGCTGCCGCGTGGCGGCGGTCGGTGAGGCGAGGTCGGGGTGGCGCCGCAGGGCCTCCATCCCGTCGGGCACGAACAGCCGCGTCCGGAGCGCCTCCCGGAGCTCCGGCTGGTCGAACCAGCCGTGCCAGGCGATCGCGGACGGGTCGGGAGTAAGAGGTTCCGTCAGGACGGCCTCGTGCACCCCGAGCCAGTACGGGCTGATCGCCCCTCGGCAGAGGAACTTGAAGACGAAACGCACCCGCGTCCGGACGCCCAGTTCCTCGGTCAGCTCCCGGGCCGCCGCCTCCTCGTACGACTCGCCGACCTCGACGGCCCCGCCGGTGAGCCAGTCGTGGTGTCCCGGAAACCGCGACACGTGCTCCGGCCTGCGATGTACCAGCACCCGCCCGTGCGGATCACGGCACACCGTGGTCGCGATCCGGTGGAGCCAGCCGTTGCGGATCGCCTCGTCCCGGTCGACCACCCCAAGCACCCGGTCCCGCTCGTCGACCCGTTCCACCAGCTCGCCCACGGGCTCACGATGGCACGGGCTCGGTTCCACCAGCTCGTCCAGGGGCCCGCGCTCGCACGGGCTCGCCTCTACCAGCTCGTCCATGGGGCCCACGATCGCACGCGCTCAGACCCGGGCCGGGTCGGGCCGTCGCAGCAGATATACCGCCGCCGTCACGACCAGGACGGCCATGCAGGCGATGAACACCAGCCCCGCGCCTTCCAGGCCGATCGGGCCGGTCAGGAGGCCGACGCCGATCACGGGCACGGAGATGCCCGTGTAGGCGACCACGAACAGGGTCGAGATCACCGCCGCACGCCGGTGTTCGGGAGAGGCCTCGGCCACGTCGGCGAGGGCACCGCGGAACGCCAGCCCCTGGCCGACTCCGCCGACGAGCGCGCTGGCGATCAGCAGGGACATCTGGTCCCACCGCAGCGCGCCGGCGAGCAGCGCCAGCCCGGCGAGGAGCCCGGCGCAGCCCAGCGGGAGGGAGCGCCGTACGCCGACCCGGCCGACCACCAGTTGCCCGGCCGTCGAGGAGAAGAAGGCCAGCGCGACGATCAGGCCGCTCACGGCGTGGTCGTCCACGTGCAGGGACTCCGTGAGGAAGGCCGGGCTGACCGAGGTGAACACCCCGAACAGGGCGAAGCCGACGAAGGAGGCGGTGGCGGCGGGGCCGAACACCGCGCGCACCTGCGGGGGCAGCGCGGGCCGCTGCGGGCGCACGGTGCGCAGCGGCTGCCGTTCCCGCACCGTCTCCGCGAGCCTCAGCAGCACTGCGGCCGAGGCGGCCACCAGGGCGAGATGGGTGACGAACGGCAGGTACAGCGGCCATGCGGCGTACTGCGCGAGCAGCCCGGAGAGCAGAGGCCCGCAGCCCAGCCCGCCCATGTTGGCGGCCGTCGCCACGAACGTGGCCCGGGAGGCGCCGCCCTCGGGTGCCAGCTCCATCACGTACGCCGTGGCGGCGCCGGTGAACAGCCCGGCGGACAGGCCCGACAGCAGCCGCCCCGCGTAGAGCCAGCCGAGGCCGGTGGCGCACAGGAAACAGACGGCGCTCAGCGCCGCGAAACCCAGGCCGCACAGCAGCACCGGGCGCCTGCCCACGGCGTCCGAGGCGTTGCCGACCAGCAGCAGGACACCGATCACGGCGAAGGCGTAGAGGGCGTACACCACGGTGACCGTCAGCTCGGAGAAGCCGAACTTGTCCTGGTAGAGGGGGTAGAGGGGAGTCGGCAGCGTGGTGCCGGCCATGCAGACGGCGAACACCGCCCCGCTGAGCACACACGCGCGCCATCCTGGGCGTCGACCGTCCATGCCGCCGACGGTAGCCAGAGCGCCGCGCCGCCCCGGAGAGGCGCGCAAAAAGCTTCAGCCGGTGGCTTCTTCACGAAGCCACCGGCTGATTACTCAGGGTGAGTGACGGGACTTGAACCCGCGGCATCCTGGACCACAACCAGGTGCTCTACCAGCTGAGCTACACCCACCATGACCGGCTTGGAGGTCAGTGACTTCCCTGACCGGCCGAGAAAAAGTGTACAGGGTCCGAAGGGGTGCTCGCGCCCGGCTTTCGCGGCGCCCCTCGACGGGGCCCCGGGCGGCCTTACTGAGCAGGCAGAACGTGCTTCGCCGCGATCGTCCTCGCGGTGTCCGAGTCGGGCCCGGGCTGCGGGACGAACACGGCCTCGCGGTAGTACCGCAGCTCCGCGATCGACTCGCGGATGTCGGCGAGCGCACGGTGGTTGCCGTTCTTCTGCGGGCTGTTGAAGTACGCCCGCGGGTACCAGCGGCGGGCCAGCTCCTTGACCGACGACACGTCGACGATCCGGTAGTGGAGGTAGCTCTCCAGCGTCGGCATGTCGCGCAGCAGGAAACCGCGGTCGGTGCCGACGGAGTTCCCGCACAGCGGCGCCTTGCCCGGCTCCTTGACGAACTCCCTCACGTACGTCAGGACCTGGTCCTCGGCGTCCTTCAGGGTGGTTCCGGCGGCGAGCTCTTCGAGCAGCCCGGAGGCGGTGTGCATGTGACGCACCACGTCCGGCATCGTCTCCAGCGCCTGCTCCGGCGGCCGGATGACGATGTCCACGCCCTCCCCGAGCACGTTCAGCTCGGAGTCGGTCACGAGGGCGGCCACCTCGATGAGCGCGTCGTCCGACAGCGAGAGGCCGGTCATCTCGCAGTCGATCCACACCATGCGATCGTTCATGTGTCTAACCTTACGGCCCGCCGCCACCGGCCGGGCCGCCCGTGCCGGGAAAGCCGAGGGGCCCGCGAGGAGACGTGCTCCTCGCGGGCCCCTCGGCTACCGCATCAGGGCGCGCTGCGCTGCCCGGGCAGGCTGGCCGACAGGGCCGGGGACTGGCCGACCGCGTTCGCCGCCGCCGTGCGGCGGGACTGCAGCGGCACCGGGTGCTCCGGGTGGAGCGGGGTCGGTGCCTGTCCGGGCTGGCCCGGGTGCCCGGCGTGACCCGGCATGCCGGGCCCGTGGCCGCCCGGGGCGCTCTCGGTGTCCTGGGGCCGCTCGCCCTGCGGGCGCCGGGCGCGGTAGGCGGCCCGGTACGCGGCCGGGGACGAGCCCAGCTGGCGGCGGAAGTGCCCGCGCAGGGCGACCGGCGACCGGAAGCCGCAGCGCCCCGCCACCTCGTCCACCGAGTAGTCCGACGTCTCCAGCAGGCGCTGCGCCTGGAGCACCCGCTGCGTGATCAGCCACTGCAGCGGGGCGCTCCCGGTCAGCGAGCGGAAGCGGCGGTCGAACGTACGCCGGCTCATGTACGCGCGTGCCGCCAGGGTCTCCACGTCGAACTGTTCGTGGAGGTGCTCCAGCGCCCAGGCGACGACCTCGGCGAGCGGGTCGGCGCCGATCTCCTCTGGTAAAGACCTGTCGAGGTAGCGCTCCTGCCCGCCGCTGCGGCGCGGCGGCACGACGAGCCGCCTGGCCAGGGCCCCGGCCGCCTCGTTGCCGTGGTCCGTGCGCACGATGTGCAGGCACAGGTCGATGCCCGCGGCGGTACCCGCCGACGTCAGCACGTCGCCGTCGTCGACGAACAGCTCGCGCGGGTCCACGTGCACCGACGGATAGCGCTTGGCCAGCGTCGGTGCGTACATCCAGTGTGTCGTCGCGGGGCGGCCGTCCAGCAGGCCCGCCGCCGCGAGGACGAAGGCGCCGGTGCACAGCCCGACGATGCGGGCGCCCTCCTCGTGGGCCCGGCGCAGTGCGTCGAGCGCCTCGTCCGGTGGCGGAGAAGTGATCGAACGCCAGGCCGGTACGACGACCGTGCCCGCGCGCGAGATCGCTTCCAGGCCATGTGGTGCGGTGAGTTCGAGTCCCCCGGTGGTCCGTAGCGGACCGTCCTCGCCCCCGCACACCAGCAGTCGGTAGCGCGGTACGCCGGCGTCCTGGCGGTCAACCCCGAACACCGACAGCGGTATGGAACTCTCGAAGATGGGGCCGCCGCTGAACAGCAGCACCGCGACGATCTCCTTGCGGCGTCGCCCGGAAAGTTTCCGGGCCGCGGCTTCCGGCGCGGCAGTGGAGTCGTGGCTCATACTGCTAAGCCCCCCTCGGTGGTCGCGGCTCCTCGGTTGTGTCGCTCCTGCACGTTTCCCCTCGGTCCTGCACGAGTCCCCCGCCGTAGACAGTCAAGATCGAATCTACTGTGTCCCGTCGTGCCGGAGTGGCCGGTTCGGCACTCGGCACATTGTCGACTTGGCAACTTGGCGTGAAGCATTCGATCACGAAGCGTTGCACTCGTGGGGCGTGCAGGGAAGTGCGCCTTGTCGCAGTGGCCAATCCACGTAGGGTGCGCGGACCCCCTGAGGCCCTTTCCGTGCAGGTCGAACGGGGGTTGGGGGGTGGAGGGAGCAGGGGATGCACAGGGGCGTGAAGTTGGCTGAAAAGTGACGTGCGCGTGCGCTGAAACCGGTCAGCCGACCGGTGTATCTCCCCCGGTGTGCCGTCCGCCACGGTGGGACCCGGTTCCGGTGCGGTGGCGCCGGCCCCGGTGGGGTGCCCGGTCCTCGGCCGCGAGCCGCGCCGCGCCGCGCTCCGACTGGCGCAGCAGGACCCGGCAGGCGCCCGTGACGGCCGCCAGCCCGAGGGCCGTGCCGGCGGCGCCGGCCAGAGAGGCGCCGTAGCCGAGGAGCACCACCGGGACGAGCAGGCAACTGAAGGCAGCCCAGCGAACCACATCCGTCGCGGTGTCCCGCGGCGGCGGGGTCGCGCGGTCCGCCTCGGCGGCGGGGCGGGGTCCGGACATGCGTGCTCCCTGGGGCGTGACTCTCCGGGTTCAACGCGTGGCGGCGGCGTCGGTCACTGGCTGCCCGGATGACCTCCTCAGGTCAGTGAATCCCGTGCAAACCGCCTGTACAGCGCAGCAACCATTGCGTTACGGGCGGTGCCTCGTGCATGCTCCCTGGAACCCACACGCACCGTGAGCGGGATCTGGGCCAAGGAGGCGTGCCGCCGTACCCTTGGGGGTATGGGGGTGGGAAGACCATTCCCGGACACAGCTCCGCCGCACACTGTTGTCCCCCATATAAGGATCACAACGCCGAGACAGCCATGGCCGGTCACGAATTCTTCGAACCAGCGGACCGCAAGCGGCCCGTCGCCGATCACACGGCGGCCGAGCCCCTGGCGGCGGAAGAGTCACGCCATTCCTGCGACCCCGCCTTCAAGCACGGGGTCGTCGTCGGCTTCGACGGCTCCATGTCCAGTGAGCGCGCCCTGGCGTACGCGATCGGCATGGCCCATCGCTCCGGCTCGGGCCTGATCATCGTGCACGTCGCCAACCGGCTGCCGACCACGGTGTGGGCCGGCTGTGAACCGCCCGTGTTCGTGGACGTGCCGGACCACCGCACCGAGGTGCTCGGTCTGGAACTGGCGTGTGCGGACTACCTCGCCGAGGTGCCCTGGATCCTGGTCGAGCGCGGCGGGGACATCTGCCACGAACTCGAAGAGGTCGGCCGGGAGTACGAGGCCGACGCGATCGTCGTCGGGTCCACCCACGGTCTCGTGGGCCGCATCTTCGGCTCGGTCGCCGGGCGGCTCGCCAAGCGGGCGCAGCGGCCCGTCATCGTCATTCCCTGAGCGTTCAACTCCCCTCGTGCCCCCGTGAATCTACTCACGCGTAGAGGTGTTTGTGCCCTTGTGAAGGGCATATACGGAACACCGCACAACTGCACAAGCACGAAGGGAGCCCGCCGTGGACAAAGACGTCTCCGCGGGAAACGGAATCACGACCGTGGCCGGTCGACTCGCCCTGGGAATCACCCTGTTGGCCTTCGGGCTGGGGCATACCGCCGTGATCGACGGTGTGTCGGCCGCTGACGCCGCGTCAATCGCCCAGTACGTGGGCGGCATCGCGCTCTTCGTCGCGGGGCTGGTGGCCCTGCGGGAGGGTGACGCCGCCGGTGGCACGGCGTTCTCGGTTCTCGGGGCGCTGTGGTTCACCTGGGCCGTGTCCGACGGTGCCTCCGGCAACGGAGCAGGGATGTTCCTGCTGTTGTTCGCCCTGATGGCGCTGTCCATGACGCTCGCGGGCGGGGAGCAGCTCGGTCAGGTGATGTACGGGCTGTTCTTCGTCGCCCTGCTGCTCATGGCGGTCGCCGAGTTCGCCGGCAACGGCGGGCTCACCAAGGTCGGCGGCTGGTTCGCCGTCGCCGCGGGCGCGGTGGCCTGGTACGCGGCGACCGCGGCGCTGGCGCACTGGCCCACGGTGATTCCGCGACGCGCTGCCGGCCGGGGCGTGACGGCCACCGGTTAGCTGCGCGGGCCGGGGGGTTGGGCGGCTTCCCGGCGACTGAGACGGACCCCCCGTGCCATGGTGGCAGCACGTCGGGGTCCGTCCTCTCTTTGCGCCTAAACCGGCGCCGCTCTCGCGGACGTGGTTGCTCGCCGCGGTGGTCCCTCAATTATCGCTTCGGTGGTCAGGGGTTTGCTATTCAACCGTCACCGACTTGGCGAGGTTGCGCGGCTTGTCGATGTCGCGGCCCAGGGCCAAGGCCGTGTGGTAGGCGAGGAGTTGGAGCGGGATGCCCATCAGGATCGGGTCCAGCTCGTCCTCGTTCTTCGGGACGACGATCGTCTCGTCGGCCTTCTCCTGGTGCTGGTGGGCCACCGCGAGGATCCTGCCGCTGCGGGCCTTGATCTCCTCCATGGCGGCGCGGTTCTTCTCCAGCAGGTCGTCGTCGGGGACGATCGCGACCGTCGGCAGGGCCGGTTCGATCAGGGCCAGCGGGCCGTGCTTGAGCTCCGAGGCCGGGTAGGCCTCCGCGTGGATGTAGGAGACCTCCTTGAGCTTCAGGGAGGCCTCGCGGGCCACCGGGTAGCCCCGGACGCGGCCGATGAAGAGCATCGAGCGGGCCTCGGCGAACTGCAGGGCCAGCTTCTTGACGTCCTCCTCGTGCTCCATGATCTCGGCGATCTGCGTGGGCAGCTTGCGCAGGCCCTCGATGATGCGCTTGCCGTCGCGGACCGAGAGGTCACGGGTGCGGCCCAGGTGCAGGGCGAGGAGGGCGAAGGCGACCGTGGTGTTGGTGAAGCACTTGGTGGAGACGACGCAGACCTCGGGGCCGGCGTGCACGTAGATGCCGCCGTCCGCCTCGCGGGCGATCGCCGAGCCGACCACGTTCACCACGCCCAGGACACGCGCGCCCTTGCGCTTCAGCTCCTGTACGGCGGCCAGCACGTCGTAGGTCTCGCCGGACTGGGAGACCGCGACGTAGAGGGTGTCGGGGTCGACGACCGCGTTGCGGTAGCGGAACTCGGAGGCCGGCTCGGCGTCGGCGGGGATGCGGGCCAGCTCCTCGATCATCTGGGCGCCGATCATGCCCGCGTGGTACGAGGTGCCGCAGCCGAGGATCTTCACGCGGCGGATCCGCCGGGCCTCGCGGGCGTCCAGGTTCAGGCCGCCCAGGTGCACGGTGGAGAAGCGGTCGTCGATGCGGCCGCGCAGCACGCGGTCCACGGCGTCGGCCTGCTCGTGGATCTCCTTGTGCATGTAGGTGTCGTGGCCGCCCATGTCGTAGGAGGCGGCCTCCCACTCGACGGTGGTGGGCTCCGCCGTGGTGCGGGTGCCCTCCGTGGTGTAGGTGCGGAAGTCGTCGGCCTTGAGGGTGGCCATCTCGCCGTCGTCGAGGGTGACGATCTGGCGGGTGTGGGCGACCAGCGCGGCGATGTCGGAGGCGACGAACATCTCCTTCTCGCCGATGCCGAGGACGACCGGGGAGCCGTTGCGGGCGACGACGATCCGGTCGGGGAAGTCGGCGTGCATGACGGCGATGCCGTACGTGCCCTCGACGAGCCGGAGGGTCTCGCGGACCTTGTCCTCCAGCTTGGGTGCCTGCGCGCGGGCGATGAGGTGGGTGAGGACCTCGGTGTCGGTCTCGGAGAGGAACTCGACGCCGTCCGCCTCCAGCTTGCGGCGCAGGTCGGAGGCGTTGTCGATGATGCCGTTGTGCACGACGGCGACCTTGTTGTCGGCCGACATGTGCGGGTGGGCGTTGACGTCGGACGGGGCGCCGTGGGTGGCCCAGCGGGTGTGGGCGATGCCGGTCGTGCCCTTGAAGCGGGCCGGGACCTTGGCCTCCAGGTCGCGGACGCGGCCCTTGGCCTTGACCATCTTCAGGCCGGACGTCTTCGGGGACGTGACGACGATCCCCGCGGAGTCGTAGCCGCGGTACTCCAGCCGCTGGAGGCCCTCCAGGAGGAGGGGCGCGACATCACGCTTCCCGATGTAACCGACGATTCCGCACATGTATACGTATTCCTAGCCGTAGACGATGCGCCGCAGCTGCCGGAGCGAGAGCTCCGGCGGGGCCACCGCGCGGTATTTGAGGTCCGCCTCGATCCGTTCGAAGATCGCCGCGTTGACCAGGCCCTGGGCCTGGAGCTCGCGGTGGCGGCGACGGACGTATTCCTCGGTCGTCTCGTCGAAGTAGGCGAGCACGTCCTGGATCACACGCAGCGCCTCGCCCCGGCCGAGGGCCGTGGACCGCGTCAGATGATCAACGAGTTCGTCGTGCACTCGCTAGATCTTGGGGTACCGGCGGCACTTTCGCAAGAATTCTGCCCGTTTTCGGGCAGGTGCCTGTGGGTGGGGTCACAACCACCACCTGCGAGCGCACCGACGTGATCAAGGGGAACAAGGTCACCAAGAAGCTCCCGATCGGCGGCACGGCCTACCCCGAGACCGACGGCGTGGTCTATGTGACGGCCGGTGCGGCGGGCCGCAGCCTCTACGCGTTCAGCGCCCCGCTGTCGCACGAGGGCAACGAGCACGACGTGGACTCCGTGGCCTCGTTCGTCAACGTCAAGGGCGGCAAGCAGAACGAGACAGTGGCATGGTCCCGGGTGCGCCACCGAGCTTCATTCGCAGTGCATCGGGCTTCAGCCCGGTGGTGAAGCGAATCTCGTGACGGCGGCGCGGAGCGTCGCGGTGTCGTTCCGGCGGAGCCGGACACCGCGTCATGGGGGTGAGGTGGGGAACGGGTGTTCCCGGCGACATCGAGTGGTGTGTGTTCGTACGATCATCGAATGCAGCTTCGGTACGCCTTCCGCCTGTACCCGGAGCCCGGTCAACGCGCCGCGTTGGCCAGGGCGTTCGGGTGTGCACGGGTGGTGTTCAACGACGCGGTACGGGCCCGGGAGGACGCCCGCACCGCGGGCCTGCCGTTCCCGAACGCGGCCGAGCTGTCGAAACGGCTGATCACCCAGGCCCGGCACACGGCCGAGCGCTGCTGGCTGGGTGAGGTCTCCTCGGTGGTGCTGCAGCAGTCTTTACGGGATGTGGAGGGCGCGTACAAGAACTTCTTCGCCTCCCACAAAGGGGAGCGCAAGGGGAAGCGGGTGGGTGCGCCGCGTTTCAAGTCGCGTAAGGACACCCGGCAGTCGATCCGGTTCACCGCCAGCGCCCGCTGGAAGATCGCCGAGACGGGGAGGCTGTCCCTGCCGAAGATCGGTGACGTGAGGGTCACGTGGTCGCGGGTCCTGCCCGCCGTGCCCTCCAGTGTGACGGTGATCCTGGACTCGGCGGGGCGGTATTTCGCCTCGTTCGTCATCGACACCGATTCCGAAACGGACCGGGCGCGCTGGAATGAGCCGGAGCCAGGCAGCGCCGTCGGCATCGATCTGGGGCTCACACACTTCGCGGTCCTCTCCGACGGGACGAAAATCTGTTCCCCACGGTTTCTGCGCCGCGCGGAGAAGAAGCTGAGGAAAGCCCAGCGGGAGCTGTCCCGCAAACAGAAGGGATCGAAGAACCGGGCCAAGGCCCGCTCGAAGGTCGCCCGTGCTCACGCGGCCGTGGCTGACGCGCGCAAAGAGTTTCACCACCAGCTCTCCACTCAGTTGATTCGCGAGAACCAAGCGGTCGCGGTGGAGGATCTGGCGGTCTCGGGACTGGCGCGCACCTGTCTGGCGAAGAGTGTGCATGACGCGGGCTGGTCGCAGTTCGTGGCCATACTTCAGTACAAGGCGCAGCGATACGGGCGGGCCTTCGTCAAGATCGGCCGGTTCGAGCCCACCAGCCAGGTGTGCTCCACCTGCGGGCATCGGGACGGACCCAAACCCCTGCACGTACGGGAATGGACCTGCCCCGCCTGCGGCACCCTCCACGACCGCGACCACAACGCCGCGATCAACGTCAAACAGGCCGCCGGACTGGCGGCATCGGCCTGCGGAGCGCCGGTAAGACCGGGACTCGTCCCGGCACAGCGCGAAGAAACAGGAAGCCATGGAACCCCCACCCGAACCTGTGCCGCGTAGCGGCACAGCAACAGGTGAGGACGGCCAGAATCCTCGGGCTTCAGCCCGAGGAGCATGTCAAATGCGCTTGAGGACCGCCTGCTTGGCGAGGGCGAACTCCTCGTCCGTCAGCACGCCCGTGCGGTGCAGATCACCGAGCTCGCGCAGGCGGCGCAACAGGGCGTCGTGATCGTCCTCGGCGGACGCGACCGGAGCGGAAGGCAGCTCCGGTCGTGCGTCCACCGGGTCGTCGGCGGCCCGGGCCGGGTGCGGAAGCCTGGCCTGGACCGCCGCCGCGACCAGTGCCATCAGCGGGTCCTTCCTGAAGCCCCACAGCTCCACGGCGTTGGGGTCGTACTTGGGCGGGGCCTTGGTGGGCGCGTGCCGCACGGTGAAGCGCAGATGGCCGTTCTCCAGGCCGGCCGCCGGGTGCCACTCCACGCCCGTGATGTCGGCGAGCGCGAGCGTGCGGGAGCCAGCGGCGGCCTTGGCGTCCTCCGTCTTCCAGTTCCACTCCAGGCGTATGCGCTCACCGTCGAAACCGGCGGTGCCGTCCCCGGCGGAGACCGACAGGGGGACGGAGGGGCCCGGCAGCAGGTACGTGTCGACCGGCCCGGCGGGGACCTGGTCCAGGAGCAGCGCGTTGCGGACCTCGTCCGTGAAGTACTCGGCGACCCCGTAGCGGTCGGACTCCACGATCAGCTGGTACGGGTCGTGGGGCTCGGTGAGCCGGCCGCCGGTGGCGTGCAGCAGCGGGTCGGCACCGTCGCGCAGCCGGAGCCTGAGGCGCCCCGACTTCTTGCCCTGCTCCAAGGAGATACCGGCCAACGCCCCTAACGGCACGACCAGTTCACCCAGCTCCTTGCGCAGCAGGCTGACGTTCTTGTCCCGTCCTGGTGTCAGCCGCAGTGCGTCCCCGTCGAAGGCCCATGTGCCGTCCTTCTGGATGATTTCCACCATGGGCTGGATTGTTCCACCTGCCTCGCGAGAGAGTGGTCCAGACCTCTTGGAGCTCAACGGCTCGTGAAGGGACACGTTTGTGGAAGATGGCCGTGTGAGACAGCACCGCAGAACGCTCCGCCTGCTCGGTTCCCTGCTGCTGGTCGCGATGACCGCCTCGGTGACCGGCGCCGCTCCCGCACCGGCGGCATCGCCCACCCCGCTCGACCGGGTGGTCCCCGCCCCCGCCTCCGCCGACCCGGGCGGATCCCCGTACCGGATCACCCGCGGCACGCACATACGGGTCGACGGTTCCAGGGAGGCCCGGGGCGTCGGCGAGTACCTCGCGAGGATCCTGCGCCCCTCGACCGGCTACCGCCTCCCCGTCACCGCCCAGGGCGCGGGCGGCATCCGGCTGCGCGTCGCCGAGGGCCCGTTCGGCGCCGAGGGGTACCGGCTCGACAGCGGCCGGGGCGGCGTCACCATCACCGCCGCCCGGCCCGCCGGCCTCTTCCACGGCGTGCAGACCCTGCGCCAGCTCCTCCCGGCGGCCGTCGAGAAGGACTCCGTCCAGCCCGGCCCGTGGCTGGTCGCGGGCGGCACGATCACGGACACCCCCCGTTACGGCTGGCGCGGCGCCATGCTCGACGTCTCCCGGCACTTCTTCACCGTCGACCAGGTCAAGCGCTACATCGACCAGCTGGCCCTCTACAAGATCAACAAGCTGCACCTGCACCTCAGCGACGACCAGGGCTGGCGCATCGCCATCGACTCCTGGCCGCGCCTGGCGGAACACGGCGGCTCGACGGAGGTCGGCGGCGGCCCCGGTGGCTTCTACACCAAGGCCGACTACAAGGAGATCGTGCGCTACGCCGCCTCCCGCTACCTGGAGGTCGTGCCCGAGATCGACATGCCCGGCCACACCAACGCGGCCCTCGCCTCCTACGCCGGCCTGAACTGCGACGGTGTGGCACCGCCGCTCTACACCGGCACGGAGGTCGGCTTCAGCTCGCTGTGCGTCGGCAAGGAGATCACGTACGACTTCGTGGACGACGTGATCCGGGAACTCGCCGCGCTCACGCCGGGCCGCTACCTCCACATCGGGGGCGACGAGGCGCACTCCACCAGCCATGAGGACTACGTCAGGTTCATGGAGCGGGTGCAGCCGATCGTCGCGAAGTACGGCAAGACCGTGGTCGGGTGGCACCAGCTGACCGGGGCGACCCCGGCGAAGGGGGCCCTCGTCCAGTACTGGGGTCTGGACGGGACCAGCGCCGAGGAGAAGGCGCGGGTCGCGAAGGCCGCACAGAGCGGGACCGGGGTGATTCTGTCCCCGGCGGACCGGGTGTACCTCGACATGAAGTACACCGAGGAGACGCCGCTGGGGCTGTCCTGGGCGGGGTACGTCGAGGTGCGGCGGTCGTACGACTGGGACCCCGGGGCGTATCTGGCGGGGGTGCCGGATGGTGCGGTGCGGGGCGTCGAGGCGCCGATGTGGTCGGAGACCCTTGAGAACTCCGAGCACATCGAGTTCATGGCGTTTCCGCGGTTGCCGGGCGTTGCGGAGCTGGGGTGGTCGCCGGCCGGTACGCATGACTGGGAGCGGTACAAGGGGCGGCTTGCTGCGCAGGCTGAGCGGTGGGATGCGCTGGGGATCGAGTGGTATCGGTCGCCGCAGGTTCCGTGGGGTGCCGCCGGGCGGTGATGTCTCTGCGGGCCGGTGGGGGCTGGTTGCGCAGTTCCCCGCGCCCCTGAAGGTGCGCAGTTCCCCGCGCCCCTGAAAGGCGCGCCCCGCGCCCCTGAAAGGCGCGCCCCTGAGGCGAATGACGGGCACCCCGGAGGACCGTACTCCGGGGTGCCCGTCTGTCTGTGGGTCAGAACTCCGCGATCGGGTTCTTCAAACTGCCGACCAGCTGGAGGGCGCCGGACGGGTCCGACAGGTCGACCATCTGTTCGTTGTTGCGGAGTTGGAGGCGGTTGAGGCAGGAGAGGGCGAACTCGGGGGCGAACATGTCGTACTGCTCGAACTTGTCGGCCAGTCCGGGCATCGAGTCCTGGTAGGCACGGGTGACCTCGGCGACCGTGCGCCAGAAGTCGTCCTCCTCCAGGATGCCCTCGGTGGCGAGGTGCGCCGCGAGGAAGCGGAAGAAGCAGTCGAAGACGTCCGTGAAGATCGACAGGAGCTTCTTGTCCTCCGGGACCTCCACGCGCAGCCGCTCCACCGCCGGCGGCAGCACCGCGTCCGGGTCCATGACCGCGATCTCCTCGGCGATGTCCTTGTAGATCGCGCGCTCGACGACCCCGTCCTTCAACACGAGGATGACGTTCTCCCCGTGCGGCATGAACACCAGGTCATAGGCGTAGAAGCTGTGGAGCAGGGGCGTGAAGTAGGCCTGGAGGTAGCGGCGCAGCCACTGCTTCGGCGTGAGGCCCGACTGCTCGATCAGCGCGCCCGCCACGGACGCCCCCTGGTGGTCGACATGGACCAGGGACGCCATGGTGGCCAGGGACTCGCCCTCCTCGAGGGACGGCACCGGGCTCTCCCGCCACAGCGCGGCGAGCATCTTGCGGTAGGGCGAGTAGCGGTCCGTCGCCTGCTCGTACTCCAGGTGCCGGTAGCCGACGGCCGCCCGCTCCCGGATGATCGACAGGCCCGTGGACCGCAGCACCGGGTCGCCCTCGATGAGCTGGGCCAGCCAGTCGTTGATCGCCGGGGTCGCTTCCATGTAGGCCGCCGACAGACCGCGCATGAAGCCCATGTTGATGACCGACAGGGCGGTTTTGACGTAGTGCTTCTCCGGGCTGGTCCTGTTGAAGAAGGTCCGGATGGACTGCTGGGCCAGGTACTCGTCGTCGCCCTCGCCCAGGCACACCAGGTGCCTGCGGGCCACCTCGGCGGCGAAGGTGACGCTGAGCTTGTTCCACCACTGCCAGGGGTGGACCGGGATGAACAGGTAGTCGGCCGGGTCCAGGTCCTGGTCGCGCAGGACGCCGTGGAAGCGCTCGACGGTCTCCGCGCCCAGTTCCTCGCGCAGGAACGACTCGTACTCGATGCCGACACCGGCCGTGAACGCGGCCCGGGACCGGTGCGCGGCCAGCCACACCAGCCGGACCGGGCTCGCCGTCTCGGGTGCGTACGACAGGTACTCGTGGATGCCGAAGCCGAGCCGCCCGTTGTTGGCGACGAAGCAGGGGTGCCCCTCGGTCATGCCGGTCTCGATGGCCTGGAAGTCGCCGCGAGCGAGTTCGGCCGCCGTGATGTCCGGCTTGGTGAGCTTGTAGCAGGTGCCGGAGAGGGTGGAGGAGATCTCCTCCAGGTACACCGGCAGGATGTCGTCGCTCAGGCCCAGGGACTTCTGCAGTTCGATGAAGAAGTCGAGGGCTGCGAGCGGGAGTTCGGCGCCGTCCCGGTTCCGGGTGATCGACTCGGCGTCCACCTGCCAGTGGTCGAGGGCCCGGCGGGCCGCCGAGAAGCGGTAGCTCGTCAGGCCGTCGTCGCTGCGGACGACGTACTGCTCCCCGTCCTCCTCGGGGGTGATCAGCCGCTCGTGCGCGAACTCGGCGAGGGCCTTGCGGATCAGGAGGCGGTTGGCCCGCGCCCAGCGGTGGGGGGACAGGTGCGCCACGGCGTCGGACAGGGTCATACGGCTACTCCTCGGGCGGCCAGGAACTGTGCACGCGTGCAGAAGCTCAGCAGCGCGCGCTTCTCCGGCTTGTCGATCTCGCGCTCTGCCAGGAAGCCGACGGCCTCGTTGAGCGCATGGACTGCCTTGTTGCTCACGTCGGGCTCCACCACGACCCGGCGGGTGCGCGGGTCGGCGAACAGCTCGTCCATCACGGCGGTGATGACGGCCTTGGTGAAGCCGTGGATCGGCCGGTCGGTCGGCGCGACCAGGAAGTGCATGCCGACGTCGCCGGGCTCCGGGTCGTACAGCCCGGTCAGCTCGACGTACCGGGGGTCGTACTTCTCCATCAGGAACGCCGGCCGGCCCTCGTGCAGGCCCAGGTAGGCGTGGTGGTGCTCGTGGGCGGCGATCCGCATGTACTCGCGTTCGACGTCCTGGAGTTTCGCGTCCTGCATCATCCAGTAGGCCGCCTTGGGGTGGGTGACCCAGGAGTGCAGCAGCTCGGCGTCCCTCAGGGGGTCGAGGGGGCGGACGGTGAGCGTTCCGATGCCGGTGGTGGCGCTCATACGGCGAACTCCTGGAACGCGATCGCCTTCTCCACCGGGTAGTACTCGCTTCCGAGCAGCTCGCGGATGATGTACGCGTTCCGGTACGGGCCCATGCCCAGGTCCGGGCTGGTGATGCTGTGCGTGTGGACGCCGGCGTTCTGCAGGAAGATGCCGCGGCCCGTGACGTCGACGGCGTAGTTGCGGGCGACGTCGAAGTTGCCGTGGGAGTCGTAGACCAGGCGGTCCTTGACCGGGGCCAGGAACTCCGGCTCGGTGTACCGGTAGCCGGTGGCCAGGACCAGGCCCTGGGAGTCCAGCTCGAACTCCTTGCCCTGTTCCTCCTGGCGGAAGCCGAGCGTGTACGTGCCGTTCTCGTAGCGCGCGCTGGTCAGGGCGGAGTTGGTGAGCAGCCGGGTGGGGACGGGGCCGCCGAGGTTCTTCTGGTACAGCAGGTCGAAGATCTCGTTGATGAGGTCGCCGTCGATGCCCTTGAACAGGCCCTTCTGCTCGGCCGTGAGACGGTAGCGGGTCGCCTCGGGCAGCTCGCGGAAGTAGTCGACGTACTCGGGGGACGTCATCTCCAGCGTGAGCTTGGTGTACTCCAGCGGGAAGAAGCGCGGGGAGCGGGTGACCCAGTTCAGCCGGTAGCCGTGGACGTCGATCTCGCCGAGCAGGTCGTGGTAGATCTCGGCGGCCGACTGGCCGGAGCCGACCAGCGTGATCGAGTCCTTCTTCTGCAGCTCCGCCTTGTTGTCCAGGTAGCGGGAGTTGTGGGAGAAGTCGCCGCCCAGGCCCTGGCAGGCCTCGGGTATGTGGGGCGGGGTGCCGGTGCCGAGGACCAGGTGACGGGCCCGGTAGGTGTCGCCGGCGGTGGTCCTCACGACGTAGAGCTCGTCCTCGTACGTCACCTCGGTGACCGTGGTGCCGAAGCGGATGCTGCTCAGTTTGCCCGCGGCCCAGCGGCAGTAGTCGTCGTACTCGACGCGCAGCGGGTAGAAGTTCTCGCGGATGTAGAACGAGTACAGCCGGCCCTTCTCCTTCAGGTAGTTCAGGAAGGAGTACGGGGACGTGGGGTCGGCGAGGGTGACCAGGTCCGACATGAACGGGGTCTGGAGGTGGGCGCCGTCCAGGAACATGCCCGCGTGCCACTCGAAGCCGGGCTTGGACTCCAGGAAGACGCCGTCGAGCTCGTCGATCGGCTCGGTCAGGCAGGCCAGGCCGAGGTTGAAGGGGCCGAGCCCGATCCCCACGAAGTCATGGGTTCTGGTCGGGTGTTCAGGACGCGCGGTCAAGGGACTCTCCCAGGTACTGCTCGGCGTGGCCGGCGATCAGGTCGAGGACGGCGGCGATGTCGGACGCCTGCGTCTCGGGGTTGAGCAGGGTGAACTTCAGGTAGTGGCGACCGCCGACCTTGGTGCCCGCGACGATGGCGTCACCGGAGGCGAACAGGGCCTTGCGGGCGTAGAGGTTGGCGCGGTCGATCTCCGAGGGGTCGGTGACGGCCGCCGGGATGTAGCGGAAGACGAGGGTGGACAGGCTCGGCCGGACGACCACGTCGAAGCGCGGGTCGGCGGCGATCAGCTGCCAGCCCTCCCGAGCCAGGTCGCACACCTCGTCGAAGAGCTGCCCGATGCCGTCGGCGCCCATGGTCCGCAGGGTCATCCACAGCTTGAGGGCGTCGAAGCGGCGGGTCGTCTGCAGGGACTTGTCCACCTGGTTGGGGATGCGCTCCTCCACCATGCGGCGCGGGTTGAGGTACTCGGCGTGGTAGGTGGCGTGGCGCAGGGTGGCGGCGTCCCGCACGAGCACGGCCGATGAACTCACCGGCTGGAAGAAGGACTTGTGGTAGTCGACGGTGACCGAGTCGGCGCGTTCGATGCCGCTGATGCGGTCCCGGTGCCTCAGGGAGGCGAGCAGGCCGCAGCCGTACGCCGCGTCGACGTGCATCCAGGTGCCGAACTGCTCGCACAGCTCGGCGATCTCGGGCAGCGGGTCGATGGAGCCGAAGTCGGTGGTGCCGGCGGTGGCGACGACGGCCATGGGGACGAGGCCGTCCTGCTCGCAGCGTTCCAGCTCGCGGGCGAGTGCGACGGTCTGCATGCGCTTGTCGTGGTCGACGGGTATGGAGACCACGGCGTCCTGGCCGAGGCCGAGCAGCTTCGCGGACTTCTTCACGCTGAAGTGGCTGACCTCGGAGGCGAAGATGCGCAGGTCGGCGAGAGTGTCCGTCTTGGCCTCCTCGCGGGCGAGCAGGAGTGCCTGGAGGTTGGACTGGGTGCCACCGGAGGTGAACACGCCGTCGGCGGCCGGGCCGAGGCCGATCCGCTCGGTCGTCCAGTCGATCAGTTTCCGCTCGATGAGCGTGCCGCCGGCCGACTGGTCCCAGGTGTCGAGGGAGGAGTTGACGGCGGACAGGACGGCCTCGCCGAGCACGGCCGGGATGACGACCGGGCAGTTGAGGTGGCCCAGGTAACGGGGGTGGTGGAAGTAGATCGCGTCCCGGAGGTAGACGTCCTCCAGTTCGTCGAGTACCGCCGTGGTGTCGTGCAGCGGCTGGTCGAGGTCGATCTCGTCGATGCGCGGGGCCAGGGCGTCGACGGTGATGCCGGTGAACGGCCGGTCGGTGGTGGCGAGTTTGGCGGCCACCCGCTCGACTCCGTCGGTCACGGAGCGGCGGTACTGCTCCGCGGTGGTGTCGTTGAGCAGGTGCGAGCGCATGTGGGGGTCCTCCGGTGGGGACAGTCCGGTGTGGGACGGGGTGGGCTGGTCTCCGGCGTCCAATACTTAGGTAAGGCTAACCTAAGTTGATCGAGGGTTCGGCAGGCCCTGCCGTGATCGTGGTCACTCGTGTCACTTCGGTGATGGCGGCGCTGCGGCTATCCCTCGGCCCGCAGCTGCTCCTCGCTGACACCGCGGCGCCAGTAGCCGACGAACGTCACCCTGCGGCGGTCGATCCCGCGCTCGCGCACGAAGTGCCGGCGCAGCTCCTTCACGCACGCGGACTCGCCGGCGATCCAGACGTACGGCCGCTCGGCGGACGGCAGACGGGCGGCGCGGAGGGCGTCGAGGGCCATGGGAGCCCCCTCGGCGCTCCGCTCCTCCCTGACGAGCCAGGTGATGTCGGCGTCGGCCTCGGTCACCAGGTCCTGGATGTCGCCGGCGTGCGGGACCTCCAGCCAGACCCGGGCGCGGGTGCCGGCCGGCAGTGCCTCGACGATGGCCGAGGCGGCGGGTACGGCGGTCTCGTCGCCCCAGACGATGACGAGATCGGTGTCCTCGGGTGGCCGGAAGCGGATCGCCCGGTTGTCGGCCACCGCCGGGCCGAGCAGCAGGACCCGGTCCCCGGCGGCGGCCCGGGCGGCCCAGCGAGAGGCCGGTCCTGCCTGGACCGCGGCGCCCGGCTCGATGCCGTGCAGGGCGAAGTCGACGTCGATCTCGTCCGGGTCCCGGCGCAGACCGCGCAGGGTGTACGACCGCATCACGGCCCTGACGTCCTCCGGGAGTTCGCGCCACCCCTGCCACCAGCCGTCCCCCAGTTCGAGCGGCACGACCGGCTCGGGCTGCCCGGGGTGCGGCAGGAACAGCGACAGGGACTGGTCGTGCCCGTCGGAGTGGAAGGCGTGCAGATCCGGCCCGCCGAAGGTGACACGGACCAGAGACGGCCCGAGCCGCCTCGTCCGCACGACCTGGAGGGAGAAGAAACGGAACGGGGCGGCTACGGCGGTGGTCACGTGCGGCTCCTGGACGTCAGGAAGGGGGAGGGGGTCAGTCCCTGGGCGGGTCAGGCGACCTTCTTGGCGGACTCGATGGCCTTCGCGAGGTTCTCCACCAGCGGCGTGCACTTGTCGTACGACAGGATCGGCTCGGGGGAACGCGAGATGACCTGACCGGCCTTGACCGCGGGCAGCTTCTTCCAGGTCGCCTCGGTGATGTCGGCCGGCTGGATGGTCGAGGCGCGGTCGTCCATCATGATGATGTCCGCCGGGTACTTGTCGACGTTCTCCCAGCTGAGGTTCTCGAACCAGCCGCCGTTGGCCTCCATGGCCTTCTTCGGAGGCTCGACGAGGTTCACACCGAGGGCCTTGAAGTACTCCAGGTCGATGGAGAAGTTGGAGCCGGAGACGTAGAAGATGGCGTCCGAGGCGGAACCGGCCAGCACCTTGATCTCGGGGCGGGACTTGGCGGCCTTGCGCAGCCGCTCGGAGGCGGCCTCGAAGCGCTTCTTCGCCTCGACGGTCTTCGCGGCCTTCAGGTCGGCGCCGAGGGACTCGGCGAGTTCGGCCATGCGCTGCAGCGGCTTCGGCATCTGACGGTCGAAGACCGAGAGGGCCACGCTCGGGGCGAGCTTGGCGATCTTGTCCTTGGACGTCTCCGGGACGTACCAGAGGGTGCCGGCGGCGTCGAACGTGGTGGTGATGAGCACCTCGGGCTGGAAGGCCGCGTACTGCTCGACGTTGAACTGGTCGAACCGGTTGCCGAAGACGGTCAGCTTGCTGACGTCCATGTCGCCGGCCTGGACGTCGGCCTTGCCGTCCTTCGTTTTGGTCGGGCCGAAGACGCCCTCGACCGTGATGCCGTAGTCGTGCAGGGCGGCGGCGACACCGGTGAACGCGGCGATCTTCGTGGGGACCTGGTCCAGGCTCACGGTCTTGCCGCGGTCGTCCTTGAAGGACCACGGGCCGGACTTGGCGGCGCCCTTCGCGTCCGAGCCGCCGTCCTTGGAGTCTTCACTGCCACACGCGGTCACGAGGGCGCCGAGCCCGAGAGCGCCACCGGCGGCGAGCAGGCCGCGGCGGGAGTAACGGGCGGTTCTGGCGTTCGACATGACGGGATCTGCTTTCGTGCGTACGGAGCCACTGCGGGCACGGCTTGCAGCCGCTTGGCTGAGATCAGAATTAGGTTAGCCTAACCTCAGATCGTGTCCAGGAGGGCCCTCGGCTGGGTGCCCGGAGGAGGCGTCGACATGCGAACGGGCGCAGTGATCCGAGTCACTGCGCCCGTGCGACCGAGGGCCTCCGGCCCCGCATCCGTCCCTCAGCCCACCAGCCCCAACTCCCGCGCGATCAGCATCCGCTGGACCTCGCTCGTGCCCTCGCCGATCTCCAGGATCTTGGAGTCTCGCCACATGCGGGCGACCGGGTACTCGTTCATGAAGCCGTAGCCGCCGTGGATCTGGGTGGCCTCGCGGGCATTGTCGACGGCCACCGTCGACGAGTGGAGCTTCGCCAGGGCCGCTTCCTTCTTGAAGGGCGCGCCGGTCACCAGGCGGGCCGCCGCGTCGCGCCAGGCGAGGCGGGACGTGTGGGCCTTCATCTCCATGTCGGCGATCTTGAACTGGATCGCCTGGTTCGCGGCGATCGGCTTGCCGAAGGCGTGACGCTCCTTGGCGTACTTGACCGACTCGTCGACGCAGCCCTGCGCCAGGCCCGTCGCCAGGGCCGCGATCGCGATGCGGCCCTCGTCGAGGATGCGCAGGAACTGGGCGTAGCCGCGGCCTTCCTCGCCCAGGAGGTTCGCCGCCGGGACGCGGACGTCCGTGAAGGACAACTCGCGGGTGTCCGAGGCGTTCCAGCCGACCTTGGAGTAGGGGGCCGCGACCGAGAAACCCGGGGTGCCCGACGGGACGATGATCGAGGAGATCTGCGGCCTGCCGTCGGGCTTGCGGCCGGTGACCGCCGTGACCGTCACCAGGCCCGTGATGTCCGTGCCAGAGTTGGTGATGAAGCACTTCGTGCCGTTGATCACCCACTCGTTCGTCGACTCGTCCAGGCGCGCCGTCGTACGGGTCGCGCCCGCGTCGCTGCCGCCGTCCGGCTCGGTCAGGCCGAACGCGCCGAGCACTTCGCCCGAGCAGAGACGGGGGAGCCACTCCTGCTTCTGGGCCTCGGTGCCGTAGAGGTGGATCGGCATCGCGCCCAGTGAGACTCCGGCCTCCAGGGTGATCGCCACCGAGGAGTCCACCCGCGCCAGTTCCTCCAGGGCCACGCCCAGCGCCAGGTAGTCGCCGCCCATGCCGCCGTACTCCTCGGGGAACGGCAGACCGAACAGACCCATGCGGCCCATCTCCCGGACGATCTCGTACGGGAACTCGTGCCGCTCGTAGAAGTCGCCGATCTTCGGCGCCACCACCTCGTGCGCGAACTCCTCGACCGTACGGCGGAGTTCCTCCAGTTCGGGGGAGAGACGGTAGTCCATGGTGATCAGTGCTCCTCGGTGTCCTCGTGGGACAGGGCTCGGACGGTGCGGGACGGGCTGGGTCGGCCCAGGTGGGCGGCCATCCACGTGCTCGTGGCGACGAGGCGGCCGAGGTCGATTCCGGTGTCGATGCCGAGGCCCCGCAGCATCCACACGAGGTCTTCGGTGGCGAGGTTGCCCGTCGCCGACTTCGCGTACGGGCAGCCGCCCAGGCCGCCCGCGGAGGCGTCGACCGTGGTGACGCCCTGCTGGAGCGCCGCGAGGGTGTTGGCCAGGGCCTGTCCGTAGGTGTCGTGGAAGTGCACGCCGAGGGCGGTGGGCGGGACGCCCGCCTCGTCCAGGGCCGCGAGGAGCGCCACCACGTGGCCCGGCGTCGCCACGCCGATCGTGTCGCCCAGGCTCAGTTCGTCGCAGCCCATGTCCAGCAGGGCCCGGCAGACCTTCACCACCTGGGGGATCGGAACCGCGCCCTCCCACGGGTCGCCGAAGCACATCGAGAGGTAGCCGCGGACGTGCACCGACTCCGCCTTCGCACGGGCCACCACCGGCTCGAACATCGCCAGCGCCTCGTCCACCGTGCGGTTGAGGTTGGCCTTGGCGAAGGACTCCGTCGCGCTGGCGAACACCGCGACCCGCCGGGCGCCCAGTGCCAGGGACCGGTCGAGGCCCCTCTCGTTCGGGACGAGGACCGGGAGCGCCACCGGGAGGTCGCTGACGAGAGGGAACAGCTGCTCCGCGTCCGCCAGCTGGGGGACCCACTTGGGGTGGACGAAGCTCGTCGCCTCGATCGTGGTCAGGCCGGCGTCGGCCAGACGGCGGATGAACTCCGCCTTGACCTCCGTGGGGACCGTCGCCTTCTCGTTCTGCAGGCCGTCGCGGGCGCCGACCTCGTGGATGCGGACGCGCGTGGGCAGGTCCCTGCTAGGGACGGCCATCGGGAGCCCTGGGACCGTCATTCCGCCGCCTCCTCGTGCGGTGCGATGACCGCCAGCACCTGGTCCATGGCGACCGTGGTGCCGGGTGCCACGTCCAGCTCGGTGACCTTGCCCGCGTGCGGCGCCGCGATGACGTGCTCCATCTTCATCGCCTCCACCACCAGCAGGCTCTGACCGGCGCTCACCTCGTCGCCGACGGCGACCTTCACCACTGTCACCGTGCCGGGCATCGGCGCGGTCAGCGAGTCGGCGCCCCCGTGGGCGGCGCGGGTGAGGGACGCGGCGACCGGGTCGTGGTCCCGGACGTGCCACGCGTCGCCGTCACGGCCGAGCCAGTCGGCGGCGCGGTGGAAGGTGTGGCGGACGCCGTCGAGTGTCACGGCGACCCGGTCGTCGGTGACCGTGGCCGTGCCGCGCGGGGTGTACTCCAGGGCCTCCTGCACCCGCAGGTGGAAGGCGGCCGGCTTCGGTGCGCCGCCCAGGCGCCAGCCGCTCGGCACCGAGAAGGGGTCCGTCCAGCCGCCCGGCTCCGGCCTCAGGGCTTCCAGACGTACGGCCGCCGCCGCCTCGTACACCTCCTCCGGTACGTCCGTGGGGACCAGGCCGTCCACCTCGCGCTCGACCAGACCGGTGTCCATGTCGCCGGAGACCACCGCCGGGTGGGCGAGCAGGCGGCGCAGGAAACCGGCGTTCGTCTGCACCCCGAGCGTGACCGTCCCCGCCAGGGCCGCGCGGAGCTTGCGCAGGGCCGTCGCACGGTCGGGGCCGTAGGCGATGACCTTGGAGAGCATCGGATCGTAGAGGCTGCCGACCTCCGTGCCCTCGGTGAGGCCCGAGTCGGTGCGGACGCCGTCGCCCTGCGGCTCGCGCAGCCTGAGGACCGTGCCGCCGGAGGGGAGGAAGCCGCGGGCCGGGTCCTCGGCGCAGATGCGGGCCTCCACCGCGTGACCGGTCAGCCGTACGTCCCCCTGGGCGAAGCCGAGCGGCTCGCCGGCCGCCACCCGCAGCTGCCACTCCACCAGGTCCAGGCCGGTGATCAGCTCCGTGACCGGGTGCTCCACCTGGAGGCGGGTGTTCATCTCCATGAAGTAGTACGACGACGGGTCGGTGCCGGGGACGATGAACTCCACCGTGCCCGCGCCCCGGTAGCCGCAGGAACGGGCCGCCTGGACCGCCGCCTCGCCCATCGCGGCACGCGTCCGTTCGTCGAGGAGCACGCTCGGCGCCTCCTCGATGATCTTCTGGTGGCGGCGCTGGAGGGAGCACTCGCGCTCGCCCAGGTGGACCACGTTGCCGTGGCCGTCCGCCAGGACCTGGATCTCGATGTGGCGGGGCCGGTCGATCCAGCGCTCCACCAGGAGGGTGTCGTCGCCGAAGGAGGCGCGGGCCTCCCGGCGGGCCGAGGCGATCTCGTCCTCCAGCCGGGTGAGGTCCCGCACCAGGCGCATGCCCTTGCCGCCGCCGCCCGCGCTGGGCTTCAGCAGGACGGGCGCGCCGAGCGCGCGGGCCGCCTCGGCCAGATCCGGGTCGCGGCCGCCGGGCACGACCGGCACTCCGGCCGCCTGCACCGTCTCCTTGGCGCGGATCTTGTCGCCCATGAGCGCGATCGCGTCCGCCGGAGGGCCGATGAAGACCAGGCCCGCCTCGGCGCAGGCACGCGCGAAGGCGGCGTTCTCCGCGAGGAAGCCGTAGCCGGGGTGGACGGCCTGGGCGCCCGTGCGGGCCGCGGCCTCCAGCAGGCGCTTCACCGACAGATAGCTCTCGGACGCGGGAGCCGGGCCGATCCGGACCGCCGTGTCCGCCTCGCGGACATGCCGGGCGTCGGCGTCCGCGTCGGAGAAGACGGCCACCGAGCGCACGCCCATCGACCGCAGCGTACGGATCACCCGTACGGCGATCTCGCCGCGGTTGGCCACCAGTACTGTCTCGAACATCGTCGTCCGTCCCCTCACATCCGGAAGACGCCGAACTGGGGATCACCCAGGGGCGCGTTGGCGCACGCGGTCAGGGCCAGGCCCAGGACCTGACGGGTGTCCAGCGGGTCGATCACACCGTCGTCCCAGAGGCGGGCCGACGCGTAGTAGGCGTTGCCCTGGCGCTCGTACTGGGCGCGGATCGGGGCCTTGAAGGCGTCCTCCTCCTCGGCGGGCCAGGACTCGCCGCGCCCCTCCAGCTGGTCCCGCTTGACGGTCGCGAGGACCGAGGCGGCCTGCTCGCCGCCCATGACCGAGACCTTGGCGTTCGGCCACATCCACAGGAAGCGGGGGGAGTACGCCCTGCCGCACATGGAGTAGTTGCCCGCGCCGTACGAGCCGCCGACCACGACCGTCAGCTTCGGTACGCGGGTGCAGGCCACCGCCGTGACCATCTTGGCGCCGTGCTTGGCGATGCCGCCCGCCTCGTAGTCCCTGCCGACCATGAAGCCCGAGATGTTCTGGAGGAACACCAGCGGGATGCCGCGCTGGTCGCACAGCTCGATGAAGTGGGCGCCCTTCTGGGCGGACTCGGAGAACAGGATGCCGTTGTTGGCGACGATGCCCACCGGGTGGCCGTGGATCCGGGCGAAGCCGGTGACCAGGGTCTGGCCGAACTCCGACTTGAACTCGGCGAAACGGGAGCCGTCGACGACCCGGCCGATGATCTCGCGCACGTCGTAGGGGGTGCGGGAGTCGACCGGGACCGCGCCGTAGAGGCCGTGCGGGTCGACCTTGGGTTCCGTCGCCTCGGTGACCTCCCAGGGGAGCGTCCCGCGCGCGGGGAGTGTGGAGACGATGGTGCGGACGATGCGCAGGGCGTGCGCGTCGTTCTCCGCGAGGTGGTCGGTGACGCCCGAGACGCGGGAGTGGACCTCGCCGCCGCCGAGCTCCTCGGCCGTGACGACCTCGCCCGTGGCCGCCTTCACCAGGGGCGGGCCGCCCAGGAAGATGGTGCCCTGGTTGCGGACGATCACCGCCTCGTCGCTCATCGCCGGGACGTACGCCCCGCCGGCCGTGCACGAGCCGAGGACGGCGGCGATCTGGGGGATGCCGGCGCCGGACATGCGGGCCTGGTTGTAGAAGATGCGGCCGAAGTGGTCGCGGTCGGGGAAGACCTCGTCCTGCATGGGGAGGAAGGCGCCTCCGGAGTCCACCAGGTAGACGCAGGGGAGGCGGTTGTCGAGGGCGACCTCCTGGGCGCGGAGGTGCTTCTTGACCGTCATCGGATAGTACGTGCCGCCCTTGACCGTGGCGTCGTTGGCGATGACCACCGTCTCGCGGCCGCTGACCCGGCCGATGCCGGCGATGACTCCGGCGGCCGGGGCCTGGCCCTCGTACATCCCGTCGGCCGCGAGCGGGGCCAGCTCCAGGAACGGCGAGCCCGGGTCGAGGAGGGTGTCCACACGGTCGCGGGGGAGCAGCTTGCCGCGCGCGGTGTGGCGGGCGCGGGCCTTCTCGCCACCGCCCTGCGCGGCGGCGGCGAGCTTGGCGCGCAGCTCCGCCACGAGGGTGTGGTGCGCCTCCTCGTTGGCCCGAAAGGCCTCCGACGCGGGGTCTGCCGCGCTCGTGAGCTCCGGTGCCTCGTGCATCCTGCGGGTCCCCTCACCTTGTTAATGAGCGTTAACGCATTTCCTTCAGGTTAACGACCGCTAACCTCCCTGTCTAGAATTGATTTCATGGCCACGAGAACCGACGCCCCCACCCGACGCGAGCAGATCCTCAAGGAGGCTGCCCGGCTCTTCGCCGAGCGGGGCTTCCATGGGGTCGGGGTCGACGAGATAGGCGCCGCGGTCGGGATCAGCGGACCCGGGCTGTACCGGCACTTCGCGGGCAAGGACGCGATGCTCGCGGAGCTGCTGGTGGGGATCAGCGGGCAGTTGCTGACCGGGGCGAAGCGGAGGCTGGCGGAGGCGGACGGGGGTGGGGCGGAGGGGGTGCTCGACTCGCTGATCGAGGGGCATATCGACTTCGCGCTCGATGACCGGCCCCTGATCACCCTGCACGACCGGGAGCTGGATCGCCTGCGGGACAGTGACCGGAAGATGGTGCGGCAGCTGCAGCGGCAGTACGTGGAGCTGTGGGTTGGGGTCGTTCGGGAGGTGTACCCGGGGCTGGGGGAGCCGGCCGCCCGGTCGGCCGTGCACTCGGTGTTCGGGCTGCTGAACTCGACGCCGCATCTGGGCAGGGGCGGGTCGCTGCCCGGGCGGGGGGCTACGGCGGAGCTGCTCCACCGGATGGCCCGGGGGGCGTTCGCCGCGGCGGAGGTTCAGGGGGCCTTTGCCCACCCACCCGCCCGCCCATGACTGTCGGCCAGAGGCCGGGCTCGCCCCGGGGCTCCGCCCCGAACGCCGACGGGTTTCGCCCGAACGCCTGCGGGGGCTTAGCCCCCTGTGCCCCCGGCGTTTCCCACCCGCCTGGAACGGTCAAGCCGGCGGCCGGCCACGCCCCGAGGTTGCGCCCCGAACCCCGGCGTGGGTTCTGACCCGGACCCCGGCGGGGCTTCGCCCCCCTGCGCCCCGAGGGATCTCGCCCCCGCCCGGCGGCCCCCGGCGTGACGAGCGTTACCCCGACCACCCCGGCTCCACCCTGGACGTGTCTCGATACTCGCCGGTATCTTTGGCTGAGCAAGCGCTTAGACATGCGAAGTCGTGGAGGTGGCGGCGTGCGCCGTACGGTGTTCAACGAGGATCACGAGGCGTTCCGGGAGACCCTTCGCGCCTTCATCGAGGCCGAGGTCGTACCCGTGTACGACGAGTGGTTCGCAGCGGGCCAGGCGCCCCGTGACTTCTACTACAAGCTCGGTGAGCTGGGCATCTTCGGCATCAACGTCCCCGAGGAGTTCGGCGGAGCTGGTCTGGACAGCCACAAGTTCGAGGCCGTCCTCTACGAGGAGACCGCTCGAGCGGGCGTCGCCTTCGGCGGCTCCGGCGTGCACGTGCTGCTTGCCCTGCCGTACATCAAGATGCTCGCCACCGACGAGCAGAAGAAGCGCTTCCTCCCGAAGTTCGTCAGCGGCGAGGAGATGTGGGCCATCGCCATGACGGAGCCCGGCACCGGCTCCGACCTCGCGGGCATGAAGTCCACCGCCAAGCTGAGCGAGGACGGGACCCACTACGTCCTCAACGGCGCCAAGACCTTCATCACCGGCGGCGTGCACGCCGACCGCATGATCGTCTGCGCCCGCACCTCCGCCCCGACCGCCGAGGACCGCCGCCACGGCATCTCCCTCTTCGCCGTGGACACCAAGTCCGAGGGCTACTCCGTCGGCCGCAAGCTCGACAAGCTCGGCCTGAAGACCTCCGACACCGCCGAGCTGGCGTTCGTCGACGTCAAGGTGCCCGTCGAGGACCTGCTCGGCGAGGAGAACAAGGGCTTCTACTACCTCGGCCACAACCTGGCCTCCGAGCGCTGGGGCATCGCCTTCGGCGCCTACGCCCAGGCCAAGGCCGCCGTCCGGTTCGCCAAGCAGTACGTCCAGGACCGCACCGTCTTCGGCAAGACGGTCGCGTCCTTCCAGAACACCAAGTTCGAGCTGGCCGCCTGCCAGGCCGAGGTGGACGCCGCCGAGGCCGTCGCCGACCGCGCGACCGAGGCCCTGGACGCCGGCGAGCTCACCCCCGCCGAGGCCGCCTCCGCGAAGCTGTTCTGCACCGAGGTCGCCCACCGCGTCATCGACCGCTGCCTCCAGCTGCACGGCGGCTACGGCTTCATGAACGAGTACCCCATCGCCCGCCTGTACGCGGACAACCGCGTCAACCGCATCTACGGCGGCACCAGCGAGATCATGAAGTCGATCATCGCGAAGAACATGGGGCTGTGAACCGGCCGTAGTCATTGGCCGGTACAACAGTTGCCATGAGCAATGCACTTCAGGACCTCCTCGATCTGCTCGACCTCGAGCAGATCGAGGAGGACATCTTCCGCGGCCGGTCCCGGTCCGCCGTCGTCCCGCGGGTCTTCGGCGGGCAGGTCGCCGCCCAGGCGCTCGTCGCCGCCGGGCGCACGGTCCCCGAGGACCGGCCCGCGCACTCGCTGCACGCGTACTTCCTGCGCCCCGGCGACCCCGGCGCGCCCATCGTCTACACCGTCGACCGGATCCGCGACGGCCGCTCCTTCACCACCCGCCGCGTCGTCGCCGTCCAGCACGGCAAGCCGATCTTCCACCTCTCGGCGTCCTTCCAGACGTATGAGGACGGGCTGGACCACCAGGAGCCCATGCCGGCCGCGCCCGATCCCGTGACCCTCCCGACCGGCGAGGAGCGGCTGCGCGGGTACGGGCATCTCGATCCCGTCGTGGTGGAGAAGTTCATCGAGGCCCGTTCCGCCGTCGACCTGCGGTACGTCGACGAGCCGCCCTACGGGAAGTTCGGCGAGCCGCGCGAGCCGCACTCGCAGGTGTGGTTCCGCACCAACGGCAAACTGGGCGGCGCGGTCGACGAGCCGCTGCTGCACGTCGTCCTCGCCACGTACGTCTCCGACATGACGCTGCTCGACTCCGTGCTGCTCGCGCACGGGCGCGGCGGCTGGGCCGTCGGGGACGTCGTCGGGGCCTCGCTCGACCACGCGATGTGGTTCCACCGGCCGTTCCGCGCCGACGAGTGGCTGCTGTACGACCAGGAGTCCCCGTCCGCGTACGGCGGCCGGGGACTGGGGCAGGCGCGGATCTACACGCAGGACGGGCGGCTGGCCATCACCGTGATCCAGGAGGGCGTGGTCCGCGTCCCGCGCGAGCCGGGCCCTAGCTGAGGCCCGCCTCCGACAGCAGGTACGCCGTCATCGGGTCGTAGTGGCGCGGGCTGACCACATGGTCGTCGAGGGGGACCGTCACCTGCACGGTGCCCTCGGCCTCGGCGATGAAGAGAGCCGGGTCGTTGCAGTCGGCGTAGCCGACGGAGTCCACGCCGTGCTGCCCCGCGTAGCCCGCCCAGCCGTGGTCGGCGACCACCAGGTCGGGCAGCGGGCGGCCCTCCCGCTCCAGGGCCGTCAGGATCGCCTTCATCGGTTCGCCGGAGTGGGTGTGCCACAGGGTGGCGCCGTGCTCCAGCACCGCCACGTCCGCGAACTGCATGACGTAGCCCTCCTCCGTCGTCAGCCCGTCCGGGATGACGACGATCTCGCAGCCGGCCGCGCGCAGCGCCGACGCGGTCGCACGGTGCACGTCGAGGAGGCCGCCGGGGTGGCCGGTGGCGAAGAGGACGCGCTGCTGCCCGTCCGCCGCCTTGCGCAGCCGCCCGGCCATCCGCTCCAGGCCGTCGACGGTCAGCTCCGGGTCGATGGTGTCCTGGCCGTACCGGTACTCGGGGTCGTCGTTCACGCCGACGCGCTCCGCCATCACCGCGAGGACGTCCTGCTCGTCGCTCCAGCGGTCGCCGAGTTCCAGCCCGAACCAGTAGTGTCGGTCGCTGTTCGCCAGCTTGCGGTAGTGGGAAAGGTTGTTCTCGCGGGGAGTGGCGACGTCGCCCGCGATGCGCGTTCTGACGAGGTGCTCGACGAGTTCGGCGCGGCTGGGTGTCCCGGATATCGGCATGGCATCCATTGTGAGGCAGCCGACTGCGGGCGTCCCTGGCGTATCGAGCGCTGGGACGTGCGTCACGTGCTCAGAGGGACACCGCTCACGTACTCAGATCCGCACCCGGGCAGCTCCCGCTCATCCACGCCGATCCTTCCATACCTTCGCGCTGCGGTGTACGAAATGTACATGTCGCAGTCGTTGGCGGGTGCCTAGTGTCGACTGCAGTGGTCGCCCCGGATTCAGGCGGATGTGCTGGGACTGAATGTCGTCGCTCGGGGGCTACGGCGCCGTCTGCTTGATGGCGAGGCCGACCGGCGTGGCCGTCCTCGCCGCCTGGCGCGAAGGCGTCGCCGGGCAGGCATTCGAACCGTGTCCGAGCCGGTCCCGACTCCCCGGTAAAGTCGTACGACAAGCAGTACATACGCGATGAAGCGTAGGAAAGAAGGCATTCCTCCATGAGCAGCAACGAGACTCCGCGCGGGCCCGTCGACTCCTCCCGCATTCCGCGGTACGCGGGACCGGCGACCTTCGCCCGGCTGCCCCGGCTGGACGAGGTCGGCCGGGCCGATGTCGCGGTGGTGGGCGTGCCGTTCGACTCGGGCGTCTCGTACCGGCCGGGCGCCCGTTTCGGCGGCAACGCCATCCGCGAGGCGTCCCGGCTGCTGCGCCCGTACAACCCCGCACAGGACGCCTCGCCGTTCGCCCTCGCCCAGGTAGCGGACGGCGGCGACATCGCCGTGAACCCGTTCGACATCAACGAGGCCGTCGAGACCGTCGAGGCCGCCGCGGACGACCTGCTCGGCACCGGCGCCCGTCTGATGACCCTCGGTGGCGACCACACCATCGCGCTGCCCCTGCTGCGCTCGGTGGCGAAGAAGCACGGCCCGGTCGCCCTGCTGCACTTCGACGCCCACCTCGACACCTGGGACACCTACTTCGGCGCCGAGTACACGCACGGCACCCCGTTCCGCCGCGCGGTCGAGGAGGGCATCCTCGACACCTCCGCCCTGTCCCACGTCGGTACCCGCGGCCCGCTCTACGGCAAGCAGGACCTGACCGACGACGAGAAGATGGGCTTCGGCATCGTCACCTCGGCCGATGTCTACCGGCGTGGTGCCGACGAGGTCGCCGACCAGCTCCGCCAGCGCATCGGCGACCGCCCGCTGTACATCTCCATCGACATCGACTGCCTCGACCCGGCCCACGCCCCCGGCACCGGCACGCCCGAGGCCGGCGGCATGACCTCGCGCGAGTTGCTGGAGATCCTGCGGGGCCTGGCATCCTGCAACCTGGTGTCGGCCGATGTCGTCGAGGTGGCTCCCGCGTACGACCACGCGGAGATCACGTCGGTGGCGGCCTCCCACACCGCGTACGAACTCACCACGATCATGTCGCGCCAGATCGCCGCGGCCCGGAAGGACTCGGAAGCCACGTGACCCACGACCACGACCTGGTACTGCGCCCCACGCCCGCCCAGACGGAGGCCGCCCTGAACCCTCCTCCCGGCCGCAGCGGCGGAGACCTGGTCGTGGAGACGCTGGCCGGGCTGGGCGCCACGACGGTGTTCGGGCTGCCCGGCCAGCACGCCCTCGGCATGTTCGACGCGCTGCGCCGCTCGGACCTGAGGTACATCGGCCTGCGGGTGGAGAACAACGCCGGGTTCGCGGCGGACGCGTACGGCCGGATCACCGGGGAGGCGGCGCCCCTGCTGCTGTCGACGGGGCCGGGCGCCCTGACCTCCCTGGCCGCCCTCCAGGAGGCGGCGGCGGCCTCCGCGCCCGTGCTGGCGATCAGCAGCCAGGTCCCGACGGCGGGCCTGGGCGGCGGCCGGCACGGCTACCTCCACGAACTCCCGGACCAGGCCGCCTCGTTCCGGGGCGTGGTCAAGTCCGTGCACACCGTCCGCGCCCAGTCCCAGATCCCCTCGGCGATCGAGGCGGCCTGGAAGTCCGCGCTGAGCGCCCCGCACGGCCCGGTGTGGGTGGAGATCCCGCAGGACGTGCTGCTCGCCGAGACGGCGATTCCGGTCGTCACGGGCGGCGACGCCTTCCCCGAGGAGCTGCCGCCGCGTCCCGAACTGACCGCCGTGGCCGCCGACCTGCTGTCCAGGGCCGCCCGTCCGGCGATCATCGCGGGCGGGGGAGTGGTCCGGGCGGACGCCTCCGGCAAGCTGAGGCAGCTGGCGGAGCGGCTCCGGGCGCCGGTCGTCACGACACCGGGCGGCAAGGGGGCGTTCCCCTGGAAGCACCCGCTGTCGCTCCAGTCGTGGATCGAGGACCGGCACACCACCGACTTCCTGGAGGACGCCGACGTCCTGCTGGTCGTGGGCTCGGGCCTCGGTGAACTCTCCTCGAACTACCACACGTTCAAGCCCCGCGGCAGGGTCGTCCAGATCGAGGCGGACCTCGGCAAGCTGGAGTCCAACCACCCGGCGCTGGGCATCCACGCGGACGCCCGGCTCGCGTTGCAGGCGCTGCTGGAGACGGTGACGCCCCGCGAGGACGCGACGGCCGCGGACCGGGTCCGGGAGGTGCTCGCGAAGGTCGCCGACCGCATCGCCGCCCAGGAACTCACCCTGGAGCAGGACGTACTGGCGTCCGTCCGCAAGGCGCTCCCGGCCGACTCCCCGTCCTTCTGGGACATGACGATCCTGGCCTACTGGGCCTGGTCGGCCTTCGACGCCAAGGGCCCCAACCACATGCACTCCGCCCAGGGCGCGGGCGGCCTCGGCTACGCCTTCCCCGCGGCCCTCGGCGCGGCGGCGGCCGACCCGACCCGCCCGGTCCTCGCCGTCTCCGGCGACGGCGGGGCCCTGTACTCGATCGCCGAGCTGGCGACGGCCCGCCAGTACGACCTGGACGTCACCTGGCTGATCGTCGACGACGGCGGCTACGGCATCCTGCGCGAGTACATGACCGACGCGTTCGGCGAGGCGACCGCGACGGAACTGACCCGGCCCGACTACGTGGCCCTCGCGGAGTCCTTCGGCGTGCCCGGGGTACGGACGACCCCGGAGAACCTGGAGCAGGACCTCGCGAAGGCGCTACAGGCGAGCGGGCCCTCGGTGGTCCTGCTCCCGGCCGTGCTGCGGATGTTCGCGCCGACGCACCCGGGCTCGGACTGATCACCCGATCGGCCGGGCGTGACGGCCTTCACGGGAGATGTTCCGTGAGGTCGCAGGCGTCCCGGCGGGGCCGATGTCGGATGCGGCCAGGATTCTGAGCCCGGAGAGGAAGACGGTGTGCTGAACCCCCTTCACACAGAAGGGAGTTCAGTCACAGCAGTCGCTACCAGATCGCCTCGACCCACTCCGGGTGGTCGATGAACGGGTTGCGGTTGTGCTGGTACGTGTCGTAGATGGCCTGGTTGCGCTTCTCCTCGAAGGCGCTCGGCGGGTCCGCCTCGTTCCATGCCTTGAGGACGGAGAGCTTGCCGATGTACGGGTTGCTGCCGTTGCCGACCTTCTCGTTGGGCTCCAGGTCGGCGAAGCCGTCGTCGCCCTCGTAGCGGACGGCCATGTAGAGGATCATGCGGGCCACGTCGCCCCTGTCCGCGGCACGCGGCTGGAAGGAGTCGGAGTCGACGAGGCTGCCGCCGCCGTTCGTGACCGCGCTGCCGCCGTTGTCGAAGTCCAGATTGCCGCGGACGCTGTTGATCCGCACGTCCGACGGGCGCAGGTGGTGCAGGTCGGTGCCGGGACCGGTAGCCTCGCCGAAGTCGCCGTGGGACTTGGCCCACACGTGCTCGCGGTTCCAGTCGCCGGTGTCACCGCCGTTGAGGGACTTGCTGCGCGATTCACCGCTGTACAGCAGGATCACGTTGTTGCTGTTGTTCGGGTCCTGGTCGGTGGCCTTGAGGGCGTTCCAGACCGCGGAGTACGAGAGCTTCGTCTGGCTGCTGATGATGGTGTGCAGGGAGGACTTGAGGCTGGTGCCCGTCTTGCCGACCGCGTTCTTGTAGTACGTCGTGTCGTACGCGGTCGTCGTGGCCGCGGCCGGGGGAGCGGTCAGGGTGGCCGCGGTGAGGCCGGCCAGGGCGGCGGCGGTGGCCAGTGCCACCGGCTTCCATCGTCGTATCCGTGTTGTCGCCAGCATGTGGGGGGTCCCATCTACGCGGGTTGATTGGAGGCGGCAATCGGGAGAGTGACATGGACATGCGGCCATGTAAATGAATGTGACGTGGCGATCAGGTGACGGAAACCGGCAAGTCGGTCGTGTCTACGTGAGTTGACGTGCAGAACGGTCCTCCGCGGGCGGGTCGGGGCCGTTCGGTCCACGCGGACGCCCGCCTCGCGTCGCAGGCGCTGCTGTGACGTCCCGCGAGGACGCGACGGCCCCGGACCGGGTCAGGGAGGTGCTCACGAACCGACCGCACCGCCGCCCGGGAACTCACCCCGGGGACCCCGGAGAACCCGGAGCAGGACCTGGCGAAGGCGCTTCAGGCGCGCGCCCCTCGGTGATCCTGCTCCCGGCCGTGCAGCGGATGTTCGGGCCGACGTATCTGGGGGGATGCCCGGGGATGAGCGACGGCCGGCCCCGCGAGGCCTCCTACAGGCCGTCGCGGACCATCGCGGCGACGATGTGGACGTGGCGGTCGGCCGCCGTGCCCGACCACTCGTTGTCGAAGTTCAGGCCGTAGGGCCAGAAGTGGCCGCCGCCGGTGGAGATCTTGGCACCGGAGCCGTCGTACTGCCTGACGAGCGCGGTGGCCTGGGCGCCGGTCCAGGTGCCGCTGCCGCCGAGGCGGGACCAGCCCCCGCTCAGTCCCACGCCGATGGTGTGGGCGATCTCGTGCAGGGCCGTCCGCTCGTTCATGTAGCTGCGGTTGCTGCCGAAGCGGATGGTGCCGTTCATGCTGCCGTCGGCGGTGGGGACGCCCGGCTCGTAGCGGACCGTGATGGTCTTGCCCAGGTCGCTGAGGTTGTTGTAGCGGGCCACGGCCGCGTTCATGGCCTTGGTGATGAGGTCGTAGGCCGAGCGCTGGTCCGCGGTGGGGTTGCTCGCGCGGACGAGGGACCAGGTGATGGTGGCCGCCGCGGCGCGTTCCCGGGCGGGGGCGGGCGGAGCCTGGGGAGTGGCGGCCTGGGCGACTCCGGGGCCGGCCAGCAGTGCGGCGGTCAGGGCGGCTATGAGTGCCTTGCGTGGGCTCATGTGCGGATCCTCCGGTGGGGGTGGTCGACACGAAGCTTGCGAAACTTCGCACGACGTTCGGGATCTCGGACAGGCGCCCTCGCCGTCTCATAAAGCCCTTGACTGACACGGCAGTTGGCGCTGTCGACCGCAAGTATCCCGGCGGGAAGGACGGCGTCAAGAGGTCCGGCAGGGGCCGGCGGAGGTCAGTGGAACCAGAAGAGCAGCGTGTCCGGATTCGTCCCGAGCTTCCGGGCGCTCTCCCACTCCTCCGCCTCGAACCGCATGACCTCGGCGAACCGGCGGGCGGCGTCGCGGAATTCGGGATTCAGGCGGCCGAGTACGGACCCGTAGGCATCGGCCAGAGCGGAGGCCCGCTGGGCGGGCAGGGTGCCGATCGCGGGTACCGCGTCACCGGGGTGGGGCAGCCGCAGCGGCGGACCGCTGAACAGGAACGTACCCGGGAGCAGGTCGGACGGCACGCCGTGCCGGGCCAGTTCGTCGTCCATGGCGTAGAACCACGCCGGGCGGCGCCAGGCGCCGAGGTCGGTGGGGTCGGAGAAGTGTGCCGCGACGGCCTGGTAGAAGGCGTAGCTGTAGGCGGGGCAGAGGTCGGTGCTCGGGGTGCCGTCGATCAGCTCTTCCAGGGCCCGGCTGATGGAGACGTCGAGGTCGATGCCCTGCTCCTGGAAGCGGTCGTCGGTCCGCTCGCACTCCGTGCGCACCCGGGTCAGGGTGCGCTCCTGCTGCTCGGTCCGCTCCACCGCCGTGAGCAGCCGTACCACCGTTCTCATGTCGCCGGTGCTCATCTCCAGGCAGTAGCCCACCGTTCTGCTCCCCTTTACCCGATCGCCGGACACCGGTGTCCATGATCCGGGACGCGGGAGCGGCCCCGGACCGAGGGGGTCGGGGGCCGCGCGGCGATGTGCGGTGGGGCCGGGGCGGCCGACGTCGGCCGCGTCGAGGCGGGAGCCGATGGGCCGGCCGGACCGGCCGGCCCGGCCCGGCCCAACCAGGTTCCGTCTCCTCGGCCGGCGTCGGGTCCAGAGGCCGTCCGCAGTGACAGACCGTCTCGAGAAGGCCCCAAGGTGGCACACAGTGTGGGTTGACCTGCCGGTTTCCCGAATTGAAAATGAATGTCAATCAAGTGAGGCCCGAACCGAAAGGGGCCACACGGTGGCGGCGCCCGACTGGCTGCTGAAAGGCCCGCCCTGGTGTAACCGGTTCCCCGAAGCAGGACAGGAGCATCCTCATGCCCATTCCCTCGTTTCAGTTCCGCCCGAAGTACGTCTCGTTCGACTGCTACGGCACGCTCATCGAATACCCGATCACCCCCATCACGCGTGAACTCGTCGGCGACCAGGTCCCAGCCGGGCAGTTCGACCAGTTCGTACGGGAGTTCCGCGGCTACCGCTACGACCAGGTCCGCGGCGAGTACTACCCCTACGAGCAGGTGCTGCAGGACTCCTTCGAGCGGGTCTGCCGCAAGTGGGGCGTGAAGGCGGCGCCGGACGCGGGCAAGCGGTTCGCCGACGGTGTCCGCGGCTGGGGACCACACCCGGACGTGGTGGAGCCGCTGAAGAAGATGGCCGAGCACTACAAGCTGGTCATTCTCTCCAACGCCGACGACTCCTTCCTCGCGGAGAGCGTGCCGAAGCTCGGCGCGGAGTTCCACGCGGTCCTCACCGCTGAGCAGGCCGGCTACTACAAGCCCCGCTACGCGGCGTTCGAGTACATGCTCGAGAAGCTCGACGCGTCCCCCGAGGATTTCGTGCACGTCGCCTCGCACACCCGGTACGACCACCAGTCGATGCACGACATGGGCTTCCGCAACCTGGTCCTGCTGGACCGCGGCTACGACCCGGTGACCCACGGCTACGACTACGTGACGGTCAAGTCCCTCGACGAGCTCAACCAGATGCTCGGCATCTGACTCGCCGCCACACCTTCCCGCACGGGCAGCCCCGAAAGGCCCCCTAGGGGGCTCACGCGCCATTCGCGCCCACCTGCGGCGCCCGGGGCGTCCATGCGATCATCCCACAGCCGTCCGGCCAAGTCGGCCACCGCCCGGCCCGACTGGCGGGACCGCGAAGAGGATTCGGAGTCGTCGCCGTCGTCCGGTAACGACTCGCACAAGTCTTCGCCATACCTACAACCATTCGCCCCCGTCCCGGAGTCATGAGGTGCATGACTTCTGGGATATCCCGCCGCGCGCGAGTGCTGGCGGCGGTCGTGGGTACGGTCGTCCTCGTGCCGCTCGTCGCCGCCGCCACGCCCGCCTCCGCCGCCGCTCCGGCCGTGACCTGCACGTCCGCCAAGGCCGGGCTCGCCGCCAAGCTGAAGAAGGACATCACCGCCGCGCTCGCCACCCGCAAGGGCACGGTGGCCGTCGGCCTCTACGACCGCAGCACCAAGACGACGTGCACACTGCGCGCGAGCTCCGCCTACGACTCGGCCAGCATCGTCAAGGTGACCGTCCTCGCCACGCTGCTGTGGGACGCCAAGAAGACGAACCGGTACCTCACCGACCGCGAGAGCACCCTCGCCAAGGCGATGATCACCAAGTCGGACAACGCGGCGACCTCCACCCTGTGGAAGCAGCTCGGCATGACGAAGATCAAGAACTTCCTCAAGGCCGCCGGCATGACGCAGACCAAGCCCGGCGCGAACGGCTACTGGGGCCTGACGCAGATCACCGTCACCGACGAGCAGAAGCTGCTGAAGCTCCTCACCGCCAAGAACGCGGTCCTCAGCGACAACTCCCGCGCCTACATCGTCAAGCTGATGGGCCAGGTCGTCTCGTCCCAGCGCTGGGGCACCCCGTACGGAGTGCCCTCAGGCGTCACCGTGGCCGTCAAGAACGGCTGGCTGCAGCGCTCCTCGAACGGCTGGCGCGTGCACAGCGTCGGCGCGTTCAAGGGCGGTGGACACGACTACGTGATGACCGTGCTGTCCCACGGCAACAGCACGATGAACTACGGCATCGCCACCATTCAGGCCGTGGCCAAGGTCATCCACAAGGATCTGAAGGCGAGTTGACAGGTCCTAGCCGAGAAGGTCCAAGAACCTCCTGACGACGGCGAGGATGGTGTAGAGCGCGGGGGGAAGGATGTTTTCCATATCCGGGCAAACGACCGCAAGGTGGGGCGAGTAGCTGTCCGCGTGGTCGGCTCACCGGAACGGCCCACCTTCACCCCGCCGCCCATCCGGCGTCACCGGCACCCCTCGCCGACGAGACCGGAGCCGCGCTCGACTCCGAGGGCTTGGCCGTGGACGGCGACGGCACGCACCTCGTCACCTACTCGCCGGTTAGGGCAAGGCCTCTCTCCCAGGGGCGCGGTGAACCGGCGCGAGCAGCCGAGATGGTGCCGCACCCGTCCGCAAAGGGAACCGTACGGTGCCGCCCCGTCCGCAAAGAGAACCGTTACGGCGGGATGAAATCGGCTCCCGAAGACGTTGGTGCCTTCCGGCAGAGCAGGACGACTGGAAGGCACCGGTGTGACACCGAAACGGGGATGGGCACGGCGGCTGTGGGCCTATGCGTGGCGCCATCCGAAGGACGTCGTGCTCGCCCTCGGCTCCTCCCTGGCCGGCATGGCCGTCATGGCCCTGGTCCCGCTGATCACCAAGGTGATCATCGACGACGTCATCAGCGAGCACACCAGGGACATGACCACCTGGGCCGGTCTCCTCGTCGCCGCCGCGCTGGTCGTCTACGTCCTCACCTACGTCCGCCGGTACTACGGCGGACGCCTGGCCCTCGACGTCCAGCACGACCTGCGGACGGACATGTACGGCACGATCACCCGGCTGGACGGCCGCCGCCAGGACGAGCTGTCCACCGGCCAGGTCGTCGGCCGCGCCACCAGCGACCTCCAGCTCATCCAGGGCCTGCTCTTCATGCTCCCGATGACCATCGGGAACTTCATGCTCTTCCTGATCTCCCTGGTGATCATGGCCTGGCTGTCCGTGCCGCTGACCCTGGTCGCCCTGGCGGTGGCGCCCGCCGTCTGGTGGATCGCCAAGCGCAGCCGCACCCGGCTGCACCCCTCCACCTGGTACGCCCAGGCCCAGGCCGCCGCCGTCGCGGGCGTCGTGGACGGCGCCGTCAGCGGCGTACGCGTGGTGAAGGGCTTCGGGCAGGAGGAGCAGGAGACCGGCAAGCTCCGGGAGGTCGGCCGCAGGCTGTTCGCGGGCCGTCTGCGCACCATCCGCCTGAACTCGGTCTACACCCCGGCCCTGCAGGCCGTTCCCGCGCTCGGACAGGTCGCGATGCTGGCCCTCGGCGGCTGGCTGGCGGTGCGCGGGCACATCACGCTCGGCACCTTCGTCGCCTTCTCCACCTATCTCGCCCAGCTGGTCGGCCCGGTCCGCATGCTCGCGATGGTGCTCACCGTCGGCCAGCAGGCCCGCGCCGGCACCGAGCGCGTCCTGGAGCTGATCGACACCGAGCCGTCGATCGAGGACGGCCACAAGGACCTGCCCGCCGACGCCCCCGCGACGGTCGAGTTCGACGACGTCTCCTTCGGATACGACGACGCCCCCGGCGCGACCGGCAACGTCCTCGACGGGCTGTCCTTCGAGATCCGCCCCGGCGAGACCCTCGCCGTCGTCGGCTCCTCCGGCTCCGGCAAGTCCACCGTCTCCCTCCTCCTGCCGCGCTTCTACGACGTCACCCGCGGGGCCGTCCTGGTCGGGGGCCACGACGTGCGCGAGCTGACCACCGAGTCGCTGCGCGCCGCGATCGGCCTCGTCCCCGAGGACTCGTTCCTCTTCTCCGACACCGTCCGCAACAACATCGCCTACGGCCGGCCCGACGCCACCCGGGAGGAGATCGAGAAGGCCGCCCGCGCCGCCCAGGCGGACCGCTTCATCGCGGAACTCCCCGAGGGCTACGACACCACCGTCGGCGAGCACGGCCTCACCCTCTCCGGTGGCCAGCGCCAGCGCGTCGCCCTCGCCCGCGCCATCCTCAGTGACCCGCGCCTGCTGGTCCTGGACGACGCCACCTCCGCCGTGGACGCCCGCGTGGAGCACGAGATCCACGAGGCCCTGAAGGGGGTCATGCGGGGCCGTACGACCCTGCTGATCGCCCACCGCCGCTCCACCCTGAACCTCGCCCACCGCATCGCCGTCCTGGACGGCGGGCGCCTCGCCGACATCGGCACCCACGAGGAGCTCCAGGAGCGGTCCGCCCTCTACCGGCGCCTGCTCACCGACCCGGACGAGCTGGGCGCGGTCTCCCCGGGCCACACCCAGCCGGCCTGCCCCACGGAGGACACCTCGGTACGGGACGAGCTCGACGCCGAGTTCGACGCCGAGCGCGGGGTCACCCCCCGGCTGTGGACCGGCGACCGCGAGCGCAAGGACCTCGCCCTCGCCGAAAGCCCCGCCACGCCCGAGCTGCTCGCCCAGGTCGAGGCGCTGCCCCCGGCCACCGACGTCCCGGACGTCGACGAGTCGCAGGCCGTCCGGCCCGAGGCGTCCTACGGCCTGCGCCGGCTGCTGCGCGGCTTCGGGCTGCCGCTGCTGGTCAGCCTCGCCCTGGTCGCCACCGACGCGGGCATGGGCCTGCTGCTGCCCGTGCTGATCCGGCACGGCATCGACTCCGGCGTCACGCAGGCCGCGCTCGGCGCCGTGTGGGCGGCCGCCCTGCTGGGGCTGCTGACGGTCGCGGTGCAGTGGGCGGCCCAGATCGGTGAGATCCGGATGACCGGGCGGACCGGCGAGCGGGTCCTGTACTCGCTCCGGCTGAAGATCTTCTCCCAGCTCCAGCGCCTCGGGCTCGACTACTACGAGCGTGAGCTGACCGGGCGGATCATGACCCGGATGACGACCGATGTCGACGCGCTGTCGACGTTCCTCCAGACCGGCCTGGTCACGGCCTTCGTCTCGGTCGTCACCTTCTTCGGCATCATGGTCGCCCTGCTGCTGATCGACGTGGAGCTGGCGCTGGTCGTCTTCGCGACACTGCCGCCGCTGATCATCGCCACGTTCTTCTTCCGCCGGGCGAGCGTGAAGGCGTACGAGCTGGCTCGCGAACGCGTGTCGGTGGTCAACGCCGACCTCCAGGAGTCGGTGTCCGGGCTGCGGATCGTGCAGGCGTTCCGGCGCGAGCGGGACGGCGGGCGGCGGTTCGCCGCACGCAGCGCCGACTACCGTGCGGCCCGCATCCGGGGCCAGTGGCTGATCTCGGTGTACTTCCCGTTCGTGCAGTTCCTGTCGTCGGTGGCCGCGGCGGCCGTGCTGATCGTCGGCGGGGCCCGGGTCGACGACGGGACGCTGGCCATCGGCTCTCTGGTGGCGTACCTGCTCTACATCGACCTGTTCTTCGCGCCCGTGCAGCAGCTCTCCCAGGTCTTCGACGGCTACCAGCAGGCGACCGTGTCTCTCGGCCGCATCCAGGAGCTGCTGAGGGAGCCTACGTCGACGAAGTCCGCCGACGAACCGTTGCAGGTCAAGTCGCTGCGCGGCGACATCGCCTTCGAGGACGTGCGCTTCGCGTACGGCGACGACAAAGAGGCTCTGGGCGGGGTCGACCTGCGCATCCCCGCCGGGCAGACCGTCGCCTTCGTCGGCGAGACCGGCGCGGGCAAGTCGACCCTCGTCAAGCTCGTGGCCCGCTTCTACGACCCCACCGGAGGCCGGGTCACCGTCGACGGCACCGATCTGCGGGACCTGGACCTCACCTCGTACCGGCACCGTCTCGGAGTCGTCCCGCAGGAGGCGTACCTCTTCCAGGGCACCGTCCGCGACGCCATCGCCTACGGCCGCCCCGACGCCACCGACGCCGAGGTAGAAGCGGCGGCCCGCGCGGTCGGCGCGCACGACATGATCGCCACGCTGGAGGGCGGCTACCTCCACGAGGTCGCCGAGCGGGGCCGCAACCTGTCCGCCGGGCAGCGCCAGCTGATCGCGCTGGCCCGCGCCGAGCTGGTCGACCCGGACGTCCTGCTGCTCGACGAGGCCACGGCCGCCCTGGACCTGGCCACCGAGGCCCAGGTCAACCAGGCCACCGACCGGATCGCGGGCCGCCGCACCACGCTCGTCGTCGCCCACCGCCTCACCACCGCCGCCCGCGCCGACCGGGTCGTCGTCATGGACCGCGGCCGGGTCGCCGAGGACGGCACGCACGAGGAGCTGCTCGCCCGCGGCGGCCGGTACGCGGAGCTGTGGCGGACGTTCATCGGCGCCGCCGAGCCGGAGGAGCCGGTCGCCGCGTCCCGCTGACGGATCCGGCCGACGGCGTTTTCGTAACGCTCGTGCAACCATCCGACATACGTCATGCGTCCGTACAGGCGTACGCCGATGGTCGCGGACGACGCGGTACGGGAGGACGAGAGTGCACAGTGGAGCGATACGCCGGCGGCTCGCGCTCGGACTGGCCGTGCTGACCGCCTCCGGGCTGCTCGCCGTCGCCGCCCCGGGGGAGGCGCAGGCCGCCTCCGCGCACTGTCCCGGCCGCAAGGTCCGCAGCCTGCCGTTCGCCACCGGGACCGTGCTCGTCTACAAGCGCGGCGGCTACGTCTGCGCCGTGACCCTCACCAAGAAGCCCGGCGTGAAGCGCAAGATGTCGGTGAGCGTGCAGGCGCGCGGAAACCGGCCGGTCGTCGACAAGGGCAAGTACGCCTATCACGCGGGCCCGGTGACCGTGCACGCCGGGCGCCGCTGCGTCTGGCTCAAGGGCCAGGTCGGCCGGGGAAAGTTCAGCTCCGGCTGGATCCTCTGCTGAGCCGCGCACCCCGCGACACGCCCTGCCCCGCGCACAGGGTTTTCCCTATGTCCCCTGGTGCTCCGGTGAGTTGGTCCGCTAGCTTCCGGCGCACATCTGTCTCACAGGGGAGTGCGCATGCGCAAGGCGCTCAGATGGCTGCTGGCGCTCACGGTGCTCATAGGCACACTGGGCACGGCGGGAGCGGCCACCGCCGCCGACGCCGCCGGCACCACCGACATCAAGGAGAGGCTGCTCTCCGTACCGGGCATGAGCCTGGTGGAGGAGAAGCCGTACACCGGCTACCGCTTCTTCGTCCTGAACTACACGCAGCCGGTCGACCACCGCAAGCCGTCCAAGGGCACGTTCCAGCAGCGCATCACCGTGCTGCACAAGGAGGTCTCCCGCCCGACGGTGTTCTTCACCAGCGGCTACAACGTCTCCACGACGCCCCGCCGCAGCGAGCCGACCCAGATCGTGGACGGCAACCAGGTCTCCCTGGAGTACCGCTTCTTCACCCCGTCCCGGCCCGCCCCGGCGGACTGGTCCAAGCTGGACATCTGGCAGGCCGCCAGCGACCAGCACCGCGTCTTCAAGGCCCTGAAGGGCATCTACGGCAAGAAGTGGATCTCCACGGGCGGCTCCAAGGGCGGCATGACCGCCACCTACTACGAGCGCTTCTACCCGCGGGACATGGACGGCGTCGTCGCCTACGTCGCCCCCAACGACGTGGTGAACAAGGAGGACTCGGCCTACGACCGCTTCTTCGCCCGCGTCGGAACCGAGGAGTGCCGCGACCGGCTGAACGGCGTGCAGCGCGAGGCGCTGGTGCGCCGTGAGCCGCTGGAGAAGAAGTACGCGGCCTTCGCGCAGGACAACGGCCTCACCTTCACCACCATCGGCAGCCTGGACAAGGCCTACGAGGCGACCGTCCTCGACTACGTGTGGGGCTTCTGGCAGTACAGCGGGCTGTCCGACTGCGACCAGATCCCTGCCGACGCCAAGAACGCCACCGACGACGAGATCTGGGAGTCCGTCGACACGATCTCCGGCTTCTCCGCCTACGCCGACCAGGGCCTGACGACCTACACGCCGTACTACTACCAGGCCGGCACCCAGCTCGGCGCCCCGACCATCCGCTTCCCGCACATCGAGAAGCAGTACATCCGCTACGGCTACCAGCCGCCGCGCAACTTCGTCCCCCGGGACATCCCCATGAGGTTCCAGCCGTCGGCGATGCGGGACGTGGACACCTGGGTTCGCCACAACGCCCGCCACATGCTCTTCGTCAACGGCGAGAACGACCCCTGGAGCGCTGAGCCCTTCCGCGTCGGCAAGGGCGCGAAGGACTCCTACGTCATGACCGCCCCCGGCATGAACCACGGCGCCAACGTCGCGGGCCTGGTGCCCGAGCAGAAGGCCCTGGCCACCGCCCGCATCCTCGACTGGGCCGGGGTCGCCTCCAGCTCGGTGCAGGCGGACCCGCAGGCGGCCAAGCCGCTGGCGAAGTTCGACGCCAAGCTCGACAAGCGGGACACCCGGCGTGAGATGACGCTGCGTCCGTAGGGAACGTCCCTGTCCGCGGGGGCACGCAGGGCACTCAGGGAGCACGCAAGGGACTCAGGGCACGTCCCTGTCGCGCCCGGCCGTTTCACAGCGACCGGGCGCACCCCACCGGCCGTTTCCCGCCCAGCCGGACGTACAGGGCGGTCGGGCCGGGGCAGTCGGCCCGCTCGGTGACCGCCCGGACCACCTTGTACTGCGGCTTCCGCTCGCCCTCGCCGTCGCAGGCGGTCTCGCGGACCTGCCCGTCGCCGGAGCCGTAGACGCAGTCGCCGACGATCGTGCGGGGCCCGCCCCCGCCGCCCGGGTCGCCGGGGTGCGGCGGCTGGAGGTTGCGCATACAGGCGTAGCCCTGCGGGACCGCCCCGTCGCCGTCCTCGTCGGACGAGGGGCGCTGCTCGCTGATGTGCAGGACGAAGTCGGTGGTCGCCGGGCAGCGCGGGCCGTCCCGCACCGTGCCCTCGTGCCGCGCCACCACCCGGGCCGCCGCCCGCTCACCGGCGCACGGCACCTCGGTGAAGCTCGTCGTGCCGAACGAACTGCACTCGCCGACCGCGAGGAACACCGCCCCGTACCCGGAGGGCCGGGTCGGCACCGGCGACGCCGTGGCCGTCTGGGCGGACCCGCCGGCCGCGGGATCGCCCAGCCGGCCGTCCTCCGCCACGCCGCCCGACGGGCTCTGACAGCCGGTCAGCAGCATGCCGAGCAGCGCCGCCAGGCCGCAGACCACCCCCACGGAACTTCTCTCACGCATCGCCGACCCCCCGAGTGTGCTCGCCCAGCGTGACCCGCCGTGGCGGGCGCACGCCAGGCACACGGGGCGGTTTGCGCACGTTGGGGGTGGTGCGCCCGGTCCGTGGCGTACGTCTAGTACGACAGCCCGTAGCCGATCGGGTACAGCACCTGCTCCGGATCATCCGCCCGCCGCACCGCCACCGGCAGCTTCCCGCGCGGTTTCACCCGTCCGGCGATCACCCGTGCGGCGGCCCGCAGTTCGACGTCGGTCCAGGAGTAGGAGGCCAGGCAGGCCGGCGCGGACGGCAGCTGGGCCACGTCGTACGGGTTGCGGACCGCCACGGCCACGACCGGCCTACCGGCCGCCACGAGCTGCTCCACCAGCGCCTTCTGGCCGCTGCCCGCCGTGACGTTGTACGTGGCCACCACCACCGCGTCCGCGTCCCGCGCCGCCGCGACCGCCTTCGCGATGGTCGCCGCGGAGGGGGCCGTGCCGGTCGACAGGGCCGTGGCGGTGAAGCCCAGCTCGCTCAAGGCGCCCGCGAGCACGCCGGTCGGCGGCCCCGTCGTGCCGGACGGCGAGGCCGGATCCGCCCCGACCACCAGCACCCTGGGGTCCCGGCGCCGGGACAGGGGCAGCAGCCGCCCCTCGTTGACGAGCAGTGTGGTCGTCCGTTCGGCGATCCGGTCGGCCGCCGCCAGATGCGCCCGGGTGCCGACGGTCCGGTCCACACCGGCCTGACTGACGTACGGCGAACGGAACAGCCCCAGCCGGGACTTCAGCCGCAGCACCCGCAGGATCGATTCGTCGAGCCGGGCCTCGGTGAGTTCGCCCTCGCGCACGGCGGTCAGGACGGCGTTCCAGGCGAGGTCGAGGTCGGGTGGGTTGAGGAGCTGGTCCACGCCCGCCTTCAGCGCGAGCACCGGCACCCGGTCGTCGCCGTACTTGGTGCGTACGCCCTCCATGCCGAGGGAGTCGGTGACCACGACCCCGTCGTAGCCGAGGCGTTCGCGCAGGATGCCGGTGAGGATGGGGCGGGAGAGGGTGGCCGGGTCGCCGGAGTCGTCGAGGGCCGGGACCATCAGGTGCGCGGTCATGATCGAGTCGATGCCCGTGGCGATCGCCGCCCGGAACGGCGGGGCGTCCAGCCTCTCCCACAGCTCCCGGCTGTGCGTGATGGTGGGGAAGCCGGTGTGGCTGTCCACGTTGGTGTCGCCGTGCCCGGGGAAGTGCTTGGCGGTCGCGGCGACCCCGGATCCCTGGTACCCGGCGACCTCGGCGGCCACCAGCGCGGACACCGCCCGCGGATCGGCGCCGAAGGACCGTACGCCGATGACCGGGTTGGCCGGGTTGACGTTCACGTCGGCCACGGGGGAGTAGTCCTGCCGGATCCCCATCGCCCGCAGCTCGGCGCCCGCGATCCGGCCGAGGGTGCGCGCATCGGACCGCGACCCGCCCGCGCCCACGGCCATGGCGCCCGGGAAGAGCGTGGCGGGCTCGCCCACCCGGGCGACGATCCCGTGCTCCTGGTCGGTGGAGATGAGCACGGGCAGCCCGCGCGGCAGCTCCAGGGAGGCCCGCTGGATGCCGTTGGACAGCTCGGCGATCTGGTGCGGCTCGCGGGTGTTGTGCGCCCAGGCGAAGTAGATGATGCCGCCGACCCGGTACTTCGCGACCAGCTCGGCGGCCGTGCGGACCCCGATCTCCTTGAGGTTGGCGTCGATGTCGGCCTGGTCGGGGGCGGTGGCGGAGTGGCCGTAGACCCGCATCACGAAGAGCTGGCCGACCTTCTCCGGCAGCGTCATGCGGGAGACGATGGCGCGCAGTCGGCTGTTGTCCGGGGCGGCGGCGCGCGCGGGCCCGGCGGCCGTGAGGGCGGCGGTGACGCCGGCCGTGGCGGCGAGGAGGGTGCGTCTGGAGGGCTGAGCCGTGTTTCCCGTGCTTCCCGTGCCGGTGTCGTGCACGTGCGCTCCTTCCGGAGGTGATCCGCTCGGATCCGCTGAAGGAAACTTCCAAGAGGTCACCAATATCCGGGAAGTTTCTGCCAGTCAAGGGAATGCACGGTAACCGCCCAGGGGCCGCCACCGGCGCGGTTGGAGGGGGGCGCGCCGATGGCGGCGGGTGCCGCCGGCCGCGGTACGGCGGAGAGGGTGGTCAGCGATCGCAGCCAGTGGCGAGGGCCGACACCGCACCGTGATGACTCCCCGGCGGCCGGCGATTGGACGGGGACGGTCCGGCCCGGGTTCCCGACTCGGCCCGGGTTTCCGCAAGTCGGTACGCAGGGGAAGTCACGGGGCCGGCGGGGCGGATGGGCCACCACTTCCGGCCACTGCTCACCGAGCACCCGTACGGTTTCCGCGAGGGCCGGACGCCGCGCCGCCCCGCCCGCCGCGGTGCGTACAGCCGCCGCACCGGCGTCGGACCGGGCGTACGTCGAGTCCACGGCCACCTTCAGCGTCTGATGTACGTCACCGCCGCCGCGGCCGTGGTGACCTGGGTCCGGGACGGCCGGCCGCCCTCGAACCGAGCTCCGGGCGGTCACCGAGCTCCGGGCGGTCACTGAGCTCCGCGCGGTCTAGGACGCCTCCACCAGCATCCCGGGCGGGCTGACATGGAACGTGCGGGCCCGTACGCCGAAGCCCGTGTCGCCGTCCAGGTGGCTGTCGTCGTCCCAGGTGACGATCACGCTCTCCGGCCCGTTGCCGAAGGCCGTCGCGGTGCAGGTGTGGGACCGCGTCCCCGGGTCGGCCGTGCTGACCCGCACCGGGTCGCCGAGTGAGCCCTGGCTCTCCGAGCAGACCTTGGCCATCACCGTCGGCACGGTGGCGTGGGTGTCCGCGCTCTCCTCGACCCACGCCATCAGGAAGCGCCCGCCCGGCAGCCGGGACAGGGACGGGGAGCTCCGGGTGAAGCCCCGGGGGTTGCCGGCCGTGATGTCGAAGGTCTCCGTGCCGTCGGGCTGGAAGATGCTCGCCGCGACCGTGGTCTGCGGTTTTCCCAGCTCGCTGGGCTGGATGCCCTCGATGTGCGCGACGACGAACCGTCCGCTGTCGAGCAGCGTGATCGCGTTGACCCCGGTGAAGCCGCCCACGTTGGGCTGGATCTCCCCGCCCAGCGGGTTGCCCTCGAAGTCGAAGAACCGCAGGGCGAGCCGGCCCCCGCCGATCGCCGAGGGATCGGTCGACCAGGCGACGACCACGTTGCCGTTCGTGAGGATCGAGGCGGCGGGCCTCTCGTGGAAGCCCTCGGTGGTGCTGACCGTGAACTCCGGCGTCGCCGGGCTGCCGTCCGAACGGAACCGCCGCGCGCGAATGCGCTGGTCGGGCCGTCGGCTCGCCCAGGTGACCAGCACACCGCCGTCGATCATGAACGCGAGGCACGGCCGGACCTCCGGATCCGCGTCCGCCGTGACGAGTGTCTCCGGACCGGCCTTCCGGCCCTCGGTGAACCGCTGGAGCTTCACGGACGGGCTCGGGCCGGGCGTTCCGACCGGCGTCTCCAGCCACGCGGCGAACTGGCCGCTGATCCCGGCGGACAGCACGGACGGCCACAGCGGCCGCACCCCCGGCCCGTCCGCCGGTTGCGTACTGACGGCGAACTCGTCTCCGAGCTTGTCGCCGTCGTCCGCCAGGAACTGCCCCTTGATGACGAAGTCGCTCTCGTCCGACCACAGCTCCAGGAACTGCGTGCCGAACAGGGCGTCGACGGCAGGCTGGAGCTGGTCACCGGACTTGGTGGAGTTCACGGGGAAATCAGCCATGGCTGCTCTCCGAATCGGGTTGCGAGGGGAAGAGAGAGCACTACGACCGGCCGAGTCCTTGGGAAAAGCGTGTCACGCCCGGAGGACGGGTGCATCCGGAACGGCACGGGGGCACGGGGGCAAGGGGGCGCGGGGCCACGGGGGCACGGGGCACGGAGCCACGGGGCCGCGGGGCCGCGGGGCACGGAGCCCCGGGGCACGGAGCCCCGGGGCACGGAGCCCCGGGGCACGGAGCCCCGGGGCACGGAGCCACGGGGCACGGAGCCACGGGGCACGGAGGCATGGGGCACGGGCGGCCCCGGTACGCCGCTGCCCCGGCACGCCACCGCCCCGCCCCCGGGTACGCGGGGCAGGGCAGCGGGTGTGGTGCGGGGCCGGGTCAGCGGGTGTGCTCGGTGAACCTCTTCGCCGTCTCGGCCAGGACCTCCTGGCCGTCCCGGGCCCACAGGACGTCGTTGAACAGCTCCACCTCGATGGCGCCGGTGTAGCCGGCTGCCTCCACGTGGTCCTGCCACTCCCGCATGTCGATCGACCCGTCGCCGATCTGACCGCGGCCGGTGAGGACGCCCTCCGGGAGAGGAGTCGTCCAGTCGGCGAGCTGGAAGGTGTGGATACGGTCGCCCGCGCCCGCCCGGGCGATCTGCGCGGGGGCGGTGTCGTCCCACCAGATGTGGTACGTGTCGACCGTGACGCCGACCTGGTGCGCCGGGAAGCGTTCGGCGAGGTCCAGGGCCTGGGCCAGGGTCGACACCACGCAGCGGTCCGCGGCGTACATGGGATGGAGCGGCTCGATGGCCAGGCGGACGCCGTGCCGCTCCGCGTAGGGGCCGAGTTCCGACAGGGCGTCCGCGATGCGCTCGCGGGCGCCGTGCAGGTCCTTGGAGCCCGCGGGGAGACCGCCCGAGACCAGGACCAGCGTGTCCGTGCCCAGCGCCGCCGCCTCGTCGATCGCGCGACGGTTGTCGGCCAGGGCCTTTGCCCGCTCCGCCGGGTCGATCGCCGTGAGGAACCCGCCCCGGCACAACGTCGTCACCGTCAGGCCCGCGTCCCGGACCAGCTTGGCCGTGGCCTCCAGGCCGAACGCCTGCACCGGCTCGCGCCACAGCCCCACGTTGCGGATGCCCAGGCGCGCGCAGCCGTCGGCCAGTTCCGGCAGCGACAGCTGCTTCACCGTCATCTGGTTGATGGAGAAGCGCTCCAGCGACCGTTGCGACGGCCCGCTCACTGGTCCACCCCGTACACGCTCAGCAGCGTCTTCATCCGTTCCTCCGCCAGCTTCGGGTCGGGGAACAGCCCCAGCCCGTCGGCCAGTTCGTACGCCGTCGCGAAGTGCGGCAGCGAGCGGGCCGACTGCAGGCCGCCGACCATCGTGAAGTGCGACTGGTGGCCCGCCAGCCAGGCCAGGAAGACCACACCCGTCTTGTAGAAGCGGGTCGGGGTCTGGAAGAGATGCCGGGAGAGCCCGACCGTGGGGTCCAGCAGATCACGGAAGCCCCGCACGTCGCCCCTGTCCAGGACCCTGACCGCCTCCGCCGCCAGCGGGCCCAGCGGGTCGAAGATGCCGAGCAGCGCGTGGCTGAAGCCCTGCTCGTCGCCCGCGATCAGCTCCGGGTAGTTGAAGTCGTCGCCCGTGTAGCAGCGCACGCCCTTCGGGAGCCGGCGGCGGATGTCGATCTCGCGCCGGGCGTCCAGCAGGGAGACCTTGATGCCGTCGACCTTGTCCGGGTGGGCGGCGATGACCTCCAGGAACGTGTCCGTCGCCGTGTCCAGGTCGGCCGACCCCCAGTAGCCCTCCAGGGCCGGGTCGAACATCGGGCCCAGCCAGTGCAGGACCACCGGCTCGGCCGCCTGGCGCAGCAGGTGGCCGTAGACCTCCAGGTAGTCCTCCGGCCCGGAGGCCGCCGCCGCGAGCGCCCGGGAGGCCATCAGGATGGCCTGCGCGCCGGACTCCTCGACGAGGGCGAGCTGCTCCTCGTAGGCCGCGCGGACCTCCGCGAGCGAGCCGGAGGCGATCTGGTCGGTGCCCACGCCGCAGGCGATACGGCCGCCGACCGACTTGGCCTCGGCCGCCGACCGGCGGATCAGCTCCGCCGCGCCCGCCCAGTCAAGGCCCATGCCGCGCTGGGCGGTGTCCATGGCCTCGGCGACGCCCAGCCCGTGCGACCACAGGTGGCGGCGGAAGGCGAGCGTGGCGTCCCAGTCGACCGCGGCGGGCGAGTCGGGGGAGACGTCCGCGAACGGGTCGGCGACGACGTGCGCCGCCGAGAAGACCGTACGGGACGTGAACGGCGTGCCCGGTGTCACGGCGAGGGGCTCGGTGCGCGGCTCGTACGTCCGCAACACCCCGTCGCTGCCAGGGAGTCGGATCGTCACAGCGAGATCTCCGGGACGTCGAGACGGCGGCCCTCGGCCGATGACTTCAGGCCCAGCTCGGCGAGCTGGACACCGCGGGCACCGGCCAGCAGGTCCCAGTGGTAGGGGGCGTCGGCGTAGACGTGCCGCAGGAACAGCTCCCACTGGGCCTTGAAGCCGTTGTCGAACTCGGTGTTGTCCGGGACCTCCTGCCACTGGTCGCGGAAGACCTCCGTGGCGGGGATGTCCGGGTTCCAGACCGGCTTGGGGGTGGCGCTGCGGTGCTGCACGCGGCAGTTGCGCAGGCCCGCGACCGCGGAGCCCTCGGTGCCGTCGACCTGGAACTCCACCAGCTCGTCGCGGTTGACGCGCACGGCCCAGGAGGAGTTGATCTGGGCGATCGCGCCGCCCTCCAGCTCGAAGACGCCGTACGCGGCGTCGTCGGCCGTCGCGTCGTACGGCTTGTCGTTCTCGTCCCAGCGCTGCGGGATGTGGGTGGCGGTGAGAGCCTGGACGGACTTCACCCGGCCGAACAGCTCGTGCAGCACGTACTCCCAGTGCGGGAACATGTCGACGACGATGCCGCCGCCGTCCTCGGACCGGTAGTTCCAGGACGGGCGCTGGGCCGTCTGCCAGTCGCCCTCGAAGACCCAGTAGCCGAACTCGCCGCGCACGGACAGGATCCGGCCGAAGAAGCCGCCGTCGATGAGGCGCTTCAGCTTCAGCAGGCCCGGGAGGAACAGCTTGTCCTGGACGACGCCGTGCTTGATGCCGGCCTCGTTCGCCAGCCGGGCGAGGTTCAGGGCGCCGTCGAGGCCGGTGGCGGTGGGCTTCTCGGTGTAGATGTGCTTGCCGGCCGCGATGGCCTTCTTCAGGGCCTCCTCGCGGGCGGAGGTGACCTGGGCGTCGAAGTAGATGTCGACCGTCTCGTCGGCGAGGACCGCGTCCAGGTCCGTCGAGACGTGCTCCAGCCCGTGCTTCTCGGCCAGCGCCTTCAGCGCGTGCTCCCGGCGGCCGAGCAGGATCGGCTCTGGCCACAGCACGGTGCCGTCGCCGAGGTCGAGGCCGCCCTGCTCGCGGAGGGCGAGGATGGAGCGGACCAGGTGCTGGCGGTAGCCCATGCGCCCGGTCACGCCGTTCATGGCGATTCGCACCGTCTTGCGTGTCACGTCGTTCCCTTCGTACGCGGTCGCGGCGCCGCGTACGCCTCATCCGTCACAGACGGCCCGGTGAGCCACCCGAGGACTGGTGAGCGTTGCAGCAAGCGCTTTCTATCTACGGAGAAGCTAGCCTCTGAACCGCGGTCCGGACAAGACCGTGACCAGGACGAGTTGTTCGAGGGGGCGAACAACCGGGGGTCGGGGGCTTAAGGTCTGCTCGGAACCTTGGCCATGGGTTCGTCGGGGCAGAGACCGTAGACCTGCTGATCCGCGCGGAACCATAGCCAGTGGTCTGGGTGTGTACGAGGGCGGAGACGAGACGAGATGCGCGACCGGAGGACGACGAGATGACGGTGACCCTGGCGGACGTGGCGGCCCGCGCCCAGGTCTCACCCGCGACGGTGTCGCGCGTGCTGAACGGGAACTACCCCGTGGCGGCCTCCACCCGCGAGCGGGTGCTGAAGGCCGTGGACGAGCTGGACTACGTGCTCAACGGGCCCGCGAGCTCGCTGGCCGCCGCCACCTCCGACCTGGTCGGGATCCTGGTGAACGACATCGCCGACCCGTTCTTCGGGATCATGGCGAGCGCGATCCAGGCCGAGATCGGCGGGCCGGGCGGCCGTGCGGGCGGGGAGAGACTCGCGGTGGTCTGCAACACGGGCGGCTCACCCGAACGGGAGCTGACCTACCTCACGCTGCTCCAGCGCCAGCGGGCCGCGGCCGTGGTGCTGACCGGCGGGGCGATCGAGGACGCGGCGCACCAGGCGGCGATGGACGCGAAGGTGCGGAAGCTGGTGGAGGCCGGGACGCGGGTCGTGCTGTGCGGGCGCCCGCCGGCTCCCGAGACCGGGGCGATCGCGCTGACCTTCGACAACCGCGGCGGCGGGCAGGAACTGACCGAGCACCTGCTCGGGCTCGGGCACCGGCGGCTCGGCTACATCGCGGGCCCCGAGGAGCGGACGACCACACGGCACCGGCTCGAAGGGCACCGGGCCGCGCTGGCCGCACACGGGATCGAGGAGGACCCCCGGTGGACGGTGTTCGGGCGCTACGACCGGCGGTCCGGATACGAGGCGACGCTGGAACTGCTCCGGCGTGACCCGTCGCTGACGGCGGTCGTCGCGGCGAACGACTCCGTAGCCCTGGGAGCGTGCGCGGCGCTGCGCGACTCCGGCCTGCGGATCCCGGAGGACGTGTCGGTGGCCGGCTTCGACGATCTGCCGTTCAGCATCGACGCGGTGCCGTCGCTGACGACCGTACGGCTGCCGCTGGCGGAGGCGGGGGCCCGGGCCGGGCGGATCGCGATGGGGCGGGAGGACGCGCCGCCCGGGGGGATCGCGTCGGTGCGGGGGGAGTTGATGGTGCGCGGGTCCTCCGGGGTGCCGCGGCCCTCTTGAGGCGCCGCTGGACGAGAGGGGTGGGGGGCGGGTGGGGCCGCTGCCGGCCCCACGCCCCTGCTTCGGCCTGAACGGACCCGCCGGGCCTCGTCAGCGGACGACGTCGAAGACGTTCTTCTGCAGACCGTTGGCGTAGGCCTCGTGCTCGACGAGCCGCAGCTTCTGGGTGTCCTTGTCCGTGGCGCTGAAGAGCCGCTTGCCCGCCCCCAGCAGGAGCGGAAAGACGAGCAGGTGGTAACGGTCGATCAGGCCGGCGTCCGAAAGCGACTGGTTCAGGGAGGCGCTGCCGTGGACGATGATCGGGCCGCCCTCGGTCTCCTTCAGAGCGGCGACGTCGTCCAGTGAGCGCAGGATCGTGGTCTCGCCCCAGTTCGACACCAGGTCGTCCTCGGTGAGGGTGGTGGAGACGACGTACTTCGGCATCACCTTGTAGTCGGCGAAGTCCTCCATGTCGGGCCACACCGGGCTGAACGCCTCATAGCTGGTCCGGCCCAGCATCATCGCGGTGGCCTCCTGCTGCTCCCGGCCCTTGATCTCGAACGCCTCGGGAAGGAACTCGACGTCCTTGAAGGTCCACCCGGAGTTCCGGTAGCCGGGCTCGCCGCCCGGGGCCTCCACGACGCCGTCGAGAGAGATGAAAGCGGTGCTGATCAGAGTACGCATCCTGGTTCCTCGGTATCTCGTGCCGGCTTCTCAGCGGATTTCCGTCGGTGCACGCTTCCACGAAACTCGCGGCTGCGACGCACGATCACTTCCTCTGACTGCGGAACACGGAGAAAGTCATCGGCTGTCGCCCGTCCGGATCGCCTCGTGCCTGGGCTCGGCCGCCCTGGACCGCTAGCCTCGAACCACGACTATCTCTGACTGACTGATCGTTTCAGAATGCCTTCCGGAGTCGGCGGAGGCAGATGATCGAGCAGGCAAGTTCGAGTAGACCTTGATGGAGGTCTGCTCGGCGTTCGTAGCGGATGCGGAGCCTCTTGAACTGGTGGAGCCAGGCGAAGGTGCGCTCCACCACCCACCTGGTGCGTCCGAGACCAGAACCGTGCGGGGCACCGCGCCGGGCAATCACGGGTTTGATACCGCGTTTCCACAGCAGCCGACGGTACTTGTCGAAGTCGTAGCCGCGGTCGGCGAAAAGGCGCTTGGGCCTGCTGCGGGGCCGTCCGCGCAGCCCGGGTATCGGCGGAATTGCGTCCAGCAGGGGTTCAATTCCGTCACGTCGTGACGGTTCCCTCCGGTCAGAGAGATCGCCAGCGGAGTACCGTGCCGGTCAACGATCACGTGGTGCTTGGAGCCTGGGCGGGCACGGTCAACCGGCGATGGCCCGACATGTCTCCCTCCTTTCAACGCTCTGATGTGTGAACCGTCGATCGCGCAGTCGTCCATCTCCAGCTTTCCTGCGGTCCGTAGCTCGGTCAGGAGTGCTTGATGCAGGCGCGGCCAGACACCGGCCTGGGTCCAATCGCGCAAGCGTCGCCAGCTGGTGACTCCTGAGCAACCGATCAGCCTTGCGGGCACGTCTCTCCAGGCCACTCCCTTGCGCAGGACATACACGATGCCCGCCAGTGCCACCCGGTCGGGAGTGCGCACTCGTCCGGGGGATCGATGCCTGCGCGCCGGTGGTGCGGGAAGCAAGGGCTCGACACGCTCCCACAGGTCATCGGGAACGAGATTGTCAGTCACGTGTCGAGATCTCGGCCTGGTCGAAGCGACGTGAGTGCTGTGGCTCCGGCCGGTCCCGGTCGGTACACCTTGCCCGCTCGGCCGGGGCATGCGCGGGCTGATGCCGTCGTCGGCGGCTTCCGCAGAGCTTCAGTACAACGATGCTGGTGGGGACGGTGAGGAACATCAGCGCACCGCAGCCGACGAGGACAGCGGGTGCGCTGGTCCGGTCGAGCAGGAAACCTCCGAGTGCGGCTCCGAGGGGAGAGGCTGTCAGGAGTACGGCGCTGCGCGCGGCCAGAACCGTGGTGAGGGAGTCGACGGGTGCGCGGTCCTGGATCAGGGTGAAGGAGAGCGCGGAGTAGGGGCCGTAGACGAGTCCGGCGAAAGCGAAGCCGATCAGGGAGGGGATGGCGGTGTCCGTGACTGCGAAAGGGAGCATCCCGATGCCGTGGCCCGCGATGATGCCGAGCATGGCCGGCCACAAGGGAAGCCGTCTGGCCGCGCCCAGGCCGAGGGCCCCGATGACGGCTCCGATACCGAAGGCGGCCCAGTAGGCGCCGAGCAGCCCGGCGCCGGCGTCGAGGTCGTCGGAGACGAACAGGGGAAGGGCGACTTCGACGGGGCCGAAGGCGAGGTTGAACACCCAGGTCACGAGAAGCAGGCCGAACAGTTCCGGCTGGCGGCGCAGGATACTCAGCCCGCGCTGTGTGCCGCCGGTCACTGGGGGCACCGGTGTCCGGGGCAAGGCGGTGCGACCGGTCTGGAGGGCGAGCATGGCAAACGTGGCGGCGTCCAGGCCGATGATCCATGCCGGAGATATCACTCCCACGAGAAGGCCCGCGAGGGCGGGCCCCGCGATGGTCGCGGTCCAGAGGCTGGTGCTGATCACGCTGTTGGCCGCCAGTCGCTGGTCTTCGGGGAGCAAAGGGGCGAAGAGTGCGTGCTTTCCGGCCTTGCCCCAGGCGTGCAGCAGAGAGGAGGCGCCCAGGAGCCCGACATACACGGCCGGGGTGAGCAGCCCCGCCATGTGTGCGAGCGGGACCGCCCCCAGCAGTACGGCCCGTAGCGTGGAGTCGGTGACCAGGAGCCGTCGCGCGGGCAGCCGGCGCATCCACCGGCCCAGGAGCAGTGCGCCCAGGGCGCCGGGCAGGACGTAGGCGGCGACAGCGATGCCTGCCAGCGTGCCTTGGCCACCGTCCGGGCCCAGTGCGAGCGCGAGCCACGCGACCGCGACGACGGTCATGCCGTCGCCCAGGTCGGACAACGCGAAGACCGGCAGCAGCCGCCGAAAGGTGCGGTCGGCGAACAGCAAACGGTAGGGGCCGGGCAGCAGGCGTCCCGGTGCGGCTGAGAACATGCAGGTCACAGTCGCGCTTCAAGCATGCTTGAAGTCAAGGCCGGATCGAGGAGGGGCGGGCATGCGGTATCTACCCATTGGCGAGCTCGCGGAGAAAGCCCATGTGCGGGCTTCGGCACTGCGCTATTGGGAGGAGCGCGGTCTGCTGCCCGGCGCGCGTCGCGAAGGCGGGCGTCGGGTATGGCCCGCGACCACCGTCCGCCGGGTCGCCCTGATCAAGATGGCGCAGCGGGCGGGCTTCACCCTCGCCGAGATCACGCAACTGCTGGCCGAAGACACCACGCCATCCGCAACCCGTCAATGGCGGGACATGGCCACGCGCAAGCTGCCCGAACTCGATCGTCACATCGCGCAGACCCAGGCCCTACGGCAGGCAGTTGCGGACTGCCTGGAGTGCGGTTGCATGAAATTCGATCAGTGCGTACTACTCGACACCACGGACGTGGCGCCCTGACCGCAAACGCTCGGCGGCTACGCAACTACCTGGCTCTGTCGATGAGAAGCGACAACACTCGCCCACATTTTGAAACGAACAGTGAGTCAAGTATCGGGGGTCGAAAGCCATGACCGTCCAGGACATCCGCTCCTTCAACCGCTTCTACACGAACGTCATCGGCGCCCTCGACTACGGCCGCCGGCTCTACCTTTGATCTTGGCCAGTGCTGCGGCGTTTACGCCGGGGGTGAAGGCCATCTCGAAATGGGTGTGTCCCGCGCCGAGGTGCAGGTCTGCACTGTTCAGCTCATCCCACGGGGCGTTGCTGCTGAAACGAACGGCTGGCACATCGCCTTCCGCGTCCAGACCCTCGAACGCGCCCCCGAGCCCCACCAGGGGCCGCAGGTCGGCATCGATGCCGGGGTGAACATCCCCCTGGCCCTGTCCAACAAGGACCACCAGGACCACGGGCGCCCGCCTCGACTTCCCGGTGGCACCGCCGACCGGGACAAGTGGCTGACCCCGAAGGAGAAGGCCAAGCTCCTCAAGCTGGAGCGGCAGGCCGCGCACCGCAAGACGTTCCGCAAGCGCGGGGAGAAGACCTCCAAGCGTTTGCAGCATGCCTACGACCAGATCAGGCAGCTCCGAGCAAAAGCCACGCGACGAGCCTTGGACTGGCAGCACCAGACCACCACCTACCTCGCCCGCACGTACGGCGTACTGGTGGTCGAACAGCTCAACATCCTCGGCATGACCAAGAGCCCGGCCCCCAGGCCCGACCCCGACAACGAGGGCGCGTTCCTGCGCAATGGGGCCAAGGCGAAGGCCGGACTCAACCGCTCCATCGCCCAAGAGGCGTGGGGCCGGACGGTGACGATGCTGATGTACAAGACCGCCCGATACGGCGGCCGGCTCGTCAAGGTCCCTGCCCCCCCACACCTCCCAGCGGTGCTCAGCCTGCGGATTCACCACCCGGCAGCCGAGAGAGCCAGGAACTGTTCTCCTGTAAGAACCCCGACTGCGGCTGGACGGCGAACGCCGACTGGAACGCGGCTCGCAACATCTTGCACCTGTACCGGATCGGCCACGTCATCGTGGAGGTCCCGGCCGCCGGAAGGCGCGGTCGCAGGGCGGCTAAAACCGTCAAACCTGTCACCGCAAGGTAGACGGGAATCCCCTTCCGGAGCTTGCGAAAGGAGGGGAGAGCTTCAAGCCCCCTACACCGTCACCGAGTCCCGCGTGCTCTACGAGCTGGCGCACGCGCCCCGCACGGACGCCGCCGACCTGCGGGCCCAGCTGCACCTGGACGCCGGCTACCTGACCCGCATCCTGACCAAGTTCGAGGAGGACGGGCTGGTCGAGCGCGGCCCGTCCGAGACGGACCCGCGCCGCCGCAGCGTCACACTCACCACGCCCGGCCGGGAAGCCGCCGCACTGCTCGACGAACGGGCGCGGCAGTCGGTCGGGGCGATGCTGGACACGGTCCGGGCCGAGGACCGGCCCCGGCTCGCGGAGGCCATGCGGACCGTCCGGACGATCCTCGGCGACGGCCGGACCCCGCACCCCGAGGACGTCGTCCTGCGCGAGCCGGCCCCCGGCGACCTCGGCTGGATCGTCCAGCGCAACGCCGCGCTCTACGCGGCCGAGTACGGCTTCGACGCCGACTACGAGGGGCTGGTCGCGAGGATCGTCGCCGACTACGCCGACGACCACGACCCGCGTCTGGAGCGCACCTGGATCGCCGACCTGGACGGCAGGCCGGTCGGGTGCGTGATGTGCGTACGGGATGCGCCCGGCACCGCCCGCCTGCGGCTCCTGCTCGTCGAGCCGGACGCGCACGGCCTCGGCATCGGAGACCGCCTGGTCGGGACGCTCGTCGACTTCGCGCGCGAGGCCGGCTACCGCGAGGTCGTCCTGTGGACGAACGACGTCCTCACCGCGGCCCGCCGCATCTACCGGCGCCACGGTTTCGCCCTGGTCGCGGAGAAACCGCACCGCTCCTTCGGCCGGGACCTGACCGGCCAGGACTGGCGACTGGATCTTCACGCAACACCCGGGGGCCGGAGGGGAGTCGCAGGCGGGGGTGCCGGGTAGGGTCCGTCCACATGAAGCTGGCGTTCTCCACCCTCGGTGTCCCCGGCCTGCCCCTGCCCGACGTCCTGCGGCTCGCGGCCGCCCACGGCTATCACGGCGTGGAGCTGCGCACCCACCCCGAGGAACCGGTCCACACCGGCCTCGGCTCCGCCGAACGGGCGGACGTCGCGGCCGAGTTCAAGGGAGCGGGCGTAGAGCTCCTCGGCCTGGCGGGTTACGCACGGGTCGCCGCGCCGGGCGACGACGAGCCCGTCCTGGCCGAGATCCGCGCCCTCCTGGACCTGGCCCACGACCTCGGCGCCCCGTACATCCGCGTCTTCCCCGGCGGCGACCTCGACGTCCAGACCCCCGAAGAGGCCGACGCGACGGCCGCCCGCCGCCTGGGGACGGCCGCCGAACACGCCAATGACCTGGGCGTACGCATCCTCCTCGAAACCCACGACTCGCACCGCACCGCCGCCGACGCGATGCGGATCCTCGGCCTCGTCGGCCACCGCCAGGTCGGCGCCCTCTGGGACGTCATGCACACCTGGCTCGGCGGCGAACAGCCCTCCGAGACCTACGCGGCGCTCTCCCCCCACCTTGGCTACGTCCAGGTCAAGGACATCGCCTCCGTCGAGGACACCACCCCCCTGGCCCTCGGCCAGGGCGTCCTCCCGCTGGCCGAATGCGTCGAGGTCCTCTCCCGCCACAACTGGGACGGCTGGCTCTGCTGGGAGTACGAGAAGCGCTGGTACGAGGAGGCGGCGCCGCTGCCCGACCTGCTGGGGCCCGGGAGTGAGCACTTGAGCAGGTTGCTGAACGACTCCGCGTGAGGCGTCAGCCCCCGGTCAGCGGGCGCCGGGCCTGCCGAACTCCTCGATCAGCACCGGATACTGCTCCTTCCCGTGCCCGGCGGCGATCGCACGATCGGCCATCGCCTTGATCAGTTTCGGCAGCTCGGCGTTGACCCCCACCGCCTCGCTCTCCTCGATCAGATGCGCCATCGCCCGCGCGTCGGTCTCCAGCGCCGACACCTCGGCCGGGAACGAACCCCTGTCGATCTGCTCGGCGTACCCCGGCAGCCAGTCGGCGACACCGGCGGCGATGTGCCGCGCGAACGGTGCGTACGTCCCGGCGTCGACACCCGCCGTCCTGAGCAGGGCCGTGCCCTGGAGCCAGGCGTTCAGCACGCTCCACATCATGGTCAGTCCGGCCGCGTCGTACAGCGACGCCAATCCGTGGTCCGCACCGAGGTAGGTGACGGTGCCCAGGGCGCCGAGTGCCGACTCGTGCGCGTCGAAGTCCGGGCGCGCCCCGCTCTGCAGGATCACCGCGTCAGGAGTCCCGATGGCCGACGGGATGGCCATGACGGCGCCGTCCAGGTAACGGGCACCTCGCGCTTGCGCCCACCGGGCGGTCTCCCGGGCCTGGCCCGAGTCGCCCGAGGTCAGGTTGATCAGCGTCGTGCCGCTCAGCTCGACATCGCTCGCGCCGAGCACCTCGTGCACGGCTCGGTAGTCGGTGACACAGATGACCGTCAGGCGACCGGGCCCGATGGCGTCGCCGACGGTCGGGACCGACCGCGCGCCCCCGGCCACCAGCCGGTCGGCCTTGCCGGCCGTGCGGTTCCATACCGTCGTGGGGTGCCCCGCCTTCAGGAACGCCCCGGCGAGTGCCTGGCCCATCAGGCCGAGTCCGATGACAGTCACGGGTGTTGTGGTTTCGTCGTCCATGGCAGCATCGTCAACGTTGATACCGGTGTGAAGGTCAAGCGAGGTTGTCGATGCGGATCGGGGAACTGAGCCGACGGACGGGCGCCAACGCGCATCAGCTGCGCTACTACGAGTCCCAGGGGCTGCTGGAACCGGCCCGCGGAGCGAACGGCTACCGCGAGTACGACGAGAGCGCCCTGCTGCGGGTGAAGCAGATCCGCCACCTGCTCGGCGCCGGCCTGTCCTCGGAGGACATCGCGTACCTGCTGCCTTGTGCGACGGGGGAGGCCCCGGAACTGCTCGGCTGCCCCGAGCTCCTGGCCGCCATGCGGTCCCGCCTGCGCCGCCTGGACGACCAGATGGAAAGACTCGCCCATTCCCGCGAGGCCCTGACCGACTACATCGAGGCGGCCGAACGCGTGGGCGGCGAGAGCTACCCGCCCTTGGGCCTCACGCTGCCCGCCTAGCCCCTGATGTGCCCGTCCTTGACGGCGGTGACGAACGCCGCCCAGCCGCTCCGCGAGAAGACCAGGGCGGGGCCGTGGGCGGCTTTGCTGTCCCGCACCGGGACGCCGGGGTGGCCGGGGGCGACTTCGAGGCACTCGCCTTGATCACCGCCGCTGTAGCTGGACTTGTACCAACCGGCGAGGGCGATGTGCTTACTGCCGATCATGTGCATGATCCTCCGCTGCCGCCCTGACGAGGGCCAGTGACTCCTTCTGCGACAACGCGTCGCTCAGAGCCAGAGCGTAAGCGGTCTGACAGGCACTCACCAGAGCCGGCTCGTCCATCAAGTTGCCGGTCTGGAAGCCCTCGACGTACGCCACCGGGGCCGAGTCCTCGAAGGTCATGAGCGTGAGCAGACTCTGCATGAGTGCGTGCGCCCCCACGCCGTAGGGAAGCACATGCAGGCGCAGCCGCCCCGACTCGGCCATGTCCGCCACTTTGTGCAACTGCTCCGCCATGACCTGCGGTCCGCCGACGCGTCGGCGGAGGACTGCCTCGTCGAGCAGCGTCCAGACGACAGGCTGAGCCGGCCCGTCGAGGATTCGACGGCGTTGCGTTCGAATGACAACCAGCTCGTCAAGTTTCTCGGTCGTGTGGTTCGGACGGTAGGCCCGGAAAAGGGCGCGTGCGTAGTCCTCGGTCTGAAGCACTCCGGGAACCAGGGAGAGTGCGAACTGCTGGATGTGTGTTGCCAGTTGCTCCAGCTCGGCCACCGCCGCGAAATGATCGGTGTAGTGCGACTCCAGATCCTCCAACCACCTCGCGAAGAACCCGTCCGTCCCCAGGGCCCGGTCGATCCGCTGTGCGTCATCCGGCTTGGGGAGGCGTCTGCCCGCCTCGAAATGACTGATCAGCGTGGGTGAACACACCACCTGGTCGCCCAGTTCCTCCTGGGTGAGGCGGGCTGCTGTCCGCCTCAGCCGCATCTCCTCCCCGTACTTCTGACGCGGCGTTCGAAGCATGCGACGTTCGTCCATCGGCCAACTCCTCTTCTTGACAAGCGCGATGTCAAGCTCCACCCCCTGGCAGCGTAGCGAGGGCCGACCTCACCCTGTGAGTGATTCACCACAGAACGCATTCACCGCAGGTGAGAAGGCAGGCAGACAGACGTGGTAGACCTCATCGCCCGGCTCCTGGAGCCGTTCCTCCGCTTCCTCTTCCCTCCTCGTGGGAGGCGACGGCGATCGGCGGCACCACCCCCGCGCCCGTACGCATGCCCGGCGGCCTGCTGCCGTCCCGGCGAGCGTCCGCTCCGGGGAGAGGACAACCGGCTGGTGCGCCCCTACCTGATGGCGGAGGCGGGTGCGTGACCGGCGGGGCGCGCGATCACGCGCTGACCGGGCGGCTCCTGCCGTGGACCGGTGCCGACGGAAGGCCGTGCTACCTCGTGGGCGACGGAACCGGCTACGTCTCGGGGCTCGCCGACGAGATCGAGGACGTGCAGATCGACATGGCGGACCAGTTGCTGGGGCACGCCGCCGAACTCCTCGCGGAACGCCGGGTGACCAGCGCGGAACTGCACTACGTGGCCCGGCGGCTCAGCGAGTCCCTGCGGGACGTCAAAAGGGTCGCGGAGAGCAGAGGGGCGCGGCTCACCCGTCCGCCCCGGCTCTGACCGGGACGGTGTCAGCGCTGCTCGGTGCGTCGGGCGTACGCGCGGGCCGCGCGGGCGCGGTCGCCGCAGCGGGTGGAGCACCAGTGGCGGCGGCCGTGACGGAGCAGGTAGCGGTTGCAGGGCGGGGAACCGCAGGCGGTCAGGCGCTCGGCCGCGGGGGAGGTGAGCAGATCGGCGGCGTCGGCGGCGAGGGTCGCCAGCGCGAGGTCGACGATCGCGGTGGTGGGGTGGGGGGCGGTCCGGCAGGGGCCGGTCTTGTCGTCCCACCGCAGCAGCGGGGCCGTCGGAACCCTGGTCATCGCGTCGTTGATGGCCGTCACCGCCGCGGGCAGGGCGGGTACGCCGTCGGCGCGGGCGGCGAACAGCGACCTGATCTGTTCGCGCAGCGACCTCAGTTGGGCCGCGCACATCTCCCGCATGCCGGCGTCGACGGGGGCGAGGCCGCGCTGGGTCAGCCAGTGGTTCGTCCGGGCGGGGGTGCCCAGGAGGTCCAGCGTGCGCCCGCCGGGCAGGGCGATCGCGGTGTTGGCGAGGGCGAGCGAGGGGTGCTCCTCCTCGCCCTGTGCGGGCGGCGGGGCGGGTTGCTCAGTCACGGACTCCTCCATGCTTCTCATGGTACGGCTTGCTTGTATCCGTGAGAAGCGGCTACGGTCGTCTCACGGTTCAACCACTCCTATCCGTGAGGTGCCTCATGTCCTCCCTGCCCGTGACGACCGACTTCCCCGTCCGTGTCCTCGGCGGCCCGACCGCCTTCTTCGAGTACGGCGGCCTGCGCTTCCTGACCGACCCGACCTTCGACGCCCCAGGCGACTACCGCCGTCCCGAGGGTCCGCTCCTGACCAAGACCGCGCCGTCCGCCGGCAGCCCGGGTGACCTCGGCCGCGTCGACGTGGTCCTGCTCTCTCACGACGAGCACCCCGACAACCTCGACACCTCCGGCCGGGCCCTGCTCGCCGGCATACCCCTGACCCTGACCACGCCCGGCGGCGGCGAGCGCCTGCGCGAGAGCCTCGGGGACAGGGTCAGGGGCCTGGCCGACTGGGAGTCCGTCGAGCTGGACCGGCCCGGCGGCGGCACCGTCACCGTGACCGGCGTCCCCGCCCTGCACGGCCCGGGCCCGCGCGAGCAGGTCGAGCAGCTCGCCGGCCAGGTCGTCGGCTTCGTCCTGACCGGCGAGGGCCTGCCCACCGTCTACGTCAGCGGCGACAACGCCTCACTGGATGCGGTCCGTGAGATCGCCGGCCGCTTCGCCCCCGTCGACACCGCCGTGCTCTTCGCCGGTGCTCCCCGTTTCCCCGTCCTCTTCGACAACCAGGTCATCGTCCTGGACAGCGCGATGGCCGCCGAGGCCGCGCAGATCCTCGGCGCCCGCCGCGTCGTCCCCGTCCACTACGACAGCTGGGCCCACTTCACCGAAGGCGGCGACGCGCTGGAAGCCGCTTTCACCGCAGCCGGGCTCGCCGACCGGCTGGACTGGGGCAAGGGCGCCTGACCTGCGGCCCTTCCGCCGAGCGGAGCGGATCGCGCGTCTACTTCCGCCAGAACAGGTGATGAACCACCCCGCTCGGACTCGGCACGACATCGCGGTGGAAACGGTCCAGCAGTTCCTCGGGCGACTCCCACAGCCGTGAGCCGGATCCGAGCACCACGCCGGGCGAAACGGTCACGTGCAGCGTGTCCACCAGGCCGGCGTCCAGGAACTCCCGGACGGTCATCGCCCCGCCGCCGAGCCGGACGTCCTTGCCCCCGGCCGCCTTGCGCGCCTGGGCGAGTACCTCGGCGGGATCCCCGCCCACGAAGTGGAACGTCGTGTCGGAGAGGGTGAACGAGGGGCGCTCGTGGTGCGTCATCACGAACACCGGCGTGTGGAACGGGGGCTCGTCGCCCCACCAGCCCTGCCACTCGTGGTCCTGCCAGGGGCCGCGCTGCGGGCTGAACTTGTTGCGGCCCATGATCTCGGCGCCGATGTCGTGGTGGAAGTCGCGCACCAGGTAGTCGTCGAGGCCGCGGCTCCCGCCCGGGTCGGTGCGGTTCGGCCAGCTCGCGGTCGCGCCGGCCCAGGCGAACATCGTCCCCGGGTCGGCGTGGCCGAACGGCCGCTCCAGGCTCTGGCCCTCACCGGCCCCGAATCCGTCACTCGAGACGTTGAAATTCTGCACGCGCAGCAGCTGGGTCACGGCGCTCCTCCTGAGGTCGACGAGACGGAGACCGCCCGGGTCGGCGAAACTCATCGGCACGGACCCGACGGTCTTCCCCGGCTCACCCGGCCTGCGCCACCACGTGGTCGATCACCTGCTGGAAGTCCTCACTCGGCGAGAACTCCACCAGCTCGCTGTCCTCCAGCGCCACCGGCACGTGGCCGGGGCCCCAGTAGTACGCCTGCCCCGCCTCGTACTCCTCCTCGCCCGCGGTCGTGCGCACCCGGATCCGGCCCTTGAGCAGGTAGCCCCAGTGCGGGCACTGGCAGGCGTCGTCGGGCAGTCCCTTGAGGGCCGGGCCCATGTCCGTGCCCCGGGGGAGGGTGATGTACCCCACCGAGAGGCCGCCGCCGATGGGCTTGGTGCGCAGTTCCACTCCGTCGCCCTGGAGGGCGACAGGTACGTCGTTCCGGGTCGCAGCCGTCATGGTTCCTCCGCTCCGGCCCGCCAGGGCCTCGAACGCCCCTCGTGAAACCCCCGTACCTCCAGCCTGGCCCGTCCGGCCGCGCCCCGCGACATCACGATCCGGTCAAGAGGTACCGCCGGGGGCTTGATTCAGACGCGTGTAATCGATTCCATGCTCCCGTCGATGTAATCGATTCCACGAGCACTCGCCCGTGCTCCCCGACTGATCCACGAGGAGGTGGAGCGGCGGTGGCCAGCATCAAGGACGTCGCTGCCGAGGCCGGTGTCTCCGTCGCCACGGTCTCGCGCGTCCTGAACGACCACCCGTCGGTCAGCGCCGACGCGCGCACCCGCGTGCTGGCCGCCGTCGAGACCCTGGGCTACCGCCCGAACGCCGTCGCCCGCTCCCTGCGCACCGACCAGACCCGCACCCTCGGCCTGGTCATCAGCGACGTGATGAACCCGTACTTCACCGAACTGGCCCGCTCCGTCGAGGAGGAGGCCCGTGCGCTCGGCTACAGCGTCATCATCGGCAACGCCGACGAGCGGCCGGACCTCCAGGACCACCACGTACGCACCCTGCTGGATCGGCGGATCGACGGGCTGCTCGTCTCCCCGACGGACGGCGGCTCGCCGCTGATGCTGGACGCCGCACGGGCCGGGACGCCCATGGTCTTCGTGGACCGGTGGATCCCGGGCGTGGACGTGCCGGTGGTGCGGTCGGACGGGCGGGGTGCCGTACGGGACCTCGTGGCGCATCTGTACGGGCTCGGGCACCGCAGGCTCGCCATCATCGCGGGCCCGGCTGCGACCACGACCGGCCGCGAGCGCGTGGAGGTCTTCCGCGAGGCGCTCGGCGCGTACGGGCTCGAACTGCCCGACGCCTACACGGGGCAGGGCGACTTCCAGGCCGAGAGCGGCCGGCTGGTCACCGAGGGCTTCCTCGACCTGGCCGAACCGCCCGAGGTCGTCTTCGCCGCCGACAACCTGATGGCGCTCGGCGCCCTGGACGCCGTACGCGCGCGTGGCCTGCGCGTACCGGACGACCTGGCGCTGGCCGCCTTCGACGACATCCGGTGGTTCGTGCACACCGATCCGCCGGTCACCGCGATCGCCCAGCCCACGGGCGAGCTGGGCCGGGCCGCCGTACGGGCCCTGGTCGACCGCATCGAGGGGCGGCCCGGCGAGTCCGTCACCCTCCCCGCCCGTCTCGTCGTACGCCGCTCGTGCGGCGAGAACTCCACCCCAGTGCAAAGGAGCACGACGTGAGCGACGCGGACGAGTTGCTGCGCATCGAGGGCATACGGAAGACCTTCCCGGGCGTGGTCGCGCTGGACGGCGTCGACTTCGACCTGCGCCGCGGCGAGGTGCACGTACTCCTCGGTGAGAACGGCGCCGGCAAGAGCACCCTCATCAAGATGCTCTCCGGCGCCTACACCCCCGACGCCGGGCGGATCCTGGTCGGCGGCCGGGAGACGCGCATCCAGGGCGCGCAGGACTCCGAGCGGCTCGGGATCGCCACCATCTACCAGGAGTTCAACCTGGTACCCGATCTCACCGTCGCCGAGAACATCTTCCTCGGACGCCAGCCGCGCCGCTTCGGGATGATCGACCGGAAGCGGATGGAGGCCGACGCAGAGGTCCTGCTCAAGCGGGTCGGCGTCTCCGTGTCGCCCCGTGCGCGGGTCCGCGACCTCGGCATCGCGCGCCTGCAGATGGTCGAGATCGCCAAGGCGCTCAGCCTGAACGCCCGCGTGCTGATCATGGACGAGCCGACCGCCGTGCTCACCTCCGAGGAGGTCGACAAGCTCTTCGCGATCGTGCGCACGCTGCGCGAGGACGGCGTCGGGATCGTCTTCATCACCCACCACCTGGAGGAGATCGCCGCGCTCGGCGACCGGGTGACGGTCATCCGGGACGGAAAGAGCGTCGGCCAGGTGCCCGCCTCCACGCCCGAGGACGAGCTGGTCCGGCTCATGGTCGGGCGCTCCATCGAGCAGCAGTACCCCCGCGAGCGGGCCGAGCGCGGCGCAGCCCTGCTGTCCGTCGAGGGACTCACCCGCGACGGCGTCTTCCACGACGTCGGCTTCGAGGTGCACGCCGGTGAGGTCGTCGGCATCGCCGGGCTGGTCGGCGCCGGCCGTACCGAGGTCGTCCGGGCGGTCTTCGGGGCCGACGCGTACGACAGGGGCACCGTGAAGGTGTCCGGCGCCCCGATCGCCAAGTACGACGTCAACGCGGCGATGACCGCCGGGATCGGTCTCGTCCCCGAGGACCGCAAGGGCCAGGGCCTGGTGCTGGACGCCTCGGTCGAGGAGAACCTCGGGCTGGTGACGCTGCGGTCGGCCACGCGCGGCGGGCTCGTCGACCTCAGGGGCCAGCGCGAGGCCGCCGAGCGGATCGCGAAGCAGCTCGGCGTGCGGATGGCCGGACTCGGCCAGCACGTGCGCACCCTCTCCGGCGGCAACCAGCAGAAGGTCGTCATCGGCAAGTGGCTGCTCGCCGACACCAAGGTGCTCATCCTCGACGAGCCGACGCGCGGCATCGACGTCGGCGCCAAGGTCGAGATCTACCAGCTCGTCAACGAACTCACCGCCGCCGGCGCGGCCGTCCTGATGATCTCCAGCGACCTGCCCGAGGTGCTCGGCATGAGCGACCGGGTGCTGGTGATGGCCCAGGGCCGGATCGCCGGTGAACTCTCCGCCGACGAGGCGACCCAGGACGCCGTGATGGCACTCGCCGTCAGCACCCCGGCGACCACGAACCCGATCACCACCGGAACGGAGGCCTCCCGTGGCCACTGACACGCTCAAGAGCACGACGGGCGCGGGTGGCGCCTCGGGAGGCCTGCGCCGCCTCCTGCTCGACAACGGCGCGCTCACCGCGCTCATCGTCCTCGTCATCGCGATGTCGGCGCTGTCCGGCGACTTCCTGACGACCGACAACCTCCTCAACGTCGGCGTGCAGGCGGCCGTGACCGCCATCCTCGCCTTCGGCGTGACGTTCGTGATCGTCTCGGCGGGCATCGACCTGTCGGTCGGCTCGGTCGCGGCGCTGTCCGCCACGGTCCTCGCCTGGAGCGCCACCTCCGCGGGTGTGCCGGTCTTCCTCGCCGTCCTCCTCGCCATAGCGACGGGCATCGTCTGCGGCCTGGTCAACGGCATCCTGATCTCCTACGGCAAGCTGCCGCCGTTCATCGCCACGCTGGCCATGCTGTCCGTGGCCCGCGGCCTGTCCCTCGTCATCTCCGAGGGCTCCCCGATCGCCTTCCCCGACTCGGTCTCCCACCTCGGCGACACCCTCGGCGGCTGGCTGCCGGTGCCGGTCCTGGTGATGATCGTCATGGGCCTGATCGCCGCCGCCGTGCTCGGCCGGACCTACATCGGCCGCTCCATGTACGCGATCGGCGGCAACGAGGAGGCCGCGCGCCTTTCCGGCCTGCGCGTCAAGAAGCAGAAGCTCGCCATCTACGCCTTCTCGGGTGTCTTCGCCGCCGTCGCCGGTGTCGTCCTCGCCGCCCGCCTCTCCTCCGCGCAGCCCCAGGCCGCCGACGGCTACGAGCTGGACGCGATCGCCGCCGTCGTCATCGGCGGCGCCTCCCTCGCCGGCGGTACCGGCAAGGCCTCCGGCACGCTCATCGGCGCGCTGATCCTGGCCGTGCTGCGCAACGGGCTGAACCTGCTGAACGTGTCCGCGTTCTGGCAGCAGGTCGTCATCGGTGTCGTCATCGCGCTCGCGGTGCTGTTCGACACGCTGCGGCGCAAGGCGGGGGCGACCCCGGTGTCCGGTGCTTCCCAGGGAGGCAGGGGCAAGCAGGCGGCGACGTACGGGCTCGCGGCCGTGGTCACCGTCGCGATCGTCGGCGCGACGTCCTTCCTGCACAACGGCTCCTCCGCCACGAGCAGCCCCAAGGTGGGCCTGTCGCTGTCCACCCTCAACAACCCCTTCTTCGTGCAGATCCGGGCGGGCGCCGAGGCCGAGGCGGAGAAGCGAGGCGTGGACCTGACCGTCACGGACGCCCAGAACGACGCCTCCCAGCAGGCCAACCAGCTGCAGAACTTCACCAGTTCCGGACTCGGCGCGATCATCGTCAACCCGGTGGACTCGGACGCGGCGAGCAACTCCGTCAAGGCCGCGGACAAGGCGAAGATCCCGGTCATCGCGGTCGACCGGGGCGTCAACAAGGCGCCGGTGGACGCCCTGGTCGCCTCCGACAACGTGGCCGGCGGTGAACTCGCCGCCAAGACGATCGCCGACAAGCTGGGCGGCAAGGGCAAGATCGTGATCCTCCAGGGGCAGGCCGGCACGTCCGCGGCCCGGGAGCGCGCGCAGGGCTTCGCCAACGGCCTCAAGGCCTTCCCGGGCATCCAGGTCGTGGCCCAGCAGCCCGCCGACTTCGACCGCACCAAGGGCCTCGACGTCATGTCGAACCTGCTCCAGGCCCACCCCGACGTCCAGGGCGTCATCGCCGCCAACGACGAGATGGCCCTCGGCGCGATCAAGGCCCTGGGCTCCAAGGCCGGAAAGTCGGTCTCGGTCGTCGGCTTCGACGGCACGCCGGACGGACTGAAGGCGGTCGAGGGCGGCACGCTGTACGCGTCGGTGGCGCAGCAGCCGTCCCAGCTCGGGAAGATCGCCGTGGACAACGCCCTGCGGGCCCTGAAGGGCGAGAAGGTCGAGGAGACGGTGAAGGTGCCGGTGAAGGTGGTCACGAAGGAGAACGTGGCCGGCTTCAGCGGCTGACATCGGGGAACGGCCGGGCGGTTGTCCACAGCGTGGGGGGACCGCCCGGCCATGTCACTCACGTGGGGAGCAACTCATGAACGACTACGACCTCCTGGTCGTCGGGTCGGCCAACGCCGACCTGGTGATCTCGGTGGAGCGCCGGCCCGGTGCCGGCGAGACCGTGCTCGGCTCCGACCTGGCCGTCCACCCGGGCGGCAAGGGCGCGAACCAGGCGGTGGCCGCCGCCCGGCTCGGTGCCCGTACGGCGCTGCTGGCCCGGGTCGGCGACGACGCGCACGGCCGGCTGCTGCTGGACTCGCAGCGGGAGGCCGGCGTCGACACGGTGGGTGTTCTGGTGGGCGGCGCGCCGACCGGTGTGGCGCTGATCACGGTCGACCCGTCCGGGGACAACAGCATCGTCGTCTCGCCCGGCGCGAACGGCCGTCTCACCCCGGAGGACGTCAGCGCGGCCGGCTGTCTCTTCCAGGGCTCCCGGGTGGTGTCGGCGCAACTGGAGATCCCGCTGGAGACGGTGGTGGAGACCGTACGGAGCCTGGCGCCGGAGAGCCGCTTCGTACTGAACCCCTCGCCGCCGCGCCCCCTGCCGCGGGAGGTGCTGGCGGCCTGCGACCCGCTCATCGTGAACGAGCACGAGGCGAAGGTGATCCTCGGCGACTCGGCCGTCGGGGACACCCCCGAGGACTGGGCGCGGATCCTCCTCGCCAAGGGCCCGAGGTCGGTGGTGGTGACGCTGGGCGCACAGGGCGCCCTGGTGGCGTCGGCGGAGGGCGTCTCGCGTGTCCCGGCCGTGAAGGTGGACGCGGTGGACACCACCGGCGCGGGCGACTCCTTCACCGCCGCGCTGGCCTGGCGGCTGGGCGCGGGCGAGTCCCTGGCCCGGGCGGCGGCGTACGCGGTGCGGGTGGGGGCCGCGACCGTGACGAAGAAGGGCGCACAGGCGTCCTTCCCGACGGCGGCGGAGGTCGCCGCCCGGTGAAGAAGAGCGGAATACTGAACCGTCACCTCGCCGGTGCGCTGGCCGAACTCGGGCACGGCGACGGGGTGCTGGTGTGCGACGCGGGCATGCCCATCCCCGACGGCCCTCGGGTGGTGGACCTGGCCTTCCGGGCAGGGGTGCCGGCGTTCGCCGAGGTACTGGACGGGCTGCTGGCCGAACTGGTGGTCGAGGGGGCGACGGCGGCGCAGGAGCTGCGGGAGGCCAACCCGCCGGCATGGTCGCTGCTGGAGGGGCACTTTCCCGGGCTGCGCCTGGTGTCGCACGAGCGGCTCAAGGAGCTCTCGGCGGGGGCCCGCCTGATCGTCCGCACGGGTGAGGCACGGCCGTACGCGAACGTCCTGCTGAGGTGCGGCGTCTTCTTCTGACACCCGTGCCGACAGCCGCTCGGCACCCGTTCACCCGTGAAAGGCTTCCGGACGGTTTCGAGGGGCCCGGTCCGTCGACCGGGCCCCTCGGCTTTTCCCCTCCCGTCAGGAACCCCCGCGATCCCCCCGGATCCCCCTCCAAGAGTCCTGACGCCTAGTACGACCCCGGGAGGGCGGAAAGGGTTGCACGGCAACGTAAGAAATTCTTGCCGGATTCTTGAGGGGCCCCCGCCGGGGCCGTGACGGCCGCCCTAGGTTGACACCATGAGCCTCTTCGACAAGCTGACCGGGACGATCCGCCCCGCCGACGGTGTCGCTCCGCGTCCGGCCGAGGAGGTGCGGACGGCCCTGCTCGGCCTGGGCCGGCCAGACGTGCCGTACGTCATCCGGAACGGCGCCGCCGGGAGCGCTGACCTGGTCGCGGAGTGGCGAACGGCCGATCCCGCCTGGCAGACCCTCTTCGCCCGGTCGCAGCTGACGCGCGCCGTCCGGTTCCGGATGCGCCTGGTCCCGGAGACCCACGCCGTGCGTGTCGTCGAGGAGGGGCGGGAGGTCACCCGGGTCGGCGACCCGCCGCGGCTGAAGATCTCCGGGCGGTACACGCGCGGGCCCGACCGGACCGTCACCCGCCACTACACGATCGGCCGCGGGGCGAACGGCCGGCTCGAAGCGACGGAGACCTGGCGCTTCGACGGCGCGGAGCTGCGCGACCCCCTCAGAAACGCCGTCCTCACAGCGGGCTGGACGTGGCGCTCAGTGGTCTTCGGACGGCTGTGAGCACGCGGGTGAGACCACCGTCGTCCTCCTCGATGTCGCGCACGTGCGCGAACCCGATCCGCCCGAGCAGGCGCAGCGAGGCCTCGTTCTCCGCGGCGACGGTGGCGTGCACCTCGGTGAGCCCGAGCGTCCCGAAGCCGTACGCCACGAGCGCCTCGGCGAGCTCCGTCCCGAGTCCGCTTCCCCAGGCCCCGGGGGACAGCGCGTAGACGATCTCGTGCCCGTCCGCCTCGTCGGTCCGCTTGATCTCCGCGTGCCCGACCAGTCGCCCGTCGCGCCGGACCGCCCACACGTCGAAGAGGTCCTGTGCGTAGACCTTGCTGAAGATCCGCCCGAACAGGGCCCGGTCGTCCGCCTCGGGAGAGGGCCCGTCCCCCATCCACCGGGAGACCCCGGGGTCCTGGAACAGGGCGACGAAGTCCTCTTCGTCGCCCGGGGCGTAGGGGGTGAGGAGCAGGCGCGGGGTGCGCAGCGTCGGAGGCATGGAAACGGACGCTAGCCAGTCGGAACGCGAGCGGCAATCGGCTTTCCGCGAGGTACGGGCGAGGCCGTTCTCCGAAGGCGTCCGGTGCCGAGGTTCGTCCGCTCCCGCGGCGTTCTCACCGTCGCAGGCTGTAGCTCACCATCGACGCCCCCACCACCGAGCCGAACGCCGGCAGCAGGAACTGCGCGAAGGCCTCGAAGCCCCATACGATCCCCGCGCACGCCGCCGTGATGTTGATGGCCAGGGACATGATCCACAGGGCGACGCTCTGGGCCTGGGGTGACATCGTTCCTCGTCGTCATTCGGGGCGGGGGAGAAGGCAAAGGGCCTGGCCGGAAATCAGCCCGGCCCCGGGCTGGGCAGCGGGCGGAATTCCGGCGCGGGCGCCCGGTGCAGCGGAGGGGAGCCGGGGGTGTTCCCGTCCGGAGCGGAAGGTCCGGGAGCCACGACCGCGTGCTCCCCGGAGATCGCCGGGGCCATCACGAGCAGCGGCAACGTGCTGATGGCGCACAGGCCGACGAGGAGGGTGCCCGCCGTGTACGCGCGCACAGGGACGCTCGGGCCTGGGGAACGCATCGGCATCACGGTCGCTCCGGAATCGGATCCGCCCCCCAATTTGACGAACCCCTGAATTCTTCCACGGGAAAGGATCACAAAAGGGGCGGCCGGGATGCTTGAACTGTAAAGCTTCGGTCTCTTCTGTGAACTCGCCGTGAAAGGTGAAGCCTTGGCCGCATACTGATCGGTCGCTTTATGCGAGGGCCGCCGGCCGCTCCGCCCCCGCCACGCTGTCGGACCCGGGCGGTACCGTCGGATCATGACCGATCAGGCGGGGGCCGCCCAGGCGGGCGAGCGGCGCATGGCCACGCTGGAAGGCGTACTGGAACGCATCACGTACGCCAACGAGGAGAACGGCTACACGGTCGCCCGGGTCGACACCGGCAGAGGCGCGGGAGACCTGCTCACGGTCGTCGGCGCGCTGCTCGGCGCGCAGGTGGGCGAATCCCTGCGCATGGAGGGCCGCTGGGGTTCCCACCCGCAGTACGGAAAGCAGTTCCACGTCGAGAACTACACGACGGTCCTGCCGGCCACCGTCCAGGGCATCCGCCGCTACCTCGGCTCCGGCCTGGTCAAGGGCATCGGGCCGGTCTTCGCCGACCGCATCACACAGCACTTCGGCGTGGACACCCTCCAGATCATCGAGGAGGAGCCCAAGCGGCTCATCGAGGTCCCCGGCCTCGGCCCCAAGCGCACGAAGAAGATCGCCGACGCCTGGGAGGAACAGAAGGCCATCAAGGAGGTCATGCTCTTCCTCCAGACGGTCGAGGTCTCCACCTCCATCGCCGTGCGCATCTACAAGAAGTACGGCGACGCCTCCATCTCGGTCGTGAAGAACCAGCCGTACCGGCTCGCCTCCGATGTCTGGGGCATCGGCTTCCTCACCGCCGACAAGATCGCCCGGTCCGTCGGCATCCCGCACGACAGCCCCGAGCGCGTCAAGGCGGGCCTGCAGTACGCGCTGTCCCAGTCCACCGACCAGGGCCACTGCTTCCTCCCGGAGGAGCAGCTGATCAAGGACGCGGTGAAGCTCCTCCAGGTCGACACCGGCCTGGTCATCGAATGCCTGGCCGAACTGGCCGAACCCCCCGAGGACGGCGAGGACCCCGGCGTCGTCCGCGAGAAAGTGCCGGGCCCCGACGGCGGGGAACCGGTCACCGCGATCTACCTCGTCCCCTTCCACCGCGCCGAACTCTCCCTCTCCGCCCAGCTGCTGCGCCTCCTGCGCACCGGCGAGGACAGCATGCCGGGCTTCAGGACCGTGGCCTGGGACAAGGCGCTGAGCTGGCTCAAGGGGCGCACGGGCACCGATCTCGCCCCGGAGCAGGAGGCGGCCGTCAAGCTGGCGCTGACCGAGAAGGTGGCCGTCCTCACCGGTGGCCCCGGCTGCGGCAAGTCCTACACGGTCCGCTCGATCGTGGAGCTGGCCCGCGCCAGGAAGGCGAAGGTCGTGCTCGCCGCCCCCACGGGCCGGGCCGCCAAGCGCCTGTCCGAGCTCACCGGCGCCGAGGCCTCCACCGTCCACCGCCTGCTGGAGCTCAAGCCGGGGGGCGACGCCGCCTACGACCGGGACCATCCGCTGGACGCCGACCTGGTGGTGGTCGACGAGGCGTCCATGCTGGACCTGCTCCTGGCCAACAAGCTGGTCAAGGCGGTCCCGCCGGGAGCGCACCTGCTCTTCGTGGGGGACGTGGACCAGCTGCCCAGTGTCGGCGCGGGCGAGGTCCTGCGGGACCTCCTGGCCGACGGCGGCCCGATCCCGGCGGTCCGCCTCACCCGGGTCTTCCGGCAGGCCCAGCAGTCCGGCGTGGTGACGAACGCGCACCGGATCAACGCCGGCCAACACCCGGTGACGGACGGCATGAAGGACTTCTTCCTCTTCGTCGAGGACGACACCGAGGCCGCCGGCCGGCTCACCGTCGATGTGGCTGCCCGCCGCATTCCGGCCAAGTTCGGTCTGGACCCGCGCCGTGACGTCCAGGTCCTCGCCCCCATGCACCGCGGCCCGGCCGGCGCCGGCACCCTCAACGGCCTGCTGCAACAGGCCGTCACCCCGGGCCGGCCCGACCTGCCGGAGAAGAGATTCGGCGGACGGGTCTTCCGCGTCGGCGACAAGGTCACCCAGATTCGCAACAATTACGAGAAGGGTGAGAACGGTGTCTTCAACGGCACCGTCGGCGTGGTCACCTCGCTCGACCCGGTCGACCAGCGCCTGACGGTGCTCACGGACGAGAACGAGGAGGTGCCGTACGAGTTCGACGAGCTCGACGAGTTGGCCCACGCCTACGCCGTGACGATCCACCGCTCGCAGGGCAGCGAGTACCCGGCGGTCGTCATCCCGGTCACCACGGGCGCCTGGATGATGCTCCAGCGCAACCTGCTCTACACGGCGGTCACCCGGGCCAGGCAGCTGGTCGTCCTCGTCGGTTCGCGCAGGGCGATCGGCCAGGCGGTGCGCACGATTTCGGCGGGCCGGCGGTGCACGGCACTCGACTTCCGGCTCGGTTCAACGAAAAATGATCGATCAAACGAGTCGTGAAGGTCACAAGACCCTTCCGGAAGGGGAACACAGGGGGCAGGATGAGCAAGTTGGCGGCACTCAGTGCCGTCAATAGGCCCGATGGTCGACCCCGAGTGCACTCTCCTGAGCCAAGTGGGGGATGGTAGAGACAGTCAGGGCACCTCGAAGATGAGGCACAACGTCGGTGAGGGAAGACGTGAGCGACAACTCTGTAGTACTGCGGTACGGCGACGGCGAGTACACCTACCCGGTGATCGACAGCACCGTCGGTGACAAGGGCTTCGACATCGGAAAGCTCCGCGCCCAGACCGGTCTGGTGACGCTGGACAGCGGCTACGGCAACACGGCCGCGTATAAATCCGCCGTCACGTATCTGGACGGCGAAGCGGGCATCCTGCGGTACCGCGGCTACCCGATCGAGCAGCTGGCCGAGCGCTCCACCTTCCTGGAGGTCGCCTACCTGCTGATCAACGGCGAGCTGCCGACCGTCGACGAGCTCTCGGTGTTCAAGAACGACATCACGCAGCACACCCTGCTGCACGAGGACGTCAAGAACTTCTACAAGGGCTTCCCGCGTGACGCCCACCCGATGGCCATGCTGTCCTCGGTCGTCTCGGCGCTGTCCACGTTCTACCAGGACAGCCACAACCCCTTCGACGAGCGTCAGCGCAACCTCTCCACGATCCGGCTGCTCGCGAAGCTTCCGACGATCGCCGCGTACGCGTACAAGAAGTCGATCGGTCACCCGTTCGTCTACCCGCGCAACGACCTCGGCTACGTGGAGAACTTCCTCCGCATGACCTTCTCGGTCCCCGCGCAGGAGTACGACCTGGACCCGACGGTGGTCTCGGCCCTCGACAAGCTGCTGATCCTGCACGCGGACCACGAGCAGAACTGCTCCACCTCCACGGTCCGCCTGGTGGGCTCCTCGCAGGCGAACATGTTCGCCTCGATCTCCGCCGGCATCAACGCGCTGTGGGGCCCGCTGCACGGCGGTGCCAACCAGTCCGTGCTGGAGATGCTGGAGGGCATCCGCGACGCCGGCGGTGACGTCGACTCCTTCATCCGCAAGGTGAAGAACAAGGAGGACGGCGTCCGCCTGATGGGCTTCGGCCACCGGGTCTACAAGAACTTCGACCCGCGCGCCAAGATCATCAAGGCCGCCGCGCACGACGTGCTGTCGGCGCTGGGCAAGTCCGACGAGCTGCTGGACATCGCGCTGAAGCTGGAGGAGCACGCGCTCTCCGACGACTACTTCGTCTCGCGCAGCCTCTACCCGAACGTCGACTTCTACACCGGCCTGATCTACCGGGCCATGGGCTTCCCGACCGAGATGTTCACGGTCCTGTTCGCCCTCGGCCGGCTGCCGGGCTGGATCGCCCAGTGGCACGAGATGATCAAGGAGCCCGGCTCCCGCATCGGCCGCCCGCGCCAGATCTACACGGGCGTGGTCGAGCGCGACTTCGTTCCCGTCGAGGAGCGCTGAGGCGCAGCACCCGCTTCGGCCCCCGTATCCGCTTGCCGGGTGCGGGGGCTTTCGCGTTGATCTCTCGCGCGACTTTCTTACGCATTCCTACGCAATGAAGAAGGCGCCCCGGCGTCGGTCCCCCCACGGGCCGACGTCCAGGGCGCCTTCCCAGTCCCGGTACGGATTCCCCCCACGGGATCCGGCCGGGCGTCTGTGAGGACAGCGCCTGAATCGCTGTTGAGCAGAACGAGCAGAACTCGTCGTACTGCGGTACTGCGGTGGTGTGCGATCTGCCGGGACAGCGCACGCCCGGGAGGGCCGCTCAAAGCTTCCCGGTGTACGTGCCCCGGCAACGCTCCCCCAAGCTCTCAACCGTTCGAGCAGGGAGGCACCCCCAACCGGAGAAGTCCCCCAAGACATCTCCGGATGTCAGACGGCGCCCCCCAAGACGCTCCCTGACATCGTCAACTTAGACCTTCGAACCCCTTCGATGGTTACGTTCACATCACTGTGATCTGCGTCTCTTGCGTATGTCCGGTAGATGCGCAAGAGCCCGGATATGCCGTTCGAGGCCCAAGCGTAAGGATGATGCGCGCGCCTTGTGAAGAGCTTATGTGAGCCGGGCCCGGGACTCCAGAGGGGGTCAAATCCCGTTCGCTGTGAACGTGGGCCGAATTCCGGCGACTTCACCGAAATGTCCGCAGTCGCAGACTGTTCGTCACGACGAAGACCGACGAGAAGGCCATCGCGGCCCCCGCGATCATCGGGTTCAGCAGGCCCGCAGCGGCCAGCGGCAGCGCGGCCACGTTGTAGCCGAAGGCCCACACGAGATTGCCCTTGATCGTGGCCAGGGTCCGGCGCGACAGCCGGATCGCGTCCGCGGCCGCCCGCAGATCACCGCGGACCAGAGTCAGATCGCCCGCCTCGATCGCCGCGTCCGTGCCGGTGCCCAGGGCCAGGCCCAGATCGGCGGTGGCGAGCGCGGCCGCGTCGTTGACGCCGTCGCCCACCATGGCGACGACCCGCCCCTCGGCCTGCAGTCGCCGTACCGCGTCGACCTTGTCCTCGGGCAGCACCTCGGCCACCACCTGCCCGATTCCCACGGCCGCCGCCACCGTCTCGGCCACCGCACGGTTGTCCCCGGTCAGCAGCACCGGCGTGAGTCCCAGGGCGCGCAGCTCACGCACGGCCTCGGCGCTGGTCTCCTTGACCGCGTCCGCGACGGCCAGCACGGCCCGCGCCGTCCCGTCCCAGCCGGCCACGACCGCCGTACGCCCGGCCCGCTCGGCCTCGTCCCGCGCGCGGGCCAGCTCCGGCGGCAGCTCGTCGAAGAGCCGCCCCACGGCGACGTCACGGCCCTCCACGTACCCCCGTACGCCCCGTCCGGGCACGTTCTCGAACCTCTCGGCCTCCGGGAGCCGCCCGGCGCTCTCCTCGGCGCCCAGCGCGATCGCACGGCCGACGGGGTGCTCGGAGGCGTGCTCGACGGCGCCCGCCAGCCGCAGCACCTCCTTCTCGTCGGCGCCCTCGGCGAGGTGGATCTCCTGGAGGGTCATCCGGCCCGTGGTGACGGTGCCGGTCTTGTCCAGGACGACCGTGTCGACCCGGCGTGTGGACTCCAGGACCTCCGGGCCCTTGATGAGGATGCCGAGCTGGGCGCCGCGGCCCGTGCCGACCATCAGGGCGGTCGGGGTGGCCAGGCCCAGCGCGCACGGGCAGGCGATGATCAGCACGGCGACGGCCGCGGTGAACGCGGCGACGACGTCGCCCGTCAGCCCGAGCCAGGCCCCGGCCGTGGCGACGGCGATCAGCAGGACCACCGGCACGAAGACCCCGGAGATCCGGTCGGCGAGCCGCTGCACCTCGGCCTTGCCGTTCTGCGCGTCCTCCACCAGCTTCGCCATCCGCGCGAGCCGGGTGTCGGCGCCGACGCGGGTGGCCTCGACGACCAGCCGCCCGCCGGCGTTGACCGTCGCGCCCGTGACCGCGTCCCCCGCGCTCACGTCCACCGGCACCGACTCGCCGGTCAGCATCGAGGCGTCCACGGCGGAGGCCCCCTCGACGACCGTGCCGTCGGTGGCGATCTTCTCGCCGGGCCGTACGACGAACCGGTCGCCGACGGCGAGGCGCTGCGCCGGGATCCGCACCTCGCGGCCGTCCCGCAGCACGGCCACGTCCTTGGCGCCCAGGTCCATCAGCGCCCGGAGCGCGGCTCCCGCGCGGCGCTTGGAACGGGCCTCCAGGTAGCGGCCCAGCAGGATGAACGCGGTGACGCCGGAGGCGACCTCCAGGTAGATCGAGGAGGCGCCGTCCCCGCGCGAGACCGTGAGCTCGAAGGGGTGCCGCATGCCCGGCATGCCCGCGTCGCCGAGGAACAGCGCCCACAGGGACCAGCCGAACGCGGCCAGGGTGCCGAGGGAGACCAGCGTGTCCATGGTGGCGGCGCCGTGCCGGGCGTTGGTCCAGGCCGCCCGGTGGAAGGGCAGCCCGCCCCAGACGACGACCGGTGCGGCGAGGGTGAGCGAGAGCCACTGCCAGTTGTCGAACTGGAGCGCCGGCACCATCGCCGTGAGGATCACGGGCAGGGCGAGGAGAGCGGAGACGGTCAGGCGCTGCCGGAGGGCCGTGAGGCCGGGGTCCTCCTCCTCGCCTTCGGGGGCCTCCTCCCGCGGGGGTGCGGGCTCCTCGGCGCTGTACCCGGTCTTCACCACGGTGGCGATGAGATCGGCGACCTCGACGCTCGCGGGGTAGGTGACCCGGGCCTTCTCCGTCGCGTAGTTCACCGTGGCGGAGACGCCGTCCATGCGGTTGAGCTTCTTCTCGACGCGGGCCGCGCAGGAGGCGCAGGTCATCCCGCCGATGAGCAGCTCGGCCTCGGCGAGGGCCGGCTCGCGGTCGGCCGGTGCCTTGGCGGTGGTGCTGGTCATGTCCTCTGACTCCTGGAGATGCGGGCGCCCGGGGAGCGGAACGGGCCGCACGGGCCGGGGCGGCGGCGTACGGCCCGTACACGGGTACGAGTGCCATGGGCGGCGCGTCTCAGACCTCGCGGACTGCCGCACCCCGGGTGGCGCAGGCCCGGCCGTGTGTACCGGATCGGGTGGCTCAGGCCCGGCTGTGTGTGCCGGACCGGGGGCTCGGGTACGGCCGCGCGCCGGACGGGTGGCTCAGGCCCGGCCGGCCAGCTCGAAGCCGGCCTCGTCGACGGCGGTGCGTACGGCCTCGTCGTCGAGCGGAGCCGCGGAGACGACGGTGACCTCGCCGGTCTTGGCGACGGCCGTCACCGAGCTCACGCCGGAGATCTGGGAGATCTCGCCGGAGACCGCGCCCTCGCAGTGGCCGCAGCTCATGCCGCTCACCTTGAAGACGGTGGTGACGGGGCCCGTGGTGTCGGTCTGGGCGGTCATGTCGTTACTCCTCGTCGAGGCATGTGGGGCTGTGGGGTCCGCTGAGGGACCCGCACATTCCAACTGTACCCCCAGGGGGTATCAGTTCACGACGTCCCCATGAGGGGTTCCAGGTAGCGCACGAGAGCGCCCTTCAGCTCCTGCACGTACGCGTCCCGCTCGTCGCCCTCATGAGCCAGGATCAGCTCCAGGCCGGCCTTGTAGATGCCGAAGCACATCTGGGCGGTGCGGGTGACGGCCGCCGGGGGCGCGGCGGGTGCGAACGGGGCGAGGATCGTCTCGACCCGGGCGACCAGCGTCGTGTGCAGCGCTTCGTGCTCCTCGGCGATGCGGCCCGGGACGTCGGGGCCGTGCATCAGCGCGAAGAAGGCCGGGTGGCGGCAGTTGAACTCGATGAAGCGGTCGACGGTCCCGGCGATCACCTCCTCCAGTGGGGTCGCGTCGGCGGTGATCGGGGTGAGGACCTCGTCGTACGACTGCCGCATCTCGTGCATGAGCCGGCTGCCCAGCTCGATCGCGATCGCTTCCTTGTTCGGGAAGAACTGGTACAGCGTCCCCGGGGAGACGCCCGCCTCGCGGGCGATCGCGTTGGTGCTGGCGGCCGTGTAGCCGGTCGTGGCGAAGACCCGGGCGGCGGCTTCGAGCAGCTGGGCGATCCGACGCTCACCGCGGGCCTGGCGACGGCGCGGCCGTTCATCGGCCGCCGCTGCCCCGGTTGCCGCTGTGGTCCCGGTCGTGCCGGTGGTTCCGGTCGTCCCGGTCGTGCCGGTTGTCCCGGCGGCCTTGGTCTTGGTGGCCCCCGTCGTTCCGGCGGTCCGAGTCGTTCCGGCGGTCCCGGCGTTCACCGGTGTCCCGGCCGCCATGGCCGTCTCGGACGTCGTCGTCTCGGTTCCGGCTTTCTCGGTCTTCTCGGGCACGCGTTATCCCCAGGTCTCAGAACGCGATTGACAAACGCGAGTGGTCGCTCGCATTCTGGGGTCGGCAGAAATGCGAGCGATCTCTCGTGTTTGCCAGTCTATGGCAGCCCCGTGCTGTCAGGCTGCGCCTGGACACGGGTCACGGTGAAGGGGACACCGCACGATGACCGAAGTCAACACACCGCCGCGCGTCGGCGGCTGGACCCGTTTCGTTACCGCCCGGCCCAGGCTGTCGTTGCTGGTGGCGCTGGTGCTCACCGCACTCGCGGTGCTGGCCGGCAGCGGTGTCGCCGACCGGCTCGGTGCCGGCGGCTGGGAGGACCCGGCCGCCGAGTCCACCTACGCGACCAAGGCCCTGGAGCGCGAGTTCCCGGGCTCCCAGCCCAACCTGCTGCTCCTGGTCGACGCGGGCGAGGCCTCGGTCGACGACCCGGCGGTCGCCGCCGAGGCCAAGCGGCTCGCCGAGCGCCTCGCGGGCGAGCGGGGCGTCACCGGAGTCGGCTCCTACTGGCAGTCCGGCGCCCCGGCCCTGCGCGCGGAGGACGGGCACGAGGCGCTGATAGCCGCCCGCATCACAGGCGACGAGAAGACCGCCGGCGAGACCCTGGAGCGCCTCGCGCCCCACTACCGCGGCACGCACGGACCGGTGGAGGCCGGCATCGGCGGCCCGGTCGCCGTGCGGCACGAGATGCAGACGATCATCCAGGAGGACCTCACGCGGGCCGAGCTCATCGCCCTGCCCGTGACGCTGGTGCTGCTCGTCATGGTCTTCGGCAGCGCTGTCGCGGCCCTGCTGCCACTCGGCATCGGCATCGTCGCCATCCTCGGGACGAACGCCGTGCTGCGCGGCCTCACCGAGCTCACGGACGTGTCCGTCTTCGCGATCAACCTCACCACGGCCCTCGGCCTGGGCCTCGCCATCGACTACGCGCTCTTCATCGTCCGCCGCTTCCGCGAGGAACTGGCCACGGGTGTCGATCCCTTGACCGCCATCGGTACGACCCTGCGCACAGCCGGCCGCACCGTGCTGTTCTCCGCTCTCACGGTCGCGGTCTCCCTGGCCGCGATGCTGGTCTTCCCGCAGTACTTCCTGCGCTCCTTCGCCTACGCCGGGATCGCCGTGGTGCTGCTGGCCGCCGCGGCCGCGCTGATCCTGCTCCCGGCGGCGCTGATCCTGCTGGGCCACCGGGTCAACGCGCTGGACCTGCGCCGCCTGTTCCGGCGCCGGCACCGGCCGGACCCCGCCCGGCAGGAGGGCAGGGCCTGGGCCCGCACGGCGACGCTCGTCATGCGCCGTGCCCCCTTCTTCGCCCTCGGCACCACAGCCGTCCTCGTCCTGCTCGGCCTGCCCTTCCTGGGCGTGAGGTTCGGCACCGCCGACGACCGCCAGCTGCCCTCGACATCCGAGTCCCATGTCGTGCAGCAGCACATCCGGGAGGGCTTCCCGGGCAGCCCCGGCGGCGGCCTCGAAGTGCTCGCCGAGGGCCGTGCGACCGAGGCGCAGTACGGCGCCTACAAGGAGCGCGTCGCCGCACTGCCCGACGTGGCCCGGGTCGACGGACCACTGGTGAAGGGTGACTCCGCGTACTTCACGGTCCTGCCGAAGGGCGAGGCGGTCGACGACGCGGCCCAGCGCCTCGTCGGCGACCTGCGTGAGACGCGCGCCCCCTTCGACACCGCGGTGACCGGCACGGCGGCCGTCCTGGTCGACTCCAAGCACGCCATAGGGGAACGGCTGCCGCTCGCGGCGGTCTTCATCACGGTCGTCACCCTGTTCCTGGTCTTCCTCCTCACGGGCAGCGTGCTCATACCGATCCAGGCGGTCGTCCTCAACGCGCTGAGTCTCACGGCCATGTTCGGCGCGGTCGTCTGGGTCTTCCAGGACGGCCACCTGTCCGGCCCGCTGGCCTTCACCAGCCCCGGCTCCATCGAGACGACCCTCCCGGTCCTGATGTTCTGCGTGGCCTTCGGCCTCTCCATGGACTACGGCGTGTTCCTGCTCTCCCGCATCAAGGAGGAGTACGACCGCACCGGCGACCACGACCAGGCCGTCCGGCACGGGCTGGCACGCACCGGCGGGCTGATCACGGCGGCGGCGGTCATCCTGGCCGTGGTGATGGTCGCGATCGGCACCTCCCGGGTGACCAACACCAAGATGCTCGGTCTGGGCATCGCCCTGGCGGTCCTGATGGACGCGATGATCGTTCGCAGCCTCCTGGTCCCCGCGGTCATGCGCCTCACCGGCCGCGCCACATGGTGGGCCCCGGGCCCCCTGCGCCGTTTCCACGAGCGCTTCGGCCTGAGCGAGGCCGAACCAGAGCGGACGGTTGCCGAGACGGAACCCGAACGGGGCAAGGCCGGGGCCTCGGCCGGCTGACCGGGGCGCCCGGAGGCTCGGGGGCGGCGGCGTCCCGCAGTGCAGCGCCAGCGTTCCCCGAGGCGCCGAACGCCCGGGCGCGGGCAGTCGCCCTGCGCCCCGGGCTGGCGCCCCGGGCACGACTGCGACGAAAGGCGGGTGGGTCCATGCGGGCCGTGGTGTTCGAGCGGTACGGGGACGCGGCCGAGGTACGGGAGGTCGCGGATCCGGAGCCCGCGGAGCACGGGGTCGTCGTGCGGGTCGAGGCCACCGGGCTGTGCCGCAGCGACTGGCACGGCTGGCAGGGCCACGACCCGGACATCGCACTGCCGCACGCGCCCGGGGATGAACTCGCCGGGGTCGTCGAGGCGGTGGGCGCCCGGGTGGCCGGGTGGAGGCCCGGCGACCGGGTCACCGTGCCGTTCATCTGCGCCTGCGGCACCTGCCCGTCCTGTGCGGCGGGCGACCATCAGGTGTGCGAGCGGCAGACCCAGCCCGGCTTCACCCACTGGGGCTCCTTCGCCCAGTACATGGCGCTGGACCACGCCGATGTGAACCTCGTGGCGCTGCCCGGGGAGTTGTCCTTCGCGACGGCGGCCTCGCTGGGCTGCCGCTTCGCCGCGGCGTACCGGGCGGTGGTGCGGCAGGGCCGGGTGGCGGCGGGAATGGGGTCTCCCCTGCTCGAACGAAGTTGTGAGCTTGGGGAAGGGGCGCCGTGCACGGCTGCGGCGGGGTCGGGCTCTCGGCCGTGATGATCGCGGCGGGCGGGTCGGGCGCGCGGTCGTGGCGGTCGACGTGTCGGAACGGGCTCTGGAGCTGGCGCGGCAGTTCGGCGCGGCACAGTGCCTGGACGCGGCAGCCGTGCCGGACACCGCGGCCGCGGTCCGCGAACTGACCGGCGGTGGTGCCCACCTCTCCCTCGACGCCCTGGGCTCACCCGGCACATGCGCCGCCTCGGTGAACGGCCTGCGTCGCCGCGGCCGGCACGTCCAGGTCGGCCTGCTGCCTTCACCGGCCGGCACGACCCCCGTGCCGATGGCCCGCGTGATCGCCCTGGAGCTCGAAATCCTCGGCAGTCACGGCATGGCCGCGCACAGCTACCCGCCGATGCTGGAGCTGGTCCGCGGCGGCGTCCTGCGCCCCGACCTGCTGGTGACGTCGACGATCGCGCTGGACGGGGTCCCGGCCGCGCTGGCGGCGATGGGGACGGCGCCGGGAGCGGGGGCGACGGTCATCGAGCCGTGGAGCTGACACTTTGGGCGGCGGCCGTGCCCCACGCGAGGGTGGGGCACGAGGTCGAATCGGGGGGACACGCTCACTCGGCTCTTCGGCCGCGGTTGCCGGGCCTGGAGGCGACCCAGGCCCGGACGGTGTCGGCGTACCAGTAGGGCTTGCCGCCCTCGACGTGATCGGGCGGAGGCAGCAGCCCGTGTTTGCGGTAGGACCGCACGGTGTCCGGCTGCACCCGGATGTGCGCCGCGATCTCCTTGTAGGACCAGAGCCTTCGGTCGGTCATGACGTGCACCTCCCCGCGCGCACCACGGCGGCGGCCGGGGACGGCCGTCCGGGGGAGCCGGGCGCTGCGCTGGCGATCAACAAGCCTGTGTCCGGTTCAACGACACCCGGTGATACGGGGCAGTGCCTGTGGGCCGGGTGTGACGGAAGACCCGCCTACACGGCACGCACGTGACAGGACGGGGGCGTTTGTGACACAGCCGGGGCAAAGTCGCGCACCTGACGGTCGGCGGGGCGCCTTGACGCGACACCCGGCCTCCACAGGAGCCCCGCTCGTCCGGGGCGCTTGACGCGACACCCGGCCTCGGCAGGAGCCCTGCTCGTCGGCGCCCCCAGTGGCGCATGCCCGTCATCCCGCCGTCCGGCAGTCATCCGTCCCGAGAGGCGGACCCGCCCAGAGGCCTGAACACCACGGAACCGTGAAACCCGGACCAGGACATCCGGACCGGCCCGCGCGGAAAGCGCTGTCATGATCTGGTCCGAATGTCCGGACAAAACATTGACAGGGCGTCGAGAGGGGGCTACAAAACCGGGGAGAGCCGAGCACCGAGGGGACACCGATGACGTACGACCTGATCACCATGGGGCGGATCGGAGTGGATCTGTATCCGCTCCAGACCGGCGTCCCGCTGCCGCAGGTCACGTCCTTCGGCAAGTTCCTCGGCGGCTCCGCGAGCAACGTCGCGGTCGCGGCGGCCCGCCTGGGGCGGCGGACGGCGGTGATCACCCGCACCGGCGACGACCCCTTCGGCACCTACCTCCACGAAGCCCTGCAAGGCTTCGGCGTGGACGACCGCTGGGTCACCCCGGTCCCCGGCCTGCCCACCCCGGTCACCTTCTGCGAGGTCTTCCCGCCGGACGACTTCCCGCTGTACTTCTACCGGCAGCCCAAGGCTCCCGACCTGGAGATCGACGCCCACGAGCTCGACCTCGACGCCGTCCGCGACGCCCGCGTCTTCTGGGTCACGGGCACGGGCCTGAGCGAGGAACCGAGCCGGACGGCGACTCTCGCGGCCCTCGCCCACCGCGCCAAGTCCGGCACGACGGTCTTCGACCTCGACTGGCGCCCCATGTTCTGGTCCGACCCCGACGCGGCCCGCCCCTTCTACACCGAGGCCCTGCGCCACACCACCGTCGCCGTCGGCAACCTCGACGAGGTGGAGGTCGCCACCGGCGTGCGCGAACCCCACGCCGCCGCCCGTGCCCTCCTGGACGCCGGTGCCGAGCTGGCCGTCGTCAAGCAGGGCCCCAAGGGCGTCCTCGCGGTGAACAGCGCCGGCGAGAGCGCCGAGGTCCCGCCGCTGCCCGTGAACGTCCTCAACGGCCTCGGCGCCGGCGACGCCTTCGGCGGCTCACTCGTCCACGGCCTGCTGGCCGGCTGGGACCTGGAGAAGACCATGCGGCACGCCAACGCCGCCGGCGCCATCGTCGCCTCCCGCCTGGAGTGCTCCTCCGCGATGCCCACCCCGGCCGAGATCGAGACGGCCGTCACCGCGGGGGCCGTCCAGTGACCGTCGACGTCTCCGAACTCGTCCGCCTGCGCAGCCACCGCCCGGAGGCCGTCGCCGAGGCCGCCGCCCGCCGCCCGCGCCGGCCCCTGCTGAACGACAACGGCCGACTGATGATCGTCGCCGCCGACCACCCGGCCCGCGGCGCCCTCGGCGTCGGCGGTCGCAGCCTCGCCATGGCCAACCGCGCCGACCTCCTCGAACGCCTCTGCCTGGCCCTGTCCCGCCCCGGCGTGGACGGCGTCCTCGCCACCGCCGACATCCTCGACGACCTGCTCCTGCTCGGCGCCCTCGACGGCAAGGTCGTCCTGGGCTCGATGAACCGCGGCGGCCTCCAGGGCGCGCGCTTCGAACTCGACGACCGCTTCACCGGTCACCGCCCCGAGGACATCGAGCGACTCGGCTTCGACGCGGGCAAGCTGCTCCTGCGCATCGACTACGACGACCCCGGCTCGCTCACCACCCTGGAGTCCACCGCCCGGGCCGTCGACGCCATGGCCGCCCGCAAACTCCCCGTCTTCGTCGAGCCGTTCATCAGTTACCGCGACGAGCAGGGCCGGCTGCGCAACGACCTCTCCGCCGAAGCCGTCACCAAGTCGATCGCCATCGCCTCGGGCCTCGGCGGCAGCTCCGCCTACACCTGGTTGAAGGTCCCCGTCACCGACAACCCCGACGACATGGCCGACGTCATGGCCACCTCGACGATGCCCGCCGTGCTGCTCGGCGGCGAGGTGGGCGACGACCAGGACGGGGCGTACGAGAAGTGGCGCGGCGCCCTGCAACTGCCCACCGTGTGCGGGCTGGTCGTGGGGCGTTCACTGCTGTACCCGGCGGACGGCGATGTGGCTGCCGCCGTGGACACCGCCGTCGGACTGCTGTGAGGGCCGCCTCATGACCACCCGCACCTTCACCACGGGCGACGGCACGGAAGACCACGAGTTCCCTCTCCCGGGCAGGCCCCGGGTCCAGATCGCCTCCGGCGCGGGAGGCCGCTTTGCTTTGGCAGGAGCGAAGTGCGAGCGACAACTCCCCGCCCGCTACGGCCCCGCGCCGGAGGTCTCCCGCAGGAGGCGTACGCGGCCCCGCCGGGTGAACATTCATCGTGGCCGTCGCGTATCCGTGACCACCCGGAGGGAGGGACACCGATGACCTCGACGACGAGGCTGACGGTCGCACAGGCGCTCGTGCGCTTCCTGGCGGCCCAGCACACCGAACGTGACGGCGTCCGGCAACGGCTCATCGGCGCCACCTGGGGCATCTTCGGCCACGGCAACGTCGCCGGCATCGGCCAGGCGCTCCTGGAGCACGCCGAGGAGATGCCGTACCACCAGGGCCGCAACGAACAGGCCATGGTGCACGCGGCGGTCGGCTACGCCCGCCAGTCCGGCCGCCTGTCCACGCACGCGGTGACGACCTCCATCGGCCCGGGCGCCACCAACCTCGTCACCGGCGCGGCCCTCGCGACCATCAACCACCTGCCGGTGCTGCTCCTGCCCGGTGACGTGTTCGCCACCCGCCCCGCGGACCCGGTCCTCCAGCAGCTCGAGGTGCCCTACGCGGGCGACGTGTCGGTCAACGACTGCCTGCGCCCGGTGTCGAGGTACTTCGACCGGATCACCCGGCCCGAGGCCCTGATCCCCTCGGCGCTCGCCGCGATGCGCGTGCTCACCGACCCCGTCGAGACCGGCGCCGTCACCCTCGCCCTGCCCCAGGACGTGCAGGCGGAGGCGTACGACTGGCCGGAGGAGTTCTTCGCCGAGCGCGTCTGGACCGTACGGCGGCCCGGCGCCGACCCGGCGGAACTGGCCGCGGCCGTGCGGGCGATCCGGGCGGCGAAGCGGCCGCTGGTCGTCGCGGGCGGCGGCGTCCACCACAGCCGCGCCGAGGAGGCCCTCGCCGAGTTCGCCGCGACCACCGGCATCCCGGTCGCCTCCACCCAGGCCGGCAAGGGATCCCTGCGCCACGACCACCCCCAGGACGTCGGCGGCATCGGCCACACGGGCACGGCCACCGCGGACGAACTCGCCCGCACCGCCGACCTGGTGATCGGCGTCGGCACCCGCTACACCGACTTCACCACCGCCTCCGGCACGCTGTTCGGCAACCCGGACGTGCGGTTCCTCAACCTCAACATCGCCCCCTTCGACGGCCACAAGCTCGCCGGCCGGCCCCTGATCGCGGACGCCCGCAGCGGCCTCACGGAGCTCACGCACGCCCTGCGCCCGCACGCGTACCGGGTCGCCGGCGGCTACGCCACCGAGTACACCGAGGACAAGGAGCGCTGGGAGCAGCGCGTCGACGCCTGCTACGAGGTCGACGAACCGGACACCCGCCCGACCCAGCCGCAGGTCCTCGGCGCCCTGGACGAGATCGCGGACGCGTCGGACATCCTGATCAACGCCGCCGGTTCCCTCCCCGGCGACCTGCACAAACTGTGGCGCACCCGGTCGCCCGACCAGTACCACCTGGAGTACGGCTACTCCTGCATGGGCTACGAGATCCCCGCGGCCATCGGCGTGAAGCTGGCCGCCCCGGACCGGCCCGTGTGGGCGCTGGTCGGCGACGGCACGTACCTGATGATGCCGACGGAGCTCGTGACGGCCGTGCAGGAGGGCATCGCGATCAAGGTCCTGATCATCCAGAACCACGGCTACGCGTCCATCGGCGGACTGTCGGAGTCGGTGGGTGGCGAGCGGTTCGGCACCGCCTACCGCTACCGCTCCGAGGACGGCTCGCACACGGGGCCGCCGCTGCCCGTGGACCTCGCCGCCAACGCGGCCAGCCTCGGCATGCGCGTCCTGCGCGCGAAGACCGTACGGGACCTGCGCGAGGCCCTCGCCGAGGCCCGGGCGGCCGACACTCCCACATGTGTCTACGTCGAGACCCAAACGGCAGACACAGTGTCGGGCGCGCCTCCCGCCCAGGCCTGGTGGGATGTACCCGTGGCCGAGACCGCGACACGGCCGTCCGCGGTCAAGGCACGTGAGCTGTACGAACGGCACGTCTCCACCCGACGCCGCCATCTGTGAAGGAGTTCCCGGCCATGACGAAGATCGTCAACCACTGGATCGGCGGCAAGACCGTCGAAGGCGCCTCGGGCACGCACGGGCCGGTGACCAACCCGGCGACCGGCGAGGTGACGACGAAGGTCGCGTTCGCCTCGGTCGACGAGGTGGACGCGGCGGTCGCCGCCGCCAAGGAGGCCTACCTGACCTGGGGCCAGTCCTCGCTGGCCCAGCGCACCTCGATCCTCTTCAAGTTCCGCGCCCTGCTGGACGCCAACCGGGACGCGATCGCCGAGCTGATCACCGCCGAGCACGGCAAGGTGCACTCCGACGCCCTCGGCGAGGTCGCCCGCGGCCTGGAGATCGTCGACCTGGCCTGCGGCATCAACGTCCAGCTGAAGGGCGAGCTGTCCACTCAGGTCGCCAGCCGCGTCGACGTCTCCTCGATCCGCCAGCCGCTCGGCGTCGTGGCGGGCATCACCCCGTTCAACTTCCCGGCCATGGTGCCGATGTGGATGTTCCCCATCGCCATCGCGTGCGGCAACACCTTCGTGCTGAAGCCGTCCGAGAAGGACCCGTCGGCCTCGCTGAAGATCGCCGAACTGCTGTCGGAGGCGGGCCTGCCCGACGGTGTCTTCAACGTCGTCCACGGCGACAAGGTGGCCGTGGACCGCCTGCTGGAGCACCCGGACGTCAAGGCCGTCTCCTTCGTGGGCTCGACCCCGATCGCCCGCTACATCCACACCACCGCCTCCGCCAACGGCAAGCGCGTCCAGGCCCTCGGCGGCGCCAAGAACCACATGCTGGTCCTGCCCGACGCCGACCTCGACGCGGCCGCCGACGCCGCCGTGTCGGCCGCCTACGGCTCGGCCGGCGAGCGCTGCATGGCCATCTCCGCGGTCGTCGCGGTGGGCTCGATCGGCGACGAGCTGGTGGAGAAGATCCGCGAGCGCGCCGAGAAGATCAAGATCGGCCCGGGCGACGACCCGACGTCCGAGATGGGCCCGCTGATCACCAAGGTCCACCGCGACAAGGTCGCCTCCTACGTCGAGGGCGCGGCGGCCGAGGGCTGTGAGGTGATCCTCGACGGCACCGGCCACACCGTCGAAGGCTTCGAGGACGGCCACTGGATCGGCATCTCGCTGCTCGACAAGGTGCCCACGTCCGCCAAGGCCTACCAGGACGAGATCTTCGGTCCGGTGCTGACCGTGCTGCGCACCGGGACCTACGAGGAAGCCCTGGACCTGATCAACGCCTCGCCGTTCGGCAACGGCACCGCGATCTTCACCCGGGACGGCGGTGCGGCCCGCCGCTTCCAGCTGGAGGTCGAGGCCGGCATGGTCGGCGTGAACGTCCCGATCCCCGTCCCCGTGGGCTACCACTCCTTCGGCGGCTGGAAGGACTCCCTCTTCGGCGACCACCACATCTACGGCAACGACGGCACGCACTTCTACACCCGCGGCAAGGTCGTCACCACCCGCTGGCCGGACCCGGCCGACGCCCCCGCAGGCGTGGACCTGGGCTTCCCGCGCAACCACTGAGGCACTCGCCTCCCAGGGACGCGGGGCTGTATCGACATGCGGCTCCGACGCGTGGGCGCGACAAGCCACAACGGAAGCCGCACCCGCCCCGGCACCGCTCCACCCGAGCTCGGACCCCGTACAGCACCCGCAGTACGCCGAAACTCCGTGTACACCCCTGGAATGCCCCGTACCTCGGTCTCCGGTCGACAACTCATCGACAGCTTCACCCCGTACCGTTGACGCATGGATCTTCGACTGCCCGGACTGAACGGGCTGCTTCGGAGGCCCCGGCGGCTCCTCGCCGCCGGGGCCGCCGTCGTCGTCCTCGCGGGCGCGGGAACGTGGACAGCCGTCGGGAACGACGCGGTGCCCCCGGTCCACCGCGAAGACCGGGCCGTGGACACCGGTGACGGCGTCCGCATCGACACCTCCTTCTTCACCTCCCAAGGAGACGGCCGTCGCCCCGCCGTCCTGCTCGGGCACGGCTTCGGCGGCAGCAAGAGCGACGTACGGCAGCAGGCCCAGGACCTCGCCCGGGACGGCTACGCGGTCCTGACCTGGTCGGCCCGCGGCTTCGGCAAGTCGAACGGGAAGATCGGCCTCAACGACCCCAAGGGCGAGGTGGCCGACGTCTCGAAGCTCATCGACTGGCTCGCCCGGCAGCCCCAGGTCGAGCTCGACAAGAAGGGCGACCCCCGCGTCGGCATGGCCGGTGGCTCCTACGGCGGCGCCATCGCCCTGCTCACCGCGGGCCACGACCCCCGTGTCGACGCCATCGCCCCGGCGATCACCTACTGGAACCTCGCCGACGCCCTCTTCCCGAACGGCGTGTTCAAGAAGCTCTGGGCCGGCATCTTCGTCAACTCCGGCGGCGGCTGCGAGAAGTTCGAGCCCGCCCTGTGCCGCATGTACGAGAGGGTCGCCGAGTCGGGCGAGCCGGACGCGCAGGCCCGCGAGCTGCTGGAAGAGCGTTCGCCGTCCGAGGTCGGCAAGAACATCAAGGTTCCGACGCTGCTGATGCAGGGCCAGTCCGACTCCCTCTTCCCGCTCGGCCAGGCCGACCAGGCCGCGAAGGCGATCCGTGCCAACGGTGCCCCCGTCGACGTCGACTGGATCTCCGGCGGCCACGACGGCGGCGACATGGAGACCGGCCGCGTCCAGGACCGCGTGAAGACCTGGTTCGACCGCTACCTGAACGACGACAAGGGCGCCGACACCGGCCCCGCCTTCCGTGTCACCCGCACCCTCGGCGCCGGCTCCGGCGACGGCGAACCCCGCCTGACCGGCGTGACCTCGGACCGCTACCCCGGCCTGGAGGCCGAGCAGCGCTCCATCGCCCTGGCCGGCCGCGAGCAGAGCTTCGACAATCCGCCCGGCGCCAGCCCGCCCGGTGTCTCCGCCCTGCCCGGCCTCGGCGGTGCCGGCGGCCTCAGCCAGCTCTCCACGCTCGGTATCGGCGTCTCCCTCGACTTCCCCGGCCAGTTCGCCGCGTTCGAGTCGGCGCCGCAGCGCGAGGACCTGCAGATCACCGGCTCGCCCACCGCGACCGTGCACCTGAGGTCCAGCAGCGACGACGCCGTGCTCTTCGCGAAGCTCTACGACGTCGGCCCCGGCGGCGACACCCAGCAGGTACTGCCCTCCCAGCTCGTCACGCCCATCCGGGTCGAGGGCGCCAAGGCCGGCAAGGACGTCCGGATCACGCTCCCGGCGATCGACCACGAGATCGACGACGGCCACCGGCTGCGCCTGGTCCTCGCCTCGACGGACCTCGGCTACGCCTCCCCGACCGCCCCGGCGACGTACACCGTCTCCCTCAAGGGCGATCTGAAGGTCCCCTCCGCCCTCGGCGAGCGCGACAGCCAGGCCGGGCTGCCCGCCTGGGTGTGGTGGCTGCCGCTCGCCGGCGCAGGAATCGCGCTCGCGCTGATCCTCACGGGACGCCGCCGCACGGTGGCACCGGCCCCGCCGGACCCCGCACTGGCCGAAGTCCCCCTTCAGATCACCGACCTGACCAAGCGCTACGCGAAGGCGTCGGACCGGTACGCGGTCAAGGACCTCTCCTTCCGCGTGGAAAAGGGCCAGGTCCTGGGCCTGCTCGGCCCGAACGGGGCGGGCAAGACCACCACCCTGCGCATGCTGATGGGCCTGATCAGGCCCGACGGCGGCGAGATCCGCGTCTTCGGCCACGCCATCAGCGCGGGCGCCCCGGTCCTGTCCCGGGTCGGCGCCTTCGTCGAGGGCGCGGGCTTCCTGCCCCACCTGTCCGGCCGCGAGAACCTGGAGCTGTACTGGCGCGCCACCGGCCGCCCGCCCGAGGACGCGCACCTGGAGGAGGCCCTGAAGATCGCGGGCCTGGGCGACGCCCTCGCCCGCGCGGTGCGCACCTACTCCCAGGGCATGCGCCAGCGCCTCGCCATCGCCCAGGCCATGCTCGGCCTGCCGGACCTGCTCATCCTCGACGAGCCGACCAACGGCCTCGACCCGCCCCAGATCCGCGAGATGCGCGAGGTGATGATCCGCTACGCGGCCGTCGGCCGCACGGTCATCGTCTCCAGCCACCTCCTCGCGGAGGTCGAGCAGACCTGCACCCACCTGGTCGTGATGGACCACGGCCGGCTCGTCCAGGCGGGCGCGGTCGAGGACATCGTCGGCTCGGGTGACACGCTCCTGGTCGGTACGGCCACACCCGTGGACGAGCCGGTCGTGGAGAAGGTCGCCGCCCTGCCCGGCGTCGCCTCGGCCGTGCGCACCGACGAGGGTCTCCTCGTCCGGCTCGACGCCGACGGCACCCCGCAGCGCCTGGTCGCCGACCTCGTACGGCTGGACGTGGCGGTGCGGTCGGTCGGCCCCCACCGCCGCCTGGAGGACGCCTTCATCACCCTGATCGGAGCCGAAGCATGAGCCAGCTCGCCGAGCCGCCCGTCGAGGTGGCCGACGGCTACCGCGCGGGCCGCACCCTGCCCTTCCGCGTCGAGCTGGTCCGGCAACTGAAGCGGCGTCGCACGCAGGTCATGGGCGGCGTACTGCTCGCCCTGCCGATCATCCTGCTCATCGCCTTCCAGGTGGGCGGCGAGCCGGGCGGTTCCAACAACCGCATCAACCTCATGGACACGGCGACCGCGTCCGGAGCCAACTTCGCCGCCGTCAACCTCTTCTCCGCCGCCGGCTTCCTGCTCGTCATCCCCGTCGCCCTGTTCTGCGGCGACACCGTCGCCTCGGAGGCGAGCTGGTCGTCCCTGCGCTACCTGCTCGCGGCCCCCGTGCCCCGGGCCCGGCTCCTGTGGTCCAAGCTCGCCGTCGGACTCACCCTGAGCCTGGCCGCGATGGTCCTGCTCCCGGTCGTCGCCCTCGCCGTGGGAACGGCCGCCTACGGCTGGGGACCACTCGAACTGCCCACCGGCGGCACCCTGCCCACCGGCACGGCCGCCCAGCGCCTGCTCATCGTGGTGCTGTACATCATGGTGTCCCAACTGGTCACCGCCGCGCTCGCGTTCTACCTCTCGACGAGGACGGACGCCCCGCTCGGCGCGGTCGGCGGCGCGGTGTTCCTCACCATCATCGGCAGCGTCCTCGACGAGGTGACGGCCCTCGGCGACTGGCGCGACTTCCTGCCGGCGCACTGGCAGTACGCCTGGCTCGACGCCGTCCGGCCCCAGCTGGAGTGGTCGGACATGATCCAGGGCACCTCGATCTCCGTAACGTACGCGCTGGTGCTGTTCGCCCTGGCCTTCCGGGGTTTCGCCCGCAAGGACGTCGTCTCCTAGTGCCGCGGCACTAGGTCAACGGAGGGTCACCCACCGGTCTCGACGGCCGGTCCCCGTGGCCGCTTCGAGACGCTTCCGCAACACCCCGTACCGCACGTTCGGGCCCCCTGCGCCGTCACAGTCGCAAGAAGCAGACGACAACGGATGCAGGGGGCAGGACGATGGAGCGGTTCCGGACACGCAAGGCGCTGCTCGCGCTCACGGCGGCGAGCGGCTTGCTGCTCACCGCGTGCAGCGGGGGCACCGACACCGGCGAGGGCAGCAAGGCCGCCGACCGCCCCGGCTACGGCGCGCAGCCCGCACCCACCCACGGCGACGAGGACGGCACGAGCGAGCGGGACGACCGCCGCGAAGAACCCGACCACCTCTCCACCTTCGCCCTGGACGTCGACACCGCCTCCTACGACTACGCCCGCCGCGCCCTCGCCGACGGCCGGGTCCCCGACCCGTCGACGATCCGCCCCGAGGAGTTCGTCAACAGCTTCCGCCAGGACTACGACCGCCCCGACGGCGACGGCTTCTCGGTCACCGTCGACGGCGCCCGCACCGACGACGAGGACTGGTCCCTGGTCCGCGTGGGCCTCGCCACCCGCACCACGGAACGCGGCGGCGAACGCCCGCCCGCGGCCCTCACCTTCGTCATCGACGTCTCGGGCTCCATGGCCGAACCGGGCCGGCTCGACCTCGCCCGGGAGTCCCTGTCCGTGATGACGGACCGGCTGCGCGACGACGACTCGGTGGCGCTCGTCACCTTCAGCGACGAGGCCGAGACCGTCCTGCCCATGACCCGTCTCGACGGCAACCGCGACGAGATCCAGGACGCCGTCTCCGACCTGGACACCCAGGACTCCACCAACCTCGGCGCCGGCGTCGAGACCGGCTACGAGACGGCCGTCGAGGGCCTGCGCGAGGGCGCCACCAACCGCGTCGTCCTCATCTCGGACGCCCTCGCCAACACCGGCGACACCGACGCGGACAGCATCCTGGAGCGCATCTCCGGCGAACGCCGCGAGCACGGCATCACCCTCTTCGGCGTCGGCGTGGGCAGCGACTACGGCGACGCCCTCATGGAGAGGCTCGCGGACAAGGGCGACGGCCACACCGTCTACGTGTCCGACGAGGACGAGGCCCGCGAGGTCTTCTCCGAGCAGCTACCGCGCAATATCGACCTCACCGCCCGCGACGCCAAGGCGCAGGTCGCCTTCGACCCCGAGACGGTCGAGGAGTTCCGCCTCGTCGGCTACGACAACCGCCGCGTCGCCGACGAGGACTTCCGCGACGACCGGGTCGACGGCGGCGAGGTCGGCCCCGGCCACACGGTCACCGCCCTGTACGCCGTGCGCACCGAGCCCGGCGCCCGGGGCCACCTCGCCACCGCCACCGTCCGCTGGCTCGACCCTGAGACCCGCGACCCGCACGAGGAGACCGGCGACCTGGAGACCGGTGCCCTGGACGACTCCGTCTGGAGCGCGAACCGCGGCCTGCGGACCACCGCCACGGCCGCCTACTTCGCCGATGCCCTCGGCCACGACAAGCCGGGCCTGCCCGACGCCCCGCGGCTCGACGAGCTCGCCGGCCACGCCGACGACCTGGCCGAGCGCACGGACAGCGAGGAGATCCGCCGGCTCGCCGATGCGATCGGCACCGCGAGCCGCCTGATGTGACCCCCGGCCCATTGACCTACGCTTACTTATGAGTAAGTTGACTCCAGAGTAAGTAGTGTGGCAGCACGTCAGCCTCATCCGCGACCGGGAGCCGTCATGGGCGTACGCAAGGACCTGCAACGGGCGAAACACCGCACCGACCTGACGATCCGCACGAAAGCCGAGACCGTCAGGGACGAGCGGGGCATCGTCCGCGAGGCCCGCACGGCCCCCCTCGCGCCGCGCCCGAGAACCGGCAGCATCGCCGACATCCCCCACACCAACGCGGCCGAGACCCCCGACGCCGTGGTCCTGCGCCGCGAGCGGCACGGCGGCTGGCAGCCCGTCACGGCGGCGGACTTCGCCCGCGAGGTCACCGCCGTGGCCAAGGGCCTGATCGCGGCCGGCCTCGAACCGGGCGGCCGCGTCGCCGTGATGTCCCGCACCCGCTACGAGTGGACGGTCCTGGACTTCGCGATCTGGTCGGCGGGCGGCCAGACCGTCCCGGTCTACGCCACCTCCTCCGCCGACCAGGTGGAGTGGATCGTCCGCGACTCCGGCACCCGGTACGTCGTCACCGAGACCGCCGCGAACGCCGACACCGTCCTGACCGGCACGGCCGCCCACCGCGAGCCGCCGCGCGTCTGGCAACTCGACGTCGGCGCCCTCGACGACCTCACCGCCCTCGGCCGGGACGTTCCCGACGAGGAGGTCACCAAGCGCCGCACCGCCCTGACCCCCGACACCACCGCGACCCTCTGCTACACCTCCGGCACCACCGGCCGCCCCAAGGGCTGCGTCCTCACCCACGCCAACCTGCACGCCGAGGCAGCCAACACCGTCGAACTGCTGCACCCCCTCTTCAAGGAGGTCACCGGCGAGACCGCCTCGACGCTCCTCTTCCTGCCGCTCGCGCACATCCTCGGCCGCACCCTGCAGATCGCCTGCCTGATGGGCCGCATCGAGATCGGCCACTGCCCGAGCATCAAACCCGACGAACTCCGGCCGGCCCTCAGGGCGTTCCGCCCGACCTTCCTGGTCGGCGTCCCGTACCTCTTCGAGAAGATCCACGACACCGGCCGCGCCACCGCCGAGAAGCTCGGCCGCGGCGCCTCCTTCGACCGCGCCCACCGCATCGCCGTCCGCTTCGGCGAGGCCCACATGAACCGGTTCCTGGGCAAGGGCCCCGGGCCCGGCCCCGGTCTGCGCGCCGCGTGGGCCCTGTACGACCTGCTGGTCTACCGCCGCATCCGCAAGGAACTCGGCGGCCGCGTGCGCTACGCCATCAGCGGCGGCAGCCCCCTGGACCGCGAGCTCAACCTCTTCTTCTACGCGGCCGGCATCCTGATCTACGAGGGCTACGGCCTCACCGAGACCACCGCAGCCGCCACCATCGTCCCGCCCCTGGACCCCCGTCCCGGCACGGTCGGCCTGCCGGTCCCCGGCACCGCCGTCCGCATCGCCGACGACGGCGAGGTCCTCATCAAGGGCGGCATCGTCTTCGGCGCGTACTGGAACAACCCGGCGGCCACCGGGGAGGCCCTGGACGACGGCTGGTTCGCCACCGGCGACCTCGGCTCCCTCGACGAGGACGGCTACCTCACCATCACCGGCCGCAAGAAGGACATCCTCGTCACCACCGGCGGCAAGAACGTCTCCCCGGCCGTCCTGGAGGACCGCCTGCGCAGCCGCCCGCCCGTCGGCCAGTGCCTCGTCGTCGGCGACAACCGCCCCTACGTCGCGGCCCTGATCACCCTCGACCCGGAAGCCCTGGCCCACTGGCTGGCGGTCCGCCGACTCCCCGCCGACACCCCGCTGTCCGAGCTGGTCCACGACGAACGCCTGCGCGCCGACGTGCAGAAGGCGGTCGACCACGCCAACGAGGCCGTCTCCCGCGCGGAGTCGATCCGCGCCTTCACCCTCGTCGAGGGTGACTTCACCGAGGAGAACGGGCTGCTGACCCCGTCCCTGAAGGTCAAGAGGAAGGCGGCGACGGCCGCCTACGCGGAGCAGATCGAGGCGCTCTACGCGGCCAAGGCCTGACGCCGCGAGCACAGCAAAGGGGGCGGGGCGCCGGGCAGTTGCACCCGACGGCCCGCCCCTTCGGCGCCGGTGCGTCAGCCGCTGTTCGTCGACAGGACGGACACGTCCTCCAGCAGGTGCGCCAGCGCACCGTCGCGCTTGGCGTTGGTGGAGTTCTCCGCACACTGCTGCTGCTGGTGGTCCGACAGGATCGGGATGTCCTGGATCGGGATACCGATGAGCGCGCCGACCCCGATGGGCAGGTCGTTCACGGCGATGCACGGCTTGTTGAACGAGCCCTGGATCAGAGCCATCTGCGGGCTCATGTTGCCGTACGTGGACGAGTTGCCGAAGCTCTGCATCGCCCCGTTGCCGTTCACGGCCGTCGGGCCGCTGTCGTCGCCGACAGCCAGCGCCTGCGGGGCCGCGGCAGCGGAGGCTCCCATGACGGAAGCGGCAATCGCCGCAGTGGCAATAACCTTCTTGATCACTGACCAGTCCTTTCTGAGGAAACCCCGTCCTCCGGAGCGCTCTGGTCAACTGCACGGGCGGTGCATGGTTTCTCCCCATCACTCTGTCAGCCCATGCCAGGACAGTTTGTGTGTTCTTCGTTCCCGGTGATTATCAGGGGTTCCGGGCGCTGCGGGCCAACCGGGTGAACACCCGCAACCAATCATCCGGAGCCGGGTTGATGAGGCCGTAGGACATGCGTCGCTACGAGGAAAGGAACGCGAAGTGCTCAAGAAGGCAATGGTCGCCGCGGCAGCCGCCGCTTCTGTCATCGGAATGTCGGTGGCGGCTGCTCCCCAGGCTCTTGCCGTCGGGGACGACTCCGGGCCGTCCGTCGCCAACGGCAACGGCGCCTCGTCGTCGTTCGGCAACTCGGCGACCAAGGGCGACATGAGCCCTCAGCTCTCGCTGGTCGACGGCACGCTCAACAAGCCCTGTCTCGCCGTTCAGGACCTCGACGTCGGTGTCGCCGCCCTCATCGGCGTGGTGGTCCAGGACATCCCGGTCCTGTCGGACCACGTCCAGCAGCAGTGCGCGGACAACTCCACGAACAGCAAGCGGGACGGTGCGCTCAACCACATCCTGGAGGACCTGTCGGTCCTGTCTGCGAACGGCGACTGAGCCGTACCGTACGCAGTCCGGGCGGCCCACCGTATGCACGGCGGGCCGCCCGGCCGTATCTGTCCACTTTTCGTGGGGCAATCGAGTGAATTCCCCCACCTCGTACGTTGTTCAGTTTCTTCGGCTGTCAATTCCTCGTTTGCAGGCTGCAGGTCATGGTGGGCATGACCGCAGAGAAGGGAAAGTTCATGAAGAAGAGCGCTGCTGTCGTCGCGGGCGCGATCATGGCTCTGGGCATGGCCAGTCCGGCCATCGCCGACTCGGGCGCCCAGGGTGCCGCCGTCGGTTCCCCGGGTGTCCTCTCCGGCAACGTGATCCAGATTCCCGTGCACATCCCGATCAACGTGTGCGGCAACACCATCGACGTGATCGCCGCCCTGAACCCGGCGTTCGGCAACGAGTGCGAGAACGACTGACGAGTAACGCACGCGCAGCATCGGCTGCGACCTGGCCGGCCCCGGGACAGCACCGTTCGTTCCGGGGCCGGCTTTTCCCACTTCTACCAGCAGGAAGACAACGAGATTGCGACAGACCCTGAGCAGGGGAATGGTCGCGGCCGCGGCTGCGACAGGCATCCTGTCCCTGTGTGGCGGCGCCGCTCTCGCCGACTCGTCGGCTGACGGAGTCACCAAGGGCTCGCCGGGCGCCGCGTCCGGCAACACCATCGAGGCACCGGTCGACGTACCGGTGAACGCCTGCGGCAACACCGTCGACGTAGTCGCCGCACTCAACCCGGCCTTCGGCAACTCCTGCGCCGACAAGGCGGACGCTCACGGTGGCCACGGTGACCGCGGCCACGGGCGCGACCGCCACGAGGCCTCCGGACGCGGCGGCGGCAACGACGCGTTCCCCGGACGCGGCGAGGACTGGTCCGACGGGAACGGCGGGGACCGGCCTCACGGAGACGGCGAGGGCTGGCCTCACGGAGACGGCGAGGACAGGTCCCGCGGTGACGACGAGGACCGGTCCTACGGCGACGGCGGCTACGGGGACGACGACGGTGGTTACGGCTACGGCGACACCCCGCCGACCAAACCCCCGCACACGCCCCCGACGAAACCCCCGCACACCCCGCCGACCGAGCCCCCGCACACACCCCCGCCGGGCGGCCATCAGTCGACACCTCCGGGCACGCCCCCGGGTGACCGGCACACCCCGCCGCCCCCCGGCGGTCACGAGCAGCCGCCCAGTCTCCCCGAGACCGGAGCCGAGGCCCTGCTCGGGGCCGCGGCCACCAGCGCCGCGCTGATCGTGAGCGGCGTCGTGCTCTACCGGCGAGGCCGGGCCGCGTCCCACCGCTGACACAGCGGGTGCCGGACGCAAGCGCCCGGCACCCGTGCAGCCAGTGGGATCAGCACTGGTCCGGGAAGAAGAAGCTGAGCAACGGGATGCCCAGCAGGGTCAGTCCCAGGCTGTCGTGCTCGTCGCACTCCCGGGAGGTCGACTGGTCGCTGACCTCGGGGAGGAGGTCCGCGTCCTCGGCGGCCGCGGTGCCGCCGAGGACGGCGACGCTCAGGGCCAGGCTGGAAAGCACCGTGGCGGTGCGCTTCATGTGGTTCATGGGAACAAAATAGACATTTCATAATAGAAACCGCGTACTTCTGCCGGGCCGGTCGAGTGAACCCCTCCACTCGAAAGCCTCAGCGCCGGTGGCGCGCATGCCTCTCATATGACTGGGTGTCAGTAAGTGGAGGAGAACGCGAGAGGGGCGGCCCATGGCCACACAGCAGCGGCGCGCACGGTCCCGGCGGCTGGCATTCGTCGCGGCGGCGGTCGCCGCGACGGCGGCGCTGACGGCCGGTCACCCGGTCGCCGCGGGCGCCGGACCGGTGCGGTCCGCCGAGCCGCCCGCACCGGTCCCCGCCACCACACCGGCCGCCTCCGCCACCACCCCGGCCGTCTCCGCCGCCACACCGACGGCGCCCGCCGCCCCGGCCGAGTCGTCCGCGACGCCGACTCCCGCCGCTTCCGCCGCGGACGTCCCGGCCTTCGGTGCCTACCTCGACTACGGGCCCCGTGGCGTGGCGCGGATGGCCCAGCTCAGCACCTGGCTCGGCGGTGCCGAACTGCGCGTCGGGCACACCTACCTGCCGGGCGACCGCTGGAGCAACATCGAGGGACTCCCCGGCTTCCTCGACGTGTGGGCCAACTGGCGGCGCGAGCGGGCCGACCGGCTGCTCGTCCTCAACGTGCCCATGATGGAGCGCAACGAGGAGGGCGTCTCGGACTGGGAGGTGCGCCGGCTCCTGCGGCAGGGCGCGGAGGGCCGGTTCGACCACCACTTCCGCAAACTCGCCGAGCGGCTGGTCGAGCTGGGGGTGCCGGACACGGTCCTGGTGCTCGGCTGGGAGATGAACGGCATCACCTACACCCACCGCTGCGGGCCGGACCCCGAGGCCTGGAAGCAGTACTGGAACAGGATCGTCACCACCATGCGCTCGGTGCCGGGCCAGAAGTTCCGGTTCGACTTCACCCCGAGCCGCGGCCGGGACGCCGTTCCCTGGACGCAGTGCTACCCCGGGGACGAGACCGTCGACATCATCGGAATGGACGCCTACGACCAGCCGCGCGGCATGTCGTTCGACGAGCAGGTGAAGGAACCCTACGGGCTCCAGCACCACGTGGAGTTCGCCAGAGCCCGCGGCAAGGCCATCTCCTTCCCGGAGTGGGGACTCTTCCGCAACGGCGACAACCCCGAGTACATGAAGCGCATGCTCGCGTGGATGGACGAGCACAAACCGCTGTACCAGACGCTCACGGACTACTGCCCGCACGGGGTGTGGCAGTGCGACGACAATCCCCGGGCCTCCCAGATCTACCGGTCCTTCCTCTTCGGCCGCGACGACGGCCCGGACCCGGCTCCTACGACACCGGCCCCCACGACCCCGGCCCCCACCCCTCCGATTCCCTCCACCCCGGCCCAGCCCCAGGCACCCGCCCCGGAGCGTCCGGCGAACTGCTCGCCGCTGAGCCTCGGCGACTGGGTCGAGTACTGGATCGGCGGCAAACTGTGCCTGCGCCTCGACTGGTGGTCACGGACGAAGTAGCCGAGACGCCGCCGAGGTGCCCGGTCAGGACCCGCCGCGTCCCCGCAGGCGCCGCAGCAGCTCCTTGCCCCGCCTCCGCGCCGCCGCGTCGCACAGTGCCGCCGTCAGCAGCGGTGCCGTGCGCCGCCGGGCCAGCAGCAGCCGCTGGTTCACCGCCGTCCGCGGACGCCAGTGGTGCTTGTAGGGCTCGTTGCCGCGCAGCAGACTCAGCGTCGCCGGCGTTCCGTCCTTTGTGTGGGTGACGGTCGAGTCGAGCAGCATCGCCGCCACGTCCGCCTTGCGCTCGCGCAGCCCCGGATGGGCGCCGTACAGATAGCCGCCCGCGAGCCGGGGCGACAGCAGCGTCACGTCCACGGCCACGACCTCGTCGTCGAGCCGGAACTCGGTGACCACCGCGTTCCCGGAGCGGACCATCGGGCCCACCGACCGCACCAGATGCTCACGGAACCGGCTCCGCAGATGCTCCGACGTCACCTTCCGGCCCTGCCACTGCAACCGGTGCAGCTCCAGCAGCCGCAGCAGGGCGCTCTCCACCTCCCCGGGGGAGACGACATGGCGCTGGATCCCGAGCGTGTCCAGTCTGCGCAGCTTGGCGCGCAGCCGCTGCTGGGTCTTGGACGGCAGCCGGGCGATCAGCTCGTCCATCGGCACGGCCGGCAGTTCCAGGCACACCGAGTCGTTCACCCGGCTGCGCGGCCCGGCCCACCGTTCGTAGACCTGTTCGGCCGCGCCGCCCGGCCGTACCTCGCGCAGGTCGATCAGCGCGGCCCGGGCGGCGGCCGCGAGCGCGTGGGTGAGCGCGGCCAGCGCCCCCTCGCCGTGCTCGTCGTCCAGCAGCACGTCCCCGTAGTCGGAGATCGCCCCGCCGAGCGGCACCAGCGCCGGCAGCGGGCGCCGTACGCGCATCAGCGGCGCCGCCGCGACGAGCGCACCGCCGTGCCGCACCAGCACCAGCCGAAGCCGGCCGCGCCCGCCGTACGACTGCCACCACGAGTGCAGCCACGCGTGGCTCTGGAACGGGGTCGCTGAGCCACACCGCCGGTGCAGCCGGTCCCAGTCGGCGGCCAGGCCCGCGAAGGCCCGCTCGTCGGTGACCAGTTGGGCCGCGTAGGTCACAGCTGCCCGTGAGTGTCGGCGGCGACGGCCGGGCCGGGCACGGCGGCGGGGCGCCCGGTGCGGTCGGCGACCCGCCGCGGCCGGACCAGCAGCGCCAGCCCGCCCAGCAGACCGCCCGCACTCGCGCCGACCAGGCCCGTCACCCGTGCCGAGGCGGACGACGGCTCGGTGGGCTTCACCGCCCTGGCGAACTGCTGGAGTTCCACGTGGGTGGAGCGCTCGGTGTCCCCGGCGTGCCGGGTCAGCGCACGGGCCACGGCGTTGGCCATGTCGGCGGCCGCGTCCGGACGGGAGGAGGTGGCCGTGACCGACACCATCGGCGCGTCCGGCGAGGTCGCCGTCCGCACGCTCTCCTGCAGGGTCCTCACGGGCACGCCCGCCCACACCTGGGCGTCGCCGAGCACCGCGAGCTGCGGGGCGACCCGGCCGTAGGCCTGGGCGAAACCGAGGGCGGTGGCGGTGTCGGACTTCTCCGTCGGCACGGCGACGACATAGCTGGTGGCCGTGTACGCCGGCGTCCTGACCAGGCCGTACGTGCCGCCGAGCAGACCACCTGCGACGGCCCCGGCCGCGAGCAGTGACCAGGGTGGCAGAGCCCTGGTGAGGGCGGTGACCTGACGGTGCTGCCTTGCGGGGATGTCGGTCATGAGGTGCGGGCTTCCTGGAGGGAGGTGGACAGGGGGCGGGAGACCGCGGCGGCGTACACGTCCATGAGCCGGGCGGCGCTGCGGGTGATGCAGTAGTGGCGGGCGGCCTCGGGTGCGGTGCGCGGTGCGGGGCCCTGCCGTCGTACGTCCGTCAGGGCGCGGGCGTAGGCGTCGGGACCGCCGGTGACGCGCCGGGCGGCGGGCGCGGCGGACGGCGGCAGGTCCTCCAGGGCCGGGCAGGAGGCGTAGAGCACCGGCAGGCCGGACGCCAGGGCCTCCACGATCGCCAGGCCGAAGGCCTCCTCCGGAGACGGCGAGGCGAGGACGTCCATCGCACTGGTCAGCGACGGCAGGTCGGGGCCGGGCGTGCCGTCCGGGACGCAGGGCCGCTCGCCCGTGAACAGCACGCGGTCGGCGACCCCGGCCGCACGGGCGGTGCGGCGCAGCACGTCCTCCTCCGGGCCGCCGCCGACCAGCAGCAGCCGGTGGTCGCCGGGGAGCTGCGCCAGCGCGCGGACGAGCACGCCGAAGCGTTTGCCGGGGGCGAGCCGGCCGACGGCGCCGATGACGTAGGCGTCGTCCGGCAGGCCGAGCCTGCGGCGGGTGTCATGGCGGCGGGCCGCGTCGAAGCGGAAGCGGGCCACGTCGATCCCGTTGGGCACGACCTCGATGCGCGGCCCGGGCACGCCCCAGCGCCGCAGGCGCTCGGCGACCGTGGGGGACACGGCGACCGTGGTACGGCCGAGCCGCTCGCCCGCCAGGTACAGGGCGCGCACCCCGGCGTTCAGCGGGCGGCCCTCCATCTGCGAGTCGCCGAGGGAGTGCTCGGTGGCGACGACCGCCCGGACCCCCGCGAGGCGCGCGGCCAGCCGGCCGTAGAGGCAGGCCCGGTAGAGGTGGGTGTGCACGAGCTGGTAGCCGCCCGAGCGGATGACCCGCACCAGGCGGGGCAGCGCGGCCAGGTCGCGGTTGCCGGCCATGCCGAGGTCGAGGACCCGCACCCCGTCGGCGGCGAGCCCCGCGGCCACCGCGCCGGGATTGGTCAGGGTGACGACGTCGCAGTCGAGGGGCAGATGCCGCAGCAGCAACCGCAGTTGCTGCTCGGCGCCGCCCACGCCGAGGCCGGTGATGACGTGCAGGGCCTTCACCGCGGCTCCTCGACGGGTCGGCGGCGCAGCCGGTGCAGCCGGTACTTCAGGAACAGCCGTACGGCGGTGTCGTTCTGGCCGATGTGCACCCGGGGCAGGGCGTGCGGGCCGCCGAGCGGGCCGGGGTCGATGGCGCAGGCGTAGGCGTATCCGGCGTCCCGGACGGCGTCCACGGCCCGCTGGTCGAGCGTGCCGTACGGGTAGCAGAAGCCGGCGGGCGCGGCGCCCGTCAGCTCGGCGAGGACGGTCCTGCTGCCCTCGGCCTCCGATCTCAGGGTGACGTCATCGGCCTTGGTCAGGTCGACGTGCGTCAGGCCGTGCGAGCCGATCTCGACGCCTTCGGCCGCGGCCTGCCGGACGCCGTCGGCGGTCAGCAGCCGCTTGCGCGGGCCCAGCGGGTCCCAGGCGTTGTCGCCGCCGAGCCGGCCCGGCAGCACGAAGAGGGTCGCGCCGCAGTCGTGCCGGCGCAGGACGGGCAGGGCCTCGGAGACGAAGTCGGCGTAGCCGTCGTCGAAGGTCAGCCCGACCAGATCGCGGCCCTCGCCCCGGGCCCGGGCGGCGAGCAGCTCGGCCATGGACACGCCCCGCAGCCCGCGCCGCCTGAACCAGCCCAGCTGCCGGTCCAGCCGCTCGGGCGTGACCGTGACGCGGTAGGGGTCGTCCGTGGGGTCGCCGACGGAGTGGTACATCGCGATGAACAGGACCGGACCGGGTCTGGTGCGGGTGCGGGTGTCCGGGGAGTCAACGGGAGCGGTCATGAGGGAGCCTTCGTGAGACGGAACGGAGGGATTCCAGCGCGGTGACGCAGCCCTGGTCGCCCAGGGCCCGGCCGAGCAGGAGGAAGACGGCGCCGATGGTGAGCGCGCCGGCGAGGAGGGAGCAGACGGGAGTGGAGACCTGGCTCGCGGCCCAGACACCGGCGGGCGTCGCGACGGCCGCCGCCCCCACGGGCCTGCTCAGCTCGGCCAGCACACGGGGGATGCGGAGGGGGATGCTGCGCGGGCCCATGCCGGCGAGCAGCAGGGCGGCCGTGACGGTGATGCCGGCGGCGTTGGCGGCGGCGATGCCCATGACGCCCCAGGGGCCCACCGCTCCCGCCCCGATCCCGGCGGTGACGGCGAGACCGACGGCCATCGCGCCGAGCGGATACCAGGTGACGCGCCCCGCCGAGAAGTACGAGCGGATCAGGGCGCCGACCAGGGTGTGCGCGAGCAGGCCCAGGGCGTACACGCGCATCACCCGGACCGTGGCCGCCGTGTCCTGGGCGGTGAACGCGCCCCGCTGGAAGAGCAGTTCGACGATCTGCGGAGCGCAGGCCACGACGACGGAGGCACCGGCCAGCATGACGCACGCGGCCAGGGCCAGGTCCCGCTCGACCCGGTTGCGGGCCCGCTCGGTGTCCCCGTCGGCCAGGGCGCGTGCGACCACCGGGAAGGTGACCGTGCACAGCATCAGTGACAGGGTCATGGGGATCTGGGCGATCTTCTGCGCGTAGTTCAGGTGCGAGATGGCACCGGAGGGGAGTGTGGAGCCGAGGAACCGCTCGACCAGCACCTGGGACTGCCGGCACAGCGCGAACAGCAGCACGGCGGCGAGCAGGGCGACCCCCATGGGGCGGCCGCCGCTCTCCGCGCCGGTGGACCCGGCCACCGGCCGGGCCCGCAGCAGGCGCCACAGCACGGGCAGTTGCGCGACGACCATCAGACAGCCGCCGATCGCCACCCCGGCCGCCGCCGCGCGCACGCCCCACCGCGTGCCCAGGACGAGGACGCAGGTGATGATGCCGGTGTTGTAGGCGACGTAGATGGCCGCCGGGGCCAGGAACCGGCGGTGGGCGCGCAGGGCCGCGCTGCAGTACCCGGCGAGGCCGAAGGAAAGCACGCAGGTGGCGGTGAGCCGGGTGCAGTCCACGGCGAGTGCGGGGTCGGGCAGGCCCGGCGCCAGGACGCGCACGACCTGCGGGGCGAAGGCGGCCAGCAGCGCGGCGACGGCGGCGAAGGCCAGCGCGAGCCGGGGCAGCGTGCCGGCGACCAGCGTGCGGACCGGGTCGCCGGGGGCGCCCTGCGCCCGCCGGGCCAGGGCCATGCTGAACGCCGGGATCAGCGCGATGGCCAGCCCGTCCTCGATGAGCAGCGTGGCGGCGAACTCGGGCACGGTCCACGCCACGAGGAACGCGTCCGTCGCACTCCCGGCCCCGAACATCCGGGCCAGCGCCTGATCGCGCACGAGCCCGAGCAGCGCCCCGGCGAAGGAGAGGACAGCGGTGATGAGGGTGGCCCGGGCGAGGAACCCCCGGGTGACCGGGGCGTCCGCCGGGGAGGGGTCGGGGGCGGCCGGTGCACCGTCGGCGGCCGGAGCCCGCGGGCCCACCGAGGGGTGAGCGCCGAGCGGTGCACCGGAGGCAGTCGAGGACCGGGGGCCGCCCGACTCCCTGCCGACGGCCACAGCCGGTGGGAGGGCCGGAGGTTCGTGTGCGGCCGTGGCCGCGGTCGAGGCCACGGCTTCGGGGAGGGCCGGAGGCTGGTGCGGGGTGGAGGCCGTGGGGGCGGGGGCCGGCTCGTGCGGATCGGTGGGCACAGGTTGGGGCGGGGTCGTGGCCGTGGGGGTGGGCACAGGTTGGGGCGGGGTGGTGGCCGTGAGGACGGGGACTGGCTCCTGCGGATCGGTGGCCGTGGGGGTGGGCACAGGTTGGGGCGGGGTGGTGGTCGTGGAGGTGGCGCCCGGTTGGTGCGGGGTCGTGGTCGAAGGGGCGGCCACGGGCTCGTGTGGAGTCGCCGCCCGTGGGATGGACGGAGGCGTCGTGCGGGGGACCGTCGTCCCCCCGGCCGTGTTCGTCTGTTCGGGCGTCACCGTCATCGCGTCGGTGCCTCCTTCGCCAGGGGCAGCGCGGCCGGACCGGGCCGGTCTCGGCCGGTCGTCGCCGGGGCGGCCGCGTCCGACAGGCCCCACCACGCCGTCAGCCCGAAGCACATCGCCGTCAGGACGGTCGACGGGCCGCCGATGTCCGCGTAGGCGAAGTCCGTCAGCTGCCAGACCAGCAGGCCGCAGGCGACCAGGCCGCAGTCGAGGCCCGGTGCGCGGGCCCGTCGGGTCCGCCACAGGGCACGCACCGCACACAGCAGCAGAGCCAGCCAGCTGCCCACCAGCGCCAGGAGCCCGATCAGCCCCTGCTCGGCCAGGACGAGCAGGTACATGTTGTGCGGGGAGAGCAGCGGCTGCTTGCGGAAGGCCGCGCCCGCGCCCTCCGTGTCGCTGCCCGCCGAGAGGGCCAGCGAGGCGTGCGAGTCCCGGTGTTCGGGGAAGCCCTTCAGACCCACGCCGGCCAGCGGGTGCTCGCGCCACATCCCGGTCGCCGCCGCCCACATGGTGTACCGGTCGGTCACCGACTGGTCAGGGGCGTCGGCGACCTGCGTGATGCTGCCGATCCGCTCCTGCAGCATCGCCGTACCGACTCCGAAACCGCCCACCAGGATCACGCTCGCAGCGACCACCACCGCCCCGGCCGCGAGCGCCCGCCGCAGCCCGACCAGCAGGAGCTGCACCGCGCACGTCACCGCCGTCGCGATCCACGCCCCGCGGCTGAACGACAGCGCGAGCGGCGGCAGCAGCACCAGCGCGCAGGCGAGGGCGACGACCCGCTGCCGCACCGGCGCACTGCCCAGCGCCAGCCCCACCGCGCACACCAGCCCGAGGGAGACGACCGTCGCCATCCCCATCACGTCCTGCGCCCCGAACGTGCCGACGGCCCGCACCGGCCGGCCCTGGTACGAGGCACCGGTCCCGGTCGCGTACTGGTGCACGCCGACCGCCCCCTGCCACACCGCGAGACCCACGAACGACCAGGCCAGCAGCCGGAAGTCACCCCGGTCCCGCACAAGCAGCAGCACGGCGGCCGGGACCAGCACGAAGACCTGGAGATAGCGGCCGAGGCCGGTGAGTCCTTCGCCCGGCGACACCGCCCCGAGGGCGGCCACGGCGACGCCGAGCACCGGAAGCCCCAGTACCAGGGCCGCCGTACGGGACAGGGGCCGCCGCCGCTCCCGTACGAGACGGACCGCGCAGAACAGCACGGCCAGCGCGGACACCGCGTCGGCGGGTCCGGCACCGCCTTCGCCGCCCGGCCCCAGCGGCAGGGCGAGCAGGACCACGACGGCCAGCAGCGCGAGGACGGGCGCGAAGGCCCCGACCCGGGTCATCCGCGCTCAGCTCCCCGTCGGACGCACGAGCGCGGCCGCCGTACGCAGCAGGATGCACACGTCCTGCCACAGCGACCAGTCGTCGATGTACGCGTTGTCGAACCGGGCCCGGTCCTCGATCGAGGTGTCCCCGCGCAGCCCGTGCACCTGGGCGAGACCGGTGATACCGGTCCGGACCCGGTGGCGGGCGGCATAGCCCGGGTGGGTCTGGCCGAACTTGCCGACGAAGTACGGGCGTTCCGGCCGCGGCCCCACCAGGCTCATGTCGCCGCGCAGCACGTTCCACAACTGGAGCAGCTCGTCCAGGGAGGTGCGGCGCAGGAAGCGGCAGAACCACGGCATCTGGCGGTCGTTCGCCACGCTCCAGCGGGTCGCCGACTCGTGCGCGTCGACCGGGCGGTGGGTGCGGAACTTCAGCAGCGTGAAGGGCCGCCCGTGCCTGCCGATGCGCTCCTGCCGGAAGACGACCCCCGGCCCGCCGCTCAGCCGCAGCACCACCGCGCACACCAGCAGCAGCGGGCTGACCAGGAGGAGCAGCGCCCCCGACACCACGACGTCCAGCGCCCGCTTGCCGGTCCTGCCCGACTGCCCCGTCCCGAGGTCCAGGCGACGGCAGGAGAACCCGGCGAGCCGGTCCCCGGTCCGGTACGACGGCACGTCCGGGTCGATCTCCCACACCCTGCAGCCCGACTCGGCCAGTGCCCGCAGCAGCGGCCCCTGCCCGGCCCGCATGCAGGGATGCACGGCCAGCACCTCGCGCACCCCGTTCTGGACGATCGCCCGCTGGACCTCCTCGCCCGTGGTCAGCACGGGCAGGCCCCCGGTGCCGTCCGGCTCGTCGGCGACGACGCCCACCGGCCGCACCCCGTCCCGCGGATGACGCAGTACGGCCGCGGCCACCCGCTGCGCGGTCGCGGCGGGCCCGACCACGAGCGCGGCCCGCGGCCGGTGCAGCAACTCGGCGCGCCGGCAGGCGTGCACCGCGCCCCGCCCCGCGCAGCCCGCCGCGGTCTGGAGCAGGAAGCCGGCGAGAAGGGTCGAAGCGGAGAGCACGTGCTGCGGGGTGTACGCCGCCACGAACGCCGCGAGTGCCAGCCAGGCCACCGCGATCCGGCCGCTCACGGCGGGCAGTTCGTCGAGCACGGCCGGCACGCGCCCGGGCCGGGGCGGACGCAGCAGCAGCGAGGCGGTCACCAGCACCGCCAGCAGCAGCGGGTGGCGCTGGGTCCCGGACAGCGCCAGCCCGCCCAGCACGGCGGCGGTGCCGTCCGCGGCGAGCAGGGGCAGCCGTGACACGGGCCGGGCCGGCGGGCGCCGGTCGGGGAAGCGGAAGCCCGCCGTGGGGCCGCGCGGCGGCAGGACCGACACGGGCGAATAGCCGGGATCCCGCGACTGCCCGGCAGGAGTGGGAACGGTGCTTTCCGCGGTCACGAGGCGACAGACTCCCTGCGCTCGGTGGACACGGCGTGCGCGGCCAGGAGTTCGCGGTACACGTCCGCGACCGCCTGAGCCGTGCGGCGCACGTCGTGCGTGGACAGGACGTGCCGGCGCCCCTGCTCGCCGAGCGCGGTGCGCAGCGGCCGGTCCAGCAGCAGCCCGGCGACGGCCGCGGCCAGTGCCGCCGGAGCCAGGGCGGGGACCAGACAGTGCGGCACGAGGTCCGGCGGCAGGCTCTCCCGGGCCCCGCCGACGTCCGTCACCACCACCGGCCGCCCGCACGCCATGGCCTCCAGCGGGGCCAGCGCCATGCCTTCCCACCGCGACGGCAGGACCACCAGATCCGCCGCCTGGTACCAGGGCACGACGTCGTCGACGTCCCCCGCGAACAGCACGGAGCCGGGGGCCAGGGCCCGCAGCCGGCCGTGGTCCGCCCCGTCGCCGACCAGCACCAGTCGCGCCCCGGGCACCCGCCGCAGCACGGACTCCCACGCCGTCAGCAGGACGTCCTGCCCCTTCTGCCGGCACAGCCGCCCCACGCACACCACGAGCGGCCCGCGCCGACCGCCGTCCGGCAGCAGCCTGGCCCGTACCGTGTCCGCGTCGGCCGGACGGAAGCGCTCGACGTCGATCCCGTTGGGGACCACGCTCCACCGCCCGCGTACCCCGGCCTCCGCCCCCAGCCGGCGCTCCGCCTCGCTCACGCACACCACCCGCGCCGCCCACCGGGCCCCCCGCCGCTCCCAGCCGCGCGCGAGGGCCGCGGTGACGCCGCCCACCGCCTCGAACGACCAGGCGTGCGGCTGGAACACGGTCGGGATGCGCCCTCGCACCGCGAGCCGCCCGGCCAGCCCGGCCTTCGCGCTGTGCGCGTGCACCAGACAGGGCCTTACGTCTTCGACGACCCGGGCGAGCCGCCGTGCCTCGCCCGTGAGCGACGGCCCCGGCGCACGCGTCGCCGCCCAGTGCCGTACGTCGGCGCCGAGCGCCGTGAGCCGGGTCGCGAGGGGGCTGTCGGGGCAGGCGACCGTGACGTGCAGTCCGGCGGCCAGCTGCGCACGGGCCAGGTCCGTCACGACCCGGGCGACCCCGCCCTCCACGGGTTGAGTGACGTGGAGGACCCGTGGCGGAGGGTCGGTCTGTGACAGGTGCATGCGCGGTATTCCTCGCTCACGGATGGCGCTCGGGACGGCGGGAACGCGCCTGAACTGCCGAGTGCCGACAGCGCCGAAGTGCACGCCCGGCGCACGCCGCGTCCCGCTGGGAAACGAGCCGGACGGCCACCTGGTCACCACCGCACCGGAGGGCTTCGCGGACCGTGGTGTCCTCCCTCGTCCCTGAGTGCGATGTGCCTGCTGTAGGGATGCGTTGAGAGGTTTGCGACTCTAGTTGCTCTCCGTACTTTTCCCCTGAAACCGGGCGTGTGTGTCGGAACGGTGAAGAGGGCCCGCCCGGTGAGATCACTCCTTTGGCGGCACAACTCGCGTGCACGCCACGCGTTGACACAGCGCCGGGCATCCGCCCGGATGTTTGTGTCAACCCCCAAGGAGCACCTCTCCATGTCGCGTATCGCGAAGGGCCTGGTCCTGACCTCCGCTGCCGCTGCCGCTGTCGCGGGCAGCACCGGCATCGCCGCCGCCGACAGCGGCGCGCAGGCCGCCGCCGCCCATTCCCCGGGCGTGCTGTCCGGCAACGTCGTCCAGGTTCCGCTGCACATCCCGGTCAACGTCTGCGGCAACACGGTCGACATCATCGGCCTGCTGAACCCGGCGTTCGGCAACGAGTGCGAGAACGACTGACGTCGCCTCGAAACCCTGACCGGCCGTTCTCCTGCGGGATCACGCGGGAGAGCGGCCGGCTCGCGTTGCCCCGAACGGGGGCGGGTGCGCGGCCCGGCGGACGGGGAACGCGCACGCCGCCTACCAGGGGGGACGCCGCGGCCCCGGGGACGCGGCGCTGACCTGGGGCGTTCGCTCGGTTGCGGAGCGTTCCGGCCGCTCGCACGGTGGGCACAAGATCCGACGCACCACCGAAAGGAACCCCCCATGCGTCTGCCCGCACGGCGAATCGCGACGTCCGCGCTCTGCGCCACGCTGCTGCTCGGGGTCACCGGGCCCGCGGCCGTGGCCGCCGACAGCGCATCGGCCCCGGAGCACGTCCACGCGGCGTCCCGGGCCCCCGTCCCCGACGCGGACGAACTGCTCGCCCAGGTCGAGAGCCTGGGCGACCTGGGCGGCGTCCTCGTCCCGGTCGCCGACCTGCTGACCGCAGTACTCAAGGCGGACAACGGCCAGCTGCCGCCTTCCCAGGCTGCCGAACTGAGCACCTCGGTGCAGGACGCCATCGACCAGGCGACCGCGACGGCCCCTACCGCGCCGGGCGCCGCACCCCAGAACAGCCCCCTGCCGCAGGCCAGCACGCTGCCCGCCCCCGTCGAGGACGGCGCCGAGCTGCCCGAAGGCCTCGCGGCCGAGGCCCTGACCGCCCTGGAGAAGTCCACCGACGGGCTGGTCAAGGCCGTCACCTCCGGCGACGCCGCCCAGGTCGCCCCGGCGGTCGACGACGTCGTGGCCGGGATCGTGAACGCCGTCGCCGCGACCCTGGTCGGCAGCCGCCTGCCCGCCCCGGACCTGGCCGGCCTGCCCTCCCTGCCGAAGGCCCCCTGAGCCGCCCCCGCTCACCCGGTCGTCGTGCCGGCCCCCGGACCGGCACGACTTCTGTTCAGCGACTCATATGACGTTCCGGCGACGGGGTTTCCGCTCCGCACAGGCATCGTTAGGCACGGCGTCCGAATTCCCCGCCGGTGACATCCGTCGCCGAAGAAAGGATTCACGATGAAGTCCCTGAAGGCCGCCGCCGTCGTCGCCGGTTCCCTCGTCGTCGCGGGCGCCGCCGCACCCGCGCACGCCGCCTACGACCCCGCCACCGTGACCCCCACCAGCCTCAACGGCGCCGTCAACGCCCTCACCAGGGAGCCCATCGACCCGATGCCGCTCAAGCACCAGTCCAACGCGCTCGACACCGAGAACGAGGACTCCGTGCTCAGCACCTTCAAGCAGGCCACCACGCAGCTGAACTCGGGCGGCGGGCTCCTCGGCGGTCTTCCGCTGCCGAAGTGACCCCACCCGCGCCCGCCGGGCCGCGCACGGCGGGCGCCGGCCGGGCGTTCGCCCTGCTGCTCGTCGTCACGGGCGCGGCCGGGGTGCTGGCCTCCTGGATCATCACCCTCGACAAGTTCAAGCTGCTCGAGGACCCGGACTTCACGCCCGGCTGCAGCCTGAACCCGGTGGTGTCCTGCGGCAGCGTCATGGAGAGCGACCAGGCGGAGGTCTTCGGGTTCCCCAACCCGATGCTGGGACTGGTCGCCTACGGCGTCGTCATCGGCGTCGGCCTGAGCCTGCTGGCCGGTGCCCGCTTCCCCCGCTGGTACTGGCTGGGCTTCGACGCCGGATGCCTGTTCGGCGTGGGGTTCGTGACGTGGCTGCAGTTCGAGTCGCTGTACCGGATCAACGCGCTGTGCCTGTGGTGCTGCCTGGCCTGGGCCGCGACGATCCCCCTTTTCTGGTACGTCACCTCGTTCGCCGTGCGCCAGGGGTTCCTGCCCGCGCCCGGGGCGGTGCGCCGGTTCCTCGACGAGTTCACCTGGGTGCTTCCGGTGCTGCACCTCGGCATCGTCGGCATGCTGGTCCTGACGCGCTGGTGGGACTTCTGGACGAGCTGACGGACGGCCGTTCAGGGGCGGGTGCGGTCCGTCGTATTACTGCGGCAGTCGGGGGAATTGTCCGCTGGTGCGGTTCCCCGGCTCGTTACCCGATACGCACGCTGAGCCCCCGACACGCGAAAGGGACCGTACCCCAGATGAAGTCGACCACCCGAGGAACCCTCGCCGCAGTGATCACGTGTGTGGCGGCCGCGGCCGGCGCCGCCGCCGCGACCCCCGCCGCCGCGGTCGGCACGGTCCCCGTCCCCGTGCCGCTGGGCGGCGCCGAGAAGGCCCTCAACGTGGAACTGCCCGAGGCCACCGGGCAGCTCCCGGTGCCGGTGCCGGGCTCGCCCGAAGGACCCCGCTACGTCGAGGGCCGGCTCATCCCGGAGCGCGCCGTCCCGCAGCTGCCCGTCCACGGCGGACTGCCCGGCGCCGACCTGCGCGCGCCCCTGCCGCACCTCCTCGGCACCGGCTTCGACCACGTCGGTGTCGACGCCCCCGCCTCCGACCTGCGCACGCTCGCCCCCGGTGTGTCCGTCGACGCCCCGCTCACCTCGCCCCACGCGGACGGCTTCGGCCTGCCCCAGGCGAAGCTCCCGCAGGTGGGCGTACTGGCCCCGCTGGTGCAGACGGTGCCCACGGCGGACCTGGGCATCGGCCCCGGTCTGTAGGGCGCCGGTCCGTACCGGGTGTTCTCGTCTGGCCCTCGCGGTGGTGACCGCGGGGGCCTTCGGGCTGTTACCGCTACGACAACCCGAGCGGAACGAGGAGCACGACATGGTCGTAGGCGTAGGCGGAGTACCGGTGGGAGCCGCGGGAGACGGGGAGGCCGGAGGCACCCGGCGGGGTGTGCTGCGCGGTCTGGCGGCCGCGGCGGCCGGAGCCGCGCTCACACCCGTCGTCCTGGCCTCCTGGCCAGGGGAGTCCGACACCAAGAACACGGACGTGTGGGCCGGCGACGGCATGTTCGAGGAGATCTACCGCGGCCGCCGCATCCGGGGCGTCCCGGTCGCCGTCCCGTCCCCGGAGCAGGCCGCCGGGGACGCTGAGTGGCACGTCACCGTGGACGGGCGGCCACTGCACCTGATGCGCCGCGCGGACGGCAGCTGGCTGAGCATGGTCGACCACTACCGCTCCTACCCCACCCCCCTGGCGGCGACCCGCGCCGCCGTCGACGAACTGGGCCCCGGGCAGCGCCTGCGCGACCTGCCCGGCCACGGCCCGGGGCACCTGGACGGGGGAGCCCATGGCGTACACGCGTAAGGACGTCAGCACCCTCACCCGCACCGAGAAGCGCCGCTTCGTGAAGGCGCTGCTGGAGGTGAAACGGCGGGGCGAGTACGACGAGTTCGTCCGCACGCACATCGAGTACTACACCTCCGACGGCGAGGACGGCCTGCGCACGGCCCACATGGCGCCCTCCTTCCTGCCCTGGCACCGGCAGTTCCTGCTGGACCTGGAGAAGGCGCTGCGCCGGGTCGACGCGTCGGTGTCGGTGCCCTACTGGGACTGGACGCGCGACCGCACCACCACGTCCGCGCCCTGGACCGCGGACCTCCTCGGCGGCACGGGGCGGCGCTCCGACCGTCAGGTGATGACCGGCCCGTTCGCCTACGCGGAGGGCAACTGGACCATCAAGGAGGGCATCACCGACGAGGAGTTCCTCACCCGGGACCTGGGCCGCCCCCGCGACCCGATCCAGCTGCCCACCAAGGCCGACCTGGAACGGGCCCTGAAGGACCCGCTCTACGACGCGTCCCCCTGGGACTCGACGGCGGGCAAGGGCTTCCGCAACAAGCTGGAGGGGTGGGGGAGCGGCCGGGGCAGTGCCTCCTGGCGGAACCACAACCGGGTGCATCGCTGGGTCGGCGGGGCCATGGTCGGCGGCGCCTCCGTCAACGACCCGGTGTTCTGGCTGCACCACGCCTTCGTCGATCTGGTGTGGTCCCGCTGGCAGCGGCGGCACCGCGAGCACCGCTATCTGCCGGCCAAGCCGCCCGGCCCGGGCAGCGCGCAGTACCGGCGGGTCGTGGCGCGGCACGAGAAGCTGCCGCCGTGGAACGTGACACCGGACCAGTTGGAGGACCACGGGCGGATCTACCGCTACGGGTGACCGCCGTCCGGCTCATGCGGAGAGCCCCGGCGCTCGAGGTGCCGGGGCTCTCCGTGGGTGCACGAGGTGGTGCGTGCGATCAGTGGCCGTACCCGTAGCCACCCGGGTGGCCCTTGGGGTCGTCCTTGTTCTCGCACTCGTTGCCGAACGCCGGGTTGAGCAGACCGATGACGTTGACGGTGTTGCCGCACAGGTTGACCGGGATGTGGACCGGAACCTGGACGATGTTGCCCGAGAGGACGCCCGGCGACCCGACGGCCTTGGCCTGGGCACCCGCGTCGGCCACGGCCAGACCGGCTCCGCTGAGTACCACGGCGCTCGTGCCGAGCGCGACACCGGCTGCCTTCGCGATGCGAGACATCACGTTCTCCTTCTGACTCGGTGAGCACGGCGGCAGGTGGCGCCGCCGTGCTCACCGTTCAACGCGCCTGTACACGGGTGGTCACGGCGATCATGGCCGGATCACCCGTCTTGGACCAGGCGCGCACGCCCTGGGGCGGGGTTGCTCGGGGCGTCAGGGAAGCCGTCGCACGGGCGCGCCGTCGAGGAACGCACGGATGTTCTCGACGGCGTGGCCGTAGTAGGTCGCGTAGTTGGCGCGGGAGACGTAGCCCAGGTGCGGGGTGGCCAGGAGGCGGGGTGCCGTGCGCATGGGGTGGTCCGCGGGGAGGGGCTCGATGTCGAAGACGTCCACGCCGGCTCCGGCGATACGGCCCGCGTGCAGGGCGTCGAGCAGGGCGTCCTGGTCGACGATCGCCGAACGCGAGGTGTTGATCAGGTAGGCGGCCGGCTTGAGGAGGCCGAGTTCCGCCGGGCCGAGCAGGCCCCGGGTGCGGTCGCCGAGGGCCAGGTGGACAGAGACGAAGTCACTGCTCGCGAGCAGTCCCTCCTTGGAGCCCGCGTGTGCGACACCTACCTCGTCTGCGCGCTCGCGGGTGAGGTTCTGACTCCAGGCGCTCACCTGCATGCCGAAGGCGAGCCCCACCCGGGCGACCCGGCTGCCGATCTTCCCCAGGCCGAGCAGCCCGAGCCGCCGCCCGTGCAGATCGGCGCCGACGGTGCTCTGCCAGGGGCCGCCGGAGCGCAGGGCGTTGCTCTCCTCGACGATGCCGCGGGCGAGAGAGAGCAGCAGGGCCCAGGTCAGTTCGACGGGCGGGGTGGAGGAACTGGCCGTGCCGCACACGGTTACGCCGTGTGCCTCGGCGGCCGCGTAGTCGATGACGGAGTTCCGCATGCCGGAGGCGACGATCAGTTTCAGCCGGGGCAGCCGGGCGATCAGCGACCCGGGGAAGGGGACGCGTTCGCGCAGGGTCACCACGAGGTCGAAGCCGGCCAGGGCGGCGGCCAGGTCGTCCTCGCCCTCGATGTGCCGGTCGAAGGACACGACCTCCACGTCGTCCGCCACCACCGACCAGTCGGCGGCCTCGGCCGCCACCCTCTGAAAATCGTCCAGTACAGCGCAGCGCAGCCGCACGTCGTGCCCCTTTCACGGCCCGGGGTCTGTCCGGTCCCGGGGCCATGATCGCGCGTGAGCCGGAGGTGCGGAAGTGCCCGCCGGGGGCCGTGGTCAGGAGACGGCCCTCGACAGCCCCCCGGGCGTGGCCGCGACCGCCCGCAGCAGACCGATCTCGGTCAGCCGCCCGGCGACCGCGAGCGTCAGCGTGCCGGAGACGACGAACCCCGCCACGAACAGCGACAGCGCCCCGAACGTCCCGACGAGCGAGGAGAGCACCGACGCGGGCGACGGCACGTCCCAGAACTCCGCGTCCGCCCGCCCGGATCCAAAGGCGACCACCACGGTCCCGGAATCCTCCCCGTACAGGTCGCCGACGGCCTTCTCCACCTGCCGCCGGAGCGCCCCCGGGTCCGCCGCGCCCTTCGCCAGAACCCCGATCGCCCGCACCGGTTGCGCCGAGGTGGCGAGCCGCTGGGCCTCCCGCGGCGAGTGGAACACGGCGTACTGGCGCGCCGGCTCGCGGGGCGGTTCGGCGATGCCGGAGACCCGGTAGGAGCGCAGCCCGTCCGGGCCGGTCAGCCGTACGGTGCCGCCCAGCCGGGCGGTCAGGCGTCCGGCCAGGCCGCTGTCCAGGACGACCTCGCCGTCGCCCGCGGGGGCGCGGCCCGCCCGCAGAGCGAACGGCCCGAGTACGGCGCTCTGCCAGGAGTGCCCCAGGGACGGCCCGCCCCAGGGCGGCTCGACGGTCCCGCCCGACGCGTCCACCGCCGTGGTGGGGAACGACAGCTCGGGCACGGCCCGCTCGACGGACGGCAGCCCCTCCAGCGCCGTACGCAGTTCCCCGGCCCGCGGCACGAACGGCTGCCCGCCGACGACCACGTCCGCACCCGCGTAGCGCTCGGCGGGAGAGCCGGCACGGGCGCTCGACTCCAGCAGAACGGCACACGCCGTCGTCAAGACGAGCGCGAGCACGAGCGCCACCAAACCGGCCGCCCAGCCGGCTCCGCGGCCCGACAGAGTCCGCCATGCGAGTCGTAACACGGGTGCCTTTCGAAGCGGGCGGAATTCCCTGCGGAGCGGGCTGAAAGCCTATCGAGACACGTACGGAAGAACTGCGCCAACAGGGTTTCCTCGGGCCTCGGTTGCTTCGCAGCCCGGGCTACCAAGAGGAGAGGACGGGCGACATGGCAGCCGCGTGAACGGACCGGTCGTTTCGAGTGCGTCAGAGGGTTCGGCTGCGCAGGCCGGCGCGTAGCGACCAGCCGCGGGCGCAGGCCGGTCGCGCCTGGGCACCGTAAGGGGAACTGGGCGACAGCTGTGTGTAGTGCGGCAGGAGCCGCGACGACGACCCAGGGTTCCCTGCCTCATCTGACGTGCCCTTGGCCCACTCACCATGGGGCTGAACTCGGTGACCACCGCTTCAGGACTTCGATCCGAGTCCGCCGGGAACCGTCATCGGCTGGTGCAGCGGCCGGACGGAAGTGCTGGTGTACGCCCCGTCCGGCTTCGTGGTGTCGGAAGTCTTCTGGCCGTTGCCCTATGGCGGTGCGAGGGGATCGAAAGCCCCTCCTTCACCGGGATGCCAGGCTGCTAGCGTCCGGGACCATGTGGGTTTCAGAGACCGTGGCCGGCCGACCAGCTTGGCGGCACACCCCCTCCGGAGTGGTCTTCCGGGCCATTCCCGGTGGGACGTTCCGGATGGGATTGTCCGACGAGGAACTGGAGGCCGTTCGTGCCATCGAGCGGGCCGACGATGCCGATGACGATCTCAAAGCGTTCTTCGCTGATGCTGTCGGGGCCCGGCCGGTGCGAGAAGTGCGGGTCGAGCCATTCCTGATCGCTCGGCATCCCCTCACCGTGGCGCAAGCACGGCACTGGCTGCCTGAGTACGAGGACAGCTTCGCCGACTCAGCCTCGAGCACGGCCCGGTTCGAGGACGACTTGGATGACCTGCTTGCGACGTTGCCCTTCCGGCTGCCCAGCGAGGCGGAGTGGGAATATGCGGCCCGGGCGGGCACGACCACTCTGACCTTCCGAGGGAACGGGAGACCGGACGAGGACCAGGTGCTCGACGTCTTCGCCGACGAGGAGCGCACTGCCGCTGCTGAGAATGCCTTCGGTGTGGCGGCGATGGGGTCGGCAAATGAAATCTGCTCTGACGTGTGGATCCCGCATTTCGAGGACGCGCCCGCGGACGCACGCCCCCGCACCGGGGACGGACCGCAGGTGGTGCGCGGAGGGGCCGGCGACCTCTATCCGTGGCAGGGCTGCGACGAGTGGCTGCTGCTGCTCTCCGCCACCCGCGACGAGTTCCAAGACTTCACCGCGGTCCGTCCGGTTGCACCTGTGCCAAGCAGCCAGTACTCCAGCCGTAGTTCGTGATCTCGATCGTGAGGGGCGCCGAGGAGGCGGCTGGCGGCGTCGATCATCGGGACGAGACCGACCACGCCGTCGCGGGCGTCCCTTTCCTTCTCCGCCTACCCGAGTCCACCGAGACGGAGGGCGTTCCTTATCTCGCTTAGCTTCACGGCCGTCGCCGGGGTCCACTCCTTCGCCTGCTCACCGAGACGGAGGGCGTTCTCAATCTCGCTGAATTTCGCGGAGGACAGGGCGCCCGCCCGCTCGATCAGGTCGTCCCGGGACACGGTGGTCAGCCACGTGCAAGGGGTAAACCCCGGACGTGGGAACGCGAACCGAAGCACGCCTTCAAAGGGCAGTCCTTCCACGGCGCCCACTGCCACTTCGACGCCCAGACCGGTGATGTCGACACCCGCCGGAGCGACGACCTGCATCACCCGGATCCCGGACGCGTCGTCTCCCGACAGCAGCACGACCGGCCGCCGCTCGTCGAACTCCACCCACCAGACTTCGCCGCGTTGCACATGTCCTCCTGACACAGGAACGGCGGGCGGACGCTGCGCGACCCCGACGCGCTGTGGAGACGGGTGCGGCCACCCGTTGATCATCGGTGTTCGAAGACAAACGATCACGCGGTGGCCGCAGGTCACAGCGTAGACCCTGCCCGCTGGCAGGAGGCGTTCGAGGGCCTGATGAGCCGGATAGCGGGACTTCACACGGTCGAACCCCGCTTCCGGGGCCGAAGTTGGTGCTTGGACTGTTGTCGGACCTGCCGCGCAAGAACTGCTGGACCATCGCCGAATGGGCCGGGGAGAGGACCCCGGACGGCATGCAGCATCTGCTGGGGCGGGCCAAGTGCGAGCCGACCGGGTCCGCGGCGATGTGCGTGACTACGTGGTGGACCACCTGCACGACGACCAGGCGGTACTGGTGGTCGACGAGACCGGGGACGTGAAGAAGGGCACCAACACGGTCGGCGTCCAGCGCCAGTACACCGGTACCGCGGGCAGGATCGAAAATGCCCAGGTCGCATACCTGGTCTACGCGGGCACGCGGGCTGCGAACCGCACTGGAGGAACGCGGCACCGGCTACGTCCTCGCGGTGGCCTGCTCGCACGAAGTCACCACCGGGCGGGGAGGTTCCGTGCGGACACCCTGGCCAAGAAGGTGCCCGGGTGGACCTGGCAGAAGCTCTCCGCAGGGGCCGGGGCCAAGGGCCACCGTTTCTACGACTGGGCCATCGACCTCGCCGGGCCCCCCGACCCGGGAGTCGTCAGCTGCTCATCCGCCGTAACCGCAGCACCGGCGAACTCGCCTACTAGCGCAGCTACGAGCCCACACCCGTGCCGCTGACCGTGCTGGTCACAGTCGCTGGATCAAGATGGCGGGTGGAGAAGTTCTCCCAGTCGGGCAAGGGCCTGGCCGCACTCGACGAGCAACAGGTCCGCCGCTACGCCTCCTGGTCCCGCTGGGTCACCCTCGCCATGCTCGCGCACGCCTTCCTCGCCGTCGTACGCGCAGACGAGCCCGCCCGCCCCGCACCCGATGCCCTCATTCCGCTCACCTGCAACGAGATCCAGCGCCTGCACACTCGTTGTCCGACCCGTCCACGATGCCGCCCACCGGCTCGGTTGGTCCGACTGGCGGCGCCGCCACCAGGCCCGATCCCAGGCCGGCCACTACCGTCGACAAGCCACTCAGGCATGAAGATCACGATCTACGGCTCGTCGAGTACTGACTCCCGTGTTCGCCACCGCCCTCCTGGCGACGAACCTGCTCCGGCCCGAACCGGCACCAGAGATCCTGTTCCTGTACAGCGTGGCGTTCGCGTCCATCCCGATCGCTCTCTTCCCGGTCCGCGCACGGATACTCAGGGCCTACGTTGCCCAGCAGCAGAACCCCGACATCAAGATGAAGCCTGACCGGCTCGCGATGGTCTGGATTGTCGGATTCCTGTGCACGGTGCTCCTGGTGGCCGTGCTCGCGCTGCTGACGACGCGGTACGACATGCATATCTAGTCGGCGCCAGGTTTTGACCTGCGTCGCACAGGGGGGAATTCGACGGTATGAGGTCGGCGGAGTCTTAATGGCAGACTTCAAGTGCCTCTGATGGGCCACTGGTGGTGTCAGACGTCGGTGTCGGCGGCCTCTTCGAGCAGGTCTATGGCGTGGTTGTGGAAGCGGCGCTCGGCGTCCCGGCATGGGGCGGTGAAGAAGGCTCGTTGGGCTTCAGCAAGATCGCAGTTCAGCAGGCCCATGGTCACGAATACGGCTTCCACTCCGTGGCACCCGTTGTCCTTGAGGAACTGTTGGAGTGCGTCCGTGTCGCCGGTGGCCTCCCAGACGGGCCGGGCGCTTACCTGCATGGCAGCGATGCGTGCTGCTCGTTCTGCGTCGAAGCCCACTGGATCCACCTTCCTGGCTTGGCCCGCAGGCTATCGCCAGGCAGGCGGGGCGCGCGGCCTGTTCAAACGGCTTGAGCGACGGGTGGGTGGGGGGTGAAGAGTCTGCCGTCACGCAAGAGCGCCCAACCAACTGACGGAGCGGCCGCGGGCAGGAGCTGCCATAGGGCGAGTGATCATGGTCCCGTTCCGGGGCTGTCGGCTGTGTGCCCACTGGGCTACCGTGCGATCTATGCCCTCAGCTCCAGACACGCCTCAATGAGCGGCCCAGCTGGCCGAGTCGCTGTTGCCTCCCCTAGGGAACCGCTGGCTGCACGCGAACTGCTCGGGCTCCACTGGTCGGACGTTGACCTGGACGGGGGATCGCTGGATCCGTACCGCCTCCAGCGGGTCAACGAAGAGCTGACGCTCACCGCGCCCAGACGCGTCGTTCGGAGCGACCCGTACCGCTCCCGGCCGTGTATGTCGACGCACTCCGCCGGCACTTTGAGCGCCAGGCGGAAGAGCGCGAAGCCGCGGGGGAGCAGTGGCAGGAAACCGGCCTGGTCTTCACCACCCGGCGAGGGACCCCGATCGAGCCCCGGAACCTGAACCGGCACTTCTACCCGATCCGCGAGCGGCTCGGCCTGGACGTCCGCTTTCATGACCTCCGCCACACCTGCGTGACTCTGTTGGTCGGCCTCCGCATCCTGCCGCACATCGTCCGCGACATCGTCGGGCACAGTGCCCTGGACGTGACCATGAACATCTACTCGCACGCCGACATGACGGAGAAGCGGGCCGCTCTGGACAAGCTGGGAGACCTGCTGTCCGGCGGGCGAGGGGGGCGTTGCCGTCAGCGTTGCCGTCAGAGACACGAAACGCCCTGGAGGGGAGATCCCCTCTGGGGCGTTTTTGCGCTGCTAGGAGGTGTGGCGCCCCCGGCAGGACTCGAACCTGCGGCCAAGCGCTTAGAAGGCGCCTGCTCTATCCACTGAGCTACGGGGGCCGGTGTGGTGGCCTCTGTCTTGGGGCCCGGGTGTGGGCCGGTCCGTGACGTTGCCGGGGACAAGGATAGGGCTCCCGCGACCTTGTCCCTGTTGCTTCGCCTCCGTGGCTCGATGTGGAGGTTCGGTGAAGCGGTCCTGATAATCGCAGGCAGGTACGAATCGTGCACCGCTTTTGGCGTCAGAGGCATCGGGTGTTGTGCACTCGTTATGCCTGGAGTGTGCCCGTGTCCCAGTCGTCCCTTCCGTCCCTTGTGTTCCGTCGGCGCGCAGACATGCTCATATGCTTCAGAATTCCCCTAAAATTGGGCATTCTTCACATGTGGTGACCTTGGACGTACGGCCTCAGCTGCTCGACGCACTTTCCGCCCTGCGCGACCGTGTCGCCGCCGCACGCTTCCCGCTGCCCCTGGCGGGGGCCCCACGCGCGCGTGCCAACCGCGACGAACTCCTCGCGCAGCTCGACGACTACTTGGTGCCCCGGTTGCGGGACCCCGAAGCGCCGCTTCTGGCCGTCGTGGGCGGGTCGACCGGAGCCGGGAAATCGACGCTCGTGAACTCCCTCGTGGGACGGCGGGTCAGCGAGGCGGGCGTGCTGCGGCCGACGACACGCACCCCCGTGCTGGTCTGCCATCCGGAGGACCACCACTGGTTCAGCGGGATGAGGGTGCTGCCCGACCTCACGCGCGTGTGGGTGCCCCAACAGGACTCCACCGACGACCTGCTGCTCCCCGGCGAGAACCCCGCGCGCGTACTGCGCGTCGAGACCGCCGAGACCCTCCCGCCCGGCCTCGCCCTCCTCGACGCGCCCGATATCGACTCCCTGGTCGCCGACAACCGCGTCCTGGCCGCCGAACTCATCTGCGCCGCCGACATCTGGGTCATGGTCACCACGGCCGCCCGCTACGCCGACGCCGTCCCCTGGCACATGCTGCGCACCGCCAAGGAGTACGACGTCACCCTCGTGACCGTGCTCGACCGGGTGCCTCACCAGGTGGTGAACGAGGTGTCGCGACAGTACGGGGCCCTGCTCACCAAGGCCGGGCTCGGCGAGGTGCCGCGCTTCACCGTGCCGGAACTGCCGGAGTCCGCCTGGGGCGGCGGGCTCCTGCCGGCCTCCGCCGTCGCCCAGCTGCGCACCTGGCTGGTGCACCAGGCCCAGGACCCCGCGGCCCGCCAGCACGTCCTCGCTCGTACGGCGTACGGCGTCCTCGACTCCCTCAAGTCCCGGATGCCCGAGCTGGCCGGGGCCGCCGCCGCTCAGTACGCCGCCGCACTGCGGCTCACCTCCGCCGTCGAAGGGGCGTACGACAGCGAGCACACGCGCGTGCGGGGCCGGCTGCAGGGCGGGGCGGTCCTCGCCGGGGACGCGCTCAAGCGCTGGCGTGCCTTCCCCCTGGACTGCACCGCCGCCGAACTCCTCGACGCGCTCGTGGAGAGCCTCAGCGCGCTGCTGGTGTGTGCCGTCACCGCCGCCGACGAGCGCGTCGACGACGCCTGGCGGCGCGAACCGGCCTCCACAGCCCCGGAACTCGCCGCACGTGACTCCGGCGCGGACAACGCCGAGCACCGCATCGGGCTCGCCGTGCGGCGGTGGCGGCGCGAGCTCGAGGAGCACGCCGAGGACGAGGTGAGCGAACTCGACCGTAACCTCGCGCCCGACCCCGAGCTGGTCGCCGCCCTGGTCGCCACCTCCCTGCTGGGCGGCCGTCGGGGCCGGATGGCCGGGGAGGGCCTCGCCGAGCGGATCGGCGCCCATGGCGCGCTGCGGCTGCGCGACCGGGCCGGGCGGCTGCTCACCGAGCACGTGGACCGGGTCATGCACGCCGAACGCGAGCGCCGGCTCGCCCCGCTCGACGCGCTCGACGTCCACCCCGAGCCCCAGGCCGAGCTCATCGCCGCGCTGTCCGTACTGCAGAAGGAGAGGTGACCGGTGACCGCCGTCACTGACCAGGACCCCACCGAGCACACCGATCGGCCGGAGGACGCCCACAAGCGGGGCGGCGCCGCCGACCGGAGTGCCCCGGACGGCGAGCGCGCGACACGTACCGACTCCACCGAGACCTGGGACGACGGACTCATCGCGCGCCGGGTCGCCGAGACAGCCGAAGGAGACAGGTTCCCCATGACGGACAACCGCTCCGCCGTCCCGCCGACGGTGACCCCGCTGGTGTACGAGGAGTCGCTGCGCTCGCGGCTGGAGGCCCTGCGCGAACTCGTGGGGCTCTCCCGCACGCGGCTCGACAGCAGGACGCTCTCGGGGGCCGGCCGGGTACTCGACGAGGCGTCCGCGCGGCGCAGGCTCTCCGGACAGCACACGGTCGTCGCCATCGCGGGCGCCACGGGCAGCGGCAAGTCGCAACTGTTCAACGCGCTCGCCGGGGTGACCATCTCGGAGACGGGCGTACGCCGTCCCACCACCGCCGCGCCCATCGCGTGCAGTTGGAGCGACGGAGCGGCCGGCCTCATCGAACGGCTCGGGATCCCGCCCCGGCTGCGCCGCCGGCCGTTGCCGACCGGGGACGGCGAGTCGCCACTGCGCGGACTCGTCCTGATCGACCTGCCCGACCACGATTCCGCGGCCGTACAGCACCGCCGGCACGTGGACCGCATCCTGGCGCTCGTCGACGCGGTCATCTGGGTCGTCGACCCGGAGAAGTACGCCGACGCCGTCCTCCACGAGCGCTATCTGCGGCCTATGGCGGCCCACGCCGAGGTCATGTTCGTCGTCCTCAACCAGATCGACCGGCTGCCCGGAGAAGCCGCCGAGCAGGTTCTCGACGATCTGCGGCGCCTCCTCGACGAGGACGGCATCGCTCTCGGGGAGTACGGCGAACCGGGCACGACCGTGCTCGCGCTGTCCGCGCTCACGGGGGACGGACTCGGGGAACTGCGCGAGGCACTGGGCCAGTTCGTTTCGGAGCGCGGGGCGCCGAACCGCCGGATCTCGGCCGACGTGGACATCGCCGCGGCGCGGCTGTGGCCCGTCTACGCCACCCAGCGGCGGACCGGGCTCAGCGAACAGGCCCGGGAGGAATTCTCCGACCGGCTCGCGGACGCGGTGGGCGCCACGGCGGCGGGCGAAGCGGCCGAGCGCGCGTGGCTGCGCAACGCCAACCGCGCCTGCGGTACGCCCTGGCTGCGGCTGTGGCGCTGGTACCAGGACCGCGGGGAACCCACCACGGGCCGCCTCCCCTCGCGCACGCAGGCCGATGAGGAGGCGACCGCACGTCAGCGGGTCGAGCAGGCGGTACGGACCGTGGCCGACCGGGCGTCGGCCGGGCTGCCTGCGCCCTGGGCGCAGGCGGTGCGCGAGGCGGCCGTCCGCGGCTCACAGGGGCTGCCCGAGGCGCTGGACGAGCTGACCGCGCGTGCGGGCGTGCCCTCGGGGCGGCCACCGCGCCCGGGGTGGTGGCCGGTGGCCGTCCTCACCCAGGCGGGCATGACGATCCTGCAGTTCCTGGGCGGGCTGTGGCTGCTGGGCCAGATCATCGGGGTCGTGGCGCCGAACCTGGGAGTCCCGGTGCTGCTGATGGTGATCGGCATCGTCGGCGGACCGCTCATCGAGTGGAGCTGCCGGATGGCGGCCCGCGGCCCGGCCAGACGCTACGGCCTGGAGGCGGAACGCCGGTTGCGGGAGGCGGCGGCCGGATGCGGCAGGGCCCGGGTACTGGATCCGGTGGCGGCGGAACTGCTGCGGTACCGGGAGGTCCGGGAGCAGTACGGGAGGGTGATCGGGGCGGGGCGGTGACGCCTGGCGATGACGCCCCGGCAATGACGCCCTGGCGGTGAGGCCGAAGGGGTCGTGCCCCACCCCGCCCCACCCCGCCCCGGCAATGACGCCCTGGCGGTGAGGCCGGGGGCGGGGTCGTGCCCCACCCCTGCCCCGCCCCACCCGTGTGAGTGACGGCGTTGTCCACAGGCACCCGGCGATCCACAGCGCTCAGCGGGCCCTGCCCGGCGACGGCAGTCTGGCAGACACAGCCGTACGGGACGGGCCCGTACGCGTGTCGGCCCGGTGCGTTGCCGCGCTTCGGGCGAGGGAGGGTTCGCGATGAACGAGACGATGGTCTGCGCGGTCGGCAGGGTGGCGACGCAGCCGGTGTACCGGGAGATGGCGTCCGGCCCGTCGGCGAGGTTCAGGCTGGCGGTGACCGCGCGCTACTGGGACCGGGAGAAGAACACGTGGACGGACGGGCACACCAACTTCTTCACGGTGTGGGCCAACCGCCAGCTGGCCACGAACACGGCGGCGTCGCTGACGGTGGGCGAGCCGGTGATCGTGCAGGGCAGGTTGAAGGTGCGGACCGACGTACGCGAAGGGCAGAGCTGGACGTCGGCGGACATCGACGCGGTGTCGATCGGACACGATCTGGCCTGGGGCACCTCGGCCTTCAGGCGCGCCGGCAAGGCGGAGACAGTAACTGCGCCGACTCAGCCGGAACCCAACTGGGAGACGCCACCGGACGGCTCACCGGATGGTCCGGCGGCATCAGCGGAACCTGGAATCCAACATCGGCCTGCGCAAGCCGTATTGACGTAGCGTCAATCACCAGGCCGGATCCGCCCGCCCGAACTGCGGCCTATCGGCCGGTGCGCGCCGAACGCTCAGGGGTGGATTTGTCGATAACCCCTGCCCGCCGGGGATCTTGGCGATAACGATTCCGAGTCGGATCACTCGTCCGACCGTCTGACCGGCGGGCGGGGTCCCCCGCGTCCCTAGGATGCCGGACATGCGGGTCTCTTGTGTCCTGTGAGGCCTCTGATTCTGCTGGTGGGACCGTCCCCCCACGTCAACGGTCCTGCTCGAAGGGGAATTCGGTGTTTGCTTCGTTCTCTGAGCTGTTCGTACGCAGGCGAGCGGCGGCCCGCCTCGCCACCGCCGCCGTGGTGTCCGGGCTCGTCGCCGCGGGCGGGCTGGCCGGTGCAGGCCGGGCGGCCGCCGACGAGACGACGCAGAGACAGGGCGGAGCGGCAGCGACGATAGGCGGCCTCAAGACGTACGGCGCGGCGGTGATACACGCCGGCACCGGCGACCAGGAGATCTCGGCGGGCCTGTTCGAGATGTCCGTCGACGGCGGCGGCATGCTGCAGACGTACTGCGTCGACCTCCACAACCCCACGCAGCGCGACGCCAAATACCACGAGACGTCCTGGAGCGGCACGTCCCTGGGCGCCAACAAGGACGCCGGCAAGATCCGCTGGATCCTGCAGAACTCCTACCCGCAGGTGAACGACCTCGCGACGCTGGCGCGGAAGGCGGGCGTGCGCGGTGCGTTCACCGAGCAGGACGCGGCGGCCGGCACGCAGGTCGCCATCTGGCGCTACTCGGACGACGTGGCCGTCGACGCCCTCGACCCGCAGGCCGAGCAGCTCGCGGACCACCTGGAGAAGAGCGCCCGCGATCTGCCCGAGCCCCGGGCCTCGCTCACCCTGGAGCCGCCCGCTGTCGCCGGCCGGCCGGGGGAGCGGATCGGCCCGGTGACGGTGCGTACCAACGCCGGCAGCGCGACGGTCACCCCGCCCGCGGACGCCGCCACGAGCGGGGTGCGGGTCGTCGACAAGCAGGGCAAGGCCGTCACCACCACGTCCGACGGCGGGCAGGTGTTCTTCGACGTGCCCGAGGACGCGGCAGACGGTACGGCGGACTTGACCGTGCAGGCCTCGACGACCGTGCCGGTCGGCCGGGCCTTCGCCTCGGAGAACCGCAGCCAGACCCAGATCCTGGCCGGCTCCAGCGAGTCGACGGTGTCCGCGACGGCCGGGGCGACCTGGGCGAAGCAGGGCCCGGTCCCGGCACTGTCGGCGGCGGAGAACTGCGCCGAGGGCGGCGTCGACATCATCGCGTCCAACCAGGGCGACGAGCCGTTCACCTTCGAGCTGGCCGGTCTGGAGCACACCATCGCCGCGGGCGAGACGCGCACGGTGACGGTCCCGCTCCAGGAGGACCAGGCCTACGACTTCACGATCCACGGCCCCGGCGGCTTCGAGAAGCGCTTCACCGGCATGCTGGACTGCCAGACCCGCGGCAGCGACACCGGCACCACCACCCAGACCCTCAGCGAACCGAGCCCGGCGACGGTGGGCGGCACCGCCACGGACACCAACCTCGCCGAAACGGGCAGCTCGGAGATCACCCCCGTGATCGTGGGCCTCGCCATCGGCCTGGTCCTGATAGGCGGGACGACGTTGGTCGTGCTGCGGCGCAGGGAGGCCACGGCGGGGGAGTGACCCGGCCGAGCGGCGCCGCTCGGGCCGCTCTCGCCCCCGTCAGCGGCCGGCGAGGAGCTCGAGGGTGTCGATCACGCGGTTCGAGAAGCCCCACTCGTTGTCGTACCAGGCGACGACCTTGATGTGGCGGCCGTCGACCCGGGTGAGGGCCGAGTCGAAGATCGACGAGGCCGGGTTGCCCGTGATGTCGGCGGACACGAGCGGGTCGTCCGAGTACTCCAGGACGCCGGCGAGCGGGCCCTGCGCCGCGGTGCGGTAGGCAGCCAGCACGTCGTCGCGCGTCACGTCGCGGGCGACGGTCGTGTTGAGTTCGACGATCGAGCCCACCGGAACCGGCACGCGGATCGAGTCGCCCGACAGCTTCCCGTCGAGGTTCGGCAGCACGAGACCGATCGCCTTCGCGGCGCCCGTCGTGGTCGGCACGATATTGACGGCGGCGGCGCGGGCGCGGCGGGCGTCACGGTGCGGACCGTCCTGCAGGTTCTGCTCCTGCGTGTAGGCGTGCACCGTCGTCATGAAGCCGTGCTCGATGCCCGCCAGCTCGTCGAGCACCGCGGCCAGCGGCGCGAGCGCGTTGGTCGTGCACGAGGCGTTCGAGACGACCGTGTGCACGTCCGGGTCGTACGCGTCGGTGTTGACCCCGAACGCGAGCGTGACATCGGCGCCGTCGGACGGCGCACTGACGAGTACCTTCTTCGCGCCGGCGTCGAGGTGGGCACGGGCGGCCTTGGCCGAGGTGAAGCGGCCGGTGGCTTCGAGGACGATGTCGACGCCGAGTTCGGCCCAGGGCAGCTGCGCCGGTTCGCGCTCGGCGAGCACCTTGATGCGGCGGCCGTCGACGACGAGGGTGTCTCCGTCGGCGGTCACCGGGCGGCCGAGGCGGCCGGCCGTCGTGTCGTAGGCGAGCAGCCGGGCGAGGGTGGCGGGCTCGGTGAGGTCGTTGACGGCGACGATGTCGAGGTCGCTGTCGCGTTCGAGCAGTGCGCGCAGCACATTGCGCCCGATGCGGCCGAATCCGTTGATCGCGATGCGCGTCATGAGTGGTGGGGTCCCTTCGGTCTCTTCGGTTCGCCACCAGCGTCGCGGCAGGCATCGGCCCGGGACAGCGGCGTGATCGCCACGGTTCAAAAGGATCGCGCCATGAGGCGGCGGGCTACTCGCCCCGGGCGAAAGTGCGCCGGTACTCGCTCGGCGTGGTGCCGAGGATGCGCTGGAAATGCAGCCGCAGGTTCGCACCGGTGCCCAGCCCGACGTCGGCGGCGATCTGCTCCACGCCCCGTTCCGAACGCTCCAGCAGCTCACGGGCCATGTCGATACGGGCGCGCATGACCCACTGCATGGGCGTGTACCCCGTGTCCTCGACGAAGCGCCGCGACAACGTACGGGGCGAGACCGCCGCGTGCCGCGCGAGCACGTCGAGGGTGAGGGGCTTGCCGAGCCGGTGCAGCGCCCACTCGCGGGTGGCGGCGAACCGCTCGCCGAGCGGCTCGGGCACGCTGCGCGGCACGTACTGCGCTTGACCGCCGCTGCGATAGGGGGCCGCGACCAGGCGCCGGGCCGCGTGGTTCGACGCGGCCACTCCGAGGTCGCCGCGCAGGATGTGCAGGCACAGATCGATGCCCGAGGCGGCGCCCGCCGACGTTAGTACGCTGCCCTCGTCGACGAACAGAACCTCCTCGTCGATCCGGACGAGCGGATGCTTCGCCGCAAGCGCCCGGGAGTAGTGCCAGTGCGTCGTGGCGCGTCTGCCGTCGAGCAGGCCCGTGGCGGCGAGCGCGAAGGCACCCGTCGAGATGGCGGCGAGCCGCGCGCCCCGGGCGTGGGCCGCGATCAGCGCGTCGACGACGGCCTGCGGCGGGTCGTCGCGGTCCGGGAACCGGTAGCCGGGGATGAAGACGATGTCGGCCCACGCGAGCGCGTCGAGACCGTGGGCGACGTCGTACGACAGGCCGTCGCCGCCGGTCACGCGACCGGGCGCCGCCCCGCACACGCGCACCTCGTACGGCATGCTCGCGCGGGTCGTGAACACCTGCGCGGGAATGCCGACGTCGAGCGGCTTCGCACCCACGAGCACGAGGACGGCGACGCGATGCAGACGGGAGGACGGCACGGGGACAGCGTACGAGGGAGTAGGGGACTCCCACCTGGGCCCACCCTGATGTCTCGGGGTGCTCAGAGCGTGGACGTGACCGTCACGCCCCCCCGCTCGCCGGGACCGGTCGACGGGACGGCGTCGAGTGGTGGCAGCAGCTCATTCTCGAGCTGAGGGCTTCGATGCGTGGTTCGGCGGTTGAGTCGCCCACCGGCCGTGGCCATGCCGGTCGACATCCCGGCCGTTCGGGGGATACGCGCGCGGCCTCGGCGGCGTATCCCACCCCGCGGGGGAATCCCTGTTGGGACGAAAGGGAGACATGATGCCGCTTTATCTATCGAGGTTCAGCTACACGCCGGAGACCTGGGCGAGACTCATCGGCCACCCCGAGGACCGCGCGAAGGCCGCTCAGTCGTACATCGAGTCCGTCGGCGGCAAGCTCCACGGCTTCTGGTACGCGTTCGGCACCCGCGACGGCTACAACCTGTGGGAGGCCCCCGACAACGTCTCCATGGCCGCGGTCGCCCTGGCGATCAGCGGAGGCGGCGCACTCAGCTCGTTCGAGACGACCGTTCTCCTGACCATCGACGAAACCATGGATGCCCTGCGCAAGGCCGGGCAAGTCCAGTACCGGGCTCCCGGTGAGCAGCGCGCCAGATGACCGGCAGTAGCCGGGCTCAGACACCAGGCATCGACAGCAGCAGCGAGGTACAGCAGCCACAGCACCGTCCGCGTCCGGCAGTGGTCGTTGACCGATCTCTGTAGAGCCACGGTCAGAAGGTGCCGGCATCAACGACGCCGGACGACCGACAGTGACAGGCGACTCTCAGCCGCCCACCATGAACCCCCAGGTCACAGCCCCCCAGCCCAACGCGTTTCCACCCAGGCCTGGCGGTACGGCAAGATGGGGTGTATCTGCCCACTGCCAGTTTCAAGCTGCCGGACGGTTTCTCTTGGCTGAGTTCATTTACACCATGCGCAAGGCGCGCAAAGCGCACGGCGACAAGGTGATCCTCGACGACGTGACGACCAGCTTCCTGCCGGGGGCGAAGATCGGCGTCGTCGGCCCGAACGGCGCCGGCAAGTCGACGATCCTGAAGATCATGGCCGGCATCGAGCAGCCGTCCAACGGTGACGCCTTCCTCACGCCCGGTTACACGGTCGCCATCCTGCTCCAGGAGCCCCCGCTGACCGAGGACAAGAGCGTCCTGGAGAACGTCCAGGAGGGTGTCGCCGGGATCAAGGGCAAGCTCGACCGGTTCAACGAGATCGCCGAGCAGATGGCGACCGACTACACCGACGAGCTCATGAACGAGATGGGCAAGCTCCAGGAGGACCTGGACCACGCCAACGCGTGGGACCTGGACGCCCAGCTGGAGCAGGCCATGGACGCCCTGGGCTGCCCGCCCGGCGACTGGCCCGTCACCAACCTGTCCGGCGGTGAGCGCCGCCGCGTCGCGCTGTGCAAGCTGCTGCTGGAGCAGCCCGACCTGCTGCTGCTCGACGAGCCCACCAACCACCTCGACGCCGAGTCGGTGAACTGGCTGGAGCAGCACCTGGCCAAGTACCCCGGCACCGTCGTCGCGGTCACCCACGACCGGTACTTCCTCGACAACGTCGCCCAGTGGATCTGCGAGGTCGACCGCGGTCGCCTCTACCCCTACGAGGGCAACTACTCCAAGTACCTGGAGACCAAGGCCGCCCGCCTCAAGGTCGAGGGCCAGAAGGACGCCAAGCGGCAGAAGCGGCTCAAGGAAGAGCTGGAGTGGGTGCGGTCCAACGCCAAGGGGCGGCAGGCCAAGTCCAAGGCGCGTCTGGCCCGCTACGAGGAGATGGCGGCCGAGGCCGACAAGATGCGGAAGCTGGACTTCGAGGAGATCCAGATCCCGCCGGGCCCGCGCCTGGGCAGCGTCGTCGTCGAGGTCAGCAACCTCAGCAAGGGCTTCGGCGACAAGCTGCTCATCGACGACCTCAGCTTCACACTGCCGCGCAACGGGATCGTCGGGATCATCGGCCCGAACGGCGCCGGCAAGACCACCCTGTTCAAGATGATCCAGGGCATCGAGGAGCCGGACTCCGGCGCCATCAAGGTCGGCGACACCGTCAAGATCTCCTACGTCGACCAGAGCCGCGAGAACATCGACCCGAAGAAGTCGCTGTGGGCCGTCGTCTCCGACGAGCTGGACTACATCAACGTGGGCCAGGTCGAGATGCCGTCGCGCGCCTACGTCTCGGCCTTCGGGTTCAAGGGGCCGGACCAGCAGAAGGCGGCCGGGGTGCTCTCCGGCGGTGAGCGCAACCGCCTGAACCTCGCGCTCACCCTCAAGCAGGGCGGCAACCTGCTGCTCCTCGACGAGCCGACCAACGACCTCGACGTCGAGACCCTCTCCAGCCTGGAGAACGCGCTGCTGGAGTTCCCCGGCGCGGCCGTGGTCGTCTCCCACGACCGGTGGTTCCTGGACCGGGTCGCCACGCACATCCTCGCCTACGAGGGCGAGTCCAAGTGGTTCTGGTTCGAGGGCAACTTCGAGTCGTACGAGAAGAACAAGATCGAGCGGCTCGGTCCGGACGCCGCCCGTCCGCACCGCGCCACCTACAAGAAGCTGACCCGGGGCTGATCGATCTTGCGGCACATCTACCGCTGCCCGCTGCGCTGGGCGGACATGGACGCGTACGGCCACGTCAACAACGTGGTGTTCCTCCGCTACCTGGAGGAAGCCCGTATCGATTTCCTGTTCCGCCCGGACAAGGACTTCCAGCAGGGGTCCGTGGTGGCACGCCATGAGATCGACTACAAGCGGCAGCTCGTGCATCGGCACCACCCGGTGGACATCGAGCTGTGGGTCACCGAGATCAGGGCCGCGTCCTTCACCCTCACCTACGAGGTGAAGGACGGCGACCAGGTCTACGTGCGGGCCTCGACGGTGATCGTGCCGTTCGACTTCGAGGCCCAGCGCCCGCGCCGGATCACCGCGGAGGAGCAGGAGTTCCTCCGCGAGTACACGGATGACGCCGCGGAGGAGGCCGTCGCGGCATGACGGTGCTCCACCTGGCCGACGAGGGGGAGGCGGCGGATCTCGCGGCCTTCCTCTCCCGGCTGCTCCACTACGACCGTGGAGCCGCGGTGCGTCTGCAGGCGGCGGGCACCGCTCTGGCCGTCTTCGGCCGGCCGCCGTCCTTCGAGGTGCTGGCCGTGCGGGCGGTGCGGCTGGCGAAGCCGTACGAGAAGGGTCTCGAGGTCACGCTGGACGTGACCGTGTCCGCCGGTGAGCTGCTGGAGACGGTGGACGAGAAGGCCGGCACGGTGGTCGTGCCGGGCGCGGTGACCGGGCCGCCGTGGGCGGGTGTGCTGCCGCCCCGTGGCGGCTGGCGTACCGAGCCGGGGCTGCCCGCGCCGGACGCCCTGCGGTCCCTCGTCGCCGCCGTCGTCGCCGAATTCCGGTCCCGTACGCAGGAGCTGCCCTCCGAGCAGCGGACGCGGGCCGAGCTCGACCGGATCGGCCGCGACATCTGGTCCCGTACGGTCGGGGACACCCGGCTGCCCGTGCGGGCCGTGCACGCGGCGCAGTCCCTCGGTTTCCTGCGGCCCGGGGCGGCGCCAACGCTGTTCTCGTCGGGCGCGTGGCTGAGGCTGCGCACGCCGTACGGGTCCATCGCGGTACGACATGCCGGGCTCGGGGCGCTGGACGTCAGCGTCCGCTGACCGGGCCCCCGGCAGGCGTCAGCCCGCGGTGTTGACCATCGAGGCCGCCGCGTACGTCAGGTAGTTCCACAGTGTGTGCTCGTGCTCCTCGGACAGGCCGAGCTCCTCGACGGCGACCCGCATGTGCTTCAGCCACGCGTCGTGCGCCGCCCGGTCGATCGCGAAGGGCGCGTGCCGCATCCGCAGCCGAGGGTGGCCGCGGTTCTCGCTGTACGTCGTGGGGCCGCCCCAGTACTGGATGAGGAACAGCGTGAAGCGCTCCTCGGCCGGGCCCAGGTCCTCCTCGGGGTACATGGGCCGCAACAGCGGGTCCTCGGCGACTCCCTCGTAGAAACGGTGGACGAGCCGACGGAAGATCTCCTCCCCGCCGACCTGCTCGTAGAAGGTCTGCTCGTGAAGCGTGCCGCGCCGAATCTCTGTCACGCGCTCCATGGTCTCAGACGCCCCGGCATAGGACTCAAGACCTAGGACCCCGCCCGCCCCTACTGTGGAGACATGGGCGGTTACGCACCCGGCAGGGAGCTCGAAGGACTCGCCACCGCCGCGCGGGCGGCGCTGGTGCGGCGGATCGAGGCGAGCGGGGCCTGGGACGCCGATCCGGGCTGGCGGGAGGCCTTCGCGGCGGTTCCGCGGCATCTCTTCGTGCCGTACTACTACGTCGGTGTCGCCGGCGGCCACGAACGCCGCTGGGGCCAGAGCACCGACCCCGAGGCGCGTGAGCGGTGGATGCGGGGCGCATACGAGGACACCCCGCTGGCCACCCGGCTGCGCGACGGCGAACTGCTGTCCTCCAGCAGCCAGCCGTCCCTGATGGCGGACATGCTGGCCGCGCTGGGCGTCGAGGACGGCCACACGGTCCTGGAGATCGGCGCCGGCACCGGCTACAACGCGGCACTGCTGGCCCACCGGCTGGGTGACGACAGGGTCACCACCGTCGACCTCGACCCGGAGATCACCGAGTCGGCCCGCCGGCACCTGGCAGCCGCCGGGTACCACCCGGTCGTCGTCACCGGCGACGGCGCCCGGGGCGTGCCGGAGCGCGCGCCGTTCGACCGGATCATCGCCACCTGCGCCCTGGGCGGCGTCCCGCACGCGTGGGTCGCGCAGAGCCGCCCCGGCGGCCGGATCCTCATGCCGCTGGCCACCGGCCTGATCATGCTCACGGTGACGGAGACAGGGCAGGCCGAGGGACACTTCCTGCACACGCCCGCCTACTTCGTGCCGCTGCGCGGCGCCGGCCGGCCCGGGGGCGAGCCGGTCCAGGTGGGCGGGGTGCCGCGCCGGGCCCGGGAGGACGACCTGTTCCGCTTCCTGCTGGCCCTGACCCGCGGCAGCCTCGACCCTCAGGAGGCGCACGCGCTGTGGGAGCAGGAGGGCAGGCCACGGCGCGAGCGCTACGGCATCACCGTCCGCGGTGGGAGGCAGTGGGCCTGGCTGGACGACCCGGAGGGGCCGTACGCCTGGCCCCTCCCGTCGTGACGTGGCTGCCCGCCGGGCTCAGCCGCGGCGGATCGTGATGGTCGTCCAGGCGCCCACGTGCACCCGGTCGCCGTCCTGCAGCGGTACGGGGACGAAGGGCTGGATCGGCTCGTCCGAGCCGTTGACCGTCGTGCCGTTCGTCGAGTTCTGGTCGACGACCGCCCAGCTGCCGTCCGGCTGCTGCACCAGCACCGCGTGCTGGTGTGAGACGCCCGGGTCCTCCGGCGGCGTCGACAGGTCGATGTCGGGGGTGTCGCCGGTCGAGTGCCGGCGCCGCCCGATCGTGAGCTGGTTGCCGGTGAGCCGGCGCTGCTGCTCGGGCGAGTACGCGGGCAGGTTCAGGCCGGTGGCCTCGGGGCCGGAGCGCTGCATCATCGCCATGAAGTAGTCGCGGTCCGGGCCGATGGTCGCCGTCCACGTCGCGGGTCCCTGGGGCGCCTGGGGCTGCTGCGGGAAGCCACCGGGGCCGGGCGGGGCCTGGGTCGCTCCGGGCTGCGGATAGCCGTAGCCGCCCTGGCCGGGACCGCCGGGGCCGCCCGGGCCGGACGTCGGCGGGGAGATCACCCAGTCGTCGTCACCGCCGCCGAATGACGGACCGCCCTGCTGTCCGGGCCGCCGGGTCTCCTGCGGGAATCCGGGCGGGGCCGGCGGGCCGGACTGGTGGAAGGCCTGCGGAGCGCCGCCGGGGCCACCGGGACCGCCATGCCCACCGGGACCGCCGGGACCGGGCGGGGGCGGGACCGGCCGGGAAGGGTCGGCACCGAAACTGCCAGGGCCGCCGGGGCCGGGAGGGCCGCCGAAGCCACCAGGGCCACCAGGACCGCCGGGGCCGGGCGAAGTAGGGGCAGGGCCGGGCTGCGGGTAGCCGTAGCCGCCGCCCTGCGGACCACCGGGGCCGGGGCCGCCCGGGCCCGGACGGCCGGACGGGTCGCCGCCGAACGGAGGGATCGGCTCGGCCGGGCGGTTCATCTGCGACGGGCGGGAGCCCTGGTAGTCGTAGGAGTCACCGCCGCCGTACGACGGACCGGGGGGCGGGCCGCCCTGCTGGCCCGGTGGCTGGAAACGCGCGCCGGGGCCGGGCGGCGGGGCCGCGGGGGTGTACGACGTCGCCGTGTTCGTCAGGAAGTTCCACCGGCACTCCTCGCAGAACGGGGCGCCGCCCTCACGGGGCGTACGGCACTGCGGGCAGAGCTCCGGCTCGGCGTTCGGTACGGCGGACAGGTGCGGCGGGCGCCCACCGGGCTGGCCGCCGTGGCCGTGCGGGCCACCCTGGCCGGCGGGGGGCGGGAAACCGTAGCCGCCGGGCGGGGGCGGCGGGGGAGGAGGCGGAGGCACGGCACCCGCCATGCGGTGACCGCAGACCTCGCACCAGTCGTCGGAACCCGACTGGTGTCCGTTCGGGCAGGTCGGCATGTCGGCGCGTCCCTCCTTCGATCTCTTCTAGGTCACTTCTTCACGCGAACAGTCTTGGTGGACCGGGTTTCGAGCGTCATCTCGTCAGCCTCCGCGACCTTCGCCTTCAGTCGCACAGTACCGGTCGCGGCATCGACCACGTCCACCACCTTCGCAAGCAGTTTCGCAGTATCGGCGTTCCCCGAGGCGCTCGCGAGCTGAACGGCCCGGCCCAGTTTGGCCGTTGCTCCGTCCATATCTCCGGATTTGCGAAGGTCCAGTCCTTGCTGGATGACTTGTGCCAGTTCGGCCTGCCCGGTGTAGTGGGCGACCTGAGGGTTGATCGACGTCGAGGCGACCATGTCGTCCGTCCACACGGCCCGCACGAGACCCTGCGCACCGAGGTTCTGGACGCTGCCGTCGGGCTGCGGGATGACCAGTGAGATGCGGCCCGCCAGCATCTCCTGACCGATGTTCGCGATCGGGACCTCGACGCAGACGTGGTAGTCACGGGACTCGTCTCCCCAGGAACCAAGGGGATAGTCGCCGGCGCGCGGGCCCGCCTCGGTGCGCCGGCCGGTCAGGTCCTCGACCGTCGGCGCGACCTGCTTGACGAACTTCACGGTCGTGTCGACCGGGGTCCACAGTCGCAGCGAGACGTCCGCGACCTCCTTGCCCATCGCCGTCTCCATCATCCGCGTGAAGTCGGCGGCGAGCGCGGCCGGATCGGCGACGATGTCGGCGGTGCCGAGCAGGGCGGAGGCGATCCCTGTGACTTCTTTCACTTCCCAGTCGGTACCCACGCCGCGCGCGTCACACGTGAAGCGCCCGGCGCACGCCTCGAGCGCGGCCTTCAGATCCTGGGGCGACTCGTGTTCGTTGCGGCCGTCGGTGAGCAGGATGCCGTGCCGGATCGCGACGTCCGCGGAGGACAGCAGGCGGTCGGCCAGTTTCAGCCAGGTGCCGATGGCCGTGCCGCCGCCCGCGCTCAGCGAGCGCAGCGCCTGCTTGGCCTGCTCGCGGGTGGTGGCGTCGGCGACCGCGACGCGCCCGCCGCCCGGGTAGACCTCCTTCGCCACGTGCGTTCCGCCGATCACCGCGAAGTGCACGCCGTCGCGCAGGGTGTCGATCGCCGCGGCCGTGGCGTCGCGGGCGTTGCGCATCTTGGTCGGCGGGTAGTCCATCGACCCGGAGCAGTCGACCATGACCGCCACGGCCGCGGACGGGCGCTGGCCGGGCGAGTAGAGGTGGGGCGCCGCGACCGCGCTGCCGATCGTGCCACCGCCGGTCGCCGTCACCGTGACGATGGCGTTGACCTCGCCGGCGCCCTCCGGCAGGTACTCGTTCTGGTACACGTCCACCGAGAACTGCGGCACGTTCGACTTCGAGAAATTGGCCATGCCTGCTTCGATCCCCCTCCAAAGCCCCCGCCGCGGCGGGGTGATGACGGTAGGCGGACCGGTCCCCTCCGGTCCGTTGAGGCGTCCCCGTACGCGGCCTCAGGCCGATCCTGCCCCCTGGGGCACGGCGGGGAACGGCACGAGCGCCACTGTTACGTTGTCGTGGCCCCCGCCGTCCAGGGCGTGGCCGACGAGCACCCGGGCGCTGTGCAGGGGCTGCGACGCGGCGTCGAGCGGAACGACCCGGGCCATTTCCTCGGCCGCCTCCGCGTAGTTCCACAGGCCGTCCGTGCAGACCACCACCACGCCGGGCCGGTCCGGCTTGAACGCGGCGGTGTGCGGTTCCAGCTCGTAGGCGTCCGCGCCGAGCCAGCCGGTGATCGCGTGGGCGCGCTCGTCGGCGTAGGCCTCGGCCTCGTTCATCAGGCCCGCGGCGACCATCTGCGCGGCCCAGGAGTCGTCCTCGGTCAGCCGGGCGGGGGGAGCGCTGCGGTCGACCGGCACCCAGTAGGCGCGGCTGTCGCCGACCCAGCCGACGATCAGCAGGCCCGACGTCACCACGGCGCCGACGATGGTGCAGGCGGGGGCGTTCTGGTGGGGGGCCTGCTCGCGGACCGTCGCGGGTTCCCCGGCGAGCGAGTTGACGGCGCGCGAGGCGGCGAGGATCGCGTCGTGCATCGCCTGCTGCGGGTGCGTGCCGCGCGGCAGGGCCGCCAGCAGCGTCTCGCCCGCCGCCTTGGACGCGGCCGCGGAGGCGTCGTCGGGGCGGGTCGCCGAGGAGACGCCGTCGCAGACGATCGCGACGGAGGCGGGGGAGCCGTCGGGCAGCGTGGTGGTGCCGATGGCGAAGGCGTCCTCGTTGCGGTGGTGGCGCAGACCGCGGTCGCTGACCGCGGCCATCGGGCCGGACTCCTGCTCCATGTGGTCCCGTTCGCGCGGCTGGGCGTGGCCGCAGTTCTCGCAGTAGCCGTCGTCGTCCACGCGGCCGGCCCGGCAGGCGACGCAGACCTTGCCGCCGGCGCCCGCGGCCTGAGCCGCGGACTCGGCGGACGCCCGTGGGTCCGGCGCCTGGAGGAGGTACTCGTCGGGCTGTGTCTGGTAGATCTCCGGCGACACCGCAGCCCCGTCGGGCTGCCGCGGCCGGTCGAACCGCACGCCCGCGGCCGCGGCCGGCGGGGCACTGGGCGGCGGGGGCGCCTGAGGCGGCGGGGCCGAGCCGCCCGGGTGCGCGCCCGTCAGGTCCGTCTGCGGGTGCACCGCCTCCGGGGCTCCGGCGCCGCCCGGCCCGGGGGCCGTCCAGGCCGCGCCGGCGGGGGGCGGGGGATACCCGCCGGCCGGAGCGCCCTGACCGGGCACCGAGCCGTTCATGGTGATGGTCGGGTTGTCCTGCGGCCGTTCCGGCACGGCGGACACGTCGTATCCGCACGCGCCGCAGAAACGATCACCCGACTCGAGGGGTTCCTCGCAACTCGGGCACGCGGACAACCGGGGCATCTGCGACATCAACTACACCCACGTCCGGGGGCGGTAACGATTGGCACGTTCCACCAGGTCGATTCTCTCCTCGCCGCCCCGCGCCAGCCGGGCCAGCGTGCGGTACGAGCGTTCCAGACCGAAACGCAGGCCCCGCTCGTCCAGGCCGCTGCCGAGCAGCGTCCGTCCCCCGGCGGCGGGAGGGGCGGAACCCTGGTCCCCGGAGAGTACCCAGTCCAGCGCGCAACCGAGGACTTCGGCCGACAACTGCTCCCGCCGCGCCGGATCCAGACCGTACGCCTCCAGCGCCTCGACCTGCGCGGCGGCCGCCGTCAGATCCCCCAGGAACGCCGCGTCGGAGGCGCTCGCCGTGCGCTGCCGCAGCCGTGCCCGCACGGCCGCCACCCGGGCGGCCGTGTAGTGGATGGAGGACTCCGGGACCGACTCCAGCGTCCGTACGGCACCGTGACGGTCCCCGGTCGCCAGCTGGACGCGGGACAGGCCGAACGCGGCGGACACATAGCTCGGGTCGGTCGACCACACCAGCCGGTAGTACTCGGCGGCGTTGTCGAGCTGGCCCAGCACCTCCGCGCACAGGCCCAGCGCCAGCTTGGGCGCGATCTCGCCCGGGAAGGCGTCGTAGATCGCGTCGAAGGCCAGCGCGGCGCCCTCGTCGTCGCCCGTGACCAGCGCGGCCACGCCCCGGTACCAGACCACCCGCCAGTCGTCGGGCCGCTCGCCCTCCAGCGCGACCAGCGTCTGCAGCGAGGCGGCCGGATCGCCGGTCTCCAGCCAGGCCCGGATCTGCCTCAGCCGCGTCTCGATCGACGGGGCCGGGGCGGCAGCCAGAGCGCCGAGCAGTTCCGCGGGCGCCGAGGTCATCAGGCCCGCCAGGAAACCGGCGTTGGGGTCGGTCGGGTCGACGCGGGGCACGGGGAGGGCGAAGGCGGCGGCGGGGGTGTCGACGGACCTGACGAGGCCGTGCGGGCCCTCGGCACTCCGCGGGCGCGGCAGGGCGGCAGGAGCACCGGCACGAGCCCCGCCCCGCACCACCCGGGCTCCCAGGCGGGACACCTCGCCGTCCAGCTTGGGGAACAACTCCGTGTCCGTCACCCGCAGTTCCGGCCCGAACAGGGTCGACAGGGCCGGGCGGGCGCGGCCCGTCTGGAGGGAGACGACCTCCCGCAGGACGCCGGTCAGCTGCTCGGTCATCTCCTGCGCGGAGGCGAACCGGCGGGCCGGGTCGGGGTCGGTGGCACGGACCAGCAGCCGGTAGAACGACTCGTACTGCCGGAACACCTCGATGTGGTCCGGGTCGGGCAGGGAGTCCGCGTAGACGTTCGTGTAGCCCTGGAAGTCGAAGGTCAGGACGGCCAGGGTGCGGGCGACGGTGTACAGGTCGCTCGCCACCGACGGGCCCACCTCGGCCACCTCCGGGGCCTGGTAGCCGACCGTGCCGTAGATGGCCGACTCCTCGTCGTCCATCCTGCGCACCGCGCCCATGTCGATCAGCTTCAGCTGGTCCTCGGTCTGGATCGCGTTGTCGACCTTGAAGTCGCAGTACAGCAGGTTGCGGCTGTGCAGGTGCCCGAGCGCCTCCAGCGCCTCGATGCCGTACGCGCAGGCCTGCTCCACCGGCAGCGGGTCACGCCTGCCCTGGGCGGTGCGGCGGGCGTTGGCGATCTCCTTGAGGGACTTGCCGCCGACGTACTCCATGACGATGTAGCCGTCGAGCGAACCCGTGCGCTGGTCCAGGTGCTCCACGAAGTTGTAGATCCGCACGATGTTGGCGTGCTCGATCTCCGCGAGGAAGCGCCGCTCGGAGATCGCCGCGGCCATCGCGTCCTGGTCGCCCGTGTCCAGCAGGCCCTTGAGGACCACCCAGCGGTCCGAGACCGCCCGGTCGACGGCGAGGTAGATCCAGCCCAGGCCGCCGTGTGCCAGGCAGCCGACCACCTCGTACTGGCCGTGCACCACGTCCCCGGCCTTCAGCTTGGGCACGAACGAGTACGGGTGACCGCACTTGGTGCAGAAGCCCTCCGTGCGGCCCGGCCGGTCGCCGCGGGCCCGGCCCACCGGGGCGCCGCAGTCGGAGCGCGAGCAGAACCGCTTCCGCTCGGGCACCTCGGGATTGTCCAGGACCATCTCGCGCGGGTCGGGCCGCGGGATCGGCGGCACCTGCACAAGACCGGCGCCCAGCCGGCCCCGGGAGCCGGAACCGGCGGTCGAGCCGGAGCTGCGCACCGACACCGAGCGGCCCGTCGGCTTGCCCGACAGGGACCGCGACAGGCGCCCCGACACCGAGCGGCGCGACTTCGACGAATGGGACGACGTCCGCGAACTGCGGCCGCTGGAGCGGGAACCGCCGCTGCCCGCGGACCCGCGGGAGCCGCCCCCGCCGCCGGCGGTGACGCCGGTGGCAGGCGACCCGACCATGCCTCCCCCTGAGGGGGGACCCCCGGCCGCGACGACCGGGGCCAGGCCGCAGGTGTCGCAGTACAGCTCGCCGCCGCCCACGTCCTCGTACGCGCCGTCGCAGGCGGGGCGCTGACAGGTGCGCGGCGGCGCGCCGGGAGGCTCGTGCGGTGCCTGACTCATGGACTCCCCCTCGTCGCTCATGCGCCCGGCCCCCTCCGGTCGTCCTCCGGCACGCCGTGCCCCGGCACCCGTGGGCCGCTCAGCAGCTCCGCGGCCGCGTGCTGGTAACGCAGCACCGCCTGCTCGGCGGCGCGCAGGTCGCACGGGGCGCTCCACAGCATGCGGCGCGCCTTCTCGTACCGCTCCACCAGCAGCGTGTCCTCGGCGAAGCCGTGCCGGGCCACCTTCGCCTTGTACGCGTCCAGCCGGCCGCGCAGCTCGGCGCGGACCGCCAGCGGGGCGGTGACAGCGGTCAACGACTCGCGGGCGCGCAGCAGTTCGTCCTCGGCCTTCTGCTCCAGCGACTCCAGCAGCGGGGACAGCCGGTGCCACTGCGCCTGCCTGCGGTACTCGGCCGCCGCCGCCACCTGCTCCTGGAGGACGGTCGGCGGGCCGCTGACGACCGGCACCTCCGTCGCCGCGATCTTCGCCAGCACCTCGCCGCGTGCCGTGCGCGCCTCGGCGAGCGTGCGGTCCGCGCGGCTGAGGAGGTCGCGCAGCTTCACGATCCGCTTCTCGGCGTCCTGCCGGACGGTCAGCACCGCGTCGATCTCGCGGCGTACGTCGTCCAGGGCGCGCGCCTCGCGGTCGTACACCGTCGTGTCCGGCCGGCCGCCGCCCGGCGCCGAACTGCCCTCCGCGGCCAGCCAGAACGCCAGCGGGTCCGAGATCACCTGCTCGCGCAGTTTCGTCAGTATCCGCGTGATGTGCTCCAGGTCGTCGCCCGCGGGGTGCTCGCCGGGGCGCACGCCGACCGAGTGCGCGAGCCGCCGCGTGCGCTGGAGTTCCGCCGCGAGCAGGTCGATCCGGGCCGGCAGGGCTGACCAGACCGCGTCCGCGGCGACCACCATGTCCAGGCTCGTGGCGTACAGCTCGTTCATCCGGTCGACGAGGGCAGCGAGGGAGTAGCGCTCGCTGAGTTTCGTCGGACCGCCGTGCAGGGTGGGGGCGTTGGCCGTCGCCGTGGCGCTGCCCGCGACGGTGACCGAGTCGCCGGTGAGCAGTTCCGTCAGCTCCACCAGGTCCTCGCGGCTGGACCAGCGGCGGCGGGAGCGGATGTCGCGGGCTGAGCGCAACGCGTCGGTGTACGCGTCGAAGTACGTCCACAGCAGCGTGATCGACGCCTCCGTGGCCGTCCAGCGCTCCTGGGTGACGCCGGTGAGCGCGGCGCCCTCCAGGAGTCTGCGGCCCGCGTGGTCCTGCAGGGCGAGGAGCGAGGTCTCGATCGCCTCGTGCTCCGCGCCGAGCCGCGCCAGCGCACGGTCCACCTCGTCCCGGTCCATCACCGGCCCGGTGGGTCCCGTGACGCCCATCGATCACCTCTCGCTGCTGTAGTGCCCGTCAGTGCCCGTCGGGGGTTCTTCGTCGTGGTCCGGTTGCGCGCCGGTCGTCAGCTCGTGCGGAGGTACTGCGGTGCCGGGGGTTCCGACTTCTTCGCATCCTTGCCCAGAGTTGCCGACAGCCATTGGTTGTACGACGCCTGCCAGCCGTTCGCGGTGTCCTTGCGGTAGTCCACCAGGATCTGGTTGACCCGGCGTACCAGATCGTCCGCGTCCTTCTTCATGGCCACGCCGTAGTACTCGGCAGTGAAGGCGTCACCCTTGAGCTGGACCGTCGGGTCCTGTGCCGCCTGGCTCGCCGCGAGCGCGCCGTCGGTGACCACGGCGTCGACCTCGCCGAGCTGGAGCCGCACCAGACAGTCGAGTTGGTTCGGCACCGTGGTGGAGATGTCGGTGCTGTCGGGGAGTTCGCCTGCCTTCTGGTCCGCCGCCAGCTTCGCGTAGGCCGTCGAGCCGGCCGCCGTGCAGACCCTGCGGTCCGCGAGCGTGTCGTCGTAGCCCTTGACGGGGGAGAACTTCGGGGCCAGGACCTGCTGGCCCGTCTTGAAGTAGGGCGCGGAGAAGGCGACGTCGGCGATGCGGGCGCAGTTGATCGTCATCGTGCGGACGACCATGTCCACGCGGCCGTCCTGGATCGCCGGTATGCGCTGGTCGGTGGGGATCGCCTTGAACTGCACGGCGTCCGGGTCGCCGAGGATGTCCTCGGCGATGCGGTGGACCAGGTCGATGTCGAAGCCTTCGAGCTCCGCGCTCTTGCCGCTGTTGGGGTTGCGGTAGCCCCAGCGGTAGCTGTTCTGGTCGACGCCGACGATCAGCTTGCGCTTCCCGCCCTCGCGGTTCCTGATCGCCCGGATGGTGTCGCCGTCGGCGGAGGAGGGGGACAGGGTCTGCTTCTCGGGAGCCTCGCAGTCCTCTTCGGCCACGGTCCGGGTGGTCGCGGTGGTGTTCTGGGTGGCCGTCGTTGCCGTGGTGAGCGGCAGGCAGAGGGCCACCAGCGCCACCAGCGCCACCAGGGCGCACACGACTGCCATCGCGGTCACTCCGCCCCAGCCCCTGAGCGCGTCTCGCACGGTCGTTCCTCCCTTCGCCCCCGGCCCGTTCATCGGTACTCCGACAGCCTGCGGCCGATGCCCAGGACCGAGCCGGCGGCCCCCAGCACCGCCAGTACGGCCGCGCCGGCCGGCATGCCCGTCAGCGCGTCGCGGCCGTCGCCGGCCGCGCGCTTGAACTCCGTCTCCTCGTGCGCCAGTGCCGTGCGCAGGTTCTCGTCGACGCTGTCGAAGCACTCGCCCGTCGCGTCATCGGTGCCGATGACGCGCTCCAGCGCCTCCTGGTAGTTGCCGTTCTCGTCCTGCTCGCGGGCCGCGCTGTGGCGCTTCTTCCACTCCGTCATGTTGCCCACGGCGGCGGTGACGGGGCGCTCGCCCGAGGAGTCGTCAGCGAGCTTCTCGGCTGCCGCCAGGTGCGCGGCGAGGGCCTTGATGTCCCTGCCGAAGTCGTAGTCGTAGGCGTCGTAGGTCTCTTCGCCGACCTTCTTCGTCTCCGCGCCGCGGGCCACCAGGGTCAGGTTCTCGTTGCCCCGGGCCTTGAGGGAGGCGATGCGGGCGTCGTGCAGGACGTTCAGGGAGCGGACGCCGTGGTCGTAGGAGTCGTCCAGGCCCGCGCGGGCGACGGAGTGGCCCACGACCAGCCAGAGGAGGACGACCGTGGCCGTGGCCGTGGCGGCCACCAGGCCGTGGTTCAGGACCCTGTTCGTCCGCCGGTAGTTGCGGTGCTGGGCCCAGGCCAGGGCGGCCAGGGCGGCGACGCCGAGGGCGATGGCCGCCCAGGGGTAGGGCGTGGCGCTCGCGTAGTCCGCGCTGAGGCGCTGGTTCTCCTTCTTGTAGAGGTCCTCCGCCGCCGGGAGCATCTCCTTCTGCATCTTCTCGTTGGCGTAGCGCAGGTACGCGCCGCCGACGGGGAAGCCCTGGCGGTTGTACGTGCGGGCGCGCTCCACCAGGCCCTTGTACTCCGGGAGGAGTCTGTTGAGCTCGGCGATCGTCGCCGTGGACGGGGAGCCCGGTTCGGCGTTGGCGGCGGCGTTGACGAGCTTCTCGGCGGCCGTGCGGATGTCCCGCTCGTAGCGGTCGCGGGTGGCGGCCGACTCCTGGCCGCCGGCGAGGAAGCCGCTGGAGGCGGCGGTGTTGGCGTCCGCGAGGGAGCGGTAGATGTCGGCGGCGTCCGAGCTGAGGGGCTGGCTGCGGGTGAGGACGTCGTCGGCGGCGGCCGCGCGGTCGGTCATCTGCCAGGCGGTGACGGCACCGAAGGCGATGACGAGGAGCGCGAGGAGGGCGCCGATGACGCGCAGGCGGCCGGGTTCGGTGGTGGCGGCCGAGCGGAGCTGGTCGAGGCCCTCGGCGAAGGCGGTGCGGCGGGGCGCCGAGGGTGCCGGGGGCGCCGGGGGGTTCTCGGGGTGCCCGGCCGGGGGTGCCGCCTGTGCCGGGACCGCCGGCAGAACGGGCAGGCCCGGGCCCGGTGGTGGCGGGCTGCTCTTCGGCGTGTACGTCACCTTGACCTCCCCCGTGGTCATCCGTCGCCGCAAGTATCGCTGCCGGGACTGACATCCGCACCGGCCTTGCCTCGATCTTGATCGGATCGCTGCGTGGAGCGCGGCCCACGCCCCCTCGCACCACCCCTCGCGCCGCCCCTTGTCCAGGAACACGTACGGGGAGGGGGTTCGGTTCCCGGGGGTCTGGTGCGCGCGTTTGTCTTTCGCCGGGTGGGATGCGCGGCTTGGGTGGGGTGGGCGCCTTTGCCTTTCGCCGGGTGGGGGTGCGCGCCTTGGGTCTGGTGCGCGCCTTCGCCTTTCGCCGGGTGGGGGTCGGGGCCGCGCCGGGGGGTGCCCGTCCTCGGAAAGGCGCGATGGGGCGCCATACCGACTGACTGGCGTCAACGCGCCAACCGCTGCGGGCGGACACCCCCCGACACGTCCCCTTCCCGCCGTACGCGGGTGCGGGCCCGCTCAGCCTGCGGGCGGGCGTACCAAGGGTGCTGCTGCTTCAGGAGGGTGCTGCTACTTCGTGGTGCTCGTCGGCGCCGACGGTGCGAGCGGGGACGCCGCCGCCGACTGCGGGGAGGCCGCGTTCGCGTACACCGACGGGGCGGCCATCCCCGCCGTCGGATCGACGGGCTGTTCCTCCACCGGGGCCGTGGCGCCGCCGACGATCCGGATGCCCGCCGCGTCGAAGGCCCGCTTGACGCGCCAGCGCAGCTCGCGCTCCACGGTCAGGGACTTGCCGGGCATCGTCTTGGCCGTGACGCGCACGACCATGGAGTCCAGCAGCACGCTGTCCAGGCCGAGGACCTCGATCGGACCCCACAGCAGCTCGTTCCAGGGCTCCTCGGCACCCATCTTCTCGGCGACCTCGTCCAGGGTGGCCTTCACCCTGTCCAGGTCCTCGCCGGCGTGGACGGTGACGTCGACGTTGGCCGTGGCCCAGCCCTGGGAGAGGTTGCCGATGCGCTTGACCTCGCCGTTGCGGACGTACCAGATCTCACCGCCGTCGCCGCGCAGCTTGGTCACGCGCAGGCCCACCTCGATCACCTCGCCGGAGGCGACGCCCGCGTCGATCGTGTCGCCGACGCCGTACTGATCCTCAAGGATCATGAAGACACCGGAGAGGAAGTCGGTGACCAGGTTGCGGGCGCCGAAACCGATCGCCACACCGGCGACACCGGCGGAGGCCAGCAGCGGGGCGAGGTTGATCTGGAAGGTGCCCAGGATCATCAGCGCGGCCGTGCCGACGATCAGGAACGACGCCACCGAGCGCAGCACCGAGCCGATGGCCTGCGAGCGCTGGCGGCGGCGTTCGACGTTGACCAGCAGCCCGCCGATCGCGCTGCTCTCCCCGGTCTGGTGGTTTCGGTTCATGCGGTCGATCAGCTTGGTGATCGCCCGGCGTACGAAGACCCTCAGCACGGCGGCTATCACCACGATGAGCAGGACCCTCAGGCCGATCGCGAGCCACGTCGACCAGTTCTGCTCGACCCAGCCGGCGGCGTTCGTCGCGCTCTCCTGGGCCTCCTCGAGCGAGGGGACTCTCGGGGTCTCCGAGTCCGAGGGGGTCGGCGACGGCGACGGACCGGCGGCGAGCAGGACGGCGGACAGGGACACGGCAGGTACCTCCAGGTGCAGCGGTCTGCCCCGGTGCGGTGGCTCAGGGGGTCAGGTCACGGCTGGGCCACCGAAGGGGCAGAACCACCACACTAACGGGGCATTGTGTGTGCTTCGGTGGGATGTGTGAAGGAGAGACCGTGCTCACCTGGGCTTGAACAGGCCATGGTCCGGGGGATGAATCAGATGTGGTCGAAAACACTCCCAGCCCGTTACGGGGACATGGTGGCGCTTCCACCAGGCATGAGGGGAGACTGGCTACGAATCGTCCCGGCGCGAGCCACGCGCCGCCGGCGTCCAAGGAGGCATCCGTGCCGCATGTCCTGGTCCTCAACGCGTCGTACGAGCCGCTAGGTGTCGTACCGCTCCGCCGCGCGCTCGTCCTCGTCCTCGAGAACAAGGCCGTATGCCTTGAGGAGTCCGGCGCCTTTCTGCACAGCGCGACCGTCACAGTCCCCGCACCCAGCGTGGTCCGGCTCAAGCGATTCGTCCGGGTTCCCTATCGGGGGCCCGTTCCTCTGACCCGCCGGGCGCTGTTCGCCCGCGACGGGGGCCGGTGCATGTACTGCGGTGGCGTCGCAACCAGCGTCGACCACGTCATCCCGCGCAGCCGCGGGGGCAAGCACGTCTGGGACAACGTGGTGGCGTCCTGTCGCCGCTGCAACCATGTGAAGGCCGACCGGCACCTCTTCGAGATCGGCTGGCGGCTGCGCCACAAACCCGCCCCGCCGTCCGGCCTGGCCTGGCGCATCATCGGGACCGGCCACAGGGATCCGCGCTGGCTGCCGTACTTGCAGCCGTACGGCGCGGAGGACGCCATGGCCCGGATCGACGGCATTTCCGCCTGACGACGATCCGGGCTTTCGTATTGCCGCATGCGGCCTGCCGACCGGCCCGGGGAACCCCCGTTCCCCCGGGCCGATCCATCATGCGCGGATCGCCTACGCGTACCGCAGTTCTCCCGGGCGCACCGATCGGCGCAGCAGGGGCAGCGCGGTGGCCGCGGCCAGCAGGCAGGCGGCGTATACGGCGACGGGCACCAGGGCGATCACCCAGGGGACCGGCCGGTCGGAGAGCAGGGCGTACCACGCGCCGATGGCCGTCCCGCCGAGGCCCGAGAGCAGTACGGCGGGGGCGAGCGGCAGCGCGGTCTCCAGCAGCAGCGCCCGGCCGAGCACCGTGTGCGCCACCCCGGCGGCGGCCTGCGCGGCCAGGCCCCGGCGGCGGGTGGCCAGGGACTCGGCGGTGCCGACGGCGAGGCCCGACAGGGTGATCGCGACGGCGACGGCGACGGCGGCGCCGGTGAGGTCGAGGCCGGTGGTGTAGTAGGACGCGGACATGTAGAGGTGCGGTGAGGTGTGCACCACGTCGCTCAGCACCTGCCGGATGCCCATGAAACCGGTCCCGACGAGCGTCACCAGCAGCACCGCGGCATGGGTGCGGGCGGCCGACCAGGGATCGTCGCGCAGCCGTTCCGCCGCGATCAGCGTCGCCGCCGACCGGGCCCGGGGCGCGAGGATCCGCCCGGTGGCCTTCGCGGTGGCCCCGGAGAGCCATACCGCGCCCGCGCCGGCCGCGAGGACCGCGCCCGTCATCATCAGCGGCACCCTGCCGTTCGGCCGGTTGGGGGCGGCCGTGGACGTGGTGACCACGGCCAGCAGCGCCAGCGCCGCGACGAGCAGGATCCCGGCCAGGAACAGCAGTCCGGGCCCCCGTCCGCTGCGCGGCCCGGCCCGGCGCACCCAGCCGAGCGGGGAGGCCACGACCCGGCGCAGCGCGAGAGCGCCCGTCACCGCGCCCAGCACCGGTACGGCGACGGCGACCACGGCGATGCCCGCCCAGGCCAGGGCGGTCGGCCGGTCCCACTGGCGCAGCAGGACCAGCACCGACAGGACGGTGGCGACAGCCGAGCCCAGCAGACAGGCCAGGCCGGTCTCCAGCGCGGAGATCCGCCGGACCTGCCAGGGCGTCGCCCCGGCCAGCCGCAGCCCGGCCAGCCGCCGGTCGCGGTGCACGGCGCCGATCCGGGCGCACTGGCCGAGGAACCCCAGCACGGGCACGAGCAGGAGCAGCAGGCCTACGACCACACCGGACCGTGTGCCGGGCTCGTCCAGCAGCCCCGCGGCCAGGGGTACCCGGTAGCTGCCCCGCAGCGCGGCCAGGGCGACGGCGGCCAGCGCGAACCCCGTCGCGAGCGCGGCGCCCGTCGCCGTCAGCGCGACCCGCCACCACTCCCCGCGATCGGAACCCCGGGTGAGCTGCCAGGCGAGGCGCAGATCGGAACGCAGGGCCGCGGCCGGCCGACGGTCACGCCGGATCGCGGGCACGCTGGTCCTCATGCCGTCACCCCCAGCGGCGCCAGGGCGCCGTCCCGCAGCTGGACCTCGCGGTCCGCGTACGCCGCCACCTTGGCGTCATGGGTGACCAGCACAACCGCTGTGCCCGCCTCACGGGCCGTGTGGAGCAGGGCCGTCATGACCTGCTCGCTCGCGAGGGAGTCCAGCGCCCCCGTCGGCTCGTCGGCGAAGACCACCCTCGGGCCGGTGACCAGGGCCCGGGCCAGGGCCGCCCGCTGCGCCTGGCCGCCGCTCAGCTCGCCCGGCCGCAGGTCCTCCTGGCCCCGCACCCCGAACCGCTCCAGCCACTCCCCGGCCCGGGCCCGGGCGGCGGCCCGGTCGGTGCCGGCCAGCAGCAGCGGCAGGGCCACGTTGTCCAGGGCCGTCAGCTCGGGGATGAGCTGCCCGAACTGGAAGACCACGCCGAACTCGGTGCGCCGCAGCTCGCTCAGCCGCTTCTCGGGCAGGTCCTCCAGCCGCCGGCCGTCGTAGGTCACCGAGCCCGCGTCCGGGCGGACGATTCCGGACAGGCAGTGCAGCAGCGTCGACTTCCCGCTGCCGCTCGCGCCGGTCACGGCGAGGATCTCGGCGGCGTGCAGCTCGACCGACGCGCCGCGCAGGGCTGGTGTCCGGCCGTGTGCCTTGACGAGGCCGCCGGCCGTGAGGAGGGGCACGGGTCTGCTCATGCTGCGTCGACCTCCGCGGTCAGGGTGGTGAGCCGGGCCGCCGTGGTGCTCATCCAGCGGAGGTCGGCGTCGAGGTGGTTGAGGGCGTAGTCCGCCGAGAGCACGGTCGCGAGGTCCGCGCCCTTGGCGGCCTTGACCGTCGTGAGCTCCCGCATCCGCTCCATGTGCGCGGCGCGCTGGGCGCTCAGGTACCGGGCCGGGTCGCCGCCCGCGAGGATCGCGACCACGACCTTGGCGAAGATCTCGTTCGCCACGAAGGGCGCGGGCGGCGCGATCTCCCCGGCCCACCGGGCCAGTTCGTGCGTGCCCTCGCCCGTCGCCCGGTACATCGTGCGCTCCGGGCCGCCGTCCGAGTCGGTGCCGTCGACCTCCGCGAGACCGTCCCGCACCAGGCGCTGCAGGGTCGTGTAGACCTGCCCGTAGGCGAGCGGACGGGCCTGCGGGAAGCGTTCGTCGTGGCGCCGCTTGAGGTCGTAGCCATGGCTCGGACCCGCCGCGAGCAGGCCCAGCAGAATGTGGCGGGTGCTCATGCCGATCATTATGTACTGAGTACATGTACTGAGTGAATAGTCTTCGCCGAAGAAGAGCGAAGAAGAGCGAAGAAGAGCGAAGAAGAGCGAAGAAGAGAAGAAGTTCGCCGCCGTGCTGCGCGGGGTTCACTCCGAGACGGCGTACGCCTCCGCCGACCACAGCGAATACCCGTACGGCGTCGCCCGCTTGTCGCCCTGCACGCGCACGAAGCGCACGTCCTTCTCGTCCAGGGGGACGTTCTCCCGGCCGCCCCGGCTGTCCCGGACCGTGGCGGCGGTGCGCCAGCGGCGCCCGTCCGGCGAGACCTGGACGCGGTAGGACGAGGGGTGCGCGTCCTGCCAGTGCAGCGCGACCCGGCCGAGCCGCGCCGGGTGGGCCAGCTCCACCTGCCACCAGGCGCCGTCGTCGGCAGGGGACGACCAGCGGGTCTCCGGGTCGCCGTCGTTCGCCGCCGACGCGGGGAAGTCGGGCGTCTCGTCGCCCGAGGAACGGGCGGTGCCGGCGCGGGCCAGGTCGGGGCCGCCGGTGGGCGGGACGGCCCGGACGGTGAGGGTGCGGTCCGCGCCCGCGAACCCGAGCCGGACGTCGTAGGACCGCATCGGGGTGCCGCGCTCCACGGTCACCTCGACCGGGACCTCCACCGTCGTGCCGCGCCGCACGGTCAGCCCGCCCTTCGGCACCCGGACCCGGACGCCCTCGGGCGCCTCGGCGGTGAGCCTGCCGCGGGCGTCCGCGGGACGCAGCGACCCGAGCCGGGCGGTCAGTCGCTCGGTCCGGCCGGTCTCGACGTCCGCCCGGTCACGGGGCAGGCCGAGGGAGACGGCGGGGGAGCCGGTGAACCAGGGGATGAGGTGGTGGACGCGGGAGGGGGCGGGCCCGGTGACCCGCAGGGCGTCGGCCCGTGCCCCGAGCCGCACCTCGGTCGCCCCGGAACGGTCCAGCCGGCCCGCCTCGCGCCAGCCCCGCCCGGGCACGTGCACCTCGACGCCGCCCTCGGTGCCCGGCTCGGTCAGGGCCGTCACGGCGGTCAGCGCCCGGGGCTGCGGGAAGCGCAGGGTGCGGCCGTCGCCGGGGTTGCGGGGCGGCTCGTGATGGATGCCCGACCAGGCGGCGTACGACTTCTGCGCCCGCTGCAGGAAGGGGTCCAGGACGTCCTTGCCCACCTCGACCGGCGCCGACTCCAGCCGGGCCCGCAGCGCGCCGAGCCTGCGGTACGCCGTCCAGGCCGCCGCCGCGTCCCCGGCGCGCTGCGCGTCCAGCATGCCGAGCGCGGCCAGGCCCGCCTCGCCGTAGTCCGACAGCTGCTCGGACCAGGGGGCGACCTCGGAGCCGAGCCCGGTGCCGGACAGCCGCCGGGGCAGCTCGCGCAGCACGGTGAAGGCCTCGCGCAGCCGGCGCCCGGCGTCGCCGTCGGTGCCCGCGCCGCCCGCCGTGCGGGACCGCCAGTACGCCTCGGTCAGCGGCCGAAGGTACGCCGACTCCTCGTCGTCCAGGACCGATGACGCGTCGTTGCCGGCGAGTGCGGCCAGGGCCTGCTCGCGGCGCCGGTCCCCGCCCGCGAGATCCGCGATCGCGGCGCGCCAGGAGTCGTCGGGGCGGTACGCGCGCGGGTTCCAGGCGTAGTCGGCGGCGGTGAACAGCGGGATGCGGGACGCCTCCGGCTGCTGCATCGCGTTGGCGAGCAGGGCGGCCGAACCGGTCGCGACGGCCGGCTCACGGCCCTGGTAGGGGCCGAGGAAGACACGGCCGGGGGCGTAGTCGTTGACCGGGTAGTTGTCCATCGTGACCAGCGGGTGCCCGAACGCCTCGCGCGCGTCGGCCAGTTCGCCGCCCGTGATGGTGCGGGGCACCACCCCGACACCCGTCCACGCCACCTCGACGCCCGCGGCCAGCTCGCTCGCCAGCGCCCGCCGGTAGTCGGTCGTACCGTCCTCGTAGTACTCGGTCGGCATCAGGGACAGGCGCGCGGCGCCGGGGTGCCGTTCCGCCAGGTGCCGGGACACCGCGTTGGCCACCCGGGCCTGCGCCCGCGCCGCCGCCTCGGGGCCGGAGCCGAACCGGTCGGCGTCCGCCCCGCAGTGCCACTCGCTGTAGCTGACGTCCTGGAACTGGAGCTGGAACGCCCGGAAACCCAGCGCCCACATCGCGTCCAGCTTGCGCGTCAGCGCCCGCACATCGGCATCCGAGGCGAAGCACATCGCCTGCCCCGGGGCCACCGCCCAGCCGAGCGAGACGTGGTTGCGCCGCGCCCGCTCGGCCAGTTCCCGGAAACCGGCCCGCTGCCGCGCGGGGTAGGGCTCACGCCAGCGGGCCTGCCGGTACAGGTCGTCCCCGGGGGCGTACAGGTAGCGGTTCTGCTTGGTGCGGCCCATGAAGTCCAGCTGGGCCAGCCGCTGCCGGTGTGTCCAGGCGGTCCCGTAGAAGCCCTCGGTGATGCCGCGGACGGCGGTGCCCGGCCAGTCGCGGACGACGGCCGCCGCGATCGTGCGGTCGGGGCGCAGGAGCTGCCGCAGTGTCTGCACGGCGTGGAAGAGGCCGTCCTCGCCGGTGCCGGTGAGGGAGATACCGCCCTCGCCCACGGACAGCTCGTATCCCCCGGCGGGGAGGGCGTGCCGGTCGCCCGGGCGCACGGGCTCCGTCCGCGCGCGCACGACCAGGGCACCCGGCCCGGCCGTGTCCGTGATCCGACGGGCCCCGGCCTGCCGCAGCAGCTCGCGCAGGGCGCCGACCGCATGGGGGTCCCCCTTGCCCGAGCGAAGCCGAGAGCGTGGGGGTGGGTCCGTCTGGGCGTCGGTGATCAGGGCGACCTCGTCCGGCACGGCGACCGCGGCGCCGTTCGCGCGCAGCGACTGCGGGCGCGGCCAGACGGAGAGGTCCGGTGCGGCTGTGCCGGGGGCCGTCCTCGTGGTCGCGCCGGGGCCGGGCGGAGCCGCCGTCGCGGCGGGCGGGGCGACGAGGCTCCCGGCGACGACGGCGACCGCGAGGGCCGCGGTCCGCTTTCCACGCCGCAGTCCCACAGGCCCCCTCCAGATGCGTTCGACCGGCGGAACGAGCCCATCACCCGCCCGGTGAAGGTGTCAACGAGAGTGGCCATTGTGGGTGAAATGCCGGAATCTGGAGTGTGTGGAGCGAAGTGGAATGTGAGCAGAAGCACGATGTTGGGCCCAGGGCGTCTGCCTTCGCGTCGACTGGGTAGGGCTGCGATGACCCTTTGAAGCCGTACCCGACGAGGAGGCCCCCGTGGCTGCGATGACATTCCTCCCGCTCCCGGCCCAGTCCAAACCCGTGGCGGACCCGTCCGCCGACCTCGACGACCAGCACCACGACGACCCGCGCTACTGCGTCTTCAGCTCCGAGAGCACCCACACCGAACTGCCGCTGACCAGCGAGCCCCCGCTGCCCGACGCCGAGCCCCTCACCAGTGAGCCGCCGCTCGCCGAAGCCGCTCCCCTGACCAGCGAGCCCTCGGCCTTCGTCCCGGATTTCACAAGGATGTAGATGACCGCACCCCGGCCGGCCGACCCGCCCTCCGAGGACCTGTCCCGCCTCGCCGCACTGCACGGCGTCGCCACTTCCTACAGTCCGTCCCCGGAGCGCTCGGTCGCGGCCTCGGCCACCGCGGTCACCCTGACCCTGGCCTCCCTCGGCGTGGACGCGAGCACGCCCGGCGCCGTGAGCGCCGCGCTCGCGGCCGCCGAGCGGGAACGGGGCGAACGGCTGCTGCCGCCGACCGTGGTCGGCTGGAGCGGCAGCCCCCCGGCCGCCCTGGCCGCGCTCCCCGGGGGAACCCGGCTGCGGATCGACACCGAGCAGGGCGAGGGCCGCGCCTCGGCGGACGGCCTCCCGCCCGGTGTCCACCGGCTGACCGCGACCACCCCCGACGGCCGCACCGCCACCGCCCACCTGATCATCGCCCCGCCCCGCCTGCCCGCCCCCGCCGGACGCTCCTACGGACTCCTCGTCCAGCTCTACTCGCTGCTGTCCCGCCGCTCCTGGGGCATGGGCGACCTCGGTGACCTCGCCGAGCTGGCCGGCTGGGCCGGACGGTCCCTCGGCGCCGGATTCGTCCAGGTCAACCCGCTGCACGCGGCCGTGCCCGGCACCCCCACCGACCCTTCTCCTTACCGCCCCTCCTCGCGCCGCTTCCCCGACCCCGTGCACCTGCGCATCGAGGACGTCCCGGAGGCCGCGTACGTCGAGGACCCCGACCGTCTGCGCGCCCTGCTGGAGAGATCCCGCCGGCTGCGCGAAGCGGTGCTGCGACAAGGCGCGTTGATCGACCGGGACGCCGTGTGGGAGCTCAAGCGGGAGGCGCTGGAGCTGCTCGGCGAGGTCCCGCTCGGCCCCGGTCGGCGCGCCGCCTACTGCGACTTCCTCGCCGGGCAGGGCCAGGCGCTGGAGGACCACGCCACCTGGTGCGCGCTCGCCGAGGTGCACGGCTCCGACTGGCACCGCTGGCCGACCGGCCTGCGCGACCCGCGTTCGGCCGAGACCGCCCAGGCCCGCAACGGCCTCATGGACCGGGTCGACTTCTGGTCCCGGCTCGCCTGGCTCACCGACGCCCAGCTGACCGCCGCGCAGCGGGTCGGGCGCGAGGCGGGGATGCCGGTCGGGATCGTGCACGACCTCGCGGTCGGCGTCCACCCCGGCGGGGCCGACGCCTGGGCGCAGCAGGAGTACTTCGCCGCCGGCATGTCGGTGGGCGCCCCACCGGACGCCTTCAACGCCCGCGGCCAGGACTGGGGCCTGCCGCCCTGGCGCCCCGACCGGCTGGCGCAGTCCGGCTACGCCCCGTTCCGCGAGCTGCTGCGCGCCCTGTTCCGCTACGCCGGAGCGCTGCGTATCGACCACGTCATGGGCCTGTTCCGCCTCTGGTGGGTCCCGAACGGCCACCCGCCCACCGAGGGCACCTACGTCCGCTACGACGCCGAGGCCATGCTCGCCGTTCTCGTCCTGGAGGCCTCCCGGGCCGGGGCACTGGTGATCGGCGAGGACCTCGGCACCGTCGAACCCGGTGTGCGCGACGCCCTGCGCGAGCGCGGAGTGCTCGGCACGTCCGTGCTGTGGTTCGAACGCGACTGGGACGGCGACGGCCGCCCCCTGCCCCCCGACGGCTGGCGCGCCGACTGCCTGGCCACCGCCACCACCCACGACCTGCCCTCCACGGCCGCCCGCCTCACCGGCGAGCACGTCGAACTCCGCGACAGCCTGGGCCTGCTGACCAGACCCCTGGAGGAGGAGCGCGCCGAGGCCGCCGCCGACGCGGGGGAGTGGCTGTCCCTGCTCTCCCGGCTCGGCCTGCTGCACGGCACGGGCGGCGGCAGCGACACGTCCTCGGAGGAGGCCGAGATCCAGGCCGTCCACCGTTTCCTGCTGCGCACCCCGGCCCGCATGGTCGGCGTCTGGCTCCCGGACGGCGTCGGCGACCGCCGCCCGCAGAACCTCCCGGGCACCTGGGACCAGTACCCGAACTGGCGCCTGCCGATCGCGGACGCGCGGGGACGGCCGGTGACGCTGGAGGAGCTGGCGGCCTCGCCGCGGCTGCACGCGCTGATGGAGGTGCTCAGGGACGGCGGCCCGTGAGACCGCGCGGCCTCTTGTGGGTCCTTTCACCATGAGCGTGCGACCCGGACGGGCATAGTGAAATGGATCCCTTACGGCACCCCGGGCGCGCGGGCCCGGTCGGCGTTGGATATTTTGACACCGTGGACAAGAAGAACGCTCTGCGCGCCGGCGCCCTGGCAGCCGGTACGACGCTGATGATGCTGCTCATGTCGTCCCCCGCGAGCGCGCTCACCCGCGACGACGGTGACGACCCCGGCCCGGGCCTGAGCGTCGTCGAGACGCTGGGCCTCTTCGTCGTGGCCCCGATCGCGCTGTACCTGGTCATCCACGCGCTGGTGGTGATCGGCGACAAGTCGCACAAGAAGAAGGACCCGACCAGCTCCAACATCGCCACCAAGGCCGAGGCGAAGAGCGAAGTCAAGGCCTGATCCGCGTTCCTCTTCGAAGGGCGCCGTCGCGACATCCGCGACGGCGCCCTCGTCGTGTCAGGCCCTGTCCGTCCCGGCCAGCAGCTCCCGCAGCAGACCGGCCAGCTGCCCGGCCCGCTCCGCGCCCAGGACGGACAGGGCCTCCGTCTGCACCGCCAGCCCCGCCCCGACCGCCTCGTCGACCAGCGCGAGACCCTCGTCGGTGAGCGTGACCTGCAGCCCGCGCCGGTCGTGCGGATCGGGGGAGCGGCGCAGCAGCCCCGCCCGCTCCAGCTTGTCCAGGCGCCCCGTCATGCCGCCGGTGGTGAGCATCAGCGTCGCCGAGAGCTGCCGGGGCGAGAGCGTGTAGGGCTCGCCGGAGCGGCGCAGGGTCGCCAGGACGTCGAACTCCCCGCGTGAGATGCCGAACTTCGCGTACGTCTGCCCGACCCGCTCGCCGATCGCGTGCGAGAGCCGGTTGATCCGGCCGAAGACCTCCATGGCGGCCGTGTCGAGGTCGGGCCGCACCGTCGCCCACTGGCCGATGATCGCGTCGACGGGGTCCTTGCGCTGCTCCGGGCGTTCGCTCATGCCACGAGTATCGGCCGCCTCTCGGTGACCCGCAAGAAAGTAGCTTGACTGAAAGTTGCTTAGCGGTAAGCTACTTCCTGCTGACCTACTTGGAAGGGTGCTTCCCATGGCCATCTCCCGACCGGCCCTCATCACCCTCACCGCCCTCGCGCCCGTCTCCTGGGGCACGACCTACGCGGTCACCACCGAGTTCCTCCCGCCCGACCGCCCCCTGTTCACCGCCCTGGTGCGCGCCCTGCCCGCCGGGCTGCTGCTGCTCGCCCTCGCCCGGGTGCTGCCGCGCGGTGTCTGGTGGTGGAAGGCGGCGGTGCTCGGCGCGCTGAACATCGGCGCCTTCTTCCCGCTGCTGTTCCTCTCCGCCTACCGGCTGCCCGGCGGTCTGGCGGCGGTCGTCGGCTCGGTCGGGCCGCTGTTCGTGGCCGGCCTCTCCGTACTGCTGCTCGGGCAGCGGCCGTCGGCGCGCACGCTGGTGACCGGGGCCGTGGCCGCGTTCGGCGTCAGCCTCGTCGTGCTGAAGGCGGCCGGGTCCCTGGACACGCTCGGTGTGCTGGCGGCCGTCGCCTCCACGGCGTCGATGTCGACCGGCACCGTGCTCACCCAGCGCTGGGGCCGCCCCGAGGGCGTCGGACCGCTGGCCCTCACCGGCTGGCAGCTGACCGCGGGAGGCCTGTTGATCGCACCGCTCGCCTTCCTGGTGGAAGGCGCGCCCCCGGCGCTCGACGGCCCGGCGGTCGGCGGCTACCTCTACCTCGCCGTCGCGAACACGGCCCTCGCGTACTGGCTGTGGTTCCGCGGCATCGGCCGTATGACCGCCACCCAGGTCACCTTCCTCGGCCCGCTCTCCCCCCTGACCGCGGCCGTCGTCGGCTGGGCGGCACTCGGGCAGACGCTGACACCGGTGCAACTGGTAGGCATGGGGCTGGCGTTCGGCGCGACGGTGGCGGGGCAGTTCGTCACCCGGCCGTCGCGAACCCCCGGCCCGGCGGGGAGGAACGCCGCGGCGGTGCCGATCGGCTCGTCCGCCCGGCGGTAGGCCCGGGCGAGTGGGTCGGCCGGAACCGGTCTCGGGTGGGCCGAGGGCAGACGAAGGGGCGCCCGGCACGAGCCGGGCGCCCCAACCGCTCGTGTGGCCGGTTACTCCCCGGCCGCCGCGTCCGCCCGCTGCGCCCGCAGGGCACGCTCGACGCCCGCCCGGGACTCCGACACCAGCCGGCGCAGGGCCGCGTTCGGCCCGGCCGAGGCCAGCCAGGCGTCCGTCTTGTCCAGGGTCTCCTGGGAGACCTGGACCGTCGGGTAGAGGCCGACGGCGATCTGCTGGGCCATCTCGTGGGAGCGGGACTCCCAGATGTCCTTGACCACCTCGAAGTACCGGTCCGCGTACGGGGCGAGCACCTCGCGCTGGTCGGTCTGGACGAAGCCCCCGATGACCGCCTCCTGCACGGCGTTCGGCAGCTTGTCGGAGTCGACGACCGACGCCCACGCCTCCGCCTTGGCCTCCTCCGTCGGACGGGCCGCCCGGGCCGTGGCGGCGTGGCGCTCACCGGCGGCCGTGCGGTCACGGTCGTACTCGCCCGCGATCTCCGCCTCGTCGAACCGGCCGACCGCCGCGAGCCGCTGCACGAACGACCACCGCAGCTCCGTGTCGACGACCAGGCCCTCGATGGTCTGCGAGCCGTCCAGCAGCGCGTCCAGCACATCCAGCTGCTCGGGCGTGCGGGCCGTCGCCGCGAACGCGCGCGCCCACGCCAGCTGGTGGTCACTGCCCGGCGCCGCCGCCCGCAGGTGCGCCAGCGTCGCGTCGGTCCAGCGGGCCAGCAGCGCCTCGCGGGCGGCCGGGTCGGCGTACAGGTCGATCGCCAGCTTCACCTGACGCTGGAGCGACTGCACGACACCGATGTCCGACTCCTTGCCGATGCCGGACAGCACCAGGGACAGGTAGTCGCGGGCCGCGAGCTGGGCGTCGCGGGTCATGTCCCAGGCCGACGCCCAGCACAGGGCACGCGGCAGGGAGGACTCGAAGTCGCCCAGGTGCTCCGTGACGAAGGCCAGGGACTGCTCGTCCAGGCGGACCTTCGCGTACGACAGGTCGTCGTCGTTGAGCAGGATCACGGCCGGGCGACGCCTGCCCACCAGCTGCGGGACGGCCGTCAGCTCGCCGTCCACGTCCAGCTCGATGCGCTCGTCGCGGACCAGCTTGCCGCTGTCGTCGTCCAGCTCGTACAGGCCGACGGCGATCCGGTGCGGGCGCAGCGTCGGCTCGCCCTTGGCGCCCGCGGGCAGGGCCGGGGCCTCCTGGCGGATCGAGAAGGAGGTGACGACACCGTTCCCGTCCGTCTCGATCTCGGGACGCAGGACGTTGATGCCCGCCGTCTCCAGCCACGCCTTCGACCAGGCCTTCAGATCACGGCCGGACGTCGTCTCCAGGGCGCCCAGCAGATCGGACAGGCGCGTGTTGCCGTACGCGTGCGCCTTGAAGTACGCCTGCACACCACTGAAGAACTCGTCCTCGCCGACGTACGCGACGAGCTGCTTCAGCACGGAAGCGCCCTTCGCGTACGTGATGCCGTCGAAGTTGACGAGCACGTCGTCCAGGTCGTTGATCTCGGGCATGATCGGGTGCGTCGACGGCAGCTGGTCCTGCCGGTACGCCCACGTCTTCATGGAATTGGCGAACGTGGTCCAGGAGTGCGGCCAGCGCGACTCGGGGTGCGCCGCCTGGCAGGCGATGGAGGTGTACGTGGCGAACGACTCGTTCAGCCACAGGTCGTTCCACCACTCCATCGTCACGAGGTCGCCGAACCACATGTGGGCCAGCTCGTGCAGGATGGTCTCCGCGCGCACCTCGTACGCCGCGTCCGTCACCTTCGACCGGAACACGTACTGGTCGCGGATGGTCACCGCGCCCGCGTTCTCCATCGCGCCCGCGTTGAACTCCGGCACGAACAGCTGGTCGTACTTCTTGAACGGGTACGCGTAGTCGAACTTCTCCTGGAACCACTCGAAGCCCTGCCGGGTCACCTCGAAGATCGCGTCCGAGTCGAGGTACTCGGCGAGCGAGGGACGGCAGTAGATGCCGAGCGGGACCGACCGGCCGTCCTGCTCGTACACGCTGTGCACCGAGTGGTACGGGCCGACGATCAGCGCCGTGATGTACGTCGAGATGCGCGGCGTCGGCTCGAACTCCCAGATGTTGTCCTGCGGTTCGGGCGTCGGCGAGTTGGAGATGACCGTCCAGCCCTCGGGCGCCTTCACGGTGAACTGGAAGGTCGCCTTGAGGTCCGGCTGCTCGAAGCTCGCGAACACCCGGCGGGCGTCCGGCACCTCGAACTGGGTGTAGAGATAAGCCTGGTCGTCGACCGGGTCGACGAACCGGTGCAGGCCCTCACCGGTGTTGGTGTACGCGCAGTCGGCTACGACCCGGAGGACGTTGCGCCCGTGGAGCAGGCCGGGCAGGGCGATCCGGGAGTCCGCGAAGACCTCGGCCGGGTCGAGGGAGTCCCCGTTCAGGGTCACCTCGTGCACGGCCGGCGCCACCAGGTCGATGAACGACTCCGCGCCGTTCTCGGCCGTCACGTCGAAGCGCACCGTGGTCACCGACCGGTAGGTGCCGCCCTCCTGCGCGCCGGAGAGATCGAGCTCGATCCCGTACGACTCAACGGCGAGCAGTTGCGCCCGCTGCTGCGCCTCTTCGCGGGTCAGGTTTGTGCCAGGCACGCGGTCATCTCCTCGTTATGGGTGGGTTGCGTCATCTTTCCACGGAGGCCGGGCGTCAGGCGACGACCTGAGCGGCTGGTAGGGATACCCCTCGGGGGCGAGGGTCCGGGCGTCCGGAGGGAGTGCGACGTCCGGAATCCGCCGGTGCCCCGGCGCCGCGCGAGCGAGCCTGACGAGCATGACGGCGACCACGTACACCGCACGCCCCATCGCCCCGGGCACCCTGGAGGAACTCCGCACGGCGGACGACGCCGGCCGCCCGGCGGTCCGGGTCACCGACCGCGAGGGCGGCGCCCCGCTCCGGTGCTGCCTGCGCCGCAGCGCACCGGGCGAACGCATCGCCCTGGTCTCCTACGCGCCCCTGCGCCGCTGGGCGGTCCGCACGGGCGCCCAACCCGGGGCGTACGACGAACAGGGCCCCGTCTTCATCCACGCCGAGGAGTGCGCGGGGCCGGACACCGACGCCCTCCCCTTCACCGACAGCCACCGCACGCTCCGCCGCTACACGGCCGACGGGCACATCCTGGGCGGACGGCTCGTCGAAGGCACCGCCGCCGCCTTCTCGCACGCCCTGCGGGAAGCGCTCGACGACCCGGCCGTGGCACTCGTCCACGTCCGGGCCGTCGAGTACGGCTGTTTCCTCTACGAGGTGCGCAGGGCTCCCGCGGAGGGCGGCGACTAGCCCTTCAGCTCAGCCGCCACCAGCTCCGCGATCTGCACGGCGTTCAGCGCCGCGCCCTTGCGGAGGTTGTCGTTGGAGACGAACAGGGCCAGGCCGTTGTCCACCGTCTCGTCACGGCGGATGCGCCCGACGTAGGACGCGTCCTTGCCGGCGGCCTGGAGGGGCGTGGGGATGTCGGAGAGCTCGACGCCCGGGGCGTCCTTCAGGAGCTCCGTCGCGCGCTCCGGGGAGATCGGGCGGGCGAAGCGGGCGTTGATCTGGAGGGAGTGGCCGGAGAAGACCGGGACGCGCACGCAGGTGCCGGAGACCTTCAGCCCGGAGATCTCCAGGATCTTGCGGGACTCGTTGCGGAGCTTCTGCTCCTCGTCGGTCTCGTTCAGGCCGTCGTCGACGATGTTGCCCGCGAGCGGCAGCACGTTGAAGGCGATGGGGCGCTTGTAGACACCCGGCTCGGGGAAGTCGACCGCCTCACCGTCGTGGGTGAGCTTCTCGGCCTCGGCGACGACCTTCTGCGTCTGGCCGTGCAGCTCGGCCACGCCCGCGAGGCCGGAGCCGGAGACCGCCTGGTACGTGGCGACGACCAGGGCCTCGAGGCCCGCCTCGTCGTGCAGCGGGCGCAGCACCGGCATCGCGGCCATGGTCGTGCAGTTCGGGTTGGCGATGATGCCCTTGGGGCGGTCCTTGATCGCGTGCGGGTTGACCTCGGAGACGACCAGGGGGACCTCCGGGTGCTTGCGCCACGCGGAGGAGTTGTCGATCACCACGGCGCCCTGGGAGGCGACCTTTTCGGCCAGCGCCTTGGAGGTGGCACCGCCCGCGGAGAACAGGACGATGTCCAGGCCGGTGTAGTCCGCGGTCGCCGCGTCCTCCACCGTCACGCCGTCCAGCTGCGACCCGGCGGAGCGGGCCGAGGCGAACAGGCGCAGCTCGGTGACCGGGAAGTTCCGCTCCTTGAGGATCCTGCGCATGACCGTGCCCACCTGTCCGGTGGCTCCGACGATTCCGACCCTCACGGTGACTCCCTCTCCTGCGTCTCTTCGCGTGCTCGTTGCTTGGCCGAGGCTTTTCCATCATGCGGCCGACCACGGCCCGCCTGTCCACTTCTTTCCCCGGTCTGCCCGGAGAGTGGGACGGCCTGTCCCACTCCATGGTTGCGGACCTGCGGTGTCGACCCCGCTGAGCTGGAGGAATTCGTCCGCCAGGGGTCGTGTGCCGCAAGCTCACCTGCCCATGCCGGTCCCGGCCACACGGAAGTGTGATGTACGCCTCTGCCGCCCGGCCGGCACTTTCCGGGGAAACGGCCGAACGTTCCGGGCCGTACCGGCGTCGTAGGGGAAACACGGCGAGGGGGGTGGCTTGTGCTGCTGCGCGGTAGGGCCCGGCGCGCCCGGGAGGCGCACGCCGCGACCGGCGACGATCCGCGGGACGCGGCTGATCCGCCGGGCGGGGCCGATACGTTGCGCGAGGCCGGTACGCCGAGCGGGGCCGATACGTTGCGCGAGGCCGGTACGCCGAGCGAGGCCGGTAGGTTCCGCGACGCCGGTACGTTGCGCGACGCCGGTACGTTGCGCGACGCCGATCCGCCGGAAGCGGCCGATCCGCCGGAAGCGGCCGGTCCGCAGGCCGCGGCCGATCCGCTGGACGCGGCGCAGGAGCGCCGGGTGCGGGCGGTGCTCGCGCTCGGCGGAGTGCCGCAGGCGGACCTGCCGGACGGGGTGCAGCAGGTCCGCCTGCGGCTCCTGGAGCGGGCCGCGAGCGGCCGGGAGGCGCCGCGGAACGTCTCGGCGTGGGCGGCGGTCGTCGCCTCCAACCTGGCCATGGACTGGCACCGGGCCAAGCGCCGCCAGGAACGACTCGGGGAGCGGCTGGCCGCCCTGCACCAGCCGGCGCATCCCTCCGGCGAGGACAGCAGCGTGCTGTCCGTCGCCGTCGCCCAGGGCCTGGACGAGCTGCCCGACGCCCAGCGGCAGGTCGTCGTCCTGCGCTTCTACGCCGACCTGCCGGTCCGGTCCATCGCCGATCAGCTCGGCGTCCCGGAAGGCACGGTCAAGAGCCGGCTGCACACGGCGGTACGGGCCCTTCGTGCCCGCCTGCACGAGGACGAGGTGGTGTGACGTGACCGCCGAGCACGACAACGACGGGCACAGCGAGGCCGCGCTGATGGCGGTGATCACCGGCGAGACACCACCGGACGATGCCCTCGCGGACGACGCCTTCATGACCGAGTACCGGTCCGCGACCGCCGACATGGCGTTGCTGCGCGAGCAGCTGGGCCTCATCGGACAGGCACTCGCCGGGCCCGAACCGGTTCCCGAACGTGTCCCCGAGCAGGACCCCGACCAGGGCCCCGAGCCCGGACCGGGGGCACGAGGCGGCGCCTCCGTGACCCCGCTGTCCGCGCGCCGCGGCCGTCGCAAGCCCCTGGACGTGGCCCTGAAGAGCCTCGTCGCCGCCGTAGGTGCGAGTGTCGTGATCGGCATGGGCTGGCTCGTCGTCCAGAGCGGCGGCATGAGCGCCAAGGGCGACCAGGGCGCGTCGTCCGCCGCCGACGGTTCCGCCGGGCGGGAGCACGCCGACGGGGACGCCGAGTTCGGCAACGCCGGGTATCTCGCCTGCGCCCGGATCGTCGTCGAGGGCACCGTCGCAAAGGTCGAGACCGTTCCCGGTACCGGCCAGGACCGGATCACCCTGGACGTGACGCGCTACTACAAGCCCGACAAGGGCCGGGCGCGGATCACCTTCCCCCTGGAGACCGGCGCCGAGCCCTCGCTCCGGGCCGGTGACCACATGCTCGTCGGCGTCTCCGGCGACCAGGCCCACCCGGACACGTGGACCGCGGGGGAGAAGGAGATCGCCCGGGAGCGGGCGTGGATCACCGACGCGCTGCCCGCCTCGCGCACGCTGCCGTGCCCGTAGAAATGCGCCCGTAGATGCCCGTAGATGCCCGTAGAAACGTGCCCCCAGGAACGGCAAGGGGCGGGCGCCCCAACGGACGCCCGCCCCAGTGCCGCGATATGACTACGGCAGAACCTTCTCGATCTTCACGCTGCCCACGCCCGCGACCGTGCCGCGCGCGTTGACCAGCTGGACCTGGCCGAAGAACTCGCGCCCCTCGGGAGCGGCCGCCGCGGCGGTGACGCTGCCCGAGACCGTCGCGGAGTCGCCCGTGCCGAGCTTCACCGGAGCCGACCCGTCGACGGTGACGCTGCCGAGGGAGGGGGAGAAGAACACGTCCTGGTAGTCGTACTCCGTGGTGCCGGACGGCACCGAGTAACCGACGACCTCGACCGAGTACTTCCCGGCGGCCGGGGAGGGGATGGAGACCGACTCCTCCGAGTCACCGTCGGCGGAGCTGCCGACCTGCGTGCCCGACGCGTCGTACACGGCGAGGTCCAGGTCAGCGGCGTTGTCCGAGACACCGCCGATGGCGACGTCCAGCGACTTGGCGCCCGCGGGCACCTCGACCGTCGTGGTCTGCGTCTCGCCCTGCTTGATCGAGGGGCGGGCCACCTTGGCCGAGCCGAGCGGGCCGCCGACGAGCTTGCCGTCGAGCGCGGCGAAGCCGTTCGTCACCTTCCAGGAGGCGGCGGCCGGGGTGCCGACCTTCGCCTCGGTCACGGTCACGGTCTCCGGGTCGAAGGCCGCGCCGAGAACGGCGACATCCAGCTTGTACGGGTTGTCGAGCAGCGGCGACGTACGGCGCGACTCGACCTCGATCTCCCACACGCCCGGCTGCGGGTCCGTGTACGAACGCAGGTCGGGGCGGCAGGTGTTGGCCGGGTTGGAGTAGTTCGGGTAGCAGTTGATCGTCGACGTCGGGTCGGACGGGACGCCGTACGGGTGGATGGAGATGAACCGGGTCTGGCTCTTGTCCTTCAGCCCGCTCATCGAGACCTCGAGGGTCTTCGCGCCCTCGGGGACGGTGACGAAGTAGTGGTGCGAGCTGTTGCGCTCCACCGAGCCCTTCGCGGAGGTGGTGAACTTCAGCGGCGTGGAGACCACGACCGTGCTGAGGACCTGGTGGTCGATGCCCTCGGTCTTCGGGTCGTCGACCTCCAGGATCGCGCTCTTGATGCCCGCGGACTTCGGCGCGGCCTGGACCTTGACGGTCACCGGCTTGTTCAGCGGCAGCTTCACCTCGTCGGAGCCGACGACGCGGAACGTGCCGCCCGTGTTGTTCTCGAAGTGCAGCTCGTGCCGGATCGCCTTGTCGGCGCCGGACGTACGGGTGATGGTGATCTCGTACGTCTTCTTCTGGCCGGCCTTCAGGCCGCCCTCACGGTCGTAGAGGCCCGTGCCGAAGCCCGGGGTCTTCAGGAACTGGTCGATCGCGGTGTCGACCGGCGCCTTGACCGTGTACGCGTGCGAGGTCGCGTCGTCGCGGATGGCGTCCCAGGCGTCGGGGATGTTCATGAGGCCCACGCCCTCCTCGTACGCCTGCACACCCTTGATGTGGTCGGCGGTGGAGGTGAGGGCCGTGCGCAGGGTCGCCGGCGTGAGGTCGATCTTCTTCTGCTTGGCGGCCGAGATCAGCAGCGCCGAGGCACCGGCGGCCTGCGGGGAGGCCATCGAGGTGCCCTGGAGCATGCCGTAGCCGGCCGGCAGGGTGTAGCCCGCCTCGGCGACCGGCTGGCCCGGCATCCAGGTCTGGATGGTGTTGATCGCCGCGCCCGGGGCGACCAGGGTCGGCGTGAAGCCGCCGTCCTCACGCGGACCGCGCGAGGAGAACGGCATCATCGCGTACTTCTTCTCCACGACCGAGCCGTAGTTGGCGGCCCAGGTCTCCTTGGAGACGGACGCGCCGACCGAGATGACCTTCTCGGCCAGGGCCGGGTCGCCGATGGTGTTGGCGCCGGGGCCGGAGTTGCCCGCGGAGATCACCAGCTGGACGCCGTAGGTGTCGATGAGGCGCGTGTACAGCTCGGCGCGCGCGTTGTTGCCGTCGTTCAGCGCCGGCAGGCCGCCGATGGACATGTTGACGATGTCGACACCGCGCTTGGTGACGAGGTCGATCATGCCCTCGGTGAGCGCCACGTTGGTGCAGCCGCCGGACCAGGTGCAGGCTCGCGAGGAGACCAGCTTGGCGCCCGGGGCGGCACCGTCCATCCTGCCGCCGAACAGGCCGTTGGCGGCGGTGATGCCGGCGACGTGCGTGCCGTGCTCGGACTCGATGACGCCGATGTTGACGAAGTCGGACTTCTTGCCGACCCAGGTGCCGCCCAGCGGGTCCATCGGGACGTCCTTGCGGATCTCCACGACGAAGGGCTGCCGCTCGGCGACGTCGGTGGCCGGGTTGTCGGTGCCGAAGTACCCGACCTGGTGGCCGTCCTTGTACGGCTTCATCGGGGCGTCGTCGGCGAAGTCGTTGTTGTTGTTCAGGTCGACCCGGACCGTGCCGGCCGCCGCGTCGTAGAGCACGCCCCAGACGTCGGTGGTGTCGCCGTCCCGGTTGGCGTCGCCCGCCGCGTCACCGCCGGTGGTGTACGACTCCTTGAAGAGGCTGACGCCGTAGGAGCCCGCCGGTGCCTTCCACGACTGGCCCTGGTAGCTGAAGGCCGGGCCGGACACGGCCGAGACCATCGGGCGCCAGGTGTTGTCGTTGTCGATGATCGGGTCGGTCGCCGTCACCCAGTCGACGATCTTCCGCTCACCGGTCGTCGTCTTCTGCAGCGCCGGGTGGCCGAGGTCCACGCCGGAGTCCAGGATGCCGATGGTGACGCCGCGGCCGTCCGCCTTCGGGTGGTCCTCGACGAAGTCGACCGCTCCCGTCTCGAACGACGGGTTGTACGGGTTCTCCGCCGGGGTCTTCTTCCCCGGCGCCGGGTACGTGGCCTTCGCCTTGGCGCCCTTGGCGGTGTGCGCGCTCGGCGTCGGGTCGTCCAGCGGGATCTCCTCGCGCAGGTCGATGCCGTGCACGGAGGACAGCTTGGCGGCGGCGGCGATCGCCGAGTCGGCCTTGGCCGTCGGGACGGTGGCCCGGACGTAACCGAGCTTGTCGTCGGCCCGGCCGACCGAGCCGCCCTTGACCGCGTCCAGCTGCCCGGCGACCTGCTCGGTCTTCCCGGGCGCGGTGGCGATCATCATCGTGACGGTCTTGTCGCCGTCGGCCTTGGCCTCCGCGAGCAGGTCCGCGTCGGTCGAACCGAGCTTGGCGTGCGCGGACTTGACGCTCGGCTCGGCCGGGGCGTCCGCGCCCGGGCCGTCGGCGGAGAAGGCCATCGGGATCGGCCCGGCCGCGGAGAGCGCGGCGACGAGACCGGCGGCCACGGCGATGCGTGCCACACGTCTCGGACCCGATATCTGATCGCGCGGGGTGGGAGGGGTCATCGGCATCCCTTGTAGGTAAAGGAACGAGCGGGAAGCGACCGGGGCCCGATCGGTCCTGGTCGCAGATGGTCCGAACGGCAAGCCCGGACGATCGCACAGCCTTACGCAAGGGGAAGTTCTTTGGGGAGCGTTGACCGAAACGCAATGGATGTATGGGGAAAACCCGCGATGCGTTTTGTGAGCATCAGTCCTGAAGGTGGCGAAGAAATCGGTTAACGTCCCCAAGTGCGACAGAAGTTGAGGGTGGCGGCCTACGCCATATGCGTCCGGGACGGACAGATCCTGCTCGCCCGCTCGACCGCCCAGGACGGCACGCCCGAGTGGGTCGTGCCGGGCGGCGGCATGGAGCATGGCGAGGACCCCTACGACACCGTCCGGCGGGAGGCGGAGGAGGAGACCGGGTACCGCATCGAGGTGACCGGACTGCTCGGCGTGAACTCCTCCACCCGCGTCTTCCGCGACGGCCTCGGACGCGCCGTCGAAAACCACGGCGTCCGGTTCGTCTACGAGGGCCGGATCATCGGCGGCGAACTCCGCAACGAGGTGAACGGCTCCACCGACCTCGCCGCCTGGCAGGACCTGGCCGCGGTCCCCGCTCTCGTCCGGGTGCCGATGGTCGACATCGCCCTGCGGATGTGGCGCGAACGCCCGGTCACCGGACGGCTGGCCGACGCCCCGGAGTAGGCCCTGCCCCGGACGCCCGGCCGACGCCCCGAGCAGGTGCACTACCCCGGAAGATGAACGCCGTGTGACCGGCTCCGGGCCGTATCCGGAGCAGGCGACGACGCACAGGGTCGCCCAAGATCCACGTACGGTGATCGGCGTTGCGCGTTGCCGCCTCGTTCACGCGCAGGTCATTCCCGGTGCCAACGATCGAGTAGAAGCGGGGTGTTCACGTCGTGAACGCCCCGCGACCACTGCCGACGCGTTCGCACTCGGGGAGAGAAGCGCATGTCGCGCACACGCTCAGTCGCCGGCTCCGGCCGGGGCATCCACCGTCGTTCCGTCCTCGCCGCCACCGGCGCGGTCGCCCTGGCCGGGGGCGTCGGCTACGCCCTGCGGCCCAGTGACAGCCAGGCCGCCACGGGTACTCAGCAGGCCACCGAGGGCGTCGCCGCCTCCTCGCGGCAGGCACCGGCCGCACCACTCGCCCCCTACACCAAGGGCACCACCGTGGCGTCCGTGGCCGCCCCGCGCGGCAGCTCCGGCTACCGCCGCCTGAACGACGGGCCCGGGTGGCAGCGGGTCGTCCGCTCCGACCTGGCCGCGCCGAAGCCCGGCCGGGCCGGCCGCCGCACCCCGCTCGCCGCGTTCGTACAGCTCACCGACCTGCACATCATCGACGCCCAGCACCCGCTGCGTCTGGAGTACCTGCGCTCGGCCGACATCCACGCCTGGCGTCCGCACGAGGCGCTGACCGTGCAGGGCGCCATCGCGCTGGTGGAGCGGATCAACGCGCTGCGCGGCGCCCCCGTCACCGGCGCCCCGCTGCACTTCGCCATGACCACCGGAGACAACACGGACAACAACGCCAAGTCCGAGCTGGACTGGTTCCTGAAGATCATGAGTGGCGGGCGCATCACGCCCAACACCGGCGACCCGCGCCGGTACGAGGGTGTCCAGAACAGCGGCCTCAAGCAGTACTGGCAGCCGGACGCCCCGGTCCGCGACAGCGACAAGCAGGCGGGCTTCCCCCACCTCGACGGCTTCCTGAAGGCCGCGATCCGGGAGGTGCGCAGCCCCGGCCTCAACCTGCCCTGGTACTCGACGGTCGGCAACCACGACTCGCTGCCGATGGGCTGCTACGCCTCGCACGGCGACTCGTACCTCACCGAACTCGCCGTCGGCGGCAAGAAGCTGATGGACGTCTCCGCGGCCGAGGCGCAGCGGCTCCAGGCGCAGATCAAGAAGGCCCGCGACCCCGAGGGCGCCCGCTACCACGACTTCCTCACGTCCCACGCCCGCGGCATGCGGTCGGTCACCCCCGACGAGAGGCGCGCGCCCTTCACGCCGGCCGAGTACCTCCGGGCACACCTGGACCCGGCCCACCGCGGCGTCGGCCCGGCCGGCCACGGCTACTCCTCCGCGAACCTGGACACGGGCACCCAGTACTACGCCTTCCGCATCTCCGACGACGTCATCGGCATCAGCCTGGACACCACCGACTCCGGCGGCCACTACGAGGGGTCCATCGGCACGGCCCAGCTGAAGTGGCTCGACAAGACGCTGCGGGACAACAAGGACTCCTACGCGGTGATCTTCAGCCACCACACGAGCAAGACGATGACGAACCTGCGCAGCGACCCGGCCCGCCCCGCCGAGCGCCGTCACGACGGCCAGGAGGTCCTCGCCCTGCTCGGCGGCCACCCCAGGGTGCTCGCGTGGGTGAACGGGCACATCCACAAGAACGTCATCACCCCGCACGCCCTGGCGAGCGGCGGCTCCTTCTGGGAGATCTCCACGGCCTCCCACGTCGACTTCCCGCAGCTGGCCCGGGTCATCGAGCTGACCGACAACAAGGACGGCACGATCTCCGTGTTCACCACCCTCGTCGAGTCCTCCGCCCCGCACCGGACGGACTTCTCCGACCTCTCCCAGACCGGCCTCGCGGCCCTCTACCGCGAGCTGTCCCTCAACGCGCCCGGCGCACGCACCACCCTCGGCGGCGCCCCGGCCGACCGCAACACCGAGCTGGTGCTCAAGAAGGGCTGAATCCCGCCCAACCGGCCCGGACACGGTCAACCCGGTCCGGGCGGCCCCGGTCCCTCCCCCCGACACGGTTCTAAGTGGCAGGGGGAAACGGGGACATGAGTAGACACGCACGTACGACCCTGACGGCGGCGACCGCGGTGGCACTGACGGCGGCCCTGGCGGCCCCGGCACTGGCAGCGGTCCCCGGTACGGCTCACGGCGGCCATGGCGCGACCCGGCAGGCGGTACGGGCCGCGGTCGCCGACGGCGTGCCGGGCGTGACCGTGACGGTGCGGCGGGGGCACGGCACCTGGGCGGCCACGGCCGGCGTGGGCAACCCCGCGACGGGCAAGCCCCGTTCGACGCGGGACCACTACCGCGTCGCCAGCATCACGAAGACGTTCGTCGCGACCGTCGTCCTGCAACTGGAGGCGGAGGGAAAGCTCTCGCTCGACGACACGGTGGAGGAATGGCTGCCGGGCGTGGTCCGGGGCAACGGCCACGACGGGCGGCGGATCACCCTGCGCCGGCTCCTGAACCACACCAGCGGCATCTTCGACTACCTGCGCGACCCCGGTTTCCAGCAGAAGTACATGACCGCGGACGGCTTCATGAAGCACCGCTTCGACCAGGCGGACCCCGAGGACCTGCTCGCCATCGCCATGGCGAACGAGCCGCACTCCGATCCGGACGGGTCGTTCACGTACTCCAACACCAACTACGTCCTGGCCGCCCTGGTGATCGAGAAGGCCACCGGCAACGACTACGGCGAGGAGATCGACCGCCGGATCATCGACCCTCTGCACCTGACCTCCACGTCGGTCCCCACCACCCGCGTCACCCTGCCCCGGCCCAGCAGCCGCGCCCACTCCAAGCTGGCCAGGACGGACACGGGCCCGACGTACGACGTCACGGAACTGAACCCGCGCCTGGCCTACGGCTCCGGCCAGATGGTCTCCAGCTCGGCCGACCTGACCCGTTTCTACTCGGCCCTGCTGCGCGGCAAGCTGCTCCCACCGCGGCAGCTGAAGAAGATGAAGACCACGGTCCCCTCCAGTCGCGCAACCAGCCGCTACGGTCTGGGGCTCGTCGACCGCAAGCTCAGCTGCGGAGTCCACGTCTGGGGCCACGACGGCGGCATCACCGGGTCCAACTCGGACGCCGTGACGACCGGGGACGGCCGCCACTCCCTGGCGGTCAACTTCAACGGGGACTGGTCGGGCAGCACGGAAGCGGTCGTCGAGGCGGAGTTCTGCGGCCCGTAGCGCCCCACGGCGCGAGGAGGGGCCGCCCGGCACGCCCGGCGGCCCCTCCTCTCCCCTCCTGGCCCTGCCCCGGTCCGTCACTACCGGGGCAGCACCGCGACATACGCCGCCGGTTCGCGGTCGGCCGAGGCCATCAGGGCCGTGCGGAGCACCGTCGCCTGCTGCTCCGGGGAATCGCGGAGCTTGCGCGGCGTGATGTGGACGACCGTGATGCCGAGCCGCTCCAGGTGCTCGCGTTTGCGGGCGTACTCGGACCACAGGGCGTCGTCGTCCTGCCGGGGCGCCCGGGTGTCGAGCTCCACCGCCACCGCCTGGTCTGGCCAGTACGCGTCGAGGCCGCCGAGGTAGGGGCCGCCGGGAAGGCGCAGGTCGACGTTCCAGACCGGCTCGGGCAGGTCGTACTCGCGGATCATCCGGTACAGGCGGTCCTCCGCGCGTGCCCGGCCCTCGGCGAGCAGGGAGTCCACCGCGTCCACGACGTGCGGGCGGCTCAGCAGCCGGGCCTGGTTCAGTTCACGGACCACCGCCGCCGGGTCGCAGTGGCCGCCGCGGACCGCCTCCGTGAGCAGCCGGCGGACGGTGCCGGCGTCCGCGAGTTCGGCCACCGCGTCGGCCAGCGCGCGGGCGACCGGCGCCACCGGCACCCCCGTGACCTGCTCGGGGTCGGGCATGACGGGCGTGCGGACGATGCGCGCGCAGCCCGTGGAGCGCAGCCTCCGCAGCCGCGGGATCAGGACGTCGATGGTGTCCAGGGACGGCAGCGGGGGAGTGGAGGAGAAGCCGTGCAAGGTCAGCGCGGCCAGGCCGGTGATCATCGCCTCGGGGTAGGCGGGGGCGTGCGGCCGGCTCCCGCCGGGCTGGGCGGGGACCCCGGTGCCGCGCTCCCGCGCCGCGTACATCAGCACCGCGTGCAGCCGTTCCTCGCTGGTCGGCGGGCCCGGGTGGAGCAGGACGACGCCCGGGAGGAGCTGCTGCCAGGGGCCGCCCGCGCGGCACTGCTCGTTCGTCTCGGCCGTGGAGACGCCTCGCGAGCGGAGCCGGGCCGTGGTCGTCACACGGGGGCGGCCACCACCGGACAGGTCGTGCAGCGGGCGGGGGGAGAGCGGGGTGTTGTGGGTCATGCCCGCAATGTGCCGCGCTCCGGCCCTCTTTGAACCGCTGTTACACGTCCGTCGACACATACGGACAATCCGGCTCTAAAGGACGGGTGTTCGGATGCCGAAAGCCCCTGGTCCGTTCGGGTGCGGGCCAGGGGTTACGGCTCACGGGGCGATCGTCTCGTAACGAGGGCGGAACGCCCCGATCTCAGGCCAAAGCTACTGGTCAGGCCTCGTCGCACGCCTGTCCGCGCAACGCCCGTGCCAGATCGTCACGGGACTCCAGCACCAGCCGGCGCAGCGCCGGTGCCGCCTCCTCGTGGGTGTCCAGCCACGCGTCCGTGGCGTCCAGCGTCTCCTGGGACTGCTGCAGGGACGGGAACAGGCCCTGCACCACGTGCATGCCGATCTGGATCGACCGCTCGGACCAGACCCGCTCGATCGCCGCGAAGTACTTCTCGGCGTACGGCGCGATCAGCTCCCGCTGCGAGCCCTGGGAGAAGCCCGCGATGGTCGCCTCGACCATGGCGTTGGACAGCGCGTCCGACTCCACGACCTGCGCCCATGCCTGGGCCTTCACCGCCTCGGACGGGCGGGCCGCCAGGCAGCGCACCTGATGCCGCTTGCCGGAGGCCGTGTCGTCCCGGGCCAGCTCCTCGGCCAGCGCCTTCTCGTCCACGGCGCCGTGCGCGGCCAGCGGCTCCAGGAAGGCCCAGCGCAGCTCCTGGTCCAGGTCGAGGCCGTCGACCGTCGCCGTGCCCGCGAGCAGGTCCCGCAGCAGCTCGAAGTCGGCCTCGGCGGTGGCCGTCCGGGCGAAGAAGCGGGCCCAGGCCAGCTGGTGCTCGCTGCCCGGACCTGCCGCGTACAGCTCGCGGCGGGCGCCCTCGGCGAGCAGCCGGGCGGCCGTCTCGCGCCGGGCGGACGCCGTGTAGTGGGTGACCGCCGACTGGGCCCAGGCGTGCAGCATCTGCACGACGCCGATCTCGGACTCGCGCCCGCCGAACCGCAGCACCAGGTCCACGAAGTCCCGCGCCGGCAGCAGGGCGTCACGCGTCATGTTCCACAGCGCCGACCAGCACAGGGCGCGCGCGAGCGGGTCGGTGACCGAGCCCAGGTGCTCACGCAGGGTCGCCAGCGACGTCGCGTCGAAGCGGGTCTTGCAGTACGTCAGGTCGTCGTCGTTGACCAGGACAAGGTCCGGTGCCTCGGCTCCGGCCAGTTCCGCCACGATCGTCCGGGCGCCGTCGACGTCGGTCTCCACGCGCGCGTAGCGCTCCAGAGCCCCGCCGTCCGTCACCCGGTACAGGCCCACCGCGACCCGGTGCGGGCGCAGCTCGGGGTGCGACTCCGCGGCCTCCTGCACCACCGCCAGCTCCTCGACGCGGCCGTCCGCGTCCAGCAGTACCTGCGGCGTCAGCGAGTTCACCCCGGCCGTCTGCAGCCAGGACCGTGACCAGGCGCTCATGTCCCGGCCGCTGGTCTCCTCCAGTACCGACAGCAGGTCACCGAGGCGCGTGTTGCCGTACGCGTGCCGCTTGAAGTAGCGCCGGGCGCCCTCCAGGAAGGCCTCCTCGCCGACGTACGCCGCGAGCTGCTTCAGCACCGACGCGCCCTTGGCGTACGTGATGCCGTCGAAGTTCAGCTTGGCGTCCTGCAGGTCGCGGATGTCCGCCGTGACCGGGTGCGTGGAGGGCAGCTGGTCGGCGCGGTAGGCCCAGGCCTTGCGGCGGTTGGCGAAGGTGATCCAGCCGTTGACGAAGCGGGTCGCGCCGACGAGCGAGAACGCGCCCATGAAGTCCGCGAAGGACTCCTTCAGCCACAGGTCGTCCCACCACTCCATGGTGACCAGGTCGCCGAACCACATGTGCGCCATCTCGTGCAGGATGACGTTGGCCCGGCCCTCGTAGGACGCCTGCGTCACCTTCCCGCGGAAGATGAACTCCTCCCGGAACGTCACCAGGCCCGGGTTCTCCATGGCGCCCAGGTTGTACTCGGGCACGAACGCCTGGTCGTACTTCCCGAACGGGTACGGGTAGTCGAAGTGGTCGTGGAAGAAGTCCAGGCCCTGCTTGGTGACGAGGAACACGTCGTCGGCGTCGAAGTAGGGAGCGAGGCCCTTGCGGCACAGGGCGCCGAGCGGGATCTCCAGCGTCGCGCCGTCCGCGAAGGAGCGCGTGTAGGAATCCGTCACGTAGTGGTACGGGCCCGCCACCACACACGTGATGTACGTCGAGATCGGCTTGGTCTCGGCGAACCGCCACACCCCGTCGGCCTGCTCACCGGCCCCGTTGCTCCACACCGTCCAGCCCTCGGGAGCCCGCACCTCGAAGCGGTACGGGGCCTTCAGGTCGGGCTGCTCGAAGTTGGCGAAGACCCGGCGCGAGTCGGCCGGCTCGTACTGCGTGTACAGGTACACCTCGCCGTCCTCGGGGTCGACGAAGCGGTGCAGTCCCTCACCGGTGCGCGAGTAGGCGCACTGGGCGTCGACCACCAGCTCGTTGTCCGCGGCCAGGTCCTCCAGCGTGATCCGGGAGCCGTCGAAGACCTCGCCGGGGTCCAGATCACGGCCGTTGAGTGAGACGGCCGTCACACTCGGCGCGATCAGGTCGGCGAAGCTGCTCGCCCCGGGCTCGTTGCAGCGGAAGCGGACCGTCGTCACGGAGCGGAAGGTGCGGGGCCCGTCCCCCCGGTCCTCACCGACCGCGGACCGCAGGTCGAGGGACACCTCGTACCCGTCGACGCTCAGCAGGGCGGCCCGCTCCCGGGCCTCGTCGCGGGACAGATTCTCACCGGGCACGGGCGGCACTCCTCGGATGTCGTGGGGTACGGCTGAACAGGACCGATCCTGCCACGTGCCCCTGACACGGGGCAGCCGGGAATGACGGGAGCGCACACCGGCGTTGCCGGAGAAACGGTTTCCTCTTGAGGAGAGACATGTCGGACAAGACCCCCGTCGACTTCTGGTTCGACCCGCTGTGCCCCTGGGCCTGGATGACCTCCCGCTGGGTGCTGGAGGTGGAGAAGGTCAGGGACATCGAGGTCCGCTGGCATGTCATGAGCCTCGCCGTGCTCAACGAGAACAAGCTGGACGAACTGCCCGAGGAGTACCGCGAACTGCTGGAGAGCAAGGCGTGGGGCCCCGTCCGGGTCGTCATAGCCGCGCAGCAGGAGAAGGGCCCCGAGGTCCTCGGCGACTTCTACACCGCGCTCGGCACCCGCATCCACAACCAGGGCGAGGGCCCTGGCAAGGAGACGGTCGCCGCCGCCCTGAAGGACGTCGGCCTGCCCGAGTCCCTCCTGGAGCACTGGGACTCCACCCCGTACGAGCCGGAGCTGCGCGCCTCCCACCAGGAGGGCATCGACAAGGTCGGCCAGGACGTCGGCACCCCCGTCATCGCCGTGCCCGGCCCCGACGGCGAGCAGATCGCCTTCTTCGGTCCGGTCGTCACCCCGGCCCCGCAGGGCGAGGAGGCCGGCCGCCTCTGGGACGGCACCCTCGCCGTGGCCTCGGTCCCCGGCTTCTACGAGATCAAGCGCACCCGCACCAAGGGCCCGGACTTCTCCAACCTGTAGGGGTCATTCGGCGGGGGCGGCCTGGATCTCGAGTCCCTCCGGGAGCAGGCCGTCCTCGCCGCGGTTGAGGTAGCGCTGGTACCACCGGCAGCCGACGGCGGTGCAGCGCCAGTAGTCGTCCACGAAGTGCCCGGCCCCCTTCACCGCCCGGACCACCGCCCGCTCGGCGGCGTTGAACATCCGGAACTCCTGCATGGTGCCGCAGGTCCGGCACGCCCGGCTCACCGTCATCAGCTCCTCCTCGCGATCACCGCCAAGTCCGGGAAGTCGGTTACTACCGCATCGACCCCCATGCGGTAGTACAGCGCGTATTCGGCGAACGTGTCCCCGAAATCGTTCGCTCCGCTCCCGCGCCGGAACCGCTCCGGCAGGAACTGGTTCTCCGCGCGGAAGGTGTACGGCCCGATCCGCAGCCCCGCCGCGTGCGCGTCGGCGACGAGCGTCGTGCCCGCGACCGAGGACTTGTCCGGCCCGATCCAGTCCGCGTACGCGGCGATTCCCGCCAGTCCCGCCGGCGTCATCATGTCCCGGTAGGTCGTCGAGGGCAGGTCGTACGGCCCGCCCGTCGTCCCCAGTGCCTGCCACAGCGGCACGTTCAGATCCACCATGCGCCGCAGGCTCGTCGGCTCGAAGGACTGCACGACGCACTCGCGCCGCCCGAGCCTGTTGCGGCGGATCGCGGCGGCCAGCCTCGGCTCCAACGGCAGCCCGATCGAACGGAAGTACGTGGGGTGCTTGGTCTCCGGGAAGACCACGATCGTCCGGCCGTGCTCCCGCGACAGCCGCCGCGCCAGGTCCACGACCTCCTGGAAGGTCATGACCTCCGCACGCCCGTCGAAGACGGTGTTGCGGTTGCGGACCGCCGGCAGCCGCTCCACCGCCCGCAGCGTCTTCAGCTCGGCCAGCGTGAAGTCCTCCGTGAACCATCCGGTCACGTGCCGTCCGTCGACCGTCTTCGTCGTACGGCGGTCCGCGAACTCCGGGTGGCGGGACACGTCGGTCGTCTGGGAGATCTCGTTCTCGTGCCGGACCACCAGCACATGGTCCTTCGTCGGTACCAGGTCCGGTTCGATCCAGTCGGCGCCCGTCTGCACGGCGTACGTGTAGGAGGCGGCCGTGTGCTCCGGGCGCCAGCCGGCCGCCCCGCGGTGGCCGATGACGACCGGGCCGCCGCCCTTCGAGGGCCCGGCCGCCGCCGGGGCCGCCGTGGCGGCTGTGGCGGTTCCCGCGGCCGCCGCGAGCAGGAGGGATCTCCGTCCGAGTCGCATACGACTCCCCTTCGTCGAAGGCAGGTTCACTTCCGTGCCCGGGCCCGTGCCCCGGCCAGCCGGTCCAGGTGCTCCTCGAAACCCCTCGCGTAGAACGCGGCCCGGTCCGGGTCCGGCTCGACGACCGCCGTCGGTTTCGTCCACACCTCCGCGTCCAGAGGCACCCCGTACCGCTCGGCAGCCGCCAGGACCGCGCCCCGCGCGCCCACCTCGCCCTCGACGACCCGCAGGGGCCGCCCGAGCACATCGGCCAGCAGCCGCATCCAGGCGGAACTGCGGGTGCCGCCGCCGCACACGGCCAGGCTCCCGGTGAGGCCCGCCGCCGCCAGGCAGTGCCGGGCCGCGTACCCGATGCCCTCGCAGGTGGCGCGGACCAGATCACCCCGGCTCGACTCCAGTGAGACGCCCGTGAGTTCGGCCCGCAGGCGCGGCTCGACGAAGGGTGCGCGCTCGCCGGAGGGCGCGAAGTACGGCAGCACCCGGACACCGTTCGCGCCCGGCGGCGTCCCGGCCAGCAGGCCGTCCACCTCGTCGTGCCGCACTCCCGTCGTCGACAGCACCCAGTCCAAAGCCGCCGTGCCGACCATGGCGGGCATGGCGCGCAGCCAGTGCCCGGGCCGGTCGGTGGAGATGTACAGGCCGGCCGGTTCGCCGGTCAGGTCGAGCTCGGTGGTGGCGACCAGACTGGCCAGACAGGTGCCGACGATCAGCAGGCCGTCCCCGGGGGACGTCACCCCGGCGCCCAGCGCGCAGGCCGGCAGATCGTACGGGCCGTTGGCGATCCGGGTCCCGGCCGGCAGACCCTCGCCCCGCGCCCCGGCCGTCGCGACCGGGTCGCTGACCGGGGCCAGCAGACCCCTGCGGTGCGCCAGCCCGAGCAGCTCGACGACCCGGTTGTCGTAGGTGCGGGTCCGCGGGTTCAGGAACGGCATCGACGCGTCCGACACGTCCGTCGTCGAACCGGCGCCCGTCAGCCGCTGGAACACCATGTCCTTGCAGTACACGGCGGCCTTCGCGGCATCCAGTGACTTCGGTTCGTGGCGTTCCAGCCACGCCAGCAGCGGGCCCGGGGAGCCCGGGAACATCGCGCCGCCCGTCCGCCGGAACACCGTCTCGAAGGTGCCGTCCGCCAGCCACCGGTCGACCAGTTCGTGCGCCCGCCCGTCCATCCAGGACACGGCCGGCCGCACCGGCCGGCCCTCGCCGTCGACCAGCCACACCCCGTCGCCCTGCCCCGTGAGCCCGGTCAGCTCCACGGGCTCCGCCACGGCGGAGGTCAGCGCTTCGAGCACCGCGACGACCTCCCCGTACACCTCCTCCATGTCCTGCTCGACGACCCCGCCGTGCATGGTCAGGCCCACCGGGCGGGACTCCACCGCCAGTTGGCGGCCCATGGCGTCAAAGGCCGCCGCCTTGACCATGGACGTGCCCACGTCGATCCCCACGTACATACGGCTCTCCTCCCGGTCCTCAGGTCAGGCAGTGCGCGAGAGGCTCCCCGCGCACCCAGCGGCCCACCTCTTCGGCGGCGATCCGGGCGGCCTTCTCCGCGACGGCGCGTGACGCCCCGCCCAAGTGGGGGGTGAGGACCACGCGGTCGGACAGACCCGGCAGCCGGGACTCCGCCGGCAGCGGCTCCCGCTCGTACGTGTCCAGCGCCGCCGCCGACACCCGGCCGCTCTCCAGCGCGTCGCACAGCGCGCCCTCGTCCAGCAGCGGTCCCCGGGCCACGTTCACCACCACCGCGCCGGACGGCAGCAGCCCCAGCTCGCGGGCGCCGATCAGCCCCCGCGTCTCGGGTGTGAGCCGGGCGTGCAGGGTGATCAGCCGAGAGCGGCGCAGCAGGTCGTCGAGCGAGGTCACCCGCAGGCCGTGGATCTCGCCGTGCACATACGGGTCGTAGACCATCACCCGCGCCCCGAACGCGCACAGCACGCGCGCGACCCGGCTGCCGACGGCCCCGTACCCGACCAGCCCGACGGGCAGGTCCTCCAGCTCCAGTCCGCTGTGCTCGTACGTGTAGTACGTCGCCCCCTCCCAGCTGCCCCGGCCGGCGAGCGGGGTGTGGGCCTGGGGGATGCGGCGCAGGGCCGACAGCATCAGGCCGACGGTGAACTCCGCGGTGGCGGCGGCGTTGCGGCCCGGCGCGAAGCACACCCGCACGTCACGGTTCTTCGCCGCGTCGAGGTTGACGTTGACCGGCCCGCCCCGGCAGACCACGACCAGCCTCAGATCGGGGCAGGCGGCGAGCACGCGCTCGGTGACCGGCCCCATCTGCGTGACCAGCACCTGCGCCCCGGCCAGCGCCTCGATCAGCTCGTCCTCGGCGTCACTGGCCTCCTGCACCTCGGCGACCGGCCCGAACGGCTCCAGCGGCCAGCCGAGTTCCAGTTCCTTGATCTGCGCCCGCTCCACCTCGTGCTCCACCGCCCGCGTGATCAGCGACGGCAGGACGAACTGGTCACCGGCGGCCACGACACGCACGCTGTTTCCGTCAGTCATCGCAGGGTCTCTCCTGTCTCGGCGTCGAAGACATGGGTGTGGCGGGGGTCGGCGGCGACCCGGACCCGGTCGTCGTGGGCGAGCCGCACCTCGGGGTCGGTGAGCACCACCAGATGCCGTTCGACCCCGTCCAGGGCGAGGGTCGCGAGGCCCGACTCCAGGAGCGGTTCATGGGCGACGACCCGGGCGGGCAGGCCGCCCTCGGCGGTGAGGCGGACGTCCTCGGGGCGGATGCCGACCACCACCTCCCGCCCCCGGTCCACCGGCACGGGCAGGGCGATCCGCACCGTGCCGGAGAGGCGGGCGTGGCCGTCGCCGTCGGAGACGCCGGGCAGCAGGGTGATCGCGGGCTCGCCGACGAAGTCCGCGACGAACACGTTGGCCGGGCTGTCGTAGATCTCGTAGGGGGTACCGAGCTGCTGGATGACGCCGTCCTTCATCACGGCGATCCGGTCGGCGAGGGAGAGGGCCTCCTCCTGGTCGTGGGTGACCAGGATCGCGGTGTGACCCAAATCCTGCTGGATGCGTTTGAGTTCGCGGCGGGTGGAGTCACGCTGGGCGGCGTCCAGGTGGGACAGCGGCTCGTCGAGGAGCAGCACGTCCGGTTCGCGGATCAGGGCCCGGGCCAGCGACACCCGCTGCTTCTGGCCGCTGGACAGGCCGGCCGGGCGGGCACCGAGCAGGCCGGTCAGGCCGACCCGCTCGGCGATCTCCTTCACCTTGCGGTCGACGTCCCCCCTGGAACCGCGGGCGGCCCTCGTGCGGGCCTTCAGCCCGAACGCCAGGTTCTCCGCCACCGACAGCGGCGGATACAGCGCGTAGTTCTCGAACGCGACCCCGATGTTCCGCTGCTGAGCGGGCCGTCCGACGACCGACGTCCCGCCGACCAGGATGTCCCCGCCGGTGACGGACTCCAGCCCGGCGATCATCCGTAGGGTGGTCGACTTGCCGCACCCGGACGGCCCGAGAAGCCCGAGCAACTCCCCGGACCGGAGGCTCAGGTCGATCCCCCGGACGGCGTCCACCCCTGGCCGCCCCCGCGACCGATAGGTCTTCCGCAGCTCACGTAGCTCCAGTCCCGTCATGGCCGCCCTTCATCGCGCAAACCTCGTAACGGACCTTGTGTTCGTCCAGATCCCGCAGTGCCTCCGGCGACGCCCCGTCGTCCACGAGGAGCGTGTCGAAACGGGACAGCGGGACGACCCGGTGCAGGGCGACCCGGCCGAGCTTGGTGTGGTCGACCAGCAGGACGTTCCGTGCCGCCGCGTCGAGCATCGCCCGCTTCACCGACACGATGTGCTGCTCCTGGTGGTAGGCGTAACCCCCGTGCACGGCCGACGTCGACGCGAAGCACACATCCACCCGGAGCTGTTCGACCGCCTCCACACACGACACCCCCAGGAAGGACGAGTGCAGCGGGTCGTAGTCGCCGCCGAGCGCCATCAGGTGGATGCCCCGCTGGTCGGAGAGGAGATTGATCGCCTCCAGGAAGTTGGTGACGACCGTCAGCGGCGTGACCTCGGCCGTGCGCAGCCGCCTGGCTATCTCCAGCGTGGACGTGGAGTCGTCCAGCAGGATCGCCATGCCGGGCTCCACCATCCGCAGCGCGTGCTCGGCGACGGCGGCCTTCTCGGCCCGCATGGTCTTCAGCCGGTACTGCACGTTCGACTCGAAGACACCCGACGGCTGCGCGGTCACCCCGCCCCGGAACTTCCGTACGATGCCCTGCCGTTCGAGCTCGTCGAGGTCCCGGTGGATGGTCATCAGGCTCACCCCGAACCGCTCGGCGAGTTCGGCCGCCGTCGCCGAGCCGTCGGCCAGTACCTGCTCGGCCATGGCGGCCTGGCGTGCCGCGGGCCCCTGCTGTCCACCACTGCTGTTGCTGCTCATGGCTGTGTCTCTATCCGTCGTCCCGGTCGCTCCGGCCGGTCGGCCTCGAACAGCAGCAGGTTCTCAGGCCGCACGACGAGCCGTACCGGATCGTCCGGACGGAGGCGCGCCGCGTCCGCCCGGGGGGCCACCAGCGACACCCGCTGCTCCCCGGTCCCGAGCCGGACGGTGACCTCGACGGACCGGCCGAGCACCTCGGTGACGTACACGGTCCCGGTCAGCTCGTGGCCCTCGCCGTGCAGGGCGAGGTCCCGGGGGCGCAGACCGACCAGGACGTCCGTGCCGGGCGAGGCCGGTGCGCGGACCGGCAACTCGATCCCGCCGTCCGCGCGGACCCCGCTCTCCGTGACCACCCCCGGCAGCAGGTTGATCCGGGGCCGGCCGAAGGCCCGCGCGACCTCCGTGTCGTACGGCTCGTACCAGATCTCCTCCCGCGTGCCCGTCTGCACGATCCGGCCCTCCCGGATGACCCCGATCCGGTCGCCGAGCGCCAGTGCCTCGACCGAGTCGTGGGTGACGTAGAGGGTGGTGGTGTGCTGCACGGCCCCGATCGCCTTCAGTTCCGCCCGCATCTGCTGGCGGAGCTTGGCGTCGAGGTGGGAGAGCGGCTCGTCGAGCAGGAAGGCCCGGGCGGGGCGGACCAGGACCCGGCCGAGGGCGACGCGCTGCCGCTGGCCGTTGGACAACTGGCCGACGGGCCGGTCCAGCAGGCCGGAGATGCCGAGCAGTTCGGCGATCGCGCCGATCCGCTGCCGGGCCTCGGCGGCGGGCAGCCGGTGCCGGGGCGAGCGCAGCGGCGAGGCCAGGTTGTCGTAGGCCGAGCGGTGCGGGTAGAGGGCGTAGCTCTCGAAGCACATCGCCACGCCCCGGTCGTACGGCTCGACACCCCGCATGTCCTCGCCGTCGAGCACGACCGTGCCGGAGTCGGGCTGCTCGAGCCCGGCGACGGTTTTCAGGGTGGTGGTCTTCCCCGCACCGGACGGGCCGAGCAGGCAGAAGAACTCGCCTTCCCGCACTTCCAGTTCGAGCTCGTCGAGTGCGACGGTCCTCCCGTACGCCTTGCGTATCCCGCTCAGCCGGATCAAGACTTCACCGCCCCGAACGACAGGCCGCGCACCAGGTACCGCTGGATCGTCAGCGCCAGCAGCAGCGGCGGTACGACGGACACCAGCGCGGCGGCGGCCGTCAGGTTGTACTTGGGCCGGTCCCCGCCGAGGAAGGACAGGGCGCCCACGGTCACCGTCTGGGCCTCGTTGGAGGTGAGGATCAGCGGGAAGACGAAGTTGTTCCAGGCGAAGATGAAGGCCAGCAGGGACACGGCCGCGATGCCCGGCTTGACCAGCGGAAGCGCCACCTTGAAGAACGCCTGCTTGCGGGTGTAGCCGTCCAGCAGGGCCGCTTGTTCCAGCTCCGGTGTGAGGTCGGCGAAGTAGGACCGCATGATCCACACGATCAGCGGCAGGGTGACGAGTTGCAGGACCCACACCATGCCGACGTACGTGTCGAAGAGGCCGAGCTTCTGGTAGAGCACGAACAGCGGGATGATCACGGTGAGTTCGGGTGCGAAGCGGAACGACAGCAGCGTGAACATCAGGTTCTCGGAGCCCTTGAACCGCCACCGCGCCGAGGCGTAGGCGGCCGGCAGCCCGACCACCAGCGACAGCGCGACCGCCCCCACGGACACCACCAGGCTGTTGACGAAGAACCGCACGAACGGGATGCCCTCGCTGTCGCCGAGGACCGTCCGGTAGCCGTCGAGGGTGGGGGAGAAGGAGAAGTACGTGGAGAAGAGCTGGTCGGCCGGCTTCAGCGACAGGATCACCATCCAGGCGATCGGGAACAGCGCGAAGACGAAGTAGAGGATCAGGGCGGTGTCGCACAGCCACCCCACCAGGCGTTTCCTCATGTGGTCACCTCCGCGGCCTTCCGCTGGATCTTCCCCAGGTGCTTCACCAGCACCATCGCGGCCAGGTACACCACGGCCCACAGCACGATCGTGTAGCTGATCCCGAAGGAGTACCGCTGGAAGCGGATGGCTTCGAGGTACGCCCGGATCTGGAGCACCACCGTCGAGTCGCCCGGCCCGCCCTCCGTCAGGGCGTAGATGATGTCGAACACCTTCAGCGAGTCCATGAACCGGAAGATCACCGCGACCAGCACGTAGGGCCACAGCATCGGCAGGGTCAGCCGGCGGAAGGTGTACCACCACCCCGCGCCGTCCACGGCCGCCGCCTCGAACGGGGAGGCGGGCAGTGACCGCAGACCGGCGAGGGCGAGGATCGCCACGAACGGCGTGTACACCCACACGTCCACGGCGATCGACGACAGGAGGGCACCCGTGGGGGTGTCGGTCCACTGCACCCCGCCCAGACCGAAGGGCCTCAGCAGGTAGTTGACCACTCCCACCGAGGGCTGGAGCATCAGCTTCCAGATGATCGCCGCGATCACCGGGGCGATCATCAGCGGCAGGATCAGGATCTTCTCCAGGACCCGGCCGATCAGTGTCGAGCGGTGCAGCAGCAGGGCGACGGCCACCCCGAGCACCGTCTCCGCGAGGGCCGCCCCGACGGCGTACAGCACCGTGACCCACGCCGAGTTCCAGAACGCCTCCTGCGTGAAGACGGCGCTGTAGTTCTCGAACCGCACCATGTCCGGCTGCGGTTTGCTCGCCGAGAAGTCGAACAGCGTGTAGTACAGGCCGAGCCCGAACGGGTAGAGGATCCCGCAGGTCAGCAGCAGTGCGGGCACGATCAGGACGTACGGGCGCACGGCGAGCCGCCACCCCATCGCTCTAGCCCACCTTGCCGGCGAGATCGTCCGCCAGCCCGTCCAGGACGGACCGCGCGCCCTGACCGCCGTAGATCTCCTGGAGGGCCGCCGCCCAGCTGGTCGTCGCGTCGAAGAACTGGGCCTGCGGGGTGAACTGGATCTTCGTCTGGTCGACGACCGTCTCGAAGGTCTCCAGGAAGTCCGGCAGATGCCGCATCTTGTCCTTGTACGCGGCGTCGTCGGCGACGGACTTGCGCACCGGGTCGATGTGGTTGTGCGTGATCGCGCTCTTGCGCAGGTGCTCCTTGCCGGTGGCCCACTGGAGGAACAGCCAACTGGCGCTCTTCTTCTTGCTCTTGGCGTTCATGCCGAGCGACCAGATCCACATGTTGGTGGCGAGCGACCCGCCCGGCCCCTTCGGCCCCGGGTGGAAGGCGATCTTCCCGGACGCGGGGCTGGCGCCCTTCACCGCCTGGAAGTAGGCGGCCGTGTCGGCATCGAACATCATCCCGGCCTTCTTCGCGCCGAGGTCGCTGGAGCACTGGTACCAGGTGTACGACGTCCAGGACGGCGGCCCGCCCCGCTTGACCATCCGGGCCCAGTCCTCGGTGAAGGCGACGGCCTCGGGGCTGTTCATGGCGGGGGTGAGCTTCCCGCCGTCGACCGTGAAGTCCTTCAGCCCGTTGCGGGCGTACATCGTCATGAAGCCCGGATGGATGGTCGCCCAGCTCCGAGAGCCGCGCACGGCGATCCCGTACATGCCGTCGAAGCCGGCGCCCGGCGCCTTCCGCTTGATGGTCCCGGCGAGTTCGGTCAGCTCGTCGAACGTCTCCGCAGGTTTCACGCCGAGCTTGCGGAACACCTCGGTGTTGTAGGCGACGACGTTGGTCTCCCAGCCCCAGGGCAGCGCGTACTGCCCGCCCTGGCCGAGCGGCGCGCCCGCCTTCAGGGACCACTGGTCGGCCCGGAGCAGGTTCGGGAAGAAGTCCGCCTGGTCCCACTCGGCGCCCGTCGCCGAGGAGTTGCGCATCCAGGGGCCGAGGTCCTCCAGCCAGTTCGGCGGCCCGTACTGCCACACCATGTACGCGCCGAGCATGAAGACGTCGTAGGAGGCCCGCCCGCTGGACAGGTCCACGGTGAGCTTGTCGAAGTAGTTGTCCTCCGGGAAGACGTCGTACTCGACCTTGATGCCGGTCTTCTCGGTGAAGGACTTCAGGTCGGCGATGAGCGCGTCCGTGTACGGGTGCTTGTTGAGGAGTGCCTTGACGGTGGTGCCCTTCTCCCGCTTCCAGTCGAAGGAACCGGTGACGTCGTCCGCGGCGGAGCCGTCGCTCTTGTCGTCGTTCCCGCCGAAGCCGGCGCCGCAGGCCGTGAGCAGCGGGGCGGCGGCCGCCCCGGCGGCGAGGGCGAGGAAGCGCCGGCGGTCGTGCGCGTGCGTGTCCATCCGTACCTCCGCGTGGAGCCTGGTTAACACGTCGAGTCGACTCGTTAACAGAGGGTGGAACGACCGAAGTTGGGCGTCAATCCCTCGCGCACGGGAAAATATCGGGGCAGAGTGAGAAGTTCACAGATCCGGCTGCGACGGTGTGGGAGGTTCCGGATGGTGGACGAGGGTGCGGGCGAGAGCGAGGGCATGGCCTGGCTGGGCGTCGACCTGGGCACGCAGAGCGTCCGCGTGCTGCTCGTCACCGCCGACGGTACGGTCCTCGGCAGCGGCTCGTCCCCGCTCACGGGGCGGCGGGACGGGGTGCGGCACGAGCAGGATCCGCTGCGGTGGTGGGCGGCGCTGTGCGAGGCGTCACGGACGGCCCTCGGCTCCGCGCCCCCGGGCCTGCCGGTCGGTGGACTCGCCGTGTGCGGCACGTCCGGCACGGTGCTGCTGACGGACCCTTCGGGCCGCCCGGTGAGCCCCGCGCTGATGTACGACGACGGGCGGGCCAAGGCGCAGGCCGCGCGGGCGCGGGAGGCGGGGATCGCGGTCCAGGACACCTGGGCGCTGCCGAAGGCGCTGTGGCTGCTGGGGGAGTACGGCGGCACCTCGCTGCGCCTGACGCACCAGCCCGACCTGATCGTCGGCCGGCTCACGGGCGAGCCACAGCCGACCGACTCCAGCCATGCCCTGAAAACGGGCTACGACCTGGCGGGCGACCGCTGGCCGGAGGCCGCCCTGGCCGAACTGGGTCTGCCCGACAGCCTGTTGCCGGGTGTCGTCCGGCCGGGGACCCGTCTGGGCGAGGTGTGCCCGGCCGCCGCCGACGCCACCGGCATCCCCGCCGGCACCCCGGTGTTCGCCGGGATGACCGACGGCTGCGCGGCCCAGATCGCGTCGGGCGCGCTGCGGCCCGGCTCCTGGAACTCCGTGCTCGGCACCACGCTCGTGCTGAAGGGCGCCGCCCGCGACCCGGTCCGCGACCCCACCGGCGTGGTCTACAACCACCGGGCCCCGGACGGCACATGGCTGCCCGGCGGGGCGTCGAGCGTCGGGGCCGGGGCGCTCGCGGCGCACTTCCCGGACGCCGCTCCCGCGGCGATGGACGAACGGGCCGGGGCGTTCGAACCGTCCGGCGCGATCGCCTACCCCCTCGTCTCGCCGGGGGAGCGGTTCCCGTTCCGGGCACCGGAGGCGACCCCGTTCGTCCTGGGGGACCCCGCGGACGACGCCGACCTGTGGGCCGCGCTCCTCCAGGGCGTCGGCTTCGCCGAACGCCTGTGCCTGGACTACCTGCACCACCTCGGCGCGCCCCTCGAAGGCCCGCTCACCTTCACCGGGGGCGGTGCCCGCAGCCCGTACTGGAACCAGCTGCGCGCCGACATCCTGGGCCGCCCGGCCCGCGTCCCCGAACAGACGGAAGCCGCCCTGGGCATGGCGGCACTGGCCGCCTACGGGGCGTCGGGGGCCGACGCGCTCGCGGACGTCGCCGAACGCATGGTGCGCGTCCGGACCGTCGTCGCGCCCCGCCCCGGCCGCACCGCGGCCTTCGCCGAGCCGTACGCGCGTCTGGTCGACGCCCTGCGGGACCGCGGCTGGCTGCCCGGCCCGGTCGCCGCGCACGCACACAGCCGGCTGAGCGGGGATACTTCCGCATCATGAGTACGACCCTCCTGCTGGTCCGTCACGGACAGAGCGTCTGGCACGCCGAGAACCGCTACGCCGGCATCAGCGACATCGACCTCACCGACACCGGCCGCGCACAGGCCGAGGCCCTCGGCCGGTGGGCCGCCGCCCATCCCGTCGACGCGATCTGGACGTCCCCGCTGTCCCGCGCCGTCGCCACCGCCGAACCCGCCTGCCGTGCCCTCGGCCTCACCTCCCAGAGCGAACCCCACCTGCGCGAATGCGACTTCGGCGTACTGGAGGGCCGCACCCTCGCCGAGTTCGAGGCCGAGGACCCGGAGTGGGCCGCGGCCTACCGGGCCGACCCGGTGGAGCACTCCTTCCCCGGCGCCGAGGACCCGCTGGCGGCGGCGGCCCGCGGGGTGCGCGCCCTCGGGGGCATCGCCGCCGCCCACCCCGGCGAACGTGTCCTGGTCGTCGCCCACAACACCCTGCTGCGCCTGGTGCTGTGCACCCTGCTGTCGATCCCGGTCGGCGAGTACCGCAGAGTGCTCCCGCGGCTGCGCAACGCCGCCGTCAGCGAACTGCGTATGAACCCCGACGGTTCCGCCGCACTCCTTTCACTCAATGTGCCGTGCGAGGCCGATCTGCCGTAGCACGATGAGCACATGACACAGATCGACACGTCGGTGCCGCATTCGGCCCGGATCTGGAACTACTGGCTGGGCGGCAAGGACAACTACCCGGTGGACGAGGCGGCCGGTGACGCGTACACCGCCGTCTTCCCCGGCATCGTCACCATCGCCCGCAGCAGCCGGGCCTTCCTGGGCCGCAGCATCCGGTACCTCGTCCGGGAGGCCGGCGTACGGCAGTTCCTCGACGTCGGCACCGGCCTGCCGACCGTCGACAACACCCACGAGGTCGCCCAGAGGCTCGCCCCCGAAGCGCGGATCGTCTACGTCGACAACGACCCGCTGGTCCTCGCCCACGCCCGCGCCCTGCTCACCTCCACACCCGAGGGGGCGACGGCGTACGAGCCCGTCAGCCTCTTCGAGCCCGAGCTGATCATCGAGGCCGCGGGGAAGACCCTCGACCTCACCCGGCCCACGGCCCTGATCCTCAGCGGCATCCTCGGACACGTGGCGGACTACGAGCAGGCCCGCGACCTGGTTCGCCGCCTCATGGCCCCGCTGCCCTCCGGCAGCCACCTCTCCCTCAACGAGGGCTCCCGCGGCACGGACCCGGTCTACGAGCAGGCGCAGGACGCCTACAACGAGACCGGCGCGGTGCCGTACTTCCTGCGGCCGGTCGAGCAGATCGAGGCATTCTTCGAGGGTCTGGAGCTGGTGGAACCGGGTGTGGTCTCGGTGCCGTTGTGGCACCCCGAGCCGGGCGCGCCGGCCGAGCCGATCGGCCAGCACGGCGGCCTGGGCCGCAAGCCCTGACCCCGCCGGGCACGGGAAAGCCCCCGCGAGTCAGGTCCTCGCGGGGGCTCCCTTCTTTCCGCCTGCCGTTCGTGAAGGGTGAGAAGACGATCACGAGGCAGGACGCTTCACGGGGCCGTCGTCACGGCGCGAGCAGCAGCACGTCCGCCCGGGACTTGGCCGCCTCGTAACGCCGGGCCACGTCCTGCCAGTTGACGACCTGCCACATCGCCTCGATGAAGTCGACCTTCTGGTTGCGGTACTGGAGGTAGAAGGCGTGCTCCCAGGCGTCGAAGACGAGGATCGGGGTGGCGCCCTGGCCGACGTTGCCCTGGTGGTCGTAGACCTGCTCCACGATCAACCGCCCGCTCAGCGGCTCGTACGCGAGCACGCCCCAGCCGGAGCCCTGCGTGGTCGCGGAGGCCTTGGACAACTGCGCCTTGAACTTCGCGAAGGACCCGAAGGACTCGGTGATCGCGTCCGCGAGCTCACCCACCCCGTCCTGCGCCAGCGGCTCGCCGCCGCCGTCCTTCGGACCGGTCATGTTCTGCCAGTAGATGCTGTGCAGGATGTGCCCGGAGAGATGGAAGGCCAGGTTCTTCTCCAGCCCGTTGACCGATCCCCACGTCTCCTTGTCCCGCGCCTCGGCCAACTGCTCCAGCGTGTCGTTGGCGCCCTTCACATAGGCGGCGTGGTGCTTGTCGTGGTGCAGCTCGATGATCTCGGGGCTGATCACGGGGGCGAGCGCGGAGTAGTCGTAGGGCAGTTCGGGCAACGTGTAGACGGGCATGGGCGGGATCCCCTCCGGGCTCTTATTGCAACAAGCTTGCAACTGCACGCTAGCAGCAAGAGTGGGCGCGGGGTGGCCCGGGAACGCAAAAGGCCCCCGCGTGTCGCGGGGGCCTTTCGCGGTGGACTTCCTACTGCCGGCCGCGGGCCTTCTGCCACCCGTACCCGACCGCCGCCAGCACCAGGATCATCCCGCCCGTCGAGTACAGCTGCACCCGCGTGTCCGGCTCCCGGGCCATCAGGACGAAGACCGCGGCCATACCGGCCAGGGCGACCCAGGTCAGCCACGGGAACGCCCACATGCGCACGGCCAGCTTCTCGGGGGACTCGCGCTCCAGGCGGCGGCGCAGGCGCAGTTGCGAGACGGCGATGAAGATCCAGACGGCCAGGATGACCGCGCCGATCATGTTCAGCAGCCAGGCGAAGACGTCGTCGGGCCTCCAGTAGCTCAGCAGCACGCACAGGAAGCCGAACACCGAGGACGCCAGCACGGCGACCCGCGGCACCCCGCCCGAGACCCTGCCCAGCCCCTTCGGGCCCTGGCCGCGCTCCACCAGCGAGTACGCGATGCGGGAGGCACCGTAGATGTTGGCGTTCATCGCCGACAGCAGGGCGACCAGCACCACCACGTTCATCAGCTGGCCGGCGCCCGGGATGCCGAGCTCGTCGAGGGCGGCGACGTACGGGCCCTTCTCGACGACCTCCTTGGAGTCCCAGGGGACGAGCGTGACGATGACGGCCATCGAGCCGATGTAGAACAGCGCGATGCGCCACATCGCCGTACGGACCGCGCTCGCGACGCCCTGGACGGGGTTCTCCGACTCGGCCGCCGCGATGGTGACCGTCTCCAGGCCGCCGTAGGCGAAGACCGAGGCGAGCAGGCCGATGACCAGGCCCTCGCCGCCGTTCGGTAGGAAGTCCGTGAGGTGACTCGCGCCCGGCGACTCAGTGCCGGGCAGGATCCCGAGGATCGCCAGGACACCCAGCACCAGGAACAGGGTGATCGCGCCGACCTTCAGTGCCGCGAACCAGAACTCGAACTCGCCGAAGTTCTTCACCGCCGCGAGGTTCGTGCCGCAGAAGACGACCATGAACAGCGCCACCCACGCCCACTCCGGCGTGCCCGGCAGCCAGCCGCTGACGATCTTCGCGGCGCCGATGCCCTCCAGGCCGACGGCCGTGCAGAGCAGCACCCAGAAGGACCAGCCGGCGGTGAACCCGGCCCAGGGGCCGATCGCCCGCTCGGCGTGCGCCGAGAACGACCCCGACGACGGATACGCGGCCGACATCTCGCCGAGCATCCGCATCACCAGCATCACGAGGACGCCGGAGAGGGCGTAGGCGACCACGATCGACGGACCGGCCGCTGCGATACCGGCACCGGAGCCGACGAACAGACCGGCTCCGATCACCCCGCCGAGCGCGATCATCGAAAGGTGGCGCTGCTTCAGGCCATGGGAGAGGGAGGCGCCGTCCGTGCCGGTCGGCGTCTGAGTGGTGCTGCTGGGCATGGGCGCGGCTCGTCCAATGCGTGAGGGCGTACGAGGGCAAAAACGCCGCCAGTGTCGGTTGCCTTCCCGTCGGCACGAGGAGACATCCCACCATGTGGACGGTCGCGTCGCTCTGTGTGGCCGGGCGGCGACCGGCGTGCCGTGCGAGGCGTTGCCACCGGTGGTGTGGCTCCCCTTCCCCTCCACCTCAAGAGGACGTCCGCGGCGAGCGTCACCCGGTGCAGGCGGCGGGGCCGGCTGTCGAGACGGCGGACGCGGAGGCTTTGGGGGAAACCTACAGAGGCACGCTCTCCGCCTCTCGTGGTGCAGGGCACCCCATCACCGTGACCGGTATCACGCCGCGGTCGCTGTAACAGGCACGCTTTGTGCGAAGCCGACCAACGGCCGGTCCATGCCTTTGTGGACGGCTGACGGTGATCGGGCCGGACGCGCTGGGATAGCGTCACGATGTCCCACCGGCCCTCACCCTCGCGGAGTCCCCATGAGCACCGCTGCCGCCACACCCGCCCGCGCCGGGCAGGTCCTCGCCGACCTGCTCCCCTCCTCCCGAGTCCGGGACGCGGCCCTCGTGCTCGGCGGCGCCGCGCTCACCGGCCTCGCCGCCCAGATCTCCGTGCCCGTGCCGGGCTCCCCGGTGCCGGTGACGGGCCAGACCTTCGCCGCACTGCTCGTCGGCACGTCCCTCGGTGCCGGCCGCGGCTTCCTCGCGCTCGCGCTGTACGCCCTCGCGGGCATCGCCGGTGTGCCGTGGTTCGCCGGCGCCTCCTCCGGTGTCGCCCCCTCCTTCGGCTACATCCTCGGCATGATCCTCGCCACCGTCGCCGTCGGCGCCCTGGCCCGCCGCGGCGCCGACCGCTCGATGCTGCGCATGGCCGGCACGATGTTGGTGGGCGAGGCGATCATCTACGCCATCGGCGTGCCCTACCTGGCCCTCGCCACCGGCATGTCCGCCACCGCCGCGATCGCGGCCGGCCTCACACCGTTCCTCATCGGCGACGCGCTGAAGGCGGCGCTGGCGATGGGTGCCCTGCCGACGGCCTGGAAGTTCGCGAACAAGCGCTGACGCCACGGGCGTTGCACAGAGGCCCGCCGGGGGCGATGTCCCCCGGCGGGCCTCTCCGCGTTTCCGTACGGTGCGACAGCGGCTGGTTCAGCCCTCTTGAGCCCCCGGCCGCCGCCGCTGCGACCACCACATTCCGGCCACGCCCGCAGCGAGCAGCGACGCCCCGGCCGCACCCAGCGGCAGCAGATCACGGGCCGGGCCGGTCTTCGGCAGTTCCTTGCCGCCCGGGCCCGCAGGTTCGTTGTCGGTGCCGAGCAGCAAGGGCGTGGCCGGGGCGTCCGGCGACGGGTTGCTCGTGCCGAACGGCACCGGGCCCTGCTGCCAGAAGGTCTCCTTCCCGTCGCCCGTCTGCACGGGCAGGCAGATCTTCCCGGTCTTGCCGAGGTCGAACGTCGCGTCGACGGGGAACGACCTCGACTTACCGGCCGCGAGATTGTCGATCGGGCATGCGAATCCGCTGTTCGAGCCCTCCGGAAGTCCGTTCTCGGGTATCGCCGAACATCCCTGGACGCCCTTGACGACAAGCCCGTCGAAACCGACGACCAACAGCCTGATCTTCCCGCTGTCCTTGCTCCCCTCGTTCTTCACCGTGGCGGTAATCGCTGTCTTTTCCGAACCGTTGTCGACCGAGATCTTCCCGGGCAGCAGCGTGGTGAGCTTCACCCCCGCAGGTGCCTCGTCAACCGCCTTTCCCCCCTTGCCGCTCGGCGGCCCTTCGTCCTCCGCGCCGGCTGTGCCGGAAAGGATCAACACCGCCGAGAAAGATGCCATGACCAGCGATCCCGCGACCGCTGTCGAACGACGAGAACTCATGTTCGTCCCCCCTTGCGTCCCCCAGTACTGCGCCTGAATTCGCAGCACTGAAAGAGGTACCACAAGATTTCATCGCACTATCCTGGTGCGGCGCGAAGTGTGACCGTTGTGTTTCACTGGAGTCGGTCGCGGCGTCGTGGAGGGGGTGCAGCGGATTGCCGGGGAATGCGAACAGCGGCGGTGTTCCAGGGATATTGGTGACGGGACGCTATCGGTTGGTCGAAAGTATCGGCCAGGGGGGAATGGGGCGGGTGTGGCGAGCCGCCGACGAAATACTCGACCGGCCCGTCGCCGTCAAGGAAATGCGGATCGACGGTCTCGACGCGGAGGACAGCAGGACCCGCCGCGAACGCACCCTGCGGGAGGCCAGGGCCACGGCCCGGATCGACCATCCCAACGTCGTGCGGGTCTACGACGTGGTCGACGAGGGCGAACGCCTGTGGATCGTCATGGAGTTGGTAGCGGGTCGCTCCCTCGAACGGATCCTCGCGGAGACGGGCCCGCTGGGCCCCGGCGAGGCGGCCCGCATCGGACTCGGTCTGGTGGCCGCGCTGCGGCAGGTGCATGAACGGGGCGTACTGCACCGCGACATCAAGCCCGGCAACGTACTCGTCGAGCACGCGGAGGGGGTGGCCGGATCCGGACGCGGCAACGGCACCGGTTCCGGCCGCGGGGGGCGAATCGTCCTCACTGACTTCGGAATCGCCGCGATCCAGGACGCCAAGGCGCTCACGATGGTCGGCATGCTGGTCGGCTCGCCCGACTACATGGCACCCGAGCGCATCTCCGGCCGCCCCCAGGGCCCGCCGTCCGACATCTGGTCCCTGGGCGCGACCCTCTGCGCGGCCCTGGGCGGTCGCTCCCCGTTCTCCCGCGACACCACGCTCGCGACGCTGCACGCGGTCCTGTACGAGGAGCCTGAACTCCCTGTCTCGGCAGGCCCGTTGCGGGACATGCTGACTTCCCTGCTGGCGAAGGAGCCGTCGGCCCGCCCAGACCTGGAGGCGCTGGAGGGAGCGCTGCGACCGGTGGCGTTCCCGCCCCCGACACCGACGGTCGCGGTGGGGCCGCGGGCCTCCCGCCGGTCCGCCCCCGTCCCGGCCCCGGACCACCACCCCGCAGACACCGCAGACACGGAACACACCGCGCACACCGCACGCACCGCACCCACGGAAGCGTCCGCGAACTCCCGGGGCCCCGTTTCCCTCACCCGCTCCCAGGCGGAGACAGAGCGCCGCCCCCACCCCGCGTCCACGCCGATGTCGCCGGGCGAGCTCCCCGGGCCCGCCGTCCCGGCCGCACCCGGCTCGCGTCCCCGCCCCGGCGCGGGTCGTCGCCGTACGGTGCTCATCGCCGCGGCAGCCACCCTCGCCACCGCCGGCACCGTCGCCGGCATCCTGCTGGCGACGTCATCGGGTCCACCGGAAGGCGACGACACTCCCCGCGCCGGATCCTCAGCGTCGGCGCCGACCACCACCGGCGGCACCACCCCCTCGCCCACCGTCGGGGGCACCACCAGGCCGCAGACCCTGCCGCCCGGCACACACCGGGAGGCAGGCGGCTTCGCCTGGGCGACGCCGGACGGCTGGCGCAGGGACGTGAAGACGGGCGCGGAGGTGCACTACACCTCCCCGGACGGCGCCCAGGAACTGGTCGGCAAGTCCTCCCTGGCCCGAGGCGACCTGCTGGAGACCTGGCAGACCTCGGAGCGCAACGCCCACCAGGGCCAGGACTACCGCAAGATCCGCCTGGAGGAGACCACGTTCCGCGGCCACCCTGCGGTGGTCTGGGAGTACACGTTCACACTCAAGGGCGTCCACTGGCACGCCCGTCTGCTCGGCTTCAACGTGACCGGCAAGTCGTACCAGGTCAACACGTGGTACGACGCCGGGATCGAGCAGGAGGCACTCGCCACCTACGAGAAGGTCAGGGACAGTTTCACGGTGCTGTAGGCGGCCGTGGCAAACGAGAAGGGCCTGCGGCGCGTGCGGCAGCACGCACCACAGGCCCCGTTCACGACGAACGGCGGGGCGGCGGCCGGAGGATCAGCCGGCCGACACCTCGCTGCGCTCCTCACCTTGGGCCTGCGGGGCATCGGCGGCCGGGTGCCCCCCACGCACTCCCTTCTTCACGAAGGCGATGACGAGCACCACCGCGGCGACGAGCAGCGACAGCAGCATGGTCTGGCGCCCGTCGTGCTCGGTGTCGGTGAGCATGTAGCCGAGGATGAACACGATCAGGGCGGCAGTCGCCCAGGTCAAATACGGGTACAGCCACATCTTCACCACGAGCTTCTCGGGCGCCTCGGCCTTGATGATCTTCCGCATGCGCAGCTGGGAGAAGCAGATCACCAGCCACACGAACAGGGCGACCGCACCACTGGAGTTCACCAGGAACAGGAAGACGGAGTCCGGGAACTTGTAGTTGAAGAACACCGCTACGAAGCCGAAGGCGACGGAGGCGAGGATCGCCGTGCGCGGCACGCCGTTGGACGTCGTGCGGGAGAACGCCTTCGGCGCGTCACCGCGCTGGCCGAGGGAGTAGGCCATGCGGGAGGCGGTGTAGAGGCCGGAGTTCAGACAGGACAGCACCGAGGTCAGCACGATGAAGTTCATGATCTGACCGGCGTGTGCGATGCCGAGGGAGTCGAGCGCGGCGACGTAGGAGCCGTCCTTGGTGATGGACTTGCTGTCCCACGGCAGCAGGCACACGACGACGGCGATCGAGCCGAGGTAGAAGACGGCGACACGCCAGATGATGCTGTTGGTGGCCTTGGTGACGGCCTGCCGGGGGTTCTCGGACTCACCGGCGGCCAGGGTGGCGATCTCGCTGCCCATGAAGGAGAAGACGACGAGCAGCACACCGGTGAGGATGGCGCCGGCCCCGTGGGGCAGGAAGCCGCCGTGCTCGGTGAGGTTGCTCAGCCCGGCCTGCTCACTGTCCACACCGGGCAGCAGCCCGAAGACCGCCAGTCCGCCGATGACGATGAACGCGGCGATGGCGACGACCTTGATGCCCGCGAACCAGAACTCGAACTCGCCGTAGGAGCCGACGGAGACGAGGTTGGTGGCGGTCAGCACCAGCATCACGATCAGGGCCCAGCCCCACTGGGGCACCGCCGGTATCCACCCCTCCAGGATCACGGCCCCGGCGGTCGCTTCGACCGCCAGCACGACGACCCAGAAGAACCAGTACAGCCACCCGATGGAGAAACCGGCCCAGGAGCCGAGGGCCCGGTCGGCGTGCGCGGAGAAGGAACCCGAGGTCGGGTTGGCGGCCGACATCTCACCGAGCATCCGCATCACCAGCACCACGAGCGTGCCGACGAGCGCGTACGACAGGAGGATGCCGGGCCCGGCGGTGGCGATACCGGAGCTGGACCCCACGAAGAGTCCGGCGCCGATGACACCGCCGATGGCGATCATCGAAAGATGCCGGTCCTTGAGCCCGGCCTGCAGGCCGGAGCCCTCGGCTCCGGGGCCTCCGGGGTCTCCGGGGTCTCCGGGGTCGTTTCCGGTCGTGTTGAGAGTCGGCTGCGAGGTCATGGAACGGATTTCCTTTGCGCCGGGGAGCTGTACTTCCGTACGGAGCGCACGAGCCGCACGAACGGGGTGTTTCGCGGCATGGCGGTGTACGGGGGCTCGCACGAGCGATGTACGAGCCGGTCCAGTGAATCTGAGGTGAACCACGAGGAGAACCTCTGAATCCAGATTGTTACTTGAGGTTTTCCTGAGGTTCGGTTATGTGGCTCACAGTCGCCTCGAGTTTTCATGAGCGCCACCCCGCGCGCCTTCCCGGAAACACCCGTGTCACACTCGTCCCATGCGCGTGTACCTCGGCTCGGACCATGCGGGCTACGAACTCAAGAACCACCTCGTCGAGTGGCTGAAGGAGGCGGGTCACGACCCCGTCGACTGCGGCCCGCACATCTACGACGCCCAGGACGACTACCCGCCCTTCTGCCTCCGCGCAGCGGAGCGCACGGCCGCGGACCCCGACGCCCTCGGCGTCGTCATCGGCGGCTCGGGCAACGGCGAGCAGATCGCCGCGAACAAGGTCAAGGGCGTTCGCGCGGCCCTCGCCTGGAGCGAGGAGACGGCGTCCCTGGGCCGCCAGCACAACAACGCGAACGTCGTCGCCGTGGGCGCGCGCATGCACTCGCAGGACGAGGCGACGAAGTTCGTGGAGGCGTTCCTCGGTACGCCGTTCTCCGGTGACGAACGTCACATCCGCCGGATCGACATGCTGTCCGCCTACGAGACGACCGGCGACCTGCCTCCGATTCCCCCGCACCATCCGCAGCAGTAGCCCACCCGGGACGGGCACGTAGGGCCGGTTTCCGGAACCTGCCCGGTGCTGGAGCCCCGCTGCCGGAAGGGCAGACTGTCGCCCAGGTGGAGCGGGTGCTGCGTGCGCCCTGCGGGAGCCGGACTCCCGCCTCTGCCAGGACCGGAGCACAGCCAGCTCCGAGCGAGAGCTCTGCCCTGGTTGGGCCGGAGCACGACCCACCCCGAGTGGAGCGTTGCGTCGCCAGGGGTGGAGCGCTGCCCGCTCCGAGCGGGCGCGCTGCACTGCAAGGGCCGGGGTACTGCCCAACCCGAGTGGGCGCGCTGCCCTGCCAGGGGCGGAGCACTGCCGGGAGGCAGGAGCGAAACCCTGCGGCGTCGGCAGCGAAACCCTGCGGGGGCACCAGCGGAAACCTCGTCGGGGGCAGCAGTGGAAACCTCGTCGGGGGTGCGGGTGCGGAGCCCCCGGGAGGGGTGCAGGGGACGAAGTCCCCGCCGGGGTCCGGGGCGGAGCCCCGAGGCGTTTCGACTCGGCCTCTCGACGAACCGTGTCGGGCGGGCGGGTGGGCAGGCCCCCGCCGGGGGCGGAGCCCCGGGGCGTTTCGACTCGGCCTCTCGGCCAACCGTGTCGGGCGGGCGGGTGGGCAAGCCCCCGCCCGCGGCGGAGCCTCACCGCCGGCGGGCAACCGCGAACGACCACAGGGAGACCCCGTGCCGGAAGGCCACACCATCCACCGCCTAGCCCAGGACTACGCCACCGCCTTCCTCGGCACGAAACCCCGCACCACCAGCCCTCAGGGCAAGTTCACCCCCGCCGCCACCCTCCTCACCGGCACGGAACTCACCCACACGGAAGCCCACGGCAAACACCTCTTCCTCGGCTTCCGCGACACCGACTGGATCCACATCCACCTCGGGCTCTTCGGCAAGGTCACCTTCGGCCCGGCCCCCGAACCACCCCCCACCGACACCGTCCGCCTCCGCCTGGCGAACCACACCACCTACGTGGACCTCAGGGGCCCCACCACCTGCGCCCTCATCACACCCCCGGAGAAGCAGGCGATACACGACCGCCTGGGCCCGGACCCCCTCCGCGAGGACGCCGACCCGGACACCGCGTACCGCCGCATCACTCGCAGCCGTACGACGATCGCCGCCCTCCTCATGGATCAGAAGGTCATCGCCGGCGTGGGAAACGTCTATCGTGCCGAGGTGCTCTTCCGGCACCGCATCGACCCGTACCGCGCCGGCAAGGACATCACCCCCGCCGAGTGGCACGCGATCTGGACCGACCTCGTCGACCTGATGCACGAGGGCGTCCGCAACAACCGCATCGACACCGTCCGCCCGGAGCACACGCCGGAGGCGATGGGCCGCCCGCCCCGCGTGGACGACCACGGCGGCGAGGTGTACGTCTACCGCAGGGCCAACCTGCCCTGCCACATCTGCGGCGGCGAGATCCGCACCGCCGACCTCGCAGCCCGCAACCTCTTCTGGTGCCCGTCCTGCCAACGCCCCTGAGCAGCCACGCCGGCAAGAACCCCCGGCCTCAGGACAAGACCCCCGGGCCTCAGAAGCCGTGCGGCAACCACGGAGCCACGCCGCTCCCGAACCCCAGTGAGGCCTCCGCCAGCGCCCCCCGCCGCACCTCCCGCACCCGCCCCGCCGTCCCCAGCGAGGCCAGCGGCACACCCCCGAGGTACGCGGCCCCCAACTCCCGTACGCACAGCACGAGATCCGCCGCATCCGCCGTACGCTCGCAGGTCGCCCCCTTCGTATCCCCGCTGAGCCGCCAACGCCCGGAGTTCCAGGGGCAGAACACGTCCTCCACCTCGAACACCACGTCCACCGGCGTCTGATACGTCCGCGCCTCCAGTGCGGCCCCCAGATCAACCGGCCGCAGGTACAGCGAATCCAGCAGCCGCGGCCGGCACCGCCGGATGTCGGACACCCAGTGCCGCCACGCGTCGTCCACCGGCCGGCCCCGCCCCCGCACCACCAGCGACGACGTCAGGTCGATGCCGAACAGGAACCGCCACAGCGCCGCGTCCGCCGCGGGGTCCAGCGCGGCGGAGCTCTCGAGGATCACCGTGCCGTTGGGCCCGGCGGCCTCCCAGTCCGGTTTGATGCGGTACCGCGCGTACCCGACCGTCTCGCCGTCCCGCTCGGCGAGGACGCACTGCAGTGGAGACGCTCCTCCCCGGTCGCTCTCCGGATCGAGCAACTCCAGCCGCTCCCAGCCGGGTTGCCGTGCCAGCATCCCGGGCCGCGAAGGGACCAGCCGGGCGTACAACGCCTCGCAGGCATCGAGTGCGTCGGCGGGAACGGCGTAGCGCACGCGCACGTCGTCCGTACCCGCGGGCAGCGACGTGAGCCGCACCCGGATCGTGTCGATCTCGGCGCTCAACTGGAAGGTGGCGGCCCCGTATCCGAACCTGCCGTAGATCGCCGGTTCGGAGGCCGTCAGCACGGCCAGCGGCTCACCCGAGGCGCGGACGTCGTCCAGCTGCCGCCGCATCATCGAGGTCAGCACCCCGCGCCGGCGATGGGTGGCGGCCACGCTGACCATGGTGACGCCCGCGGCCGGCACCGAGGCGCCGCCGGGCACCGTGAGCCGGAAGCTGAACGCACCGGCCGTCCCCACACACTCGTCCCCGTCCCAGGCGCCGAGTGAACGGTCTACCTCGGTCAGCGAGTTCCACAACTCCCGCTCCTCGGCGGACTCCGGCACGCCTCCGAAGCCCCGGATCAGAGTGTCGTACCACTTGTCCCAGTCATCCCTGCGGAGGACCCGCAGACCGGGCGAGAGGCCGTTCGCGTCAGTTGCCATGAGCCATGCCTACCAGGGCAATGCGGGACGAGCCAGGGAATTTCTCCCGGGTGGCGGCGGAGCGGCGCGCTGTGAAGTTCACTGTGAAGTCGGCCCTCGGACGGGGGACAAGTGGGACCTCCCGTGCCAAGCGGCTGGTCCGATGGATAGGGTCCCGAACTAATGGCATCAGGACGAGAGCGGCGCGCGGAAGCCGAGACGTTCACGGCCCGGTTGAACAAGCAGTGGCACCGGGTCCGCGTCGGCGTGCGACGAGCGGCCGTGGACTACTTCCGCGGCAACGGCTCGGACTGGATCGCCCTGGTCGGTCTGCTCCTGACCGTCCCGCTGATCGCGGCGGCGACCCTGGCGAACTCGGTGTGGTTCTCACCGGCCGCGCTGGTGCTGCCCGTCGTCGTGGGCGGGCTGCTGCTGCGCCCGGCGAGCCTGCTCGGCCTGTACGCGGCGGCGGCCACGGCACTGATCGTGGAGTCGGTGCAACTCGGCCCGTACACGGAGGGCCCGTCGCGGGTCACCCCGGGCGTCGTGCTCGTGGTCGCGGCCTGCGGCTTCTTCGGGCTGCTCCTCGCCCAGTTCCGCAGCCGGGTCGGTGTGCCCTGGCGGCGCGGCGGCACCATGCTCTTCGACCTGCGTGAACGCATCCGGGTGCAGAGCAAGCTGCCCGACCTGCCGGACGGCTGGCACCGGGAGATGGCCCTGCGCCCGGCGGGCGGCCAGTCGTTCTCGGGCGACTTCGTGGTCGCGGCGCGCACCAACGGCGGCCGTACGCTCGAAGTCGTCCTCACCGACGTCTCCGGCAAGGGCATGGACGCGGGCTCCCGTGCCTTGCTGCTGTCCGGCGCGTTCGGCGGCCTGCTCGGCTCCCTCCCGCCGCACGCCTTCCTCCCTGCCGCCAACGGCTACCTCCTGCGCCAGGACTGGGACGAGGGCTTCGCCACCTCCATCCACCTGGTCCTCGACCTGGACTCCGGCGACTACGAGCTCTACTCCGCCGGCCACCCGCCCGGCCTCCAGCTCAGCGCCGGCACCGGCCGCTGGGAGGAGAAGACGGCCGAGGGCCCGCTCCTCGGGGTGTACGACGGCGCCCAGTTCGACCCGGTGAAGGGCTCGCTGCGGTCGGGCGACGTGCTGATGCTGTTCACGGACGGCCTGGTGGAGACCGCCGACCGCGACATCGTCGAGGGCATCGACCGTCTCACCGGCGAGGCCGACCGCTATGTGGCCGGCGGCTTCCACGGTGCCGCCTGGCACCTCATCGAGGCGGTCGCCAAGGACGTCAACGACGACCGGGCCCTGCTCCTGATCTGCCGCGAGGGACCGACGGCCGCCGTTCCCCGCTGAGGTGGGGTTTTCCCCAACGCTCGTACCGATGACGAGGGGCCTGACGGGCCGGGGGCCGTACATACCCCCGCTCGTGTACGGCTCGTTCGCCGCCGCGATCCTCGTCCTCGGCCTGGCCGCGGTCACCCTGCCGGCCCGGGCGGCGCTGCGCGGGGAGACACTGGAGCGGTGACCGAGACATCCCGTATGACCCTGGCCCAGGTCGAGGCCGCCGCCCGGGCCGCGCACACCGGACAGACCGACAAGGCGGGACGGCCCTACGCCGAGCACCTCCGAGCCGTGGCGGAGGGCGTACGGGCGCGGGGCGGCGACGAGGAGCAGATCGCCGCGGCCTGGCTGCACGACGCCGTCGAGGACGACGCCCTCTCCGCACAGTGGCTGCGCGAGGCCCCGCTGAGCAGCCGTACGAAGGACATCGTCCTCGCGGTCACCAAACGGGCGGGGGAGCCGCCGGAGGCGTACGCCGCGCGGATCCTCGCCACGCCCGGGGCGCTGCTGGTGAAGGAGTCGGACCTGGCGCACAACGCGGACCCGGCCCGCCTCGCGGTCCTCGACGAGGCGACCCGGAAACGACTGACCGAGAAGTACGCACGGATGGGCGCGCTTCTCGGTCTCGTCGGATGAATTCCGCTGTGAGGGTCAGGCGTTGACCTTCTCGCGCTCACGCTCGCGCTCGCGCCGCTCGGCGCTCTGGCGTTCGCGGGCGACTTCGGCGGCGTCCTTCTTGAAGGCCCACTCCATCTTCGGCTCCATCGCGAACCGGAACATGCGCTGCACCGGCTTGGTGCACAGCGCCGTCACGACGGCGGCGGCGAGGACGGTCACGAGGATCTCACCGGTCGGCCGGTGCAGCCAGGACGCCTCGAACCAGCCCTGGTAGTCGCCGGCCTTCACCAGGAAGCCGTGCAGCAGATAGCCGTAGAGCGTGCCGGCGCCGAGGGCGGTGAACCACATGTGGCGGCGTGGCACCCAGGCGAAGAAGCAGGCGGTCAGCACCAGGGAGCAGCCGAACATCGCGAGCACCATGACCGGACCGGTCCACCAGGGGGCGCCCAGCTCCTGCGCGGCGTCACGGTGGTAGAACCACGCGGTGTTCATGCGCGGCACCGCCCACCAGCTGAAGGCCAGCGCGACGGCGAACACCGGCACCGAGGCGATCCGCACGGAACGGCGGCGCACCATGTGGAAGTGCTCGGGCTTCATGACCAGGCCCAGCACGAAGAACGGCAGGAACTGCAGGACGCGCTGCAGATCCAGGTCGTCACCGATCTCCGGGGTGACGGTCGCCATCATCGCGAGACCCAGCGCGAGCGGCAGCGGCCAGCGCACCAGGTTCCAGATGGGGGTGGTCAGACGCCAGATGAACAGCGCGACCAGGAACCAGGTCAGGTACCAGGGGTCGAGAAGGCTGATCTCCTGGTGCGGGTCGTTGTCGATGACCCGCTTGAAGAGCGGATAGGCCGTCTCGAAGATGATGTACGGCACGGCCACGCCGGTGATCAGGCGCTTCAGCCGGTCGGGCCGCATGTCGAAACTGCGGGAGAAGTAGCCGGAGATGAGGATGAACGCCGGCATGTGGAACGCGTAGACGACCTGGTACGCCGCCTCCAGTATCCGGCTGTCGCCCTTGAGCGGCTCCCAGACGTGGCCCATGGCCACCAGCACGATCGCGAGGTACTTGGCGTTGTCGAAGAACGCGTCGCGCTGCTTGCCGTTCTGCTTCTTCTGCGTGCTCTGCGGCGAGCGCGGGCTCGGCACTCCGTCGGCCGGCGACTGTGCCGGGGGAAGTGGCGCCCTGCGGTCGCCGTTCGGTCGCAGCGAGTTCGTCACAGACCCTCCCACCAGGAGCTCGGGGAGACGATCCGGGACCTCGCTGCGCGTGCGGGGGACGAGGCAGCGTGGAACATCTGAGGCACCCTAGCGTTCCCTGCAGCTATTCGTAAAACGCCGGACGTGATTCCTGGCTATTCGCTGCGGGTACCCCGGAATACGGGCAGTTGACGTCACTGCCGGCGTGATGGCCGACACATCATCCGGTGGCGGATCGCGTGCGGCGCCTGGGCCTTGCTTGTCATGACACTTCCGGACTAAGTGATGCATAAGACCAGCAGGCGACTCCGGTGGAATGTCCGCTTCCGCCCTCTTCGGGCCCGGGTTCGCACGGCTGTTGATGGGCTCGTGGCAGCAATTCGAATTAGCTGCGAACGCGTTGTGTGGAGATGGAAACGATGCGGTCGAATTCCCTGTGCGGGTGGCTCGTCGAATTGCCGTGCGACTCCTCGGCGTTGAGACCTTGCACACAAACATCCCGGGCGGGCGGGTGCGACACGTGTGTGGTCGATGCGTCACCGGCCGCATAGCCCGGCCGTGTTGGTGGCACGATGGTTCTGGCGGGGGTGCGCGGGGTCGCGTCCCCGGGCCGGGAGAGCGGACCGACCGAGGGTGTGTGATCAGTTGTGGCCATTTCACTGTCTGTGGTGCTGCTGTTGGCGATCATCCTTGTGGTGTTGCTGAGAGGGGGATCCATCAAGGCAGGGCCGGCGATCGTGGCGGTCCTCTTCGGCTTCTTCCTCGCCTCGACCGGCATGGCCGACGACATCCAGCGGTTCCTCAACTCGATAGCGCAGACCATCAACTCCATCAGCTTCTGACCGGGGCGCCGACACCCCCTCCCGCGCCCCGCGCAACGGGCCCGCCGCAGGGGCGGTTACGCTCGCCCCGACCACAGGACGGTGCGTGACGGGGGGAACGTACAGGGATGGCGCTGCGCGATTCTGACCCGTCGGAGGTGGGCGGCTACCGCATCGAGGACCGCCTGGGCTCCGGCGGCATGGGCGTGGTCTACCTGGCCCGCTCGGCCTCCGGCCGCCGCCTCGCGATCAAAGTCGTGCACAGCCAGTACGCCGACGACGACGAGTTCCGCACCCGGTTCCGCCGCGAGGTCGCCGCCGCCCGCCGGGTAAGCGGCGCCTTCACCGCCCCCGTCGTGGACGCCGACGCCGACGCCACGCACCCCTGGATGGCCACGCTGTACATCCCGGGCGCGGACCTCGGCACCCACGTCCGCGAGCACGGCCCGCTCCCGCTGCCCCGCCTGCGCGGCCTCGCCGCCGGCCTTGCCGAGGCCCTGCGCGACATCCATCGCGCCGGAGTCGTCCACCGTGACCTGAAGCCGGCCAACGTGATGCTCGCCGAGGACGGCCCCCGCGTCATCGACTTCGGCATCTCCCGCGCCGCCGAATACGCCGCCTCCGACGTCCTCACCCAGACCGGCCGCGTCATGGGCACCCCGCCCTTCATGTCCCCGGAGCAGTTCGCCTCCCCGCAGGACGTCGGCCCGGCCGCGGACATGTTCTCCCTCGGCTCCGTCCTCACCCACGCCGCCACCTGCCGGGGCCCGTTCGACAGCCCCAGCCCCTACGAAACGGCCCTGCGGGTCGTCGAGGGCGAACCGGACCTCACCGGCGTCCCCGACGAACTGCTCCCCTTCATCCGCCTCTGCCTGGAGAAGCACCCGAAGGACCGTCCCGCCGCGGACGAACTGTTCACCCTGCTCCGCGAGGGCGGCACCCCCGGCCCGGTCCTGGTGCCCGGCACCCGCGCACCGCGCCCCGTACGTCCGTGGCCGGGCGCCCCGCCGACCGAGCCGGCCGGCACCGCATGGCCCGGCACGGCCCGCGCCGAGCGGGACGACATGTCGCGCCGCCCGCCCGAGGAGGCGGACGCCGAACAGGACGGGGCGCGGCACCCGCGGCCAGGCGGAACCTCGACGGAACAGCACCAGACACCACCTGACCCGGCCGGGCCGCCGACGCCCGAGGCGGAACGCATCCGCGGCCGCCGCAGACACGGACTGCTGCTGGTCACGGCCGCGGTGGCCGTCGCGCTCGCCGCGATCGTCACCACCACCGTCACCCTGACCCGCGACAACGACCGCCCGCCCTCGTCCACCGCGAGGGCGGCCGACCTTCCCGAGGGCTGGAAGCCGTGGGTGGCCACGGTGAAGACCTCGGACAAGGACAAGGGCGTCCCGGTCGGGGCCGACACGCCCCTCAAGGGCTGCTCCGCCGTGGACGCCTCCCTGGTGTGTGCCGGTTCCGACCTCATGGCGACCCGCTTCGCTCTCGCCGACGGCCGCAACACCTGGAGCCGGGCCGTCGACGCCAACCCCGACGGCGCCTTCGGCGACGAGGGCGCGCTCATCGGCACCGGCGACGGACGCGTCTTCGCCTACGGGGCCGACGACGCGGAAGGAACGAGCGGCGTCGGCTCCAGCTACGCGGTATACGCCCTGGCCGCCGACACCGGCAAGGAGCTCTGGCGGACCCCGACCGGTAGCGGCGAAATGGCATCGGTCCCCGACAGCACGCAGGGCGCGGCCACGGCCGTGCCCGACGGCGTCGTCACCTTCTACGGATCACTGGGCGACCAGTACGCCCTGCTCGACGCGGATACCGGAGAGGTCCGCTGGCGGCAGCCGAGGCCGGAGGCCCGGGGCGACTGCCTGCTGGATTCGGCGGCCGACCGTGCCTATCTGATCTGCGAGAACGAGACGAACGACGAGAATGCAGCCGAAAGCACCGTCTCCGAGATCGACCCGGCCACCGGCAGGACCCGCTGGACCGTCGAGGCCGAGGGCGGCCTGGAGATGCTCGGCCGGCATGAGGGACGCCTGGTGTTCGCGGACGGCCGGTCCACGGCGACCCGCGATCTCACCCTGATCGACGTCTCCTCGCACGAGCTCACCGTGCGCCGACTGGCGAAGCCCCGGCCCGAGGACTCCAGGGCGTACCTGGTGCGCGGCACCGTCTACTTCACGCGCAGCAGCGGCGGCGTCCGCGCCGTCTCGCCGGGCACCGGGCGGACGCTGTGGGAATCCAACTCCACCCTGGAACGGCAGGGTCCGCCGACCGCCTCAGCCACCCACGTGTACTTCGCCTCGCCCAGCGGCCGCCTGGCCGCCCTGAACGCGCGCAGCGGCAAGGTCGAGGGCACCCGGGAGGGCCGCGATGACGGCGGCCGGGCCCACAACATACTCGTCACCTCCGGAGCGCCGCTCCTCCTCGTCGGCGACGCCCTGTACGTCCCGTACGGCGTCCGGTCCGTCTACACCGTGGACGTCCGGAACCTCTGATTCAGTCGGCGGGGCGGTGGATCCGGGGACGAAGACCGGCCACAAGTCGGTAGAGGCTCAATGGTCGAGTCAGGCTTCCCTCGAGCGCGATCAGCAGCCGAAGACCTGGGCGAAAAGACGTGGTCCCGTTGGCCGCACGGTGTCATCGTGATCCGATGCTCTTTCGCGCTGCCACCGCAGACCCCGCAGACCTCAATCGCGCCGCCGCCTACCCGGCCGATGGTCCCGTCCCCGCCTTGACCGCGGAAAGGATCCGAGAGGAGCTCGCGAGCAACCAGTTCCGCCCCGAGTGGATCTGGTTCGCTGAGGACGAGGACGGGGAGATCCTGGCTCGCGCTCTGTGGTGGGGCCGTGCCGACAGCGCGCGGCCGATCGCGCTCGATTGCCTCCAGGTACGCTCCGGCGTCCTCGACCCGGTCGCCATCGCCTCCGGGCTGCTAGCCGCCGGCCATGCCGCCTTCGGGGCTCTTCCTGCTTACAACATCTCGCTGCCCCGCGACTGGCGGAACGACCCCGTGCTGGTCGATGCGGTGGCCTGGCGCAGGGAGGCGGCGTGCAGGTCCGGACTGAGCAGCGAGATCGAGCGTCTGCGGTACGAGTGGACACCGGTTGCCAAGGTCCCTGTGCCTGAGGGAAAGCTGATCTTCCGGGAGGGTACGGACGAGGAGTTCCTCGACGCGTTCATCCGGCTGTCCGCTGGCAGCCTGGATCAGCACACGCAGAACGAGCTCCGCTCGATGGACGCCGAGCAATTGGCCCGCGAGGACATCGAGTTCTACCTCGACTGTCCCGGTGAGCGCTCCTGGTGGCGCCTTGCCGAACTCCCGGACGGCACTCTGGCGGGCCTGGCCATCCCCTCCGCGACCCCCTACCACCGAAACGTCGGCTACCTGGGTGTCGTTCCAGAGCAGCGCGGACAGGGCCTGATCGACGAGATCCTCGCCGAGATCACCAGGTTCCACGCGAGCGAGGGCGCCGACCGCATTACCGCTACGACGGACATCGTCAACGTTCCGATGGCCGCCGCCTTCGACCGCGCGGGCTATGAGACAACGGAGATCCGCTTCGTCCTGGAAGCCCCACCGCAGTGAGCCGACGAGTTCGTCCCCGACGGCCAGGGGGAGCGACGGCGGCAGTGTGACCACGCGGTCGGCGTAGCGGCTTCGGGCGGGAGCTGCCATGGGGCGGGTGATCATGGCCTCGTAAGCTCATGGCGAGTCGGGCAAAGAACGAGAGCGGCCGGAATCGACACGGTGCGTCTGCCCGCAGCGCTCTTGGGAGCCTTGATCTCGCACTGTCCGTTGAACATATGGGCCACGGCACCGCCCGGGCCGCGCTGTATCAGCACGCGAGTGCCGCAGGTGACCGGCTGATCGCTGACATGCTGAGCGCCCTGGTCCACAAGGGACGGAAGCCGAAGCGGAAACAAGATCAGGAGCCCGGAGGGGCACGCGGGGGACACGCCGGACTGAACGCAGTCCCCGGAAACACTCAGGGCCAGGCGGAGGAGTGATCCTCTGACCTGGCCCTGAGCCGTATGGAGCGGGCGACGGGAATCGAACCCGCGTAGCTAGTTTGGAAGACTAGGGCTCTACCATTGAGCTACGCCCGCACAGCACGCGCCGCGGGTCGGGTGACCGCGGCACTGAAGGCATCGTAGCGGGTCGGCCCCCTTCGTCGCACACCGCATTCGTGCCGGGGGCGACGCGGCACGGCCCTGTGGAAATGCGGCCGCCGCACCGCCCGTCGGCATGTACCCTACGTGTCGCACCAGACGGGGTGTGGCGCAGCTTGGTAGCGCGTCCGCTTTGGGAGCGGAAGGCCGTGGGTTCAAATCCCGCCACCCCGACCAGCCACCCGATCACTCGCGTGATCGCCCATCGGATCACTCAGGTGATCGCCTTTTGGGCGGTGTAGTCGCTGCCGTTACTATGCAAGCTGCACGCCCGTGTGTCTCAGGTCTGAAGTCTCCGGGCGGCGAAGTCCGCCGGGCCGTTCTGGTCCCGGCAGAAACCAAGAAGTCAGCCACAAGGAGACCGAACCGTGAAGAGCGCCGTGGAGACCCTGAACCCGACTCGGGTTCGGCTCACTGTCGAGGTGCCCTTCGAGGAGCTCAAGGACAGCCTCGACGCGGCGTACAAGAAGATCAACCAGCAGGTCACGGTGAAGGGCTTCCGTAAGGGCAAGGTCCCGGCCCGGGTCATCGACCAGCGGTTCGGCCGCGGTGCGGTTCTGGAGGAGGCGGTCAACGACGCGCTTCCGAAGTTCTACACCGACGCGGTCAACGAGGCGGAGCTCAGCGTGCTGGGCCAGCCCGAGGTCGACATCACCGAGCTGAAGGACGGCGAGACGCTGAACTTCACCGCCGAGGTCGACATCCGCCCGGCCATCGAGATCCCGGACTTCTCCGGCATCGAGGTCGAGGTCGACGCGGTCGAGGTCACCGACGAGGACGTCGACAAGGCCGTCGAGGAGCTGCGCGAGCGCTTCGCCTCCACCGCCCCGGTGGAGCGTGCCGCCGAAGACGGCGACGTCGTGACGATCGACCTGCAGGCCGAGGTCGAGGGCGAGGTCCTGGAGGACGGCGTCGCCGACGGTGTCTCCTACACCATCGGCTCCGGTGAGCTGCTGGAAGGCATCGACGACGCCGTGAAGGGCCTGGAGGCCGGTGGCGAGGCCACCTTCACCTCCGAGCTCAAGGGCGGCTCCGCCGCCGGCAAGGAGGCCCAGGTCACCGTCAAGGTCACCCAGGTCGCCAAGCGTGAACTGCCCGAGCTGGACGACGAGTTCGCACAGCTCGCCTCCGAGTTCGACACCATCGGGGAACTGCGCGAGGACAGCCGCAAGCGCCTTGAGAACATGAAGCAGTACGACCAGGCCACGCAGGCCCAGGAGCGCGTCCTGGAGAAGCTGCTCGACCTGGTCGAGGTCCCCGTCCCCGAGAAGCTGCTCGAGGACGAGGTCAACACGCGCAAGCACAACCTCCAGCACCACCAGCTCGGCCAGATGGGTCTCGACCTCGCGAAGTACCTGGAGATCCAGGGCAAGAGCGAGGAGGAGTTCGAAGCCGAGACCAAGGAAGCCGCGGTCAAGGGCATCAAGACCCAGTTCGTGCTCGACGAGCTCGTCAAGCAGGAGAAGCTGAACGTCAACCAGGAGGAGCTCACCGAGCACCTCATGCGCCGTGCGGCCTCCTCCGGCATGTCCCCCGACCAGTTCGCCCAGGCGGTCGTCGAGGGTGGCCAGGTTCCGCTCCTGGTCGGCGAGGTCGCCCGCGGCAAGGCCCTGGCCGTCGTGGTCGAGAAGGCCACGGTCAAGGACACCAACGGCGAGGTCGTCGACCTCGACGACGAAGAGGACGAGACCGAGGCCGTCGAGGCCGAGGCCACGGAGGCCTCCGCCGAGGAGAAGACCGAGGGCTGAGTCCCGGTCGCGGTGAGTTCGTGAAGAAGGCCCTGGGGTATGCCCCAGGGCCTTCTCGCCATCCCGGGGGCAAAGCGCACTCCAGGGGGCGCGGGGAACTGCGCGACAAGCCCCCACCCGCCTGCGGCCCGGCGATTTCCGCACCACCCACGACGGGACCGCACGGCGCCCCGGCGGAGCCCACCGCGCTACGCCCCCGGCGAACACTCCCATCTCCGGGATTCCCCGAAGGGACCCGCGCGTTAGGGTCCATGAATACGAGGGCAGTGGAGTCCCCGAACGGCTCCTAGCCCCTAGGGAAACGTGAGACGGCCCGGCGCCGTCGTAAGACGAGCAGGTGGATACGTGACGAATCTGATGCCCTCAGCCGCCGGCGACCCTTCCATCGGTGGTGGCCTCGGCGACCAGGTCTACAACCGGCTGCTCAACGAGCGGATCATCTTCCTCGGCCAGCCGGTCGACGACGACATCGCCAACAAGATCACCGCACAGCTGCTGCTCCTTGCCTCCGACCCGGAGAAGGACATCTACCTGTACATCAACAGCCCCGGCGGTTCGATCACGGCCGGCATGGCGATCTACGACACGATGCAGTACATCAAGAACGACGTGGTGACCATCGCCATGGGCCTCGCGGCCTCGATGGGCCAGTTCCTGCTCAGCGCCGGCACCCCCGGCAAGCGTTTCGCGCTGCCGAACGCCGAGATCCTGATCCACCAGCCCTCCGCCGGCCTCGCCGGCTCGGCCTCGGACATCAAGATCCACGCCGAGCGGCTGCTGCACACCAAGAAGCGCATGGCCGAGCTGACCTCGCAGCACACCGGCCAGACGATCGAGCAGATCACCCGCGACTCGGACCGCGACCGCTGGTTCGACGCCTTCGAGGCCAAGGAGTACGGCCTCATCGACGACGTGATGACGACGGCCGCCGGTATGCCGGGCGGCGGCGGCACCGGGGCCTGAGCGGTCCCCACGGGGCCTGTGGTGCCCCGTGAGGCCCACGGAGCCCTCCCGGGCGCCCAGCGACCCCAGACAGCCCCAGCCGACCGCCTCAGCCCTCTTCAGGAGACACCGTGAACCAGTTCCCCGGCAGCGGGATCTACGACCGTATGGACGCCGTGCAGGACATGAGCGGCTCGCAGGGCCGCTACACCGGCCCGCAGGCCGAGTCCCGCTACATCATTCCGCGCTTCGTCGAGCGCACCTCCCAGGGCATCCGCGAGTACGACCCGTACGCGAAGCTCTTCGAGGAGCGCGTGATCTTCCTCGGCGTCCAGATCGACGACGCCTCCGCCAACGACGTCATGGCGCAGCTGCTGTGCCTGGAGTCGATGGACCCCGACCGTGACATCTCGGTCTACATCAACAGCCCGGGCGGCTCCTTCACGGCGCTCACTGCGATCTACGACACGATGCAGTACGTGAAGCCGGACGTCCAGACGGTCTGCATGGGCCAGGCCGCCTCCGCCGCCGCCGTCCTGCTGGCCGCCGGTACGCCGGGCAAGCGCATGGCCCTGCCGAACGCGCGCGTGCTGATCCACCAGCCGTACAGCGAGACCGGCCGCGGTCAGGTGTCCGACCTGGAGATCGCCGCGAACGAGATCCTCCGGATGCGCTCGCAGCTGGAGGAGATGCTGGCCAAGCACTCCACGACACCGGTCGAGAAGATCCGCGAGGACATCGAGCGCGACAAGATCCTCACGGCCGAGGATGCGCTGAGCTACGGACTGATCGACCAGGTCATCAGCACCCGGAAGATGGACAACTCGAGCCTGCGTTGAGGCGAGAGGCTGTATCGTCTGCCGCCCCTTGGCATGGTTTGGCTCGGTTCACGTCAAAGCGAACCGCGCCAAGGGGGGCCCGGACGAGGGGCCCGGCAAGGTACCGTCGGACATAAGGCAGCACCAGGAGTCCGCTGGACGTCGACGTCCAGGAGTCTCCCAGGCGAAGGGGAAGCACACCGTGGCACGCATCGGTGACGGCGGCGATCTGCTCAAGTGCTCGTTCTGCGGCAAGAGCCAGAAGCAGGTCAAGAAGCTCATCGCAGGGCCCGGTGTGTACATCTGCGACGAGTGCATCGACCTCTGCAACGAGATCATCGAGGAGGAGCTGGCCGAGACCAGCGAGGTCCGCTGGGAGGAACTCCCGAAGCCCCGCGAGATCTACGAGTTCCTCGAGGGCTACGTGGTCGGCCAGGAGGCCGCCAAGAAGGCCCTGTCCGTAGCGGTGTACAACCACTACAAGCGCGTCCAGGCCGGCGAGAACGGCGGGGCGAACGGCCGTGACGACGCCATCGAGTTGGCGAAGTCCAACATCCTGCTCCTCGGCCCCACGGGCTCCGGCAAGACCCTCCTCGCGCAGACACTCGCGCGCATGCTGAACGTCCCCTTCGCGATCGCCGACGCCACGGCCCTCACGGAGGCGGGATACGTCGGCGAGGACGTCGAGAACATCCTGCTCAAGCTGATCCAGGCGGCCGACTACGACGTCAAGAAGGCCGAGACCGGGATCATCTACATCGACGAGATCGACAAGGTCGCGAGGAAGAGTGAAAACCCCTCGATCACGCGCGACGTGTCGGGTGAGGGCGTCCAGCAGGCCCTGCTGAAGATCCTGGAGGGCACCACGGCCTCGGTCCCGCCGCAGGGCGGCCGTAAGCACCCCCACCAGGAGTTCATCCAGATCGACACGACGAACGTGCTGTTCATCGTGGGCGGTGCCTTCTCCGGTCTCGAGAAGATCATCGAGTCCCGGGCCGGCGCCAAGGGCATCGGCTTCGGCGCGCAGATCCGCTCCAAGCGCGAGATGGAGTCCAAGGACCAGTTCCAGGAGGTCATGCCGGAGGACCTGGTCAAGTTCGGCATGATCCCCGAGTTCATCGGCCGTCTCCCGGTCATCACCTCGGTCCACAACCTCGACCGCGAGGCGCTGCTCCAGATCCTGGTCGAGCCGCGCAACGCGCTCGTCAAGCAGTACGAGCGCCTCTTCGAACTCGACGGCGTGGAGCTGGACTTCGAGCGCGAGGCCCTCGAAGCCATCGCCGACCAGGCCATCCTCCGCCAGACCGGCGCGCGCGGCCTGCGCGCCATCATGGAGGAAGTCCTCCAGGGCGTGATGTACGAGGTCCCGTCCCGCAAGGACGTGGCCCGGGTCGTCATCACGGCGGACGTCGTCCAGTCGAACGTCAACCCGACGCTGATCCCGCGGGACGCGCGCAACGGCCGCGGGCCGGGCGAGCAGAAGACGGCCTAGTCACCCACTGCACGCGAAGGCGCCCAGCACAGTTGCCGGGCGCCTTCGTCGTTGCCGGCGTCAGGCGGGGACGCGGACCTCCTCGCGGAGCTTGGTGGTGAGGTCGATGGCCACGTCCTTGGTAATGCCCTGTGCCACCTCCCCCGGCGACACGATGGCGATCGTGCTGTAGTCGGCCCACGCGCAGAACCAGTTGGTCTTCGTCTTCTGGGTCTTCCGGTCCTGCCCCTTGAGCGACTGGCACTTCATGACGGCGCCGTCGAGGTCCGTCTCCTCGGGCTCGCCGACCAGCTCGGGCCTGCCGGCTCCGGTGGTGGCTTCCTTCTCGAACGACTTCTTGAAGCTGGCGAAGAACAGGTCCAGGGTCGCCTCGGGGTCGGAGATCTCACCGTAGGCGCCGGCGACCGACAGGGTCTTGGCCGATGCCATCTTCGCCGCGGAGGAGGGATCGTCGGGGTCGTAGTCGCTCTGATCCACCGTGGAGTAGAGTCCCGCCGCGGTCTTGGCGTTCTTGACGCCGCTCTTCTCGAACTCCGACTTCTCCTCGGAGCCGGTGGTCTGCCCGTCCTTCGTGGTGCGCTTGTACTCGGTGAGCACGGTCGCCGGCGTCGACAGCTTGTGGGGCCCGTCGTCCTCCAGGCCGCCGCCGCCCCCGCCGATCACGAAGTACGCGCCCACAGCGATCGCGGCCACGACGGCCACCGCGCCCAGGATGATGCCCGTCTTCTTCTTGCCGCCGCCCGGGGCAGGTGGCTGGGGGACGCCGTAGGGGGCCTGGCCGTACGGGGGCTGCTGGCCATAGGGCGCCTGCTGGGGCGGGACGCCCTGCGGGGGCTGCTGCGGGTAGCCGTAGCCGGGCTGGGGCGGAGGGGCCTGCTGGGGGTAGCCGTAGCCGGGCTGGGGCGCCTGCGGCGGCTGGCCGTACGGACCGGGCTGGCCGTACGGACCGGGCTGCTGGGGTTGCCCGCCGTACGGGCCCGGCTGGTTGTAGCTCATGTTCTGGGTTCCCCTCCAGATGCTTATGTGTTTCGGACATCCTGGCGCAGACCCGCCGTGTGCATGGCACCGGGGCTCCCACCGTTACACGGCAAACGCGTTTCGGGACGGGGCCGTGACACCTCTAAACTGACCCCCGTGACCGAGAACGCTCAGCAGCAGCCACCAGCGCCCAGCACCGACCTGCCGACCCAGTACGCGCCGGCCGACGTGGAGGGGCCGCTGTACGAGCGCTGGGTAGAGCGGGGTTACTTCGAGGCGGACGAGAAGAGCGAGAAGCCGCCGTACACCATCGTCATCCCGCCGCCGAACGTCACGGGCTCGCTCCACCTGGGGCACGCCTTCCAGCACACCCTCATGGACGCCCTCACGCGCCGCAAGCGCATGCAGGGGTACGAGGCGCTGTGGCTGCCCGGTATGGATCACGCCGGTATCGCGACGCAGAACAAGGTCGAGCAGCAGCTCGCCGAGGAGGGCAAGTCCCGGCACGACCTGGGGCGCGAGGAGTTCGTCGAGCGCGTCTGGCAGTGGAAGGAGGAGTACGGCGGCCGGATCCTCGGCCAGATGCGTCGCCTCGGTGACGGCGTCGACTGGAGCCGCGAGCGCTTCACGATGGACGAAGGCCTCTCCAAGGCCGTCCTCACCATCTTCAAGCGGCTCTACGACGACGAGCTGATCTACCGCGCCGAGCGCATCATCAACTGGTGCCCGCGCTGTCTGACGGCCATCTCGGACATCGAGGTGGAATACCAGGAGGACGCGGGCGAGTTGGTCTCCATCCGCTACGGCGAGGGCGAGGAAAGCCTCGTCGTCGCGACCACGCGCGCCGAGACGATGCTCGGTGACACGGCCGTCGCCGTCCACCCCGACGACGAGCGCTACCGGCACCTCATCGGCAAGCAGATCAAGCTCCCGCTGACCGACCGCACCATCCCGGTCGTCGCCGACGCCCACGTCGACCCCGAGTTCGGCACCGGTGCGGTCAAGGTGACCCCGGCGCACGACCCGAACGACTTCGAGATCGGCCGCCGCCACGACCTGCCGTCCCTGACGATCATGGACGAGCACGGCGTGATCACGGTTCATGGTCCCTTCATCGGCCTGGACCGCTTCGAGGCCCGCTCGGCTGTTGTCGGCGCCCTCAAGGAGCAGGGCCGCATCGTCGCCGAGAAGCGCCCGTACATGCACTCCGTCGGCCACTGCTCGCGCTGCAAGACCACGGTCGAGCCGCGCCTTTCCATGCAGTGGTGGGTGAAGGTCGGCCCGCTCGCCAAGGCGGCCGGTGACGCGGTCCGCGACGGCCGCGTCAAGATCCACCCGGAGGACATGTCGAAGCGCTACTTCGACTGGGTCGACAACATGCACGACTGGTGCATCTCGCGCCAGCTGTGGTGGGGCCACCGCATCCCCATCTGGTACGGCCCGGACGGCGAGGTCGTCTGCGTCGGCCCGGACGACGAGCCGCCCACCGGCGAGGGCTGGACCCAGGACTCCGACGTCCTGGACACCTGGTTCTCCTCCGGCCTGTGGCCGTTCTCCACGCTCGGCTGGCCGGAGAAGACCCCGGACCTCAAGAAGTTCTACCCGACCGACGTCCTGCTCACCGGCCACGACATCATCTTCTTCTGGGTCGCCCGGATGATGATGTTCGGCCTCTACGCCATGGACGGCGAGGCCCCCTTCCACACCATCGCGCTGACCGGCCTGGTCCGCGACGAGTTCGGCAAGAAGATGTCGAAGTCGAACCCGAACGCCGTGGACCCGCTGGTCTGGATGGACGCCTACGGCTCCGACGCCGTCCGCTTCACCCTCGCCAACGGCGCCAACCCGGGCGCGGACGTGCCGATCGGCGAGGACTGGGTCAAGGCCTCCCGGAACTTCACCAACAAGATCTGGAACGCCACCCGCTTCGCCCTCATGAACGGCGCCACGATCGAGGGCCCGCTGCCGGACGCCTCCGAGATGTCCGCGGCGGACCGCTGGATCCTCTCGCGCCTGAACACCACGGTCGCCCAGGTCGACGCGTACTACGACGACTACCAGTTCGCGAAACTCGCCGACGCGCTCTACCACTTCGCGTGGGACGAGGTCTTCGACTGGTACGTCGAGCTGTCCAAGACCACGTTCTTCGCCGGCGGCGAGCCGGCCAGGGTCTCCGGGCGGGTCCTCGGCGAGGTCCTGGACGTGATGCTGCGTCTGCTCCACCCGGTCATCCCGTTCGTCACGGACGCCCTGTGGACCACCCTGACCGGCGGCGAGTCCCTGGTCATCGGCGACTGGCCCAAGGACTCCGGGTTCCGTGACAAGGCCGCCGAGCAGGAGATCGAGCTGGTCCAGCGGGTCATCACGGAGGTGCGCCGGTTCCGCAAGGACCAGGGCCTGAAGGACGGCCAGAAGGTCCCGGCCCGCTTGGAGCTGACCGGCACCGCCCTGGCGCCCCACGAGCCGGCCATCCGCCAGCTGCTCCGTCTCCAGCCGGAGGGCGACGCCTTCACGGCCACGGCGACCCTCCCGGTCGCCGGCGCGGAGGTCGCCCTCGACCTGTCCGGCACGATCGACGTGGCGGCGGAGCGCAAGCGTCTTGCCAAGGACCTCGCCGCGGCCGAGAAGGAGAAGGCGCAGGCGAACGCCAAGCTCGGCAACGAGGCGTTCCTGGCGAAGGCCCCCGACCACGTCGTGGACAAGATCCGTACCCGCCTGGCCAAGGCGGAGGAGGACATCGTCCGCATTCAGGCGCAGCTGGAGAGGCTGCCGCAGGGGTAAGGGCCAGTACGAGTGTGAGGCCCCCGCAGCTGTCGGGTCCGGGGGCCTCACGCATGCCTCAGGGGCACGGACCTGCTGTTCAGGGGTGCGGGGTACGGCGCGAGCGACCCCCACGGACCCGCAACCGCCCGGGGACACAAGCCACCGCAAGCAATGTCAGTCGGTCTCCGTAGACTGGGCCCCGTGAGCGAGCTCCCTCCAGACCACAACGCCGACGACCAGCCCGACCCCCTCAACGCCTTCGACGAGATCATCGCGGAGGAGACCACCCGCGACCCCGACCTCGCGGTCATCGAGGCCGGCAGCCGAACCCTGCGCACCCAGGGCGGACCCCCCGACGCCGACATCCCCACGCGCCCCGCCGACCCCGAGGTCGACAAGGCCCTGCGCGAGGTCGAGACCGAGCTCGCCACCCGGTGGGGCGAGACCAAGCTGGAACCCTCCGTCAGCCGGATCGCCGCGCTGATGGACGTGCTGGGGGAACCGCAGCGGGCGTACCCGTCGATCCACATCACGGGCACGAACGGCAAGACCTCCACGGCCCGCATGATCGAGGCCCTGCTCGGCGCCTTCGAACTGCGCACCGGCCGCTACACCTCGCCGCACGTGCAGTCGATCACCGAGCGCATCAGCCTCGACGGCGCCCCCATCTCGCCCGAGCGGTTCATCGAGACGTACCAGGACATCAAGCCGTACGTGGAGATGGTCGACGCCGCGCAGGAGTACCGGCTGTCGTTCTTCGAGGTGCTCACCGGCATGGCGTACGCGGCGTTCGCCGACGCGCCCGTCGACGTAGGCGTCGTGGAGGTCGGCATGGGCGGCTCCTGGGACGCCACGAACGTGATCGACGGGGACGTCGCCGTCGTCACGCCGATAGACCTCGACCACACCGACCGGCTCGGCACCACGCACGCCGAGATCGCCACGGAGAAGGCCGGCGTCATCAAGCAGGGTGCGACGGTCATCATGGCGCAGCAGCCGGTCGACGCGGCGCAGGTGCTGCTGAAGAAGGCCGTCGAGGTGGACGCCACCGTGGCCCGGGAGGGGCTGGAGTTCGGTGTCGTCGAGCGGCAGGTGGCCGTCGGCGGGCAGTTGGTGACGCTGCGCGGGCTCGGTGGCGAGTACCCCGAGGTGTACCTGCCGCTGCACGGCGCGCACCAGGCGCACAACGCGGCCGTCGCCCTGGCCGCCGTCGAGGCGTTCTTCGGCGTCGGCGCGCAGCGGGCCGACGCGCTGGATCCGGACACGGTCCGCAAGGCCTTCGCCGCCGTGGCGTCGCCGGGCCGGCTGGAGGTCGTGCGCCGGTCTCCGACGGTCGTGCTGGACGCCGCGCACAACCCGGCGGGTGCCCGGGCGGCGGCCGAGGCGATCGGGGAGGCGTTCCAGTTCAGCCGCCTCATCGGCGTGGTCGGCGCGAGCGGCGAGAAGAACGTCCGGGGGCTGCTGGAGGCGTTCGAGCCGGTGTTCGCCGAGGTCGTCATCACACAGAACTCCAGCCATCGCGCCATGGACTCCGACGAGCTCGCCGGGATCGCCGTGGAGGTGTTCGGCGAGGAGCGCGTGCAGGTCGAGCCGCGGCTGCCCGACGCGCTGGAAGCCGCCATCACCCTGGCCGAGGAAGAAGGCGAGTTCGCCGGCGGCGGTGTGCTCGTCACCGGTTCCGTCATCACCGTCGGCGAGGCCCGACTGCTTCTGGGGAGGGGCTGAGTCCCGTGCGCACGCTCTGTTCCTCGACCCTCATCGGCGAGTTCTTCGTCATCGGGTTCGCCGGTCTGGTCGCCATGAAGGATCCCGACCTGTCCATGACGACCGTGTGGACGGTCAGCGGCATCGCGATGTTCCTGTGCCTGGTGCTGTGCGGCCTGGTGACGCGCCCGGGCGGGGTCGCTCTCGGCTGGGCGCTGCAGCTCGCGCTCATCGCGTCGGGGATCGTCGTCCCGACCATGTTCTTCCTGGGCGCGATCTTCGCGGCCCTGTGGTGGGCGTCGGTGCACTACGGCCGGAAGGTGGACGAGGCGAAGGCGAGATTCGCGGCCCAGGCGAGTTCCTCCACACCTGACGCTGCGTAACAGGCGCCCCGACACGCCGGGTAACCTCGTCCCACCGCTCAACCTTTACGTACAAGGAGCCCGTCGTGAGCCAGCGCACCCTCGTCCTCCTCAAGCCCGACGCCGTCCGTCGCGGTCTGACCGGCGAGATCATCAGCCGCATCGAGCGCAAGGCGGGCTGGACGATCACCGCGCTGGAGCTGCGCACGCTGGACCAGGACACGCTGGAGCAGCACTACGGCGAGCACAAGGGGAAGCCCTTCTACGAGCCGCTGGTGGAGTTCATGGCCTCCGGCCCGGTCGTGGCGCTGATCGTCGAGGGTGAGCGGGTCATCGAAGGGGTGCGCGCGCTCGCCGGCCCGACCGACCCGATCGCCGCCGCCCCCGGCTCCATCCGCGGCGACTTCGGTGTGATCGTCCGGGAGAACCTGATCCACGCCTCCGACTCCGAGGAGTCCGCCGAGCGCGAGGTGAAGATTTTCTTCCCCGGCCGGGCGTAGCGCCCGCACCTCACCAGCACATTCGGAAGGCCAGGGGGCCGAGGCCCCCTGGGCTTTGCGGCATATGCGTGGCGATCGAGGGAACGATGGTCCCCGAACGCCCGTCTCCAGAAGCGAATGCGGACGGCATCTGCTGACAATGGCGGAGACCCTCCCGCAGTGTTCGCGAAGGCGCGTCTACGATGGAAGCCTTCACGTCACAGCACCCACCTTTGCCTACCTGAAAAGCCCTCAAAGCTAGTGGGAAGGCCAGACGAATCCTGATGGGGAACTCAATGTCGTTCATCGGCCGTGACATGGCTGTCGACCTCGGGACCGCCAACACGCTGGTGTACGTCAGGGGTCGCGGGATCGTACTCAATGAGCCGTCCGTCGTCGCGATCAACACCAACACCGGTGGCATCCTCGCGGTCGGCGCCGAAGCGAAGAAGATGATCGGGCGCACGCCCGGCAACATCGTTGCCGTGCGTCCACTGAAGGACGGCGTGATCGCCGACTTCGAGATCACCGAGCGGATGCTCCGTTACTTCATTCTGAAGATCCACAAGCGGCGGTATCTGGCTCGTCCGCGGGTCGTCGTCTGTGTGCCCTCGGGCATCACGGGCGTCGAGCGCCGCGCCGTCATCGAGGCGTCGTCCCAGGCCGGCGCTCGTCAGGTGCACATCATCGAGGAGCCCATGGCCGCGGCCATCGGCTCCGGCCTGCCGGTCCACGAGGCCACGGGCAACATGGTGGTCGACATCGGCGGCGGCACCACGGAGGTCGCGGTCATCTCCCTCGGCGGCATCGTCACCGCCCAGTCCATCCGTGTCGCGGGCGACGAACTGGACAACGCGATCATCCAGCACATCAAGAAGGAGTACTCCCTTCTGCTGGGTGAGCGCACGGCCGAGCAGATCAAGATCACGATCGGTTCGGCGTACGACCTCGACTCCGACGAGCACACCGAAATCCGCGGCCGGGATCTCGTCTCCGGGCTGCCGAAGACCGTCGTCATCTCCGCCGCCGAAGTCCGCAAGGCGATCGAGGAGCCGGTCAACGCGATCGTCGACGCGGTCAAGACGACCCTCGACAAATGTCCGCCGGAGCTGTCCGGCGACATCATGGACCGAGGAATCGTTCTGACCGGCGGCGGGGCGCTGCTGCGGGGTCTCGACGAGCGGCTGCGCCGGGAGACCGGCATGCCGATCCACATCGCCGAGGACCCGTTGGACAGCGTGGCGCTCGGATCCGGAAAGTGCGTCGAGGAGTTCGAAGCGCTGCAGCAGGTGCTGGACGCCCAGCCGCGCAGATGACATAACTCTTCGATTCCGCCGTACGGGACGATCTCCTCTCGTACGGCGGATCGTTGATATAGAGACATAAGCTCCCACAAAGCAGCCCCTCGGGTTTCCCTGGGGCTTCCCGAATTCCTATGAGGAAGGGCACGGCCGCCGCACGTGAGGGACACACGAGAGAGCCGGCTGCTCCTGGTGCTGCTGATCGCCATCGCGTTCGCGTTGATCACGGTGGACATCCGCGGTGGGGAGGACTCGCCCGTCGACGGTGCCCGGCAGGGCGCGGCGACGGTCTTCGGCCCGATCGAGAGCGGCGTCTCGGCCGCGGTCGACCCGGTCGGCAACGCGGTCTCCGCCATCCGCGACTCCGGCGAACGGCACGACCGGCTCGCCGCGCTGGAAGAGGAGAACGCGGCCCTGAAGGCCCGCCTCGGCAGCGACGACCGCAGCCGCAGCCGCCTCAAGCAGCTCGACAAGATGCTGAAGATCGCAGGCCAGGGCCAGTACGGCATCAAGGGTGCCGAGGTCATCGCCATCGGAGCCGCGCAGGGCTTCTCCTGGACCATCACCATCGACGTCGGCGCCAACGACGGCATCAAGCGCGACATGACCGTCCTGAACGGGGACGGGCTCGTCGGCCGTGTCACCACCGTCGGACCCAACACCGCCACGGTCCTGCTGGCCAGCGACCCCGACTTCACGGTCGGCACCCGGATGGAGTCCGGCGACGAACTCGGCTTCGCGTCCGGGCAGGGCGACCGCCCACTGCGCGTCGAACTCCTCAACGGCAAGGCGGAGGTGAAGAAGGGCGACCGCCTGGTCACCTTCGGCTCCCAGGCCGACCGGCCGTTCGTGCCCGGCGTGCCCGTCGGCGTGGTCTCCCGCGTGGACCCCTCGGGCGGCGGCCTGACCCGCACCCTCTACGTCACGCCGTACGCCGCCTTCACCAAGCTCGACATCGTCGGTGTCGTCGTCGAGGCCCCGAAGAAGGACCCGCGTGACACGGTGCTCCCGCCCAAGCCCAAGCCCACCCCGAGGCCGACGGTGACGGTGACCGTGACGCCGTCCCCCGAGGCGCCCGTGGACGGCCAGAACCAGCAAGAGCAGTAGGAGCTGTCACCCCATGCGCGTCAACCGGATCCTGCTCTCCTCCGCCCTGGTCGTCGTCGCCCTGGTGATCCAGGTCAGCGTCCTCGCCCGCCTCCATCTGCCGGGCGCCGTGCCCGATCTGCTGCTGCTCACCGTGCTCGGCCTCGCGCTGGTGTACGGGCACGTGGGCGGCGCCCTCGTCGGTTTCGGCGCGGGCCTGCTCGCCGACCTGGCCCCGCCCGCCGACCACGCCGCCGGGCGCTACGCCCTCGTGCTGTGCGTCATCGGCTACCTCGCGGGCCTGGCCAAACCCGAGACGGGCCAGCTGAAGTCCGCGACCGGCCCCATGGCCGTGGTGGTCGCCGCCGCGGTCGGCTCCACCCTGCTGTACGCGGGGGTCGGCGCCCTCGTCGGGGACACCGCCGCCCGCCATGTGGGCCTCGGCAGCCTGCTGTTCACGGCCGCCCTGTACGACCTGCTGCTCGCCCCCTTCGTCGTGCCGGGGATCATGGCCCTGGCGCGGCGCGCCGAGAACGATCCGCTCGCCGAGTCGACCTCGGCCGCGGCCAAGGCCACGGACATCTCCTCCGGCTGGCTCTCCGGCGGCACCGGACTGAAGATCGGCAGCCAGCGCAACGGGCTGCGCGTGAAGGCCGCCCGGGCGCGGATGGCGCGCGCCGGACGCATCAAGGGGGTCAAGCGGCTGTGAACGCAGGGAAGTTCACCCGAACGGGTCGGTCCAGTAGGAACGCCTGCTCGTGGGCCGGGCGTTCATCACTCGACACCGCACAGCCGTGCCCCGGCAGACCGCCGGCCCCGCACACCCGTACGCGCACCGAGAGGGGGAGGCAGCCGCAGTGACCAACATTCCCGAGACCGGCCGGAACTCACGAGTCCAGATCCGGCTCGTCGTCATCCAGGTCCTCGTCCTCTCCCTCCTGCTCACCCTCGGCGGACGCCTCTGGTACCTCCAGATCCGCGAGGGCGCCGCATACGCCAAGGAGGCCTCGGGCAACCACGTCCAGCAGGTCGTCCAGCCGGCCGTCCGCGGCTCGATCCTGGACGCCCGTGGCGTGGCCCTCGCGGACAACGAGACGCGGCTGGTGGTCTCCGCCTCGCGCACCGACCTGCTGAAGATGAAGAACGACGGCAAGGACGTCCTCGCCAAGCTCGCCAAGGTCCTCGGCATGACGCCCGAGGAGGTCCAGGAGAAGGTCCGGCTGTGTGACGCCAAGACACCGCAGCCCTGCTGGAACGGCTCGCCCTACCAGCCCATCCCCATCACCGACGAAGCCACCGCCAAGCAGGCCCTCCAGATCCGCGAGCGCGCCGAGGACTTCCCCGGCATCACCGCCGAGCCCGAGGCCGTGCGCCGCTACCCGAGCCCCGGCAAGGCCAACACCGCCCAGGTCCTCGGCTACCTCTCGCCGGTCACCGACGAGGAGATCAAGAAGGCGCAGAACACCAACTCGCCCTACCTGCGCTCCGACCAGGTCGGCCGCTCGGGCCTGGAACGCCAGTACGACAAGGCGCTGCGCGGCAAGGCCGGCGTCACCCGCTACGAGGTCGACAACCTCGGCCGGGTCATCGGCCAGGCCGAGGCCGACCCGGCCCACCCCGGCGACAACCTCGTCACCAGCATCGACTCCAGGGTCCAGCGGATCGCCGAGTACCAGCTGAACGAGGCGATGAAGGAAGCCCGCAAACAGCACGACCGGAACACCGGCACCAACTACAAGGCCGACTCCGGTGCCGTCGTGGTGATGGAGGCCAAGACCGGCCGCGTCGTCGCCATGGCCTCGAACCCCACGTACGACCCGAACGCCTGGGTCGGCGGCATCTCCGCCAAGGACTACACCCGCCTCACCGGCAAGAGCTCCAACTACCCGCTGCTCAACCGCGCCATCCAGGGCCAGTCGGCCCCCGGCTCCATCTTCAAGGTCATCCCGACGGCCGCCGCGGTCAACGCGGGCTACTCCTTCAACGGCCCGTACCAGTGCTCCAGCTCGTACTCGATCGGCGGCCAGGTCTTCAAGAACTTCGAATCCCAGAGCCACGGCCCCATCAGCCTCGGCCGCGCCCTGGAGGTCTCCTGCGACACCGTCTTCTACCGGCTCTCCCACGAGGAGTGGAAGCGCGACGGCGGCACCAAGCCGAAGAAGAACGCCAACGACTGGTTCTACAAGACCGCCCACCAGTTCGGCCTCGGCAAGGAAACCGGCATCGACCTGCCCAACGAGGTCACCGGCCGCGTCCCCGACCGCCAGTGGAAGCTCGACTACTGGAAGGCCAACAAGGACGCCTGGTGCCGCACCGGCAAACGCAACGGCAGCTACGCCGAGAAGATCGCCTACGAGAACTGCCTCGAAGGCAACCGCCTGCGCGCCGGTGACTCCGTCAACTACTCCATCGGCCAGGGCGACACGCTCGTCACACCCATCCAGATGGCCACCATCTACTCGGCCATCTCCAACGGCGGCACCCTCTACCACCCCTCCGTCGGCAAGGCCGTCATCAGCGCCGACGGCAAGACCGTCACGCCGATCAAGCCCGAGTCGCACGGCAAGCTGCCCATGACCCAGAAGACCCGCGACGAGATAGACGAAGCCCTCGCGGGAGTCGCCACCCGCGGTACGGCCGCCTGGAGGTTCGGCGGCTGGCCGCAGGACAAGATCCCGATGCACGCCAAGACCGGTACGGCGGAGGTCTACGGCAAGCAGACGACCTCCTGGTTCGCCACGTACACCAAGGACTACTCGATCGTCATGACGATCTCCCAGGGCGGTACGGGCTCCGGCGCCTCGGGCCCCGCAGTCCGCAACATCTACAACGCGCTGTACGGCGTCTCCGAGGACGGCGCCATCGACCCCGCGAAGGCCCTGCTGTCGACCCCGCAGAAGGCCCTGCCGAAGGTCAAGACGGACGGCACCATCAGCTCCCCGAAGGTCTCCAAGGACCCGGCCAAGGACCAGAAGCCCGACAAGAAGGACCCGAACGCCCCGGACCCCCTCCAGCCGGCGACGGCCGCCCCGCCGACGCCGGAGAACCGTGACACCCGAAGGCGCCGCCGCCGGGGAAGCCGGAGGTTGCCAGCATGACCGGCGGTGTGAACAGCTTCCAGGTCTCCGGCTACGGGCCCGAGCGCTCCGGCTGGACGCGGCTGCTGGCCCGCGACTCGGTGGCGCGTCGGCTCGACTGGCCGATCCTGCTGTCGGCGACGGCCCTGTCGCTGCTCGGCACACTCCTCGTCTACTCGGCCACCCGCAACCGCACGGAGCTCAACCAGGGCGACCCGTACTACTTCCTCGTCCGGCACCTGCTGAACACCGGCATCGGCCTCACCCTGATGGCCGCCACGATCTGGCTCGGCCACCGCGCCCTGCGCACAGCCGTGCCCGTCCTCTACGGCTTCTCGGTGCTGCTGATCCTGCTGGTGCTGACCCCGCTCGGCTCCACCATCAACGGCGCCCACTCCTGGATCAAGCTGCCCGGCGGCTTCTCGCTCCAGCCTTCGGAGTTCGTCAAGGTCACGATCATCCTGGGCATGGCGATGCTGCTGGCGGCCCGGGTCGACGCGGGCGACAAGCAGTACCCCGACCACCGCACCGTCGTGCAGGCGCTCGGTCTGGCCGCCGTGCCCATGCTGATCGTCATGCTGATGCCCGACCTCGGGTCGGTCATGGTGATGGTCATCATCGTGCTCGGCGTGCTGCTGGCCTCCGGGGCGTCCAACCGCTGGGTGTTCGGCCTGCTCGGCGCGGGCACCCTCGGCGCGGTCACCGTCTGGCAGATCGGCGTGCTCGACGACTACCAGATCGCCCGCTTCGCCGCCTTCGCCAACCCCGAGCTCGACCCGGCCGGCGTCGGCTACAACACCAACCAGGCCCGCATCGCCATCGGTTCGGGAGGCCTGACCGGCTCCGGCCTCTTCCACGGCTCGCAGACCACCGGCCAGTTCGTCCCCGAACAGCAGACGGACTTCGTCTTCACCGTCGCAGGCGAAGAACTGGGCTTCCTCGGCGGAGGCCTGATCATCGTGCTCCTCGGCATCGTCCTGTGGCGGGCCTGCCGCATCGCCCGGGAGACCACGGACCTGTACGGCACGATCGTGGCCGCGGGCATCGTCGCCTGGTTCGCCTTCCAGACGTTCGAGAACGTCGGCATGACGCTCGGCATCATGCCGGTCACCGGCCTGCCCCTGCCGTTCGTGTCATACGGCGGATCGTCGATGTTCGCCGTGTGGATAGCGGTGGGCTTGCTCCAGTCCATCCGGGTGCAACGACCGATGTCGGCCTGACCCCGCGTGGGGTGGCCCTCTGCCGCCCCGCGCCCCGGCCGACTAGATTCGGTACATGGCGGACAGCAAGCGCGAGATCGAGCGGAAGTACGAGTCGGCGGACAGCGGACTGCCCGACCTGACCGGAGTCGGCGGGGTCGCGGCCGTCGTCGACAAGGGTGTGGCCCACCTCGACGCCACCTACTACGACACCGGCGACGAACGCCTCGCCGCGTCGTCCGTCACCCTGCGCCGCCGCACCGGCGGTTCCGACGCCGGCTGGCACCTGAAGTTCCCGATCGCCCCGCACGTCCGCGACGAGATCCACGCCCCGCTCTCCGACACCCTCCCCGACGACCTCGCCGCGCTGGTCCGCTCCCGGGTCCGCGACAGCGAACTGCTGCCGGTCGTCCGGCTGCGCTCCGACCGCGACGTACGCCACCTGCTCGACGCGGACGGCCTGCTGCTCGCCGAGGTGAGCCTGGACACCGTCCGTGCCGAGCGGCTCACGGGACGCGGCGGCACAGCGCAGTGGACCGAGATCGAGGTGGAGCTCGCCGACGGGGGAGACCCGGCCCTGCTCGACAAGGCGGAGAAGCGGCTGCGCAAGGCGGGCGTACGACCTTCGGCGTCGTCGTCGAAGCTGGCCCGCGCCCTGGAGGAGACGGCACCGGGCAAGCGGCGCAGGACCGCCCCCGCCCGGGAACCGGTGACCGCCGCAGACCATGTGCTCGCCTACGCGCGCACTCAGCGGGACGCCATCGTCGAGCTCGACCCCGCCGTCCGCCGTGACGCCGAGGACGCCGTGCACAGCATGCGCGTCGCGATCCGCCGGCTGCGCAGCACCTTCAAGTCGTTCGGCGAGATCCTCGACCGGACCGCCACCGACCCCGTCGGCGACGAGCTGAAGTGGCTCGCCGGCGAGCTGGGCCTGGACCGGGACCGCGAGGTGCTGACCGACCGGCTGAAGGCCGCCCTCGACGAGGTGCCCGACAACCTGGTCCGCGGCCCGGTCGCGGAACGCCTGCACTCCTGGTCCAGCGCCGAGCACCGCGGGGCCCGCGGCCGCCTCCTCGGCGTCCTGGACTCCCGCCGCTACCTCACCCTCCTCGACACCCTCGACGCGCTGCTCGCCGACCCGCCACTGCTGAAGGCGGCCGGCAAGGCGCCCCGCAAGCCGATCACCCGGGCCGTACGGAAGGACTTCCGCAAGGTGTCCGGGCTGATTGGGCGGGCGGCGGACCTGAAACCCGGCACCGACCGGGACGCCGCACTGCACGAGGCCCGCAAGAAGACCAAGCGCACCCGCTACGCCGCGGAGGCGGCCGAGCCCGTCCTCGGCAAGCCGGCCAAGACCATGGTCAAGTCCATGAAGGCGCTGCAGAACCTGCTCGGCGAACACCAGGACAGCGTGATGGCCCGGCAAGCCCTGCGAGAGCTGTCGGCGGTCGCCCACGCGGCGGGGGAGAGCGCCTTCACCTACGGCCTGCTCCACGAGCGCGAGGAGCAGCGGGCGGTGCGCGCGGAAGCCGAACTGCCCGGGTTCTGGGAAGAGATCAAGGACGGTGCGACGGACCTCTGACCTTCCGGCGTACGGAGGCGCCCCGCGATCGCGTTAGTCTGGATGGTCACCCCTGTCAGTTCAGTCCAGCTCACGAAGGTGCGCGACATGCCTGCCGAAGTCGCTGCGTCGGTCTTCCCGCAGCTCGAAGCTCTGCTCCCGCATGTGCAGAAGCCGATCCAGTACGTCGGCGGAGAGCTCAACTCCACGGTCAAGGACTGGGACTCCTGCGACGTCCGCTGGGCGCTCATGTACCCGGACGCCTACGAGGTCGGTCTGCCCAACCAGGGCGTCATGATCCTCTACGAGGTGCTCAACGAGCAGCAGGGCGTCCTCGCCGAGCGCACGTACAGCGTGTGGCCCGACCTCGAGGAGCTCATGCGGGAGCACCACGTCCCGCAGTTCACGGTGGACAGCCACCGGCCCGTGAAGGCCTTCGACGTGTTCGGCCTGTCCTTCTCCACGGAGCTGGGCTACACGAACATGCTGGCCGCCCTCGACCTGGCCGGCATCCCCCTGGAGGCCAAGGACCGCGGCCTGGACGACCCGATCGTCCTGGCCGGCGGCCACGCGGCGTTCAACCCCGAGCCGATCGCCGACTTCATCGACTGCGCCGTGATCGGCGACGGTGAACAGGCGGTCCTGGAGATCACCGCGATCGTCCGCGCCTGGAAGGCCGAGGGCCGCCCGGGCGGCCGCGAAGAGCTCCTCTTCCGTCTGGCGAAGACGGGTGGCGTGTACGTCCCCGGCTTCTACGACGTCGAGTACCTGCCGGACGGCCGTATCGCCCGTGTCGTGCCGAAGCGCAGCGGCGTCCCGTGGCGCGTGTCCAAGCACACCGTCATGGACCTCGACGAGTGGCCGTACCCGAAGCAGCCGCTGGTTCCGCTGGCCGAGACGGTCCACGAGCGCATGTCCGTGGAGATCTTCCGCGGCTGCACCCGCGGCTGCCGCTTCTGCCAGGCCGGAATGATCACCCGCCCGGTGCGCGAGCGCTCCATCACGGGCATCGGCGACATGGTCGAGCAGGGCCTGAAGGCCACCGGCTTCGAGGAGGTCGGCCTGCTGTCCCTCTCCTCCGCCGATCACACGGAGATCGGCGACATCGCCAAGGGCCTCGCCGACCGCTACGAGGACGACAAGATCGGCCTGTCGCTCCCCTCCACCCGCGTGGACGCCTTCAACATCGACCTGGCGAACGAGCTGACCAGGAACGGCCGCCGCTCCGGCCTCACCTTCGCCCCCGAGGGCGGCTCGGAACGCATCCGCAAGGTCATCAACAAGATGGTCTCCGAGGACGACCTGATCCGCACGGTCGCGACGGCGTACGGCAACGGCTGGCGCCAGGTGAAGCTGTACTTCATGTGCGGCCTGCCGACGGAGACCGACGACGACGTCCTGCAGATCGCCGAGATGGCGACGAAGGTCATCGCCAAGGGCCGCGAGGTCTCCCGCTCCAACGACATCCGCTGCACGGTCTCGATCGGCGGCTTCGTTCCCAAGCCGCACACGCCCTTCCAGTGGGCCCCGCAGCTCTCCGCCGAGGAGACGGACGAACGTCTGCAGAAGCTGCGCGACAAGATCCGCGGCGACAAGAAGTACGGCCGCTCCATCGGCTTCCGCTACCACGACGGCAAGCCCGGCATCGTCGAGGGCCTCCTCTCCCGGGGCGACCGCCGCATCGGCGCGGTCATCCGCGCGGTCTACGACGACGGCGGCCGCTTCGACGGCTGGCGCGAGCACTTCTCGTACGACCGCTGGATGGCCTGCGCCGACAAGGCCCTCGCCCCGTTCGGTGTCGACGTCGACTGGTACACCACCCGCGAGCGCACCTACGAGGAGGTCCTCCCCTGGGACCACCTCGACTCCGGCCTGGACAAGGACTGGCTCTGGGAGGACTGGCAGGACGCCCTCGACGAGACCGAGGTCGACGACTGCCGCTGGACGCCGTGCTTCGATTGTGGGGTGTGTCCGCAGATGGACACGAGCATCCAGATCGGCCCGACGGGCAAGAAGCTGCTGCCTCTGACGGTCAAGGACGCGGCGCCGACGCCGAGCGGGCACTCGCACTGAGGTGGTGACGCACTCGTTCGGGTGATGGATGCCCTGGCGCCTCTGCCGGGCCCTGGAGGGGCTGCGGCTATCCACTCTGAGCTGCAGTGGGTCTGAGGCCCTCGGAGCCTCGCTGAAGCGTTTCTGGTGACTGCTGAGCCCCCTTCGACTCGGAGGGGGCTCAGCAGTGCCGGCGCTCGATGACGTCCTTGCACGGTGCGGGCTGCGTGGTGACACCGGGTGCTTGTCTCGCGCGAGAACCCGGGGGTGACGGGTCCGTTCTGAGGGGGACTCGCTGAGCAGGCCGGGTTGGTGACGCTCCCCCGGGGGATCGGCCCGGCCAGGTTCCCCCAGTTCAGAATGCGTGCTGGGGGAGCCGTCGTCCGGCACGGCAGCCTCCTTCCGCGATCGTCCTTCCCTTGGGGCACCCATCTTGTGTCATCTATCGAATCTCGATAGATTTACATCGTGGTTCGATCGAAGGAGTGGTGATGGGGAAGCTGGCCGTGGCGGGATTGCGCGGGGTGCTCGTGGTGCTGCTTGCCGGATCGTTGTTCGTGCAGGGGGTGATGGTGCCGCTGCTGGCCGTCGACATGAACGGGCTCAGGCCCGAGTACGCGTATCTGCGCACCCCGATCCTGGTGATCACGGTCCTGGGTGTCGTGACGGCACAGGTCGTCGTGGTCTGCGTGTGGCGGCTGGTGACGATGGTGCGTCGGGGGACGGTGTTCTCCACCGCCGCCTTCCGCTACGTGCACATCGTGATCGGCGCGTTCGTGGCGGCCGCCCTGCTGGTCTTCGCGCTCGCGGCCGTGCTCGCGCCGGGCGAGGCGGTGGCTCCGGGGGTGGTCCTTCTGCTGTGCGGGGTCGTCGTGGCCGTACTGGGCGTCGCGCTGATCGTGCTCGTACTGCGGATGCTGCTCGCGCAGGCTGTCGCACGCGACATCGAGGCGAACCAGATGCAGGCCGAGCTGGAAGAGGTCATCTGATGCCCATCGCCGTCGACATCGACGTGATGCTGGCCAAGCGCAAGATGTCCGTGGGCGAACTGGCGGAACGCGTCGGCATCACCCCCGCCAACCTGGCGGTCCTCAAGAACGGCCGCGCCAAGGCGGTCCGCTTCTCGACCCTCGCCGCGCTGTGCGAGGTGCTGGAGTGCCAGCCGGGGGATCTGCTGCGCTGGGAGACGGAGACGCCGGCCGGCCCTGCGCCCGACTCGACGGCCGACTCGACGATGGCCTGATGGAGAACAACGGCATCCGCCCGGCACGGCGGGCTGGGCGCGCGGCTCATCCGGGCCGTCCTGGACGGGGCGCGCGAGCTCGGGCTGGAACGCGTGACCGTGCACTCCAGTCCGCGGGCAGTCCCCGCCTACGCCCGTAGCGGCTTCCAGGAGTCACCCCGGCTGCTCCAGGCACGATTCACCCGCGCATGAGCCGTATGATCTTGCGACTGAGTGGGGGAACTGCGGGAGAACGGGGCGGGTCTGTGCGGTGCTGGATCCGGATGGGGCACTGAAGGCGTCTACGACGGTATGGATCTGGAGAAACGACCCCGCGAGGGTTCCGAGACGCGGGTCGATCCGCGCGAGCGGCCGGCCGAGCCGACTGTCCGGCGCGAGCCCGAGGCGCCGGAGGGGTGTCTCGCCGTCGCGATCCGGATTCCCGTGCGGATCATCGTGCTCGTCCTGGTCGTCCCCGTGCGGATGCTGTGGGACGCGCTCGTCGTGGCCGGACGGCTCCTGAACGACACCCTGCTCCGGCCGCTCGGCCGGGCGCTGCTGTGGCTCGGGCGGGCGGTGTTCGTCTGGCCGTTCGTGGGACTGTGGCGTTACGTCGTCGTCCCGGTGGGCAAGGCCCTCGGATGGCTCGGCCACGTCCTCGTCGTCGTGCCGCTGGTGTGGCTCTACCGGTGTGTGCTGACCCCCGTGGGCCATGCGATCGCGTGGGCCGCCCGGGGTGTCGGTGCCGGAGCCGGTTGGATCGTCAGGAGTGTGGGAGCCGCGCTCGGCTGGGTGTACGCCTGCCTGCTCACGCCCGTCGGGCACGCGGTGATGTGGGTTCTGAAGGGGATCGGCGCCGGGCTCGCCGCGCTCGGCATCGGTGTCTGGACGGCCCTGGCGTGGCTCGCGACGTACCTCGTCGTCGTACCCGCCGTATGGCTGTACACCTGGCTGCTCGCTCCCGTCGGCCGCGCGGTCGCCTGGTGCGGTAAGGGGCTCGTGTGGCTGCTGAGGATGATCGTCACCGGTATCGGCACGGGCCTCTACTGGATCGCCCGCATCCTGTTCGTCCTGCCCGCGCTCGCCCTCTGGCGCTGGATCCTCGCGCCGGCCGGACGCGTCCTCGCCGTCATCGGGCGGGAGGTGTGGGACGCCCTCCGCCACGCCTGGCGTGTCGCCGGGCACATCTCGCTCGCTGTCGGGCGCCTGCTCGGCACCCTCTTGCGGTGGATCTTCGTCGAACCGGTGCGGTGGGTGTACCGCAGCGTGCTGACGCCCGTCGGGCACGTCGTACGGGACGCCGTGCTGCGGCCCGTAGCCGAGGCCGCCCGCAGTGTGCGGCGGGCCACCCGAGAGGCGCTGGCCGGCGCCCGGGAGTCCGTACGCCAGGCCCGCGCCGACTTCCGGCGGATGCTCTTCGGCGCGCCGCGGCAGCCGCAGCCGGTCGACCGGAGGGAACCATCGGAGCGCGAGCCACGTACTCTAGGTAGCAGTACGACCGCTCTCACGAAGGACTGAACGACACTGGGCAAGCGACAGCCCGAAGGCCCGCCGCCCGCACCCGCGGTGCAGCGCATCCGACTGCGCTACACCAAGCGCGGCCGCCTCCGGTTCACCAGCCACCGTGACTTCCAACGCGCCTTCGAGCGTGCGTTGCGCCGTGCCGAGGTGCCGATGGCCTACTCGGCGGGTTTCACACCGCACCCGAAGGTGTCGTACGCCAATGCCGCACCCACCGGCACGGGCAGTGAGGCGGAATACCTGGAGATCGCCCTCACCGCGCCCCGCGACCCGGAGCAGCTGAGGGTTCTCCTCGACGAGTCGATGCCCTCGGGTCTCGACATCATCGAGGCGGTCGAGGCCCGCACCTCGGGGCTCGCCGACCGGCTGACGGCTTCCGTCTGGGAGGTCCGGCTGGACGGAGTGCCGCCGCAGGAGGCCCGCCGCGCGGCGGACGCCTTCATCGCGGCCGAGACCGTCGAGGTCCAGCGCCGCGCGAAGAACGGCGTCCGCACGTTCGACGCCCGTTCCGCCGTGGCGGGCCTGGAGGTCCACGACCTCACGGAAACGCACAGTTCGCGGGCTGATAGGCCGACCGACCAGCCCTGTGCGATACTGCGGCTGGTTGTTCGGCACGTGACGCCTGCCGTACGACCCGACGACGTCCTGTCCGGTCTTCGCGCCGTGGCCGACCTGGCGCCGCCGGTCCCCGCAGGGGTGACCAGGCTGGCGCAGGGGCTGTTCGATGAAGAGACCGGCACGGTGACCGACCCGCTCGCGCCCGACCGCGAGGCAGTCGAGGCCAACCCAACGGCCGCACCGACTGCCGCCGCGACGGCGTCGGCGTAAGGAAGGTCCCGCGTAGGGACGGATGTCGTAGCGCCGCCCTCGGACTCGGGAGCCACCTGGGTCGGGCAGCGCACCGACCAGAAGACTTTCGCCAGGCCGTACGCATTCGGCGTACGGAACCGGCGAGACAGGACACAGAGAGCTCCCGTGCGGCGCCCGCGCCCCGGACGGCGGCGAACGCGCACAGCGCGCGCCGCGGACGTCACCGGCATCGCCGGACCAGGTGCGGCGCCCGGGAGCCTGACGGGAGATAAGCCCGCATGCTCGAACCGACCGAACCCACAGAGGGTTCCGAACAGAACACTCCCAGCGACACCCTGCCGCCTCGTCGGCGGCGGCGTGCCGCGTCCCGCCCGGCGGGTCCGCCCACCGGTGCGTCTTCCGACGCACCGGTGGAGACCGTCACGCCGGCCATACCGGCCGCCGAGGCCGAGGATCTCGCGGCTGACGTCGTGGAGACCGACGAAGTCGAAGAAGCCGCTGCCGAGGCAGCCAGGGCTTCAGAGACGGGCAAGGCTCCCGCGGCTGTCGAGAGCGATGAGGCTGTCGCGCCCGCCCCGCCCAAGCGGCGTCGCGCCGTGCGCCGTGCCTCCGCACCTGCCGGCGCTCCGGAGGCGGCGGAGGGCGCCGAGACCGTGGTCTCGGTGACCGCCGGCACTCCCGTCGCCGAGCCGGCCGAGGCCACCGCCCCGGCCGAAGTGTCCGAGGACGCCGCGCCCAAGCGCAGCCGGCGCCGGGCCACGCGTACCGTGACCTCGCCCGCCGCCGTTCCGGCGGAGGCCGCCGAGACGGTCGCGGCTCCGGCGGAGGCCGACGGCCCGGAGCCGGCGGTCGTGGCCGAGGGCGCCGCCGAAGGTGCCGAGGCCGCTGAAGAGGCTGCTCCGCGTCGGACTCGCCGGCGTGCCTCGCGGCGGGCGTCCGCGCCTGCCGGGGCGCCTTCCGCCGCGGACGCGGTGGAAGGGAACGCCGAGGAGGCGAAGGCACCTGTGACCGAGAACCCCGCCGCCGAGCCCGCCCGCGCGTCCGAGGCCACCGCCTCCGAGCCCGCTGCCGCCGAGCCCGCCCCCGCTGCCGAGGTCTCCGCCGAAAGCGCTGCCGAGGCGGCCGAGGAGACCGGTCCGCGGCGCCGCCGCAGGGCCGTGCGCCGGGCCGCCGGCGGCTTCGCCGAGCCCGCTCAGCCCGCCAAGGGCGCGCGGGCCTCGAAGGCCGCCGCCCGGGTGTCCGCGGATGCGGCCGACGGCGAGAGCGAGTCGCCCTCGCGTCCGAAGCGGCCCGCCGTCGCGCTGTTCCAGGCGCCCGTCTTCACCGAGCCCCAGTTCCAGACGCCGGAGCGGGCCGCCGCCGCTGCCGCCGCCGAAGCGGCCGGGACAGCGGAGCCCGAGGAGCCCGAGGAGCCCGAGGAGTTCGCACCGGCCGAGGCCCAGCGCGAGGAGCCGGCCGGCGGTTCGCGTCGCCGGCGTCGGCGCCGGGGCGCCGGCGACGACTCGGAGGCCCAGGCCCAGGCTCAGGCCTCTGAGGCCGCCGCCGACACCACCGCCGCCGACACCACCGTCGACGAGGCGGAGGAGGCCGACGAGTCCGCCGAGGACCAGGCCGACGGCGACGACCAGGACGAGTCCGAGGGCACCGGCTCGCGCCGCCGCCGTCGCCGGGGCGGACGCCGCCGCAGGCGCGGTGAGTCCGCCGACTCCGACGGTGAGGGCGGCGAGGACGCCGATTCCGAGAGCGCCGCGCAGGACTCCGAGGACGGCGCCGAGGAGGACGACGAGGACTCCGAGGACGCCACCGACCGCGACGAGTCCGGTGGGGGCTCCAGCAACAGCCGCCGTCGCCGCCGTCGCCGCCGCCGCGCCGGAGACTCGGGCACCGAGTCCGAGCCCTCCGAGGACGACCCCGAGCGCACGGTCGTCAAGGTCCGCGAGCCCCGCCCCAAGGCCGAGCCGTCCGACGAGGTGCAGTCCATCAAGGGCTCGACCCGTCTGGAGGCCAAGAAGCAGCGTCGCCGCGAAGGCCGCGAGCAGGGCCGCCGTCGCGTCCCGATCATCACCGAGGCGGAGTTCCTGGCCCGCCGCGAGGCCGTCGAGCGCGTGATGGTCGTCCGCCAGCACGGCGACCGCACGCAGATCGGCGTCCTCGAGGACAACGTGCTCGTCGAGCACTACGTCAACAAGGAGCAGTCGACCTCGTACGTCGGCAACGTCTACCTCGGCAAGGTGCAGAACGTGCTGCCGTCGATGGAGGCCGCCTTCATCGACATCGGCAAGGGCCGCAACGCCGTGCTGTACGCCGGTGAGGTCAACTTCGAGGCGCTGGGCATGGCCAACGGACCGCGCCGCATCGAGTCCGCCCTGAAGTCCGGCCAGTCCGTGCTCGTCCAGGTGACGAAGGACCCCATCGGCCACAAGGGCGCCCGTCTGACCAGCCAGGTCTCCCTGCCGGGCCGCTACCTCGTGTACGTGCCCGAGGGCTCCATGACCGGCATCAGCCGCAAGCTGCCCGACACCGAGCGGTCCCGGCTGAAGACCATCCTCAAGAAGATCGTCCCCGAGGACGCGGGCGTGATCGTGCGCACCGCCGCCGAGGGCGCGAGCGAGGACGAGCTGCGCCGGGACGTCGAGCGGCTGCAGCAGCAGTGGGAGGACATCCAGAAGAAGGCCAAGAACGGCAACGCGCCGACGCTGCTGTACGGCGAGCCGGACATGACCGTCCGGGTCGTGCGCGACATCTTCAACGAGGACTTCTCCAAGGTCGTCGTCAGCGGCGACGAGGCGTGGTCGACCATCCACGGGTACGTCTCGCACGTCGCGCCGGACCTCGCCGAGCGGCTGTCGAAGTGGACCTCCGAGGTCGACGTCTTCGCCACGTACCGGATCGACGAGCAGCTCGCCAAGGCCCTGGACCGCAAGGTGTGGCTGCCCAGCGGCGGTTCGCTGGTGATCGACCGGACCGAGGCGATGGTCGTCGTCGACGTCAACACCGGCAAGTTCACCGGCCAGGGCGGCAACCTCGAGGAGACCGTCACCAGGAACAACCTGGAGGCGGCCGAGGAGATCGTGCGTCAGCTGCGGCTGCGCGACCTCGGCGGCATCATCGTCATCGACTTCATCGACATGGTGCTGGAGTCCAACCGGGACCTGGTGCTGCGGCGCCTGCTGGAGTGCCTGGGCCGGGACCGTACGAAGCACCAGGTCGCGGAAGTGACCTCGCTGGGGCTCGTGCAGATGACCCGCAAGCGGGTCGGACAGGGCCTGCTGGAGTCCTTCTCCGAGACCTGTGTCCACTGCAACGGCCGCGGTGTCATCGTGCACATGGAGCAGCCGACGGCCCCGGGAGGCGGCGGCAAGCGCAAGAAGCGCGCGCGTGCCGGCGCCGGTGAGCAGCCGCACGTGCACGAGGCCGCCGTCGAGACCGCCGAGCAGGAGGCCGAGACGGAGGCCGAGGTCGGAGCCGAGGTCGCCGAGCCGATCGCGCTGCCCGAGCCCGTCTTCGAGCCCGACGAGGAGCTGTACAGCAGCGCCGCCGAGGCGGAGGCCGCGGCCGGCCGTGGCCGGTCGCGACGCCGGGCGAGCCGGCGGGTGTCGGCTCCGGCGGGCGCCCCGCGGGGTGAGGCGGCGGAGCCTGAGGCCGAGCAGGGCCGGGGCAGGGCCCGGCGCGGCCGGGGCAGGGCCGAGCAGGCCGAGGCCGAGGTGCCGACGGCTCAGGACGTGACCGCCGAGCAGGAGGTCGCCCGTCCGGTGCAGCCGGAGACGGCCGTGGAGGCGCAGGCCGAGCCGATGGCCGTGGAGGACCCGGTGGTCGAGGCCGCGCAGGCCGCTCCGGAGGCTTCGGCCGCTCCGGTCGCTCCGGTCGAGGACGCCGCGCCCAAGGGCCGTACCCGGCGGCGGGCCACCCGCAAGGTGTCCGCTCCGGCCGGTTCTCCGGCGGGGGCCGAGGCGGCCGTGGTGACGGTCGCCGAGACCGCACCGGCGGTGCCCGAGGCCGAGGCCGAGGCGCCCGAGCCCGCCGGACAGCCCGAGGCGCCCGCCGAGAGCGCCGCACCGGCCCGTCCGCGGCGCCGTGCGGTGCGCAAGCCCACGGTGTCCACGGCGTCCGAGGAGACGGCCGTCGTGGTCGTCCCGTCGGCCACGTCCGAGGAGGCCGCGTCCGGGGAGGCCGTGTCCGCGGAGGCCCCGCAGGCTGCCGAGTCCGACGGTGCCGTTACGGCGGAGACCGCCGAGGAGTCGGCCCCCGCCAAGAAGACGGCCCGCAAGACGGCGAAGAAGGCCACGGCCAAGAAGGCCGCCACCACCGCCACCACCAAGAAGACCGCGGCGAAGAAGACCGCCGCCAAGAAGACGACGGCCAAGAAGGCGGCCAAGACCACCAAGACCGCCGCCAAGAAGACCGCGTCGAAGAAGACCGTGGCGGCGGAGCAGTCGGCGTCCTCCGGGGCCTCCGTCTCGGCCTCGACCGACGAGGGCTGACCGGCCTCGACGTCCCCCGGGGCGTGCGCGAACCCGCGTACGCCCCGGGGGACGCGACCGGCGTGACCGGTCGCACAGGTGGCGGGCCGGGCTCGGTTTGACCCCTTCGCCCGTGGCCCCGTAACCTTGACCGTCGGCGTGTCGACTGACACGTCACATCCCCGTAAACCTCATCCTCCGGGCGCCGGGCGCCAGGAGAGGCCGCTCGCTGAGCGGGCGGCTGGCCTGCGGGGGTGCCGTTTCCCGAGCTAGAGAGTGAGTTCCGCGTGTACGCCATCGTGCGCAGCGGTGGTCGCCAGCACAAGGTTGCTGTCGGCGACATCGTTGAGGTTGACAAGATTTCCACTGCCAAGGTTGGCGACTCGGTCGAGCTCTCGACCCTGCTCGTTGTCGACGGCGACGCCGTGACCAGCGACCCGTGGGTGCTGGCCGGCATCAAGGTCCAGGCCGAGGTCGTGGACCACCACAAGGGCCAGAAGATCGACATTCTGCGCTACAAGAACAAGACCGGTTACCGCCGTCGCCAGGGCCACCGCCAGCAGTACACGGCGATCAAGGTCACTGAGATCCCCGCGGCTGCGAAGTAAGGGACTGAGGAGAAATGGCACACAAGAAGGGCGCATCGTCCACCCGGAACGGTCGCGACTCCAATGCCCAGCGGCTCGGCGTGAAGCGCTTCGGCGGTCAGGTCGTCAACGCGGGTGAGATCCTGGTTCGTCAGCGCGGCACCCACTTCCACCCGGGCTCCGGCGTCGGCCGTGGCGGCGACGACACGCTGTTCGCCCTCGCGGCCGGTTCGGTGCAGTTCGGCACCCACCGTGGCCGCAAGGTCGTGAACATCGTTCCGGTCGCCTGATCGGAAACTTTCGCGAGGCGGACCTCACTTCCCTCACGGGAAGCGGGTCCGCCTTTCGCGTGTTACCCAAAGACATTCCCGCAGTAACTGGAGGCACATCCCATGACCACCTTCGTGGACCGCGTCGAGCTGCACGTCGCCGCGGGTAGCGGAGGCCACGGCTGTGCCTCCGTCCACCGTGAGAAGTTCAAGCCCCTCGGCGGGCCGGACGGCGGCAACGGCGGGCGCGGCGGGGACGTGATCCTCACCGTCGACCAGTCGGTCACCACGCTGCTCGATTACCACCACTCCCCGCACCGCAAGGCCACCAACGGCAAGCCGGGCGAAGGCGGCAACCGCTCCGGCAAGGACGGGCAGGACCTCGTCCTGCCGGTGCCGGACGGCACGGTGGTGCTGGACAAGGCGGGCAACGTCCTGGCCGACCTGGTCGGGCACGGCACGTCGTACGTCGCCGCCCAGGGCGGCCGGGGCGGGCTCGGCAACGCGGCGCTGGCCTCCGCGCGACGCAAGGCGCCCGGGTTCGCGCTGCTCGGTGAGCCGGGGGACCTCCATGACGTCGTCCTGGAGCTGAAGACCGTCGCCGACGTGGCGCTCGTCGGATACCCGAGTGCCGGCAAGTCGTCGCTGATCTCGGTGCTGAGCGCCGCCAAGCCGAAGATCGCCGACTACCCCTTCACCACGCTGGTTCCGAACCTCGGTGTCGTCACGGCCGGTTCGACGGTGTACACGATCGCCGACGTGCCCGGGCTGATCCCCGGGGCCAGCCAGGGCAAGGGCCTGGGCCTGGAGTTCCTGCGGCACGTGGAGCGGTGCAGTGTGCTCGTGCACGTCCTGGACACCGCGACGCTGGAGTCGGACCGTGACCCGGTCTCCGACCTCGACATCATCGAGGAGGAGCTGCGGCAGTACGGCGGGCTGGACAAGCGGCCGCGGATGGTCGTCCTGAACAAGATCGACGTACCGGACGGCAAGGATCTGGCCGAGATGGTGCGGCCCGACCTGGAGGCGCGCGGCTACCGCGTGTTCGAGGTGTCGGCCGTGGCGCACATGGGCCTGAAGGAGCTGTCGTACGCGCTCGCGGAGCTCGTGGCGCAGTCGCGGGCCGCGAAGCCGAAGGAAGAGGCGACCCGGATCGTGATCCGGCCCAAGGCCGTGGACGACACCGGCTTCACCGTTTCGCAGGAGGCCGACGGCCTGTTCCGGGTGCGTGGTGAGAAGCCGGAACGCTGGGTGCGCCAGACCGACTTCAACAACGACGAGGCGGTCGGCTATCTGGCGGACCGGCTCAACCGGCTCGGTGTCGAGCAGGAGCTGATGAAGGCGGGCGCGCGGGGCGGCGACGGCGTCGCCATCGGCCCCGAGGAGAACGCGGTCGTCTTCGACTGGGAACCGTCCATGACGGCCGGAGCCGAGATGCTCGGCCGACGCGGTGAGGACCACCGGCTCGAGGGCGAGCGGCCGGCCGCGCAGCGCCGCAAGGACCGGCAGGCCGAACGGGACGAGGCGCAGCAGGAGTTCGACGACTTCGAGCCGTTCTGATCGGTTTCGGCAGCGGCCTTGGGGACCGGGCGGCTCGGCTCGTCGGTAGACGGGAATCGCATGCGCAACGATCCCAAGGCAACCAAGTGGTGCACCGGTGAGTCGTACGGGGCGGCACGGATGAGGATCTTGTTCCTCGCCGTGCCGCAATGACCCAGCAGATCACCGGAGTTCACGTGCCCCAGTCCCGAAGCAAGCGCAGGATCGGCCGAGGAGCCGCAGTGGCGGCGGCCGTCACGGTCGTCGTGGCCGTCACCGCCCCGGTGGCCGCACAGGCCGCCGACGCGGCCCCCGCGGCCCCGGCCGGCGCCGCGAAGCTCCGCGACGATTTCAACGGTGACGGCTACGCCGATCTCGCCGTGGCCGCCCCTACCGCGACCGTCGGCGGCAAGAAGGGCGCCGGATACGTCGCCGTGGTCTACGGCTCCAAGAGCGGGCTGGACGTGACGACAAGGCAGGTGTTCAGCCAGAGCACGGCCGGCGTACCGGGCAGCCCCGAGACGGACGACGCGTTCGGCAGCGCGCTCACCACCGCCGACCTCGACCGCGACGGGTACGCGGACCTGGTGGTCGGCGTGGGAAGCGAGGACACGGCCGACGGCGGTGCGGAGTCCGGGCTGGTCGAGGTCGTGTGGGGCGGTGCGAAGGGCCTGGCCGGCGGGGCCGTCCTGGCCACCGGGAAGGCCTACGACTGGCTCGGCCGTCAGGGGCGCCTGACCGTAGGGGACATCAACGGTGACGGTGCCGAGGACCTGGTGACCGTCGAGAACCAGTTCAACCTGCGCGTGCTGAAGGGCCCGTTCGCCCGGGACGGCTCCACGGCCCACGGCGAGCAGCTCCTGACGGACGAGTTCGACAGCCGCTACCTCGACCTGGCGATTGGCGACGTCAACGGCGACGGTGTCACGGACGTGGTCGGCGCCCAGATCGACGGCGACGAGTTCGACGCGCGCCGGGTCGTGTACTGGATGGGCACCGAGCGGGGACTCACGCCGTACATCACCGTGCAGGGCGCCGACGGCTACCGGCTCAAGGGCGGCGAGAACCTCGACGTCGGGGACGTCGACCGGGACGGCTACGACGACATCGTGGTCGGCCGGGCCGTCGACGGGTACGACAGCGACCTCGACACCCCCGCCGCGAAGGGCGGCCGGGTCACCTGGATACCGGGCGGTCCGGACGGGCCCGACGGTGTGAAGGCCGAGCACCTCAACCAGGACAGCCCCGGCGTGCCCGGCAGCGCCGAGGCGGGCGACGGCTTCGGTACCGACGTCCGGATCGCCGACGTCAACGGCGACGGACACCCGGACGTGGCGACCGGGCTGCCCGGTGAGAACCTGGGCACCGTGGCCGACGCGGGAGCCGTCGTCGTGCTGCCCGGCACCGCACGCGGGCTCACCGGCACCGGCGCCCAGGTGGTCACGCAGGACACGCCCGGCGTGCCGGGCACTCCCGAGAAGGGCGACGCCTTCGGCAGGGCCGTCCACCTCGCGGACGCCGACCACGACGGCCTCGCCGACCTGGCGGCGGGCGCACCGGGGGAGAACGGCAACGCCGGGTCCGTGTGGTACTTCAGGTCCGCCCCGGCAACCGTCGTGAGCCCCGACGCCACCACGACGTTCGGCAACACACTCCTCGGCACCACCGCCACGGCGGCGCGGCTCGGCACCGGCTTCGCCGACTGATTGTCTGTCAGGCCTCGCTTCGGGAAGCGGCATCCGGGCGCCGGCTTCGCCGGCTGATCGCCTGGCAGGCCCGCCCCGGCACCGGCTTCGCCGACTGATCACCTGTCAGACCCGCCTCGGCAACGGCTTGTTCCAGCGCTGGCGGCGGGTCTCTTTTTGGCTGCTTAGTTGTCATGTACGTGAACCCTGGCGTTCAGCGGGCGGACCGCCCGCGAGCGTGAAGCTTCCCAGTGTCCAAGTGGCCAGCGAGGTAAGGGAGTCAGCCGATGACCGGAGCAGTATCCCCCGACCGACGCCGCTTTCTGACCGCCGGTGCCGCGGCGCTCGGCACCGTGGCCTCCGCCCAGCTGTGGCTTCCGGCCGCCGCCCGCGCGGCCGAACCACCGTTGCCCAACGGGGTGTTCAGCCTCGGCGTCTCCTCGGGCGACCCGCTTCCGGACGGCATCGTGCTATGGACCAGACTCGCCCCGGACCCGCTGAACGGCGGCGGCATGCCGGACCGGGTCGTGCCGGTGGAGTGGCAGCTCGCGGAGGACCACCGGTTCAGAAAGCTCGTCCGGCGGGGCACCGCCCAGGCCCGGCCCGAGTACGGGCACAGCGTTCACGTGGACGTACGCGGGCTGCGCGCGGGCCGTACCTACTGGTACCGCTTCCGCACCGGCGGACAGCTCTCACCCGTGGGCCGCACCCGCACCGCGCCCCACCCCCACGGCTCCGGTGGCTCCCTGCGCATGGCCCTCGCCTCCTGCCAGAACTGGCAGCACGGCTATTTCACGCCATACGCAGACATGCTCGACCAGGACCCGGACGTCGTGGTCTTCGTCGGCGACTACATCTACGAATCCACGCCCTCGGCGACGGCCCTGCGGCGGCACGAGGGCACCGGGGAGCCGTTCAGCCTCGTCCAGTACCGCAATCGGTACGCCCAGTACCGGACGGACCCCGACCTCGCGGCGATGCACGCGAACGCGCCCTTCGTGGTGAGCTTCGACGACCACGAGGTGGACAACGACTTCGCCGGCGAGATCCCGCAGGACCCCGGCAAGCAGCCGCACGACGCGTTCGTGGCCCGGCTCACCGCGGCCTACCAGGCGTTCTACGAGCACATGCCGGTCCGTGCCACCGCCGTCCCCAACGGCCCGCACATCCGGATGTACCGCCGCCTGGAGTTCGGCCGCCTGGCCCGGCTCAACGTCCTGGACACCCGTCAGTACCGCAGTGACCAGGCCACCAGCCAGGACGGCGCCCAGGACCCGTCGCTGACCATGCTCGGTGCGCGGCAGAAGCAGTGGCTGCTGAACGGGCTGCAGGACTCGCCCGCCCGCTGGAACCTCATCGCCTCCCAGATCATGATGGCCGAGACGGATCTCAAGGTCGGCGAGGGCAAGCTCTGGTTCTACGACGCCTGGGACGGTTACCAGGCCGAACGCAACCGGTTCCTTCAGGAGTTCAGGCGGGTGCGCAACCCGGTCGTGCTCTCCGGCGACCGGCACCTGACGATGATCAGCGACCTCAAGGAGGACTACGCCGACCCGGGCTCCAGGGTCGTCGGCGCCGAGTTCGTCGGCACCTCCATCTCCAGCAACGGCGACCAGGACCAGGAGGCCTTCCGTCGGGAGTGGGACCCGCGGCGCCCGGACAACCCGCACTGGAAGCTGCTCGACGCGCACCGCGGCTACCACCTCTTCGACGTCCGCCGCGACCGCATCGACGCCCAGGTCAGAGTGGTCGACACGGTTCGCCGGCCCACGGCGGCCCCGAGCACACTGGCCCGGCTGAGGGTCCGGGCGGGCCGCCCGGGCGTCGAGGTCGTCTGACCGAACCCGCATGGCGCGTGAGCCCGGGACTCCTCGGAGTCCCGGGCTCACGGCGTATCGCTCCGGCCGAGACCGAAATGCCGCGGAATCCTGACCAGGAATTCCGCGGGCGCCGCCATCGCCTGTGGCGCCGGGCACGCCCGCAAAGCGCGTACTGTGCAGCGGACATCGTCCAAGGAACTCGTGCGGGTCCTCGGTCGCCGCCGGCGCGAGCGGCTTCGGCGCCGCTGCGCTTCTGTGGAGTTACTCACAGCAATTCCCGAGGCGCCTGCATCGCCGGCGGAACCGTCTCGCCAATCACCGGCGTCACCAGGTGAATGAGGGGTTGCGCGCACATATGTGGTGGAGGTCGCTCACCTTGCATTGCGGTAACCACAAGTGGGACCATTTCCGAGTTCCCTGTCGCCCCAAGGTAGGTCACCTGTGTCCCAGCACATAGCCAAGCCCCGTACCACCGCAGTGATCCTGGCCGGTGGCACCGGCCAGCGCGTGGGTCTGTCGATCCCCAAGCAGCTGCTGAAGATCGCCGGCAAGGCAGTCATCGAGCACACGCTGACCACCTTCGAGAACGCCGACTCGATCGACGACATCATCGTGCTGATGGCGCCGGGTTACGTGCCCGACATCGAGAAGATCGTCGCGAAGGCCGGATTCAAGAAGGTCTCGAAGGTCATCGAGGGCGGCTCCACGCGGAACGAGACCACCGAGCGCGCCATCGCCGCGCTGGGCGAGGGCCTGGCCGAGGGCGAGGACGCCAACGTCCTCTTCCACGACGCCGTGCGCCCCCTGCTCTCGCAGCGCGTCATCGACGACTGCGTCGTCGCCCTGGAGCGCTACCAGGCCGTCGACGTGGCCATCCCGTCCGCGGACACCATCATCGTCACGCGCACGCACGGCGAGGACGGCGAGTTCATCACCGAGATCCCGGACCGCTCCCGGCTGCGCCGCGGCCAGACGCCGCAGGCCTTCAAGCTGTCCACGATCAAGCGGGCCTACGAGGTCGCCGCCGGCGACCCCAACTTCCAGGCGACCGACGACTGCTCCGTCGTGCTCAAGTACCTGCCGGACGTGCCGATCCACGTCGTCGCGGGTGACGAGTACAACATGAAGGTCACCCAGCCCGTCGACGTCTTCATCGCCGACAAGCTCTTCCAGCTCGCCTCCACGGCCGCGCCCGAGCAGGTCTCCGAGGAGGCCTACCGTGCCCTGCTGACCGGCAAGACCATGGTCGTCTTCGGCGGCAGCTACGGCATCGGCAAGGACATCGCCGAGCTCGCCGAGGCCTACGGCGCCAAGGTCTACGCGCTGGGCCGCTCCACCACCGGCACCCACGTGGAGAACCCGGAGGAGGTCGACGACGCCCTGTCCAAGGCCTACGCCGAGACGGGCCGCATCGACTACGTGGTCAACACCGCCGGTGTGCTGCGCATAGGCAAGCTCGCCGAGACCGACAACGCCACCATCGAGGAGGCGCTGAAGGTCAACTACCTGGCCCCGGTGCAGATCGCCCGGTCGTCGTACAAGTACCTGTCCGAGACCAAGGGCCAGTTGCTGCTCTACACCTCCAGCAGCTACACCCGGGGCCGCGCCGAGTACAGCCTGTACTCCTCCACCAAGGCCGCCATGGTGAACCTCACCCAGGCGCTGTCCGACGAGTGGGCCGGCGACGGCGTCCGCGTCAACTGCATCAACCCCGAGCGCACCGCCACCCCCATGCGCACCAAGGCGTTCGGCCAGGAGCCCTCGGGTTCCCTGCTGTCCTCCGAGGCCGTGGCGCGCACCTCGCTCGACGTGCTGCTCTCCGAGCTCACCGGACACGTCATCGACGTCCGCCAGCAGGACCCGACGGCCGGCGCGGCCCGGGCCACCGGCTTCGAGCAGGCACTGGCCACGGTGCTGGACCGGCAGGACGGCGTGTAATAATTGGCGCCAAATAGACTTCAGTAATTCAGGCCTCTGCGCCCTCCTGTTAACGGGTTTTCGTCGACAGGAGTGTTCGCAGGGGCCTGAATCCATACCGTCTCGCGAATATTCACAGACCAGCCGCATTCCAGAACCAAGACCGGCACACCCCTCCCAAGAGCAGGTTTCTCCGTGATATCCACCGCTATTCGCGTCGCCCGGGTGGGCAGCGCGGCCGAGCTGGCCGCGGCGGTCCTCATGGTGGCGGGCTTCCCCGCCCTCATGCTGGCCGCGCTCGTCCCGAGCGTTCCCGCCTTCGCGGCAGCGGCCGCCGTGACGTACCTGGCGGACCACTATCTGCACCGCAAGGGCAGCTACCTGATCAACCGCCTCGGCAAGGTACGGGCCGGACTGTCGATCCGCTTCCTGATCCGGCAGCTGCTGCTCGTCCTGCTGCTGGCCCGGCTGTCCCTCGCGGACAACCTGATCTACTACGGCGCGATCGCCTGCTTCATCGCCTTCTACGGTCTGCAGGCCCCGCACGGCGCGCTGGTCCAGCTGATCCGCAACCGCCGCCGCATGCCGGTCGCCACCCGCAACGTCGACCTGGCCTCCCGCATCCGCATCCCGGACGCCCCGCCCCGCGGGCTGCTGCACCGCTCCGCCGAGAAGATGCTCCACCTCGACCTCGCGGCGGTCGTCGGCATCCTGGTCGCCGCGCAGGTCAAGTCGGCCCTGATCGGCTTCATCGGCATCGGCATCACCGTGGCCGTGGCCACCCTGTACGTCCTGGCGCTCGTGCCGTACGTGCGCGGCCGGAAGATTCCGCCGAACGCCGAGAGGGTCCTGGCCGCCGTCGACGACTGGCTGGGCGAGTACAAGCCGGAGACGGTCCTGTACTTCTCCGGTTCCAAGGACTCCGCCTACCAGGTCAACATGTGGCTCGACACCATGGAGAAGCTGGAGTCGAAGCCGCTGATCATTCTGCGTGAGCGGGCCATCCTGAACAGTCTGGCGCCCACCACGGTCCCCGTCATCTGCGTGCCCGGAGGGGTGCACCTGATGAACATGGACCTGTCCACGGTGCGCGTCGCCCTCTACGCGGCCAACGTCGGCAAGAACATCCACATGCTGCGCGTGCCCACCATCAAGCACGTCTTCATCGGCCACGGCGACAGCGACAAGCTCGCCAGCGTCAACCCGTACAGCAAGGTCTACGACGAGGTGTGGACGGCCGGCCGCGCCGGCCGCGACCGCTACGCCATCGCCGACGTCGGTGTCCGCGACGAGGACATCGTCGAGGTCGGCCGCCCCCAGCTCGCCCCGATCAAGACCTGGCAGGGTGTCCCCGAGAGCCCCCGCGGCGGAGCCGCTGACGGACGTTGCCCGACGGTGCTGTACGCCCCCACCTGGGAGGGCTGGGACGGCAACCCGGGCAACACCTCGATCGTGCTGGCCGGCGAGAACATCGTGAAGCAGCTCGTGCAGGCCGACCCGCCGGTCCGCGTCCTGTACAAGCCGCACCCGTTCACCGGCAACGTCAGCAAGGAAGCGGGCGCCGCGCACCGGCGGATCACCGCCCTGGTGCAGAAGGCCGCCGCGGAGCGTGCCATCAACCCCCGGTTCATCGCCGACACCGCCGCCCAGGCGCAGGCCAAGGCGGAGCTGGACCGGATCGAGGCCCGGCTCGCGGAGCTGTCCGGCTCCGGAAACGACCGTGGCGACGAGGCCGTGGCCACCCGCGACGGGCTGATCGACGTCGCCCGGCACGAGGAGGCCGCCCGGCTGCGCGCCCAGTGGAACGACGCCTACTGGCGTTCCTTCCCGTCCTGGGAGCACCGCGTCATCACCGGCGCCGAGCCGCGGCTGTACGACTGCTTCAACGTCTCCGACGCGATGGTCTCCGACATCTCCAGCGTGGTCTCCGACTTCATCGCGAGCGGCAAGCCGTACGCGGTCACGGACTCCGCCGAAGTGGGAGTGGAGGAGTTCAAGCGGAACAACACGGCGGTGCGTGCCGCGGTGATCCTGTCCAACAGCGCATCCGAGCTGGGCGAGCTGCTCGACGCGGTCCGCGCCCCGGAGGCCGACCCGCTGGCCGGGGACCGCAAGGAACTCAAGCAGTACCTGCTGGGCCCGGACGAGCCGACCTCCCTGGAGCAGTTCAACACCGCCGTAGCGAACCTCGCCCTCAAGGCCGAGACGCGCAACGTCGGGCAGCAGTCACGGGACGCGGCCGCCCTCGCGGAGTCCGAGGGCGAGCTGGCGAACGCCGTGCCCGGGCAGCGGGTGGCCGCGGCCGGTGACACGGACGGGGTCGGCGCAGGCTGAACTTCCGCCGCTGACTGAAGAGTTCGGCCCCGAGGAGCTGCTCCTCGGGGCCGAACTCTTTCTGCTTCCCGGGCCCTGTCGGGTCAATGTGTGACGTGTCCCACTTACACATGTGTGCGAGACAACCGCTTGCCTCGATCACCCGTCTATCAAGTAGCGAATGAGGCGATACGGGGGAATATCCCATTGACTAGGGGGAAACGTGACCGTGACGCAGCCTGATGTGAGTGTGATCATCGGGGCGTACGAAGCGATGCCGTATCTGATCGAGTGCCTCTCGTCCGTCGAGGCACAGACCATCGATCCGATGCGCGTCGAGGTCATCGCGGTGGACGACGGTTCGACGGACGGAACGGGGGAGTACCTGGAGGAGTTCGCCGAGCGGGCTCCCATGCATGTCCTGGTCATCCGGCAGGAGAATTCCGGCGGCCCCAGCGGCCCGCGCAACGTCGGCCTCGGCAAGGCCACCGGGCGCTACGTCTTCTTCCTCGACGCCGATGACCGGCTGGGTCCCGAGGCCCTGGAGCGCATGGTCGGCATGGCCGACCGGGCGGGCACGGACGTGGTGCTCGGCAAGGTCGAGGGCGTCAACCGCTCGGCGCCGAAATCCATGTGGGGCAGGACGGTGGAGCGGACGGACGTCTTCTCCTCCAACATCAAGTTCACACTCAGCGCGCAGAAGCTGTTCCGCCGCGAACTGCTGGACCGGCACGGCATGCGCTTCGACGAGTCGCTGTTCACCGGCGAGGACGCGCTGTTCACCATGGAGGCGTATCTGCGCGCGAACGGCGTATCCGTGGTCGCCGACCACACCTGCTACTACCTGGTCGGCCGCGACGACGGCAAGCACGTGACGAAGAGCGGCAGTTACAGGCTGCGCTTCGACTCCGCGCGGGCCCTGATGGAGCTCATCGCCGAGCTCGTCCCGGAGGGTGGCCGGCGCGACCAGCTGATGGTCCGGCCCTTCCTCGTCACGCTGTTGCCGCAGTTCGGCCCGAAGTACCTGACGGACAGCGAGGAAACACGCCGGCACAAGTTCGAGCTGGCCAAGCCGCTGATGGACACCCACTGGACCGAGGGCGTCGCCCACCGCCTCAAGGTCCACGAGCGGCTGCGGCTGCACCTGGTCGCCGAGCAGCGCCCCGAACTGCTCCTGGACGTGGTGAAGTTCGTCAAGGCCAAGAAGCAGGCGGCGGCCCTCCTGGAGAGGAAGGGCCGCCGGGTGTACCTGGCCTACCCGCACTTCCGGGACCGCGCCGCGGGCGTCCCCGACTCCGTCTACCTCGCCGAGCCCCGGGAGGCCCGGGCCTTCCCCGGCTACCGCGAGGGCGGCGTCGAGACGTTCGTACGCCGGGCGGTGCGCAAGGCACGGCGGGTCCTCACCTCACGGGAGGTGGGGCACGCGGCGTGACTCCGCCCGCCGCCGCTCAGCGCGGTGCGGTCGGGGCACGGCGGGTCATCACCTCACGGGAGGTGCGGCCCGCGGGGTGACCCCGCCCGCCGCCGCTCAGCGCGGTGCGGTCGGGAGCGCGGTCCCGGTGCGCTGGCCGGGCACCGCGGCCAGCCGCTCCGCCACCCGTGCCCGGTGGTCGCGGGCCTCCCCGCACAGCGCCCGGACGGCGTCGTTGAAGCGCTCCTGCGACGACGGCTCCGCCGGGCCCAGCAGGCGCAGCTTCAACTCCGCGCGTGCCTTCGCCAGTTCGTCGTTCTCCGGGTGGCGGACCGTCTCCAAAAGGCCCGGCACCCCGGCGGCGTCCGGCGTCAGCACCGTCGCCGCCACCACCGTCGGGAACGCCGTGCGGAAGGCGTCCTCGGGCAGCCCGCTGGTGTTGGCCACCGCGTACGGCTTCTCGCTCGCCAGGAAGTCGCTGATCACGCTCGACACATCACTGATCAGCAGGTCGGCCACGTTGAAGCAGGAGTACAGCGTGGGCCGGGCGTCCGTGATGATCTGGTGCTCGCCCGCCGGCAGCGAGGCCCAGTAGGCCTCCTCCCACGCGGCCGTCGCGCGCGCCACAGCCGCCGCCCGGCCCGGCTCCGGCGCCGACTGCACCAGCATCCGCTCCACGGTGTCGGCCCCGGCCCGGAAGACCGACGTCGTGAGCCGGTCCAGCTCGGCGGTGCGGCGGGCGAGTTCCGCGCTGTCCGAGGGGGCCGAGGGGGCCGAGAGGTCCGCCCCCGCCCGCTCCCGGTTGGCCGCCCGGATCAGCTCCCGGATCCGCAGATCGGCCGCGCCCGCACGCGGGTCCACCGAGCCCGTCAGCGGATGCGGCTTGTACAGCAGCCGCGCGCCCGGGTCCGCGAGCAGCGCCCGCACCAGGTTCTCGCCGGCCGCGATCACCGACGTGTTGCCGGGGTTGCCGTCCCAGCCCTCCCAGGTCGGCGCGTACAGCACGGTCGTGCACGCCCCGGCCGGCGGCCCGGCGTACGGCAGCACGCCGTCCAGCTGCGGGCGGCCCGTCTCCACCACGTCCTTGTCCTCGACCCCGACCTCGGCCAGCGCGTACCGCTCGCGCGCGGCGGGCCCGGCCACCCACACCTCGTCGTACGCCTTCGCGTAGGGGTTGCAGGAGGAGAGCTTGTCGCTCTCGCCGTGGTTGACGAAGGTGTGCTTGATCGTGGGGATGCGCAGCACCTGGGAGGTCTTGCCGGAGTTCGACGGGTGGATGAGGACCTGGAGCGTGGAGTGCTCCAGGCGCATCAGCGTCGACACCTTCGGCAGGCACACGATCGGGATGTCCGTCGCGGCGATCTTCTGCACCATGAACCGCTCGCGGAGCACGATGACCGGCCTGCCGTCCAGCCCGGCGAGCGGCTCCAGCCACATGTTCGCCTGGTAGGCCGAGGCTGCACCTCCGGAGAAGTACAGGCCGACGGTCGGCCGGTAGTCGGCCAGCCACGCGTCGAACCAGTCGAGCACCGCCTGCTCGTCCGCCGGACGACGGCCCGGCAGCAGCCGCAGCAGCAGCGCGCCGAGGCCCGTCAGTCCGAGAGCGAGGGAGAGGGCGATGCCCACGGCCGCGTACACCGGCCGGTCGCCCGGGGCGCTGGCCATCAGCCCGGCCGTGGCCGGCAGGCCGAACACCAGCAGCCGGTGCCCGGGACGGCGCAGCAGCACGGACGGGGCCGGGGACAGCCGCAGCGCCGAGGCGTCGATGTTCCGCGTCACGACGGGCAGGGTGCGGGTGCGGCGCACCAGGACGGAGACCGCCTGGATCGCGCAGTGCAGCACGTAGAAGACGAGCAGCCCGGCCACCAGCGGGGCGTACACCGTCTCCCGGTCCTGCTCGCCCAGCCGCAGCAGGGCCACGACCAGCAGCAGGTCCCGCAGGACGTGGCGCACGGTGATGTCCGCGTGCGACTTGGCGAACAGCGACAGCACCCCGCGCTGCCAGCGGTACAGGGCGCCCTCGGTGGCCAGGGAGACGACCGTCGCGGCGATCAGCAGCGGAACGTCGGGCAGCAGCGCCGCGACCGCCTGTGCGGCGAACGCGGCGGCCAGGACGACGGTGACCAGCCCCTTGAGAAGGGCCGGCGGGCGGGGGAGAGGTACGGGCACTGCGGTCACTCCAGGAGCGTCGGGTCGGCGCAGGTCGGCCGTCCGGGTTAACGCGCGGCGACCTCCTGACGACACGCGCGTGTCGCCAGAGCGTGGGGGGCGGCCGCCGTCGCGCGTTGTCGGACCGTAGCGGAAGGCGGCGTTCCTGTCGCGGGTGGGCCGGGAAAAGGAGATCGGCCTCCCTGCGCGCGGCGGGACCGGACGAGGGCGACCGCCGTCCCGTGACACGGGCGGCACCGTCCGTAACGTGGACCGGAGCCGCACCCCGTCCGGCCGTCCCGTAGATTCCTGGTGAGGGAGCGAATCGACGGGTGAGGGGACGGACGGCGACGTGGCAGGGGCAAGGCAGGCCGTGGGCGAGGCCCGCAGGATCGTCGTCAAGGTCGGGTCCTCCTCGCTGACCACCGCCTCGGGCGGCCTGGACGCGGACCGCGTGGACGCGCTGGTCGACGTTCTCGCCAAGGTCCGGAACCAGGGGGCCGCCCGCAGCGCCTCGGCCGAGGGTGGCGGCGGGAGACGGGAGGGCGGCGGGGAGCGCGAGATCGTCCTGGTCTCCTCGGGCGCCATCGCCGCCGGGCTCGCCCCGCTGGGCCTGCGCCGCCGCCCTGAGGACCTCGCCCGGCAGCAGGCCGCCGCCAGCGTCGGGCAGGGCCTGCTGGTCGCCCGCTACACCGCCTCCTTCGCCCGCTACGGCGTCCGCGTCGGCCAGGTCCTGCTGACCTCCGACGACATGAGCCGCCGCTCGCACCACCGCAACGCCTCACGCACCCTCGACAAGCTGCTCGCGATGGGCGCCTTCCCGATCGTCAACGAGAACGACACCGTCGCCACGGACGAGATCCGCTTCGGCGACAACGACCGCCTCGCCGCCCTCGTCGCCCACCTCGTCCGCGCCGACCTGCTGGTCCTGCTGTCCGACGTGGACGGCGTCTACGACGGGGACCCCGCCAGGCCCGGCACCTCCCGCATCGGCGAGGTGCGCGACCCCACCGACCTCGCGCACGTCGAGATCGGCAGCGCGGGCAAGGCCGGCGTCGGCACCGGCGGCATGGTCACCAAGGTCGAGGCCGCCCGGATCGCGGCCGCCGCCGGCGTCCCCGTGGTCCTCACCAGCACCATCCACGCGGCCGACGCCCTGACCGGCCAGGACACCGGCACCTACTTCCACCCCACCGGCAAGCGCTCCGCCGACCGGCTGCTGTGGCTCCAGCACGCCTCCGCCCCGCAGGGCGCGCTGACCCTGGACGACGGCGCCGTGCAGGCCGTCGTGGACCGCCGCAAGTCGCTGCTGCCGGCCGGGATCGCCGCCGTCGAGGGTGATTTCAGCGCCGGCGACCCGGTCGAGCTGCGGGACGGCACGGGACACGCGGTGGCCCGTGGGCTCGTCAACTTCGATGCCAAGGAGATCCCCCGGCTCATCGGCCGCTCGACCCGGGAACTGGCTCGCGAGCTCGGACCCGCGTACGAACGCGAGGTCGTACACAGGGACGACCTGGTGGTCCTGCACCCGTAATGTGCCGAAACGTCCGCCCCCGGTGGTGGACGTTCCGCAAAACCGCCCCGCGATCCCTTGCGGCCTGCTCAACTTTGTCCCGGGGACCTATTCCGCAGCAGCGCCACTGTGCAAAAGGAGGCCGTCGTGAGACGAGTGCGCCCTGGGACTCAGGCGTCCCGCGGTGGTGCCGGCTCCCGCGCGGCCGGTGAGGAGCGCGCCCTGACGAGCGTGGCGGCAGGGGACCGGTTCCAGGGTGAGGAACCCGGCGAGACCCCGCGCCTGTGGCACGTCACCCTCAGCGTCTCCGGCAAGGAGGCCCCGCTCCCGGAGGTCCGGCGCGCCCTGGAGCAGCTCGCCCACGACCATCCCTTCTTCCTGACCAGCCGGTACGCCGTCGACCACGCGGAGATCCGCTACTGGGAAGAGGCCCGCGACCTGCACGACGCGGCCGCCGTCGCCCTGCGCCTGTGGGGCGAGCACCGGCAGACCGCCGGCCTGCCGCCCTGGGAGATCGTCGGCCTGGAGGTCATCGACCGTGCGACCTACCACCAGCGCATCGCCGAGGGATACGGGCCGCCGCCCGCGTCCCCGGTCGGCGTTCACCCGTTTTGACCCGTTCCACGAAGTGTCTCGCGCTGTGAAACGAACGATGAACCGAGCCGCCCGGCGCACTACCCTTCCCTCATGACCACGCTCTCTCCGTACGACTCCATGACCCCGGTCACCCAGGCCGCCTACCGCGCCAAGGCCGCAGCGGCGACCCTCGCGCCGCTGCCCCGGGCCGAGAAGGACGACGCGCTGCTCGCCATCGCCGACGCGCTTGAGGTCCGTACGAGCGAGATCGTCGAGGCCAACGCCAAGGACGTCGCCAAGGCCCGCGAGGCCGGCACCAGCGAGGGCATGATCGACCGGCTCACGCTCACCCCCGAGCGGATCCGGGCCATCGCCTCCGACGTACGCGACGTCGCCGCGCTGCCCGACCCGGTCGGCGAGGTCGTCCGCGGTTCCACGCTGCCCAACGGCATCGACCTGCGCCAGGTCCGCGTGCCGCTCGGCGTCGTCGGCATCATCTACGAGGGCCGGCCGAACGTGACCGTCGACGCCGCCGCCCTGTGCCTGAAGTCCGGCAACGCGGTCCTGCTGCGCGGTTCCTCCTCGGCGTACCAGTCGAACACCGCCCTGGTGCGCGTCCTGCGCGACGCCGTGGGCGGGGCCGGGCTGCCCGCCGACGCCATCCAGCTCGTCCCCGGGGAGAGCCGCGACAGCGTGCGCGAGCTGATGCGAGCCCGCGGCCTGGTCGACGTGCTCATCCCGCGCGGCGGCGCCTCCCTGATCAACACGGTCGTCCAGGAGTCCGTAGTCCCGGTCATCGAGACCGGCACCGGCAACTGCCACGTCTACGTCGATGCGCAGGCCGACCTCGACATGGCCGTCGAGATCCTGGTCAACTCCAAGGCGCAGCGGGTCGGCGTCTGCAACGCCGCCGAGACCCTCCTGGTCCACCAGGACATCGCCGCCGAGTTTCTGCCCCGCGCCCTGGACGCCCTCGCGGAGGCCGGGGTCACCGTGCACGCCGACGAGCGCGTGCAGGCCCACGCCAAGGACTCCAAGGCCACCGTGGTCGAGGCGACGGCTGAGGACTGGGAGACCGAGTACCTGTCGTACGACATCGCCGCCGCGGTCGTGGACTCGCTGGACAAGGCCGTCGAGCACATCCGGCTGTGGACCTCCGGCCACACCGAGGCCATCGTGACGACCTCCCAGCAGGCCGCCCGCCGTTTCACCCAGCTGGTCGACTCGACCACGGTCGCCGTCAACGCCTCCACCCGCTTCACCGACGGCGGCCAGTTCGGCTTCGGCGCCGAGATCGGCATCTCCACGCAGAAGCTGCACTCCCGCGGCCCCATGGGCCTGCCGGAGCTGACCAGCACGAAGTACATCGTCACCGGCGACGGGCACATCCGGCGCTGACCACGTTCGGCGTAGGGCGGTATGCGGGCCGGCGCATGGATGGGCCGGCCGTGCGAGCGGCGCCTCGGCGCGCGGCGGGGGTGAACCGGGCGGGCGTGCGCCCTCACGGACCCCGAGGGAGCCGTCTCGACCGGTGGATGAATTTCCACACCGTCTGCCCAAAATGACCCCCCAGGTCTACTCTGGATGCGTGCCGGAGGACGTGGGGGGCACGCCGTTTCCGGACGGCCGGGAGCCCGACGACGACCACGACCGCGGGGTGTCGGACGAAGAGTTCGCCTCCGTGGTCTTCGACGAGGCCTTCGTACGCGCGGCCGTGGTGCACGAGCCGACCGCAGTGGAGCGCCTCCTGGCCGCAGCCCGGGCGAGAGCCGAGGCCTCCGAGGCGGAGGCGCGCCGGACGCACACCAGAGGCGAGCGGTTCGACGACGGATACGGTTCGGACGGCCGCGGCGGGTTCGGCCGTGATCCCGACCTCGACGAGCTCGACGACCCCGACATCATCGAGGACCCCTACGGCGGCGCGGGGCCGTACTCCAAACAGGTTCGATGGCACCGCCCTGTCGCCTGGATGCTCGCCCTCGTGATGGGCATCGGCATGGTCGCCCTGGCCTTCACGGCGGTCTACCGCGGAGCGTCCTCCAACCGCGACGAACCCGCGCCACCGCCCGCCTCGACCGGACTGGAACAGGGCAGCGCAGCCTCCCCCTCGGCTTCCGCCGACTACTCCCAGCCGGCCGTCTCGGTGATCCCCCGCAGCCCCTGACCGGAACCCGCCCATTTTGGTGAGAACCTGTCAGAACTTGTGCCGCAGTGGGGCGTTTACCCGAGCTTCCGGCGACCTACCCTGAAGATATGGGCGGGCCTGAAGACCCACCTGAGGGGACTCCCGAGGGCGCCCCCGGAGGTGGCGAGGACGAGTATCGATCCGTCGTCTTCGACGAGTCGTTCGTCCGTGCTGCCCGCCTCCAGGAGTTCTCCGCACAGGAGCGCATCACGGACCACGCGCCCGCCGTGCGACGTCGGCCGCCCCTGCGCCGGGGTCTGTCCCGGCAGGCCCTCGTCCTGGTCCTGCTGATCGCCGTCGCCTTCGGCACCGCGATCTACATGGGCGTACGGCACCCCTACCAGACCCCTGCCGCCCGGGAGCCCGTCGAGCCCCTGCGGATGACCGTCATCCCGCTCGCCCCCGAGGGCAAGGTGCCCGGCACGGCCGACCTGGAGTCCCTGTACGAGCACAGCCCCGCCGCACAGTTCAGGACCGGCGCGGAGGGCGTGCCGCTGCCCGCCTCGCGGCGCACCGCGCACTTCTCGGACGGCCAGGTCGTGAGCGCCCTGACCACCGCCAAGGACTACGTCGTCCGGTCGGCCCTCGACCCGGAAGTGCTCACGGGCGGTGAGGTCCGCGCCGTCCGCGTGCTGCTCGACCCCGACCAGCTGGAACAGTTCGACCAGAGCTTCGCCCGGCCCACCGCGGACGGACGCCACGCGCCCACCGGCTGGCTCGTGCGCTTCGACCCGTCGCGCGCCGAGCTCGCCGACCGCAAGGTCCGGGTCCAGGGCACGCTGCAGGCCGCCGAGGCCGACTCGTCCACCCTTGAAGTCACCGCCGACCACACGTCCGTGTACGCGCTGCGGCCGGCCGGGGCCGGAGGCGAGGACGAGGTCTCCCTGTTCACCCTCCGGCGCGAGCTGCACTTCCGCTTCGACCGTGACGACCTGCGGCTGCACCAGGCCCAGCTCGTCGTCTCCTACGTCCAGGCCGGCCCGCTCTCCTGCGCGGAGGACTCCACGAACCACCTCCGGCCCCTCCTCGCCGGCCAGACGGCCAAGGAGGGCGGCCCCGCCGGCACCGACCCCTACGCCACGGGCAGCGCGACGGCCCTGTGCGGCTCCCTGGCGACGAGCGCGCAGCCGAAGGTGTGAGTCAGGCCCGAGGCGAGCCCGGACCCCAGGAAGCCGTGCCCGCGCAGTCCTAGCTCCCGTCGCGCGGCGGCCGGTCGTCCCCGGAGGAGTCCGGCGCGTCCGGCTCCGGCCCCCGGGGCGGCGTCGGGGACGGGTTGGTGAAGCCGCCGAAGCCGCGGCGGACCCGGTCGCCCAGGTCACCGGCGCCGCCCGCGAGGTCCGTGACCAGCTTCATCAGCGGGTCCTTGGAGCTCTTCACATGGGTGCCGTAGTGGTTCGCCGACTCCCGCCAGGAGTCCCTGACCGAGGTGTCCTTGTCCTCGTCGCGCCGCGGGTAGTGGCCGTCCATGATCCGCTGGTAGTCCCGCGACTCGGCCCACTTCTTCAGCTCGGCCGCCCGCACGGTGGTGAAGGGGTGGGAGCGGGGCAGCACGTTCAGGATCTTCAGCACGGAGTCGCGCAGGTCGCCCCCGGACTCGTACTCCTCGGCCTGGGCGAGGAACGCGTCCACGTTCATCTCGTGCAGGTGGTTGCCGCCCGCGATCTTCATCAGACCCCGCATGGAGGCCTGCAGATCCTGCCCGACCAGCAGACCCGCGCGGTCCGCGCTCAGCTCCGACTTGCGGAACCACTCCCGCAGCCCGGTCACGATCGCCATGATCGCGAGGTTGCCCAGGGGGATCCACGCGACCCGGACGGCGAGGCTGGTCAGGAACAGCAGGATGGTCCGGTATACGGAGTGCCCGGACAGCGCGTGCCCCACCTCGTGCCCGACGACCGCCCGCATCTCCTCCTCGTCGAGCAGCTCGACCAGGCCGGTCGTCACGACGATGATCGGCTCGTCCAGGCCGATGCACATCGCGTTCGGCTGCGGGTCCTGGTTCACGTACATCGGCGGGACCTTCTCCAGGTCCAGGATGTAGCAGGCGTCCCGCAGCATCACGTTCAGATGGGCGAACTGCTGGTCCGAGACCCGTACCGAGTCGGACAGGAACAGCAGCCGCAGACTGCGCTCGGGCAGCAGGCCGCTGAGCGCCTTGAACACCGTGTCGAACCCGCTCAGCTTGCGCAGCGCCACCAGGGCGGAGCGGTCGGCCGGGTGCTCGTACGTACGCGAGGAGATCCCGGGGAAGCGCCTGCGCTGCCTGCTCGGCACGTGCTCGTGCCCGTTGTGCTCGTCGCCGTCGGACATGTCTTCCCCCATGCGTCTGATGTGACCTTTGCGGCCCCTTGTGCGGCCTTTTGCTTCCCCGAGGCAGAGCCCAGCCTAGGCGGAGTTACGGTGGTCGGGCAGTACAGCGAAGGAGACCACCGCCATGGAGCACCACCCCGCAGCCGCCTGGCTCGCCGAGGCCGCGAGCGCCGCCGAGCGGCAAGGGGGGCCGGGGATGCTGCGGTACGTACTGCTCGTGATGATCGTGGGCTGTGTGCTGACCGCGTGGTTCCTGCTGCGTGGCTACAGACGGAAGGACGACTGAGACCTCGCGAAGGTTCCCCGCCGGGCCCCGGGCCGGGCCGGCGGCGGCACGGGTGACCGCCCGCGGCACGAACAGCCGGAGTCGGGGTGATCGCGGAACGGGCGCCCGCTTACGATGAGGCGACGTCTTTATCCCGCCCACACGCGATAGGTTCTGCCGAAGATGAGCTTCCACAGCACCGCTGCCCAGTTGGTCACCCTCGCCGCCGAGGGCGAGGAGCACGGCGGAAACCACGAGAGCCTCAACCCCTACCTCACCGGCGGCGGCGCACTCTTCGTCCTGCTGCTCCTGCTGTGGATCACCACCCGCTTCAACCGCGACCGCTGAGACCGCCGGGGCATCCCGCCGCGGATGCCCGGGGGACCACGGGGGCGGCCGGAGCCCTCAGGCAGGGCCGGTAGGGTCTGCACGCATGGGAGAGCAGGACATGCCTACCGGTCCGGCGAACGAGACGCCGCACGACCCGGCACAGGACACGGCGAGCGGTACCGAGCGACACTCGGAGCCCCGCCGTGCCTCCGCGGTGGCCGGCGGGACCGACGGCCCCCGCCCGAGGCCGTCGCGGCCGGGCAAGCGCCGCCTCGGCGTCATGGGCGGCACCTTCGACCCGATCCACCACGGGCACCTGGTGGCGGCCAGCGAGGTCGCCGCGGCGTTCCGCCTCGACGAGGTGGTCTTCGTCCCGACCGGCCAGCCCTGGCAGAAGAGCCACCGCAGCGTCTCGCCGGCCGAGGACCGCTACCTGATGACGGTCATCGCGACCGCCGAGAACCCGCAGTTCTCCGTCAGCCGCATCGACATCGACCGCGGCGGCCCCACCTACACCGTGGACACCCTGCGCGACCTGCGCGCGCTCAACCCCGACACGGACCTGTTCTTCATCACCGGCGCCGACGCGCTCGCCCAGATCCTCACCTGGCGGGACAGCGAGGAGCTGTTCTCCCTGGCGCACTTCGTCGGAGCCACCCGGCCGGGCCACCACCTGGACGACTCCGGGCTCCCCGAGGGCGGTGTCTCACTGGTGGAGGTTCCCGCCCTTGCCATCTCCTCCACCGACTGCCGTGCGAGAGTCGCCAAGGGCGATCCCATCTGGTACCTGGTGCCGGACGGAGTCGTGCGCTACATCGACAAGCGCGAGCTGTACCGCGGCGAGTGAGCCGAGAGGGGCACCGGTGAACGACCGATACGACGCGGGGGCCGCGGACCACGGCGCCGACCAGTACGAGCTCGTCGGCTACGACGAGTACGGCCAGCCTGTCTACCGGCAGGTCCGCCCCCAGCAGGCCCAGCAGCAGACGTACGACCCGTACGCCCAGCAGGGCCGGCAGTACGAACAGGGCTATGGCTACGACCCGTACGCGCAGCAGGGCCGGCAGTCACCGCCCGCCTACGACTACGGCACGAGCCCGCAGCAGCCCGCCGCCCCCTACGACCCGTACGCCACCGGCTCGCACCAGGGCGGCCCCGCGCAGAGCACCCCGCACGACCCCTACGGCCAGGCCACCGCGGCCGACCCCACCGGTCGGCAGTCCCGCACCGCCGAACAGGCCGCCCACATCCCGCAGCAGGCCGCCCCCGTCCCGCAGCAGACCGCCCACATCCCGCAGCAGGCCGGACCGGCTCACGACCGGGAAGCCCCCGCCGAACCGCAGCGGGACTACCACACCGAGCAGTTCGCCTTCGTCGAGGAACCGGACGCCAACTCCGAAGACGTCATCGACTGGCTGAAGTTCACCGAGAACCGCACCGAACGCCGTGAGGAGGCCCGGCGCCGGGCCCGCAGCCGGATCGTCGCCCTGACGGTCGTGCTCGCGCTCGTCGCGGCCGGCGGCGTCGGTTACCTCTGGTACGCGGGCAGGCTGCCCGGCCTGTCCTCCGACGGCTCCGCGACCGGCACCGCGACGGCCGCGGGCGCCCAGAAGCGCGACGTGATCGTCGTCCACCTGCACGACGTCAACGGCGACGGCACCGCCACGGCCCTCCTGGTCGACAACACGACCACCCAGCGGGGCACCACCGTCCTGCTGCCCAACTCGCTCGCTCTGACCAGCGACGACGGCACCACGACGACCCTGGCCAAGTCGGTCGAGGACGACGGCTCCGACGGCACCCGCGACGCGCTCGACACGGTCCTCGGCACCGACATCGAGGGCACCTGGCGCCTGGACACCCCCTACCTGCAGAACCTCGTCGACATCGTCGGCAACATCGACGTCGACACCGACACGGCCGTCCCCGACCCCGCCGCCAAGAAGAAGGGCGAGGCCCCCCTGGTCAACAAGGGCAAGGCCCAGACCCTCAGCGGCAAGATGGCCGTCGCCTACGCCACCTACCGCGCCCCCGGCGAGGCCCAGAACGCCCAGCTGGAGCGCTTCGGGCAGGTCCTGCAGGGCATCCTGCGCAAGCTGTCATCCGACCCGCAGGCCGCGACGACCACGATCCAGACGCTGCAGCAGATCCTCGACCCGTCCCTGACCGACAAGGACCTCGGCACCTTCCTCGCCGGGCTCTCGGACCTCGCCAAGGGCGGCGACTACAAGACGGACCTGCTGCCCGTCCGGAGCGACGGCACGCTCAGCGCCCAGACCGGCGCCGGGATCGTCAGGAACGTCCTCGGCGGCACCGCCAAGAGCCCCGACAAGGACGCCGCCGTCAGTGTCTCCGTCCAGAACGCCACCGGCGTCAGGGACAACACCGAAAAGGCCCGCGTCGTGCTCCTCAACGGCGGCTTCACCTTCCTGGAGGGCGGCACCGGCACCGCCCGGGCCACCTCCCAGGTCGTCTACGCCGACGCCGCCGGCAAGGCGAACGCCACCGAGGTCGCCAAGACCCTGGGCCTGCCAGCGGGCTCCGTGGCCAAGGGGAAGATCTCCACGAGCGCCGACGTCTCCGTCGTCCTCGGCCAGGACTACAAGCCGTCGTCCGACTAGACGGCGGGACGGCCCCCCCCACGTGATCCCCGTCATCGCGTGGGGGGCCCACGGCGGTCCGTGAGACCCTTGGTGTCAAGTGTCCGCCGACCGAAAGCCTTGTAGTGACCGTGACCGACCGCTCTCACGAGCTGATCAACACCGCCGCCCAGGCGGCCGCCGACAAGCTGGCCCACGACATCGTCGCCTACGACGTCAGTGACGTGCTGTCCATCACGGACGCCTTCCTGCTGGCCTCCGCACCCAACGACCGTCAGGTCAAGGCGATCGTCGACGAGATCGAGGAGCGCCTCTCGAAGGAACTCGGCGCGAAGCCGGTGCGCCGCGAGGGTGACCGCGAGGCCCGCTGGGTCCTCCTCGACTACGTCGACATCGTCGTCCACGTCCAGCACAGCGAGGAGCGCGTCTTCTACGCCTTGGAGCGGCTGTGGAAGGACTGCCCCGAGCTCGAACTGCCCGAGGAGGCCCTGGCCACCCGCGGCAAGGCCGAGGAGCACGCCAAGCTGCGGGCGGCCGAGGAGGCGGCGGAGCTGGACGGTGACTGGCGGTGACCTCCTTCAGTGAGGCGTCCGCAGGGAAGGGCCGGGGCCGTCGCATCATCCTGTGGCGGCACGGCCAGACCTCGTGGAACGTGGAGCGCCGCTTCCAGGGCAGCACGGACGTCGAGCTGACCGAGACCGGTCTCGGTCAGGCCCGCCGTGCCGCCCGGCTCCTCGTCTCCCTGAAGCCGGACGCGATGATCGCCTCCGATCTCCGGCGCGCCGCGGCCACGGCCGCCGAGCTCGCCACGCTCACCGGCCTCGACGTCACCCACGACGAGGCGCTGCGCGAGACCTACGCGGGCGCCTGGCAGGGATTGACGCACGAGGAGATCATCGCCCGCTACGGCGACGAGTACACCGCGTGGAAGCGCGGCGAGCCCGTACGACGCGGCGGCGGCGAACTGGAGACCGAGGTCGCCGACCGGGCCGCCCCCGTGGTGCTCCGGCACGCCGAGAAGCTCCCCGAGGACGGCACGCTCGTCGTGGTCAGCCACGGCGGCACGATCCGCACCACGATCGGCCGCCTGCTGGGTCTCGATCCCCGCCACTGGGAGAGCCTCGGCGGGCTCTCCAACTGCTGCTGGTCCGTGCTCGGCGAAGGCGCCCGCGGCTGGCGCCTGCTGGAGCACAACGCCGGCACCCTGCCGGAACCGGTGCTCGGCGACGACGACTGACCCGGATTTCACTTTCCGGCAGGTCGCAGGCTAAAGTTCTTCTTGTTCGCCCCGCCCGGCGGGGACGGACACGAGGGGCTATAGCTCAGTTGGTAGAGCGCCTGCATGGCATGCAGGAGGTCAGGAGTTCAATTCTCCTTAGCTCCACGTCAAGATCCCGTTCCCGGTCAGGGGGGCGGGATTTTTCGTGCTCCGGCTTGAGTCACTCGGCCTGGCTGAGGCGTATACCTCTACGGCGCTGCCCGGTGCCGTGTCCGGACTGGTACTGAGGCGTCGCTGACCGTATTGGTCCGGCCGTGGCAGAATCAAACGGCCGGAAGGGGGCGCGGCCCGACGGGAGGAGTAGCGATGCCTGCGAGCATCCGCGAGGAGGTCGACCACCTCCTCGAAGCAGCGTTCACATGGGAGATGTCCACCCGCCTCAGCTGCCCTTCCTGCGGTTCCGCGCACGTGGCCCAGATGCTCGGCGACAACGGCGGGATTTCCTACGTGTGCACGGCCTGCGGCCACAGCTGGAGCTGATCGATGGGTGCACACAGGCGAAAGTGCGACTGGTGCGGCAGTGGGACTCCGATCGTCCGCGACATGGAACCGATCAATCCCGACTACCAGTACTGGTGCGAGGAATGCGCGCGGGCGCTGATCATAAAAGGCGACCCCATCGAGACGTACCGCGAGTTGGAGGGCGAGCCGATCTACGGCCGGCTGCTGGAGGAGCACTGCACGCTCAAGCGGTTCTACTCGTTCGTCACGGCATAACGGTCATTTCGGGCGAAGCGAAACCGATTTGGTGTTGGGACTGATGGGCCAGTAAAGTTGGCTTCGCCGCCGGGGAAACCCGGCGGAGCACTGGCAAGGGGCTATAGCTCAGTTGGTAGAGCGCCTGCATGGCATGCAGGAGGTCAGGAGTTCAATTCTCCTTAGCTCCACAGAAGTTGAGAAGGCGGGTCATCCGATCGGATGACCCGCCTTCTTGTCGTGGGTGTGAGCACTGGGTATGAGTATAGCGGGCCCCCTGAGGGGACCCGCCGTAACTGTGCTCAGCGACCGAGAGCGCGGCGGCCGCGGCCCTGGGAGAGGACCGGGAGGTTGCGGGACGGCGCGCCCGGCGCACCCGCCTCCTCAAGGCGCAGCGCCAGCGCCGGGCAGCGACGCACCGCGCGTAGAGCCTTGGCCTCGGCGTACCGCGGCACCTGCGCCTGCGCCACGGTCGGGAAACCGTCGGCCCCCAGCTGGAAGACCTCCGGGAGGATGTCCGCGCACAGCCCGTGGCCCCGGCACAGCGTCCAGTCCACGTAGATCTTCTGGCGGCTGGGGCCGTTCTCCCCGGACTCGCCGCCCCCCGGGATGCCCGTGGGGGCCCTGCCGCCCTCGAAGAGCGGCAGAACGCCCTCCACGGGCCGTCCGCAGCCGTTGCCGAGGACGTGGGCGGCCAGGTCGTCCGTGAACGCCTTGATGGTCGACTCGAGGAACATCGCGGAGCCGTCCGGGTGCGAACACGCGCCGCGCCGCTTCACGTTCTTGGCGACCTGCTTGAGCGCCTCCAGAGCGGCCGGTCCGCCGCCGTTGAGGATGTCCTCCAGGCCGCGCGCCGCGGCCGGCAGACCGAGGTAGCAGGGGCCGCACTGGCCCGCGCTCTCCTCGGCCAGCCACTGCGCCACCCGGAGCGACTCGCCCAGCGGGCAGGTGTCCTGAGTGATCGGCAGGATCGCGCCGGCGCCGAGCGCGCCGCCCACCGCGTCCAGGGAGTTGCGCGAGACGATCGCCTCGTTGACCGTCGCCGCGTCGATCCACTTGCCGTGGTAGCCGCCGGTGAGCACGCCCTGCGGCACCGGCGGTGCGCCGGCGAGCTGCAGGACGTACCGCAGGGGCACGCCCGTCGGGACCTCGATGACCATGGGGCGGGCGACCGCGCCGGAGACCGTGAGCATGACGGTGCCCGGCTCGTCGTAGAGGCCGGTGTTGCCGTAGCGCTCCGGGCCGATGCGGGCGGCGATCGCCAGCTGGGCGAAGGTCTCGGCGTTGGACAGCAGGGTGGGTGCGCCGCCGACGCCGTTCTGCGAGGCGCTGACCTTGCGGCCGGGCGGGATGGCCGGCCCGCCGTCGATCGAGCGGATCAGCGACGCGGCGGCACCGGTGACCATGCGGACCGGGTTGCGCTGGACACGCGCGCGCAGGGCCGAGCGACGGCCGTTGTTGAGGCCGCGTTCGGCGAGCGCGGCCTCCATGGAGCGCTGGGTCGACTCACGGGTGACCCCCACCACGAGCGTGCGGGCACCCAGGGCCTCGGCGCACAGCAGCGCGCCGTCCAGGATCAGATGAGGAGCACGGTTGATCAGCACCGTGTCCTTGCGGCAGGCCGGCTCGTCCTCGCTGCCGTTCACGACGACGACCGGCCGGACGCCGCGCTTGATCGCCGCCTCGGCCACCGAGCGCAGCTTCTTGTGGAAGGGGAAGCCCGCGCCGCCGCGGCCCTTCAGGTTGATGCGTTCGGCGAGTTGCGCGAGCTGCTCGCCGCCCATCGGTTCGAGCGGCCCGTGCACCTTGAGGTGCATGGGCAGATCGAGCCGATCGACAAGGTCGAAGCCTGACGTGAGCTGAGGAAGGCCGACGACGCGGACTTCGGGTACGTCGGGCAGGGCCTCGTTCACTTAAAGCCTCCGGAAGGCGTGTTCCAAGGTTCGCCCGATCCCGGAGCGTCGAAGTCATAGGACGCACCGGGCGTTGATTCAGTGGCGGGACCGCTGTTGTACGTGTCGTTCGGGTAGTACGTGTCGTAGACGGCATTCGTCTCACCCGTGTCGTACACGTCACTCGATCCGAAGCCGGCGGCGCCTGGATTGCCATAGGCAGGGATGCTTTGTCCGGTGTCCTGCAGGGGGTCGTAGGGCGGGATGTTGAAACCCGTGTCCTGGAGCGGGTCGTAGGCCGACGGCGGGGCCTCGCCGACCGGCGGCGGGGACGGGATCGGCCAGTTGCCGGAGGTGCTGGAGGGGCCGTCCACGGTCGGGATGGTCTCGGTGGGCTGCATGTCCAGCGGCAGCTGCATGCCGGTGGTCGGCCCGGGCGCGAAGGCCTGCTGACCCTGGGGCGGGCCCGAGACGGCCCGGTAGGCGGCGGCGAAGCCGTTCGCCGACTCCTTGGCCGCGGGGCGTTCCGCCCTCTCGTACAGCGGACCCGACGGGGAAGCCGAGGAGCGCGCGGGTGCCTCCCGGCCGTCGTAGCCGGGCAGCGCGGAGCCGCCGCCCGCCCGGGCCCGGCTCTCCTCCAGATCTCTGCGGTCCGGGCCCTCGCCGGGCCCGATCAGCGAGGCGACCTTGTCGGCGACCTGGCGCTTGACCTGGCGCGGAGCCGCGCGCAGGGCGAGGGCGCCGGCCACTCCGGCCAGGGACAGGCAGTACAGGACGACGAACATCGGCTTGGCCGCGCGACCCGCGTAGAGGCCGTGGACCAGCGCGGCGCACCAGGCCGGGTAGGCCAGCATGTGCATGGCCCGCCAGCGGGCGGCGACGGGCGCGGGGGACGCGAAGCGGTTGCGCAGCACGCCCGTGATGGCCACGAAGATCATGAGCATGCTGGCCAGTGTTCCGAGGCCGATGAGGAACGACCGGCCCATGACGGCCTCGTCGTCGGTGAAGACCAGCCCGAAGGGAATCACCGCGGCGACCCACGAGGTGTGGGACAGCGCCAGCTTCACCCCGATGTGCACCAGCAGGAAGACGATCGAGGCGACGGCCGTGGTCCGGTGCACGGCCTGCGCCAGGATGCGGCGGCGTGCGTCGAGGAGGATCCGGTCCTGGGCGACCAGGCCCCAGATCACCGAGCACGTCAGACACACGAGGGACAGCACGCCCGCACCGAAGTTGAGGAACTCGGCGAACGAGTCGTCTGCCGTGGAGTCGAACTGGTTCACGACCGGCCTCCCCACGTCCCGGCGAGCGGGGGTGGTGAGCTGATACTGCGATGAGGGTTCATGGGGGCAACTCCGAGCGGTTCGGGAAAGCAGCGGTCCCGCTGCCGAACTCTAAGCGGAGCCATACCGATGGGTACGAGGTTTGAGTTATTGCGTTGTTATCAAAGGACAATTTGGTTGTTCTGTTGTCCCTTAGCGACTGTTACGCGAAGTAACTATTGACCTTGGTTCAGCTTGTCGGGCACCGAGACACCCCCGCGAAAGCGCGTCGCGACGCGCTGGGGGCCTGCGGTACCCTAGCGCCATGCGTGCCGTACGCCTTCTGCTTAGCGGGCCGCGCTGATCAGTCCCGGCCACCGGACGAACCGAGTGGCCGGCATCGGCGCGGCGTCCCCTCCTGTGCGAGGGGATTTTTCGTTTCTCGAACGAGACAGCCGCAGGCAGAGACGATCGATGGAGCTTTGAGGATCATGAGCGAGACGAACCCCGCCGCCACCTCCGAGGTGGCGGCGCCGCACCGCTACACGGCCGCCATGGCTGCCGACATCGAGGCACGCTGGCAGGACTTCTGGGACGCCGACGGCACCTACGCCGCGCCCAACCCCAAGGGCGACCTGGCCGGTGACGGGCAGACCGTCGCCCGCCCCAAGAAGTACATCATGGACATGTTCCCGTACCCCTCCGGTGCGGGCCTGCACGTCGGCCACCCCCTGGGCTACATCGCCACGGACGTCTTCGCGCGCTTCCAGCGGATGACCGGCCACAACGTCCTGCACACCCTGGGCTTCGACGCCTTCGGCCTGCCCGCCGAGCAGTACGCGGTGCAGACCGGCACGCACCCGCGCGTGTCCACCGAAGCCAACATGGAGAACATGAAGTCCCAGCTGCGCCGGCTGGGCCTGGGCCACGACAAGCGCCGGTCGTTCGCCACGATCGACCCGGACTACTACAAGTGGACCCAGTGGATCTTCCTGCAGATCTTCAACTCCTGGTACGACCACGAGGCCGGGCGTGCCCGCCCGATCGCCGAGCTGGTCGCCGCGTTCGAGTCCGGTGAGCGGCCCGTTCCGGGGCACACGCGCGCGTGGAGCGAGCTGAGCCCCGCCGAGAAGGCCGACGTCCTGGGCGAGTTCCGGCTGGCCTACGCCTCCGACGCGCCGGTCAACTGGTGTCCCGGGCTGGGCACCGTGCTGGCCAATGAGGAGGTCACCGCCGAGGGCCGCTCCGAGCGCGGCAACTTCCCGGTCTTCAAGGCCAAGCTGCGCCAGTGGAACATGCGCATCACGGCCTACGCCGACCGGCTGCTGGAGGACCTGGACGCGCTGGACTGGCCCGAGGCCATCAAGCTGCAGCAGCGCAACTGGATCGGCCGCAGCGAGGGTGCCCGCGTCGACTTCCCCATCGACGGCGAGCGCATCACCGTCTTCACCACCCGCCCCGACACCCTGTTCGGCGCCACCTACATGGTTCTGGCGCCCGAGCACCCGCTGGTGGAGAAGTTCACCCCGGCCGCCTGGCCGGAGGGCACCCACGAGGTGTGGACCGGCGGCCACGCCACCCCCGGTGAGGCCGTCGCCGCCTACCGTGCCCAGGCCGCCTCGAAGTCCGACGTGGAGCGCCAGGCCGAGGCCAAGGACAAGACCGGCGTCTTCATCGGCGCGTACGCCACCAACCCGGTCAACGGCGAGCAGGTCCCGGTCTTCATCGCCGACTACGTCCTGATGGGCTACGGCACCGGCGCGATCATGGCCGTCCCGGCCGGTGACCAGCGCGACTTCGAGTTCGCGCGCGCCTTCGAGCTGCCGATCACCTGCATCGTCGAACCGACCGACGGCCGCGGCACGGACACCTCCACCTGGGAGAACGCCTTCGCGTCGTACGAGGCGAAGATCATCAACTCCTCGAACGACGAGGTCAGCCTGGACGGCCTGGGCGTCGCCGAGGCCAAGGCGCGCATCACCGAGTGGCTGGAGCGGTCCGGCGTCGGCGAGGGCACCGTCAACTTCCGGCTGCGCGACTGGCTGTTCAGCCGCCAGCGCTACTGGGGCGAGCCCTTCCCGATCGTCTACGACGAGGACGGCATCGCCCAGGCCCTGCCCGAGTCGATGCTGCCCCTGGAGCTGCCCGAGGTCGAGGACTACTCGCCGCGCACCTTCGACCCGGACGACGCCGACACCCAGCCCGAGACGCCGCTGTCGCGCAACGAGGACTGGGTGAACGTCACCCTGGACCTGGGCGACGGACGGGGCCCGCGCCCGTACCGGCGCGAGACCAACACCATGCCCAACTGGGCCGGTTCCTGCTGGTACGAGCTGCGTTACCTGGACCCGCACAACTCCGAGAAGCTGGTCGACCCCGAGATCGAGCAGTACTGGATGGGCCCGCGCGAGGGTCAGCCGCACGGCGGTGTCGACCTGTACGTCGGCGGCGCCGAGCACGCCGTGCTGCACCTGCTGTACGCCCGCTTCTGGTCCAAGGTCCTGTACGACCTGGGCCACGTCTCGTCCGCCGAGCCGTTCCACAGGCTGTTCAACCAGGGCATGATCCAGGCCTACGTGTACCGCGACAGCCGCGGCATCGCGGTGCCGGCCGCCGAGGTGGAGGAGCGCGACGGTGCCTACTGGTACCAGGGCGAGAAGGTCTCCCGGCTGCTGGGCAAGATGGGCAAGTCCCTGAAGAACGCGGTCACTCCGGACGAGATCTGCGCCGAGTACGGGGCCGACACGCTGCGCCTGTACGAGATGGCCATGGGCCCGCTGGACGTCTCCCGGCCGTGGGACACGCGCGCGGTGGTCGGCCAGTTCCGGCTGCTGCAGCGACTGTGGCGCAACATCGTCGACGAGGCGACCGGCGAGAGCACCGTCGTCGACACCGAGCCCGGTGAGGAGACGCTGCGCGCCCTGCACAAGGCGATCGACGGCGTCAGCGGCGACCTGGAGGGCATGCGGTTCAACACCGCCATCGCCAAGGTCACCGAGCTGAACAACCACCTGACCAAGGTGGGCGGGCCCGTGTCCCGCCCGGTCGCCGAGGCCCTGGTGCTGATGGTCGCCCCGCTGGCTCCGCACATCGCCGAGGAGCTGTGGCGAAGGCTGGGGCACACCGACTCGGTGGTGCACCAGGACTTCCCGGTGGCCGACCCCGCGTACGTCGTCGACGAGACCGTGACCTGCGTCGTGCAGATCAAGGGCAAGGTCAAGGCGCGGCTGGAGGTCGCGCCGTCGATCTCCGACGACGAGCTGGAGAAGGCCGCGCTGGCGGACGAGAAGGTCGTCGCCGCGCTGGGCGGCGCCGGGATCCGGAAGGTGATCGTGCGCGCGCCGAAGCTGGTGAACATCGTTCCGGCGTGACCGCCGGGGCGTGCGGAGGCGTGAACATCGTTCCGGCGTGACCGCCGGGGCGAGGCGTGCGGAGCGCTCTCGGGGTGGTCCGCTACGGGCGGGTCCCCTCTCGGGGTGGTCCCCTACGGGCAGGTTCGGGGTTTTTCTGGAACTCCAGGCCTGCCCGTTGCGTTTACCGTTGAAGAGCGACGCGAAGCGCCGTGACGTCCTGAGGAGGAGCACTTGTGGATGCAGTGATCGCCGTCTTCGCCCTGCTCTTCGTGCTCCTGTTCGGGCTCGGGGCGTACGCCACCGTGAAGGCGGTCGGTGCCGCCAAGCGCGGCGTGGACCGCGGCATCACCCAGGCCCGCCGCACGGTCGAGGACCACACACTGCGCGCCAAGTCCTTCGCCCAGCCCGGCGCCGCGGGCGAACTCGCCCAGCTCCGGCTGAAGCTGCGCACCTCCATGCGCGCCACGCAGGACGCGCTGCACGCGGCCGTCGCCGAGGACGAGTCCCTGAAGGAGTCCGTCGGCCTCTTCGAACGGCTCACTGCGCACGGCCGTGAGCTGGACGACGAGCTCAAGCGCCTGGAGTCCGAGCCGGACCGTGCCGCGCTCGGCGAGCGCCTGCCCGGGCTGCGCGAGCGCACCGAACGCATCGCGCACGCGGCCGACTCACTGCGCTGGGCGGCCCGCGACCGGGCCCGCCGCTTCGCGGACGACGACCTGGACTCGCTCAGCGCCCAGATCGACCTGGAGTCCGGGGCGCTGCGGCACTGGACGACTCCGGAGCCGCACCCCGCGTCCTCGGCGCAGTCCGCGTCCGTCCGGCAGCAGGCCTCGCCGCCGTCGTGGCCCGAGGCGCCCGCCGCGGATGCCGCCACGGGCGGGCAGACCTGGCCGGACACCGCGCAGTCCGGCTCCGCGCAGGAGCAGGCACGGCCCGCCATCACGCCGCCGGCGGCGCGCCCGACCTACCCCTGGCAGAAGAAGCCCCGCCCCGAGAGCACCACTTGATCCGGCCATGCTCGCCGCGGGGCGCAGGGGCCGGACTGCCGCACGGGCGCTACGGCAGGTAACCTCCAGCTCATGTCCCGCCATGTCGCGATCGTCACCGATTCAACGGCCTACCTGCCGACCCGGACGATGGAGCGTCACGGCATCACGGCGGTACCCCTGACCGTGGTCCTCGGCGACCGGGCGCTGGAAGAGGGCACCGAGATCTCGACCCGCGCCCTCGCCCAGGCTTTGCAGAAGCGGCGCCCCGTGACGACCTCGCGACCCGCTCCCGCGGTCTTCGAGGAGACGTACCGCAAGGTCGCCGAGTCCGGCGCCACCGGCATCGTCTCCCTCCACCTCTCCGCCGAACTCTCCGGTACGTACGACGCGGCCGTCGTGGCCGCACGGCAGTCGCCGGTTCCGGTGCGGGTGGTGGACACCGGCATGATCGCGATGGCGCTCGGATTCTGCGCGCTCGCCGCCGCGGAGGCCGCGGAGTCGGGCGGGACGGTGGACGAGGCCGTCGCGGCCGCGGAGAAGAGGGCCGCGGGCACCTCCGCCTACTTCTACGTGGACACCCTCGACTACCTGCGGCGCGGCGGCCGTATCGGTGCCGCTCAGGCCCTGCTGGGCTCGGCGCTCGCGGTGAAGCCGCTGCTGCAACTGGCCGACGGCCGTATCGAACCGCTGGAGAAGGTGCGGACCGCGTCCAAGGCGATCGCCCGCCTCGAAGAGATCGCGGCCGACCGTGCCGGCAGCGCCCAGGTGGATGTCGCCGTGCACCATCTCGCCGCCCCGGACCGGGCGTCGGCCCTCGCCGACCGGCTGCGGACACGGGTGTCAGGGCTGGCCGATCTGCATGTCAGCGAAGTCGGGGCGGTGATCGGGGCGCACACGGGGCCCGGGCTGCTGGGAGTCGTGGTTTCGCCCCGGTGAACGTTGCTGTGGAGCTCGGGTCGCCCGTGTGAGGGACGAGGTTGTCCACAACCGGGGGGTCGTCCCCGGGAATCGAGCAAGATCATCGCGAGTGGGCCGAGGTGGCCGATCCTCGTCGCATGGCACTTCGATCACGTTCACGCACAGCGACCGCGACCAGTGGCCCGGGCCGTGGGCCGGTGTCCGACGGGCGCGTCCGTCATCGCCGGCACACACCTGTCGCACGCGGGCGGGCCCGCCGGAATCATGCCTCGGCGGAGGAACTCCGGCGGCGCGCAGAGGCGTTGTTCGGCGAGCCTGCCGAGCTTGCCGAGCCGACTGGACCGGCCGAGTCAGAGCCTGCCGAGCCAGCCGAGTCGGAGCTTGCCGGTTCGGCCGGGCCGCCGGGCCGGGGCGAGCCGGTCGAACGGGCGGGTGAGCGGCGGGAGTCGGGGCAAGGGCCGCCGGGGCCGGCTGGCTCCGTCGGTGTCGAAGAGACCCGGCGAGGGCCGGCTGCCGTGGGTGCTTTCGCCGAGCCGGAGGGCGCCGACGGTGGCACGGCGGAGGGAGCCTGGCGGGAGCGGGCCGGGCTCGCGCTGCGGGAGCGGATGCCGCTGTGGTTGCAGGCCAGGTGCGGTCTGGAGCGGCGGAATGTGCTGGCCCTGACGGTGGTGCTCGTCGTCGTGGCGGGATTCGCCGTGCAGCACTTCTGGGCAGGCCGCTCGCAGACCGTGCGTCCGCCGGAGGTGGTGCGGGCGGCGGTGCCGTTCGGGGAGCGGCAGGAGAGCGGACAGGCCGGCGGGGAGCGGGTCCCAGGCCTCACCGGGGTGACTGCCGGTGCTCCGGCGGGAGCTTCCGCCGGGCCCGTGAAGGCGGGGGCGGCCGCGATCGTCGTGGACGTCAGCGGCAAGGTCCGCGAACCGGGGATCCACCGGCTGCCGGCCGGTTCGCGGGTGGCGGACGCGCTGCACGCGGCGGGCGGGGTGAAACCGGGCACGAACACCGACGGGCTCAACCGCGCCCGGTTCCTCGTGGACGGCGAGCAGGTGATCGTCGGGGGGCCGGCTCCCGTCGCGGGACCCGCGGCGGGCGGTACGGCGGCCGGTGGCCCGGCCGGTGCGGCGGCGGGCGGGGTGGCAGCCCCGGCGGCTCCGGTCCCGCTCAACACGGCCACCGCGGACCAGCTCGACACCTTGCCGGGTGTCGGCCCGGTGCTGGCCCAGCACATCATCGACTACCGCATGCAGCACGGCGGTTTCCGTTCCGTGGACGAACTGCGTGAGGTGAACGGCATCGGCGACCGCCGCTTCGCCGACCTGCGGAACCTCGTACGGCCATGAGGAGCCTGTCCGGCCCGCCGTCGCGGCAGGACGAGGCCGCGTCCGGTCTCCGGCCCGCCCGGTCGTCCGTGCACGCTTCCTCCGGCACACGCCTCGGCGCCGCCCGTCCACGCCAGGAAGGCCCGACGGACCTGCGGCTCGTGCCACCGGCCCTCGCGGCCTGGGGCACGGCGGCGCTCCTGCTCCACGCGGCGCCGGAACGGGTCCTCGGCATCGTGATCGGCTGTCTGGTGGCCGTCGGGCTGCTGCCGTTGGCCCGGCGGCGCCGGACGGCGTCATGGCCGCGGGCCTCGGCCGCCGCCCTGCTGCTGTGCGTCGCCGCGGCTGCCGCCTCGGCCGGGCTGCACGGGGCGGATCTGCGACGGGGGCCCGTGCCCGGCCTGGCGCGGGAGTACGCGAGGGTGACCGCCGAGGTCGAGCTCACATCGGACCCGCGGCTCACCCGGCCGAGGGCCCGGGGCGATCACGCGACTCCGACGGCCGTGCTGATCGACGCCGACGTGCGGCGCGTCCAGGAGGCGGGAGGCACGGCGGTGACGACACGGGCACCGGTGCTGCTGATCGTCGACGTGGACGCGGCCCCTCCCGGCCGGACGGCCGGTGGGCGGGGGCGGTCACCGTGGCTCGGCCTGCTGCCGTCGACGCGGCTGCGGGTCAGTGCGCGGCTGGCGCCCGCGATGACGGGCGGCGACCGGATCGCGGCGGTGCTGCGGGTGCGGGACCAGGGCGAACCGGAAGTGGTGGGAGAGCCCTCGGGGCCGCAGCGGCTCGCCGGGCGGCTGCGCGCGGGGCTGCGCGAGGCGACCGACGGACTGCCGGCGGACGCCCGGGCGCTGCTGCCGGGGCTGGTCGTGGGGGACACCTCGAGGATCACCGAGGAGTTGGAGGAGGCGTTCAAGGAGACCGACCTCACACACACGCTGGCCGTGTCCGGAGCCAACTTCACGATCCTCCTGGCGCTGCTGCTCGGGCCCCCGGGCCTGGCGCAGCACGTCGAGCGGCGGGGGCTCGCGCCGCGGCTCGGTATCTCCCTGCGCGGGACGGCGGTGCTCGGGGGTGCGCTCTCGCTCGGTTTCGTCGTCGTGTGCAGACCGGACCCGAGCGTGGTGCGGGCCGCGGCCTGCGGGGCCGTGGCGCTGCTCGCCCTGGCGACCGGCCGCCGCAGATCGATGATCCCCGCGCTGGCGACGGCGGTTCTGCTGCTCGTGCTGTACGACCCCTGGCTCGCGCGGAGTTACGGGTTCCTGTTGTCCGTCGTGGCGACCGGTGCCCTGCTCACGCTCGCGCCGCGCTGGAGCGCCGGGCTGCGGCGGCGCGGGGTGCCGCCGGGGGTGGCTGAGGCGCTGGGCGCCGCCGCGGCCGCGCAGGCCCTGTGCGCGCCCATTGTCGCCGTGCTGTCGGCGCGGGTGAGCCTGGTGGCGGTGCCCTGCAACCTGCTCGCGGAGTTCGCGATCGCGCCGGCGACCGTGCTGGGGTTCGCGGCGCTGGCCACGGCACCGGTGGCGATGCCGGTGGCCCGGGCCCTGGCCTGGTGCGCGCACTGGCCCGCCGAGTGGATCGCGCAGATCGCCCGGACCGGGGCGGCGCTGCCGGGCGCGGGAGTGGACTGGCCGGGCAGGTGGACGGGTGCGGCGCTGCTCCTGGCAGTGACCCTCGTGGTGGTGCTCGTCGGACGGCGACTCCTCGGGCATCCCTGGTGGTGCGGGGTCTGCGGAGTACTGCTGGTGCTGGTGGTGGTGCAGCCGCCGCCACTGACCCGGGTGGTCACGGGCTGGCCACCGCCGGGCTGGCGGCTGGTGATGTGTGACGTGGGGCAGGGCGACGCCCTGGTGCTCGCGGCGGGCGAGGGGACGGGCGTGGTGGTGGACGCGGGACCCGACCCGCGGCTCGTCGACCACTGCCTGCGCTCACTGGGCATCAGCAGGGTCCCGCTGGTCGTACTCACCCACTTCCACGCCGATCACGTGGCGGGCCTGCCCGGGGTGCTGCGCGGGCGGGCGGTGGGCGCGATCGAGACGACGGGGTTCGAAGAGCCCGCGGACCAGGCCGCGTTCGTACGGAGGCTCGCGGCGGCACGGCGGATCCCCGTGACGCGGGCAGCGGCCGGGGAGCAGCGGCGTACGGGGGAGTTGGCATGGCAGGTGGTGTGGCCGCCCCCGAGCCCGCCGGACCCACCCCCGGGGGCGGTTCCGGAGGTGCTTCCCGGGGTGCGCCCGGCTCATCCGGTGCCGGAGGGGCCGAACGACGCCAGTGTCGCCATGCTGGTCCGCTCCGGTGGACTGCGCCTGCTGCTCCTCGGGGACCTGGAGCCCCCGGCACAGCGGGCACTTGCCCGGTCGCCGGCGGCCGGGGCGCTGGAGGGCGTGGACGTGCTGAAGGTCGCCCATCACGGATCGGCCTACCAGGACCCGGGCCTCATGGGCCGGGTCGCCCCACGGCTTGCCCTCATCTCCTGCGGTGAGGACAACGCGTACGGCCACCCTGCGCCCGGCTTGGTCGCGGCGCTGACCGACGGGGGCGCGGCCGTGCTGCGGACGGACCGGGACGGCGCGCTCGCGGTCGTGGGAGGGGGCGGAGAGCTGAGCGTGGCGCGAGACTGAGGGCATGAACTCACCACAGGTCGATGCCTATCTTCGCCGGCTGGGAGTCGAGCACCCGGCGTGGCCCACGGTCGACGCGCTCCGTGAGCTGCACCTGCGTCACCTGCAGACCGTGCCGTTCGAGAACCTCTCGATCCACCTGGGCGAGGAGATCGCGCTGGAGGAGAAGCGGCTACTGGACAAGGTGGTGGGCGCGCGACGGGGCGGATTCTGCTACGAACTCAACGGTTCCTTCGGGGCGTTGCTCGCCGCCCTGGGGTACGACGTGGCGCTCCTGGCGGCGCGCGTCTACGGGGACGAGGGGCGGCTCGGGATCCCCTACGACCATCTCGCACTGCGGGTGCGGACGGTGGACGGGGGCGACTGGCTGGCCGATGTCGGGTTCGGGGCGCACAGCCACCTTCCGCTGAGGTTCGGAGAGCGGGGAGAACAGGAGGACCCGGGAGGCACGTTCCGGATCACCGAGGCGGAGCCCGATGCGGCTGGTGTACGTGGCGGGCACGGCACGGTGGAGGCGGCGGACCTGGACGTGCTCCGGGGCGGCACACCGCAGTACCGCCTGGAGGTGCGGCCGCGGGTACTCGGCGACTTCGCGGCCGGCGCGTGGTGGCACAGCACGTCGCCGCTGTCGCATTTCACGCGCTCGCTGGTCTGCTCGCTGGTGACGGAGGACGGAGGCAGGATCACGCTCAGCGGGCGCAGGCTCACGGCGACGGCGGCCGACGGGACGCGGGACGTGCGGGAACTGGAGACGGACGAGGAGGCGCTGGGGGTGTACCGGGAGCGGTTCGGGATCGGGCTCGACGAGGTGCCGGCACTGCGAGATCCCGCGTAGAAGCCATGCAGGGCCACAGGCCCACACAGGGCCGCATGGGGCCACATACGGACACACTGGGGCTGCCTGGGGCTACTCGTGCGTAGTACCAGCACATCTGCTGGATTCCCGTGATGTGGTCCCGTGTTGCCTCGAAAGCCTCACCGGTGGTCGAATGCGTCTTCGGCGATGTGTGATCAACAGTGATCAACAGGCGATTTCGAGCCACTGAGGGAGTCGTGGATGATCGGCCGCTGGCGGGGAAGCCGCACCAGCCGGGTGCAACGGACGAGTCCCCTGGCGGCGTTGCAGACACCGCCGAGCGCGGGAGTGCTGGCCTGCCGGGTGCTGGACCCGGTCAACGAGCCGGTCAGGCACGCGGAGTTCGCGGTCACGGACGCCGTGGGGCGGCCGGTGGTCAGCGGGGGAGCGGACCCGTACGGGTCGTTCGTGACGACGGTGCCCGCGGGGGAGTACCGGCTCGCAGTGTCGGCGGAGGGGTACACGCCCTACCGGGCGACCACGCAGGTCGCCGAGAACACGCTCGCGTCCCTCGGGGACGTGACGCTCCAGGTGGCCCGGCCGCCGGAGCTCCCCGGCGCCGGTGACTGGGAGATCGAGTCGGCGCACTCCACCATCGGCTTCACCGCGCGGCACATCGGACTGGCCCGGATCCACGGGCGGTTCAAGTCGTTCGCGGGAGTCATACGGCTCGCCGATCCGGTGGAGCGCTCGGCGATGCACGTGGTGATCGACGCGGCGTCCATCGACACCGACATGAGGATGCGCGACGACCATCTGCGCTCGGCGGACTTCCTGGACGTCGAACGGTTCCCGACGCTGGAGTTCTACAGCGACCGGTTCCTGCACAAGGGCGGGAACCGGTGGGCCGTGACGGGGGCGCTGTCGCTGCACGGAGTGACGCGGACGGTCACGCTGGACACGGAGTACCTGGGGCTGGGCAACGGCATGGAGGGCGAGGTCCGGGCGGCCTGCCGGGCCACGACCGAGCTGCACCGGGACGACTTCACCGTGAGCTGGCAGACCATGCTGGCGCGGGGCATCGCGGTGGTGGGACCGAGCATCAGGGTCGACCTCGACGTGCAGGTCGTCCGCAAGGGCTGAGCGGCCGGGCCGCGACGCGGTGTCGGACAATGTCCGGCGTGAGTGATGTGCGACATGTGCTGGTGCTGCCCGATCGTGACGCCGCGGAAGAGGTGGTGGAGGCGCTGCGGGAGCGGTTCGGGGTCGTCGAGGAGCCGCGGCTGGTGCGGGACGCGCTGGCCGGGGAGGACGATGCCGAGGACGCGCAGTGGCTGGTCGCCCTGCGGGACGAGGACGGGCGGCTGGACCCCGGGGAGCTGGACGGGCTGGCCGGTGAGTGGGAGGGCTGGCGGGAGGAGCCGTAGCCGCCCCCGGCCCGTGAGCGTGGGACCGCTCGTGTGCGTGGGACTGCCCGGGACTGCCCATGTGCGTGCGACCCTGCGTCACCGCACGTCCGGGTCCGTCGGGGCCCGCTGTCAGTGGCGCGTGGGATGCTTGTCGCGATGGCCAGGAAGACAGCGCATGACGACCCCCTCGCCCCGGTGACGCTCGCCGTGGGCCAGGAGGACCTGCTCCTCGACCGTGCCGTGCAGGAGGTGGTGGCCGCCGCGAAGGCCGCCGACGCCGACACGGACGTACGGGACCTGACCCCGGACCAGGTACAGCCCGGCACGCTCGCCGAGCTGACGAGCCCGTCGCTCTTCGCGGAGCGCAAGGTCGTGGTCGTACGCAACGCGCAGGACCTTTCGGCCGACACGGTCAAGGACGTGAAGGCGTACCTGGGTGCCCCGGCCGAGGAGATCACCCTCGTGCTGCTGCATGCGGGCGGGGCCAAGGGCAAGGGACTGCTCGACGCGGCGCGCAAGGCGGGGGCGCGTGAGGTGGCCTGCCCGAAGATGACGAAGCCGGCGGACCGGCTGGCGTTCGTGCGGGGCGAGTTCAGGGCGATGGGGCGATCGGCCACGCCGGAGGCGTGCCAGGCGCTGGTCGACGCCCTCGGCAGCGATCTGCGGGAGCTGGCCTCGGCGGCGTCGCAGCTGGTCGCGGACGTCGAGGGGACGATCGACGACGCGGTCGTCGGGCGGTACTACACCGGGCGGGCCGAGGCGTCGAGCTTCACGGTGGCCGACCGGGCGGTCGAGGGGCGGACGGCGGAGGCCCTGGAGGCGTTGCGCTGGTCGCTGGCGACCGGGGTGGCGCCGGTACTGATCACGAGTGCGCTCGCGCAGGGCGTCCGGGCGATCGGGAAGCTGTCGTCCGCGCGTGGAGGGCGGCCGGCCGATCTGGCGCGGGAGCTGGGGATGCCGCCGTGGAAGATCGACCGGGTGCGTCAGCAGATGCGGGGCTGGACTCCGGACGGGGTGTCGATCGCGCTGCGGGCCGTGGCCGAGGCGGACGCGGGGGTGAAGGGCGGGGGGGACGATCCCGAGTACGCCCTGGAGAAGGCGGTGGTCACGATCGCGCGGGCGGCCCGCTCCCGGGGCCGGGGCTGAGGCCGCGGGACTCAGTACAGGGGCTGACCGATTCCCAGCAGGTTCCCCTCGCTGTCGTGGAACCAGCCGCCGCGTTCGCCCCGTGCGCCCTTGCTCGGGTAGTGCCCCTCGATCTCGGCGATTCCGCCCTGCGTGCGGAGGCCGGGCACGTCGACCTCCTCGAAGACCACACCGCGCCGCTTGAGCTCCGCCACGGCGGCCTCGATGTCGTCGACCTCCAGCGCCATCTGGGTGAACGTGCCGGGCGAGGCGCCCGTCGACCGGAACAGCACGAACTCCGCGCCGCCGCAGCGGTACAGCAGCCCACCGGGCCGTTCGTCGACCGGCTCCAGACCGAGTTTCTCCGCGTAGAAGCGCCGCGCCCGGTCCAGGTCCTGAGCGGGAAGCCTGGTCGCCACCCGGGCCCCGGCCAGCACGTTCCTGTCGTCCGCGTCATCGCCTGCGTCCATGTCTCCACTGTGCCGCCAAAGCCGTCCGGAGGGAGAATCGGGAGTGCAGCCGTACTCGCCAAGCGACGGAGAGGTGGCGGAGGACATGGCTGAACACCCGCACGCGGCGCTGGTCCGCAAGGGATTCGAGGCCTTCTCGCGCGGTGACATGGACACCCTGCGCCAACTGATCGCGGGGGACGCCACCCACCACGTGCCCGGGGATCACCCGTTGTCGGGTGATTTCAAAGGGGTGGACTCGATCATCGAGATGTACGAGCGGCTCGGCGCGGAGACGAACGGGACGATGCGCGCCGAGTTGATCGGCATCTGTGTCGACGACCGCGGTCACGCGGTCGCCATGACCCGTTTCACGGCCGAGCGCAACGGCAAGACCCTCGACGACACCGGCTGCATCATCTTCCGGATCGTCGGCGACAAGGTCACCGACCTCGACGACTGTGTCGAGGACATCGAGAGGAACAACGCGTTCTGGTCCTGAACGGGCCGAAGGCCCGGCCGGCCGCTCTGGGGAAGAGCGGAAGGCAGGGCCTTCGATTCAAGCTGCTGGATCCGCGCCCGCGTGGCGAACGCAGGCCGCGCGCGGATCCGAGGGGTGCCGGACGGGAGCGGATGAGAGAGGGCCCGCTCGATTCCCTCCGGCGTCACATCAGATGTCAGCCCTTGAGCGCGGCGACCTTCTGAGCCAGCGCCGACTTCTTGTTGGCGGCCTGGTTCTTGTGGATGACGCCCTTGGAGACGGCCTTGTCGAGCTGACGCGCGGCGACGCGCTGGTACTCGGTGGCCTTCTCGACGTCACCCGCGGCAGCAGCCTCACGGGCCTTGCGGATCGCGGTCTTGAGGGAGGACTTGACGGCCTTGTTGCGCAGCCGAGCCTTCTCGTTGGTCTTGATCCGCTTGATCTGGGACTTGATGTTCGCCACGAATGAGCCTTCTCAGGTTCTGGCACGAGGGCGCACGCAGACCGCGCGATTCCCGCACCGGGTGATTTCTTGAGGTAGCGCCTCCTGCGAGAGGGCATGAGGCACAGCCACCCAGGCTACCAGTGGCCTCTTCCACGGCCCAAACCCGTCCGTGGTCCCCACCCGTGGGACCATGGAGGCTACGTATCGATCCGACCCGAGACCGCAGACACTGCGGACGCCTCAAGAATCAGGACCCTGCGTGCCCGCGATCCCCAGCCACGTGCCCGAGCCGAGCCGTACCGATCCGGCTCTGATCCGCAACTTCTGCATCATCGCGCACATCGACCACGGCAAGTCCACGCTCGCCGACCGGATGCTCCAGCTGACCGGAGTGGTCGAGCAGCGGCAGATGCGCGCCCAGTACCTCGACCGCATGGACATCGAGCGCGAGCGTGGCATCACGATCAAGTCGCAGGCGGTGCGTCTGCCGTGGGCTCCCACCCACGACAAGAACGACACGCACATCCTCAACATGATCGACACCCCGGGGCACGTCGACTTCACCTATGAGGTCTCGCGGTCGCTCGCGGCCTGCGAGGGCACCGTGCTCCTCGTCGACGCGGCCCAGGGCATCGAGGCGCAGACCCTCGCCAACCTGTACCTGGCGATGGAGAACGACCTCAAGATCATCCCTGTGCTGAACAAGATCGACCTGCCGGCCGCCCAGCCGGAGAAGTTCTCCGAGGAGCTCGCCAACCTCATCGGCTGCGACCCCGACGACGTGCTGAAGGTCTCCGCCAAGACGGGCCTGGGCGTCGAGGCGCTGCTCGACAAGGTCGTCGCCGAGGTCCCGCCCCCGGTCGGCGTCAAGGACGCGCCCGCCCGCGCCATGATCTTCGACTCGGTCTACGACTCCTACCGCGGTGTCGTGACGTACGTCCGTGTCATCGACGGTCAGCTCAACAAGCGCGAGCGCATCCGGATGATGTCCACCAACGCCACTCACGAGCTGTTGGAGATCGGGACGAACTCGCCCGAGATGCTCGCCGCCGACGGGCTCGGCGTCGGCGAGGTGGGCTATCTGATCACCGGCGTGAAGGACGTCCGCCAGTCCAAGGTCGGTGACACCGTCACCAGTCAGTCCAAGGGGGCCACGGAGGCGCTCGGCGGCTACAAGGACCCCAAGCCGATGGTCTTCTCGGGCCTGTACCCGCTGGACGGCTCGGACTACCCCGAGCTGCGCGAGGCCCTGGACAAGCTCCAGCTCAACGACGCCGCGCTGGTCTACGAGCCGGAGACCTCCGCCGCCCTCGGCTTCGGCTTCCGCGTCGGCTTCCTCGGCCTGCTGCACCTGGACGTGATCCGGGAGCGGCTGGAGCGCGAGTTCGGCCTCGATCTGATCGCCACCGCGCCGAACGTGGTCTACCGCGTCCTCATGGAGGACGGCACCGAGCACACCGTCACCAACCCCAGCGAGTTCCCCGAGGGCAAGATCTCGGAGGTCTACGAGCCGGTGGTGCGGGCCACCATCCTGGCGCCCAGCGAGTTCATCGGCTCGATCATGGAGCTGTGCCAGACCCGGCGCGGCACTCTGCTCGGCATGGACTACCTGTCCGAGGACCGCGTCGAGATCCGCTACACGCTCCCGCTCGCCGAGATCGTCTTCGACTTCTTCGACCAGCTGAAGTCCAAGACCCGCGGCTACGCCTCGCTCGACTACGAGCCCACCGGCGAGCAGACCTCCAGCCTGGTCAAGGTCGACATCCTGCTGCACGGCGACAAGGTCGACGCCTTCTCGGCGATCACCCACAAGGACGCGGCGTACGCCTACGGTGTGCGGCTCGTCGCCAAGCTGCGCGAGCTCATCCCGCGGCAGGCCTTCGAGGTGCCCATCCAGGCCGCCATCGGCTCCCGGGTCATCGCCCGCGAGACCATCCGCGCCATCCGCAAGGACGTCCTCGCCAAGTGCTACGGCGGTGACATCTCGCGTAAGCGGAAGCTGCTGGAGAAGCAGAAGGAAGGCAAGAAGCGGATGAAGATGGTGGGTTCCGTGGAAGTTCCGCAGGAGGCCTTCATCGCGGTCCTGTCGAGCGATGACAGCGCGGGGTCGGGCAAGGGCAAGAAGTAACCACGGATTACCGAGGGTTACACCGCAATCCGGGTTGAACAGGGGCTCGCCGTGCGAAAGTGCGGCGGGCCCTGTGCGTACGTGGGGTAGCTCTCTGTACGAAGTGACAGGCCGCGGCCCCTTACGCAGGGGCCGGACGCCCTTTACTCTGATCCCTGCTCGATAGTTACTCACGAGTTAAACAAGGGCTCGTGAGTGAACCCAGCCGCACCTGAGCCAGCCGCATTGTCGCGGGCCCCGGAGGATGTCGTGAGCGACGCACAGACCCTGATCGAGAACCGTCCGCCGTCCGTGGCGGGCCTCTTCCTGGAGCGCGTGACGGCCACGCCGGACGCCGAGGCCTATCGGTATCCGGTCCCGTCATCGGGCCAGGGCCCGGACGAGTGGAGGTCGCTGAACTGGGCGCAGGCAGCCGAGCGGGTCTACGCCATCGCGGCGGGACTCATCGAGCTGGGCGTGCGGCCCGAGCAGCGCGTCGCCCTCGCCGCCGGCACCCGGATCGAGTGGATCCTCGCCGACCTCGGCATCATGTGCGCCGGCGCGGCCACCACCACGGTGTATCCGCAGACCAACGCCGAGGAGTCCGCGTACATCCTGTCGGACTCCGAGAGCCGGGTACTGATCGCGGAGAACGCCGAGCAGCTGGCCAAGGCCAAGGAGAAGCGTGCCGAGCTGCCCGAGCTGACGCATGTCGTGGTGATCGACGCGGCCGGGGTGGAGACCGCCGACTGGATCCTCACCCTGGACGAGCTGGAGAAGCGTGGCGCGGCCCGCTTGGAGAAGGATCCCGACCTGATCAAGGAGCGGGTCGGCGCGATCACCAGGGACCAGCTGGCCACCCTCATCTACACCTCCGGCACCACGGGCCGCCCCAAGGGTGTGCGCCTGCCGCACGACAACTGGTCGTACATGGCGAAGGCGATCGCCGCGACCGGGCTGGTCAGCACCGAGGACGTGCAGTACCTCTGGCTGCCCCTCGCGCACGTCTTCGGCAAGGTGCTGACCTCCGGGCAGATCGAGGTCGGTCACGTCACCGCCGTGGACGGCCGGGTCGACAAGATCATCGAGAACCTGCCGGTGGTGCAGCCGACGTACATGGCGGCCGTGCCGCGCATCTTCGAGAAGGTCTACAACGGCGTGGCGGCGAAGGCCCGGGCGGGCGGCGGCGCCAAGTACAAGATCTTCCAGTGGGCGGCCGAGGTGGCCCGCGACCACGCCAAGGTCTCTCAGGACAACTTCCGCCGGACCGGGACCGCGTCCGTGCCGTTCGGGCTGGGCGCGAAGCACAAGGTCGCCGACGCGCTGGTGTTCGCCAAGATCCGCGAGGCCTTCGGCGGGAACCTGCGGGCGTGCGTCTCCGGCTCCGCCGCCCTCGCGCCGGAGATCGGCTACTTCTTCGCCGGCGCCGGCATCCACATCCTGGAGGGCTACGGCCTGACCGAGTCCTCGGCGGCGTCCTTCGTCAACCCGGGCGAGGCCTACCGCACCGGCACGGTCGGCAAGCCGCTGCCCGGCACCGAGGTGCGGATCGCCGACGACGGGGAGATCCTGCTGCGCGGCCCGGGCATCATGGAGGGCTACCACAAGCTGCCCGAGAAGACCGCCGAGGTGCTGGAGCCGGACGGCTGGTTCCACACCGGGGACATCGGGGAGCTGTCGCCCGACGGATACCTGCGGATCACCGACCGCAAGAAGGACCTCATCAAGACCTCGGGCGGCAAGTACATCGCCCCGGCGGAGGTCGAGGGGCAGTTCAAGGCGGTGTGCCCGTACGTGTCCAACATCCTGGTGCACGGGGCCGACCGGAACTTCTGTACGGCGCTCATCGCGCTCGACGAGGTGGCCATCACCGGCTGGGCCAAGGACAACGGGCTGGAGGGCAAGTCGTACGCGGAGATCGTGGCGGCGCCGGTGACCGTCGAGATGGTCGACGGGTATGTGAAGCAGCTCAACGAGGGCCTTCAGCGGTGGCAGACCATCAAGAAGTTCCGGCTGCTTCCGCGGGACCTCGATGTCGAGCACGGTGAGATCACGCCGAGCCTGAAGCTGAAGCGGCCGGTGGTGGAGCGCGAGTACAAGCACCTGATCGAGGAGATGTACGACGGGTCGCGCGAAGCGTAGGGGGTGGTGGGGGCTGTGTGGCGGCTGCGGGTGCGTCGTGGCTTGTCGCGCAGCTCCCCGCGCCCCTAGGTGGCTTCCCCTACGCGGCGTTTCAAGTCCTGGATCTCTGCCCTGAGGCGTTCCACCTCTTTTCCCTTGCGGTAGAGGTCCAGGAAGACGCTCACCTTGGCCCGCAGGACCCACGGGTCGAAGGGCTTGGTCACATAGTCCGCGGCGCCGGTCGCGTAGCCGCGGAAGGCGTAGCCCGAGTCGTCGTCCGCGCCGGTGAGGAAGATGACCGGGACGTCCCGGGTCTGGTCGAGGCGTTTGATGTGGGCGGCCGTCTCGAAGCCGTCCATGCCGGGCATGCGGATGTCGAGCAGGACCAGGGCGATCGGCTGCCGCAGCAAGGCCTTCATCGCCTCCTCGCCGGAACGGGCGCGTACCAGCGGTTCGTTGAGGGAGGCGAGGACGGCCTCCAGGGCGGTCAGGTTGTCCTCCATGTCGTCGACCAGGAGGATTCCGGCGCGTTCGGGGTGAGTGGCCGTGCTGCTCATGCCTTCTCTTCCGTGCCCTCGGGGTCCAGCAGTTCGCACACGACCGTCAGCAGGCCGTCGAGGTCCACCGGTTTGGGCACATAGTCGTTGGCGCCCCGGGCGATGGACTTCTCCCGGTCGCCGGGCATCGCCTTCGCTGTCAGGGCCACGATCGGCAGGCCCGCCCAGCGGGGTGTGCGGCGGATCGCGGAGATCGTCTCGTAGCCGTCCATCTCCGGCATCATGATGTCCATCAGGACCAGTTCCACGTCCGCGCTGCGCTCCAGCGTCTCGATGCCCTCGCGGCCGTTCTCCGCGTACAGCACGGTCATGCCGACCCGGCCCAGGACATGGGTGAGGGCGAAGACGTTGCGGATGTCGTCGTCGACGATCAGTACCCGCCGCCCGGCCAGGATCCGGCCCGGCCTGCCGGACGTCCAGGTCTCCAGCTTGGTCGGGGACGGCCAGGCGTCGTCCGTGTCGTGTACCACCGGGAACGGCTCGGCGGCCGGCTGGAGGGGCAGCGGCAGGCCGGTGCGGTCCTCGGGGGCCGGTACCGGGGGCGGGGCCATGTGACCGGGGCTGACGACCGGGACGTAGAGGGTGAAGGTGGAGCCCTTGCCGGGTTCGCTCTCGGCGACGATCCGGCCGCCGAGCAGGCCCGCGATCTCCCGGCTGATGGACAGCCCGAGGCCGGTCCCGCCGTACTTGCGGTTGGTTGTGCCGTCGGCCTGCTGGAACGCCTCGAAGATCACCGGGAGCTTCTCCGGCGCGATCCCGATGCCGGTGTCGGACACGGCGAAGGCGATGACGTCGTCGGTGTCCCTGACGCAGCGGTGCTCGGTGTCCTTCACCCGGTCGACCCGCAGCTCGACCTTGCCGGCCGCGGTGAACTTGATCGCGTTGGAGAGGAGGTTGCGCAGGATCTGCTGGAGGCGCTGCTCGTCCGAGTACATCTCGCGCGGTACGTCCTCGCCGACGGCCAGTTCGAAGGCGAGCCCCCGGTCGATGGTGAGCGGGCGGAAGGTGGCGTGGACGTAGTCGAGCAGTTTGATGAGCGGGAGCCGCTTGGGGCGTACGTCCATCCGGCCGGCCTCGATCTTCGACAGGTCGAGGATGTCGTTGATCAGCTGGAGCAGGTCCGAGCCCGAACGGTGGATCGTCGTCGCGAACTGCACCTCCTGGTCGGAGAGATGGCCGTCCGGGTTGTCGGAGAGCAGCCGGGCCAGGATCAGCAGGGAGTTCAGCGGCGTGCGCAGCTCGTGCGACATGTTGGCCAGGAACTCGGACTTGTACTGGGAGGACGTGGCCAGCAGGGCGGCCTTCTCCTCCAGTGCCGCGTTGGAGCGCTGGAGTTCGCCCTGCTGCTTCTGGAGTTCGTCCGAGCGTTCCTGGAGCTGCATGGCCAGCCGCTGGGACTCGCCGAGCAGGGATTCCGTGCGGGAGTTGGCGATGATCGTGTTGATGGCGACGCCGATGGTGTTGACGAACTGGTCGAAGAACGCCAGGTGCACGTCGGAGAAGCGGGAGAAGGAGGCGAGTTCGATGACGCCGAGGAGCTTGTCCTCGAAGAGGATCGGGATGATGACGATCGTGGTCGGGGCCGCTTCTCCCAGACCACTGTTGATCTTGATGTAGTCGGGCGGGGCGCCCTCGACCAGGATCCGCTTCTTCTCCCGGGCCGCCTGCGCGACCAGACCGTGCACCGGGAGGGCGCCGGTCTCGACGGTCGCGTCCTGGGCGGCTCCGTAGCCGGCGATGAAGGCGAGCCCTTTGGTGGGTGCCGTCGCCCCGTCCTGCTCCGGATCGGCCAGGTAGAACGCGCCGTACTGGGCGTTCACCAGCGGGGTCAACTCGCGGAGTATCAGGTCGGCGACCTCCATCAGGTCCCGGTGGCCCTGCATCAGGGCGGCGAGCCGGGCCAGGTTGGACTCCAGCCAGTCCTTCGCGCGGGTCGTCTCGCGCAGGTTGGCCACCATCAGGTTGATGTTGTCTTTCAGCTCGGTGACCTCGCCCTGCGTCTCCACCGTGATCGAGCGGGACATGTCGCCCTGGGCCACGGCGGAGGCGACCTCGGCGATCGCGCGGACCTGGGTGGTGAGGTTCAGCGCGAGTTCGTTGACGTTCGTCGTCAGGCGCTTCCAGGTGCCGTAGACACCCTCCACCCGGGCCTGACCGCCCAGTCGGCCCTCGGAGCCGACCTCGCGGGCGACCCGCGTGACCTCCGAGGAGAAGGAGGACAGCGTGTCGACCATCGTGTTGATGGTCGTCTTCAGCTCCAGGATCTCGCCGCGCGCGTCCACGTCGATCTTCCGGGACAGGTCGCCCTGCGCCACGGCCGTGGCGACCTGGGCGATGTTGCGGACCTGGGAGGTGAGATTGTCGGCCATGTAGTTGACGTTGTCCGTCAGGTCCCGCCAGACGCCGGAGACGCCCAGCACCTGCGCCCGGCCGCCGAGCCGCCCGTCGGTGCCGACCTCGCGGGCGACGCGGGTGACCTCGTCGGCGAAGGCGCGCAGTTGCTCCACCATCGTGTTGACGGTGTCCTTCAGTTCGAGGATCTCGCCGCGGGCGTCGACCGTGATCTTCTTCGACAGGTCGCCGTTGGCGACGGCGGTGGTGACCTGGGCGATGTTGCGCACCTGGGAGGTCAGGTTCAGCGCCATGAAGTTCACGTTGTCGGTGAGGTCCTTCCAGACGCCGGAGACGCCCCGGACCTGCGCCTGGCCGCCGAGGTTGCCTTCTGTGCCGACCTCGCGGGCGACCCTGGTCACCTCGTCGGCGAACGCGGACAGCTGGTCGACCATCGTGTTGATCGTGGACTTCAGCTCCAGGATCTCGCCCTTGGCCTCGACCGTGATCTTCTTGCCGAGATCGCCCTGGGCGACGGCGGTGGAGACGAGGGCGATGTTCCGCACCTGGGAGGTGAGGTTGTCCGCCATGAAGTTGACGTTGTCGGTGAGGTCCTTCCAGACGCCGGAGACGCCCCGGACCTGGGCCCGGCCGCCGAGGTTGCCCTCGGTGCCGACCTCGCGGGCGACGCGGGTGACCTCGTCGGCGAAGGCGGAGAGCTGGTCGACCATGGTGTTGATGGTCGACTTGAGCTCCAGGATCTCGCCCTGCGCGTCGACCGTGATCTTCTGGGACAGGTCGCCGTTGGCCACGGCCGTCGTCACCTGGGCGATGTTGCGGACCTGCGAGGTCAGGTTCGACGCCATGAAGTTGACGTTGTCGGTGAGGTCCTTCCAGACGCCGGAGACGCCCCGCACCTGCGCCCGGCCGCCCAACCGGCCCTCGGTGCCGACCTCGCGGGCCACGCGGGTGACCTCGTCGGCGAAGGCGGACAACTGGTCGACCATCGTGTTGACGGTCAGCTTCAGCTCCAGCAGCTCGCCGGTCGCCTCGACCGTGACCGTGCGGGTCAGGTCGCCGCGGGCCACCGCCGTCGTCACCGCGGCGATGTCCCGCACCTGGGCCGTCAGCCGGGCCGCCATCGTGTTGACGGCCTCCGTCACGTCCCGCCAACTGCCCGACAGACCCCGCACCTTGGCCCGGCCGCCGAGCCGCCCCTCGGTGCCGACCTCGCGGGCGACCCGCGTCACCTCGCCGGTGAACAGGGAGAGCTGGTCCACCATCTTGTTCACGGCCCGGCCCAGACGCCGCAGATCGCCGCGCAACTGCCGCGTCCCGTCGTGCAGATCGACCCGCTGGGTCAGATCGCCGCCGGCCACCGCGTCCAGCACACGTGTGGCGTTCGCCGCCGGGGCGACCAGGGCGTCGAGCAGCTGGTTCACATCGTTGACGCGGGACGTCCACAGGCCCTGACCGGGGCTGGCCGAGAGCCGCTCGTCGAGCCGGCCGTGACGCACCAGCTCCCGTCTGACGCGCTGCACCTCGGTGGTGAAGTGGACGCTGCGGTCCATGATCTGGTTGAAGACCGCGGTGAGTTCGGCCACCGTCCCGTGGCCGGATTCCGGCACCTTGGTGAAGTCGCCGTCGCGGGCCGCCGTCATGGCGGCGAGCAGGGGACGCAGATCGGATGCACGAATCTGACCGTCTTCGTACCGGTCTTCGACCACAGGAGTAGCACGGTTCTCACTCATGGCGGCCCACTTCGGTAACTCGGCGCTTATGGGCGAGGTCAGTCTGTCACTCTGTCGGCATCGACTGTGGCGTATTCGTACGAACTGCCCGGGGAGCTGTCCATGGGGGCCATTCCGACGCAACGGGAGACCGCTTCCCGTGCCTCAGAGGCGCCTGCACACGCTGGGGAGACGCCCGTGCCCGTCCAGGAGGGGCCCGTTTCCGAGGAGACCGCACCCTGTGCGGAGACATACGCGCCGGGGGACGCGCGGGCGTGCGCGACCCTGCCCGGCAGTTCGCTCGCGCCGGGCGCAGCCCGCGCCCTGGTGCGCCGGGCGCTCACCGAGTGGACCGGGCTCGCCCTGCCCGGAGCCGAGTACCTCACCGACCGCCTCGCCGACGACGCCGCGCTCGTCGTCAGCGAACTCGTCACCAACGCCGTCGTGCATGCCGGCACCGACGTCGAGATGGAGTGCCGGCTGGAAGGCGACGACCCGGACACGGCCGCGCTCGTCGTCGAGGTCTCCGACCACCACCCCTCCCGCGCACCGCGCGGCAGCGAGCCGGAGACGCCGCACGACACCCCCGAGCACGGGCGCGGCCTGCGGCTCGTCGGCGCGCTCTCCGAGGCGTGGGGGATCACCTACCGCACGGGCCGCAAGACCGTCTGGGCGCGGCTGCCCGCCGGGGGGTGTGCGGCGGGCGAGCAGATCGAGGCGTACGCCGGGGAGCACGCGCTGGTGCGCGGCCTGCGGGTAGCGGAGATCCTTGCACCCGAGCCGCTCCCGGGCGACGAGGCGAGGGAGGCCGCAGGCAACTGGCGTGGCGTGGGTGAGCCGTGGGACCTGCGTGAGGCGGGAGAGACATGGGACTCGCGGGAGGGCGGAGAGGCACGGGACTGGCCGGACCTGCAGGAAACGCACGGGCTGCGCGACTGGAACGACTTGCGGGACTGGCGGGACCGGCACGAGAACCGCGAGGGACGCAACGGGCCCGACGGCGCCTGGCTCGGCCGCGGCGCCCTCTCCTTCCTGGCCGAGGCCTCCGACCTGCTGGCCGGGCAGCTCGACGAGGACCTGGTCGCGGCCCTCGCCGGGCAGCTGATCGTGCCGCGGCTGGCCGACTGGTGCGCGGTGTGGCTGGAGGACGAGGCCACGGGCGGCGGCTGGAGCGGCGGAGCCGGCGTGTGCGGCCCGCGCCTCGCCCGGGTCTGGCACGGCAGTGAGAACCGTATCGAGGAGCTGCGCGGCCTCCTGGAGAAGGACCCGCCGCGGCCGTTCGACCCGACGGGGGCCTCGCCGTTCGAGCGCAGCCGGGAGCGCGGCAGGTCCGGGCCCGTCGACTACCCCTGGCCCGGTGGGGCGCTCGATGACGGCGAGCCCGGTGCGGCCCTCGCGTACCGGCTGGTCGCCGGGGGACGCCCGCTGGGCACCCTCGTCATCGGACGCTCCGGGAAGGCCGGCTTCCCCGACGAGATCACCGGCCTCGTCGAGGACCTCAGCCGCCGGGTGGCCCTCGCCATCGGCGCCGCCCGCCAGTACGCCCGCCAGGCCACCATCAGCGCCGTCCTCCAGCGGGGCCTGCTGCCGGGTGCCGTGGCCGAGATCCCCGGCATGCGCAGTGCCCTCGTCTACGAGCCGTGCGACAAGGGCGGGCCGAGCGGCGACTTCTACGACCTGTTCCCGGCCGGCGACGGCCGCTGGTGCTTCGCCGTCGGCGACGTCCAGGGCAAGGGGCCCGAGGCGGCCGTCGTGATCGGCCTGGCCCGGCCCTGGCTGCGGCTGCTGGCCCGGGAGGGCTACCGGGTGGCCGACGTCCTCGACCGTCTCAACCAGCTCCTGCTCGACGACGCCACGGAGGCCGCGGACGCGGCGGCCCGGGCGCTGGTCGCCGCGGGGGCGCGCCCGACGCCGCCCGGCGACGGCCCCCAGACCCGCTTCCTGTCCCTGCTCTACGGGGAACTCGTGCCCTTCGACGGCGGTGTCCGCTGCACCGTCGCCTCCGCCGGGCACCCGTTGCCGCTGCTGCTCGGGGCCGGCGGCGAGGTCCACACGGCGGCGCAGCCCCAGACCCTCCTCGGCGTCGTCGAGGACGCCACCTACACCAGCGAGACCTTCGAACTGCGTTCCGGCGACACGCTGCTGTGCGTCACCGACGGCGTGACCGAGCGCCGCTCGGGCTCCCGCCAGTTCGACGACGGGGACGGGCTCGCGGCGGCGCTGGCCGGGTGCGCCGGGCTGGACGCGGAGCTGATAGCCGAGCGGATCAAGCGGCTGGTGCACGAGTTCGGAGCACGGCCCCCGGCGGACGATCTCGCCCTGCTGGTGCTCCAGGCGGACTGACCCCGCGGGTGCTGGACAATGGAAGGCATGCCTTCCGCACTTCCCGACGGCGAGCCCGTCCCCGACGACGGCACGCTGCCCGCGTCCGCCCTCGCCGGGGCCGCCGACCGCCCGCTCGGGTTCTACCTGCACGTCCCGTACTGCGCGACCCGCTGCGGCTACTGCGACTTCAACACGTACACCGCGACCGAGCTGCGCGGCACCGGCGGGGTCCTCGCGTCCCGCGACAACTACGCCGAGACGCTCGCCGACGAGATCCGGCTGGCGCGCAAGGTGCTGGGCGACGATCCGCGGCCGGTCCGGACGGTGTTCGTCGGCGGCGGCACGCCCACGCTGCTGGACGCCGGTGATCTCGTCCGCATGCTGAAGGCCGTCCGCGACGAGTTCGGGCTCGCGGAGGACGCCGAGATCACCACGGAGGCCAATCCGGAGTCGGTCGATCCGGCGTATCTGGCGGCCCTGCGTGAGGGAGGCTTCAACCGGATCTCCTTCGGGATGCAGAGCGCCCGGCAGCATGTGCTGAAGGTGCTGGACCGCACGCACACGCCGGGACGGCCCGAGGCGTGTGTCGCGGAGGCCCGGGGCGCCGGGTTCGAGCATGTGAACCTCGACCTGATCTACGGCACCCCGGGTGAGTCCGACGACGACTGGCGGGCCTCGCTGGACGCGGTGCTGGCGGCCGGGCCGGACCATGTGAGCGCCTACGCCCTGATCGTCGAGGAGGGGACGCAGCTGGCGCGCCGGATCCGCCGGGGCGAGGTGCCGATGACCGACGACGACGTCCACGCCGACCGCTACCTGATCGCGGACGAGGTTCTCTCGGGCGCGGGCTTCGAGTGGTACGAGGTGTCCAACTGGGCGACTTCGAAGGCCGGGCGGTGCCTGCACAACGAGCTGTACTGGCGGGGGGCCGACTGGTGGGGGGCCGGGCCGGGGGCGCACAGCCATGTGGGCGGGGTGCGGTGGTGGAACGTCAAGCATCCGGGGGCGTATGCGGCCGCGCTGGCTTCGGGGAGGTCGCCGGGGGCCGGGCGGGAGCTGCTGAGCGACGAGGACCGGCGGGTCGAGCGGATCCTGCTGGAGCTCCGGCTGCGGGACGGGGTGCCGTTGGCGCTGCTGCGGCAGGAGGGGCTCGCGGCGTCTCGGCGGGCCTTGTCCGAAGGGTTGCTCGAGGAGCGGCCGTATGCGGAGGGGCGGGCCGTGCTCACCCTGCGGGGGCGGTTGCTGGCGGACGGGGTCGTGCGGGATCTCGTGGACTGAGGTGCTCGGCGTCGGTGCCGGGGCAGGGGGTGGTTGGGATGCGGAGCCCGGCGTAGCGGGATTCCGCTGCGCCGCGCCGGGGCCGGGTGGGGTGCGCAGCCCGGCGTGGCGGGGTGCCGCTGCGCCCACCCGTGCCGCCCCTGGCGGCACGCATGCCCGCAGCTGAGGCGGCCGCCCGCATGCCCGCAGCGGGGGCGGCACGCATGCCCGCAGCTACGCGGTCACGAAGTCGATCAGTTCTTCCACCCGGCCCAGCAGCTCCGGCTCCAGGTCCTTGTACGAGTGGACCCCCGACAGGATCCGCTGCCAGGCCGCGCCGGTGTTCTCCGGCCAGCCGAGGGCCCGGCACACGCCGGTCTTCCAGTCCTGGCCGCGCGGGACCCGGGGCCAGGCGTCGATGCCCAGGGACGACGGCTTCACCGCCTCCCAGACGTCGATGTACGGGTGGCCCACGACCAGGGCGTGGTCGCTGGTGACGGACTGGGCGATGCGCCACTCCTTCGAGCCCGGGACCAGGTGGTCGACCAGGACGCCGAGGCGCGCGTCGGGGCCCGGGGCGAAGGAGTCGACGATCGACGGGAGGTCGTCGACACCCTCCAGGTACTCCACGACCACGCCCTCGATGCGCAGGTCGTCACCCCACACCCGCTCGACCAGCTCGGCGTCGTGGCGGCCCTCGACGTAGATGCGGCCGGCGCGGGCGACCCGCGCGCGGGCGCCGGGGACGGCCACCGAACCGGAGGCCGTGCGGGTGGGACGCGAGGGGCCGCCCGGCGAGGGGCGGACGAGGGTCACCGCCCTGCCCTCCAGCAGGAAACCGCCCGGCTCCATCGGGAACACGCGGTGCTTGCCGAAGCGGTCCTCCAGCGTCACCGTGCCCGCCTCGCAGCGGATCACCGCTCCGCAGAAGCCGGTCCCCGGCTCCTCCACCACCAGGCCCGGCTCCGCGGCGACCTCGGGCACCGGCTTCGGCTTCTTCCACGGCGGAGTCAGATCGGCGGAGTACTGGCGCATTCGCATGACGATAGGAGAAGGCGAAGGGCGATCACCACGACACGCCGAAACGCGCGGCCAGCGCGTCCCGTTGCGCCCGCACGAACGCCGCGTCCACCACCGCTCCGTGACCGGGCACGTACAGCGCGTCCTCGCCGCCCAGGGTGAGCAGCCGGTCCAGGGCGGCCGGCCAGTGCGACGGCACCGCGTCGGGGCCCGCCTGGGGCTCCCCGGACTCCTCGACCAGGTCGCCGCAGAACACCACCTCCGGATCGCCCGGCACCAGCACCGCCAGGTCGTGGGCGGTGTGGCCCGGGCCGACGTTCGCCAGCAGCACCTGCCGGCCGCCGCCCAGGTCCAGGGTCCACTCGCCCGAGACCAGGTGGCCGGGAGGGGCCAGCCGCTCCGCCGCCTCCTCGGCCGTGGGCGCCGCCAGGCCGTGGCGTACCGCGTCCGCGCGCAGCTCCTCCCGGTCCCGCACCCGCGTCAGCGCCGCGTCCACGCCCACGGCGCCGAACACCTCCGCGTCCGTGACCGCCGCCGCCCCGAAAACGTGGTCGAAGTGCGGATGGGTCAGCGCGAGATGTGTCACACGGTGGCCCGTGAGCGACCGCGCCTGCGCACGCAACTTCGCGCCCTCCGCGAGACTCGACCCCGCGTCGATCAAAAGGACCGCGCCCGCACCGGCGACCAGCCCCGCCGTGCAGTCCCACACCGGCAGCCGGCACCGACCCACCCCGGCGGCCACGCGCTCCCATCCGAGGTCTTCCCAAGTCACCGTCATACGGCGACGCTAGCGGTGCGCCCCGCTCGGGGCACGGCGCCGCACGACCAGCCTTGCCGGGGGTGTACCCCACCGCCGTACACTGGGCCGGGGAATGCTGGCACTCGCACGCGCAGAGTGCCAGGCCGGACCGGCAGGGCAGCAGGCTCAGACATCTGGAGGTGTGCGCGATGCTCAGTGAACGCAGGCTCCAGGTGCTGCGCGCCATCGTCCAGGACTACGTCGGCACCGAGGAGCCGGTGGGCTCCAAGGCCCTCACCGAGCGGCACAGCCTCGGCGTCTCCCCGGCCACCGTCCGCAACGACATGGCGGCCCTGGAGGACGAGGGGTACATCGCCCAGCCGCACACCAGTGCCGGGCGCATCCCCACCGACAAGGGCTACCGGCTGTTCGTCGACAAGCTCGCCGGCGTCAAGCCGATGACCGCGCCCGAGCGGCGCGCGATCCAGAACTTCCTGGAGGGCGCCGTCGACCTCGACGACGTCGTGGCGCGTACGGTACGGCTGCTCGCGCAGCTCACGCGTCAGGTCGCCGTCGTGCAGTACCCGTCGCTGACGCGGTCCACCGTGCGGCATGTGGAGTTGCTCTCCCTGGCGCCCGCCCGCGTGATGCTGGTGCTGATCACGGACACCGGACGGGTCGAGCAGCGCGTGGTCGACTGCCCGGCGCCCTTCGGCGACGCCTCGCTCGCGGATCTGCGCGCGCGGCTCAACAGCCGTGTGGCGAACCGCCGTTTCGCGGATGTGCCGAGTCTGGTGGAGGATCTCCCGGAGGCGTTCGAGCACGAGGACCGGGGTACGGTTTCCACGGTGCTCTCCACACTCCTGGAGACGCTCGTCGAGGAGAACGAGGAGCGGCTGATGATCGGCGGCACCGCCAATCTGACCCGCTTCGGTCATGACTTCCCCCTCACGATCCGGCCGGTGCTGGAGGCGCTGGAGGAGCAGGTCGTGCTCCTCAAGCTGCTCGGCGAGGCGCAGGATCCGGGTGTGACCGTACGGATCGGTCACGAGAACGCCCACGAAGGACTCAACTCCACGTCCGTCGTGTCGGTCGGCTACGGTTCGGGCGGCGAGGCAGTCGCCAAGCTCGGCGTGGTCGGACCGACCCGCATGGACTACCCGGGAACGATGGGAGCGGTACGCGCAGTGGCACGGTACGTCGGACAGATCCTGGCGGAGTCGTAGTGGCCACGGACTACTACGCCGTACTCGGCGTGCGCCGCGACGCGTCGCAGGAAGAGATCAAGAAGGCCTTCCGGCGGCTCGCGCGCGAGCTGCATCCGGACGTCAACCCCGATCCGAAGACCCAGGAGCGGTTCAAGGAGATCAACGCCGCTTACGAGGTGCTGTCGGACCCGCAGAAGAAGCAGGTCTACGACCTCGGCGGCGACCCGCTCTCGCAGGCCGGCGGCGGCGCGGGCGGCTTCGGAGCCGGCGGTTTCGGGAACTTCTCGGACATCATGGACGCGTTCTTCGGTACGGCGTCGCAGCGCGGACCGCGCTCGCGCACCCGCCGCGGCCAGGACGCGATGATCCGTATCGAGGTCGAGCTCGACGAGGCGGCCTTCGGTACGACGAAGGACATCCAGGTCGACACGGCCGTCGTCTGCAACACCTGCAGCGGTGAGGGCGCGGCCCCGGGCACCTCGGCCCAGACGTGTGACATGTGCCGCGGACGCGGTGAGGTCTCGCAGGTGACCCGGTCCTTCCTGGGCCAGGTCATGACGTCCCGCCCGTGCCCGCAGTGCCAGGGCTTCGGCACGGTCGTCCCCACTCCGTGCCCGGAGTGCGCGGGAGACGGCCGCGTCCGGTCCCGCCGCACGCTGACGGTCAAGATCCCGGCCGGTGTCGACAACGGCACGCGCATCCAGCTCGCCGGCGAGGGCGAGGTCGGCCCCGGCGGCGGTCCCGCGGGTGACCTGTACGTCGAGATCCACGAACTGCCCCATTCGCAGTTCCAGCGGCGCGGCGACGACCTGCACTGCACGGTCACGCTCCCGATGACGGCCGCCGCCCTCGGCACGAAGGTGCCGCTGGAGACGCTGGACGGCCTGGAGGAGGTCGACATCCGGCCGGGCACCCAGTCGGGCCAGTCGATCCCGCTGCACGGCCGCGGTGTCACGCATCTGCGCGGCGGCGGACGCGGCGACCTCATCATCCACGTCGAGGTCCAGACCCCGAGCAAACTCGACCCCGAGCAGGAGCGCCTGCTGCGCGAGCTGTCCAAGCTGCGGGGCGAGGAACGGCCGACGGGGCAGTTCCAGCCAGGGCAGCAGGGGTTGTTCTCGCGGTTGAAGGACGCGTTCAACGGTCGCTGACGGGGGTGGTCCGGTTGCTGCCGGGGGTCCGGGGGTTGTCCCCCGGGCGGGCGCAGTCAGCCAGGGCAGCAGGGGTTGTTCTCGCGGTTGAAGGACGCGTTCAACGGTCGCTGACGGGGTGGTCCGGAAAGCTTTCGACAGTCGCTGACGCGGCGGGTTCGGGATGCCTTCGACGGGCGCCGAGGGCGAGCGTGCTTCTGGTCTATGCCAGGCGGCAGGCCGGTTTCGGAGTGGTTCGGAGGACGTGACAACATGCGGTCATGTCCTCCGCACTGACCGATCTCTTCCCCTTCCCGATCGTGCAGGCCCCCATGGCGGGCGGCGTCTCCGTACCGCAGCTCGCCGCGGCCGTGTGCGAGGCGGGCGGGCTCGGGTTCCTGGCCGCCGGGTACAAGACCGCCGACGGGATGTACCAGGAGATCAAGCAGATCCGGAGCCTCACCGGCAGGCCCTTCGGCGTCAACGTCTTCATGCCGCAGCCGGAATATGCCGACCCCGCGGCCGTCGACGTCTACGCCCACCAGCTGGCCGGCGAGGCCACCTGGTACGAGGCCGAGCTCGGCGACCCGGACAGCGGACGCGACGACGGCTTCGAAGCCAAGCTCGTGGTGCTGCGCGACAACCCCGTGCCCGTGGTGTCGTTCCACTTCGGCGTCCCGAGCCGTGAGGTCGTCGACACCCTGCACCGCGTCGGCACCTTCGTCCTGGCCGCCGCGACCACTCCCGACGAGGCCCGGGCCGTCGAACAGGCGGGCGCGGACGCGGTGATCGCCCAGGGCATCGAGGCCGGCGGCCACCAGGGCACCCACCGGGACGTCCCCGAGACGGACGGTTCCGGCCTCGGGCTGCTGTCGCTGATCGCCCAGGTCCGCGAAGCCGTGAGCATCCCGATCGTCGCCGCCGGCGGCATCATGCGCGGCGGCCAGATCGCCGGTGTGCTCGCGGCGGGCGCGAGCGCGGCCCAGCTGGGCACCGCCTTCCTCGCCACGCCCGAGTCGGGCGCGAACGCCCTGCACAAGCGGGCACTGACCAACCCCCTGTTCGTCCGCACGGAGTTGACCCGGGCGTTCTCCGGGCGGCCCGCGCGCGGCCTCGTCAACCGGTTCGTGCGCGAGCACGGCCCGTACGCGCCCGCCGCCTACCCCGAGATCCACCACCTCACCTCGCCGCTGCGCAAGGCCGCCGCCAAGGCCGGTGACGCGCAGGGCATGGCGCTGTGGGCCGGGCAGGGGCACCGGATGGCGCGGGAGCTGCCCGCCGGGCAGCTCGTGGAGGTGCTGGCCGGTGAACTGGCCTCCGCCCGGGCTTCGTTGACGGGCGGGGGCGTGCTGTGACCGCACCGGTGTTCGTGGTCGAGCACTTCGACACGGACGGTGGCCGGTACGTCCTGGACGGCCCGGAGGGGCGGCACGCCGTCTCCGTGAAGAGGCTGCGGGCCGGTGAGGACGTCGTGCTCACGGACGGGGCCGGCCGCTGGGCGGACTGCGTCGTACTCGACACGGAGGGCAAGGACCGGCTGATCCTCCGGCTGGAGCCGGTGCACGAGGAGCCTGCGGAGCAGCCCCGGGTCACCGTCGTCCAGGCGCTGCCCAAGGGCGACCGGGGGGAGCTCGCCGTCGAGACGATGACGGAGGTCGGTGTCGACGCGATCGTGCCGTGGGCGGCGGCGCGCTGCATCACACAGTGGAAGGGCGACCGCGGGGCGAAGGCGCTGGGCAAGTGGCGGGCGACGGCCCGGGAGGCGGGCAAGCAGTCGCGCCGGGTGCGCTTCCCGGAGGTCGCGGAAGCGGCCACGACCAGGCAGGTCGCCTCGCTGCTGGCCGGGGCGGAGTTCGCCGCCGTGCTGCACGAGAGCGGGGACGCGCCGCTGGCCACGGCCGACCTTCCGGCCACCGGCGAGATCGTGCTGGTCGTGGGGCCCGAGGGGGGCGTGGCGCCCGAGGAACTGGCGTTGTTCGAGGAGGCGGGGGCGAAGGCGTACCGCCTCGGGCGCAGTGTGCTGCGCACATCGACTGCCGGGACGGCCGCCGCGGCCGTGCTCCTGGCACGCACCGGACGCTGGTCCTGACCCTTTCCGAGGTGCTCGGCGAACCGGGCGACGCGGCGGCCGGTCACCGCTCCCTGGTCGTGCTGCGGGTGGACGGACCGGACGCGTACCGCGAGAAGATCACGCTGCGCGGCGCCACGGTGCCGCACGGCCCATGACGGACCGGATGCGGGTGGCGCATCTCAAGGACCCCGAGGGCAACGGGGTGGAGCTCCGGGAGTGGCTGCTGCCGCGCGGCTGACGCCTTTGCGCCCTACCGCGCGGCCTGAGTCGGTGGCAGGCTCCCCTCCATGGGGGCTTCGAGAGGGAATCGGCTGGGGCCGCGCGGCCGGCGGGTGGCGGTCGCGGTGACGTTCGCCGCGGTGGCGGTGGGCGGCGCCGTCGCCTGCGAGCCCGGCAGCATCAGCTCCGCGTCCGTCGCGTACACCACCGACGAGACCGTGACCAAAGAGCTCAACCGGCAGAAAGCGGGCGTGCGTTGGCTGACCTGCACCGCCTCCTACGGGGAGAGCGGCGGGAAGCCGTCACCCTCGGCGCGTGAGCGGACCGTCGCCACCGTCGACTGCGAGGGCGAGACCGACGACGGCAAGGAGATCACCGTCGACGGCAAGGTCACCCACGCGGTGGACGGGGCGTGTGTGCGCGGGAACATCACCGCCGAGGTGGACGGCAAGGTGTGGTTCGAGGTCGACGGGCTCGGCGACTGCAACTCCACCAGCCCGCCCCCCGTCGGCGGCCCGCCGGGCGGGCAGCCCGGGCCGACCGTCACGGTGACCGTCACCCAGACCATCTGGTGTGAGAAGTACCCGGACTGCCGCCCCGTCGAGGGCAAGTGATCCGAACCCTGTCCGCGCGGCGTCGTCCCTGCATAGGGTGATCGGGTGACATCGTCTGCTTACCTCCGGTTCCCCCATGTGCACGGCGACCTGGTCGCCTTCACCGCCGAGGACGACGTGTGGCTCGCCCCGCTCGACGGCGGCCGGGCCTGGCGGGTCAGCGCCGACAACATGCCGGTGACCCACCCCCGCATCTCGCCCGACGGCACCACGGTCGCCTGGACCTCCACCAGAGACGGCGCTCCCGAGGTGCTCATCGCCCCGGTCGACGGCGGCCCGGCCAAGCGGCTGACGTACTGGGGGAGTCTCAAGACGCAGGTGCGCGGCTGGACCCCGGACGGCGAGGTCCTGGCGATCAGCACCGAGGGGCAGGCCAGCCTGCGCCGTACCTGGGCACGTGCCGTCCCGCTGGACGGCGGCCCGGCCACCACCCTGCCGTACGGGCCCGTCGGCGACGTCGCCCACGGGCCGCACACGGTGTTGCTGTCCGCGCCCATGGGACGTGAGGCGGCCTGGTGGAAGCGGTACCGCGGCGGTACGGCGGGCAAGTTGTGGATCGACCGCGGGGACGACGGGGAGTTCGTGCGGCTGCACGAGGACCTCGACGGGAACATCGAGTACCCGCTGTGGGTGGGCGACCGGGTCGCCTTCCTCTCCGACCACGAGGGCACCGGCGCGCTCTACTCCTCCCTCGCGGACGGCTCCGACCTGCGCCGGCACACACCACTCGACGGCTTCTACGCACGGCACGCCGCGACCGACGGCACCCGTGTCGTCTACTCCAGTTCGGGTGAGCTGTGGGTGCTGGACGACCTGGAGGGGGCCGAGCCGCGGCGGCCGGCCGTGCGGCTGGGCGGGCAGCGCGTCGACCTCCAGCCGTTCCCGGTGAACGCCTCCCGGTGGTTCGGTTCGGCGTCCCCGGACCACACCGCGCGCGGCAGCGCGGTCGCCGTACGCGGCTCCGTGCACTGGGTCACCCACCGCGCCGGCCCGGCCCGCGCGCTGGCCGCCACGCCCGGGGTGCGGGCCCGGCTGCCGCGGACGTTCCGCGCGGACGGCGAGGAGTGGGTGGTGTGGGTGACGGACGCCGAGGGCGACGACGCCCTGGAGTTCGCGCCCGCCACCGGACTCGCCCCCGGCGCGACACCCCGCCGGATCGCCGCCGGGCAGCTCGGCCGGGTGCTGGACCTCGCCATGGCGCCCGACGGCAGCCGTGCCGCGGTCGCCTGCCACGACGGCCGGCTGCTGCTCGTCGAGCGGGAGACGGGCGAGGTGCGCGAGGTGGACCGCAGCGACGACGGCGATGTGTCCGGGCCCGTCTTCTCGCCCGACTCGTCCTGGCTGGCCTGGTCCCACCCCGGCCCCCGGCCCCTGTGCCAGCTGAAGCTCGCCAACACCACCGACCTGTCGGTCACCGAGGCCACCCCGCTGCGCTTCCAGGACTACGCGCCCGCGTTCACGATGGACGGCAAGCACCTCGCGTTCCTGTCGACCCGCTCCTTCGACCCGGTCTACGACGAGCACGTCTTCGACCTGGCCTTCGTGGTGGGCGCCCGGCCGCATCTGATCACCCTCGCGGCCACCACGCCCTCCCCGTTCGGGCCGCAGCGGCACGGCCGGTCCTTCGAGACGCCCGACCGGGAGGAGACCCCCGACAGCGAGGGCACCCCCACCACCCGCATCGACCTCGAAGGCCTCGCCGACCGCATCGTGCCCTTCCCGGTCGAGGCCGCCCGCTACACCAACCTGCGCGCCGCCAAGGACGGCGTCCTGTGGCTGCGCCACCCGGTCACCGGTGTGCTCGGCGCGTCCCGGGCCACCCCCGACGACCCCGAACCCAAGTCCGAGCTGGAGCGCTACGACCTCGCCCAGCAGCGCGTCGAGCATCTCGCCGTCGACGCCGACCACTTCGCGGTCAGCGGTGACGGCAAGCGGGTGCTGCTGTGGACCGACGGGCGGCTGAAGGTCGTGCCCAGTGACCGGCGGGCCTCCAGCGACGACGACAGCGACAGCAACATCACCGTCGACCTGGGCCGCGTACGCCAGTTCGTCGACCCGGCGGCCGAGTGGCGCCAGATGTTCGACGAGAACGGCCGCATCATGCGGGACCACTTCTGGCGGCCCGACATGAGCGGCGTCGACTGGGACGGCGTCCTCGACCGCTACCGCCCGGTCGTGGAGCGGCTCGCCACCCACGACGACCTGGTCGACCTGCTGTGGGAGGTCCAGGGCGAGCTCGGCACCTCGCACGCCTACGTCACCCCGCGCGGCGGCCCCGGCGGCGGCCCCCGCCAGGGCCTGCTCGGCGCCGACATCTCCCGCCACGAGGACGGCAGTTGGCGGGTCGACCGCATCCTGCCCTCCGAGACCTCCGACCCGGACGCCCGCAGCCCGCTGGCCGCCCCCGGCGTCGCGGTACGCCCCGGCGACGCCATCGTCGCGATCGCCGGACAGTCCGTCGACCCGGTCGCCGGGCCCGGCCCGCTGCTGATCGGCACGGCGAACAAGCCGGTGGAGCTGACGATCTCCCCCTCCGGCGGCGGTGACCCCCGGCACGCCGTCGTCATCCCGGTCGCCGACGAGGAACCGCTGCGCTACCACGCCTGGGTCGCCGACCGCCGCGCCTACGTCCACGAGAGGTCCGGCGGCCGCCTCGGCTACCTCCACGTCCCGGACATGCAGGCCCCCGGCTGGGCCCAGATCCACCGCGACCTGCGCGTCGAGGTCGCCCGGGAGGGCCTGGTCGTCGACGTCCGCGAGAACCGGGGCGGTCACACCTCGCAACTGGTCGTCGAGAAGCTGGCCCGCCGTGTCGTCGGCTGGGCCGTCCCGCGCGGCATGCGTCCCTACAGCTACCCGGAGGACGCCCCCCGCGGACCCGTCGTAGCCGTCGCCAACGAGTTCTCCGGCTCCGACGGCGACATCGTCAACGCGGCCATCAAGGCCCTGGGCCTCGGCCCGGTCGTCGGCACCCGCACCTGGGGCGGCGTCATCGGCATCGACAGCCGCTACCGCCTGGTCGACGGCACCCTCGTGACCCAGCCCAAGTACGCCTTCTGGCTGGAGGGCTACGAGTGGGGCGTGGAGAACCACGGCGTGGATCCGGACGTGGAGATCGTCCAACGCCCCCAGGACCACGCGGCGGGCAGGGACACCCAACTGGACGAGGCGATCCGACTGGCACTGGAGAGCCTGGAGACGGCACCGGCAAAAACGCCCCCTGGCCTGCCCGCTTAACCTTGCGCGGGCGCTCAGGTCCCCAGGTCGTCTTCCCCGCCCGCGGCACCAAGCGGGCCCACGACTTCTCCGTCGGCGCCGGCCTCGACGCCAAGGACACCTTCCTCGGCCAGGTCGGCCCGAACACACCCGCGAACTCCGTCATCGCCCAGATCGGCGGCGTCTGGCAGCGCACCGCGACGGCACCGTCGTGCACCCCCTGGTGACCACCCGCGCCGACGGCTTCCTCGACGGCCTCACCCGTACCTTCGCCTCCGCTCAGGGCATGGCCGGGGTCGCGGGGCGTTCCCACCCGGTGGGCCGGGATTGCCTGCGGAAGGGCGAAAACATAGGTTGAGCTCCGTTTTCGTGTTCGAGGGTCGAAAGGTGCCACCAGGTGGGTCGACGAGAGAAGCCGGTGGACCCCAGCGCCGGTCCGGTGCAGCGCCTCGCGCACGACCTACGCCTGCTGAGGGAGAAGGCCGGGAAGCCGCCGTACCGGGAGATGGCCGAGCGGGCGGGCTACTCCACGACCGCACTGTCGCAGGCCGCGGCCGGCGACCAGTTGCCGACGCTCGCGGTGGTGCGCGCGTACGTCGAGGCGCTCGACGCCGACCCACACGGGTGGGAGGTCCGCTGGCGGGAGGCGGACGCCGAGCTCCGCGCTCCCGCGGCCGACGAGCGGGCTCCGTACCGAGGACTGGCCCGCTTCGAGCCGGACGACAGCGACCTCTTCTTCGGACGGGAGGCACTGGCCCGCGAATTCCTGCACCTGGCCCGCGCGCACCGGTTCGCGGCGGTGTTCGGGCCCTCCGGCAGCGGCAAGTCCTCACTGCTGAGGGCCGGGCTCATCCCGCTGCTGCGGGACGGCCGGGGCGCCGACCGGCCGGCGGTGCTCCGGGTCCTCACCCCCGGCGAGCGGCCCGCCCACACGCACGGGCCGGCGCTCGTTCCCCAGGACGGTGAGCTGGACACCTGGGTGATCGTCGACCAGTTCGAGGAGCTGTTCACCCTCTGCCGCGACCGCGACGAGCGGGACCGCTTCCTCGACCTGCTGCTCGGCGCACGCGAGCCGGAGAGCCGCCTGCGGGTGGTGGTCGCGGTGCGCGGCGACTTCTACGGCCACTGCGCCGCCCACCGGGAGCTGGCCGAGGCGGTCAGTCACGCGAACCTGCTGGTCGGCCCGATGAACGGGGACGAGCTGCGGGAGGTCGTCACCGGCCCGGCCACCGCGGCGGGGCTGAACGTCGAGCGGGTGCTGACCGCGCGGATCATCGAGGAGGTGGGTGACCGGCCGGGCGCGCTGCCGATGCTCTCGCACGCCCTGCTGGAGACGTGGCGCCGCCGCCGGGGCCGCACGCTGACGCTGGCCGCGTACGAGGAGACGGGCGGCGTACGCGGGGCGATCGCCGCCACCGCCGAGCAGGTCTACGGCGACCTGGACGAAGGCCGGGCACGCACCGCCCGGCGCGTCCTGCTGCGGCTGATCGCCCCCGGGGACCGCACGGCCGACACGCGCCGCCCGGCGTCCCGCTCGGAACTGGGACCGGGTGCGCTCGACGTCCTGGAACGACTTGCCGCCGCCCGCCTGGTCACGCTGGACGGCGACACCGTCGAACTCGCCCACGAGGCCCTGATCACCGGCTGGCCACGCCTCGCCGGCTGGATCGAGGAGAGCCGGGACCGGCTGCGCGCCCAGCGGGTCCTCGGCGAGGCCGCGCGGGCCTGGGAGGAGCTGGACCGTGACCCCGGCGCGCTGTTCCGGGGGTCGCGGCTGGAGCGCGCCGAGGAGTTGTTCGGCACGCAGCGGGAGAAGGACGGCACCGACGACCTCACCCGGTCGGAGCGGGCGTTCCTGACCGCCTCGGCCGCGGCCCGTGACGCCGAACGGGACGCCGTCACGCGCACCGCCCGCCGCACGCGTGCGCTCGGCGTCGGTCTCTCCGTCTTCCTCGTACTCGCGCTGACCGCGGGAGTCGTCGCCTGGCAGCGCGACCGGGTGGGCGAGGAGGAGGCCGCCAAGGCCGCCGCCCGCCGACTGGCCACCGTCGCCGAGAGCCTGCGTGCCACCGATCCCCGTACCGCGTCGCTGCTCGGCGCCGCCGCGTGGCGGATCGCCCCGCTCACCGAGACCCGCTCGGCCCTGCTGGGCGCGCTCGCCCAGCCGGAACGGGACGCCTTCACCGACCCGCAGACCGGCCAGGACGTCCGGCGCTTCCTCACCGGCCAGGGCCGCACCCTGCTCAGGGCCGACGGCGGCCGCGTCACCGCCTGGGACGTGGCCGAGCACCGCCGTACCGGCGCCTACCACCTGCCGGGCGACGCGGAGGCGTCCGGCGTCGGCCCGGACGGGCGGTTCCTCGTCCTGACCGGGTCGGGCAGCGACACCCTGTGGAACCTCCCCGGCGGGAGGTCGGCCGCCGATCTGGGCGACGCCGAGCTCGGGGCGACCGCGCCTGACGGAGACGCGTTCCTCACCCAGCCGATCGACGAGACCGGTCAGGTCCGGGTCCTCCGGACGGGCGACGGCAAGATCCTCTTCACCACCGGGGTCTCCCGCAGCCTCACCACCGCCGCCCTCGGCCCCGGCGGACGCCTGGCCGCGTTCTGCCCCGCCGAGGGCGCGCCCCAGGTGTGGGACACCGTGCGCGGCAGGCAGCTGCCCGGTGCCTGGCAGAAAGCGGACAGAACCGTGTGCGGCACCGGCTCGGGAGCCGACGGCGGGGACCGGCTGCTGCGCCTGAGCGCGGACGGCAGGCGGCTGGCCTCGGTCCACGGGACAGCGGCCACCGTCTGGGACGTCCGCAGCGGCCGCGTCGTCGCCGACTTCGCCAGCGGCGGCACGACCGGGTTCGCCCAGGCCGACCTCTCGCCCGACGGCAAGTTCCTCGCCACCACCGACGACCAGGAGATCGCCGTATGGCAGCTGGCGTCGGGGGGCGGGCAGGTCTTCCACCGGCCGCTGGCCGGCGCGCAGGTCACAGGGCTGACGTGGACCCCCGACCACGGCCACCGCCTCCTGCGCTACCTCGACCGCGCCACCGTCCACACCTTCGACCTCACCGACCGCCTCGCCGCCCCCTGGCAGAGCACACCGGCCGACGCCACGCTCCTCGCCCCGGACGGCACCACCCTCGCCACCGCCACCCGGTCCGGGCGCGGCTACCGCTTCGAGCTGCGCTCCACCGGCACCGGCGCCGTCCTCGCCCGGAGCACGCTCGGCCCGCTGCCGAGCGACACCGGCGACGAAACCCCGCACCTGGCCTTCAGCCCGGACGGCCGGACTCTCGCCGTCGCCGACACCGTCTCCTCGGGCGGCTCCCTGCGGCTGCGCTTCACCGTGTGGGACGTGGCGGACCGCACGGTCCGTACGAGCTTCAGCACCTCGGGAGCGGCCGACCGCCCCGTGTCCGCGCTCGCCCTGGGCGTCGACGGTGGCACGCTGCTGGCCGCGCGCTCCGCGAGGGGCGGTGACGCGGCGGAGGTCTGGGACACCCGGACCCGTCGCAGGTCACGAACCCTGCACGGCCTCTTCGGGCAGGCGGTGGCCGTGCGGCCGGACGGACGGCTGCTCGTCGGCTCCGCCGACCAGTACGCCGACGTGTCCTCCGGCAAGGTCACCGGGTGGGCGCTCGCCGACGGCCGCGAGGTCACCGCCCTCGCCTTCAGCCCCGACGGCACCCGATTCGCCGTCGGCGACACCACCGGGCACGTGACCCTCTGGGACGGCGATCTACGGCACACCACGGGCGTCCTGACCGGCACCGCCGACACGGGCCCGAGCAGCCGGACCGAGGCCGTGGGCGCACTGGCCTTCTCCTCCGACGGCAGCACCCTCGCCGTGGGAGGAGCCGGCGGCACCCTCCGGCTGTGGGACACCGCCGGGCAACGGCTGCTCGGCGGCGACCTGCCCACGTCCGGGGACGAGATCCGCTCGCTCGCCTTCGGAAGGGACGACGGCATGCTCTACGCCACCGGCCCGAACGTGGTGCTGCAACGCCGTCCCATCGCCCCCGACGCTGCCGTCCGCGCCCTCTGCGAACGCGCCGGTGGCGGGCTGACCCGGGCACAGTGGCGGCGGTACGTCCCCGACGCGCCGTACCGGCAGGTCTGCCCAGCGGCGCACTGAAAGTGCACAAAAGGAGACAGAGTACCGCCGGATCCGGCCCTGGAATTGTTCACGGTGACCCCGGGGCTCGCTGAAAAACGCCCCTGACCAGAACGATCGGAGATCACAACGGCCGTCGGCGTCCTCGGACGCGGCGGCCGCCCGGCGTCCGGTCCGCGACGCCCGGAAGGTCTCCTCTCCTCAGGTTCTGGTCACATGCGCTCTCACGCCCTGCTCCCCGCCCTCGTGCTGCTCGGCTCGCTCACCGCGGCCTGTGCGCACGGCACGTCCGAACCGCCGGTCACGGCAGCCGACGGCGCACGGCCCGGCTCGTCGCCGTCCCCGGTGCGGACGGTCGACCCGTCGAAGATCAAGGGTCTGGAGATCGTCAGCGACAGCAGCGAGGACAGCTCCTGCCCGTTCGCGACCAGCTACCCGGACGTGCCGGGCGCGGAGGCGATGACGGCCGCGATGAAGAAGGACGTGGAGCGGCGCCTGACAACCTTCCGCTCGGGGGCATGCTCGGATTCGGGCGGAGCGGACGGCCGCGAGCTCAACATCAGCCACCAGTTCCTGGTCGCCTCCGGCGATGTGCTCGGCGTCCGCCTCACCACCCAGGACCAGAGTGCGGCGGCCGACGGGCTGTCCGCCAGGACGTTTTGGTACGACGGCAGGGCCGGTGCCCACCGCACGGCACTCGGACTCGTCGCCGACGGCTCCCGGGACGCCTTCCTCGCCGCCTTGAAGGATCAGCTCAAGGACCGGGAGGGCGTGGACGCCGCCGGCCTGGACGACACGTTCTCCGTCCCGGAGAGCCGCGACGTCGCCGTGGACGACATCGCCTTCACCGCCGACGGCGGACTGCGGGTGCACTTCGACCGCGGCGACGTGGGCGTCCCGGCCGCCGGTGCCCTGACGGTGGCCCTCCCCAAGAAGACGATCACGCCATGGCTGTCCGCGTTCGGCAGGCGTGCCCAGCAGCAGACCGTGAGCCCCAGCCGTTCACTCGACCTCGGCGCTCCCCACGTCCCCGCCCCGGCCGTCCCCACCCACACCGCCTCCGGTGACGACGACACCGACTGCAAGAAGGTCAAGTGCATCGCCCTGACCCTCGACGACGGACCCGCCGTCCCCGAGACCTCGGCTCTGCTGACGCACCTGGCCCGGTACAAGGCGCGCGTCACCTTCTTCACCGTCGGCCAGAACGTCGCCGCCCACCCCGACCTCGTCCGCGCCGAGGCGAAGGCCGGCCACGAGATCGGCAACCACTCCTGGAACCACCCCGACCTCACCCGGCTCACCGCACGGCAGGTCGCCTCCCAGCTCAACCGCACCAGCGCCGCCATCAAGGCCGCCACCGGCAAGACTCCCACCCTCTTCCGCCCGCCCTACGGCGCCATCAACAACACCGTCAAGGCCGCCACCGCCCTCTCGCCGGTGCTGTGGGACCTGGACACCGAGGACTGGAAGTACCACGACCCCGCCAAGGTGGCCCGGACCGTCATCACCAAGGCCCAGCCCAACGATGTCGTCCTCCTGCACGACATCCACGCCACCTCGGTCGCAGCCGTTCCCGAGATCCTGCGCACCCTCACCGCCGAGGGCTACCACTTCGTCACGGTGAGCCACCTGCGCGCCACGCTGTGATCTCTGGGTCGGGGCGTGGCGGACGAAAGTCGACACCGGGTGCACAAGGCGCGGGGAACCGCGCGACCGGCCACGAACGGCCCGCACCCGACGACGATACGATGCCCGACCAAGACCACACTCGGCTGACCCCCGGAGGGAAAATGGCAGGGGAGCCCCAGGAAGACTGCCTGTTCTGCAAGATCGTCGCAGGCACCGTCCCGGCGACGATCGTCCGCCAGACAGAAACCACCATCGCCTTCCGCGACATCAACCCCCAGGCCCCCACCCACGTCCTGATCATCCCCAAGGCGCACCACGAGAACGCCGCCGCCCTCGCCGCCGCCGACCCGGCCCTCACCGCGGACGTGCTCCGCGAGGCCCAGGCCGTCGCCGACGAGGAGAAGCTCGACAGCTACCGCCTCGTCTTCAACACCGGCAGCGGCGCCGGCCAGACGGTGTGGCACGTGCACGGTCACGTGCTCGGCGGCCGCGGCCTCGACTGGCCCCCGGGGTAATCCGCCTTGTCCGTACGTGAACTGGTGGTCCTCGGCACCGCCAGCCAGGTCCCGACCCGGCACCGCAACCACAACGGCTACCTCCTGCGCTGGGACGGCGAGGGCGTCCTCTTCGACCCCGGCGAGGGCACGCAGCGCCAGATGCTGCGTGCCGGGGTCGCCGCGCACGACCTGAACCGGATCTGCGTCACGCACTTCCACGGCGACCACTCCCTCGGCCTCGCCGGCGTGATCCAGCGCATCAACCTCGACAGGGTCCCGCACGAGATCACCGCCCACTACCCCCGCTCCGGGCAGCGCTTCTTCGACCGGCTCCGGTACGCCACCGCCTACCGCGAGACCGTCGGCATCACCGAGGCCCCGGTCGCCGCCGACGGACCCGTGGCCCGCACGGGCGGCTACACCCTGGAGGCCCGGAAGCTGTCGCACCCGGTGGAGTCGTACGGCTACCGGATCGTCGAGCCCGACGGCCGCCGCATGCTGCCCGAGCGGCTCGCCGAGCACGGCATCCGGGGACCGGACGTCGGCCGCATCCAGCGCGAGGGGTCACTCGGCGGGGTCTCGCTCGACGACGTCAGCGAGGCGCGGCGCGGGCAGCGGTTCGCGTTCGTCATGGACACCCGGCTGTGCGACGGCGTGTACGCGCTGGCCGAAGGCTGCGACATGCTCGTCATCGAGTCGACGTTCCTCGACCAGGACGAGGAACTCGCCGTCGAGCACGGGCACCTGACAGCGGGTCAGGCCGCGCGGGTGGCCCGGGACGGCGGCGTGCGGCACCTCGTGCTGACCCACTTCAGCCAGCGCTACACGGAACCCGACGAGTTCGAGCGGCAGGCCCGGGCCGCCGGGTACGACGGCGAGCTGACCGTGGCCCACGATCTCCTGAGGGTGCCGGTTCCGAAGCGTCGGTGAAACGGCCGTACGATGAATTGATGTCCCTCCCCAAAGCCGAATTGCACCTTCACATCGAAGGCACCCTGGAACCGGAACTCGCCTTCGAGCTCGCCGCGCGCAACGGTGTCACGCTGCCCTACGCCGGCACGGACGAGCTGCGCGAGGCCTACCGGTTCGAGGACCTGCAGTCCTTCCTGAACCTGTACTACGAGCTCATGGCCGTCCTGCGCACCGAGCGGGACTTCGAGGACCTGGCGAACGCCTATCTCGCCCGGGCCGCCGCGCAGGGGGTGCGGCACGCGGAGATCTTCTTCGACCCGCAGGCCCACACCGGCCGCGGGCTTGAGATCGGCACGGTCGTCGAGGGGCTGTGGCGGGCACTGGGGGACAGCGAGGCGAACCACGGCGTCTCGACCCGGCTGATCCTGTGCTTCCTGCGCGACGAGTCCGCCGAGTCGGCCCTGGCCACGCTCGACGCGGCCAAGCCCTACCTGGACCGGATCACCGGCGTCGGCCTCGACTCCGCCGAGGTCGGGCACCCGCCGGTGAAGTTCCGCGCGGTCTACGAGGCCGCCGCCGCGCTCGGACTGCGGCGGGTCGCCCACGCCGGTGAGGAGGGCCCGCCGGAGTACATCACCGAGGCGCTGGACGTCCTCGGCGTCGAGCGCGTCGACCACGGGCTGCGCTGCGTGGAGGACCTCGCGCTGGTGGAGCGGCTGGTGCGCGACCGCGTGCCGCTGACGCTGTGCCCGCTGTCCAACGTCCGGCTGCGCACGGTCGACACCCTCGCCGACCATCCCCTGCCCGCCATGCTGGACGCGGGTCTGATGTGCACGGTCAACTCCGACGACCCGGCCTACTTCGGCGGCTACGCCGACGACAACTTCGACGCCGTGCGCGCCACCCTCGGTCTCACCGACGAGCGGCTGCGCGAGCTCGCCCGCAACTCCTTCCTCGCCTCGTTCCTGGAGGACGACGAGGAACTGCGGGCGCGATATCTCGCCGAGGTGGACGCCTACGACTTCCAGAGCACGCCGTAGGCCCTCAGAAGACCTCCGAACCCGCCTCGGCGTAGGCACACTGGGCGGGCACGGCCGGGGCCTGCACCGGAATCTCGACCACCGGCTGCTGCCGGGCCCCGGTCTCGAGGATCGCGCCGCCGGTGGGCGTGCCCGTGGCGGCGCGACCAGAGCGGCCGGGTGACCGCCGCGGCGGCGGATCGCACCGGGCAGCAGCGGGGGCCGCCGGGGTGCAGGGCGACGGCGGTCATCGGCAGGGCGATCACCAGCGGTCCCGCGCCGAGGACCGCGCCCATGACCGGGGAACCCGGCCTGCGCCGCCGGCACACTCGTCACGCGTCGACGCTGCTCTCGCTAACGCCAGTGCACCGATCCCGGCCCCGCCGGAACGGTCGCCTCGGCCTTGATCCGGATCTCCCGCATCACGGCGACGATCCGCTCCTCGTGCGCGGGCGTGAGCCGGGCGACCGGCACCGAGCAGCTGATCGCGTCCAGCGCCGGGCTGTCGTAGCGCAGCGCGAAGCCGAAGCCGACGATGCCGGTCACGCCCTCCTCGCGGTCCACGGACCAGCCGCGGGATCGGATCTCCGCGAGGTCGGCCAGCAGGGACTCCCTGCTCGTGTGCGAGTTGAGGGTCAGCGCCTCGTACGGACCCTCGGGCAGCTCGCCGTCCGGCCGTTCCGCCAGCAGGGCCTTGCCCAGGGCCCCGGCGTGCGCGGGCAGGCGCCGCCCCACCCGGAGAATCGTCCGCAGGTACTCGTGCGATTCACGCGTGGCCAGATACGCCACGTCCGTGCCGTCCAGCCGGCCCATGTGGATGGTCTCGCCGAGCGCCTCGGACGCCTCGTCGAGGTAGGGCCGTACGGCCCTCACCCGCGGGTCGGAGTCGAGGTAGCTCGTACCGGTGAGCAGGGCGTGGATGCCGATGCCGTACAGGGAGCCGGTGACGTCGGTGCGGACCCAGCCGCGCGAGATCAGGGTCTGCAGCAGCGCGTACATCGAGCTGCGCGGCACACCGAGTTCGTCGGCCAGTTCCTGGAGCCGGGCCGGGCGGTCGCCGCGCGCGGCGAGGAGTTCCAGCAGATCGACCGTGCGCGCCGCGGACTTCACCTCACGGACGCCCCCTGTGTCTGACATGTACCGATGGTAATCGGGCCGCACCGGGCGGTTGACGTTCGCATACCCAACCCTCATTCTCATACATAGATGCCATCTACATAAGGAGATGACTGGGAGATGACGACCGTGAGCGCCGGGCCGGTGGCGGTCGCACAGCGGCTGCGGGAGGGGATGGCCGGCGGCGTGCTGTCGTTCCCGCTGACCGCCTTCCGCGACGACGGCACCTTCGACCCGGACGGCTTCCGCGCCTACGTCGCGGAGCGGATCGCCGCCGCGCCCGGCGCCGTGTTCCCGGCCTGCGGCACCGGCGAGTTCTTCTCGCTCGACGAGGACGAGTACCGGCAGGTCGTCACCATCACCGCCGAGGAGGCGGCGGGCCGCGTCCCCGTCGTCGCCGGCACCGGCTACGGCTGGGCGCAGGCCGTCCGGTTCGCGCGCATCGCCGAGGACGCCGGAGCCGACGCGCTCCTCGTGCTGCCGCACTACCTCGTCGCCGCCCCGCAGGACGGCCTGGTCGCCCAGCTGGAGCAGATCGCCGCCCGCACCCCGCTGCCCCTGATCGCCTACCAGCGCGGCCAGGTCGCCTACACCGCCGGCTCGCTGCGCCGCATCGCCGCCCTGCCGAACGTCATCGGCCTCAAGGACGGCCACAGCGACCTCGACCGGCTGCAGCGCCTCACCCTGGCCGCCCCCGAGGACTTCCTGTTCTTCAACGGGGCCTCGACCGCCGAGATCCAGGCCCGCGCCTACGCCACCGTCGGCGTCCCCGCCTACTCCTCCGCTGTCCACGCCTTCGCCCCCGAGATCGCCGGAGCCTTCTTCAGCGCCCTGCGCGACGACGACCACGGCACCGTCGACAAGCTGCTGCGCGACTTCTACGTCCCGCTCGTCGAACTGCGCGACTGCGTCCCCGGGTACGCCGTCTCGCTGGTGAAGGCGGCGGCCCGGCTCCGCGGCCACTCCGTGGGCCCGGTACGAGCCCCGCTCACCGACCCCTCGCCCGCCGACCTGGCCGCCCTCACCGCCCTCCTCACCACCGGACTCGACCTCGTAGGAGCCGCCCTGTGAACCTCACGATCGCGGACGTCCGCCTGACACCGATCCTGGTCGCGGACCCGCCCCTGCTGAACACCCAGGGCGTGCACCAGCCGTACACGCCCCGGCTGATCGTGGAGGTTGTCACGGCCGACGGGATCACCGGCGTGGGGGAGACCTACGGCGACGCCAAGTACCTGGAGCTGGCCCGGCCCTTCGCCGAGCGGCTGAAAGGGCGCCAGGTCAGCGATCTGAACGGCCTGTTCACGGTCGCCGACCAGGTCGCGGTGGACGCCTCCCGGGTCGAGAACGCCGTCGACGTCGGCGGGCTGCGCGGCGTCCAGACCGCCGACAAGCTGCGGCTGTCCGTCGTCTCCGGCTTCGAGGTCGCCTGCCTCGACGCCCTCGGCAAGGCGCTCGGACTGCCCGTGCACACGCTGCTCGGCGGGAAGGTCCGCGACGCCGTCGAGTACAGCGCCTACCTGTTCTACAAGTGGGCCCACCACCCCGAGGGCGTGCCGGCCGAGAAGGACGACTGGGGCGCCGCCGTCGACCCGGCGGGCGTGGTGGAGCAGGCCCGCCGCTTCACGGAGCGGTACGGCTTCACCTCCTTCAAGCTCAAGGGCGGCGTCTTCCCGCCCGACGAGGAGATCGCGGCCGTACGGGCGCTCGCCGAGGCCTTCCCGGGACACCCGCTGCGGCTCGACCCGAACGGCGCCTGGTCCGTGGAGACGTCCGTGAAGGTGGCCCGGGAACTCGGCGAGGTCCTCGAGTACCTGGAGGACCCGGCGCTCGGCACGCCCGCCATGGCCGAGGTCGCCGAGCGCACCGGCGTGCCGCTCGCCACCAACATGTGCGTGACGACCTTCGCCGAGATCCCGGAGGCCTTCACCCGGGGCGCCGTCCAGGTCGTGCTCTCCGACCACCACTACTGGGGCGGGCTGCGCAACACCCAGCAGCTCGCCGCCGTCTGCCGCACCTTCGGCGTCGGCGTGTCGATGCACTCCAACACCCACCTGGGCATCTCGCTCGCCGCGATGACCCACGTGGCCGCCACCGTCCCGGACCTCCACCACGCCTGCGACTCCCACTACCCCTGGCAGTCCGAGGACGTCCTCACCGAGCGGCTCACCTTCGAGGGCGGCAAGGTGCCCGTGTCCGACGCGCCCGGCCTCGGCGTGGAACTCGACCGCGAGCGGCTGGCGGCGCTGCACCAGCGGTGGCTGGACGACGACGGCACCCTGCGGGACCGCGACGACGCGGCGGCGATGCGGATCGCCGACCCCGCGTGGGTGACACCCGCGATGCCCCGCTGGTAGGCCCCCTCCCTCCAGCCCGGGGCGGGGGCGCGGGCGGACTCGGCGCGAGCCGACGGGACGGATGGGTCCGGCGTGATCGGCGTCACGTTGTCGGTGACGTGGTGCAGACTGGCCTGATCCGCACCACGTCAGGGAGCGCACCGTGACCGCGTCCACCGCCCCGGCCGGAAAGGGCCCCACCGGAAAGGGATCGCCCCGCCAGAGCCAGGTCGATCCCCTCGCCCCGCTGCGCACGCCGGACGACCCGCCCTGGGACGTCTACCTCACCGGCACCGTCTTCCTGGACATCATCTTCACCGGCCTCGACTCCGCCCCGGTGCGAGGGACGGAGTCCTGGGCGCGCGGGATGGGGTCGAGCCCCGGCGGCGTCGCCAACATGGCCACCGCACTGGCCCGCCTCGGCCTGCGCACGTCCCTCGCGGCGGCCTTCGGCGACGACCACTACGGCGACTACTGCTGGGACGCACTGGAGCACGGCGAGGGCATCGACCTCTCCCCGTCGCGCACGGTGCCCGGCTGGCACTCCCCGGTGACCGTCTCCATGGCCTACGAGGGGGAGCGCACGATGGTCTCGCACGGCCATGAGCCGCCCCCCGAGGAACCGGCCCCGGAGTGCCCGCCCCGGGTGCGTGCCGCCGTCGCCTCCCTCGCACCCGGCGTGAGCGCGCCCTGGATCGCCCAGGCCGCGAGCAAGGGCACCCGCGTGTTCGGCGACGTCGGCTGGGACGACACCGGGGCGTGGGATCTGGCCGGGCTGCCCGACCTGCGGCACTGCGAGGCCTTCCTGCCGAACGCGGAGGAGGCGATGCGGTACACGGGCGCGGACTGCCCCCGGGCCGCCGCGCACGCCCTGACCGAGTACGTGCCGCTCGCGGTGGTCACCCTCGGGGCGGACGGGGCGTATGCGGTGGACCGGCGTACGGGGGAGACGGCGGAGGTACCGGCCATCGCGGTCGAGGCGCTCGATCCGACCGGGGCCGGTGACGTGTTCGTCGCCGGGTTCGTGGCCGGGACACTGGCCCACTGGCCGCTGGCGGACCGGCTGGCCTTCGCCGGGCTGACGGCGGCGCTGTCGGTGCAGGAGTTCGGCGGGTCGCTGTCGGCGCCGGGGTGGTCGGAGATCGCCGCGTGGTGGCGGGAGGTGCAGTCGGTCGAGGGGCAGTCGGCGGTGGCACTGGAGAGGTACGGGTTCCTGGCCGACCTGGTGTCGGAGGAACTGGTGAGGCCATGGCCGCTGCGGCGTGCCGTCCCCACGATCGGCTTCCGGCGCTCGGCGTGACGCCCTGGCCGTCCAGGGGGCTCCCCCCTGGACCCCCGGCCTATGCCCACCCACCACCCGAATCACTCGGCCAGGAGCTGCCGTCGCCCCCGAAGCTGTCGGTCAGGAGTTGCTGTCGCCGCCAAGCCGTCGCCCCGGTCGCAAACCCCGCCCCAAAACCCCTACGGCGTTGTCACTCCCCCGTCGTACCCTGGGAGTCGCGAGGCCGCCCTCAGCTGTGCGGCCGTGACGAGGAGGAACCGCAGGCCTTCAGCGCCGGCCCATGACTCAATCATCGACAGCTCACACCCCCGCGCAGGAGCAGGCGAGAGCACAGTTCACTGTCCCCGCCCAGCACCCCATGGTCACCGTCCTGGGGTCCGGCGACTCCCTCCTGCGCGTGATCGAGAAGGCTTTCCCGGCGGCCGACATCCACGTCCGGGGCAACGAGATCAGCGCGGTCGGCGACCAGAAGGACGTCGCCCTCATTTCGCGCGTGTTCGACGAGATGATGCTGGTGCTCCGCACCGGGCAGCCGATGACGGAGGACGCAGTGGAACGCTCGATCGCCATGCTGAAGGCGAGCGACAACGGCGAGAGCGACGGCCAGGAGACCCCCGCCGAGGTGCTCACGCAGAACATCCTGTCCTCGCGCGGCCGCACGATCCGCCCCAAGACGCTCAACCAGAAGCGCTACGTCGACGCGATCGACAAGCACACCATCGTCTTCGGCATCGGCCCCGCGGGCACCGGCAAGACGTACCTGGCGATGGCCAAGGCGGTGCAGGCCCTGCAGTCCAAGCAGGTCAACCGCATCATCCTGACCCGCCCCGCGGTCGAGGCCGGAGAGCGCCTCGGCTTCCTCCCGGGCACGCTCTACGAGAAGATCGACCCCTACCTGCGCCCGCTCTACGACGCGCTGCACGACATGCTCGACCCGGACTCGATCCCGCGGCTGATGGCGGCGGGGACGATCGAGGTCGCGCCGCTGGCATACATGAGGGGTCGGACCCTTAATGATGCTTTTATCATCCTGGACGAGGCCCAGAACACGAGCCCCGAGCAGATGAAGATGTTCCTCACCCGCCTCGGCTTCGAGTCGAAGATCGTGATCACGGGTGATGTCACGCAGGTCGACCTGCCGGACGGGACGAAGAGCGGGCTGCGGCAGGTGCAGGACATCCTGGAAGGCCTGGAGGACGTGCACTTCTCCCGGCTCTCCTCCCAGGACGTCGTCCGGCACAAGCTGGTGGGCCGTATCGTCGACGCGTACGAGAAGTACGACACCACGCACGGCACCCAGAACGGCGCGCACAAGAGCCGCGGCAAGTCCGGGCACAAGGGGAAGTAGACACACACAGCACCATGTCGATCGACGTCAACAACGAGTCAGGCACCGAGGTCGACGAGCAGGCGGTCCTCGACATCGCCCGCTACGCGCTCGCTCGGATGCGCATCCACCCGCTCTCCGAGCTCTCGGTGATCGTCGTGGACGCCGACGCCATGGAGCAGCTCCACATCCAGTGGATGGACCTCCCGGGTCCGACGGACGTCATGTCCTTCCCCATGGACGAGCTGCGCCCGCCCTCCAAGGACGACGACGAGCCGCCCCAGGGGCTGCTCGGCGACATCGTGCTGTGCCCCGAGGTCGCGCAGAAGCAGGGCGAGGAAGCCGACACGCAGCACTCCATGGACGAGGAGCTCCAGCTGCTCACCGTCCACGGCGTGCTGCACCTGCTGGGCTACGACCACGAGGAACCGGACGAGAAGGCCGAGATGTTCGGCCTCCAGGCGGCCATCGTGGACGGCTGGCGCGCGGAGCGGGGCCTGACCGGCCCGTCCCCGGCGCCGACGGTCTCCTAGCCCGCCGATGAATCCGCAACTCGCCCTGGGCGCCGTCGCCCTGGTCGTAGTGGCCTGGCTCGCCGCCTGTGCGGAGGCGGGCCTCGCGCGCGTCTCCAGCTTCCGCGCCGAGGAGGCCGTGCGCTCCGGCCGCCGCGGCAGCGCCAAGCTCTCCCAGGTCGCCGCCGACCCCACCCGCTACCTCAACGTGGCGCTGCTGGTCCGCGTCGCGTGCGAGATGGCCGCCGCCGCGCTGATCACCTACGGCTGCCTCCAGGCGTTCGACGGCACCACCGAGGCACTGCTGGTCGCCATCGCGGTCATGGTCCTCGTGTCGTACGTCGCCGTCGGCGTCTCCCCGCGCACCATCGGCCGCCAGCACCCGCTGAACACGGCGACACTCTCGGCGTACGTCCTGGTGCCGCTGGCCCGGATCATGGGTCCCGTCCCGTCGCTGCTGATCCTCATCGGCAACGCGCTCACGCCCGGCAAGGGCTTCCGCCGCGGACCCTTCGCCTCCGAGGCGGAGCTGCGCGCACTGGTCGACCTCGCCGAGAAGGAGTCCCTCATCGAGGACGAGGAGCGCCGCATGGTGCACTCCGTCTTCGAGCTGGGCGACACCCTCGTCCGCGAGGTCATGGTCCCGCGCACGGACCTGGTGGTCATCGAGCGTTACAAGACCATCCGCCAGGCCCTCACCCTCGCCCTGCGCTCCGGCTTCTCCCGGATCCCGGTCACCGGCGAGAGCGAGGACGACATCGTCGGGATCGTGTATCTGAAGGACCTGGTCCGCAAGACGCACATCAGCCGCGACGCCGAGTCCGAGCAGGTGTCCACGGCCATGCGCCCGGCGTTCTTCGTCCCCGACACCAAGAACGCCGGCGACCTGCTGCGCGAGATGCAGAAGGAACGCAACCACGTCGCCGTCGTCATCGACGAGTACGGCGGCACGGCCGGCATCGTCACCATCGAGGACATCCTCGAAGAGATCGTCGGCGAGATCACCGACGAGTACGACCGTGAACTGCCGCCGGTCGAGGAGCTCGGCGAGGACCGCTTCCGCGTCACGGCCCGCCTCGACATCGGCGACCTGGGCGAGCTGTACGGCCTGGAGGAGTACGACGACGAGGACGTCGAGACCGTCGGCGGCCTGCTGGCCAAGGCGCTGGGCCGCGTCCCCATCGCGGGAGCCTCCTCCGTCGTGGACCTGCCCGACGGCCGGGTGCTGCGCCTGACCGCGGAGGCCGCCGCCGGCCGCCGGAACAAGATCGTGACGGTGCTGGCGGAGCCGGTGGACGCGGCGGCCCCGCCTTCGAAGGCGGAGAAGCCGGCGTGACCCCGCAGGAACTGCGCGCGTTCTGCCTGTCCTTCAACGCGGCGGTGGAGGACTTCCCGTTCAGCCCGGAGATCTCGGTCTTCAAGGTGCGGGGGAAGCTCTTCGCCCTGTCGTACCTGGAGGCGCGCCCCCTGAAAGCCAACCTCAAGTGCGACCCGGAGGAGGCGATCCGGCTGCGCCGCGAGCACGAGGGCCTCATCGTCCCCGGCTGGCACATGAACAAGCGCCACTGGAACACCGTCACGGTCGACGGTGAGCTCCCGGACCGACTGGTCCGGGAGCTCATCGAGGACTCGTACGACCTGGTCGTGGCGGGCCTGCCCCGAGCGGACCGCCTGCGCCTCGACCGCCCCTGACGCTTCCGTATGCTCGGATCATGACCGACAGCAGCGCGCTCGACCCCGAGGACCGCAAGATCGTCACCCTGGCCCGTGCCGCGCGGGCCCGCAACGGCGTGCCCGAGGGCGCGGCCGTACGGGACGAGACCGGACGCACCTATGTCGCGGGCACCGTGGCCCTCGACTCCCTGAAGCTCAGCGCCCTGCGGACGGCCGTGGCGATGGCGGTCGCCTCGGGCGCGCGGTCGCTGGAGGCGGCGGCGGTCGTGACCGAGGCGGAGACCGCGTCCGCGGAGGACCGGGCGGCGGTGCGTGACCTCGGCGGTGCGGAGACGCCCGTGCTGGTGGCGGGGTTCGACGGTGTCGTCCGGCTGACGGTCCGGGCGGGCTGAGGCCCCAGGGGCCTGCGCCCCACGGGCCTTCATCGGCCCGAACGGCCCGGTTCTCTCGAGCGCCGGACGGCCCGTTCCTCAAGCGCCGGACGGCCTCGTCCTCAAGCTCCGGACAGCCTGGTCGGTGGCCGGACGGCCCGGTCCACCTCACCGCTGGCCGAACTTCGCTGTAACCGCCGGTAATTAGGCCAGTTTTCAACCTTGCCGCCCCCTGCCCCAGGCGCATCAATGGAACCGTAAGTTCCGACGGACCGTCAGGTTCGGCTCTCGCGCAGCGTGCCCGCACTCACCTGCCGAGCGGTCCCCCCACACGGAAACGGAGCCGGAATCCCATGAGATGCAAGCGAATCGGAGCAGGCGCGGCCCTGGCGGCCGGGGTCCTCGCGGTCACCGGGCTCGCCTTCGCCCCCGCCGCACTCGCCGTCACACCCCAGACGGCGACGATCAGCGCGGACTGCGGCACCTTCGGCAGTGGCGAGGCCACGCTCACGGCCACACAGGACGGCACCGCCGCCACCGTCACCGTCAAGTCCTCGGCGATCACGGCGCCCATCGCGCTGGGAGAGGACTCGATCACGTCCACCCTCACCCTGGTGAAGAGCGGCGGCGGCACCGTCGACTTCACCGGTACGGAGAACCCGGCGATGGCCGCCGGCGCCCCCGTCGAGGCCGGCCCGCTCAGCGGCACCGTGGCCTCGGGCGACAGCCTGGAGGCCTTCGGCGGCTCGCTGAAGATGACCGTCTTCGGCATCACCATCACCTGCACGGCGAGCGGGCCGCAGTCACCGGGCCCGTTCGTGTTCGACTGAGAACGAAAGGCGAGCGCGGCCCCGGTGTCAGAGCGCGTCGGGGCCGCGCTCGCCCGTCCGCACGCGCACGACCGTGTCCACCGGCAGCGCCCACACCTTGCCGTCCCCGATCTTGCCCGTGTGCGCGGCCTTCACGACCGCGTCGATGACGGCGTCGGCGTCCGCGTCCTCGACGACGACCTCGATCCGGACCTTGGGCACCAGGTCGACCTGGTACTCGGCGCCCCGGTACACCTCGGTGTGGCCGCGCTGCCGGCCGTAGCCGCTGGCCTCGCTGACGGTCAGGCCGTGCACGCCGAGTTCCCGCAGGGCGTTCTTGACCTCGTCGAGACGGTACGGCTTGACGATCGCGGTGATGAGCTTCATGCCTGGGGGGCGACCTTCCGGGCGTGGGGGACGACGGAGGAGGAGACCGGGGCACCGTGGCCCAGGACTCCGTGATCGTAGGCCGTCTCCGCGCGCGCCGTAAGGTCCGGGCCGGTCCGCTCCCGCTCCTCGTTCGACCGTCCACGTCCGATCCGGTATCCCGGGGCGTGGAGGACCCCGCCCCCGCATTCCCGGCCACGGACACGGTCCGTGCGTGCCGGATACGGAGCGAAAGAGGGAGACCGGGAAACTCACGAGGCACGTCCGGTGCGGGGCGGCTCCGTGGATCAGGGACAATGGGCGCCATGAGCGTTCGTACCCAGTCATCCGAAGAGCCGGCCGGAGCTGTCCACAGGGCTGGCTTCGCCTGCTTCGTGGGCCGTCCCAACGCGGGCAAGTCCACCCTCACGAATGCTCTGGTCGGCCAGAAGGTGGCGATCACGGCGAACCAGCCGCAGACGACGCGGCACACCGTACGGGGCATCGTGCACCGCCCGGACGCCCAGCTGATCCTGGTCGACACCCCGGGCCTGCACAAGCCGCGCACGCTGCTGGGCGAGCGGCTCAACGACATCGTGCGCACGACGTGGGCCGAGGTCGACGTGATCGGCTTCTGTCTGCCGGCGAACGAGAAGCTCGGCCCCGGTGACCGTTTCATCGCCAAGGAACTGGCGTCCATCAAGAAGACGCCCAAGATCGCGATCGTCACGAAGACCGACCTGGTGGACGGCAAGACGCTCGCCGAGCAGCTCATCGCGATCGACCAGCTCGGTCAGGAACTCGGCTTCGAGTGGGCGGAGATCGTCCCGGTCTCCGCGGTCGGCGACAAGCAGGTGGGCCTGCTGGCCGACCTGATCGTCCCGCTCCTGCCCGAGGGCCCGGCCCTCTACCCCGAGGGCGACCTGACCGACGAGCCCGAGCAGGTCATGATCGCGGAGCTGATCCGCGAGGCCGCGCTGGAAGGCGTCCGCGACGAACTGCCGCACTCCATCGCGGTCGTCGTCGAGGAGATGCTCCCGCGCGAGGACCGCCCCGCCGACAAGCCCCTCCTCGACATCCACGCCTTCGTCTACATCGAGCGCCCCAGCCAGAAGGGCATCATCATCGGCCCCAAGGGCAAGCGCCTGAAGGAGGTCGGCATCAAGTCCCGCAAGCAGATCGAGGCCTTGCTGGGCACACCGGTCTTCCTGGACCTCCATGTGAAGGTCGCGAAGGACTGGCAGCGGGATCCGCGGCAGTTGCGCAAGCTGGGGTTCTGAGTTTCGGCGGGTGGGGTGCGGGTGCCTGTGGGGGTGGGGGCGTAGTTGGGCACGCCGGCCGCGCGGCGGTAGCCGCATGGTGATGCTGCCTGGACCTCCATGTGAAGGTCGCGAAGGACTGGCAGCGGGATCCGCGGCAGTTGCGCAAGCTGGGGTTCTGAGGGCCCCTCGCCGCCTATAACGGCGACCCGAGGCTCGCCCACACCGCGTTGCCGCCCGTGAGGGTCGAGCGGGTGATGCCCCAGCTGTCGGCTATCTCCCGTACGAGCAGCAGGCCGCGGCCGTTCTCGTCGTCGGGGCCGGGGCAGCGGTCGGGGATGCCGCGGCCCGTGAGGTCGCCGTCGTGCACCTCCAGCCGGAAGCGCGCGTCCGTCATCAGCTGGACGCCGCACAGGATCCGCTCGCTGAGCGTGTGCAGCACGGCGTTGGTCACCAGCTCGGACACGAGCAGCACCGCGTTCGCGCACGCTTCCTCGGGCACCCGCCACGCGGCCAGCCGCGCGCGCATGGCATGACGGGCGACTCTGACACTGGTCCGCTGCGGCGGCAGCTCCAGCCAGTCGGTGCGGTCCGGGCGCACCGCGTCCAGGAACCGGGGAGTGGATGTCGTGTGGGGGGACACGGCGATCGCCTTCCGTGGGGGGTGGGCGAAGTCAAGGAAGGGGCGAGCGGACAACGGACCGGCCGGCTGTGGGGGTTGGTGCTTCCGGAACCCTGGTCACACAAGTAACTATGCTCGGAGAGCAGTTCACGCTGCAACCATCTCCCTGATAATTTCAGAACGACGGTATCGCCCGGGCCGAGCGATTCGATGAATCGTTCAAGTCCTCGCAGAACCAGCGGCGGTGACGACCCCTCAGGAGGCACGGCGTGAGCGACCCCCGACCAGGAACCGGCGCCGGTGCCCCCACCGTCCTGCGCATGATCCTGGGCCGCCGGCTCCAGGAGGCCCGGCAGCACGCGGGCCTGTCCCTCGACGACGCCGCCAAGGCCCTGCGCGTCACCCCGCTGACCATCCGCCGCCTGGAGAAGGCCGAGGTCGGCCTGAAGATCCTGTACGTCGAGAAACTGCTGGAGACCTACGGGGCCGGCCGGCAGGAGATCGACGAGTTCGTCACCCTGGCCGAGCGGGCCAACGAGCCCGGCTGGTGGCACCCGTACCGCGATGTGATGCCGTCCTGGTTCACGGCCTACGTGAGCCTGGAGACCGGCGCCAGAACGCTGCGCACCTACGAGCCGCACTACGTCACGGGCCTGCTCCAGACGCCCGGCTACGCCCGTGCCGTGCTGCGCGGCGGCTTCCCGAACGACAGCGAGGACGACCTCGACCGGCGCGTGGAGCTCAGGCTGCGCCGCCAGGGCCTGCTCACCAAGCCGGACGCGCCCACCCTGTGGGTGGTGATGGAGGAGGCCGTGCTGCACCGGGTGGCGGGCGGTCCCGAGGTGATGCGGGACCAGATCGACCGCCTCCTGGAGGCGGCCGAGCTGGAGCACGTCAGCGTCGACATCGTGCCGTTCGCCGCGGGCGCCCACGTCGGGGCGTGCGCGCCCTTCACCTACTTCCGGTTCGAGGAGCGGGAGCTGCCCGACATCGTCTACAGCGAGATCCTCTCCGCGTCCGTCTACCTCGACCAGCGCGCGGACGTCATGGCCCATCTGGAGGCGCACAACCGGCTGTCGCTGAAGACCTCGTCCGCGGACAGCAAGGCGCTGCTGAACCGCATGCGGAAGGAGTACTCATGACCGTCACCGAGGGTGCCGTGTACAACGGCATGCCCGCGTCGGACCTCGGCGAGCAGGGCTGGGAACGTCCGTGGAGCGGCCCCAACGGGGGGCAGTGCGTGGAGACGAAGCAGCTCACCGACGGCCGCGTGGCCGTGCGCCAGTCGGCCGATCCCGCCGGTCCCGCGCTGATCTACACGCCCGAGGAGATCACCGCGTTCGTCACGGGGGTCAAACAGGGCCTCGCCGACCATCTGACGGCCCGCTGAAGCCCCGGCGGACCGGCTCGCACCACCACCCCCCACCGAGAGGCACCCCCCATGAGCACCTCGCACACCGCGCGGGACATCGACACCAGCAGGCCGCACTCCGCCCGCATGTACGACTACTACCTCGGCGGCAAGGACCACTTCGACGTCGACGAGCAGGCGGCCGAGCGGGTCGCCGAGGCCTACCCCGCCATATTCGTGTGCGCCCGAGAGAACCGGGCCTTCATGCACCGCGCCACCCGGGTCCTCGCCCGGGAGCACGGCATCCGCCAGTGGCTGGACATCGGCACCGGCATCCCCACCGAGCCCAACCTGCACCAGGTCGCCCAGTCCGTGGTCCCGGACGCCCGGGTGGTCTACGCCGACAACGACCCGCTCGTCCTCAAGTACGCCGAGCGTCTGATGCGCAGCACCTCCGAGGGCCGCACCACGTACATCGAGGCGGACGTCAACGACCCGCAGTCGCTGCTGAACGCGCCCCAACTGGCCGAAGTCCTGGACCTGGACCGCCCGGTGGCGCTGTCCCTCAACGCCCTGATGCACTTCGTCACCGACGCCCAGGACCCGTACGGCATCGTGCGCCGTCTGCTGGACGTGCTGCCCTCGGGCAGCGCCCTGGCGCTGAGCCACTGCACGCCCGACTTCGACCCGGCGACCTGGCAGAAGGTCACCGACATCTACACCTCGGCCGGCACGCCGGTGCGGTTCCGCTCGCGCCAGGACGTCGCCCGCTTCTTCGACGGCCTGGACCTGCTGGAGCCGGGCGTCGCGGTCGGCCACCGCTGGCGCCCGGACGCCGTGCAGGGCGACGCCCCGACGGACGCCGAGGTCAGCCTCTGGACCGGGGTAGGCATCAAGCCGTAGGCGCCTGCCCCCGCAGCAGCTCGCGATACCAGTGGTACGACGCCTTCGGGGTCCGCTCCAGGGTGCCGAAGTCGACGTGGACCAGGCCGAAGCGGCGTGCGTAGCCCTCCGCCCACTCGAAGTTGTCGAGCAGGGACCACACGAAGTAGCCGCGCACGTCGACGCCCGCCTCCACGGCCCGGTGCAGGGCCCGGACATGGCCGTCCAGATAGGCGATGCGGTCCTGGTCGTCGACGCCCGGGTAGGAGCAGCCGTTCTCGGTGATGACGACGGGCGGGAGGCGGTCGCCGTAGCGGTCGCGGAAGGTGGTGAGGAGCTCGGTCAGGCCCTCGGGCACGACCGGCCAGCCGAAGTCCGTGACCGGCCGGCCCTCGATCTCCCGGACGGAGAAGGGGAGTTCGGCGGGCATGGTGACCCCGCCGAACTCGATCTCCGCGCCCTGGGGGGCACCCACCCTGGTCGGGGCGTAGTAGTTGATCCCGTACCAGTCCAGCGGCTCGGCGATCACCTTGAGGTCGGCCTCGACGTCCCCGGGCATCAGCTCGCCGATGCCGTCCGGGTACCGGCCCAGCAGCAGCGGGTCCGCGAACAGGCGGTTCAGCAGCAGGTCGTAGAACTCCGCCGCCTCCACGTCCGCCGCCTCCTGCGACGCCGCCCAGGTCGGCCCGTGCGAGTTGGCGACGCCGATGTCCGTGGCGCCCGCGGCGCGCAGGGCCCGGACGGCCAGGCCGTGGGCGAGCAGCTGGTGGTGGGCGACCGGCAGCGCGTCGAACAGCAGCCGCTTCCCCGGTGCGTGCACGCCCAGGGCGTGGCCCAGCAGGGTGTGCTCGGCGGGCTCGTTCAGGGTGATCCACTTCGTCACACGGTCGCCGAGACGGCCGGCCACCAGGGACACGTACTCGGCGAAGCGCTCGGCCGTGTCCCGCTCCAGCCAGTCCAGGCCCGCCGGCAGGTCCCAGTGGAACAGGGTCGGCACCGGGCGGACGCCCGCCGCGCACAGGTCGTCCACCAGCCGGTCGTAGAAGTCCAGGCCCTTCCCGGACCGGACCCGCGGCCAGGAGACCGAGAAGCGGTAGGCGTTCACGCCCAGGCCGGCCAGGAGCGCCACGTCCTCGCGGTGGCGGTGGACGTGGTCGCAGGCCACATCCGCCGTCGAGCCGTCCTTCACCCGTCCCGGCGTGGCCGTGAAGGCGTCCCACACGGACGGCTCGCGTTCGTCCGTGCCGCCCTCGATCTGGTGCGCCGAGGTGGACACGCCCCAGAGGAAGCCGGCCGGGAAGCGGGGGATCGGGTTGCCTGCGTCAGTCGCCATGCGCTGGATCATCCGTACCGGCGGTAACGGAAGTCAACGGCCGGGCGGGAAGGAGCCGTCAGGCCCCTTCCTTCAGCACCCGCGAGATCAGCTTCCGCTGCTCGTCCGTCAGCCGGGGATCCGCGCAGTACACGGTCTTCCCGTCCACGGTGAGCTGGTAGGTGAACCCGTCCGGGACCCCGACCGGCGGTGTGCTCCGGCCGGCGGCCACGGCCTGCTCCGCGAGGGCGTGCCACGCGGAGGCATCGGGCCGGCCCGAGGTGTCCACCTCGGCATGCCGCTCGATGCCCGCGAACCCGCCCGTGCGCCGCACCTGAATACGCATGACACCTGTCTAGTACGGAACTACAGGGTCCGCACCCCGACCTGCTCCCAGGCCTTCGACACGGCGTCCAGCTCCTCCCCGTCGCCGAAGCGCTCCCGGGCGGCCTTGACGGTGAGCGTGGCGAAGTCGACGAACATCGCGTCCTGCCTCAGCTCGCCGCCCGTCAGCACGTCGTACCAGACCTGCCCGGCCCGCTCCCAGGCGTGGCCGCCGAGGGCCGTGGCCGCGAGGTGGAAGGCGTGGTTCGGGATGCCCGAGTTGATGTGGACACCGCCGTTGTCGCGGCCCGTGCGCACGAAGTCGTCCATCGTCGCCGGCTGCGGGTCCTTGCCGAGGACGTCGTCGTCGTACGCCGTGCCCGGCTCCTTCATGGAGCGCAGCGCCGTGCCCGTCACCCGGGGGGCGAGCAGGCCCGCGCCGATCAGCCAGTCGGCCTCGGCGGCGGTCTGGCCGAGGGTGTACTGCTTGATCAGGGCGCCGAAGACATCCGACAGGGACTCGTTGAGCGCGCCGGGCTGGCCGAAGTAGGTGAGGTTGGCCGTGTACTGCGTGACGCCGTGCGCGAGTTCGTGGCCGATGACGTCGATCGGGATCGTGAAGTCGAGGAAGATCTCCCCGTCCCCGTCGCCGAAGACCATCTGCTCGCCGTTCCAGAACGCGTTGTTGTAGTCGCGGTCGTAGTGCACCGTCGCGTTCAACGGCAGGCCGTTGCCGTCGATCGAGTCGCGCCCGAAGGCCTGGAGGAACAGCTCGAAGGTGGCGCCGAGACCGGCGTAGGCGCGGTTGACGGTGGCGTCCTTGCCGGGCTTGTCGCCCTCGCCGCGGACCTTGTGGCCGGGCAGGTCGGTGTCGTGCCGGGCGTCGTGGACGGTGCGCTGCGGCCTGCCGTCGGCGACCGCGGCGGCGGCGGTCGCGCCGATGACCGTGGTGAGGCGGCGCTGGGTGCGCTCGAAGGCGTCACGCTGCAGGGTGCGGCGGGCGGGACGGGCGAGTGCGGGGTCCTCGGCCTGGGCGAGCCGGTCGAGGACATGAGGCGGAACGATGGTGCAGAAGACGGGCTCGAAGCCCCCGTGGGTCGTCATGCCCGGCACCCTTGCACTGCGTGACGAAGCTGTCACTAGTCGCCACCATGATTGGTGAAATACCGGGACACGGGCCCTCACGCTCCGTGGTGAGTGCTATGGCGAAGTGGCATAGCGCACTTTTTGTCCCCTATGTGCGCCCGGTCCCGCATACTGATACGACCCCACGCGCCGGGAGAGGCTCGACTAGCATGCTGCGCATCATGCGTTTCGGGCTGCTTCTCCTTAGCTGCCGCGGCGAGGGCCTGTAGAGGCCGACTCCCTCCCCGCGGAGCTTGGTGCTGCGTCGTCGGCCGTCCTTCCGGACACCCTCTGAGGAGCCCTAAGCATCATGGCGAACCGCCAGCAGCCCAGTTCCATGCCGACCCACAAGTACGGCCGCTACGAGCAGGTCGACATCCCGGACCGCACCTGGCCGGAGCAGCGCATCACCACCGCCCCCCGCTGGCTCTCCACCGACCTGCGTGACGGCAACCAGGCCCTGATCGACCCGATGTCGCCCGCCCGCAAGCGCGCCATGTTCGACCTGCTGGTGAAGATGGGCTACAAGGAGATCGAGGTCGGCTTCCCGGCCTCCGGCCAGACCGACTTCGACTTCGTGCGCTCCATCATCGAGGAGCCCGGGGCCATCCCCGACGACGTCACCATCTCCGTACTGACCCAGGCCCGCGAGGACCTGATCGAGCGCACGGTGGAGTCGCTGAAGGGCGCCAAGCGCGCGACCGTCCACCTGTACAACGCCACCGCGCCGGTCTTCCGCCGGGTCGTCTTCCGCGGCTCCAAGGACGACATCAAGCAGATCGCCGTCGACGGCACGCGCCTGGTCATGGAGTACGCGGAGAAGCTGCTGGGTCCCGAGACCGAGTTCGGCTACCAGTACAGCCCCGAGATCTTCACCGACACCGAGCTGGACTTCGCCCTGGAGGTCTGCGAGGCGGTCATGGACGTCTGGCAGCCCGGCCCGGGCCGCGAGATCATCCTGAACCTGCCGGCGACCGTCGAGCGCTCCACGCCCTCCACGCACGCCGACCGCTTCGAGTGGATGGGCCGCAACCTCTCCCGCCGCGAGCACGTCTGCCTGTCGATCCACCCCCACAACGACCGCGGCACCGCCGTCGCCGCCGCCGAGCTGGCCCTGATGGCCGGCGCCGACCGCGTCGAGGGCTGCCTGTTCGGCCAGGGCGAGCGCACCGGCAACGTCGACCTGGTCACCCTGGGCATGAACCTCTTCTCGCAGGGCGTCGACCCGCAGATCGACTTCTCCGACATCGACGAGATCCGTCGCACGTGGGAGTACTGCAACCAGATGGAGGTCCACCCGCGCCACCCGTACGTGGGCGACCTGGTCTACACGTCCTTCTCCGGCTCCCACCAGGACGCCATCAAGAAGGGCTTCGACGCCATGGAGGCCGACGCGGCCGCCAAGGGCGTCACCGTCGACGACATCGAGTGGGCCGTCCCCTACCTGCCCATCGACCCCAAGGACGTCGGCCGCTCCTACGAGGCGGTCATCCGGGTCAACTCGCAGTCCGGCAAGGGGGGCATCGCCTACGTCCTGAAGGACGGCCACAGTCTGGACCTGCCGCGCCGTATGCAGGTCGAGTTCTCCAAGGTCATCCAGGCCAAGACGGACGCCGAGGGCGGCGAGGTCACGCCGAAGGACATCTGGTCGGTCTTCCAGGACGAGTACCTGCCCAACCCCGAGAACCCGTGGGGCCGGATCCAGGTCAAGAACAACCAGTCGACGACCGACACCGACGGCGTGGACACGCTGAAGGTGGAGGCCACGCTGGACGGCCAGGACACCGTCCTGACCGGTTCCGGCAACGGTCCGATCTCGGCCTTCTTCGACGCCCTGCAGTCCGTCGGCATCGACGTACGCCTGCTGGACTACCAGGAGCACACGATGAGCGAGGGCGCCTCCGCGCAGGCCGCCTCCTACATCGAATGCGCGATCGGCGACAAGGTCCTGTGGGGGATCGGAATCGACGCGAACACGACGCGGGCCTCGCTGAAGGCGGTCGTCTCGGCCGTCAACCGCGCGGCTCGCTGACCAGCCGTACGGGTCGGCGGCCCGGGGCCGTTCGCGGCCGCCGCAGGCGCTCCGCCCGCCGACGTCCGGCGGGCGGAGCCCCGTCGCATACCGGCCATTGTCGTGGAGGTCACGGAGAGGTCTCCTCCGGGGTGCTGACGCCACGTCTCCGATGTGGCTAACATCACGCAAGCACGGCGGCGTTGCCGTGCGGCGTGACGGAGGTGCGACGTGCTGCCAGGACGGGGACGAAACGGCCATGCCGCCAGGCTTTCTCACATCCTGGGCACCCGCACCGCGTGGACGGCCACCGGTGACGGCGAGTTCTTCTGCCCCGGCTGCGGCGGCGACCGCAACTACCAGCGGCTGACCGGACAGCGCCGCTTCACCCTGCTCGGCCTGCCCGTGCTGCCGCGCGGCGAGACCGGCCCGGTCGTGGAGTGCGCGGCCTGCCGCCGCCACTTCGGCACGGACGTCCTCGACCATCCGACCACCATCCGCTTCTCCGCGATGCTCCGCGACGCCGTGCACACCGTCGCCCTCGCCGTGCTGGCCGCGGGCGGCGCAGGTTCCCGCACGGCACTGGAGGCCGCCGTGCTCGCCGTGCGCGCGGCCGGCTTCGACGACTGCACGGAGGAGCAGCTTGCCGCGCTCGTCGAGGCGCTGGAGGCCGACACCGGCCGGATCACCGGCGAACCCTGCGGGGCCGGGCTGGCGATAGAGCTGCACGAGGCGCTGGACCCGCTCACCCCGCACCTCGCCACCGTCGGCCGCGAATCGATCCTGCTCCAAGGCGCCCGCATCGCCCTGGCGGACGGGCCGTACACCCCCGCCGAGCGGGATGTGCTGGCGACGGTGGGGGCGGCGCTCACCATCTGCTCCGACGACGTCACCCGGCTGCTGGCCGCGGCCGCGCGCACGCCCTCGTAGGGCCCCGGTGTTACTCCCCGGGGAGTAACACGCGCACCGGACCACCCGCCGCAGTAGCCCCCGACTCGACCTCACGCCCGACGAACCGGCACCCGCCCGGCGGGAGTCTGGAGACCGATCCAGACACCGACCGGAGGGAGCCGGACCCATGGGGGCCGTAAGGACGCGTACCGGGCGGAAGCGGGCCGTGCCCTGGGTGGTGGTCGGGCTGTGGCTCGCCGCACTCGTGCTGGTCGGGCCGCTCGCGGGCAAGTTCGCCGACATCCAGCAGAACCGCGCCGTCGACTACCTGCCCGACAGCGCCGACTCGACCCAGGTGGCGCGGATCCAGGACGAGTTGCCGGGCGGTGAGGCGACCGACCTGGTGCTCGTCTACCACCGGGACGGCGGCCTGACCGACGCCGACCGGCGCACCGCCGACGAGCAGATCACCGAGGTGAGCGGCGCCTACGACCTGACGGGGGAGCCGCGGGGCATCCCCTCGAAGGACGGCTCCACCCTGATGTACCCGGTCACCAGCACCCAGCCGGGCCAGGACGAGAAGGCCCGCGACGCCTTCGTCGACGGGGTGCGGGACATCGCCGACGGCGAGGACGGGCTGAGCGTCGAGGTCGGCGGGCCCGGCGCGCTGAACACCGACATGAACAAGGTGTTCGAGACGCTCGACGCCACGCTGCTGCTCGCCACCCTCGCCGTCGTCACCGTGCTGCTCATCCTCATCTACCGCAGCCCCTTCCTGTGGCTGGTGCCGCTCGCCGTGGCGGGGGTCGCCGCCGCCGTGGCGATGGCCGCCGGGTACGGGCTGCACGAACTGTTCGACGTCACCGTCACCGGCCAGAGCGGCGGCGTGATGACCGTGCTGGTCCTCGGCGCGGGCACCGACTACGCGCTGTTCCTCATCTCCCGCTACCGCGAGGAACTGCGGCGTCACGAGCGGCCGTACGACGCCATGCGCGCCGCCCTGCGCGGCTGCGGGCCGGCGATCCTCGCCTCCTCGGGGACCGTCGCGGCCGGGCTGCTGTGTCTGCTCGCCGCGGACCTCAACAGCAGCAGCGGCATGGGGCCGGTCGGCACCATCGGGGTGCTCGCCGCGCTGGTCGCCATGACGACCCTGCTGCCGGCCGTTCTCGTGCTGCTGGGACGGCGGGTGTTCTGGCCGCTGATCCCGGCGTTCGGGAGTGAGCCGAAGGCCAGGCGCTCGCTGTTCGCCGCGATGGGCACCTCGGCGACACGGCGGCCCGTGACCGTGCTCGTCACAGGGGGCGTCCTGCTCGGAGCGCTCGCGCTCGGCACGCTGAATCTGTCCGGGTCCATCAAGCAGGAGGACTCCTTCACCGAGCGGCCCGAGTCCATCACCGCCATGCAGACGCTGGCACGGGAGTATTCCGAGCGCAGCAGCCGGCCCCTGACCGTCATCGCGCCCGGGGAGCGGGCCGAGGCGGTGGGCGAGCGGGCCCGGGCGACGGAGGGGGTCGCCGAGGTGATTCCCGGGCGGAGCGGGGCGGGATGGACCGAGATCGCCGTCTTCACCACGGCGGCGCCGGAGACCCCGGCCGAGACCCGCACCATCGAGGCGCTGCGGGCCGGGGTCGACTCCGAGGGCGCGTACGTCGGCGGGCCCAGCGCACAGCTGATCGACCTGGCCGAGAGCGAGGCACGGGACCGGAAGCTGATCGTGCCGCTGGTGCTCGGTGCGGTGTTCATCATCCTGGTCGGGCTGTTGCGCAGTCTCGTCGCGCCGTTGCTGCTGCTGGCGGCGGTGGTCGCGGTGTGGGGAGCGGCGCTCGGCATCGGGGGGCTGGTGTTCGAGCCCGTCCTCGGGTTCGGCGGGAACGATCCCGGACTCGGGCTGCTGTCCTTCGTGTTCCTGGTCGCCCTCGGCGTGGACTACGGGATCTTCCTGATGCACCGGATGCGGGAGGAGTCCGTGCGCGGGGCCGAGCCGGAGGCCGCGGCGCTCACCGCCCTGCGGACGACCGGCGGGGTCATCGCCTCGGCGGGAGTGGTGCTCGCGGCGACGTTCGCGGTACTGACGACGCTGCCGATGGTGGGGCTGGTGGAACTCGGGTTCGTCATCGCGGTGGGGGTGCTGCTGGACACCTTCCTGGTGCGCACGTACCTGGTGACCACGGCGAGTGTGCTGCTCAAGCGGCGGATGTGGTGGCCGGGCAGGCTCTCCCGCGCGCCGCGGCGGACGGCCCCGCCGCCGGAGCGGAAGCCCATGACAGCGAACGCCCCCTGACCGACCCACGGCGTCCCTCCCCTCCCGGAGGGACGCCTTCCGCACCGAGGATGACACCTGTGCAGGCACCCACCACCACGACGGCGACCTGGTCGCGTCCCGCGGAGCGGATCATGGCCGCGATCAACCGCGATCCGCTGACGGCCCCGCACGCCCTCCGCAACGACGCGGTCCTCGCCCTCCTCGTCGCCGGCTTGTCCGCCGTCCTCGCGCTCCTGGTCGACGACGGCCGCCGGCCCGACGCGCTCGGCTGGGCCCTGCTGCTCACCTCCCACGTGCCGCTCGTGTGGCGCCGCCGCCGTCCGCTGCTCGTCCTGCTCGCCGTGATCGTCTGTGTCTTCCCGTACCACTTCCTCGACTACCCGCACACCGCGGCCACCCAGGCCGCCTACGTCGCCCTCTACACCGTCGCCGTCACCGGCCGGCCGCTGCGCACCGTCCTGGTCGGCATCGGTGTCATCGCCCTGGCGGTGAGCGTGCTGCTCACCATCAGCGCCCAGGAGGCACTGGGGTTGCTGAAGGCGTCCGGCTGGGTCGTCGCCGTGCTGTTCTGCGGAGTCGACGTGCGCTTCTACCGCCAGTACGTCGCCTCCATCGTGGAACGCGCCGAGCGCGCCGAACGCACCCGGGAGGAGGAGGCCCGGCGGCGCGTCGCCGAGGAGCGGCTGCGGATCGCCAGGGACCTGCACGACCTGCTGGCCCACAGCATCACCCTCATCGGCGTGCAGACCTCCGTCGCCGCCCACGTCCTGTCGGCCGACCCCGAGCGGCTCGACCGGGAGACGGTCGCCAAGGCCCTCGACGACATCGCCGAGACCTGTCGCAGCGCCCGCGGTGAACTCCGCACGACGCTGGAGGTGCTGCGCGAGCACAACACCCCCGACGCCCGCGGCCCGCTGCCCGGCCTCGACGGCCTGCCCGACCTGGCGGAGGCCGCGCGGCTCGCCGGTGCCCGGGTCGAGCAGAGCGTACGGATACGGCAGGCACCGCCCGCCGTGGGCGCCGCCGCCTACCGCATCGTTCAGGAGGCCCTGACGAACGCGGTACGGCACGCGGGGCCCGAACCGGCCGTCCACGTCGAACTGGCGGAGCGCCAGGGCGTCCTGCACCTGTCGGTCCGCGACGACGGCACCGGCCCGGCCCCGGGCGGCACCCCGGGCTTCGGGCTCGTCGGAATGCGGGAGCGGGCCCGCAGCGTCGGTGGCACACTCGACGCCGGACCGCGCACAGGGGGCGGGTTCGAGGTCACCGCGGTGCTGCCGCTGGCCACGACGGGGGAGAGGGACGGATGACCATACGGGTGCTGCTCGCGGACGATCAGACCCTGGTGCGGGAGGCGTTCGCGATGCTCGTGGAGTCCGCCCGGGACATGGAGGTCGTCGGCCAGGCCGCCACCGGCCGGCAGGCCGTGGAACTGGCCCGCGCCGCACGCGCCGACCTCGTGGTGATGGACATCCGCATGCCCGACCTGGACGGCATCGAGGCGACCCGGCTCATCGCCGCCGACGAGGACCTCGCGGCCGTCCGGGTGCTCGTCCTCACCACCTACGACACCGACGAGAACATCGTCGACGCGCTGCGCGCCGGCGCCTCCGGCTTCCTGGTCAAGGACACCAGGCCGGCCGAACTCCTCGACGCCATCCGCACGGTCGCGGCCGGGGACTCCCTGCTGTCGCCCGGGCCCACGGCACGGCTGATCGAGCGGTTCCTGCGCAGCCCCACCGCTCCGGCGACCGGCGGGCCCGAGTGCCTGTCCGGCCGGGAGCGGGAGGTGCTCGCGCTGGTCGCGCGCGGCCTCAACAACACGGAGATCGGCGACGCGTTGGGCCTGAGCCCGCTCACCGCGAAGACCCACGTCAGCCGCATCATGGGCAAACTGGCGGCACGGGACCGGGCTCAGCTGGTCATCGTCGCCTACGAGTCGGGGATGGTGACACCGGGGAGCGTCTGAGGGCGCGCTTCAGATCAGCCCGGCCGCCGCGAGGTACTTCCCGACCTGCTCCACCTCGTCCGGTGACAGCGGGATCTGCGGTTCCGCCGTCGCCGGGCAGTCGATCACGCCGCGCAGGTGCAGCGCGGTCTTGAAGGCGCCGATCGCCGAGGAGTTCGGGCCCATCCGGGCCGGGTCGCCGACGTTCACCATGCCGAACAGCGCGCACAGGCGCTCCTGTTCGGCCCGGGCAGCCTCCCGGTCCCCGGCACGGCACAGGCCGTCCAGGCGGACGTAGCCGTGCGGATCGACGTTGCCCAGGCCCGGCACCGTGCCGTCCGCGCCGATCGCGAGGGCCGCGTCGACGATCAGCTCGGATCCGGTCAGCACGCTGAAGCCGGTGATGCCGCGGAGTTCCCGGGCGCCGGTCACGACCCGGCGGAAGGCGGCGAGGTCACCGCTGGAGTCCTTGAGCCCGGCCACGACACCGTCCGCGGCCAGCTCCAGGACCACGTCGGCCGGCAGCTTCGTGTGGACGGCGACGGGAAGGTCGTAGGCGATCACCGGGACCGGGCTCGCAGCGGCGACCGCGCGGTAGTGGCGCGCGATCTCCGCCGGGTGGGTGCGGGTGTAGAACGGGGCGGTGACGACGACCGCGTCCGCGCCGGCCGCCGTCACGGACGCCACGTGGTCCAGGACCCGGGGCGTCGTCATGTCGATCGCCCCGGCCAGTACCGGGAGCTGCCCGCCCACATGCCCGGTCACCGACTCGACGACCAGCCGGCGCTGCCGGTCCGGCAGAAACGCGGCCTCCGAGGTCGAGCCGAGCACGAACAGTCCGTGCACCCCGCCCGCCACCAGATGGTCGACGAGCCCGATCAGCGAGGGGACGTCCACCTCGCCGTCCGGTGTCAGGGGCGTGCAGACGGGCGGGATGACACCGGTCAGCGGGGTGAACGTCATGGGGCCTCCATCGGGTCGCGCCGGTGGACGAGGTCACGGGTCGACTCGTCCTCCCGGACAGGATGGTGGCACCGAAGCGGTGTGCGGGCGCCGACGCGGCGGAGATTCCCGGCGTCTGCTCCGCGCCCGTCCCGTCCGCCGTCCGGCAGCGGCTGCGGAACGGGCAGCCGCCAGGCGGCCCGGGTCTCCTTCACGATCCGGCCCGGGTACGAGGTGATCACCCCCTCGCTCGTCCGCCGTACCGTCCGGAGGCCGGACCGGCACCGTGTGCGGGGCGGGTCGGTTGACGGGCTGTCAGGGAAAGTCCGCCACCGGGCGGGCGCACGCGGAGCATGATGAGGCGTGTGAGCGAACAGTGGAGCGAGAGTGACGCCGGTACCCTGCGACTGCCCTCGGGCCGGCTCGTACGAGGCCGGGGCCTGCGGCATCCGCTGGACCCCGAGGCGCCCCTGCCCTCCTACGGCGTCTACCTGCTCGGCCGGCGGCCGCCCGAGGTCCCCTGGGACTCCGCCTGGATCCGCTGGCCCGACTTCCGCCTCCCGGCGGAGCGGGCGGCCGCCCGCGCGGTGCTGCTCGGTGTATGGGAGCGGGCCGCCGCAGAGCGGGTGGAGATCGCCTGCGGCGGCGGACGCGGCCGCACGGGCACGGCCCTGGCCTGCCTGGCGGTGCTGGACGGCGTGCCGGCACAGGAGGCGGTGGAATACGTCCGCCGACACTACGACCGGCATGCCGTGGAGACGCCCTGGCAGCGGCGGTACGTACGCCGGTTCGGCGAGGGGTGAACCTGATGAACCCGACGTGACGACGCACTACCAGTCGCAGTACACATCCCGGCCGGGGCGCTCGCCCGTCGCCAGGAAGCGGGAGACCGTGGCGTCGCCGCAGGCGTTGCCGTTGGCCAGATAGGCGTCATGGCCGGTGGAGTTCACGGTGACCATGACCGCCCGGTCGCCGAGAGCCTGCCGCAGTTTCCGGGCGCCCGCGAGCGGGGTGGCGACATCCCGCTCGTTCTGCACGAGAAGGATGTTGGAGGGGCCGCGGTCGGTGACCCGTACGGCCGGCTCCTTCGGCTCGTACGGCCACGCGGCGCACACCATCGGCCCGCGCGGCATGCCCGCGGTCAGCGGATAAGCGGCCCGGCTCGCGGCGACGCCCTTCTGGTACGCGGCGGCCGAGTCGGGCCAGTCGACGTCGTTGCAGATGGTGCCGACACCGACCGCGGCGAGGTTCTGCAGGACCGACTCGGGCGGGGCCTCGGGCGCGGGCGGCACGGTGCCCGCGCGGGCGGCGCGGATGGTCTTGGCCAGGGTCGGGTAGTCGTCGGGGTCGTAGAGGCTGGACAGCATGGTCTGGCGGAGGGCGTTGCCGTCCAGCCGCGGGGGGTGGGCGCCGGGCCAGGGGAGGGGATCGCGGTCCAGCCGGGCGGCGAGCCGCAGGAAGCCGGACCGGACCTCGGCGGGCGTCCGGGCGACCCGGTTCGGATTGCCGGTCCTGGACGCCCACTTGGCGAACTCCGGGAAGTTGTCCTCGACGCCGGTCTCGAAGGCGGCGAGCCAGTTGCGGGTCACGCGGGTGTGGTCGGGGTCGTTGTTGCTGTCCAGCACGATGCGGTCGGTGCGGTGCGGGAACAACTGGGCGTAGACGGCGCCGACGTAGGTGCCGTACGAGACACCCCACGCGCTGATCCTCTTCTCACCGAGGGCGGCCCGCAGACGGTCCAGGTCGCGGGCCTCGTTGGCGGTGCTGATGTGCCGGATCAGCTCACCGCCGTTACGGGCGCAGGCCTCGGCCGTACGCCGGGCGGTGGTCATGTTCGCGTCGACGGAACCGTCCGGGGCCGGCCAGGGCAGACGCTTGGTCATGCTGATGTCGGCGGGGTCGAGCTTGCAGTCGACGGAGGTGGAGGGCGCCATCCCGCGCGGTGCGAACCCGACGAGGTCGTAGGCGTCCCGCACCTTCCGCGGCAGCTTCTGCCCCTTGCCGGAGGGGTCGCCGAGGCTGTCCCCGCCGGGACCGCCCGGGATGAGTAACAGCGCGCCCCGCCGCGCGGACGGCTTCTCAGCGGGGATCCGGGAGACGGCGATCCGGATCTCCGGGCTGTCCGGGTCCGAATAGTCCATGGGGACGTCGAGCGTGGCGCACTGCTGTCCGGGGTCGAGGCCGGGGCCGGTGCACCGGGTCCAGTCGAGGGAGTCGGGTGCGGAGGCGGACGCCCCGCCGGGCCCGGCGAATCCGAGCATCGCACCGGCGGCGACGGCCAGCGCCACATGTTTCGTGATCTGCTTCATGCCCAGCAGCCTGGCGGACTTCGGCGGACGGCCACATCCGGGTAACTCCCGGTAATTTCGGGGGGATTACCTCAGGGTGGCGGTAAGGGTCGAAGATCCGGGGCCGGCCCTCGGCGGTCGCAGCATGAAGATGTCGATCGCGTCCTGCGTCTCCACCGTGAAGCCGTGCCGTTCGTAGAGATGGCGGGCCGGGCTGCCCTGGAGGACGTTCAGCCGGACGAGGTGGCCGGAGGCGTCCGTCCCGCTCAGAAGCGTTCGCAGGACCGCGGAGCCCAGGCCCCGGCCCTGGAGCGCCGGGGCGAGGTAGAAGTGCTCGAGCCAGTGGCCGGTTTCGGACGGGCGCAGTGTGACGCTGCCCGCGAAAGCGCCGACGGTCGTGATGACCGACGTGTGCCGGGCGGAGAAGCCGTCCCGCAGGCGCTGCCTGACCCGGTGTCCGTCGTAACGGCCCAACCGCTCCAGGTCCGGGCGCATCACCACGGCCCGTAGTTCCGCTATGGCCTCGACGTCCGCCGGCCGCGCGGGGCGCATGCCCCATTCCGGCTGCGGAATCCCCTGTGATGTTTCCACCGTTGGATTGTCTCAAGGCAGCGGCATACCGCTCGTCGCCACCGGCCTCCCGCAATCCGTTTTCCGTCCGGGCGTTTTGCGGCACGCCGCGCCGAACCCCTTTGTGCCGCGCCGCAGTTGTACGGCACAGACCCTTCCCGAGTGTAGACGCGGAGCGTGACCGGAAAGATGCGAAGAGTGAAACGGTGAAAGGAAGGGGAGCACGGTGGAGGCACGACACTCGGCGCTCTGCGCCGAAGAAGCGGAGGACGCGGTGAAGGAATTGCGGGCAGAACTCGTCAAGGCCGGAATTATCCCGCCCTCACCGGGACTTGGCCCGGTGAGTTTTGTGCGGGAAGCGCCCTGCCCGCTCATCAAGGGGAGCCGGTGTGCAGGGGACGCCGCCCGGCGGCACGCGGTGGTGCCGCGATGAAGCCTCCGGTCGGCGCGTATGTCGTGGACACCCGCATCGGCCGCATCGGCATCGTGATGGGCCATGAGGGGCCCTACGTGCAGCTGAGGCCGTACGGGGGTGGCAGGGAGTGGGACGCCGACCCCGGAGCCGTCCGGCACGCCACCCCGGCCGAGCGGCTGCGCGCGGCGACCGCGTACGCCAACGCCCGCAGCAGGGGCGAGGTCCCTTGACGTGACGACCCTGCCAGAATGGCTCCATGAGCCTGTTCCGCGACGACGGCATCGTGCTGCGCACCCAGAAGCTGGGTGAGGCGGACCGGATCATCACGCTGCTCACGCGCGGTCACGGACGGGTACGCGCGGTGGCCCGGGGCGTGCGCCGGACGAAGTCGAAGTTCGGTGCGCGTCTCGAACCCTTCTCCCACGTCGACGTGCAGTTCTTCGCCAAGGGGAGCGAGCTCGTCGGCCGGGGGCTGCCGCTGTGCACGCAGAGCGAGACCATCGCGCCGTACGGTGGCGGGATCGTCAGCGACTACGCGCGGTACACGTCCGGCACCGTCATGCTGGAGACCGCCGAGCGGTTCACCGACCACGAGGGGGAGCCGGCCGTGCAGCAGTACCTGCTGCTGGTCGGAGGCCTGCGGACCCTGGCCCGCGGGGAGCACGCGCCGCACCTCGTGCTCGACGCGTTCCTGCTCCGCTCCCTCGCCGTCAACGGGTACGCCCCGAGCTTCACCGACTGCGCGAAGTGCGGGATGCCCGGGCCCAACCGGTTCTTCTCCGTCGCGTCGGGCGGTTCCGTCTGCGTGGACTGCCGGGTGCCCGGCAGCGTCGTACCCTCGCCCCAGGCCCTGGAGCTCCTCGGCGCCCTGCTTACGGGAGACTGGGAGACCGCGGACGCGTGCGAGGCGCGCTACGTCCGGGAGGGCAGCGGGCTGGTGTCCGCGTATCTGCACTGGCACATGGAACGCGGACTGCGCTCCCTGCGCTACGTCGAGAAGTAGCGCGAGCAGCGCACAACAGAGCAAACGAGCACGAGGAGACGAGAAACACATGGCCGTACGCGGGATCCTGGGGCGCCAGCGCCGGGAGTACAGGACGCCGGAGCCGCACCCGTCCGGCGCGCGGCCCCCGAAGGTCCCCGGGGAGTTCGTACCGCAGCATGTGGCGATCGTCATGGACGGCAACGGCCGCTGGGCCAAGGACCGGGGCCTGCCGCGCACCGAAGGTCACAAGGTCGGCGCCGAGCGCGTGCTGGACGTGCTCCAGGGGGCCATCGAGATGGGCGTGGGCGCCATCTCCCTGTACGCCTTCTCCACCGAGAACTGGAAGCGCTCGCCCGACGAGGTGCGCTTCCTGATGAACTTCAACCGGGACTTCATCCGCAAGACCCGCGACCAGCTCGACGAGCTGGGCATCCGGGTGCGCTGGGTGGGCCGTATGCCCAAGCTGTGGCGCTCGGTCGCCAAGGAGCTCCAGGTCGCCCAGGAACAGACCAAGGGCAACGACCGGCTGACCCTGTATTTCTGCATGAACTACGGGGGCCGGGCCGAGATCGCCGACGCCGCCAAGGCCATGGCGGAGGACGTGAAGAGCGGCAGGCTCGACCCGTCCAAGGTCAGCGAGAAGACCTTCGCGAAGTACATGTACTACCCGGACATGCCGGACGTGGACCTGTTTCTGCGGCCCAGCGGTGAGCAGCGCACCTCGAACTACCTGATCTGGCAGAGCGCCTACGCCGAGATGGTCTTCCAGGACGTGCTGTGGCCGGACTTCGACCGGCGTGACCTGTGGCGTGCCTGCCTGGAGTACGCCTCACGCGACCGCCGCTTCGGCGGGGCCGTCCCGAACGAGGAACTGCTGGCCGTGGAGGGCGAGCAGCCGTAACGCGCGAGCGGCCCGGCATCGCCTCCGGTGACAGCTGGGCCGCGTCGGCTACTGAGAACGAGGCCGAAGGCCACCCACCCCAGGGGCGCGGGGAACTGCGCGAACACCCCCCACATACCCGCAGCCGACCACGAAGCTGCCTCAGGGGCGCGGGGAACTGTGCGAACACCCCCACGCACCCGCAGCCGACCACGAAGCTGCCTCAGGGGCGCGGGGAACTGCGCGACCAGCCACGGACTCGGCCGCAGCCGCCCAACCGCGCCACCCCCACGGCGATCACCGGCTCAACCGCCGGAGGCCCCCGCACAGTCCGCGCACGTCCCGAAGATCTCCACCGTATGGGCCACGTTCACATACCCGTGCTCCGCCGCGATGGCCTCCGCCCACCTCTCCACGGCCGGTCCCTCGACCTCGACGGCCTTGCCGCAGCCGCGGCACACGAGGTGGTGGTGATGGTCGTCGGTGGAGCATCGGCGGTAGACGGACTCGCCGTCGGCGGTCCGCAGGACGTCGACCTCACCGGCGTCGGCGAGGGACTGCAGGGTGCGGTAGACCGTGGTGAGCCCGACCGAGTCGCCCTTGTGCTTGAGCATGTCGTGCAGTTCCTGCGCGCTGCGGAACTCGTCGACCTCCTGCAGGGCCGCCGCCACAGCGGCCCGCTGCTTGGTGGCGCGGCCCTTAACGGACGGTCCAGCGGTCGTCACCGTTGCCTCCTCACGTCTGCCTTGCCCGGGTCATTGTGCCAGCCCGGGGCGGGGGCGGTCAGACGCCGACCTCGTCGGCCGCCGCCCGGCTGCCCGGAATCGCGCACTCGGCGGGGTCGGCCGTCGTGTCCCCGCCCGCCGCGCCGCGGGCGCGGCGGCGGGCCAGCGGGGCGGCGAGCGCCGTCAGCACGATGAACGCGCCGATGGTCAGCAGCACGATCGTCGCGCCGGGCGGCACGTCCTGGTAGTACGAGGTGACGGTGCCGCCGATCGTCACGCTCACACCGATGGCCACGGCGATGGCGAACGTCGCGGCGAAGCTCCGGCCGATCTGCTGGGCGGCCGCCACGGGCACCACCATCAGCGCGCTGACCAGCAGCAGTCCGACCACACGCATTGCCACCGTCACCGTGACGGCCGCGGTGATGGCCGTCAGCAGGTTCAGCACGCGCACCGGCAGGCCCGTCACCCGGGCGAACTCCTCGTCCTGGCTGACCGCGAACAGCTGTCGGCGCAGGCCGAGGGTGACCAGGACGACGAAGGCGGCCAGAACGCAGATCGCCGTGACGTCCGAGTCGGACACCGTCGACAGCGAGCCGAACAGGTACGACGTCAGGTTGGCGTTGGAGCCCGTCGGCGCGAGGTTGATGAACATCACACCGCCGGCCATGCCGCCGTAGAACAGCATCGCGAGGGCGATGTCGCCGCGGGTCCTGCCGTACCAGCGGATCAGTTCCATGAGGACGGCGCCGAGGACGGAGACGAGGGTCGCCATCCACACCGGGGACCAGGACAGCAGGAAGCCGAGGCCGACGCCGGTCATCGCCACGTGGCCGATGCCGTCGCCCATCAGGGCCTGACGGCGCTGGACGAGGTAGATCCCCACGGCGGGGGCGGTGATGCCGACCAGGACGGCGGCGAGCAGGGCCCGCTGCATGAAGGCGTAGTCGAGGAAATCCATCAGCTCAGCAGTCCCGTGCGGAAGGGTTCGGCACCCGCCGGCGCGTGCGGGTGTACGTGGTCGTGGCCGGGCAGGGCGTGCTGCCCGACGGCCTTCGGGGGCGGGCCGTCATGGACGACGCAGCCGTCGCGCAGGACGACCGCCCGGTCGATGAGGGGCTCCAGCGGGCCCAGTTCGTGCAGCACGAGCAGCACGGTCGTGCCCTGGGAGACCTGCTCGCGCAGGGTGTGCGCGAGGACCTCCTGGCTGCCCAGGTCGACGCCGGCCATCGGCTCGTCCATGATCAGCAGCTCGGGTTCGGACGCCAGCGCGCGAGCGATGAGGACGCGCTGGTGCTGGCCGCCGGAGAGGGCGTCGACCGAGTCCTTGGCCCGGTCGGCCATGCCGACGAGGTCCAGGGCACGGCGTACGGCGGCGTGGTCGGCCTTGCGCAGGACGCCGAAGCGGGCCCGGGACAGGCGGCCGGAGGAGACCACCTCGGTCACCGTGGCGGGCACGCCGCCCGCGGCCGTGGTGCGCTGCGGGACGTAGCCCACACGATGCCAGTCGCGGAACCGGGTGCGGTCCGCGCCGAACAGCCGGATCTCGCCGGCGCCGGTCTGCACCTGGCCGATGATGCTGCGCACGGCCGTGGACTTGCCCGAGCCGTTCGCGCCGAGCAGCGCGACGACCTCGCCGCGCCGCACGGTCAGGTCGATGCCGCGCAGCACGGGGCGCGAGCCCAGGTCCGCGCGGACCCCGCGCAGGGATACGACGGGCTCGGTCATGCCGTCCTCCGATGGGTGTGTCATGTGGCTCCCAGGGCCGTCCGCAGGGCCTTGAGGTTGGCTTCCATGACCTGGAAGTAGTCGTCGCCGCGGGACTTGTCGGTGATGCCCTCCAGCGGATCGAGGACGTCCGTCTTCAGGTTGGCGTCCCGGGCCAGGGTCTTCGCGGTCTTGTCGGACACCAGTGTCTCGTAGAAGACGGTGGTGACGCCGTCGGCCTTGGCCTCCTGTTGGAGCTCCCTGACCCGGGCGCCGCTGGGCTCGCTCTCGGGATCGATGCCGGAGATCGCCTCCTGGGTGAGGCCGTAGCGCTCGGCGAGGTAGCCGAAGGCGGCGTGGTTGGTGAAGAAGACCTTGGACCGGGAGTTCTTGAGGCCGTTCTCGAAGTCGCTGTCCAGGCCCTTCAGCTTCGTGACCAGGGCCGCGGTGTTCTTCTTGTAGTCGGCGGCGTGGTCCGGGTCGGCCTTCTCGAAGGCCTTGCCGACGCCCTGGGCGATCTCGGCGTACTTCACCGGGTCGAGCCAGACGTGCGGGTCGCGGCCGTGTTCCTCCTCCTCGGAGTGGCCTTCCTCCTCGGCGTGGCCCTCCTCGCCCTCGTGGGTGTGGCCACCGGTGCCGTGGTCCTCCAGGTGGGTCAGGCCGGCCGCGTCGATCTTGGTCCTGATGCCCGTCTGGCCGACGGCCTCGTCGACGGCGGGCTGGAGGCCCTTGAGGTAGAGCGCCGCGTCGGCCTCCTCCAGCTGCGCGCGCTGCTTGGTGCTGATCTCCAGGTCGTGCGGCTCCTGGCCGGGCTCGGTCAGGCTGGTGACGTTCGCGTGGCCGCCGCCGATCTGCTCGGCGAGGAACGCCATCGGGTAGAACGACGCGACGACGTCGAACTTGTCCGTGTTGCCCGAGGCCGCGCTGTCGCTGGAGCAGGCGGTCAGGGCGCCGAGGCCGAGAGCGGAGGCCAGGGCGGCGGGTATGAGGCGTCGTCGTACGTTCATGACACTCATTTTCAGCAAATATGGAAACCGTTGTCAATAAACGGTCTGAACAGCGGGGTCCGGAGAGGGCCCGCGACGGCCGAAGGGGGAGCGATTTGATTGAGGGGGCGTCCCCGCCGGTAACCTGAAGCATTCGCTGGAAGCACCTCGCTTCGCCCGCCCGTCACCCCTCATCGAGGCGCTTCGCGCCGCACCGTCAGTAATCGTCGTCGTAATGAAGAGAGCACCGTGGCCGCCGACAAGATCGACACCATCGTCAGCCTGAGCAAGCGCCGGGGCTTCGTATTCCCCTGCAGTGAGATCTACGGCGGCCAGCGCGCCGCTTGGGACTACGGCCCCCTGGGTGTCGAGCTCAAGGAGAACCTCAAGCGCCAGTGGTGGCGCTACATGGTGACGTCGCGCGAGGACGTCGTGGGCATCGACTCGTCCGTGATCCTTGCCCCCGAGGTCTGGGTCGCCTCCGGCCACGTCGCCACCTTCACGGACCCGCTGACCGAGTGCACCTCCTGCCACAAGCGGTTCCGCGCGGACCACCTGGAGGAGGCCTACGAGGAGAAGAAGGGCCGCGCCCCGGAGAACGGCCTCCTCGACGTCAACTGCCCCAACTGCGGCAACAAGGGCCAGTTCACCGAGCCCAAGCAGTTCTCGGGCCTGCTGTCCACCCACCTCGGCCCCACGCAGGACTCCGGCTCCGTCGCCTACCTGCGCCCCGAGACCGCCCAGGGCATCTTCACCAACTTCTCTCAGGTGCAGACCACATCGCGCCGCAAGCCGCCGTTCGGCATCGCCCAGATGGGCAAGTCCTTCCGCAACGAGATCACGCCCGGCAACTTCATCTTCCGCACCCGCGAGTTCGAGCAGATGGAGATGGAGTTCTTCGTCAAGCCGGGCGAGGACGAGACGTGGCAGGAGTACTGGATGGAGCAGCGCTGGAACTGGTACACCGGTCTCGGCCTGCGCGAGGAGAACATGCGGTGGTACGAGCACCCGAAGGAGAAGCTCTCCCACTACTCCAAGCGCACCGCCGACATCGAGTACCGCTTCCAGTTCGGCGGCAGTGAGTGGGGCGAGCTCGAAGGCGTCGCCAACCGCACCGACTACGACCTCGGCGCCCACTCCAAGGCCTCCGGCCAGGACCTCACCTACTTCGACCAGGAAGCCGGCGAGCGCTGGACGCCGTACGTCATCGAGCCCGCGGCCGGTGTCGGCCGCGCGATGCTGGCGTTCCTGCTGGACGCCTACATCGAGGACGAGGCCCCCAACGCCAAGGGCAAGATGGAGAAGCGCACCGTGCTGCGCCTCGACCACCGCCTCGCCCCGGTGAAGGTCGCGGTGCTGCCGCTGTCCCGCAACCCGGAGCTCTCCCCGAAGGCCAAGGGCCTCGCCCAGGCGCTCCGGCAGAACTGGAACATCGAGTTCGACGACGCCGGCGCCATCGGCCGCCGCTACCGCCGCCAGGACGAGATCGGCACGCCGTTCTGCGTGACCGTCGACTTCGACACGCTCGAGGACAACGCGGTCACCGTCCGCGAGCGCGACTCGATGAAGCAGGAGCGCGTCTCCCTCGACCAGATCGAGGGCTACCTGGCGGCCCGCCTCATCGGCTGCTGATCGCCTCTCGTCACGGTGCCGGGTTCCTCCACGGAGGGGCCCGGCACCGCCGCGTCTCACAGGTCCAGGTCGACGTAGACCGCCGCGTGGTCCGAGGCGCGGTTCCACTTCGAGGTGACGGTGTCGAAGGACTTGATCGTGGACGGCGCCCAGATGCCGCGCCGTTCGACCTCCACATGCTGCACCTGCTCCCACAGCGGTGGCGGCAGCAGCACGTAGTCGAGCTTCTGGCTCTCGGAGCTGCCCGTGCCGTGGGTGCCCGGGGCGCCCCGGTAGGACGGGTGACTCATCACGTCCCGCAGGCCCGTGCCCAGCAGGGCCCCGATCGCCTCGCTGGACGGCTCGTCGTTGAGGTCGCCGGCGACCACCACGTACGGCGAACGCTCCAGGGCGGTCTGGTAGATCGACGCCACCCGCCGGGCCTGGGCGATGCGCAGCTCCGGGTCGTCGCCGCTCTTGCTCTTGAGGTGGTTGCCGAGCAGCCACAGCGGCGTGCCGCCGATCTGGATCTCGTACTCCGGGCAGTCGCGGCTGAAGAGGTACGCGCCCGGGCGGTCCGGGTCCGGGTCGAACAGATGCGACCGCATGGACGTGACCGGATGGCGGCTGAGGATCCCCACGTCGATGCCGCGCGGGTCGTTGCCGTCGATCACCAGGTCGTAGGGGTACGGCGTCTTCTTCAGGTCGGCGCCCAGCACCTGCTCGTTGAAGCGGTGCAGGGTCGTGCGGTCCTCCACCTCCACCGTCAGCAGGATGTCGGCGTCGACCTCGGCGATCACCCGGCCGGTGTTGTGCACGGCCTCCCAGTCGAGGTCGTCACGGACCAGCTCCACCCAGCCCGTCCACCCCGGGCGGCCCTTGGCCACGATCTCGAAGGTGATGTGCTCGCCGCTGCCCTTCGTCCTGAACAGCGAGCCCTGGCCGCGCGTCTCGTTGACGAAGAACGGCCTGTCCTTGCGCGAGTCGTGCACCCGGTGCTTCTTGAGGAGCGCGGCGATACGGGTCTTGGTGTCGTCGTCGTAGGTCTCCCGCTCCAGGAGGGAGACCAGCTCGGCGTAGTCGTCGAGGATCTCGCGGCGCTGCTTGTCGCCCGGGAGGCGGAAGACCTTGGGGCGGCGGAAGAGGTTCTCCGTGTTGAAGGTGGCGATACGGATCGTCATGGCGCGCTCCCTCGGGCGGCGCAGGAGTTCCGCGCGACCGGTGGGCAGGCGCCGCCGGGGAGACCGCTCGCCGGTACTTCCATTGTCGGAGCGGGTGTGAACCGTGTCGAACGGTGGGGGTGTTGAGGCCGGTGAGGGGCGGGGGCAGGACACCGGGGACCGAGGCCGACTTCGCGGCGGTCGTCGGCCTGCTGGTGCGGGGACTGCGGCGAACACCGCCGGGGTGTCCGGCAGCACCTGGTGCGCCCCGGCCGGGATGGGCACAGGATGGGAGACGAGGGGGTGGGTCGCCCGCGCGGGGGCGCGAAGAAGGGATGGCGATCGTGGCTCTCACACTGCGCCCGGGCACGCCGGACGATGCCGCAGAGTGCGGAAGGATCTGCTACGAGGCCTTCGCCGGCATCGCCGAGGAGCATGCGTTCCCACCTGACTTCCCGAGCCCCGACGTGGGCGTCGCGGTGATCGAGGCAGCCCTGACGCACCCCGGTTTCTACAGCGTCGTCGCCGAGCTCGACGGGCGGATCGTGGGCAGCAACTTCCTCGACGAACGCTCGCCCGTCGTCGGGGTCGGGCCCGTCACCGTCGACCCCACCGTGCAGAACGCGGGCGTGGGCCGCCGCCTGATGCGGGACGTGATGGAGCGGGCCGACGAGCGCGGGGCGCCGGGAATCCGGCTGTTGCAGACCGGCTACCACAACAGGTCGTTCTCGCTGTACGTCGGCCTGGGCTTCGTCCACCGGGCCACGGTCGCCTGCGTCCAGGGCCCGCCGATCGGGCGTGCGCTGCCCGGCTGCACGGTGCGGGAGGCCACGGACGCGGACCTCGGCGCCTGCAACGACGTGTGCCGGCGGGTCCACGGCGTCGACCGTGGCGGGGAGGTCGCCGACGCGCTCAAACAGGGCACCGCCCGAGTCGTCGAACGCGAGGGCCGCGTCACCGGGTACGCCACCGACCTGGCGTTCTTCGCACACGCCGTGGGCGAGACCACCCCGGATCTCCAGGCCCTCATCGCGGCGGCCCCGCAGTTCGGCGGCCCGGGCATCCTCGTCCCCGCGGAAGACAGCGTGCTGCTCAGGTGGTGCCTGTCCAACGGCCTCAAGGTCGTACAGCTGATGAGTCTGATGACCATCGGCCTGTACAACAGGCCCGACGGCGCTTACCTGCCCTCGATCCTCTACTGAGAGGTGTTCCCGGCCGGCTCACGCCGCTGTGGGATCCACCGTCGCCTGGTGGGCCTCCGCCAGGTGCTCCTCCGCCTTCAGCCAGGGCAGGAACTGGGCACTTCTGGACCAGCCGCAGGTGTCACATCTGATCGTGCGCTGCACGCCCGTCCGGTGCACGCGCACCACGTGCTCCCTGCCGTGCTGGTCCCAGCGGCTGACCTTGCTCGTGTCGATCTGTGTCATGGCGCCCTCCCGCGTCGAGAAATCCGGCGTTCCGGTCTGCTCGCAGCAAGGAGTGTGCAGCAAGACCAACATCAACAGGTTTCCCCGGGGACAAGTTCTCAGACGCGGACGGGACCGATGTGCGCGGGGCCGCACGGCAACGTGCCGATATTCAGCGGGAGATGAGTGCCAGAGCCCTGCTATGGTGCGCCGATGTCATCGATCAGGCAGGTCCAGGTCACGTTCGACTGCGCGGAACCTGAGCGTGTAGCCCGCTTCTGGTGCGAGGTTCTGGGGTACGTCGTACCGCCCCCGCCGGAGGGGTTCGCCACGTGGGGTGACTTCCATCGCACGTTGCCGCCCGAGCGCCAGGGGGCGGGGTTCGTCTGCGGTGATCCCTCGGGCGTGGGCCCGCGGCTGTACTTCCAGCGTGTCCCCGAGGGCAAGGTCGTCAAGAACCGGGTGCATCTCGACGTGCGGGTCGGTACCGGGCTCGTGGGCGAGGAGCGCCTCGCCGCCCTCGAAGCCGAGTGCGCGCGACTGAGTGCGCTCGGCGCCACACGCGTGCGCGTGCTGCTCGCCGACGAGTACGACGAGTCGTGCATCGTCATGCAGGACATCGAGGGCAACGAGTTCTGTCTCGACTGAGCAGATCCGAGTCGCAGTCTCCGCCGGCACCGGCGTCCGTCGCGGCCCGGGAGCCGTTCGGGGCTCAGCCACCCGTCCCGACGGGCTGGAGCACCTCCGCCGGTTCCAGCCGCTGCGCGGCCCGCTCGGCGGTGCCCCGGGCCCACCGCCCGCTCGTCACCGCCCCCAGCGCCAGCACGGCGAAGCCGCACACCGCGAGGATCCACCAGCCGGGCCGCGCCGCGGACACGAACGTCTCGCGGTAGGAGGACGAACCGACGCCCGAGGCGAGCACCGCGCCCACCACGGCGACACCCAATGTCTGGCCCAGCTGCCGGCTCGTCGAGGCCACCGCGGCGGCCACGCCCGCCTGGGCGCGCGGCATGCCGGACACCGCCGTGTTGGTGATGGGCGCGTTGACGAATCCGAAGCCGATGCCGAAGAGGACGTAACCGGCGAGGAGCGTGACGTTCGAGGTCTCCGCCTCGAACGCGGCGAACAGGACACCGCTCGTCGTCATCGCGAAGCCGGCGATCAGCAGGGGCAGGCGGGGGCCACGCGTGCCCACCAGGCGGCCCGACAGCGGCGCGCACAGGAACGTCGGGACGGCCATGGGCAGCATCCACAGACCCGCCTCCAGGGCGCTCAGGCCCCGTACGTTCTGCAGGTACAGCGTCGACAGGAACAGGAAGCCGCCGAGCGCGGCGAACGCGCTGATCGCGATGACCGTCGCCCCGCTGAACGGCGCGGAGCGGAAGAAGCGCAGATCGATCAGCGGCTCCTTGCGGCGCGGCTCGTGGACGAGCAGGCCCACCAGAGCCGCCAGGGCGACGACGGCCAGCGGGGCGACGGACCGGAACGGAGTGCTCGGCGCCTCGATGATCGCGTACGTCAGGGAGCCGAACAGCGCCATCACCAGCACCTGCCCCACCGGGTCGGGGCGGCGGGCGCGGGGCGCGCGGGACTCGGGGACGAAGCGCAGGGTGAGCAGCAGGGCCGCCAGGCCCACCGGCAGGTTGATCCAGAAGATGGAGCGCCAGCCGACGGAGTCGACCAGGAGGCCGCCGACGAGGGGGCCGGAGGCCATGGAGATGCCGACGACCGCTCCCCAGGCGCCGATCGCCCGGGCCCGCTCGCGCGGGTCCGTGAAGGTGTTGGTGATGATCGACATGGCGACCGGGTTCAGCATCGAGCCGCCCACCGCCTGGACCGTCCGGAAGGCGACCAGCGCCTGAAGGTTCGGCGCGAGGGAGCACAGCACCGAGCCGATGGTGAAGACGACCAGGCCGGCCATGAAGACCCGCTTGCGGCCGATCCGGTCGGCCGTGGAGCCGGCGAGCATCAGCAGCGAGGCCAGGACGAGGGTGTAGGCGTCGATGGTCCACTGCAGACCCGACGTACTGGCGTGCAGGTCCCGCTGCATGGACGGCAGGGCCACGTTCAGGACCGTGTTGTCGAGGCTCACGATCAGCAGGCTCATGCAGCAGATCGCGAGCACCAGCATGCGGCGGCGGTTGCTGAGCTCGGGCATGCGGACCATCGTACGCCGATTTCGATAGTGTGCCTAACTAATGAATTGTGTCGTTTCATTGCACGGCACAATGGAGGGATGTCCACGCCCCTGCAGATCGGTCCGCACGCCGTCCGGCCCCCCGTCGTCCTGGCCCCCATGGCCGGGATCACCAACGCGCCCTTCCGCACCCTGTGCAGGGAGTTCAGCGGCGGCAAGGGCCTGTTCGTCAGCGAGATGATCACCACCAGGGCGCTGGTCGAGCGCAACGAGAAGACCATGCAGCTCATTCACTTCGACGCGAGTGAGCGCCCCCGGTCCATCCAGCTGTACGGCGTGGACCCCGCGACCGTCGGCAAGGCCGTCCGCATGATCGCGGAGGAGGACCTCGCCGACCACATCGACCTGAACTTCGGCTGCCCGGTGCCGAAGGTGACCCGCAAGGGCGGCGGCTCCGCGCTGCCGTACAAGCGGAACCTGCTGCGGGCCATCCTGCGCGAGGCCGTCAGCGGCGCCGGCGATCTGCCGGTCACGATGAAGATGCGCAAGGGCATCGACGACGACCACATCACCTTCCTCGACGCGGGCCGGATCGCCGTCGAGGAGGGCGTCACCTCCATCGCCCTGCACGGCCGCACCGCGGCCCAGCACTACGGCGGCACCGCCGACTGGGAGGCCATCGCCCGGCTGAAGGACCACGTGCCGGAGATCCCGGTGCTCGGCAACGGCGACATCTGGTCGGCCGAGGACGCCCTGCGGATGGTGCGCGAGACCGGCTGTGACGGTGTCGTCGTGGGCCGTGGCTGCCTCGGGAGGCCGTGGCTGTTCGCCGACCTGGTGGCCGCCTTCGAGGGCCGCCCCCAGGACATCGCCCGCCCCGCCCTGCGTGAGGTCGCCGACGTCATGGTCCGGCACGCCACCCTGCTCGGCGAGTGGATCGGCGACGAGGCCCGGGGCGTGATCGACTTCCGCAAGCACGTCGCCTGGTACCTCAAGGGCTTCGCGGTCGGCTCCGAGATGCGCAAGCGCCTCGCGATCACCTCCTCGCTCCAGGAACTGCGCTCCGGCCTGGACGAGCTGGACCTCGACCAGCCCTGGCCCCTCGGCGCCGACGGCCCCCGGGGGCGTACGTCCGGCAACAACCGGGTGGTGCTGCCGGACGGCTGGCTGAAGGACCCGTACGACTGCGCCGGGGTCGGCGAGGACGCCGAACTGGACACCTCCGGCGGCTGATTCAGCCCTTGGAGGGGCGGGGCGTGGAGCCGAACGCCTTCAGGAAGCGGTCGCGGAAGGAGTCCATCCGCCACACAGGCGCGTCCCTGCCGGGCTTGAGGCCTTCCGTCCAGTTCCAGCCGGCGACCTTGTCCAGGACCTTCGGGTCCTTCGCGACGATCGACACCGGCACGTCCCGGGAGGCGCCGTTCCCGCTGACCCGGGCGATCGGCTGGTGGTCGCCGAGGAAGACCAGCACGGTGTCGTCGGTGCCGTAGCGCTGGAGCCACTGGGTGAGGCTGGTGAGCGAATACTGGATGGACCGGCCGTACTCCTCGCGGGACTTGGTGGTGTCGGTGAGGACGTCCGAGGCCTTGTGGCCGGCCCTCTGGATCGCGTCGAAGACCGAGCCGTCGCCGAGTTCGTCCCAGCCGACCATCTTCGGCAGGGGTGCCCAGGGCTGGTGGCTGGAGGTCAGGATGACGAACGACATCAGCGGCTTGTCGCGCTTCTTCCCGTGCACCCGGCGCTGGAACGCCTCCAGCGCGTACTGGTCGGGCATGGTCGACCAGCTGAACTTCGGCCCCTCGTAGCCCAGGTCGTAGGCGTCGTACAGCTTGTCCAGGCCGTACCACTTCTCCTCCGGCCAGCCCTTCTGCACGCCCGGCATGACGCCGACCGTGTCCCAGGCGCCGGTCTTCCGGAACGCCTTGGTGAGGGTGAGGTGGTCGCCGGCGCTGACCGTGCGGTAGCGGCGCTGGTTGTCGATCCACAGGCCGGACATGGTCGTGGAGTGGCCGAGCCAGCTGCTGCCGCCGTACGTCGCCGACGTCAGCCAGCCGCTGCGGGCGGCGAAGCCCGCCTTCTCCAGGGCGGCGGTGCTCGTGTCCAGGGTCCGGCCGACGCCGGGAGCCATGACCGGGTCCTCGATCGCGCTGCGGCCGTAGCTCTCGACGAACGTGAAGATCACGTCCTTGCCGCGCAGGTCCGGGAGCAGCTGTCCGGGCGGGGTGTTGCCGAAGGTGTCCGCCTTCGACTGCTTCACGAACGCCGCCTCGTCCCGCAGCGACTGAACCGTCCGCTGCGCGTGCACCCTGAGGGCCCCGGCCCCGCGCTCGGAGGCGATCGGCCCGCCGAACAGGGTCAGGCCCAGCGCGGAGCAGGTGACCCAGACGGTGCCCGCGATCAGGGCGCCCTTGGTCGCCCGTACCCGGTGGCGGGCCAGCACGCTCGCGAGCCGGATCGTCGCCGCCACCATCACGGCCGCCACGAGCAGCACGAGCACGACCGCGCCGACGGCGGCGGCCGTCGCGACGCCCCCGCCCAGCGTGTCCTCGACGTACGCCTGCGCGTCGGGCAGCAGATCCCAGTCGAGCGCGGCGTTGAAGCCCCGGCCCAGGTATTCGTTGAACCCCATGTCGAGCAGGTTCACCGTGGTCAGGGCGGTCAGGCCGAGCCCGTACAGCACCGCCGCCACCAGCCGGGGCCGCCGGGGCAGCGCCAGCACGACGACGGCCCCCAGGACCGCCTCGGCCGGGATCCGCGCGAAGCCGGCCGCCTTCAGGGCGGGGAGGGTGTTGGGCAGCAGCAGCGCGCCGACGACCAGGACGGCGGCGAGGGCGGTGGTGGTCAGGTGGAGCGCGCGGGCACTCCGGGGGTGCCGGGTGCGCCAGGTGCGCAGGCGGGTGAGGCGGTCGAGGGGAGCGCGTGAGGCGGCCGCGGCCGTTGTCTCTCTCTCGTGCTCTCCCCTCTCCCCACCCGCCGGTTCGTCCTCGGCCCCGGGCACGCCGTCACCCGGCTGTGACGACCCGCTGAAGCGTGTGAAGACAGGCACCCGGAGGTCCTTCCCGTTCAAAGCCCGGTGAGGTGGCGGACCCGCGTGGGGGTGCGGGTCCGCCACCGTTCCGTACGGGGCGCTCCCCAGGTGTGTTCAGCCCGTCGGGCCGGCGCTCGGCAAACACCCGGCAAACGGCGGCCCCTTACGGCCCGCAGGGGTCCGCGAAAGGACCCCTCAGACCACGCCGACCGCCGTGAGCAGCGCCAACGGGGTCGACGCCGAACGGGATTCACGTACGCACGCGTGCGGGTACGGCACCGGCTCCGGGTGGGTGTCGCGGCCGTAGCCCGCGAGGACCTCCGGGAGCCGGTGGCCGGTCGCCGCCGCCGCGTCGACCAGGCCGTGCGCGATCGTGCGGGCCTCGTCGTGCAGCCCGTAGCGGGCCAGGCCCAGCGCGATCAGCGCGTTGTCGTGCGGCCAGACCGAGCCGCGGTGGTAGGACAGCGGGTGGTACGCCGGCTGCCCGGCCGCGAGGGTGCGCACGCCCCAGCCGGAGAAGAAGTCCGGTTCGAGCAACCGCCGCCCGACGAGTTCACCGTGCTCCTTGTCCAGCAGCCCCGACCACAGCAGGTGCCCGGCGTCGGAGGCCAGCGCGTCGACCCGCCCGCCCCCGCCGTCGAGCGCCAGGGCGGGGAAGGAGTGCTGCGGCATCCAGAAGTCGCGCCGGAAGCGGTCGCGCAGGTCGCCGGCCGTCTGCTCCAGCAGATGCGCGTAGGTGGTGTCCTGCCACACCGTGCGGGCCAGGCCCGCCGTGCGGCGCAGGGCGTCGTAGGCGTAGCCCTGGGCGCCCGCCGCCGTCACCGGCCCGTGCGGGCGGGTGCCGTCGGCGGAGCAGATGGCGCCGGGGGAGTCCTTCCAGTTCTGGTTGGCGAGGCCGCCCTGGTCGGCGCGGTAGACGAGGTAGCCCCGCGAGGTCAGGCCGCCGTGGTCGAGCATCCAGCCGACGGCGGCGCGGGCGTGGGGTTCGAGGCGGCGGGCCGGGCCGGTGTCGCCGGTGTGCTCGGTGTACGCGCCGAGCAGCACGAGGAACAGCGGGGTGGCGTCGACCGAGCCGTAGTAGCGGCCGTAGGGGACCTGGCCGAAGTGGGCCAGTTCGCCGTGCCGCACCTCGTGCACGATCTTGCCGGGCTGGGCGATCCCGTCGGCGCTGCTGCCGGTGGCCTGGGTGGCGGCGAGCGCCAGCAGGGTGGCGGCGGCCGGCCCCGGCCGGTAGGGCAGGGTGAACAGCGACGTCAGCAGGGCGTCCCGGCCCAGCAGCGTCAGGAACCAGGGGGCGCCGGCGGCCGGGACGCGCAGTTCCTCGCCGTCCGGGCCGGTCGCCGGGACCTGCAGGGCGGCCAGGTCGGCGAGACCCCGGGTGCAGGCCGCGGCCAGCTCGGGCCAGCCGGTGGGGAAGTCCACGCCCTGCGCGAACTCGCCCTCGCGGGCGCGCAGTCGCTGCCGGACGGCGGCGGGGGAGCGGGGCACGCGCAGGGCGCGCCGGTCGCCGTGCGGGCGGGCCATGACCCGCAGGGTCAGCTCGGCGGTGCCGTGCGGTTCGAGGTCCAGGGTCCACGCCAGGCGGCGGGCGCCGGTGCCGGTCTCCTCCACCGCGCCCGGCTGGGGATCGGCCGTCACGGTCGTGACCGAGCGCCATTCGCCGCGCCGGTAGGCGAACTCCACGCCGTGGCCGAGCACGTGGCGGGAGCGGACGGCGCCGGCCTTCGTGTAGGTGCGGTGGTCGGAGCGCAGCTCGAACTGGTCGGTGAAGTCGGCGTCGGCGGTGACGGCGAGGTGGACCGTCGTGGGCACCGGGCGGTTGCTGGTGACGCGCAGCGACTCCACGAACGAGGAGTCCCCGACGGCCTGTTCGCGGAAGAGCGTGTATGCGGGCGGTTCGTCACGGCCACCGCGCGGGACGAGCACACAGCGCGCGGTGTCACCGTCGGCCACCGGAGTCAGCGTGTCGGGCACCGCCCCGTCGACGGTGAGCTGCCACCGGCTCAGGTGCCGGGCATCCCGTACGAACATGCCGTCCGGGGCGCTGCCGCCCCGGTAGCCGCTGATGTCGCCGCGGTCGCCGACGGCGGCGAACGTCCGGCCGTGCACGAGCAGATGATGCCGGTCCGTCATCCCCGGTCCCCTTCCATGATCGCCGAGAGGCCGTTCCTGCCCCGTGCGGGCCGGTCGTGCAGCAGGTCGAGCGTGAGCGCGGCACTCCAGCCGAAGCCGGTGACGCCGCAGGCCTGGGCCGTGTACGGGTCGACGTACTCCGCGAAGCCGGAGGCACCGGCGGTGTGCAGCATGCCCCTGCGCAGGGCGTCGGCCCGGCCGCGCTCGCCGTGCAGCCGCAGCCCGCGCTCCAGCAGCCAGTTGGTGTTGAACCAGGCCGGGCCGCGCCAGTAGCGGTGCGGGTCGAAGGCGTCGCCGAGCAGGTCGTAGCTCGGGACCAGGCGGGTCGTGCCGCCGAGGCCGAAATGCGGGCCGCAGACCGTGCGGACCAGGGTGGCCGCCAGGTCGCCCGGCAGGCCCGGCAGCAGCAGGGGGACGAGCCCGGAGACACCGCGCTCGGGGATCAGCTCCCCGGCGCGCACGTCCCGGCACAGGAACATTCCCGCCGCCGGGTCCCACAGCCGCTCCACCAGGGCCGCCGTCAGGCGCTCCGCGCGGGCCTCCCGGGCCGGGCCCGGCACGCCCGACTCGTGGGCGATCCGCGCCAGCGCGTACTCGGAGGCGGCGAGCAGGGCGTTGAACGCCGGGTCCTCCACGGCGAACTCACCCGGGCCGTCGGCGTATCCGCGGTCCCGGTAGTCGGCGGCCAGCCGCACGTACCGCCCGTAGTCCAGATCCGTCGGCCGGTCCTCGGGGGTGCCGTGGCCGAGGTCGGCGCGGCGGAAGGAGCGGGCCGGGGCCGGAGCGACCCGGGACAACGGGCGGTCCCAGCAGGGGCTGTTGTCCATACCCTGCTCCCAGGGGTGCACCACGGACACCAGCCCGCCCCCGCCGAGGTCGCGCCGGTGCAGGAGGTAGCCGTGCCAGGCGGCCAGCCGGGGGTACATCCGGGTGAGGAAGCCGCGCGCCTTGGACAGCCCCGGGTCGGCGAGGTGCACCAGCCACGCGGCCAGCGCGTGCACCGGTGGCTGCACGATCCCGGAGGTCTGTACGGTGCGCGGGGCGCCCGCCGCGCGCCCGGCGGTCGACGAGCGCCAGAAGTCGGGGCTCGGGAAGTAGGCGTCGAGGGGGACGGAGGGGTTGAAGACGATGTGCGGGATCCGCCCGTCCGCCCACTGGGCCGCCAGCAGCGTCTCCAGTTCCGTCTGGGCCCGTAACGGCGAGAGGTGCCGCAGGCCGATCGCGATGAACGCCGAGTCCCACGACCACTGGTGCGGATACAGGCCGCGCGAGGGCACGGTGGATCTGCCCGTCCAGTTGTCCTCCAGCACCTGCGCCGCCTCGACGTGCAGGGAAGGCGGCGCGGCGGCCGGATCGTATGCGGTCTCGCGCCCCGCGGGACGCGTGGTGAGCTGGGCGATGCGGTCCACTCGGGGCTCTCCCAAAGACGTACTCCTGACCAGGATCGGCAGGGGCTACCGTAGGGTTACGTCTATTTAACACGCAAAACCCAATATGTAATGCAAGGTTGGGAAACACAAGGGGGTGCGCATGACGGGACGCGTTCAGGCGAGCGCCGGCGATCTGCTCGAACTGGTGCGCAGTCGCCGCGCCGTGACCCGGGGTGCGCTGCAGCAGGCGACCGGACTGTCCAGGGCGACCGTCGGGCAGCGGCTGGACCGGCTCTTCCGCGCGGGCTGGCTGCGTGAGGGCGCCGGAGGGCCGGTCGACTCCCCGCTGGGCGGGCGGCCCTCCATCACCCTGGAGTTCGACGACGAGCACGCGGTGGTCCTCGCCGCCGACCTGGACACCCGGCACGCCCGGGCGGCCGTGCTGTCGCTGAGCGGCGAGATCCTCGCCGAGCACTCCGGCACCCTCGTCGTCGAGGACGGACCGGACGCCCTGCTCGGTGAACTGGGCCGCTGGTTCGCCGAGTTGCTGAAGAGGACCGGACTCGGGGTCGAGCGGGTCTGCGGGGTCGGCCTCGCGGTGCCCGGCCCGGTCGACACCCAGACCGGCCGTGTCGTCCAGCCGCCGATCATGCCCGGCTGGGACGGTTACGACATAAGGGGCCGGCTGGCCCGGGCGCTCGGCGAGCACGCGGGCGCCACCTGGGTGCCCGTACTGGTGGACAACGACGCCAACCTCATGGCGTACGGCGAACAGCGCGCCGGCTACCCCGACTGCTCCGCCTTCGTGCTGGTCAAGGTCTCCACCGGTATCGGTGCCGGGGTTGTCGTGGACGGCTCGGTCTTCCGGGGCGTCGACGGCGGCGCGGGCGACATCGGGCACATCCGGGTGCCGGAGGGCGCCGAGGCGCTGTGCCGGTGTGGTTCGTACGGCTGTCTGGCCGCCGTCGCGAGCGGTGGCGCGGTGGCGCGGCGGCTGGCGGAGGCGGGGGTGCCGGCGGCCTCCGGCTCGGACGTGCGGGATCTGCTGGAGTCCGGGCACCCGGAGGCGGTCGGGCTCGCCCGCGAGGCCGGGCGCCGGGTCGGGGACGTCCTGGCCACCGTCGTGACCCTGCTCAACCCCGGCGTCCTGATGATCGCCGGGGATCTGGCCGGAACTCCCTTCCTGACGGGCGTGCGCGAGCTGCTGTACCAGCGGGCGCTGCCCCGCTCCACCGCCCGCCTGGACGTGGTGACCGCACGACTGGGCGAGCGGGCCGCCCTGGTCGGAGCCGGTGCGATGGTCGTGGAGCACCTCTACGCACCCGAGCGGGTCGAGGAGCGGCTGCGTGCGCTCGGTGTGTGACGTCCGTTCCGCGGCCCCGTGACGCGTCCGCATGGTGAAATCCCGGCGGCTGTGGCAGCGTGATTCTCGCCACCCCTGATAAGGGTTGCGCTCAGATGAGCGGATCGTGAGCGACTGCACTTCTCCAAAGGGTGGCACTGAGTGCCACCCTTTGATCGTTCATCGAGCGAAATCAAATGTGCGGAAACATCGCTCACATGAGCGCTTGGAGGGCTTCAGGAAGGCTCTTGTGTTCAAGAAGTGAAAACATGTGGCTGTGATCGCTTGCTCAGCCTTGACTTTCAATCCGCTGGCGGACGAGTGGTTACAGGCGCATGACGCACAAGTGGACGTACCCAGACGCCTTTGATCTGGGTATGTTCCTGCCCGTCAGGGCAGCCACCGCGTCCTCGAGGAGTCGAGACCCGTGTCGGAAAACAAAGATCTCCCGGTAGCCGAGCAGGCCGCGAGCGTTGAGGGCGTGAAGTTCGTCTACGACTTCACCGAGGGCAACAAGGACCTCAAGGACCTCCTCGGTGGCAAGGGCGCCAACCTCGCCGAGATGACGAACCTCGGTCTTCCGGTCCCGCCCGGCTTCACGATCACCACCGAGGCCTGCAAGGTCTACCTGGACAGTGGCGAGGAGCCGGCGGCACTGCGTGACGAGGTGAGTGCGCACCTCGACGCGCTGCAGGCCCGCATGGGCAAGAAGCTCGGCCAGGCGGACGACCCGCTGCTCGTCTCCGTGCGCTCGGGCGCCAAGTTCTCCATGCCCGGCATGATGGACACCGTCCTCAACATCGGCCTCTCCGACAAGTCCGTGCAGGGCCTGGCCAAGCAGGCCGGCGACGACCGGTTCGCGTGGGACTCCTACCGCCGCCTCATCCAGATGTTCGGCAAGACCGTCCTGGGCGTCGACGGCGAACTGTTCGAGGACGCGCTGGAGGCGGCGAAGACCGCCAAGAAGGTCTCGGTCGACACCGAGCTGGAGGCCGCCGACCTCAAGAAGCTCGTCACCAAGTTCAAGAAGATCGTCAAGACCGAGGCCGGCCGGGACTTCCCGCAGGACCCGCGCGAGCAGATGGACCTCGCCATCCACGCGGTCTTCGACTCCTGGAACACCGACCGGGCCAAGCTCTACCGCCGCCAGGAGCGCATCCCGCACGACCTGGGCACGGCCGTCAACGTCTGCTCCATGGTCTTCGGCAACCTCGGCCCCGACTCCGGCACCGGCGTCGCCTTCACCCGCGACCCCGCCTCCGGCCACCAGGGCGTCTACGGCGACTACCTCCAGAACGCGCAGGGCGAGGACGTCGTCGCCGGCATCCGCAACACCGTGCCGCTCGCCGAGCTGGAGTCGATCGACAAGAAGTCGTACGACCAGCTGATGCAGATCATGGAGACGCTGGAGAACCACTACAAGGACCTCTGCGACATCGAGTTCACCATCGAGCGCGGTGTGCTGTGGATGCTCCAGACCCGCGTCGGCAAGCGCACCGCGGGCGCGGCGTTCCGCATCGCGACCCAGCTCGTGGACCAGGGCCTGATCGACGAGGCCGAGGCGCTCACCCGCGTCAACGGCGCCCAGCTCGCGCAGCTGATGTTCCCGCGCTTCGACGAGGAATCGAAGGTCGCGACCGTCGGCCGGGGCATCGCGGCCTCCCCGGGCGCGGCGGTCGGCAAGGCCGTCTTCGACTCCTACACGGCCGTCAAGTGGTCCCGTTCCGGCGAGAAGGTCATCCTGATCCGCCGTGAGACCAACCCCGACGACCTGGACGGCATGATCGCCGCCGAGGGCATCCTGACCTCCCGCGGCGGCAAGACCTCCCACGCGGCCGTCGTCGCGCGCGGCATGGGCAAGACCTGTGTCTGCGGCGCCGAGGAGCTCGAGGTCGACACCAAGCGCCGGCGGATGACCGTGCCGGGCGGGCACGTCGTCGAGGAGGGCGACGTCGTCTCCATCGACGGCTCCTCCGGCAAGGTCTACCTCGGCGAGGTACCGGTCGTGCCGTCGCCGGTCGTGGAGTACTTCGAGGGCCGGATGCACCCGGGCGCCGACGACGCCGACGAGCTGGTCGAGGCCGTCCACCGGATGATGGCCTTCGCCGACCGCAAGCGCCGCCTGCGGGTGCGCGCCAACGCCGACAACGCCGAGGACGCGCTGCGCGCCCGCCGCTTCGGCGCCCAGGGCATCGGCCTGTGCCGCACCGAGCACATGTTCCTCGGCGACCGGCGCGAGCTGGTGGAGCGGCTGATCCTGGCCGACACGGACACCGAGCGCGAGGAGTCCCTCAAGCAGCTGCTGCCGCTCCAGAAGCAGGACTTCGTGCAGCTCTTCGAGTCGATGGACGGCCTCCCGGTCACCGTCCGCCTGCTGGACCCGCCGCTGCACGAGTTCCTCCCGGACATCACCGAGCTGTCCGTCCGCGTGGCCCTCGCCGAGTCCCGCCAGGAGCCGCACGAGAACGAACTGCGCCTCCTCCAGGCCGTGCACCGGCTGCACGAGCAGAACCCGATGCTGGGGCTGCGCGGTGTGCGTCTCGGCCTGGTCATCCCCGGCCTGTTCACCATGCAGGTCCGGGCCATCGCCGAGGCGGCGGCCGAGCGCAAGGCCGCCAAGGGCGACCCGCGCGCCGAGATCATGATCCCGCTCGTCGGCACGGTCCAGGAGCTGGAGATCGTGCGCGAGGAGGCCGACCAGGTCATCGCCGAGGTCGAGGCGGCCTCGGGTGCGCAGCTGAAGCTGTCCATCGGCACGATGATCGAGCTGCCGCGCGCCGCGCTCACCGCCGGCCAGATCGCCGAGGCCGCGCAGTTCTTCTCCTTCGGCACCAACGACCTGACCCAGACGGTGTGGGGCTTCTCCCGGGACGACGTGGAGGCCTCGTTCTTCACGGCGTACCTGGAGAAGGGCATCTTCGGTGTCTCCCCGTTCGAGACGATCGACAAGGACGGCGTCGGCTCCCTGGTGAAGCTCGCCGCCAAGGCCGGCCGCGAGACCCGGCCCGACCTGAAGCTCGGCGTCTGCGGCGAACACGGCGGCGACCCGGAGTCGGTCCACTTCTTCCACGAGGTGGGACTCGACTACGTCTCCTGCTCCCCGTTCCGCATCCCGGTGGCCCGGCTCGAAGCGGGCCGGGCGGCGGTCCAGTCGCAGGGCAGCGACCACCGTTAGACCCGGCCTGTGCGGGGCCGCTCAAGAACGGCGGTCCGGTCCCAGGGCAGCGACCACCGTTGGATCCGTGGCCCGTGCGGGGCCACTCAAGAACCCGGAGCCGTCGAGGTCCCCGACCCTCACCGATCGCGGCGGCTCCGGAGCACGAAGAAGAGCGGGGCGGCACCTTGTGCGGAGGTGCCGCCCTCTCGTGCATCATCTGCGGCGACTGTCAAGCTGCGGCGCTGACCAGGCAAAATGCCGTTTGTCTGCGTTGGTTGCCGTTGAACCTGCGTGACGCCGTTGTGCCCTCGTTGTGCCCTCCAGGTGCTGCTGGGCCCTGGCACGCGTCGGGCGCGGGTCACCACTGGCAGAAGGCCACTGTGGCGTCATCCCCCGACTTGTAGCGTGGCCACCGCCGCCCGGTCGGGTCAGTCGCTTCAATCTTGCGAACCGCCTCGATCAGCCCGTGCGGACCTTCCGCACGTAGGACCTTAAAGACTTCGGCCCAGTCAGCCATGCGGTACTCGGTCACGAGCCGCGAGACGCCATCCGACATGACAGCAGCGGCCTGCGCCTCGCCGATCGGTGTCGCTCCCGTAAGTGCGTGACGTGCCGCCTCGGGGGTGCTGGCGGCCACCCAGTACCCCTCTGGCGTGTTCCGCACCTCCCTCTGAGCACGCACGAGACGTTGCAGGGCCTCCCGGTGCCCCGAGGTGTGCGTCTCGTGGCTGGCGACCTCCGCTTGCAGCTTAGGAAGTACGTGGTCCACACGAAGGTCAGTGATCACCTCGTAGTCGCCGGCGTGATCTAGAACGATCGGCGAGTCAGCCAACACGAGGTGATCAAGGTTGGTGGTTCCCTGCCGAAGTATCGCCACTGTCGCCGACGGGGTTCCTGGGTTGCTCAGGTCGCACTCGGGATGGAGCGCGGCCACTCGTTCGATCGCTTCGGACAAGCCGTCCGAGAGCGGCCGGTCAGGGTCCGCCAGTGCTGCCGTGAGGTAGCCGCCAAGGTGAGCGACGTACCACGGCACGCCGTGACTGCAACCCGTGGACAGCCCTGCCGTGCTGAGTCCATCAAGCACCACGGCGAGGCTGGGGGTGCTGGCAACCCAGTCTTCGTTGAGGCCAGCCCCCCCGGGTTGTGTGTTCAGACAGACGCGCATGATCAGCTTTCATGTCGGTACAGCGGGGTGACCCTGCGGCTCTCCAGAACTTCGAGGGTCTCGGGGTTGTAGCGGCAGGAGATCAGCGTTGAAAAGCGCTTCGTCCGCACCTCCCGGTACAACTCAGCCAAGTTGTGCTCCAGGTAGTGCACCACTCCGTTGGCTCCTATGGCGTGAATACCCGCGATGTAGAGGAACGTGCCCCGGCCGTCCAAGCGCGGCAGTCGCCCCAAGTAGCCGAAGTCGCCAGCCTCGCCGGCCTCGTCCATCGGAGACCGGTAGGTCTGGCCTGCCTTCCGGTCTACCAGGTGCCATGCGCGATCCTTCGCAAACTCAAGGTTGTCGTCCCCTTCCAGCACCTGGGCCACGATGGGCGACAGTCGGGGACCGCAGATCACCACGTGATTCTCGCGGTTCAGGTTGACGATGCCGGTCGGCGGGATGACCTCGTACTGCGCTTCGAGCTTCATGCCGCCAAGCAACTTGCGCAGGTGCTCGAAGTTGTCGAGGTCTTCCCGGACCACGACGGCGCTGGGGTTCTGGTCTGGCCCCTTGCCAGCCTCTGGCTTACCGCCGAGCGACACGGTAACCAGGTCGGTCCCGAAGAACGCCCGCTCCGGGGGCGGCCCCGCCGAAGCCAGTTGCCCGACCCGCCCGCGACTCACGCCCAATTTCGTGGCGATCTCGGCTTGGGTCATGCCCGACGCCTGCGCTTCCTCGATCGCTTCGCGCCGGATGCGGGACAGCTCAGTCACGCGCCCCTGATACATCGCCATCAGGTCGATTGCGGCCCTGGCCCGGTCAACCGGGACCGCGATTTCAGAGATCCGCTTCATGTCGTCTTCCACTGTTCTCCCATCATCGCCTAGGGGGGCTATCAAACTCTATCGCCAGAGGGGGTTGCGCGCACGCACGGGCTTGCCTACGGTACCTATCAAGCGAGGCGGCAACCCCCCCTAAGCGACGCGGTGGGCGCTCCTTGCGGCTGCTTTGACCTGCAACGACGCCCGGAGGGCCCCGCGAGCGAGCGGGAGCGAGCCCAAAGGAAGCGGCTGCTGGTTGAGAACTGCATAGAGCTACGCGAATCCAGGCAACTGCGACAAGCCGTAGGCCCTGCCTGTGCGACTGAGCACGCACTTTTTCGCAATGCCGCCCCTTGCTGCGGCGGACGGCGATCCATCTGCGCACAGGTGACACAAGGGCAAAGATCGCGGGCCCCGAAGGCATCGACCGGTTCGAGTCCGGTCCGGGGCACTGGCCGCCCGCGCGCGGTCTCTTCCAATAACGGCAAGTGCCCCCGGTGCTGGAACACCGGGGGCACGGTTTCGGGCCGTTCCACCTGTGAGAGGAACCACGACCCAATGAGCCACATCGTCACTGTTCAGGACGCTGTTACCGCGTTCGCTCCCTGGATGGAGCCGACGGACGCGGAGCTGGACGCGATCGAGCTGGAGATGCCCGTGATCCTGGCGGACGTCGAGTTGCTGGACGCGCACATCGTCACCCTGGACCGCACGCCGACCGAGCTGGACGAGCGGCGCATCCGCCGGGCCCGCCGGCGCGTGCTCGCCGCGCACCGCGACCACGTCAACGGCCTGGCCGGGCAGACGGGCGGTGTCGCATGATCCGCATCGTCACCCGGGCCCGCATCGAGCAGCTTGAGCACGACTTCCGTTCCGCCTGCGAGCGGGCCCGGCAGGCCAGCGGGGCGGCGAACGAGGCGTTCGGCCGGCACGTCCGTGAGCTGTACGTCGCCACCGACCGCGCCGAGCGGGCGGAAGCCACCACCACCGAGGTGGGCCAGCTCCTGGCCCGCGCGATGGAGGAGCTGTCCGCCGCGCAGCAGGAACTGCTGCGGAAGGACATCGAGATCCGCCGGCTGCGGGCCGAGCTGGAGGACGACTCGATGGAAGGGCGGACGCTGACGGTGCTGCTGCACTACGGCGAGCCCCACACCGTCTACGCCTCCCGCGAGGACGCCCACGCCGACACCGCCACCCACGGCGTCCCTGCGGACAGGTGGGTGCCCTCCGGTGAACGCCCGGCGTCGGCGTGCAAGTGGCGGTGTGAGGCGTTCATCTACGACGCCGCCTCCAACGGGTTCCGCCGCGCGTACATGCCCGCGCCGAAGCCGGTCGGGGAGGCGGCGTGAACAGTGTTCAGACCCGTTCAGCGGAGCGCGCCCTGTCGGGTGGGACGTGGCTGATCGTGTGCGGAGCGATGCTGTATTCGATCCTCACGGTCACGCCGCTGATGGCCAAGCACACGGCCGAGGAGTGGGACTGGACGGCCCCGATCCTGCCGCTCGTGGTGGACGCGGCAGTCGTCATCGTGGTCAAGCTCGATGACGTGCTGGCCCGCCTGGGCGGGGACGGCGGACGCTGGCCCATCACCCTGCGCTGGATGACCGGCCTGATGACCCTCGCCCTCAACACCGCCGACTCCGCACTGAAGAAAGACCTGGTCGGCGTGGCGGTCCACTCGGTTGCGCCGCTGCTGCTGATCGTCACGGCAGAGACCAGCCTGGCCTACCGGCGGGCCATCGCCAGCGCCGTGGCGACCCTGGAGGCCGAGCACAGGGCCGAGCGGGAGCGGCGGGAGCGGGAAGCCCGGGAGCGTGCCGAGCAGGCCCGTGCCGAGGCGCGGGAGGAGCGCGAGCACGCGGCGCAGTTGGTGCGTGAACAGCGTGAACACGAAGCCCGCATCGCCCGCGAGCAGGCTGAGCGGGAGGAGCGGCAGCGCCGTGAGGAGCGGGAGGCCCGGGAGCGGGCTGAGGCTGCCGAGCGGGAGGCTCGTGAACGCCGTGAACGCGAGCGTGAACAGCGTGAACAAGAGCGGCTCGCGCTTGAACAGCAGGCCCGGCAGCGGGCCGAAGCCGAGCAGCGTGAGCGCGTCGAGCAGGCGGAGCGTGAACGCGCTGCGCTGCTGGAGCGCGGCGCGGCGGAGAGCAAGCTGCCGGAGGATGAGGCGCGCCGGATCGTGGCCGCCGCGTTCGAAGCGAGCTTGTCGGTGCGGCAGGCGGCGGAGCTGTGCGGCTGGTCGGTTGGCTGGGTCTCCCACCGCTACGCCGAGCACCGCGACCCCGCCGCCGGCGGTCGCGCTGATCTCGCCATCGCGGGTCAGTGATGGGCGCCTTACCCGTCTACCCGTGGAAGTTCGCGCCGGATGGCCTGGCCACTCGCCGTCAGCTCCGTGCCGAAGGGCTGCGGCCCGGCGGGCAGGACGTGGCCGCTCAGCTCGAACGGCCACGCCAGCGTCGGGGCCCGCTGGTCGCCTACCTCTACCGCGTCGACCTCGCCAAGCCGGTGCGGCCCATGACGCCGGCGAAGTGGGCGGCCCTGGCCAAGGCCAACGCTGCCCGCCGCACCTGCCCGTCCTGCCGGCTCGATGCGGGCTACGTCATCCCCGCTTCCCTCGGCATGTGTGTCACCTGCGCCTACCCCGAAGAGTCCGCCGCCTGACCTGCGGCGATCCCTGAGACGGAGACCTGTCGTGAAGACATCCGTGAGCACGCACAAGTTGCCCGGCTACGGCTCTACCCTCCGCACCGCGAAGAGGCTGACCGAGCAGGCCGTGAAGCTCGTGGGCCGGTCCGTGTCCGGCCGCATGCCGGACGTGGAAGTCGTCCTGACCAATGAGCGCGGCATGGCCGAGTTGATGGTCGCCGCTGACATCGCCCTGGCCGGTGCCGCCGACCGCCGCGCTCTCAACCGAGTCACCCGCCGGGCCAAGCAGACCGCCCGCGAGATTCAGGGAGCGGCGATCCCGCGCCCGGACGGCTCGACGCTGATCCTGATCAACGCCGACAAGCACCCCACCCCGGCGGACTTCGCCGTGACGCTCGTGCACGAGCTGGTGCACGCCATGCAGTTCAGCCGCAAGGGCGTGGTGGAACGGATCGTGCGCAACACCCGCGCCGAACTCGGCATCGAGCGTCAGTCCCGCCGCCAGGCCCGCGAACACGAGCAGCTGGTGGAGCTGGACGAGAACGAGGCGCACAGCCGCGAGTACCTCGCCGACAAGCTCGTTCCCGGCGCCCGCGCCGCCGCCTGAAGCATCCCGCGCTACGCCCGGGGGTGGCCTCTCGTCTGCCAGGACCAGGCCACCCCCGGCGTCTCCCTCAACTCCCGCCCCTGCTCGGGGCAGTCAGGAGAACCCTCAGCATGTCCGACAACGTCGTACGCCTCCACAAGAACCCTGAACCGCCTGCTCAGGACGGGCCGGTGACCACGCTGACCGTGGTGTCCGACCCGCCCGCCCCGGCCCCGGTGCCGCTGTGGGTGCGCTCCGGGCGGGCCGTCAAGCGCGTCGCCACCGACGAGCGCACCATGACGGCCCTGCGCGGGGTGGCCCGGCACGGGATGTACACGTTCAACGGGGGCCGGATCGTGGCCCGCCGTACCTGGGACGGCCGCACCGGCTCCCGCTACGAGCGCATGATCCGCGCCGCCGAAGCCGCGGGGAACCACGAGCTAGCCGAGGAGTGGGAAGAGCGTCTCCAGCGCTTCCGTGACGCGCGGCACCGCCGCCGCATGGACCTGCTCACCTCGCCCGTCGACGTGGCCAAGGGCGCCGCTATCGGCACGGGGATGAGTATCGGCACCCTGGTCGCCCTCGGGGTCGTGATGGCCCTCAACACCAAGGACGTCTCCGACGTCATCACGCCGCTGACTGCGGTGATCGAGTTCATCGGCCTGCTCATCACCATCGTTCAGGTCGTCTGGCCCTACGCCGTCACCCTCGGCCCGCTGTTCGCCCTGCTGGCCCTGTGGTCGGTCGGCCGCAAGCAGCAGGCCGCCCCGAACTGGGCGTTGCCCGACAACGTCCGCAACGGCGAGGGTGAGCCGATCACGCCGTCCATCGTGGTCAAGGCCCTGCGCGACCTCGGCGTGCCCGCGCTGCGCAACGCCATCAAGGAGATGGGCGACGCCGGCGCCTCCATGCTCGGACCCATCCGGATCGCCGGATGCGGCGTCGAGGTCGATGTCACCCTGCCCTCGGGGGTGTCGACGATCGAGGTGCAGAACCGGCGCCGCAAGCTCGCCGAGAACCTCACCCGGCACGAGCACGAAGTGTTCATCACCATCCCCCAGGCCGCCCGAACGGTCCGCCTGTGGATCGCCGACTCCGGGGCGCTGGACGAGCCGATCGGCCCGTCCCCGCTGGTCACCGACGAGACGATGACCGCCGACTACGCCAAGGGCAAGGCGCCTTGGGGCCAGGACCTGCGCGGGGACGCAGCCGCGCTGAGTCTCTATCAGCGCCACCTGCTCATCACGGGCCTGTCCAACCAGGGCAAGACCGTGGCGCTCCGGTCGTTGGCGCTGTGGCTGTCGCTGGACAAGTCGGTGCAGTTCCTCATGGGCGACCTCAAGGGCGTGGGCGACTGGGCCATGTTCGATGGCCTGGCCACCACCCTCATCCAGGGCCCGACCGATGAGCACGTGATCCAGGTGACCGAGATGGTCGAGAGCGCCGTCGACGAGATGAACCGCCGCATCCAGGCCCCGCCCGGAACGACGTTCCCGCCGCTGATCGTGCTGGTCGACGAGGCGCAGGTGGCGTTCATGTGCCCGGCCAAGGACGAGGACAAGCGCCCCTACGGCGGCGCCAAGGCCAACTCCCGGTACTTCATGGCCGTCCGCAAGATCCACAACCAGGGTCGTGCGGTCAACGTGCTGATGTGGCAGGGCACCCAGGACCCGACCAACGAGAACCTACCCAAGCTGGTCCGCGAGGGCGCCCACACCCGGGCCTCCCTCGCGCTGGGCACCGAGTCGCAGGCCCGCATGGCGCTCGGGGACAAGGCCGTCGACGGCGGTGCCGCCCCGAACCTGCTGCGCCCCGGGCTGGATCAGGGCACCCTGGTCCTCGCCTCCTCCGGCATCGACATCCCGGCCGGACAGTCGTCCATCACGGTGCGCACGCACTACATCGACGACGACAACGCCGAGGCCATCACCGACCGCGCCAAGGCCCTGCGCGACGGCGTCACCACCCTGCACACCATCGAGCGGGGCGAGGAGCGTGACCCGCTCGCCGACATCGCCGGCGTACTCGGAGACGCGTCGCGACTGCGGACGCAGGACGTCCTCAAGCGGCTCGCGAACCTCAACGAGGACGCCTACGGCGGCTGGTCGTTCATCGACCTCAAGCGCGTCCTGGACGGCACCGGCGCCGAGCCCTACAAGTCCGACGGCGTCATGGTCGTCAGCCGCGACCGGCTCACCCGCGCCCTCACCAACCGCGACGACGAGGGTTCCGCTTCCGCCTCCGAATGACAGGGAACGCACCGCCGACGGGTCAGGGAGGCAGGGAGAACTCCCTCACCCCCTCCCTGCCCCGCCTCCCCCGCCCTGAGCTGCACAAATGATCACTCAGGGAGTCAGGGAGGCCCGCAGGTCAGACCCCCGAAAACACCCCTCCACAGCACACCCAGAAGGGTGTGTCACTTCCTCCCTGAACCGGCACCGGAAGGGATTCCGCATGTACCCCGACCACACCCATCAGCCGCCCGCCGAGCGGGCCATTGAGCTCCATCACCCGACCCCGCTCCCGCCCGCCGTCGCCGTCCCGGCGCCGGTTATGCAGGCCCAGCCGAGCAGTGTTCCGGCGGTGGCGAGCATCGTCCTGCCCGACGGCCGCATCGTCACCGGCTACGCCATCAGCCCCGCCCAGCCCGAGCCGGTGACCGTCAAGCCGGCCGTGTCCCGCACGGCCGTGAACGTCGCCCTCGGAGGCATCGGGTTCCTCGCGGTGTGCGGCGGGCTGATCCTGCTCACCTCGTTCATCGCCGCGCTCACCGCGTTCATCACCCAACTGATCACCCTGGCCGCCGTCATCTTCGGCGGATGGATCGCCGTGCAGCTCTTCAGCGCGAGCGGCCACCAGAGCGGCACCACCGTGAACATCCGCAAGGCGACGTTCAAGCGCAACCACTTCCACGGCTGAACCCGCCCGCCCCAGAAACGAGAGCTGAACATGACCGAGACCTTCGAGACCATTCGCTACACCGCTGACGTGGTGTGCATCCGGGGCGGCGCCGTCCTGCTCATCGAGCGGGGATGGCCGCCACACAAGGGACGGCTCGCCCTGCCGGGCGGGCACGTCGACCCCGGCGAGACCTCCCGTGCCGCCGCCGCGCGGGAGCTGCTGGAAGAGACCGGCGTCCACGTCGACCCCTGGGACCTGGCCCTGATCGGCATCTATGACGCCCCCGACCGCGACCCGCGCGGCCGGTACGTCACCGCCGCCTACCTGGTGACCGTCCCCGACGACACCACCGCACACGCGGGAGACGACGCCGCCGCCGTCCGCTGGATCCCACTCGACAACGCCCGCGGCCTCGCGTTCGACCACACCGACATCGTCACCACCGCGCGCTACCGGCAGAACAGCCCCTTCTAGCTACGCCAAGGGCGGCCCCCCATTCCGCCAAGAACCGGGGCCGCCCTTGTCACCCAGCACCACTCCTAGGAACTGGAGACAACCAGCATGACCCAAGCCACCCCACAGCGGCGAGCCCTGCCCACTCCCGGCCTCATGGGCACCGCGCTCACCCTCGCCGCGCACGGCATCCCATCCCTGCCCCTGCGGGCGGGCAAGGTCCCGTTCGGCAACTGCCCCGCCTGCACCGGCAACGCGTGCGGCGGACGGCCCAACATGAAGACCGCGGGGCCCTGCCGCTGCCCCGGCGTCTGCCACGCGTGGGCCGCCGCCACCACCGACCCGGCCGTCCTCACCTCGCCGGCCTGGACGGCCGCCTGGCTGCGGGCGGTCGCAGTCGCCTACCACCCCGGCGGCGCCGGGTTGACCGTGGTGGACCTGGACGACGCGGACGCCATCACCTGGGCACGCACAGCGTTGCCCGCGACGCGGACCGTGCCGACGACGCGCGGTGAGCACTGGATCTACCGGGGCACGATGACCTCGCACAACGCGGTCCGGCCCGGTGTCGACATCAAGTCGACCATGTCCTACGCCCGCTACCTCGGCCCCGGCACCGGCACCCTGACCGACCTACCCGACGTGGTCCGCGCGCTGGCCGTGAAGGAAGCGCCCGCTGTCCGCCCGGCGCCCGTGTCGATGCCCGCACCGTCCAATGGCGGGCGGTGCCCGCACCGCACACCCACCTTCCTGGAACGCGGCATCGACATGGCGGAACAGCGCATCACCACCGCCCGCAGCTCCATCCACGCCACCGTCTACGCGACCTTCCTCGCGGTCCTGTCCAGGCACGGCCGCTGCGGCTGCCTCACCGACAACCACGTCAACCGGCTGTTCACCGCCGCGCAGACCAAGGGCGAAACCGCCCGGCACTGCATGGACGCGTGGAACAACGCCCGCACCACGTTGGGACTGTGACCCGTGTCCGACGACGAGAAGAACCCCGCCCGGCAGGTCATCACCGACTACGCCCAGTCCCACTTCCGGTACTTCCGCACCGTCGACGGGACCGTATACGCGCAGCGCACTGGCCACCCCGTGGCCCGTCCGATCCGCTCCCAGGGCACGACCGGGAGCCACCGGCAGGAACTCATGGTCGGCCTCTTCCGTGACGGGGTCGGCGTCTTCAACGGAACGGCCCTCAAGGAGGCGTTGGACTTGATCGAGGCTCTCGCCCTCACCGAGCAGGTACAGCCCACCCACATCCGCGTGGCTCCCGGCTTCGACGGTGCCACCTGGCTCGACCTCGGCCGCGACGACGGCCGGTCCGTCCGCATCCACCCCACCGGCTGGGACATCCGCGTCCCCGACCCCGAAGAGGTGTGCTGGCGGCGCACCCAGCTCACCGGGGAACTGCCCCTGCCCGCCAAGGACACCAACGGCAAGGGCATCGACCTGCTGATGCGGCTGTGCAACTTCGCCGACGCCAAGACCGAGGCCCTGGCCATCGCGTGGCTCATCGGCTGCCTGGAGCCGTCCGTGCCCGTCCCCGCCCCGTTCCTGACCGGCCCGCAGGGCGCCGGCAAGTCGACCGGCGGGCGGATGCTCGTGCGGATCATCGAGGGCATGACCGGCGACCTGCGCAGGGCGCCCAAGGACGAGGAGAACATGATCACGGCGGTCGCGGCCGGATGGATCACCGCCCTGGACAACCTCTCCCACCTGCCCCCGGACCTGTCTGACCTCATGTGCTGCGTCATCACCGGGGCCGAGAGCATCAAGCGTGCGCTGTTCACCGACGGCGACGTCGTGCGCTCCCGCTACCGCCGCCCAATGCTGCTGACCGGTATCGACGTCGGCGTGATCCGCCCCGACCTGGCCGAACGACTCCTTACCCTGCGCCTGGAGCGCCCCCGGGTGCGGCGTACCGAAGCGGAGCTGTGGGCGGAGTACGCCGAGATCCTGCCTGTCGTCCTCGGCTCCCTGCTCGACCTGACCGTGAAGGTCCGCGCGGTGCAGGCCGAGACCCCGACCGATCTGCGGATGGCCGACTTCGCCCACCTGTGCGCGCAGCTCGACGCGGCCACCGGCTTCGGGACGTTGGAGGCATACCGGGCCAGCCTGGACGACCTCAACGACGACGTGATCGAAGGCGACCTGCTGGCGCAGACGGTCCTCAAGTACGCCGGCGAACTCACCCCGGGCGAAGAGGTACAGATGACGTCGGCGGAGTGGCTGCACGCCCTGACCGCCCTCTACAGCGGCGAGGAATGCCGCCCCCTGCCCAAGGGCTGGCCCACCACCGGCAAGGTGCTCTCCGACCGGCTCAGGCGCATCCAACCCACCCTTGCCGCACGCGGCGTCCTGGTCGACTGGGGCCGCACCAGCGCCGCCCGCTACATCGAACTCGGCCGCCAGGCCCCGCCCCCGCCGCCCGAGCAGCAGACCGCGTTCTGACCGCACACCGGGACAGGCGGACAAGCAAGAGGAGCACGCCGCGCCCGGGGTGCTCCTCTTGCTGTTCGGCGGCGACAGCCGCCCCCCGCAGGTCGCGCCGCGAAGCGGCTCGTTCTTCAAGCCCCAAGACGTAAGCCCCACAGACACCACCCCTTTCTTTTTCCTAAGTAGGGAAGATCTGCGTCACTGCGTCACCACCGCCCCGACAGACGGCCCCTCACCTGCGGCAACAGCCAATGACGCAGACGGCGAATCGTGCGTCATCCCGCGTCACCAGCGTCACCCCGTGACGAGCGCCCGTGTCATCGGTGACGCAGGGCCCGTCCTGCTGCGTCATCGGAACCCGCAGGTCAGAAGCCTGATTGACGCAGGTGACGCAATGACGCAGAAATCCGCACCTAGGACACACGCGGGCCCCCGCGACACCTGACCTCTCAGGAAGGACGTCATGAAGAGGTACTTGACGACTGCGGAAGTCGCCGAGCGCTACCGCACGTCGCCCGCAACCGTCCGCTACTGGCGCTACGCCGGAACCGGCCCGCAGTGCTTCATCAGGCGTGGTCGACATGTTCTGTACGACGCCGAAGCGCTCGACAAATACGACGCCGAAGAGATCGGAGGCCGATGCGCAGCATGACCCGAAACATCCGTAGGAGGGGGACTGATGGCTGACGTATATGACCGCTGGCACCTGTCCCGACCGTCGGCCGATGCCGAGCCGTGCGCAGTGCACAGCACCAAGACGGCGACCGTCTACCCGAGCGCAGAGCACGGAGTCGGGAAGCGCTGGCAGGTGCGCTACCGGGATCTGTCCGGCAAGCAGTGCAAGGAGAACTTCGCGAAGAGGACGGCCGCGGACTCCCGGGCCGCCAAGGTGAAGGCTGAACTCGACGGCGGCACGTTCGTGAACCGGGAGCTGGGCAAGCAGAAGTTCAAGGCGGTCGCTGAGCGTTGGCAGGAGACGGCCATACACCGCGAGCGGACCGAGTCGAACGTCGAGCGGGCCCTACGGCTCCACATCTACCCGACGTTCGGCAACCGGCAGATCGGTAGCATTCAGCGCCCGGACGGAAAGAAGTGGATCAAAGAGCGGTCCGAGGTCATCGCCCCGTCGACGTTCGCTACGGCGTGGAACGTCTGTACCAGCATCCTGAAGATGGCCCACCAAGAGGGCATTATCCCGAAGTACCCGTGGGAGGGCCTCAAGCCGCCCGAGGTGTTCTATCCGGAGATTCACCCGCTCGACCCGGAGGCTGTGAAGGCGCTGATCGTCACAGCGTCCCCGCGATACCGGGCCCTGGTGCGGCAGGCGGCTTCCACCGGACTCCGCCAGGGCGAGCTGTTCGGCCTGGAAGACGAGGAGCCGGCCGAGACCGTCACGGTCAAGCAGCAGTTGATCGGGCCGGACAAGGGCGTGCCGTACCTGGGTGAGCCGAAGACCAGGCAGAGCTACAGAGCAGTGCCGCAGGGGCAGTCTGTCGTAGACGAGATCGAGCGTCACCGGAAGGCTTTCCCTCCCCAGGTCGTGTACATCGAGGACCGGACGAACCCGCGTAAGCCCGTGTGGCGCCATGCTCGGCTGCTGTACACGAGCGAGACGGGCGGGGCGATCCGGCGCGGCAGTTGGGCGAAGCTGTGGGCCCGCAACATCAGGCGGGCGAACGCGTACCTGGCTAAGTCCGGCAGCAAGGTACGCGTCCCCGAGGGCACCACGCTTCACGACCTGCGCCACTTCTACGCCTCCGTGCTGATCAAGAACGGGGCGACGCCGAAGCAGGTTCAGATGCGCCTCGGTCACGCTAAGCCGTCGATCACGCTGAACGTCTACACGCATCTGTGGGAGGCGGAGGTGGATCGGACGGCCGACATGATGGAAGCCGTCCTGAGCGATGTGCCCTGAGAGTGCCCTAGAGGCATGAGGAACGGCTGGCTTCCCAGGTCAGGAAGCCAGCCATGCACCCTGTGCGGAGGTGCCGCCCCCTCGCGTTCCCGCTTACCCGGGGAGCCCTTCCCGCAGGCACGCGACCGTGCCGGTCCGGGCCGCCGTCAGCAGCGCGGTGACGGTGGGCAGGCCGGTCGCCAGCGGCATGGACTCCAATTCGGCAAGAGCGAAGAGGCCGTGGTGGTCGTGCTCCGAGCTGCGCCGGACGGGCTGCCCGGCGGGGAGCCGGCCACCGTGGAAGTAGAAGTCGAGCACCGGCCCCGTGCCCAGCACATCGGCCCGGTGGTCGTACCCGATGAACCGCGGGTCCCCTTCCAGGCAGATGCCGGTCTCCTCGTGCAGCTCCCGGCGCGCGGCACCGACGGGGTCCTCGCCGTGGTCGAGCATGCCGCCCGGCAGCCCCCAGAGGCCCGCGGCCGGCTGCCCGTCGGCGTAGCGCAGCAGCAGGAACCGGTCCTCGGCGTCGAGGAGCAGCACGCACGACGCGACGATGGTCTGCGGCAGTGTCTTGACCCACTTGTCACGCGGCAGCACGCGCTGTACGTCGGTGGCGGGCACGGTCGTGTCCACGGTGATGTTCCTTCCGTCGGCTGGGCAGCCCGGATCGAGCCGCCCGAACGGTGGAACGGCCGGGCCCGCCGATGGTCACCGGCGTGCCGGGCTCAGGTGTCGCACGCGATCCCGTCGTTGTCCCGGTCCAGGTGGGAGGCGTACCCGGGCTCACCTCGGTGGATGGGGGCGGCGCCGGCGGCACGGACGGCACTGCAGTTGGCGTAGTACACGTCCGTGCCGCCGTTCGAGTCGCTGTCCTCGGCCCCACCGCCCGCCGCCGGCTGTGCGGTGACCGTAGCGGTGACCTTGACGGTCTTCGTGGCGGTGACGGTGGGGGCGGGCTCCGGCTCCTTCGCGGGCGGGGTCACCGTGGCGGTGGCCGTCGCGGTGACCGTGACGGTAGGGCGGGGCTCTGCGGACGTGGGCTTCGCGTCGCTCGTGGTGCCCCCGCCGCTCGCGCCCATGCCGATACCGATGAACAGGGCCAGGCCCATCGCGGGCAGCACGTAGCGCTTTCGGGCCCAGCGGGGCCCCGGTCTGCCGGGCTGCGGCAGGGGCGGTACGGGGTGCGGGGTGTTGTGCGGGCCGGTGTACGGATTCGTCATGGTCGTCCCCCCAGGACTGGTACGTGAGGGGATGACCGTAAGACCGACCCGTTCGGCGTGAGGGGCAGGTGACCAACTTGTGATGAGAGTGTGGAGATTGACGGTTGGTGGCGAGCGGAACGAGGCTGTCACCTCGTAGGTGATGGCCATCCGGGAAGCCGCCGCTGGTGCCGCGCCGGTCGGCGAACTCACGCCGGCAGCGCCGGTGCCTCCCTTCTCGGCCTCCTCGGGCGGTCGCCGCCCGGCCCGTGGTCGCTCTCGCCCGGCGGTCGCGCGGACGGCAGCCGGATCACCACGTCCAGGCCGCCGGTCGCCGCCGCGCGCAGGGTCGCCTCCCCGCCGCTGGCATGGGCGAGGCGCTGCACCAGGGCGAGGCCGAGTCCCGTACCGCCCTTGGGGGCACCCGGAGCGCGCCAGAAGCGGTCGAAGGCGCGGGCCCGCTGCTCGTCCGTCATGCCCGGGCCCTCGTCGGTGACGTGCAGGTCGACCCAGCGGGGGCGGCTGTCGCGCAGCGCCCGCCGAGGCGGGGCCTGCAGCCGCGGTTCGATCGTGACGGTGCTGCCGGCCGGTGACGCCCTCAGGGCGTTGGACAGCAGGTTGTCCATGATCTGCTCCAGGGCCCCCGGCACCGCGAGCACCGGGCCCACGCTCCCCGCGAAGAGCACCAGCGAGACGCCCTCCCGCGTGAACAGGGGCTGCCACGTGCGGTGCCGCTCCGCGCAGACCGCACCGAGGTCGACCGTGGCGGGAATGGCCGCGTGCTCCTCCAGCCGCGCCATGGCCAGCAGGTGCCCGACCATCCGGGCGAGCCGGTCCGTCTCCGTGACGGCCGCGGTGAGACTGCCCCGGGCGCGGGCGGCGACGTCCGGCTCCATGTTCTCCAGGCGCAGCCGCAGCGCCGCCAGCGGTGTCTTCAGCTGGTGGGAGGCCTCCCCCGCGAACGCCCTCTGCGAGGCCAGCAGATGGGCGAGCCGGGCACCGGTGTGGTTGAACGCCGCGGCCAGACTGCGCACTTCCGGCGGACCCTTGGTGATCGTCACCGGCTCGAACCGGCCGCCGTCGGCCAAGTCGTGGGTGGCCTGCTCCAGTTCGCGGATGGGGCGGCCCGCCCAGCGGGCGAAGGCGAAACCGACCACGGCGACCGCCGTCAGCACGGCGAACCCGCCCAGCGCGAGCAGCAGCCAGACGTGGCGCACCCGCTCGTGGACCGTCCGCGTCGGCACCGTCAGCCACACCGCACCGACCGGCCGCGCCTCCTGGCCGACCGGTGCGGCCACCGACAGGTACTCGACCCCGCCGATGGTGGAGGTACGGACGTCCACCGTCGCGGTGCCCCGCAGCGCCGCGGCGATGCCCGGCCGGGCGGCCAGGTTGCCGGACATCCCGGCGTCCAGCCGGTGCGAGGCGGCGAGTGGCGTGCCCGCCGCGTCGACGATCACCACCTTGCCCCCGATGCGCTGCGCGCAGTGCGCCACCCGCCCGGGCAGGTCCCGCTCGGCCCGCCCCGCCGCCAGGGACAGCGCCGCGTACGCCGAGACCGACTCGGCCTCGTCCTTCGCCGCGTTGACCACCCGCTCCCGCTCCCCGCGCGAGTACACGAAGCCCAGCGGGATCTCCAGGCAGAGCAGCACCAGGGCGGCGAGGCTGAGGTAGCTGAGCAGCAGCCGGCGGGTCATGGAGAGGCCACCCGCGGCCCCGTGTGCACGGACAGCCGGAAGCCGACGCCCCGCAGGGTCCGGATCCACGCCGGGTGCCCCAGCTTGCGGCGCAGCGCGGCGACATGGACGTCCAGCGTCTTGGTCGGGCCGTCGTAGTGCGGGTCCCAGACGCGGTCGAGGATCTGCTGCCGGGAGTAGACCGCGCCGGGGTCCTCGCTGAGCAGCGCCAGCAGGTCGAACTCCTTGGGCGTGAGCAGGACGGGGGCGTCGCCGACCCAGACCTGGCGGGTACGGCGGTCCACCACGAGCGGGCCCGGGTCGTGCGCGGGGGCGGGGTCGGGGGCGTGCGCGGATGCCGCCGGGGGTTCGTAGGAGAGGGCCGGGGCGGGTTCGTGAGCGGGTTCGGCCGGTGGCGGCTCGGGAGCGCTCCGAGGGCCCGGTGCCTCGGAGAACGCCGAGTGAGTGCGTTGCGCGCGGCGGGTCACCGCGCGGACCCGGGCGACCAGTTCCCGCACGCTGAACGGTTTCGCCAGGTAGTCGTCGGCGCCCAGCTCCAGGCCCAGCACCCGGTCGGCCTCCTCGCCGCGCGCGCTGAGGATGACGATGGGCACGTCCGAGACCTGCCGGATGCCGCGGCATACGTCGATGCCGTCCATGTCCGGCAGCCCCAGGTCGAGCAGCACGACGTCGTTGTACGGGCCTTTCAGGCCGTCCGTCCCGGTGGCGACGTGGTCGACCGTCAGTCCGAAGTGGCCGAGCCCCTCGGCGAGCGGCTCGGCGATCGTCTCGTCGTCTTCGATGAGCAGCACTCGTAGGCCCATACGTCCCGTCTCTCCGTGAAACCGGCATGAATCCGGGCAGCGTGAATTAGCATTCTCTGCCGCGGAGTTCACACGCTACAAGAAGACGCTGCTTCTGGGAATCCGGACAAAGAATGTGCAATTGCTGGCCGGGCGTTGGAGTTTGCTTAACCTTCCTCTGTGGGTCGGCGGTCTACGGTGGATCCCCCAGGTAGTACCCCCAGCTCAGGAGGGCGTCTTGAAGGCTTTGCTGGACCGTGCCCGTACGTTCAGGGCGCGCGTCGATTTCAACAGCGGCGAATACCGGAAACTGGCTGAAGGGCAATATCCGGAAGCACTGTTCATTACCTGCTCGGACTCGCGTGTCATACCCGCGATGATCACGGGAGCGCGGCCTGGAGAGATATTCGAGCTGCGGAACGCGGGCAATATCGTGCCGTCCTACGGACGGCCCGGGGCCTGTGGAGAGGCGGCCACCATCGAGTACGCACTGGAGGTGCTCGGGGTTCAGGACATCGTGGTGTGCGGTCACTCACACTGCGGTGCGATGGGCGCGCTGAAGTCCGGCGACGACCTGTCGGCACTGCCCGGCGTGGACGCCTGGCTCCGCATCGCCCGCCCCGAGCTGACCTCCGTACTGGAGACCGCGCCGGACGACCCGTCCCTGCCGGAGGTGTCCCAGGGCAACGTCGTCAACCAGCTGGCAGCGCTGCGGAGTTACCCCGTGGTCCGGCAGCGCCTCGACTCGGGCCGGCTGCGGCTGCACGGCTGGTACTACGAGGTCGACACGGGCTTCGTCCACGAGCTGGGCGACGACGGCGACTTCCGGGTGCACGCCGCGTGAGCGGGGCCCATGCGCGGGGGAGGACGCGGGGCGGCCCGGGGGGCGGGCGGCCGGCGGCAGCGGCGCGTCTCCGCGGACAGGGCGAGCACCCAGCGGGTGGCCTGGTCGGCCCGGGCGCCGGCAGTGAGGGCGGTGGTGCGCTGGGCGTGCTGCTCCGCGGTGTGATGAGTGGCGTCAAGGGCGTCGGCGTCAAGGCCGAAGTGAGGGGCGTCGGCGGCAGGGCCGGAGCGAACGGCCTCGGCGGCAAGGCCGGAGTGAGGGGCGTCGGCGGCAGGGCCGGAGCGGAGGGGGACGGTGGCAAGGGCGGTGTGAAGGGGGACCTGGTCACCGACATCACCGCCTCCTTCGTCGTCTTCCTCGTCGCCCTGCCGCTGTGCATCGGTGTTGCCGTCGCCTCCGGTGTCCCCGCCGAACTCGGGATCATCTCCGGGGTGATCGGCGGTCTCGTCGTCGGCGCAGTCCGGGGCAGCACGCTCCAGGTCAGCGGCCCGGCAGCCGGACTCGCAGCGCTGGTCGCGGAGACCGTCGCCGAGGTCGGCGTGGCCATGCTCGGCGTGATCGTGCTGTTCTCCGGGATCCTCCAGATCATCCTGGGACTGGTGCGGCTCGGCCGGATGTTCCAGGCCATCTCGGTCGCCGTCGTCCAGGGCATGCTCGCCGGCATCGGCGTGCCGCTGATGTTCAGCCAGGCCTACCCCATGGCCGACGCCAAGGCCCCAGGCACCGCGCTGGAGAACATGGCAGGCATCCCCGGGCTGCTGGCCGGCATCCTCACCGACCCCCAGGCGATGATCGCCACGCTGCTCGGTGTCGTCACGATCGTGCTCAGCTTCGCCTGGAAGAAGGTGCCCGGCCCGGCCGGGAAGATCCCTGCGGCTCTGGTCGCCGTGGGCATCGGCATGGTCGTCGCAGCGCTGCCCGGCGTGAGCGTGAAGACGCTCCAGGTCGGCAATCTGCTCGACTCCGTGCGGGTCTCGGGCGCGGAGCAGTTCGCCGGGCTCGCCGATGGGACGATCATCACCGCGATCCTCACCTTCACGGTCATCGCGTCCGCGGAGAGCCTGTTCACGGCCGCCGCCGTGGACCGTATGCACAGTGGCCCACGCACCCGCTACAACACCGAGCTGATCGCCCAGGGCGCCGGCAACACCGTCGCGGGCGTCCTCGGCGCGCTCCCCATCACCGCGGTCGTGGCCCGCAGTTCCGCCAACGTCCAGGCCGGGGCCAGGACCCGGCTCTCCCGCACCCTGCACGGCCTGTGGCTGCTGCTGTTCGCGCTGCTGCTGCCGCAGGTGCTCGCGCTGATCCCGATCTCCGTCCTCGCCGGTGTCCTCGTGCACAGCGGCTGGAAGTTGTTCGGGCCCGCGGAGTTCCCGAAGATGTGGCGTCAGGACAGGGGCGAGTTCGCGGTGATGACGCTGACCATGCTGGTCATCGTGGCGACCGCGCTGCTGGAGGGCGTGCTGTTCGGCCTCGCCGCGGGGATCGTGCTGGCCGCGCTGCGCATGTCGCAGACCGTGATCCGCCAGCACGTCGAGCAGGACACGGCCAAGGTCGTCATGGCGGGCAACGCCACGTTCCTGCGGCTGCCGAAGGTGATCGACGCGCTGGAGGCGGCCGCCGCGTCCGGGAAGCCGAGGATCCGTCTCGACCTGACGGGGGTGACCCACCTGGACCACGCCTGCCGCAACCAGGTCGAGGAGTTCACCGCCCAGCAGCGGGGCCTGGGGCTGCGGGTGGAGCTGCTGATGCCGGGGGAGGCGGAGCACGCCGTCGCCCCGGACCCGGCACCGGCACCGTTGCCCAGGCGCCCGGCCCCCGCCGGGGAGGCGGCGGAACCGTCGCCCTGGCCCACCGCGGACGCCGAGTGGTTCTACCTCGACACGCGGCCCCTCTCCGAGGAGCACGCGCGGTCGCCCCTCGTGGGCTGACCCTGCCCTCCGCGGACATGCCGCGGTGGCGTGCACGCCCGGGCAAGCGGGCGTGCACACCACCGCGTTCGTGCGGGGAGCGGGTCAGCCGCAGCTGCCCGAGATCCACCGGTGGGAGCGGACCTTGTAGGTGCCGGCCAGGTTGCCGCCGTGCTGCTGCCGGGTGCAGCCGACACGGTCGGAGTAGTTGGCGCCCCGGTAGTACGCGACACCGCTGGAGGAGCTGGTGCCGGCGTTCCACACCGACTTCACGTTGGTCGTGGCGGCCCAGGAGCACCGAATGGAACCACTCTGCCAGTCGGGGTCGGCCACGTCCCAGGAGCACTTGCTGCCGGTGAAGTTGGCGCCGGTCCAGAAGCAGATGTGCCCGGACGCGCAGTCCACCGCTGCCGGAGCGGCCGGTGCCGCCGAAGCGGAGCTCGGCACGGCAAGGGCGGTGACGGCGGCGGCGCTGACGGTGAGCACGGCGAGCAGCGGGTTCGCACGAGAGTTCCGGCGTACGGAAAGGCGCATGAGCCTGGTCTCCTCGGAGATCTGGGGACGGTGGTGCGGACGGCCCGACGCTGGCAAGGCGTGACCTGGCCGGGCAAGGACTGCGGGGCCCGCTGGGACGCCGGGATGCCGGGAGAGCGCACACCTGGCGCGTTCCGGAACCGTTGGGACGGCCATGGGACGCCTTTGGTGGCACAGTGTCGGCAGAGACGCCCGACCAGCGTCCTGTGGGGATTCCGAGGGGGGAAAGGGCCTTGTCCGCATGCCCGGAAACGGAACGGTTCGCCGCGCTGTTGCGTTCGTTGAAGAGCCGGTCCGGCCTGAGTTACGAGGCTCTCGCCAGGAAGTCCGGACTGGCCGGCTCGACACTGCACCGCTACTGCCGGGGCACGTCGGTGCCTCAGGACTACGGCAGCGTGCACCGGCTGGCCACGGTCTGCGGCGCGGCCCCGGACGAACTGCGCACCCTGCACCGCCTGTGGGCACTGGCGGACGCGGCGCGGGCAGCCGCGGCGGGCGCGGAGGCCGGGGCGGCGGAACGGGGGGCCGTGGCGGACGCCGCGGGGGGTACGGAACCGGAAGCCTCACGGGACGCGACCCACGAAGCCTCACGGGACGCGACCCACGAAGCCTCACGGGACGCGACACACGAAGCCTCACGGGACGCGACCCACGAAGCCTCACGGGACGCGACCCACGAAGCCTCACGGGACGCGACACACGAAGCCTCACGGGACGCGACCCAGGAAACCTCGCGGGACGCGACCCACGAAGCCGAACCAAAAGCGGACCCGGAAGCGGAGGCGCCCACCAAGGCCTCAGCTCCAGCACAGAGCCCGGCCCCGACCCCGGCGCAAGGCCCGGCCCCCGCCCCGGACGACGACCGGGCGCCGGAGCACCGAGCCCCCAGCACCGGCACCGGCCCCGGTGCCGCGTCCCGGCCCGCGCGGCAGCCGCGCCGGCACCGGCTGCGCGCCACCGTCGTCGTCGCCGCGGCCCTCGCCGCCGTCACGGTCTCGGCCTGGGCGCTGTCGAGCGGCCGGTCGTCCTCCGGCGACGGTGGAGGAGACGGGGCCGCCGGCGGCCGGAGTACCGGCGAGGTCCGGCCGTTGTTCTCGGCCGGCTGCCCGCCCGTGATCGCGATGGGCGAGCACGACGAGTGCGTGCGGGAGGTGCAGCGTCTGCTGCACGCCAAGGGCGCGGACATCGGCGTGGACGGGGACTTCGGCCCGCAGACCCTGCGCCGGGTCACCGCCTTCCAGGTGCTCGCCGGACTGCAGCCCAACGGGGTCGTCGCGGAGCCGACCAAGAAGGCGCTGTACACCTCGCGCGTCCGGATGAGGGTGTGGTCGCCGCTGAAGGTGCGGCAGCGGGTCCGGGAGGTGTTTCCCGAAGTGCCGGACAAGGCGGTGGCCATCGCCGACTGCCAGTCCTTCCTCGACCCGCTGCACATCCTCCCCAACACCAACGGCACCCGGAACTGGGGCCTGTTCCAGATCTCCGACGCCCGGCTGCGCGAACTGGGCGGCACGCCGCGTGAGGCCCTGGACCCGGAGTGGAACATCCAGGCGGCCCGGAAGCTGTGGAGCCGGGACCGCGACTTCGGCGACTGGCCGCACTGCGAACGCGCGGCCGACGCACCCCGTTCCCCGGCACCGAAACGGACGTGATCAGTACCCGAGGGACACGATCCGGCAGCTCAGTGGACGGGACGCCGCGCTCCAGGCAGCTCTCAAGCTGTCCTGGTGGCGCGGCTACGAGACGTCCGGTCAAGAACGTCCGGTCAAGAACGTCCGTCAAGAACGTCCGGTCAAGAACGTCCGTCACGAACGTCCGGTCAACAACGTCCAGTCAAGAACGTCCGGTCAACAACCGCTGCTACGAGGTCCGCACCTTGTAGGCCGTCACCCGTACCGCCTCGTCGTCCAGGCACTGCCCGGACGCCAGGTCGAAGCGCTGCTTCAGCAGGGGCGAGGCGACGAACGGGCGGCCCTGGTGGGTGCCCGTCAGGCCGCGGGAGAGGACCGCCGCGCCGGTGAAGGGGTCGCGGTTGTCGATGGCGAACAGCTCGCCGGAGCGGTCGCGGAAGACCGCGGCCTGCCGGCCGTCCGGCAGCAGTGCGGCCACCCCGCGGCCCGGGAGCAGCGCGCTCAGTTCGCAGACCGTGAACCAGTCGTCGTTCAGGGCGAGTTCGATCGTGAGGTCGGTGGTCTCCAGTGCCAGGGTCATCGCTGGGCGCTTCCTTCCAGTACGTCGGCGGGTCGCATGCCGATGGACAGCAGCGGCAGGTCGGGCTTCATCTGGTCGCGCTCGGGCACGAAGGCGACGACCGGGTCCGGGGTGTCCGGGGCGTTCACGAAGGACACGAACCGGGACAGCTTCTCCGGGTCGTTGATGGTCTCGGCCCACTCGTCGCGGTAGTGCGCGACGTGCGCCTGCATCAGCTTCTCCAGCTCGTCGCAGATGCCGAGCGAGTCGTGGACGACGACGTCCCGTACGTGGTCCAGGCCGCCGGGGATCCGGTCCAGCCAGGTCGAGGTGCGCTCCAGCCGGTCGGCCGTACGGATGTAGAACATCAGGAACCGGTCGATCAGACGGACCAGTTCGGCGTCCGACAGGTCCTGCGCGAGCAGGTCCGCGTGGCGCGGGGTCGCGCCGCCGTTGCCGCCGACGTACAGGTTCCAGCCGTTGGCCGTGGCGATCACGCCGAAGTCCTTCGACTGGGCCTCGGCGCACTCGCGCTGGCAGCCGGAGACCGCCGACTTCAGCTTGTGCGGGGAGCGCAGCCCCCGGTAGCGCAGCTCCAGGTCGATCGCCATCCGTACCGAGTCCTGGACGCCGTAGCGGCACCAGGTCTGCCCGACGCAGGACTTCACCGTGCGCAGCGACTTGCCGTAGGCGTGTCCGGACTCGAAGCCGGCGTCCACCAGCCGGGCCCAGATCACGGGCAGCTGCTCGACGCGCGCCCCGAACATGTCGATCCGCTGGCCACCGGTGATCTTCGTGTAGAGACCGAAGTCGCGGGCGATCTCGCCGATCACGATCAGCTTCTCCGGGGCGATCTCACCGCCGGGGATCCGCGGAACGACCGAGTACGAGCCGTTCTTCTGCAGGTTGGCCAGGAAGTGGTCGTTGGTGTCCTGCAGCGCCGCCTGCTCACCGTCCAGGACGTAACCGCTCGCGCCGATCGTGGGGGCGAGGGAGGCGATGATCGAGCCGACGGCAGGCTTGCAGACCTCGCAGCCGTCGCCGCCCCGGGCCCCCTCGCGGCCGTGACGGTCCAGCAGGTCCTGGTAGGTGGTGATACGCAGGGCGCGGACGATCTCGTACAGCTCCTCGCGGGTCTGCGCGAAGCAGCCGCACAGGCCCTTGTCGACCTCGACGCCGCTCGCCTCCAGCTCGGCGTTGACGAGCTGGCCGAGGACCTTGACGCAGGAGCCGCAGCCGGTGCCGGCCTTGGTGCACTTCTTCACCTCGGGCACGGTCGTGCACTGGTGGTCGGTGACCGCGCCGCGGATCGCGCCCTTGGAGACGTTGTGGCAGGAGCAGATGATCGCGTCGTCCGGCAGGGCGGAGGGGCCGAGCTGGACGGACTCACCGGCGCCGGCCGGCAGCACCAGCGACTCGGGCGCGACCGGCGGGACCGAGCCGGTGAACGCCTTCAGCGTGCCGTACGCCTCCGCGTCTCCGACCAGGATGCCGCCGAGCAGCGTGCCGTCGCGGCCGATGACCAGCTTCTTGTACAGGCCCGCGCGGGAGTCGGAGTAGACGACGTCCAGGCAGTCCTCGGCGGTGCCGTGCGCGTCGCCGAAGGACGCCACGTCCACGCCGAGCAGCTTCAGCTTGGTGGACAGGTCGGCACCGGTGAAGGACGCCTCGTCCGAGGCGATCGTGGCCGCCGCCGTCTCCGCCTGCTCGTAGCCCGGCGCCACCAGGCCGTACACCCGGCCGTCGGAGGCCAGCGCGCACTCGCCGATCGCGAAGACGTGCGGGTCGGCGACCGTACGGCACTGCTCGTCGACCGTGATGCCGCCGCGCTCGCCGACCGTCAGACCGCAGTCGCGGGCCAGCTGGTCGCGGGGGCGGACACCGGCGGAGAACACCACAAGGTCGGCGGCGAGTTCGGAGCCGTCGGACAGCTTCATGCCGGTCACGGCGCCGTCCTCGCCCACGACGATCTCCTGCGTGCCGACGCCCGTGTGGACGCTCAGGCCCATCTCCTCGATCGTGCGCAGCAGTGCGGCGCCGCCGCCGTCGTCGACCTGGACGGGCATCAGCCGGGGAGCGAACTCCACGATGTGGGAGGTGAGTCCGAGCCCCTTCAGGGCACCGGCCGCCTCCAGCCCGAGCAGACCGCCGCCGACCACGGCACCCGTCGTCGCGTTCTTGGCGTACTCCTCGATCGCGAGCAGGTCCTCGATGGTGCGGTAGACGAAACAGCCCTCGGCGTCCTTGCCCGGGACCGGCGGGACGAACGGGTAGGAGCCGGTGGCGAGGACGAGGACGTCGTAGTCGAAGACCTCGCCGGACCTGGCGGTGACCTTGCGGGCCTCGCGGTCGACGGCGATCGCCGGGTCACCTACGCGCAGCTCGATGCCGTGCGTCTCGATGAACTCCATGTCCGTCATGGACAGGTCCTCGGGAGTCTTCCCCGAGAAGTACGACGTGAGCGCCACACGGTCGTAGGCCGGGCGCGGCTCCTCGCAGAGCACGACCACGCGGTGCGTGGCGGTCAGGCCGCGCTCGGCGAGCGCCTCGAGGAAGCGCTGGCCGACCATGCCGTGGCCGACGAGCACGATCGTGGGGGTGGCCTCCGTGGCCTCCGGGGTGGCGGTCATCAGGAGCCTCCATCGTTGGTGAGCAGGTGGAGCAGCGGGCCGCCGTCGGAGGGGAGCGGCTCTGCTCCCTCCCAGGCGCGGGCGAGCGCGCCGACGGTGCCGAGTTCGCCGACGAGGACCCCGCCGACCAGGCGGTCGTCGCGGACGACGACCTTGCGGTAGGTGCCGCGGGTGGCATCGGTGAGCTGGACGACGTCGTCGCCCGGGAGCGCCTCGGTCTCGCCGAACGCGGCGAGGTCGAAGGGGCTGTCGTGCCCGTTCAGCGTCAGCCGGGTCAGGGAGCGGGTGCCGGTGTAACGGGCGTTCGCGTCACCGGCGAGCAGCTCCGCGAGCGCGTCGGCCTGTTCGAGCGCGGGGGTGGCGAGGCCGTACAGGACGCCGTCGTGCTGCGCGCAGTCGCCGATCGCGTGGATGTACGGGTCGGAGGTGCGCAGCTCGTCGTCGACGACGACGCCCTTGCGGACGTCGAGACCGGCCGTCTTGGCGAGGCCCACCCGCGGGTGCACACCACAGGCGATGACCACCAGATCGGCGTCGAGCGCGTATCCGTCGGCCATCTCCACGGAGCGCACGGCGCCGCCGACGCAGCGCACGTCCCGGACGCGGCACTCGGTGTGCACCTCGACGCCCAGGTCGGTCAGGTGCCGCTTGACGAGCTTGGAGGCGGCCGGGTCGAGCTGGCGCTCCATCAGCCGCTCGGACTGCTGGGCGAGCACGACCTGGGCGCCGCGCCGGGCGAGCGCCCGGGCGGCGGAGACCCCGAGGAGCCCGCCGCCGATGACGACCGCCTTCGCCCCCGGGCGGACCGCCTTGGACAGGCCCAGGCAGTCGTCCATGGTGCGGAACGCGTGGATGCCCTCGGGCAGTTCACGGTTCTCGGTGAACAGGCCGCGCAGCGGCGGCAGCACCGGGTTGGAGCCGGTGGCGAGGACGAGGCGGTCGTATGCGATCACGGACCCGTCCGCACAGGCGACGGTCCGCCCCGCACGGTCGATGCCGGTGATCCGGTCGCGCCTGACCCGCGCGGGCGCCGGCAGGGCGATCACCTCGGGGCTGTACCGTCCGGCCAGCACCTCGGCGAGCAGCACCCGGTTGTACGGCCGGTGCTCCTCCTCGCCGATCAGCAGTGCGGGCGTGCCGAGCTCACCGAGCCGCCGGGCGAGCCGTACGCCCGCCAGGCCGGTGCCGATCACCACCACACGCTCATTCGAGGTCATGCACTTGAGCGTGCGGTGCCGGTGTTACCCGGCAGCATCACCTCTGTTTCCCGCGGGGAACGCTGCCCTCAGCGGGCAGGGGTGGCGGGTGTGAGGGTTCCTGACGTGCGGCGACGGCGGCTGTGAGGGGCGCCGAACCGGCCTCGCACCGGGGGGGGCGCCGCCTTCGTGATCCTGCGCCCGGCCTTCGGCACGGCCCCCGCGGCCGGCCCGGCCTCCCGCCGGCGGACCCGATGGCCCTCTTCAACCTGACGGGCGGCACCCTCGGCGCCCACACCGCTCTGAAGAAGAGGGAACCGGCACTCAGGGGGCAGCGTCCGTGAATGACAAGATCGCTAGTGGGCGCAGAGGAGCTTGAGATGACCGGCATGGCCACCCGCCACCTCTACCTTGTCCGGCACGGCGAGGCACTACCGGACGAGAGCGGGCTGACGGAGCGCGGCCGACGGCAAGCCACATTGCTCGGCCAACGCCTCCGGGAGATCCCCTTCACAGCTGTCCACCACGGTCCTCTGCCACGGGCAGAACAGACCGCACGCCTGATCGGCGACCAACTGAAGAGCATCCCTCTGCACGTGACGGAAGTCGCCGGTGACTACGTGCCCTACATGCCGGAAAAGGGCGAGCTGCCGGCCGAATCGGCAGACTTCTGTCTCCGCTTCCTTACCGGGGTCACCGACGAGGAGCGGAAGCACGGACCTGCGCTGGCCCGCCAGGCTCTCGACCTGTTCACCGGGGCGGTGGCGGCCGAGGAGGACCGGCACGAACTTGTCGTCACCCACAACTTCCTGGTCGCCTGGCTCGTCCGGGACGCCCTGCACGCACCGAAGTGGCGTTGGCTTGGCCTCAACCACTGCAACGCGGCACTCACGGTCATCCGCTACGCGCCCGGTCGACCGGCCTCCATCCTCGTCTCCAACGACATGCGGCACCTGCCCACCGAGTTGCGCTGGACGGGCTTTCCCACCGAGCTGCACATCTGAGGTCGACCGTCGGACGATCGCCGTGGCTCGTCGCGCGACATCCGAGGCCACCTGCGGCGGCGGGGCATCCGAGCAGTGATCCCGCAGCCGTCCGACCGGATCAGCCACCGCCTCAGGCGCGGCAGCCGCGGCGGGCGCCCGCCGGCCTTCGACCGCGAGGCCTGCAAGCGGCGGAACACCGTTGAGCGGTGCATGAACCGCCTCGAGCAGTGGCGCGGTCCGGCCACGCGATGCGACAAGCTCGCCATCGCCTGCCAGGCCGCATCACATCTCGCCGCCGTCCTCATCCGGGCACGGCGATGACCAAGGAGACAGGACCTAGTCCGCCCGCAGGTCCAGCAGCTCGACCATCCCGGTGCCGTCCTCGTCCCCGTGGCCCTGCGCGAGCCTGCGCTCCATCAGCTTCATGTACGGCGTCAGCAGCTCCGGGCTGACCCGCTGCTCACCGGCCGTGCGCAGCAGGGTGGCGTTGCCCGCGACTTGCATCGCGAGGTTGGAGACGACGTTCCGGGTGTAGTCGCCGCTCTGGATCTGGTCGGCGCTCTGGTGCACGGCCGGGGCCATCGCGGTGAGCCAGTCCGCGAGCAGTGGCGCGAAGTCCTTGGGCGTGATGTCGTCCGGGCGGATCAGCGCGAAGGCGTGGGTGATGCCCGCGAACATGCCGCTCATCGCGCTCAGCAGGGCCACGTCGTAGAGGGCGGCGAACCCGGGGTCGGCTCCGACGTAGCGGGGACCGGCCGGGACGGCGAGGGTGTCGCGGTGCTCCTCGAACAGCTCTGATGAGCCGCTGTAGAGGACGTAACCGCCGGAGTCCGGGACGCCGATCATCGGCGGGACGGCCATGACCCCGGCGTCCAGGAAGCGCGCGCCGCGCGCCTCGGCCCAGGCGGCGCGCGTCCGGCCCTCGCCGGGGGTGCCGGTGGTCAGGTTCACCAGATCCCGCCCGGCGAGAGCGGTCCCGTCGAGGGCGTCGCCCACGGAGGCGTCGTCGAGCAGGCAGACGATGACGAGCCGGTTCGCGGCCACGGCCTCGGCGGCGCTCCGGGCGACGACGGCGCCCTCGGTGGCGAGGGCCTCCGCCCGGGCGGGCGTGCGGTTCCAGACGGTCACCTCGTGCCCGGTGGCGAGCCAGGCCCGGGCGAGGGCGGTGCCCATGGCGCCGGTGCCGAGAAGAGTGAGAGGGGTACGAGGGGTACGGGGAGCAACTGCGTTGTCGGTCATGGCGTTTAGGCTCGTCGCAGGAGAGCGCCTGCTCAAGTACGTACTTTGGAGTGGGTGGTTACCCCGGGGGAAGGGTCCAGGCAGCGAAGGGGAGGGGACCGGGCATGGGGACGACGGGACGGCGGCCGGGTGCGTACGTCTGCGGGATCGACGCGGCGATGGACCTGATCGGCGGCAAGTGGAAGGTGCTGATCCTCTGGGCGCTGAACGAGCGGCCCTGCCGCTTCGGCGAGCTGCGCCGGGAGCTGCCGGGCGTCACCGAGAAGGTGCTCGCCTCGCACCTCAGGGAGATGGAGGGCGACGGCCTGGTGCACCGTGAGGCGTACGACGAGGTGCCGCCGCGTGTGGAGTACTCGCTGACGCCCCGGGGCGTGTCCCTGAACGAGGCACTGGAACCACTGGGGGCGTGGGGGAGGGCCAACGTCCTGGGCGTGTCACCGGCTCCCGGTCAGATGCGCGAAGACGACGACGTTCCCCTGGTATCCGGTGCCGCGTGAGTAGGTGCCGCCGCAGGTGATGACCCGCAACTCGGGGCGGCGGGCCGCGCCGTAGACCTTCTCGTCGGGGAAGTCCTTCGCGGCGTGGACCTCGACGGCGTCCACGGTGAACACCGCGACGCTGCCGTCCCGCCGGTCCACCTCGATCGTGCTGCCCCTGGCCAGGGCGCCGAGGTCGTAGAACACGGCGGGGCCGTCGGCGTTGTCGACGTGTCCGGCGACGATCGCCGTGCCCCGCTCACCGGGGGTCGTGCCGGCCTCGTACCAGCCGGCGAGGTTCTTCTCCGCGGCGGGCGGTACGTCGAGACTGCCGGTCTTCGTCAGGCCCAGCCCGGTCAGCGGCGCGTTCACCCGGATCGCCGGGATGCGGATCCGGTCGGGCGGCGAGGGCGGCAGCGCGGGCGCGGCGGGCGACTCACCGGCCCGGCCGTCCAGCCCGGCGCGGGCCTGCGCGGCGGACGGCTGCGGCGGGGCGTGCGTCCCGGCGCCGTCGCGCAGCAGCCACACCCCGGAGCACAGGGCGAACACCGTGACGGCGGCCATGGCGGCGTTCGCGGGATCGCGGAGGCCGCTGCCGATCCTGGGGAACCTGCGCATACCCACCCTTTTCTGATGCCCGGCCCCGTGCCCCCTCCGGGCCGCGAGGGGCGTCGGACCCGGAGGGGGAGGGGACATGCGGTACCGGCGACGGACAGCGGAGGGTGTCCGTCAGATCCCGTCGCCTCTCGCCCGGCGATGCAGGAGCCAGGTACCGCCCGCGGCGGCGACGGCGAGAGCCGCCACACCGGCCGCGGTCTGCACGGGGTCGGGGCCCAGAGCGCCGCCGACCCCCGTCTTCACACTGCCCCGGGGATGGACCTGTTCGCGCACCGGCGTCAGCGTGACCACCAGGTCCCCGGTGATCCGCCGGCCGCTGCCGGTGCAGGTCGCGGTGATCTCGTACGTTCCCGGCTGCGCGCTCGGCGGCACCCGGAACCGCCCGGTCGCGTCCGGCCCGTGCGCGTCCGGAGCCAGGCTGAGGGAACCGGCCCCGACCGCGCCGGCGTCACCCGTCGCCGAGCCGCCGTCGCCGCAGGCCGCCGTGCGTACCGTGACCTGCCCGCCGGGCACGACCGAGGCCGGGGACATCTCCAGGCCACCGGCGGACGCGCCGTACGCGGGGGTGGCGGCGAGGGCCGCGGCGGCGACGGCGAGCGCGGTACCGGTCAGCGGCGGGGTGGTGCGTCGCATCGGTGCTCCTTCGAGCGGTTCGGTCTGCGCCTGCCCTTCCGAGGTAACGGGCAGCTGGACGACCGCGCTTGCTGAAGGGGCGTCAGGATTGGGGTGAATGGGTGTCAGGCACGGGTGAACCGGGTGCCGTCTACGGCCGTTTCGGCAGGTCACGGGCGTCCGGCGGACGAGGTGCGGAAAAGCGCGGGGCGCGCGTGTGAACGGGTGACCCGGTTGTACGCGGCCGATGCTTGACCTCAAGTTTGGTTGAGGTAAGAGGCTGTGCCGCATGAAGACAACCGCTCCCGATCCGGCCGCCCTGCCCCGGACCGCCCCCGACCCGCTCCGGCTGACCCTCGTCGTGGGCAGCAACCGGCACGGCCGCTTCGGCCCCGTCGTCGCCGACTGGCTCCTCGCCCGCATCCGGGACCGGGACGACCTGGTCGCCGAGGTCGTGGACGTCGCCGGGGCCGCGCTGCCCATGTCCCTCGAACCGACCCCGGAGGCGACCGCCGCGCTGTCCGGCATCACACCGAAGCTGGCCCGCGCCGACGCGTTCGTGGTCCTGACCCCCGAGTACAACCACTCCTTCCCGGCGGGCCTGAAGAACCTCGTCGACTGGCACTTCACCGAATGGCAGGCCAAGCCCGTCGGGCTCGTCTCCTACGGCGGTCTTGCCGGTGGCCTGCGCGCCGCGGAGCATCTGCGTCAGGTCTTCGCGGAGCTCCACGCCGTGACGGTCCGCGACACCGTTTCCTTCCACAACGCCGGGGCCTCCTTCGACGACCAGGGCGCCTTGCGCGACCCGTCCGGGCCGGACGCGGCGGCGAAGGCCATGCTGGACCAACTCGTGTGGTGGGGCCGCGCGTTGCGGGAGGCCAGGGAGAGGCGCCCGTACGGGGGCTGAGCCGGCCTCAGCCGTACCAGAACCTCACGCCGGACGGGCCCGCTCACCCTGGGCCCGCTCACCCGATCCCCTCACACCCGCCCCCGCCAGTCCCCGCCCTCGATCGCCCGCCCCCGGGCCCGCAGCCGCGTGGCGACGGCGGGGGCGGCCACGTACACCCAGGCCCGGACGGCCGCCCCGTCCGCTGCCCGGACGACCTTCCGCTCGACGCGTTCGTACAGACTGCGCGGGTCCCCCGGCACGTACTCCTCCAGCCGGTCCAGCTCGGCGAGCAGCCCTTCGTACGCCTCCGGCAGCGCGGTCACCAGCTCCCCGCTGACCGTGCCGCCGCCCGGCTCCTCGACGGCGTACGGGTAGCCCGGCCCGGCGTACAGCACCGCGTCCGCGAGCTTCCCCGGCTCCTCCTGGCGGGTGCGGCCACGCAGGAAGAGGTCGTGGTTGACCTCCCCCGGGCGGAGGGTGCCGTAGACGAAGAAAGGGAAGGTCACACGAACGATTCTGCACCCTCACACACCTGCACAACGGCGCTATGGACATGCCATGCCCGCGCCGCCTTAACTCGCGGTCAACATCAACGCCGCCCCCGGTCGACCCCACGCGACCGGGTGCGCCCGTATGAGGAGACCGATGAGTCGGATACGTCATGTCCGCGGTTCCCGCCTCGCCCTCGCCGGTGTCGCCCTCACCGGCACCACCGCACTGCTGGCCGCCGTCCTCTCCCCGGCCGCCGGCGCGGCGGACCGGCCGACCAGGTCCGGTGCGATCGAGGACGCGGAGGCGGTGCTCGCGGACCGGGCCGGAGCCCTGGGCCTCACCTCGGCCCAGGAGACCGAGGTCCGGGACGTCGTCGTCGACGAGGACGGCACCCGGCACGTCCGCTACGACCGCACCTACCACCGGCTCCCGGTCCTCGGCGGCGACTTCGTGCTCCACCAGAACCCGGACGGCACCTACCGCGGTACGAGCCGCGCGACGACGTCCGCGCTCTCCCTGGCGAGTGTCACGCCGAAGGTGGCCGCTCCGAAGGCCGCCGACCTCGCGGCGAGCCTGCTGCGCGCCGCGCACCTCGGCGAGACCCTGAAGAGGCTGACGGCCAAGCCGCGACTGGTCGTCGACGCCCTGCACGGCGCCCCGAAGCTGGCCTGGCAGACCGACGCGGTGGCGCACGACGAGCTCGGCAACCCGGTCGGGCGCACGGTGCTGACCGACGCGACGACCGGCGCCCGGATCGACGCCTGGGACTCCCTGGAGTCGGCCTCGGGCGACGGCAAGTCCCTCTACGGCGGCACGGTCCCGCTGGAGACGACGGCGTCCGGCTCGTCGTACGGGCTGAAGGACGCGACACGCGGCGGCACCTACACCGGCGACGCCGAGAACAAGACGGACCAGTGCCTGCTGACCATCTGTCTGACCCGCGCCCCCGCGACGCTCTTCACGGACGCCGACAACCGGTGGGGGACGGGTACGACCGCCGACCGGTCCACGGTGGCGGTGGACGCCCAGTACGGCACCGACGTCACCTGGGACTACTACAAGAAGGTCCACGGCCGCGCCGGCATCGCGGGCGACGGCAAGGGCTCCTTCAACCGCGTCCACTACGGCAAGGACTACAACAACGCCTTCTGGGACGACAACTGCTTCTGCATGACGTACGGCGACGGCGACGGCAAGCTGATGGGCCCGCTGGTGTCGCTGGACGTCGCCGCGCACGAGATGTCCCACGGCGTCACGTCCAAGACGGCGGCGCTGACGTACTCGGGCGAGTCCGGCGGCCTGAACGAGGCCACCTCGGACATCTTCGGCACGCTGGTGGAGTTCCACGCGTCCAACGCCGAGGACCGGGGCGACTGGCTCATCGGTGAGAAGGTCGTCCGCTCCGGCCTCGGCCGCGACGCCCTGCGCTTCATGGACAAGCCGTCCAGGGACGGGAAGTCGGCGGACTGCTGGAGCGAGAAGCTCGGCGACCTCGACGTGCACTACTCCTCCGGCGTCGGCAACCACTTCGCCTACCTGCTCGCCGAGGGCAGCGGCAAGAAGACCCTCAACGGCGTCGCCTACAACTCCCCGACCTGCGACGGTTCCACGGTGACCGGCATCGGCCGGGCCAAGCTGGGCAAGATCTGGTACCGCGCGCTGACGGTCTACATGACGTCCTCGACGGACCACGCGGACGCCCGCACGGCCACCCTGAGCGCGGCGAAGGACCTCTACGGCGGCGACAGCACCGAGCGGAAGGCGGTGGCGGCGGCCTGGAAGGCGGTCGCCGTCGGCTGAGCCGCGCTTCGATTCCCCCAACGGGCGGGTTCGCGTCATGGGACGCGGGCCCGCCCGGCGCCGTGACGCGGCGTTACGCCCGCGCCGTGAGGACGCGTTGCGCCCGCGCCTGAGGCCGCGTTACGCCCGCGCCGTGACGTCGCGTTACGCCCGGCGCCCTGTGGACGCGCTACTCCCAGACCACCACGTTGCGCCGCACCGGCACGGACGAAGAGCCGGTGGCGAAGAGCTCGGGTGAATGGGCCCGGATGCGCTCGATGTCGCTGAAGACGGCGCGCAGGTGGGTGCGCATGGCGGCGCGGGCCGTCGGCAGATCGCCGCCCACGACCGCGTCGAAGATCTCCCGGTGCTGGTCGGCGAAGACCGCCGGGGACACGTTCTCGTGCAGGCCGAGGCGCCGAGCCCGGTCCAGGTGCCCCTTGGCCGCGGCCACCGTGGTCCACACGCCGCCGTGCCCGCTCAGCCGCATCAGGCCGTGGTGGAAGGCCTCGTCCAGCTCGAAGAACTCCTCCAGGCCGAGGGGCGCGCGCTCCTGGCGGGCGAGGTTGTCGCGCAGTTCCGCCACGACCGACTGGTCGAGATCGGGCGGCAGTGCGTCCAGCGAGGCCATCTCGACGGCCTCCCGCAGGAACTGCGCGTCGGCGACCTGCGCCGGATCCACCCGCGAGACGAACGACCCGATCTTGGGGAAGATCTGCACCAGCCCGTCCTGGGCCAGCAGGATCAGGCTCTCCCGCACCGGGGTGCGGCTCACGCCGAGGGAGGCCGCCAGCTCGTTCTCCGACAGGGCGGTACCCGGGGGAAGTTCGAGGGTCAGCACCATCTGACGCAGCTTCAGGTAGATGGAGCGCCGGCTGGTCCGCCGGTTCGTGTGGGCCATGTGTACATCCTACGTATCGCAGAGGGGGTCTTGCCCGACTGTGCGACAGCTGCTTGTATACAAGTACTGCACGACAGGACTGCCCGCTACCGGCCGCCGTAAGGAGAGCCCTCCGTGAGCACAATCGAGCGCGTCGAGGTCCTCGTCGCCTCCCCGGGCCGCACGTTCGTCACCCTGCGCATCACCACCTCGGACGGAGTGACCGGTCTCGGCGACGCCACCCTGAACGGGCGGGAGCTGGCCGTGGCGAGCTACCTGCGCGACCATGTCGCCCCGCTGCTGACCGGCCGGGACCCGGCCCGGATCGAGGACACCTGGCAGTACCTCTACAAGGGCGCCTACTGGCGGCGCGGCCCGGTCACCATGACGGCCGTCGCAGCCGTCGACACCGCCCTGTGGGACATCAAGGGCAAGACGGCCGGACTCCCCGTGTACGAGCTGCTCGGCGGCCGGTCCCGGGACGGCGTCCTGGTCTACTCGCACGCCAGCGGCACCGACGTGCCCTCCCTCCTCGACGACGTCCAGCGCTACCTGGAGCTCGGCTACCGGGCCGTCCGCGCCCAGGCGGCCGTACCCGGCGTCGGCGGCACCTACGGCGTCCGCAAGGGCGGGCTCTACGAACCGGCCGCGACCGATCTGCCCGACGAGCAGCCCTGGGACACCGAGGCCTACCTCGGCTTCGCCCCGACGTACCTGGAGGCAGTGCGGGAGCGCTTCGGGTTCGGCTTCCACCTGCTGCACGACGTGCACCACCGCCTCACCCCGATCGAGGCGGCACGCTTCGGCAAGAGCGTCGAGTCCTGCCGGCTGTTCTGGATGGAGGACCCCACCCCGGCCGAGAACCAGGAGGCCTTCCGCCTCATCCGGCAGCACACCACGACCCCCATAGCCGTCGGTGAGGTGTGCAACTCCATCTGGGACGTCCAGCACCTGATCACCGAGCAGCTCATCGACTACGTACGCACCACCGTCGTCCACGCCGGCGGCATCACCCACCTGCGCCGGATCTTCGACCTCGCCGCGCTGTACCACGTCCGCACCGGCTCCCACGGTGCCACCGACCTCTCCCCGGTCAGCATGGCGGCGGCCGTGCACCTCGACATCGCCGTGCCGAACTTCGGCATCCAGGAGCACATGGGACACCCGGACGAGGCCGCCGAGGTGTTCCGCACCGGTGTCACCTTCGCCGACGGCATGCTGCACCCCTCCGACGAGCCGGGCCTCGGCGTCGAGTACGACGAGAAGGCCGCCGAGCGCTTCCCGTACCAGCGGCGCTACCTCCCGGTCGCACGCCGGCTCGACGGGTCGGTGCACGACTGGTGAGCGGCATGCCCCGGCTGAACCGCGCCACGCTCGGCGCCCTCCCGCCCGCGGCCCGCCCCCGCGTCGACCCCGCCGAGCTGCGCACCCGCGTCGTCCACTTCGGCATCGGTGCCTTCCACCGGGCCCACCAGGCCGTCTACACGGAGAACGCCGCCGCGCGCTCCGGCGAGCCCTGGGGCATCGCCGCGGTCGCGCCCCGCACGGCATCGACCGCCGACGCCCTGCGCGCCCAGGACTGCCTGTACACGCTGACCGAGCGCAGTCCCGGGGGCGGCATCCCGCGTGTCGTCGGTGCGCTCACCGGCGCGCACGTCCTCGGCCGGGACGCGGCGGACGTCGACGCCCTGCTCGCCGACCCCGCCGTGACGGTCGTGACGCTCACGATCACGGAGAAGGGCTACCTGGCCACCGGCCCGGACACCGTGATCGGATGCCTGGCCACCGGACTGACCGCGCGGATGCGCTCCGGCGCCGCCCCGGTCAGTGTCGTGTCCTGCGACAACATGGCCGGCAACGGCGCCGTGCTGCGGACCGCGGTCCACGACGCCGTGCGCGCCACCGGCGGGGCGGACACGGAGCGGATCCTGGAACTGCTGGACCGGCACGTGACCTTCCCCGCCACCGTCGTGGACCGGATCGTGCCCGCCACCACCGCGGCCGACCTCGCGGACACGGCCACCGCACTGGGCGTCCACGACGCCCTGCCGGTGAGCGGCGAGCCCTACCGGCAGTGGGTACTGGAGGACCGCTTCGCCGCACCGCGTCCGCCCTGGGAGTCCGACGGGGCCCTCGTCGTCCCGGATGTCGCGCCGTACCAGCTGACCAAGCTGCGACTGCTCAACGGCTCGCACTCCGCCCTCGCTCCTCTCGGGATCGCGGCGGGCCTGGGCACCGTCGCCGAAGCGATGGCCGAGGACTGGGGCGAGCGGCTGGTCAGGGCCCTGTGCGCCGAGGTCGCGCCCACGCTGCCGGACGGCGGCCCGGACCCCGGCCGCTACGCCGACGACCTGGTCGCCCGCTTCCGCAACCCGGCCATGCACCACCGGCTGCGCCAGATCGCCTCGGACGCGTCGCTGAAGATCACCGAACGCTGGCTGCCGGCCCTGCGCTTGCTGCGCGAGCGTGGCGCACCCACCCCCGTCCTCGAACTCGCCCTCGCGGGCTGGGTGCACCTCACCCGGGGCCCCGGCATCCCGGATCCCGCCCGGGACGCTCTCACCGCCTGCTGGCGCGACGCAGCGGGCGACGAGGCCGTCGTCCGCGCGCTGCTCACCACCGTCGGGGCCTGCGACCTCGCCGACGACTCCGCGCTCGTCACCGCCGTCGTCCGGCATCTCCCCGCCCTGCGCGCCGGACTCGTGGACGTCTGAGCGCGCCCCTTCTCCCGACTGTCCGCCGAACAACGGAGTTCACGATGAAGGACACCACGACCACGGCCGAGCCGGACGGCGCCGTGCGACGCAGTACCCGGGACCTGACCAAGGCCGCCGTCTCCGGCTGGCTCGGCACGGCCATGGAGTTCATGGACTTCCAGCTGTACTCGCTGGCCGCCGCCATCGTCTTCAACAAGATCTTCTTCCCGGACGTCAGCCCCGCCATCGGCCTCATCGCCGCGATGGCCACCTACGGCGTCGGCTACGTCGCCCGTCTCGCCGGCGCGGTCTACTTCGGCAGAATGGGCGACCGGCTCGGCCGCAAGAAGGTCCTGACGATCACCATCCTGCTGATGGGCGCCTCCACCACCCTCATCGGCGTACTGCCCACCTACGGGACCATCGGCATCCTCGCCCCCGTCCTCCTCGTGGCGCTGCGGCTGGCCCAGGGCTTCGGAGCGGGGGCGGAGATCGCCGGCGCGACCGTGATGCTCGCCGAGTACGCCCCGGGCAAGCGGCGCGGACTGGTGTCGTCGCTGGTGTCGCTCGGCACCAACTCGGGCACCCTGGCCGCATCCGGGCTCTGGGCGGTGCTGCTCGCGGTGCTCAGCGAGGACCAACTGCTGTCCTGGGGCTGGCGGCTGCCCTTCCTGATGAGCTTCGGCCTGCTGCTGTTCGCGGTCTGGCTGCGGCGCAACCTCAAGGAGAGCCCGGTATTCGAGGAGCGGCCGGACGTCGTGGACGGCGTGGCGATGAGCCGGCGCGAGGTGGAGTCGGCCGTCACGGCGGGCGCCGGCGGTGACACGGGGCTGCTGGAGGCGGGCCTGAAGCAGCGCAAGGGCCGGGCCTTCTTCCTGGCACTCGGGCTGCGCTTCGGGCAGGCCGGCAACTCCGGGCTGATCCAGACCTTCCTCGTCGGCTACATCGCGACCGAGCTCTCGGCCGATCGTTCCGTGCCCACCGACGCCATCGTGTACGGGTCGCTGCTGGGCTTCGTCACGGTGCCGGTCGTCGGCCTGCTCGGCGACCGTTTCGGACGCCGCTCGGTGTATCTGGCCCTCACCTCGCTCACGGCCCTCTCGGCCTTCCCGCTGATGATGCTGATCACCTCCGGCAGCACGCCCGCCCTGATGCTCGGCATGATCCTCGGACTGAACGTCGGCGTCCTCGGGCTCTTCGCGCTGGAGAGCGTGACCATGGCCGAACTCTTCGGCTCCCGCACCCGGTTCACCCAGCTCGCGCTGGCCAAGGAGATCGGCGGCGTCCTCGCCACCGCGGTCGGGCCGGTCCTCGCGGCGAGCCTCACCGCCGCCACCGGCAGCTGGTGGCCCATCGCGGCGATGCTCGTCGTCTACTCCCTCATCACCCTCGTCAGCGCCCTGCTCTCGCCGGAGACGCGCGGACGCGACCTCGTCCGGCTGGAGGACGCCGTATGACCCGTACGGACAACGCCATGAAAGCCGTCGTCGTGCACGGCGCCGGCGACGTCAGGATCGACGAGCGGCCACGGCCCGTGCCCGCGCCGGGGGAGGTGCTGCTCGCCATGGAGTGGGGTGGCATCTGCGGCTCCGACATCGCCTACTGGAAGAAGGGCGCCTCCGGCACCGCCGCCCTGACCCACCCCCTGGTCCTCGGCCACGAGGTCGCCGGCCGTATCGCCGCCGTGGGCGCCGGGGTGAGAGGACTCGCCGAGGGAGAGCCGGTGACCGTGCACCCGGCGCAGCTCGTCGGCCGGCTCCCGGAACGGCTCGCGGGGCGCACCAACCTCCACCCGCACGTCCGCTACTTCGGTTCGGCGGCCCACACCCCGCACACCGACGGCGGGTTCAGCGAGTTCCGTACGGTTCCGGCGGCCCAGGTCAGGCTCCTGCCCGGCGGCGTCGGCACCGAGTCGGGCGCCCTGGCGGAACCGCTGGCGGTCGCCCTGCACGCCGTGGGCCGGGTCCCGTCGCTGAGCGGCCGTACGGTCCTGGTCAACGGGGCCGGCCCGATCGGGGCTCTGGTCGTCGCGGCCGCCAAGCACCACGGGGCGCGGGAGGTGGTCGCCGCCGATCTGTCCGCCGCGTCGCTCGACGTGGCCCGCCGGATGGGCGCGGACGCGACATTCGACGTATCCCGGGGCGAGGAACTGCCGCGGGACGCCGACGTCGTCTTCGAGGCGTCCGGCGCACCGGCCGCACTGGGGCCGGTCCTGCGTGCCACGGCCCGCGGCGGCACCCTCGTGCAGGTCGGCAACCTGCCGGGCACGGCCGAGCCCGCCGCCCTGGGTGACCTGGTCACCCGTGAGATCACCTGGATCGGCTCCTACCGTTTCGTCGACGAGATCGACGACGCACTGCGGGCCCTGCGCGACGGTTTGGACGTCTCCCCGGTGATCAGCCACCGCTTCCCCCTGGACCAGGCCGCACAGGCCCTCGCGGTCGCGGCCGACCCGGCGAGCACGAGCAGCAAGGTGATGCTGCGGCTCGGCGGGGGCACACCGGCCGCCGAGCGGCTCGGCGGCACCTCCGGCCGCCGTCCGACAGCACACCCGTAGTCCCGCCGTTCCCGCAGGAGAACACCGTGCCCCACCCGACCGCCGTATCCCCCGAGCACGCGCCCGCGGACGTCGTGTGCCTCGGGGAGACGATGGCCGTCCTCAGTCCACCTGACTCACGCCCGCTCGCCGGCCAGCCCGTGCTCCGCCTCTCCGTCGGCGGCGCCGAGTCCAACGTGGCCTGCGGTCTCGCCGCGCTCGGGCACCGCACCGCCTGGCTGAGCCGCGTCGGCGATGACGCGTTCGGGCAGCGCATCCGCGCCGAACTCGCGGCCCGGGGCGTCGAGGTGGGCGGCGTGGGCGTCGACCCGGACCGTCCGACCGGCGTGTACTTCAAGGATCCGGCCCCGGGGGCGACCCGGGCCCTGTACTACCGGAGCGGATCGGCCGCTGCCCACATGGGACCCGAACTGGCCCATGAGCCAGGGCTGCGAGGGCCGCGCGTCGTGCACGTGTCGGGCATCACCGCGGCGCTGTCCGACAGCTGCGCCCGGCTGCTGGAGGAGATCGTCGTCCGCCGCGGCCCCTGGGACCCGGCCGGGGCCCGGCCGGTTGTCTCCTTCGACGTCAACCACCGCCCCGCCCTGTGGAGCGGGCGCGGGGCGGACGCGGCTCGGGTGCTGCGGGACCTCGCCCGCGCCGCCGACCTCGTGTTCGTGGGGCGTGACGAAGCCGAGGCGCTGTGGGGCACCGCGCACCCCGACGCCATCGCGAGCCTGCTCGCTCCCGCACCGCTCGTCGTCGTCAAGGACGCCGGCCACGGCGCGACCTCCTACGCGGCGGGCGAGGTCACCGTCGTCCCGGCCCGGGAGATCGAGGTGGTCGAGCCGGTCGGCGCGGGGGACGCCTTCGCCGCCGGGTATCTCTCCGGCGTGCTGCGGGACCTCGACGAGGCGTCCCGGCTGCGCCTCGGCCACCTGACGGCGGCCACCGCCCTGCGCAGCCGCGACGACATGCCCGGTCTCGCCGGGCCACCGGCCTCTCGGCAACGCCGGGCAGCCCCCGTCACGCTCCCCGGACCGCCTCCAGCCGCACCGCGCACGCCTTGAACTCCGGCATCCGGGAGGTCGGGTCGAGCGCGGGGTTGGTGAGGGTGTTGGCGCGGCCCTCGCCCGGCCAGTGGAAGGGCATGAAGACGGTGTCGGGCCGGATGGCGTTCGTGATCCTCGCGGGCGCCACGGCCCGGCCCCGCCGCGACACGACGGCCACCGGGTCCCCCTCGGCCGCTCCCAGCCGGGCGGCCAGCCTCGGGTGCAGCTCCACGAACGGGCCGGGCGCGGCGGCGTTCAGCTCCGTCACGCGCCGGGTCTGCGCCCCGGACTGGTACTGCGCCACGACCCGCCCGGTGGTGAGCAGCACGGGGTACTCGTCGTCGGGTTCCTCGGCGATCGCACGGTGGACGACGGGGACGAACCGGGCCCGGCCGTCGGGGGTGGCGAAACGGTCGAGGAAGAGGCGGGGCGTGCCGGGGTGCTCGCCCGGTGTCTCCCCGGCGGGGCTGCCGGGCTGGGCGTCCGGGCTGTCGCCGGCCGTTTCCCTGGTGCGGCTGCCGGGCTGGGCGTCCGCGCCTTCAGCGGCCGTCTCGTCGGTGGGGTTGCCGGGCTGGGCGTCCGGGCTGTCGCCGGTCGTGTCCTGGGTGGGGTTGCCGGGCTGGGCGTCCGGGCTGTCGCCGGCCGTTTCCCTGGTGCGGCTGCCGGGCTGGGCGTCCGGGCCGTCACCGGCCGTGTCCCTGGTGCGGCTGCCCGGCTGGGCGTCCGGGCCCTGACCGGCCGTCTCCCCGGTGGGGCCGCCGGGCCGGGCGTTCGCGCCCTCACCCGCCGTGTCCCCTGTCGCCGGGCACGGCCAGAACACCCCGTTCTCCTCCACCAGCCTGCGGTACGTGATCCCCGAGTAGTCCGCCGCCCCGCCCGCCGACGCCCGGCGCAGCTCCTCGAAGACCTCCTCCGGGTCGGTCGGGAAGCCCTTCTCCACGCCCAGGCGGGCGGCGAGTTCGTGCAGTACCTCCAGGTCGCTGCGGATGCCCTCGGGCGGGGTGATCGCCCGGCGTCGCAGCAGGACCCTGCCCTCCAGGTTGGTCGTCGTGCCCGTCTCCTCGGCCCACTGGGTGACCGGCAGGACCACGTCCGCGAGCGCCGCCGTCTCCGACAGCACCACGTCGGCGACGGCCAGGAAGTCCAGCGACCTGATGCGCTCCTCGATGTGCGCGGCACGCGGCGCCGACACCACCGGGTTGGAGGCCATCAGCAGCAGCGACCTGATGTCGGTGCCCAGCGCGTCCAGCAGCTCGTAGGCACTGCGCCCCGGGCCGGGCAGACTGTCCGGGTCGACACCCCACACCCCGGCGACATGGGCCCGCGCGGCCGGGTCGTCGAGCTTGCGGTAGCCCGGCAACTGGTCGGCCTTCTGCCCGTGTTCGCGCCCGCCCTGCCCGTTGCCCTGCCCGGTGAGACAGCCGTAGCCGGACAGCGGGCGGCCCGCCCGGCCGGTCGCCAGGCACAGGTTGATCCACGCGCCGACCGTGTCGGTGCCCTTGGACTGCTGCTCGGGCCCCCGGGCGGTGAGCACCATCGCCGACTCCGGCTCGCAGAACATCCGCACGGTCTGGCGGAGTTGAGGAACGGACACCCCCGTGATCCGCTCCACGTACTCCGGCCAGTGCGCCATCGCCGCCGCCCGGGCGTCCTCCCAGCCGGCCGTGCGCTCCCGGACGTACTCCTCGTCCACCCGCCCCTCGGCGATCACCAGGTGCAGCAGGCCCAGGGCGAGCGCCAGGTCCGTGCCCGGCCGGGGCGCCAGGTGCAGGTCCGCGTGCTCGGCGGTCTTCGTGCGGCGCGGGTCGATCACGATCAGCGTGCCGCCGTTCTCCTTCAGCTCGGTGAAGAACCGCAGCGACGGAGGCATGGTCTCCGCGAGGTTCGACCCGACGAGGATCACGCAGCCGGACTTCGGGATGTCCTCCAGCGGGAACGGCAGCCCGCGGTCGAGACCGAACGCCTTGATGCCGGCGGCCGCCGCCGACGACATGCAGAAGCGCCCGTTGTAGTCGATCTGGGAGGTGCCGAGCACGACCCGCGCGAACTTGCCGAGCGTGTACGCCTTCTCGTTCGTCAGCCCGCCCCCGCCGAACACCCCGACCGCGTCCGGCCCGTGCTCCGCGCGCGTGCGGCCCAGCCCCGCGGCGATCCGGTCCAGCGCCTCGTCCCAGGAGGCGGGCACCAGCGTGCCGCCACCGTCGCGCACCAACGGGGAGGTCAGACGGACGTCGCTCGCGAGCACCGCCGCGGACGTACGGCCCTTGCCGCACAGCGCGCCCCGGTTGACCGGGAAGTCCGTGCGCTCGCTCACCTCGACGGTCCCGTCCGGCGTGGGCGTCAGGTTCATCCCGCACTGCAGGGCGCAGTACGGGCAGTGCGTGGGCGTCGCGGTGCTCTGCATACCGTTCAGCGTGCGTCGGCCGTGTTACGCCCGGGACGGTTCCCTGTTACGCGGCCGGGACGGCAACCTCCCCGCCCCCGGCCCGCCCGCGTGAGGCAGGAGTCCCTCGTCCCGGTCAGGCACAGGCCCGCACTCCTTCAGGTCGTCACCGACCGCCGCGGACGTTGCCTGTGGGACGAAGAACGCCACATGTGGCTCATTGCGTTCCTTTCTTGGCCGATCCGCGCTCGTTGAGAGTTGAAGCAGCAGCACTACGCTCTCGCTACGCGCAGCGCTCGCACGACTCCGCACGGCGTTCGACACCCGGGCATGCCCGCCACACACGGCTGCATCCACCCGCGGCCGGCCCGCGGGTGGCAAATCCGACCTCGAAACAGCCAGGAGGCCACCCGATCATGCCTCTGCGCCACTTGACCCCCCGCGACCAGCGACTCTTCCGGCAGTACGGCCGAGGCCCCACCGTCCCCGTCCCCGACCCGCTCCTGCACCACGCCGTCGCCCGGCACGCCAGGGCCACCCCGCACGCCGTGGCCGCCGAACACCAGGGCGCCCGCATCACCTACGGCGAGCTCGACCGGCACGCCGGCGCCCTCGCCGCCCGCCTGGCCGACGAGGGCGTCCGCCCCGGCGACCACGTCGGCCTCTTCGTCCGCCGCTCCATTCCGATGCTGGTCGGCCTGCTCGGCATCCTGAAGGCCGGTGCCGCCTACGTCCCGCAGGACATCGGCCTCACACCCCCGGCCCAGCTCACCCACGTCATCCGCACCGCCCGCACCCGGGTCGTCCTCACGGTCGCCGAGCACGCCCACCGCGTGCCCCTGCCGGACGGCCACCTGCTGCTCCCGCTCGACGAGCCGCTGCCGTACGCCCCGGCCCCGCGCGTCCGCGTCACCGGCGACGACGGCTGCTACGTGCTGTTCACCTCCGGCACCACCGGCCGCCCCAACGGCGTGAAGGTCACCCACCGCAACGTCGCCAACCTCCTGCTCACCGCCCCGGGCGGCCTCGGCGTCCGGCCCGGCGACCGGGTCGCCCAGCTCCTCAACATCGCCTTCGACATGGCCGCCTGGGAGATCCTCGGCTGCCTCGCCCAGGGCGGCACCCTCGTCATCCGCGGCAAGGACCTCGCCGCCGCGGCCCGCACCGCCGACGTGCTGATCGCGACCCCGACCGTGCTGTCCGGCCTCGACCCGGCCGCCTGCGCCCGGGTGCGCACGGTCGCCGTCGCGGGGGAGCCCTGCCCGCGCCCGCTGGCCGACCGGTGGGCCCGGCAGGCCGCCTTCTTCAACTGCTGCGGCCCCACGGAGACGACGATCGTCAACACGATGAGCCGCCACGACCCGGCCGCCCCGCTGCTCACCATCGGCCGCCCCACCCCCAACAACACGGTGTACGTCCTCGACGCGGACCGCCGCCCCCTGCCGGTCGGCGAGGTGGGCGAGATGTGGGCCGGCGGCGACTGCGTCTCCGCCGGCTACCTCGGCGACGACGCCCTCAACGCCGAGCGCTACGCCCCCGACCCGTTCCTCGGCGGCGGCCGGCGCATGTTCCGCACCCGCGACCTCGGCCGCTGGACCCCCGAGGGCGAGCTGGAGCACCTCGGCCGCACCGACGACCAGGTCAAGGTGCGCGGCTTCCGCGTCGAGCTGGACTGCGTCTCCTCGGTCCTGGAGTCGGCCGCCGGCTGCACCCGGGCCGTCACCCTGAAACGCGACGCCCGCACCCTGGTCTCCTTCGTCTGCCCGGCGGACGTCGACCCGGACGCGGCGCGCCGCGCGGTCGCGGACGCCCTGCCCTACTACTGCGTCCCCGAGCGGATCCTGCCGCTGGCGTTCCTGCCCGAGACCGACCGCGGCAAGGTCGACAAACAGGCGCTGCTGCACATGATCGAGGAGCGCGTGGCGGTGGCGCGATGACCACGTCGCCTCCCAGGAACGACCAGGCCACCGGCGGACTCCCGCCGCTCCTGTCCGGCCCCCGCCGCCTGCTCAAGCACCCCCGCCTGATGCACTACAACCGGCTCGCGGCCCTGGTCCTGCTGGCCAACGCGGCCTTCGCGGCGACCGCCTGGCCGCTGGACTCGCCCACCCTCGGGCACGCCGCCCTCGCCAACCTCGCCCTCGCCGTCGTCGTACGCCAGCAGTACGTCATCAATCTGCTGTTCCGGCTGGCGACCTCGGCGCCCACCAGCTGGCCGCTGCGGGTCCGCTGGACGCTCGGCAAGGTCTACCACTTCGGCGGACTGCACGTGGGCGGGGCGCTGGCGGGCACGGCCTGGTTCCTCGCGCTGACGATCACGACACCCAGCGGCCCCCTCATGGCCGTCGGCTGGGCCCTGATCGCCCTCCTCACGCTCGTCATCGCCACCGCCCTGCCGCCCTTCCGCTCCCGCCACCACGACCACTTCGAGAAGATCCACCGCTTCGGCGGCTGGGCGGCCCTCACCCTGTTCTGGACGCACACGCTGCTGTCGTCGCCGGGCCCCTGGGAGGTCGGCGTGCTCGCAGTGGTCACCTTCAGCGTCGCCCTGCCCTGGCTGCGGCTGCGCAAGGTGGACGTCCGCCTCGAACGCCCCTCCTCCCACGTCGTGCTGGCCCGCTTCGACCACGGCGAGACCCCCTTCGCGGGCTCCTCCACCGCGATCAGCCGCAGCCCGCTGAAGGAATGGCACTCCTTCGCCAACGTCCCCGCCCCCGGCGAGCCCGGCTTCCGCCTGACCATCTCCCGGGCCGGCGACTGGACCGGCTCCTTCATCGACGACCTGCCCCGGCAGGTGTGGGTCAAGGGCATCACCACGGCCGGCGTCGCCAACATCGAGGTCCTCTTCACCAAGGTCGTCTACGTCGCCACCGGCAGCGGCATCGGCCCCTGCCTGCCCCACCTGCTCGCCGCCCAGGTGCCCTCCCGGCTGGTCTGGGCGACCCGCGACCCCCGCGCCACCTACGGCGACGCCCTGGTCGACGAGATCCTCGCCGTCCAGCCGCACGCCCTGATCTGGGACACCTCCCAGCACGGCAAGCCCGACATGGTGCGCCTCGCCCACGACGCACACCGGGACTTCGGCGCCGAGGCGGTCATCTGCATCTCCAACAAGAAGCTGACCTGGCAGGTGGTCCAGGGCCTGGAACGACGGGGCATCCCGGCGTACGGCGCGATCTGGGACTCGTGACCCGCACTCGCGCTGCCCAGAAGGAGCCCCGCACGCGCGCTGCCCGAAAGGACGAGAGAGATGAACCATCTGAAAGTCGAACGGCACGGCCGTGTGGTGACCGTGCGCCTGCACCGCCCGCACGTCCGCAACGCACTCAGCAGTGAGCTCCTCACCGAACTCCTCGGTGTCCTCCGCCCGTTGGACACCGACCCGGAGACCGGCTGCTTCGTCGTCACCGGCTCGGACACGGTCTTCGCGGCGGGCGCCGACATCAAGGAGATGGCCGGGAAGTCGGCCGTCGACATGGCGGCCGAGGACTACTTCGCCGCCTGGGAGGAGTTCGCGGACCTCCGCACCCCGAAGATCGCGGCCGTCAACGGCATGGCTCTGGGCGGCGGTTGTGAGCTGGCGATGATGTGCGACCTGATCGTCGCGGGGGAGTCGGCCGTCTTCGGCCAGCCCGAGATCAAACTGGGCGTGATCCCCGGCATCGGCGGCACCCAGCGGCTGACCCGTCTCGTCGGCCGGGCCAAGGCCATGGACCTGGTCCTCACCGGCCGCACGATGGACGCACGGGAGGCTGGACGCTGCGGTCTCGTCTCCCGCGTGGTCCCGGACGACCGGGTCCTGCCCGAGGCCCTCGAAGCGGCGGCGGCGATCGCCTCCTACGGCCGCGCCGCGGTCAGCGCGGCCCGCGAGTGCGTCGACCGGGCCCTGGAGACCGGCCTGCGCGACGGCATCCGCTTCGAACGCCGCGTCTTCCACGCCCTGTTCGCCACCGACGACCAGAAGGAGGGGATGACGGCGTTCCTGGAGAAGCGCCCTGCCCGCTTCCAGGGACGCTGACCCGGACCCGAACCGCTCACGGGAGAGGGCCTTCGGCCGTCGCCAAGGCCCTCTCCACACCCGGCTCCCGCGGCCCGAGGAACCGCGGATCCGGCCGGAACACCGCGTCCAGCGCGGCCTTCCCGGCGGCGAGGATCTCCCGGGCACCCCCGTAGTACCAGGTCGCGTCGTGCACCGCGTCCACCCCGACCCCGTACGACGCGACCCCCGCCGCCTCGCACAGCGCCACCGCCCGCCGGATGTGGAAGCCCTGGCTGATCAGCACGGCCTCGTCCACCCCGAAGATCTTCTTCGCGCGCACGCAGGAGTCCCACGTGTCGAACCCCGCGTAGTCGCTGACGATCCGCCCGTCGGGCACCCCGTGCCGCGTCAGGTACCCGCGCATCGCGTCCGGCTCGTCGTAGTCCTTCCGGCTGTTGTCCCCGGTGACGAGCACCACCTCCACCCGGCCCTCCCGGTACAGCTCCGCCGCCGCGTCCAGCCGATGCGCGAGATACGGCGAGGGCTCCCCGTCCCACAGCCCGGCACCGAACACCACGGCCACATCGGTACGCGGCACATCCGCCGCCGTACGCAGCCGGTCACCCGCCACGGCGTACATCCACGTCGACGGAAGCAGCGCGAGCACGCACCCGGCCATCACGGCCTGCACGAGCCTGCGCTGCCCCCGCCGGGTACGTGGCAGCCGCGGTCTTCGGAACGTCACACGACGCATCGGACGGTCCCTCCCAGGTCGGCCCCTCGACAGTCAGGGACGCCCTCCCGGGCCGCCCGGTTCACCCACAGCCACGTGACCAGCTTCACGCGGTACACGGAAACCGCACGTCAAGGCGCCTCACACACCTCCTGTCCCGCATCGTGAACCGCTGGAAAACACCCGTGACGCCCACGCAACGGGAAGGCAACGTGACGCGGCGACCATCGGTACATGCCCAGTCAGCTCAGCCTCGTCCCGCCGCCCGCCACGCGCCCGGCCCCGCCCGCCCTCGTGGTCGTGGCCCACGGCAGCCGCGACCCCCGCGCGCTGAGCACGGTGAGCGCGCTCCTGGACCGGGTCCGGGCGCTGCGCCCCGACGTGCCGGTGCGTCTGGGCCACATCGAACTCAACGCCCCCCTGCTCCCCGACACGCTCGCCGCGCTAGGAGACACGGAGGCGGTCCTCGTCCCCCTGCTCCTCAGCCGCGGCTACCACGTCAAGCGGGACATCCCCGAGATGGCCGCGGCCTCCCCGGCCCGCATCCACCTGGCGGCCCCCCTCGGACCCCACCCCCTGCTGGTCGACGCCCTCCAGGCACGCCTCACGGAAGCCGGCTGGGGTGGAACCCCCCACCGCACCAGCGCGGTCGTCCTCGCCGCGGCGGGCTCCCGCGACCCGGACGCGAAGGCGGACACGGCCCGCACGGCCCACCTCCTGGCGGCCCGCCTGGGCGTCCCCGTCATCCCGGCCTACGCCTCGGCCGCCACCCCCACGGTCCAGACCGCGGTCCGCACCCTCCTGGCAAGGGGCCGCCGCCACATAGCCCTCGCGTCCTACTTCACAGCCCCGGGCCGCTTCGCCACGGAGTGCGCCCAGCAGGCCCCGTGGACAGCGGCGGCCCCCCTGGGCACGCACCCCGCCATGGCCCGCCTCCTCCTCCACCGCTACGACGAGGCTTTGACGGCCGCGACCGCTGTGCCCGAATTGGCATCGGCCTGAAACGCCGGGTGGTGTACGTACCTCAGGGGCGCGGGGAACTGCGCGACAAGCCACAAACAACCCGCACACGCCCGAAAAGAGAACTGGGCACACGCACAGGCGCTTAGTGTCGGTCCATGGACGGCACCGCACGAACCCCCACCGCCTACGACCCGACGTCAGTCGACCGCTGGGCCCAGGAACCCGACAAACGCCCCGGCCGCACCGCCTTCCAACGTGACCGGGCCCGAATTCTGCACAGCTCCGCCCTGAGGAGACTCGCCGGCAAAACCCAAGTGGTGACGCCCGGCACCCGGGGCCCCGCCTGGGACGCCAGCCCCCGTACCCGCCTCACCCACTCCCTCGAATGCGCCCAGGTCGGCCGCGAGCTGGGCGCCGCCCTCGGCTGTGACCCGGACCTGGTGGAAGCCGCCTGCCTCTCCCACGACCTGGGCCACCCGCCCTTCGGCCACAACGGCGAACAGGCCCTCAACGAGTTCGCGGCGGACTGCGGCGGCTTCGAGGGCAACGCACAGTCCCTCCGACTCCTCACCCGCATCGAGCCCAAACGGTTCACCCCGGAGGGCTCCGTCGGCCTCAACCTCACCCGCGCGGCCCTCGACGCCGCCACCAAGTACCCCTGGCCCCGCGGCGCCCACCCCACCGACCCGGCCTCGAACAAGTTCGGCGTCTACGAGGACGACCGCCCGGTCTTCGACTGGCTCCGCAAGGACGCCCCCGGCACCCGGACCTGCTTCGAGGCGCAGGTCATGGACTGGTCCGACGACGTGGCCTACTCGGTGCACGACGTGGAGGACGGCCTGCACGCCGGCCACATCGACCCCAACTGCCTGCACGCCGACCCCGAGCGCCGGGACGTCTTCCAGGTCGCCCTCGGCCGGTACGTCCCGGCCGGCACCGACCCCGCCGAACTCGCCGAGGCGCTGGACCGGCTCCTCGCCCAGGAGTGGTGGCCGCACGGCTACGACGGCACCGCGGTCGCCCAGGCCCGCCTCAAGGACGCCACCAGCCAGCTCATCGGCCGCTTCTGCCTGGCCGCCGAGACCGCGACCCGCACCGCCTGGGGGTACCACCCAGGCCGTTCAGGCACTGGGGGAGGTGCCGGGCGGCTCACCCGCTACGCCGCCGAGCTGGTCGTCCCGCGCGAGACCCGGATGGAGTGCGCCGTCCTCAAGGCCGTCGCCGACCTCTACGTCATGCAGCGCGCCGAGCAGGAGCGGCTGCGCGCCGACCAGCGGATCGTCGTCGCCGAACTGGCCGAGGCGCTCACCGCCCGCGCCCCGGACGGCCTGGACCCGCAGTTCCGCGCCCTGTTCGACCAGGCGGCGGACGACAGGGCGCGCAAGCGGGTGATCGTCGACCAGATCGCCTCCCTCACCGACACCTCCGCCCGTTCGCTTCACGTCCGTCTGACGGGTCAGGCATGAGACTGACGCGATGGGCGGGGCGCGAGCACCCTCCCATGTGACCCTCCGTGGCCTGATCGGGTCACTCCCTCTTCCCGCACCACGCTCCGTGCGGGACGCTCGCAAGTGGCGACACCCTTACGAGGAGGCATCAAGTGGTCGACGCGGATCAGACATTCGTCATCGTCGGAGGCGGACTGGCCGGCGCCAAGGCGGCGGAGACGCTCCGCGCGGAGGGCTTCACCGGCCGCGTGATACTGATCTGCGACGAACGCGACCACCCCTACGAGCGCCCGCCCCTGTCCAAGGGCTACCTCCTCGGCAAGGAGGAACGCGACAGCGTCTTCGTGCACGAACCCGCCTGGTACGCGGCCAACGACATCGAGCTCCACCTCGGCCAGACCGTCGACCGAATCGACCGTACGGCGAAGACGGTCCGCTTCGGCGAGGACGGCACCGTCGTCCGCTACGACAAGCTGCTCCTGGCGACCGGCGCCGAGCCCCGCCGCCTCGACGTGCCGGGCACGGACCTGGCCGGCGTGCACCACCTGCGCCGTCTCGCCCACGCCGAGCGCCTCAAACACGTCCTGACCAACCTCGGCCGGGACAACGGCCACCTCGTGATCGCCGGTGCCGGCTGGATCGGCCTGGAGGTCGCCGCGGCGGCCCGCGAGTACGGCGCGGAGGTCACGGTCGTCGAACACGGGCCGACGCCGCTGCACGGCGTGCTCGGCCCGGAGCTCGGCGGGCTCTTCGCCGACCTGCACCGCGAGCACGGGGTGCGCTTCCACTTCGGCAGGCGGCTGACGGAGATCGTCGGCCAGGACGGCATGGTCCTCGCGGCCCGCACGGACGACGGCGAGGAGCACCCGGCGCACGACGTGCTGGCGGCGATCGGCGCGGCCCCGCGCACCCACCTGGCGGAGGCGGCCGGCCTGGAGATCGCCGACCGGGCCCACGGCGGCGGCATCGTCGTCGACGAGCGGCTGCGCACCTCCGACCCGGACGTGTACGCGGCCGGCGACGTCGTCTCCTTCCCGCACCCCCTCTTCGGTACCCGGGTACGGGTCGAGCACTGGGCCAACGCCCTCAACGGCGGCCCGGCGGCCGCACGCTCCATGCTGGACCGGGACGTGACGTACGACCGGGTGCCCTACTTCTTCTCCGACCAGTACGACCTGGGCATGGAGTACTCCGGCTGGGCGCCCGCGGGCGCTTACGACCAGGTGGTGATCCGCGGGGACGCCGGCAAGCGCGAGTTCATCGCGTTCTGGGTGAAGGACGGCAGGGTCCTGGCCGGGATGAACGTGAACGTGTGGGACGTCACGGACCAGATCCAGCGCCTCGTTCGCTCCAGGGCCCGGGTGGACACGGAGTCGCTGGCGGACCCGCACGTTCCGCTGGAAAGCCTCGCGCCGTAGGTGTCAGTCCGCCCCCGTAGACTTCACGCGTGGCAGGACGGATCAACGACGAGGACGTGAAGGCGGTACGGGACGCGGTCCCGATCGACGCCGTGGTGTCCGAGTACCTCCAGCTGCGCAACGCGGGCGGCGGGAACCTGAAGGGACTCTGCCCGTTCCACGACGAGAAGTCGCCCTCCTTCCAGGTCAGCCCGAGCAAGGGGTTCTTCCACTGCTTCGGCTGCCAGGAGGGCGGCGACACCATCACGTTCGTGATGAAGATCGACCACCTCTCCTTCTCGGAGGCGGTCGAGCGCCTGGCCGGCCAGGCGGGCATCACCCTGCGCTACGAGGAGGGCGGCTACAACCCCTCCCACCAGCGCGGTGAGCGGATCCGCCTGGTCGAGGCCCACAAGATCGCCGCCGACTGGTACACGGAGCAGCTCGCGACCAGTCCGGAGGCCGACACCGGCCGCCAGTTCCTCGCCGAGCGCGGCTTCGACCAGGCCGCAGCCCAGCACTTCTCCGTCGGCTACAGCCCCCAGGGCTGGGACCACCTCACGAAGTACCTCCGCGGCAAGGGCTTCACGGACAAGGAGATCCTCCTCTCCGGCCTCGCCCAGGAGGGCCGCCGCGGTCCCATCGACCGCTTCCGCGGCCGGCTGATGTGGCCCATCCGCGACATCGGCGGCGAGGTCGTCGGCTTCGGCGCCCGCAAGCTGTACGAGGCGGACAACGGCCCCAAGTACCTCAACACGCCCGACACGGCGATCTACAGGAAGTCCCAGGTCCTCTACGGCATCGACCTGGCGAAGAAGGACATCGCCAAGGCGTCCCGCGCGGTCGTCGTCGAGGGCTACACGGACGTCATGGCCTGCCACCTCGCCGGTGTGACGACCGCCATCGCCACCTGCGGCACCGCCTTCGGCGGCGACCACATCAAGATCCTCCGCCGACTGCTCATGGACAACGGCTCGGCCCGCGTCATCTTCACCTTCGACGGCGACGCCGCCGGCCAGAAGGCGGCCCTGCGCGCCTTCGAGGACGACCAGAAGTTCGCCGCCGAGACGTACATCGCCATCGCCCCGGACGGCATGGACCCCTGTGACCTGCGTCTCGCCAAGGGCGACGAGGCCGTCGCCGACCTGGTCGAGCCCCGCACCCCGCTCTTCGAGTTCGCGCTGCGCCAGATCGTGAGCCGCTACGACCTCGACACCCCTGCGGGCCGCGCGTCCGCGCTGGACGAGGCCGCCCCGATCGTCGCCCGCATCAAGAACAGCGGCGCCCAGCACGAGGTCGCCGTCCAGCTCGCCGGCATGCTCGGCATCCTCGACACCCAGTTCGTGGTCAAGCGCGTGGCCCAGCTGGCCCGCTGGGCCCGCGACCGCGGTGGCAAGGGCCCGGCCCCGGAGCGGCAGCACCAGAGCGGGCAGTACGCCGGCCCGCCCCAGCCGGCCACCTCCCGGGGCCCGGCCCTCAACCTCCGCAACCCCGTCTTCGCCACCGAGCGGGAACTCCTCAAACTCGCCCTACAGCGCCCCGAGCTGGTCTCCCCGGCCTTCGACGCGTACGGCGTGGACGAGTTCACCGCCCCGCCCTACGCCGCCGTCCGCCAGGCCATCCAGGACGCCGGCGGCGCCGAACCGGGCGTCGCCGATCCTCAGGACTACCTGGTCAGGGTCCGCGAGGCCGCCCCCGACGACGCCGTCCGTGCGACGGTGACCGAGCTGGCCGTCGAGGCGATCATGCTGCACAAGGGCGTGAAGGGAGTCGACGAGGTCTACGCGGGCGCCCAGTTGGTGACCGTCCGCCGCCGGGCCGTCGAGCGCCGTATCCGCGACATCACGGGCCGGCTCACCCGCCTCGGCACCCACGGCGACCCGGCCGAGCTCGCCGCCGTGCAGAACGAACTGTGGGTCCTCCAGCAGTACGACCAGTCCCTCCGGGAGCACGGCGCCGCCGCGCTCTGACACGGATCAGGGCCCGGCCCCCTCGAAGGCCGGCGTCACCGCCCGCACCAGCCGCTCGGCGAACGACCGCTCGTCGTCCCTGAACCGCGGGTACTCCGTGACGAAGTGGTCCCACTCCACGTACCCGACCGCCTCCACCACGTGCTCCAGGAGGATCTTCTCGCGGTACGGGTACGGCCACTCGCCCGACAGCCGGAACACCTCGTGCAGCAGCTCGTAACGCAACGGGTACCGCTCGGCCAGCAGGACGGCGTCGTAGAGGTCCTTGCCCTGGGCGTGCACGTCGTTGATCAGCCACATCAGCTTCCACGCCAGCGACAGCTCCGGCGTCGCGGCCTGGACGAGCGCGCCGTCCGGCAGCTCGACCGGCTCGGGTTCCCCGGGCAGCCGCTCGTTGAAGACGAAGTCCAGCTGGACGTGGCCGCCGGGCAGGCCGGGGGCACCCCAGGGGAGCACCAGGCGCCGGCCGGGGACGCGGTCGTAGGTCCAGATGTCCTCGACCACCGCGCCGCGGGCCGAGATCCCGACCCCCGGCCCTCGCGCCTCGGCCAGCTCCTGAGCCGCCCCCGCGATCCCGTTCAGCATCCGGTCCGTCCGGCCGTCCTCCATCCGCCAGCTATGCAGAACGACGACGAAGTCCAGGTCACCGGGCTCGCGCGCGGCCTCCCCGAACCACGCCGACATCAGCACACTGCCCCGCAGCACCAGCGAGTCCACCCACTGCGAGCCGGCGATCGCGGCCAGCACCAGGTGCAGGGCCCGGCCGCGGGCCGCCCGCCACGCCTCGCCGCGCGCAGGGTCGGTGAAGCGCGGGTCCGTGGCGCGATAGGCGTTCCGGAGGTGCTTGAGGGCCGGATCGAAGACCGGGCGCTGCACCACGTCGTCCCCCGGCACCGGCCGGAGCGACTTCGGCAGCTGCTCGGCCTTGCGGGTGGCGTCGTTCAGGGGCTCACGGGGAATCTCCGTGTTCGCCCAGCCGAAACCCTGCCAGGACTGATTCATGCCGACACCCCCACCGGCTCCCCGAGCCATCCGTCGTCCACCGACACATCACTGTCGTACAGCACGAACTCCCGCTCCACGCCCAGCACTTCGTATCCGCCCAACTCGGTGAGCAGCCGTTCCAGTTCCCGGCCCGCACCCTCGGCGTCCACCCCGCGGCATCGCTGCGTCACGAACCGCTCGTGCCACGCGCCCGCACGGACCCGCCGGGCGTTCCACGACAGATGGGCGCCGTGCGGCACGACGCGCGCCGCGAGAGCCGCCAGGTCCGTGTCCGCGGCGAGCCGCAGCTTCACATGGTGCTCGAAGTAGCGCCCGTCGTCGCAGGGCCGGCGCGGCACCTCCGGCGCCCGGGGCGACGACTCGATCTTCACACGCACCGGGTCGAAACCGTCCGCCCGCAAACGCTCGGCCACCCGCCGCACACGCGCCGATTCGCAGGCGTACGACGGTGAACCGGACAGGGTGAGCATCGGCTGGTCGCGCATCCGGCCCCTGGCCAGCACGATGTGCGTCAGCTTGAACCCGCTCGCCGCCGCCCAGCGGCGCAGCCGGGCGGACTCGCCGGGGCCCGCGCAGCGGACCGTCACATGTGACTCGTACAGGGAAGCGGACATCGGACGATCGTCGCAGACCAGTGGCGTATGAGGCATCCGGGTTTCCCACGAGGGGCGACCGCGCGGTCACGGACGGGAAGCAAAAAGTCATCGCACGCCCCTCGTGGCGACGATGTGTCTTACCCCACACTGGGTTCCGGTGCCTGAGTCCTCGGAGCGCGGCCGATCCGTCACCGACGGGTCCCAGACCCCCGCGGTTCCGCTCATCCCGTACGGGACGGAAAGCGGCGAGGCCGTCGACTCCGCCCCCGAAGTACCGCTGCCGTACCCCCTGGCAGCGATCATCCTGGAGGTCGCCCCCGTGCAGACCCAGACCCTCACCCAGACCGACGCCGGTGCCGCCCCCGGCGCCGGTGGGACCGCGCCGGACACGGAGGCCGACGTCCTGTCCGCGGTCCCGGCGCAGAGCCGAGCCGTGCACCACCCCGAGGCGGAACCGGAGCCGGAGGAGCCGCCCGCCGGTGCCGTCGAGCCGGCCGAGGTCCCCGAAGCCGTCGAACCGCCGCCCCCGCGCACCGAGGCCGGCAGCCCCTCCTCGGACCTGTTCCGCCAGTACCTGCGGGAGATCGGCCGCATTCCCCTGCTGACCGCCGCCGAGGAGGTCGAGCTCTCCCGCCGTGTCGAGGCCGGCCTGTTCGCCGAGGAGAAGCTGCGGCTCGCACCCGACCTGGACAGCCGGCTCGCCCTGGACCTGGACCGGCTCGTCGTCATGGGCCGCATGGCCAAGCGCCGCCTCATCGAGGCGAACCTGCGCCTGGTCGTGTCGGTGGCCAAGCGCTACGTCGGCCGCGGCCTGACCATGCTCGACCTCGTCCAGGAGGGCAACCTCGGCCTCATCAGGGCCGTCGAGAAGTTCGACTACGCCCGCGGCTACAAGTTCTCCACGTACGCCACGTGGTGGATCCGCCAGGCCATGTCCCGCGCCCTGGCCGACCAGGCCCGCACGATACGGGTCCCGGTCCACGTCGTGGAGCTCATCAACCGGGTCGTCCGCGTCCAGCGCCGCATGCTCCAGGAGCGGGGCTACGAGCCGACGCCGGAGGAGGTCGCGGCCCACCTGGACCTCGCGCCGGAGCGGGTCAGCGAGGTCCTGCGCCTCGCCCAGGAGCCGGTGTCGCTGCACGCGCCCGTCGGCGAGGAGGACGACGTCGCCCTCGGCGACCTCATCGAGGACGGCGACGCCGCCAGCCCCGTCGAATCGGCCGCGTTCCTCCTGCTCAGGGAGCACCTGGAGGCGGTTCTGTCGACGCTGGGGGAGCGGGAGCGCAAGGTGGTCCAACTCCGCTACGGGCTGGCGGACGGCCGCCCCCGCACGCTGGAGGAGATAGGCCGCATCTTCGGCGTGACGAGGGAGCGGATACGGCAGATCGAGTCCAAGACCCTCAACAAGCTGCGGGATCACGCATGCGCGGACCAGCTGAGGGGCTATCTGGACTGACGCCGTCCGCGGCCCGGTGGGGCGGGCCGCGCAGTTCTCCGCGCCCCTGAAGGGACGTCAGCCGCCCCGGGACCCCACCCGGCCCCCCCGCGACTCAGTCCACCTCGGCCACCGCCTGCGCGAACTGCGCCTTGTACAGCCGCGCATACGCCCCACCGGCCGCCAGCAGCTCACTGTGCGCGCCCTGTTCGACGATGGCCCCGTTCTCCATGACCAGGATCGCGTCCGCGTCCCGGATCGTCGACAGCCGGTGCGCGATGACGAACGACGTCCGCCCGTGGGCGAGTTTCGCCATGGCCTTCTGGATGAGCACCTCGGTCCGCGTGTCGACCGAGCTGGTCGCCTCGTCCAGCACCAGGATCACCGGGTCGGACAGGAACGCCCGTGCGATGGTGATCAGCTGCTTCTCACCGGCACTGACCCCGGCCCCCTCGTCGTCGATCACGGTGTCGTACCCGTCCGGCAGCGTCCGGACGAACCGGTCCGCGTGCGCCGCCCGGGCCGCCTCCTCGATCTCCCCGCGGGTGACCTCCCGGGACGCGCCGTACGCGATGTTCTCCGCGATCGTGCCGCCGAACAGCCAGGTGTCCTGCAGCACCATGCCGATCCCGGCCCGCAGCTCGTCCCGCGACATCCGCGCGATGTCGGCCCCGTCGAGGGTGATGCGCCCGCCGGTGACGTCGTAGAACCGCATCAGCAGGTTCACCAGTGTCGTCTTGCCGGCGCCCGTCGGGCCGACGATGGCCACCGTCTGCCCGGGCTCGACCTTCAGCGACAGGTCCTCGATGAGCGGCTTGTCGGGGTCGTAGCGGAACGACACGTGCTCCAGCGCCACCCGCCCGCGCAGTTCCTGAGGCCGCACGCCCGACACCGGGTCGGCGCTCTGCTCCTCCGCGTCGAGCAGCTCGAAGACCCGCTCCGCCGAGGCGACACCCGACTGCACCAGGTTCGCCATGGAGGCGACCTGCGTCAGCGGCATGGAGAACTGCCGCGAGTACTGGATGAAGGCCTGCACATCACCGATCGACAGCGAGCCCGAGGCCACCCGCAGCCCGCCCACCACCGCGACCAGGACGTAGTTGAGGTTCGACACGAACATCATCAGCGGCTGCATGACCCCGCTGTTGAACTGCGCCTTGAACCCCGCCTCGTACAGCGCGTCGTTCTCCTCGGCGAACTGCTTCGCCGACTCCTCCTGCCGCCCGAACACCTTCACCAGCGCGTGCCCGGTGTACATCTCCTCGATGTGCGCGTTCAGCCGGCCCGTCGTACGCCACTGCTGCACGAAGTGCGGCTGCGACCGCTTGCCCACGCGCGTGGCCACGACGAACGACAGAGGCACCGTCACCAGCGCGACCAGCGCCAGGATCCACGAGACGTAGAACATCATGGCGAGCACGCCGATGATGGTCAGCACCGAGTTGATGAGCTGCCCCATCGACTGCTGGAGCGTCTGCCCGATGTTGTCGATGTCGTTCGTAGCCCGGGACAGCACCTCACCGCGCTGGCGCTTGTCGAAGTACGACAGCGGCAGCCGTGACAGCTTCGTCTGGACGTCCTCCCGCATCCGGAACATGGTCCGGTTCACGGCCCGGTTCACCAGCCGCGTCGCCACCGCCATCAGCAGCCCGGCCACCGTGAACACACCCAGCGCGAGCAGCAGCACATGCCCGACGGCCGTGAAGTCGATGCCCTCGCCGGGGGTGAAGTCGGTGCTGCGCAGCATGTCGGCGACGTCACCGTCCCCGCGCTGCCGCATGGAGTCGAGGACCTGCTCCTTGGTCGCCCCGTCCGGCATGTCCCGCCCGACGATGCCCGCGAAGACCAGGTCGGTGGCCTTGCCGAGGATCTTCGGCCCGACGACGCTCAGGCCGACGCTGAGCACCACGCACAGCAGCAGCACGTAGATGGTCGCGCGCTCCGGCCGGAACCGCGCGACGAGCCGTTTGCCGGATCCCTTGAAGTCCAGCGAGCGCTGGTCAGGACCGCCCCCGGCCATCATCCGCCCCATGGGCCCCGCCATCAGGCAGCCTCCGCTTCCGTGAGCTGGGAGAGCACGATCTCCCGGTAGGTCTCGTTGTCCGCCATCAGTTCGTGGTGCCGGCCGGTGCCGACGACCCGGCCCTCGTCGAGGACGACGATCCGGTCGGCGTCCCGGATGGTCGACACGCGCTGGGCGACGATCACCACGGTCGCCTCGGCGGTCTCCCGCGTGAGCGCGGCCCGCAGAGCGGCGTCCGTGGCGTAGTCGAGCGCGGAGAAGGAGTCGTCGAAGAGGTAGATCTCGGGCCGCTGCACCAACGTCCGGGCGATCGCGAGCCGCTGCCGCTGCCCGCCGGAGACGTTCGTCCCGCCCTGCGCGATCGGTGCGTCGAGCCCGCCCTCCAGCCCTTCGACGAAGTCCTTGGCCTGTGCCACCTCCAGCGCGTGCCACAGCTCCTCGTCGGTGGCGTCCGGATTGCCGTATCGCAGGTTGGTCGCCACGGTCCCCGCGAACAGGTACGGCTTCTGCGGCACCATCCCGACGGTCCTGGCGAGCAGCTTCGGCTCGATCTCCGCGACCTCGACACCGTCGACGAGTACCTGCCCGTCGGTCGCGTCGAACAGCCGCGGCACCATCCCGAGCAGTGTGGACTTGCCGCTGCCGGTCGAGCCGATGACGGCGGTCGTCTCACCCGGCCTGGCCACCAGGTCCACGGCCCGCAGCACCGGTTCCTCGGCTCCCGGATAGCGGAAGCCCGCCCCGCGGATCTCCAGATGCCCGTGCCTGCGCAGCTCCCGCACCGGCGCCGACGGCGGCACGACGCTCGAGGAGGTGTCCAGGACCTCCTGGATGCGCTCGGCACACACCTCAGCGCGCGGCACCATCATGAACATGAAGGTGGCCATCATCACGGACATGACGATCTGCATCAGATAGGCGAGGAACGCGGTCAGGTCGCCGATCTGCATCCCGCCGCTGTCGATCCGGTGGGCACCGAACCACACCACGGCGATCGACGACAGGTTGACCACCGTCATGACGATCGGGAACATCAGCGCGAGCAGATTGCCGGTGCCCAGCGCGAAGTCGGTGAGATCGGTGTTGGCCTTGCGGAAGCGCTGCTGCTCGTACTCGTCGCGGACGAAGGCGCGGATCACACGGTTGCCGGTGATCTGCTCGCGCAGCACCCGGTTCACCGAGTCCAGCTTCTCCTGCATCGCCCGGAACAGCGGCCGCAGCCGCCGCACGATCAGCGTCACGCAGATGCCGAGCACCGGCACGACCGCCACCAGCACCCCGGACAGCGGCACATCCAGACCGAGGGCCAGCACGATGCCGCCCACGCACATGATCGGCGCCGACACCAGCAGCGTGAACGTCATCAGCGCCAGCATCTGCACCTGCTGGACGTCGTTCGTCGTCCGGGTGATCAGCGACGGCGCCCCGAAGTGGCCCACCTCACGCGCGGAGAACGACTGCACCCGGTCGAACACGGCCGCCCGCAGGTCCCGCCCGAGCGCCGACGCCGTACGGGCGCCGTAGTACACGGCACCGACGTTGCACACGACCTGGACCAGCGAGATGCCGATCATCAGGCCGCCGTAGCCCAGGATGTAGCCGGTGTCGCCGTTCACGACACCCTGGTCGATGATGTCGGCGTTCAGCGTGGGCAGGTAGAGCGTGGCGCAGGTCTGCAGGAACTGCAGCAGCACCAGCAGGGCGATGGGTCTCTTGTAGGGCCTGAGACAGGTCCGCAGGAGTCGTATGAGCACGAAGCTTCTCTCGGAGTGGGCGACGGAGCGGTTGGTTGCCCCTGGCCCCTATCGTCGAACACTCCACCGGTGTTACCTCAACCGAATTAACCCAACAGGCGGTCAAAGGTCAGAGGGCTCCGGGATGCGTCTGCTCCCGCACCGCCACGAACTGCTGCCGCACCGCCTGCCCCACGGCGAGTTCGTCGCCGGGCTCCAGCACCTGCGCCACCGCGCCCTGCCAGACCGGCGGGTTCCGCACGTCCAGCGTGCCCTGCGAAGCACCCAGCGCCCAGGCCGCCTGACGGGCGGCGCCGATCGCCGCGTAGTCCGCCGGCTGCGGTACCACGACCTGCGTCCCGAACAGCATGGGCGCCGCCGCCTGCACGGCGGGCAGTTCGGCGGCCGGCCCGAGCAGGAACACCCGCCGCACCTCCACACCCCGGCCGCGCAGCACGTCCAGCGCGTCCGCGAGCCCGCACAGCATCCCCTCGAACGCCGCCCGCGCCAGATGCTCCGCCTTCATCGACTCGCGCCTGAGCCCGGCCAGGGTCCCCGCGGTGTGCGGCAGGTTCGGCGTCCGCTCACCCTCCAGATAGGGCAGCAGCACCAGCCCGTGCGACCCGGGCGTCGACTTCATCGCCAGGTCGGACAGGCTCTCCAGATCGGGCAGCCCCAGCAGCTCGGCCGCCCCGCGCAGTGTCCGTACGGCGTTCAGCGTGGTGACGACGGGCAGGTGCATGCCGGTCGCGTCCGCGAGCGCGGTGATCATCCCCGACCCGTCGACCAGGGCCTCGGGGTGCACGGCCATCACGGACCCGGACGCGCCCAGCGACACCACCGCGTCGCCGAGGCCGATGCCGAGGCCGAACGCCGCCGCCATCGTCTCGCCGGTGCCCACGGAGATCAGCAGCCCCTCCGGTGTCGTACCGGCCGCGTCCGCCGGACCGATCACCTCCGGCAGCATCACCTGGTGCCCGAGCGCCAGCTCCACGAGGTCGGGCCGGTAGCCGCCGGTCGCCGCCGACCAGTAGCCGGTACCGGACGCCCCGCCCCGGTCGGTGGTTCTCCTGACCGGCCGGCCCAGCAGCTGCCACACCAGCCAGTCGTGTGCCTGGAGGAGGACCGCGGTGCGCTGCGCGTGCTCCGGCTCGGTCCGGGCCATCCAGCGCAGCTTCGTGATGGGCTGCGCGGCCTGCGGCACACAGCCCACGGCCTGCGCCCACGCCTCACGCCCGCCGAGCGCGTCGACCAGGTCGGCCGCGGCGACCTGCGTCCGCTTGTCACCGCCGACCATCGCCGGCCGCACGGTGTTGCCCTGCGCGTCCAGCGGCACGACGGCGTTCTGCTGGGCCGAGACACCGATCGCCCGCACACCCTCCAGCAGCCCACCGCCCGCGGCCTCGCCCAGGGAGAGCAGCCAGGCCTGCGGATCGACGTCCGAGGGCCGGCCGCCGCCCGCGGGGCTCTCCACCGGATGCGGTGCATAGCCCTGCCTGAGCACGGCTCCGGTGTCCATGTCACAGACGACGATCCGAGTGAAATCGGGCGAACTGTCCAACCCGGCGACTATCCCCATGGCCAAAATTCTGCCGTACGCTCCGCTTGAGTTGCGCCGTGGGCGCCGTGGATCTTGGCGCCGGTGCGCGGGCGGGGCTACGTCGTGGCTGGTCGCGCCCACGTGGCGGAGCCGCATATCGATACAGTCCCGCGCCCCCTGAGGGACGTAGCCATACCCGGCGCGAGCACGAACTGTTACGTGTTGGTCGTGCCCCAGTCGTCCTCGCCGCCGTTGTGGGTGGCTCGGTCGCGGAGGTGACGGACCCGGTCCGCCACCGACTCGGGGACTCGGTCGCCGACCTTGTCGCTCACCACGTGGTACGCCTTGCCCGCGAACTCACGGCCCTGGTGGGCCGCCGTCTCGGCGGTGTTGCGGACCGCGGGGTTCTGAGCGAACTGCCGGGCTGATTTCTTCAGCTGCTCGTAGCGCTCGCGCCCGGCCCTCGTGCCCAGCACGTAACCCAGGACGACTCCGGCGACGAACGTGAGCCGGTAACGCATGGCGGCCACCCTTTCCTTCGTAGGTCTCCGGTGCGGCGTCGGTGCCGGGGAGTACCGATTGGCGGAGCACCCCCCTGCTTGCGCTAATGTATGTGTCGCAGCGAACGCGCGCCCCCTGGCGGATACCCAGGTAGGTGCGTTCGATGCGAAACGAGACCTTCCTCGGTAGCTCAATTGGCAGAGCAGCCGGCTGTTAACCGGCAGGTTACTGGTTCGAGTCCAGTCCGGGGAGCTCGGTCCTCCGTAGCTCAATTGGCAGAGCAGCCGGCTGTTAACCGGCAGGTTACTGGTTCGAGTCCAGTCGGGGGAGCAGGTTGAACGAGGACCCCTCTCAGGGGTCCTTTTTCATGTCCGATCCGCTGTCCCGGGAACCGCGCGGCACCCGGCGCAGTCCTCAAGGTCACGTAGGCCGTGCGAAGCCGCCCAGCCGAAGCAGGAGATCGTATGAGCGGCTATGCTGCGGCAGACGGCGCGCACACGTGTACGCGACACGCCGCTATGGGGCGGTAGCTCAGCCGGTTAGAGCAGCGGACTCATAATCCGTCGGCCGTGGGTTCGAGTCCCACCCGCCCCACCGAAAGCAAGTCAACGAAACGTTCTGGTCTACAGAAACGTCTCTTCTGGCCGCTGGAATCGAAACCATGGTCCACTGCGGCCCGGGGACGCCCAGGGGGACACCGGGTTCCGGAACCGCGTTGCGGCACAAGGCACTCCGCCGGCACCTCGACTCCGCCCACGACTGAGCCACTTCGTCACGGCGTCGGCACGTCGGACCGCCGACGAAGCCCTCACCAGCACGCCATGCCGCAGCCGCCCGCTCACCCGCCCGGCCCTCCGGCGGGAGCCGTCGAACAGCGGGCGGTCGACGGTCCGTTCACGGGGGCCGGGTCCGGGGTCGCGCCGTGGTGGCGTTGACGGTGGGTGTAGGCGGTGATCGCCTGCCAGAGGTCGCGGCGGTCCGTGTCGGGCCAGAGGCCCGGGGTGAAGTGCAGCTCGGCGTAGGCCGTGTGCCAGGGCAGGAAGTTGGAGACGCGCTGTTCGCCGCCCGTGCGCCAGAGCAGGTCCACGTCCGGCAGGTCCGCCAGGGGCAGGTGCCGTGCGAAGTCGTCCTCGGCGATCAGGCCGGGCTCCAGACGGCCGGCCCGGGCCCGGCCGGCCAGGGCAGCGGCCGTGCGGGTGAGCTCGTCCCGGCCGCCGTAGTCGATGCACATCGTCACGGTCAGGCCGGTGCGGGCGCGGGTGGTGCGCTCGCGCAGGTGGAGGACGTCGACCAGGTCGGGGGGCAGGCGGCCGGCGCGGCCGTGCCAGCGCAGCCGGACGTCCAGGTCGCGGAAGGGGTTCTCGGTCAGTTCGCGGTGCAGCAGGTCGAGGATCGCGTCGACCTCCTCCGGGTCGCGGTGCCAGTTCTCGGTGGAGAAGGTGTAGAGCGTCAGGTGGCGCAGGCCGATGTCCAGCGCGCCGTGGACCACTTCGCGGACGGCGTCGGCGCCGGCGCGGTGGCCCTCGTGCCGGGGCAGGCCGCGCTGCTGGGCCCAGCGGCCGTTGCCGTCCATGATCACAGCGACGTGGGCGGGCAGATCGCCCGGCGGGATCCCGGGGGGCCGCTCGCCACTGGGATGGGGCGGCGGCCGTAGCAAGGTGCCGGTGCGGTCCGGCAGGGCGGGCGCCGGTGGCCTGGGGGCGGCGGGGTGTTGCGGTGGCGGCACCGTCAGCGGGGTCAGGCTCCAGGCCAGGGCCGCACGGGCCCGGGCGGGGGCGAGGACGCGGGCCCGGGTGCCGAGCGCCGGCCGGGGCGGGGAGCGCAGGAGCGCCGGGCCGGCCGCGTCGACGGCGTCGAGCTGTGCGTGCAGCAGGGCGGCCATCGTGTCCAGGACCGTCGCGGGGCCCGGGTGCATACCGCGGGTGAGGGACTCCTGGGCCACCCACTGACGGGCCAGGCCGGTCAGATGCGTGACCAGGGCGGCGACGGCGGGGCTCCAGCGGCGCTGGGCCAGATCGTCCGCCGACCCGGGGTGGAGGTCGAGGGCCTCGGCGGGCAGCAGGAGGTCGCCCTGGGCGAGGTCGGCGGCCAGGTCGGTGAGGATGTCGGTGAGCCGGACGCCGTCGAGGAACTCCTCGTAGGCCGCCCGGGTGTCCAGGCGCAGCGCCACGGGGACGCCGGCCCGGTCGAAGACCGTGCGGACCTGGCCGAACCAGGGCAGGAGGTTGTCCCGGCCCCAGGCGCGCCACTCCGCCCAGTCGGCGAAGTGCCTGCCGCGGGTGTCGTCCTGGACCTGCGCCATGGCGTCCCGCAGCTCGGACAGGTCCAGGCGCCAGCGGTTCGCGGTGTCCACCAGGGCGTGGCGGACCGGGTCCGGGCTGGAGCCGGTGGGCAGTTCGCGGTGCAGGGCCGTGATCCAGGCCTCGACCCGGGCGGCCCGCTCGGCCGCGGGCGCGGTGCGGTCGTCGCCGAGGTCGTCGAGGGCGCTGGCGGCGGCCCACAGGGCGTGGAGCGCCGGGCGCAGGGCTGCGGGCACCAGCTGGATCAGCGCGTACTCCGCCGGGTCCTGGTCCTTCGTCCGGCGCCGGCACAGTCGGTAGGCCGCCCGCAGGACCGGGTCGTCGCCGTTCACCGGGCGTCCGACCGGCCCGGGGGCCCCGTGGGCCGCTTCTCGGTCCGCCGGTGCTGTGGTCGCGGGGGGCACATCGGTCACACCCAGGACGATACGTCCTGGTTCAGCGCGGTGATCACAGGGGCCCGGTACGCGTCAGGGAAGCACGTCACGGCCCCGGTCCCGGGTCGGGGCGCACGGCCTCGGTGATGCCGGCCCGGGCCGCTTCGAGCTGAGCGGCGAAGGCGATGCCGAGGAACAGGGCGACGCCGGTCAGGTTGGCCCACAGCAGCAGGGCGACGAACGCGGTCAGCGGGCCGTAGACGGCGCCGAAGGAGCCGCTCTCGGCGACGTAGAGCGCCAGCAGCCAGGTCGCCGTGATCCACAGCACCAGATGGACCGCCGAGCCGAACGCCAGCCAGGTGTAGCCCGGCTGGTCCCGGCGGGGCGCCCAGCGGAAGATCGCCGACGAGGCCACCCAGGCCAGCACCACGCCCAGCGGTACGTCGAGGGCGCCCCACCAGTCGAGCCAGGTGCGGGACCAGCCGAGGGACTGCACCATCGCGCTGCCCACGGCGTCACCGGCCACCAGCACGAGGAACCCCAGGACCATCGGCATGCCCGCGGCCATGGCGAGGAGCAGCGAGCGGCCGTACTTGGCCAGGAAGGGCCGGTCGCGCTCGATGCCGTAGATGCGGTTGGCGCCGCGCTCGATCTGGGCCATCGCCGAGGCCAGGTTGAGTACGGCGAAGGCCAGGCCCAGCCACATGGCGACGGCGCCCCAGACGCCCGAACCGGCGCTGCGCGCGGTGCCGTCCAGGGCCTCCTCGACCAGGTCCGCGCTGGCGCCGGGCACGATCCGGCCGAGGGTGAGTTCGATGACCCGCCCCACGCTCTCCGTGTGCACGGTGGTGGCCACGCCGACCAGGGCGATGGTGAACGGCACCATGCCCAGGACCACCTGGAAGGCGAGGGAGCGGGAGCTGCTGAAACCGTCGGCGTAGCGGAACCGGGTGAACGCGTCGAGGAACAGCCGGCGGCCTCCGTAGCGCCGCAGCGCGGTGAACGCCTCGTCCCCGGAGAGTTCCTCCCCGATCATGTCCCGCGTCTGCGGGACGTGCACTGCGGTGCCCATCGAGAAGGTCTCCTTCTGCCTGCCGTGCGTACCGGGCCAGCATGCCGGGCGGCACGACGGCGCGGTGGGTCAGAAGGGCATGCGGCCGCGGGTGCGGCGGCCGGCCGAGCCGCTGCGGCTCACCGCACGGGAACTCGAGTGGAAGGGCTTGCTGAAGAGCCTGCCCAGGACTCCGGGTGCCTTGCCGCCGGCCCGGGCGCCGGCGCCGAGCGAGCGCTGGGTGCCGCGCTCGGGGTGGCGCGAGAGGCGCGGGACGACGAAGGCGAGCACGGCCAAGAGGACGCATCCGGCGATGACGACGGCGACGATCACGGGCAACTCCCTTATGTCGTGGGGGAGTTACGGGTTCCCCGTCGCGACGACTCTATGTTGCTTCCTCCGCGCCGGTGGTCTCCGTCCGGTCGCCGTCGCCTTCGTCCTGGGGGCTCGTGTCGTCACGGTCGCCCTCCGCCTGGGACGGGGTGGGACGCGGGGTCGTGTCCTGCTCGTCGTCGCGGTCGCCTTCGGCCTGGGACGGGGTGTGGTCGCTCATCGTGCACCTCCTCGCGCGGCTGTCGGCTGCCGGGTACCCCGCTGAGACGGGGAGCACCGGCCCTGCGCACGGCACCCCGGGCCGCCTGCTCCTCAGCTCCGGCAGCGCCTGGCGACAGGCCGTTTCAGCCCCGGCGGCGCCTGGCGACAGCCCGCTTCAGCGCCGTGCGCAGCTCGGCCGACGGCGGCGGGCCGTCCGCTTCAGCGCTCGCCGTCACCGCCGCCGCGACATCCCGGAGCTTCGTGTTCGACAGCTGGGACGTCTCCCGCAGGATGTGCCACGCCTCGTCGGAGGTGCAGCCGTGGGTGGCCATGAGGATGCCCCGGGCCTGGTCGATCACGGGGCGGGAGGCGATGGCCTGGCGGAGCTGCTCGACCTCCTCCCGCAGGACGTGCAGGCATTCCGCGCGTTCCAGGGCGACCGCCGAGGAGGCCGGGGCGGCCGGCGACACCGCGGAGTCCGGGCCTGCCGAGTCCGGGCTCGCCGAGTCCGGGCCCGCCGAGTCCGAGCTCGTGGAGTCCGGGCTCGTGGAGTCCGGGCCGGCCAGCGGGTCGGTGGTGTTCAGGCCCGCCAGTTCCAGGATCCGGCGCGGCTGGCCGTTCCAGTTCGTCGCCGTCACCGTCAGCGACCGCCGCCGGCCGTGGTCCGCCAGCACGTCCAGGAACTGCAGACCGGCCGTGTCCATGAAGTGCACGCCCCCCATGTCCAGGTCGACCCGGACGACAGTGGCCGGCAGGCCGGCCAGGGTTCTCGCCAGGATGTCCGCGCAGCCGTGGACGAGCTCACCCCGGGGGGTGAGCTCGGCGCGGTCCGCGTCGACGCGGCCAGGGATGACCAGGGTGTCCAGCCCTCCTGTGAGATGTGGTGATGCCGCTGAGGTCATGTCACCGCCTTGTCGGTCCTCGTCGGTCGTGTTCGTCTCGTCGGACTGCACAACGTCACTCGCCCCCGTGGACGTCGGTGTGAGGGTGCGCCTGCCCGCCGTACGGCGTACTACACACGTTCCGGGGGAATGAGCCTCTCCCGGACGGGTAAGAGCGCTGTGGTCCAGAAGCGTGGGGAGAGGGGCTTGAACACTCGGCAGCAGCTGTCGGCGAACGGCCCTCGCGACCCTGTGCCGGGCCTGGCGGTGTTCCCGCTGGCCGGGCGGCAGGGCGTCCGGGCGGCCGGTGAGGTCGGCCTGACGACACGTGCGATCTGGGAAGGCGTACTGGAACAGGCTGTCCGTGAGGATGAGGACGTGTACTACCTCGAACTGTCCGGCGTGACGTTCGTCGACGTCGCGGGCGCCGGCGCGCTCGCGGCCGCCGCCGGACAGCTCGGCGACGGCCGGCGGTTCGTGGTGAACCGGCCCCCGCCCGCCCTGCGGCGCACGCTGGACCTGCTGTGGCCCGGCCAGAGGGGAATCGAGGTGTCGGCATCATGACCACCGCCGTCACCGAGCCCTTCGGGCCCCTCGATCCCTTCGTCCACCCCGCGTTCTTCTACCGGGACGAGCAGGACTACGTCGACGGCACCCTGCCCTTCGTACGCGAGGGGCTGGAGGCCGGGGAGCCGGTGGCCGTCGCCGTGCCCGGCAAGAACCTCGTCCTGATCCGGGACGCGCTGGGCGATGACGCCGCCGCCGTGCGGCTCCTGGACATGCGCGAGGCCGGCCGCAACCCCGGGCGGATCATCCCCGGCGTGCTGCGCGCCTTCGCCGACGCCCAGCCGGCCGGCCGGCGGGTGCGCATCATCGGCGAGCCCGTCTGGGCCGGCCGCTCCGATGCCGAGTACCCCGCCTGCGCCCAGCACGAGGCGCTCATCAACGCCGCCTTCCGGGGGCGTACGGCGACGATCCTGTGCCCGTACGACGTCGCGCGGCTGCCCGAGCACGTCGTCGCCGACGCCTACGCCACCCACCCCACCGTCATCCACCCCGGCTCCCGGGCGGAGCGCGACAGCGACGCGTACGCCCCCGAGGACGTCGTGAGCCGCTACAACGTGCCGCTGCCGCCCGTGCGGGAGGCACTGACGTTCGCCTTCGACTCCGACTCCCTGCCGCACGCCCGGCACGTGGCCGTCGGGGAGGGCGCGCGGCTCGGCCTCGTCGGTGTGAAGCTGGACGACCTGGCCCTCGCCACGGCCGAGCTGACCACCAACAGCGTGGTGCACGGCGGTGGTTCGGGAGTGCTGCGGGTGTGGGCCGAGGACGGGTACGTGGTGTGCGAGGTCCGCGACGACGGGCACCTCGGGGACGTCCTGGCCGGACGCCGGCCCGTGCCCCGCGACCAGCGCGGCGGGCGCGGGGTCCTGCTGGTCAATCTGATCGCAGACCTGGTGCGGCTGCACCGGAGCGACAGCGGGACGACCGTGCGCTGCTGGTTCGCCCGCTGACCCGGCGGCCGGCGCTCAGGTACCCAGCGGGTCCAGCGCGAGCGGCGCGATCCTGCCCTCCAGCATCGCGCCGAGACCCTGCACGGCGCACACGTCCGGACGCTCGGCGATGTGCACCGGCATGCCGGTCGCCTGCCGCAGCATCTGGTCCAGGCCCGGCAGCAGGGCACTGCCGCCGACCATCATGATCCCCCGGTCGGCCAGGTCGGCCACCAGGTCGGGCGGGCAGGCCCGCAGCACCTTGCCGATGCCGTCGAGGATCGCGGTGAGCGGCGTCTGGATGGCGTCCCGGACGGCCGCGGTGTCGACCTGGACGGTACGGGCCAGGCCCGTGGCGACGTCCCGGCCGTGGATCTCCGTGGAGGCCGGGCCCTGCGCGGTGAGGCCGTTGCCCGACAGGGCCAGCTGCAGGGGCCGCACCGACTGGCTCGGCAGCATCAGCTCGTGCTGGTGGCGCAGGTGCTGCACGATCGCGTGGTCGACGGCCTCGCCGCCCACCGGCATGCGCTCGGCGGTGACGATCGAGCCGAGGGACAGCACGGCCACCTGCGTGGCCGCCGCCCCGCACACCATGATCATCGTGGCTTCGGGCTGCTCCACGGGCAGTCCGCAGCCGACGGCGGCGGCGATCAGCGTGTCGACCAGCTCCACCTTGCGGGCCCCGAGACCGACCAGCGTCTCGATCGCGGCGCGCTGGGCCAGCGGGTCGGCGTCGTGCGGGGTGCAGGCCGCGGCACGCAGGATCGGCTTGCGGCGCAGAGCACGGCGCATCTTGTCACCGAGCAGGTGCCGCAGCATGCGTTGCGCCATCTCGATGTCGACGACGGTGCCGCCGGAGACCGGCCGGACCACCCGGATGTAGTGCGGAGTGCGGCCCGTCATCTTCTCGGCGAGCTCACCGACCGCGATCAGCGCGCCGGTGCGGGTGTTGACGGCGGCGGCGGACGGCTGGTCGACGACGAGCCCGGCGCCCTTGACGTAGACGCGGGTGCGAGCCGCCCCCAGGTCGACGGCGAAGTGGCAGCGGCGCAACTGCTCCAGACTGGCGGTCATGGCAGGTCCTCCCGAGAGCACAGACCGTGGGAGGCCGCCAGGTGGCGGGCCTCGCAGACGTGGGGCCGCCGGGCGGCGGGCCTCCCTCGCATCGTGCGCGGGAGGGGGCCGGGCCGCCTTTCGTGGGGGGCCGGGCGGGGCGCCGCCGAACGGGGGGTTCGGCTTCCGGTCACAGGGAGAGCGCGGCTTCCAGCAGCGGGGCCAGAGACGTCACCGTGGTCTCGCAGCCGGCCTCGCGCAGCTGCCGGTCGGTGGTGGTGTTGCGGGCGAGGCCGACGAAGCGGAGCCCGGCCCGCTGGGCGGCGGCCAGCTCGGCGACCGTGGAACCGATCACCAGCCCCGTCGACGCGGACCCGTCGCAGGCCTCGAGGGCGCGCAGCATGCAGTCCGGGTGCGGGGTGAGCAGAGCGAGATCCTCGGCGCGTCCGTGGACGCCGGCCAGGGGCAGGGCTCCGTAGGGCCGCAGATAGCGGGGTACGGCCTCGGCGCAGACGTCCGTGATCACGCAGACGCGGCGGCCGGAGGCGTGCAGGGCGCGGACCAGCGGCGCCGAATTGTGCGTCGCCGGTGCGTGCGGCACCGCCTGGAGTTCGAGCCCGTCCAGACGTTCCCGCAGCAGCGGCCCGAGCGGGTCGCCCGCGAAGGCCCGGAGCACGTCCAGCGGATGGGCGAACGCCTCCCGTGCCGCGCCGGGCAGGGCGTGCCGCTGGGCGCGGTGCTCGTCGACGAGGGCGAGCAGGCCGAGCACGGCCTCGCGGGCGGTGCTCGCCGAGAACAGTCGGGCCATCGGACCGTCGAACCCGACCAGGACGGTCTCGGCCTCGCCCAGCAGCTGCGGCAGCGGGCGCCGCGCGGGAGCGGCCCCCTGCGGTGCGGGCAGGGCCGCGCCCTCCGGGCCGAGCTGCACCGACGCCGTCACCGCCAGCCCGGGCACCGGCCAGCCGCGCAGCCCGGCGTCGACCGCGCGCTGGGCGGCACCGGCCCGGCGCAGCGGATGCCGTCGGGTGATGCGGGCCGCCTCCTCCAGCAGGTGGTCGAGCAGCAGCTCGGACACCCGGCCGGTCTCGGCCCGCACGAACGCGACCGGGTCCTCCACGTGCCAGGACAGCTCGACGGCGGCGGCGAAGACGCCCTTGCCCGAACTGGGCAGGGAGACCCGGTGGTGGGACTGGTGCGTGGTGAGGTCCACCTCGTAGTACGTCACGAGCCCCGGCGGCCGGTCGCCGTGCGGCCGGGCCGGATTGAGGAGGGTCAGCGGGCCGTCGGGCCGGGTGTGGACGACGGCCGTGCGGCCCGGCGCCGGTATGCCGAGCCGGCGCAGGTCGCGGGTGATGAAGGGGCCCTGCACCAGGTCGCGGGCCCCGGGCTGCGGCGCCGCGGCGGGGGACAGCGGGCAGTACCAGGCGACCGGCGGAGTGTCCGTGGCGCCGTCCTGGAACAGGGGCTGGAAGCGCTGGGGGCCCTGGGCGGCCGAGCTGGCCGCGAACTGCTCGTAGAGGTCCGGGGAGACGATCACCTGGATGCCGGCGGGCACGCGCGGCGGCTCGGGCGGCGGGACCGGCCGGTCCCAGAACGTGACGGTCAGGGGCGGCGGCTCCACGAGCCCGGTGAGGACCTCGGGCAGACCGCGCAGAACCGCGGCCAGGACGGGGAGGAGGTAGGTACCCGGTCCGGTGTGGACGTCGTAGCCGCCGCCGCGGACGCGCACGTCGAACTGGTGGGGGGCGAGCGCCCCGCGGCTGAGCATCTCGTGCACCGCGTATTCGAGGGTGATGCGGGCCTCGGGGTGGCCGGTGAGGTCGTCGGCCTCGAAGAGGATCGTGGGGGCGGCCGTCTCCGGCCCGGACTCCAGATCCGCCTTGAGGGCGCGCAGACGCTCCCGGGTGGCCGCGGCGGCCGGGCCCGGGACGCCGTCGAGGGGGTCGCCGTACCAGAGGCCGAGGGCGCGCCGGCGGTCGCCGGGGTCACCCGCGGCGAGCCGCTCGCAGAGCGGCACGTCGACGTACGCGTCGGGCACGTGCAGGGCGTACGCGTGCGAGAAGGCGACGAGGCCGCCGTCCGGCAGAACCTGCCGGACCTCAGCCGCCAGGGCGTCGAGGCGGTGTGCGGCCTCGCTCTCCGGCAGGGGTTCCTCCCACAGCCCGCGGGCCAGCTCCGTGTGGGGCACGCGCCGGCCGGGCCGCAGGAGCAGCATGCACAGCAACGCCTGCGCCTGCGCGGAGGGCGCTTCCACGGGCTCCGTGCCGGCGCTGACGCGCAGGGGACCGAGCAGGGTGAAGGAGCGCGGCGGTGGCCACTCGACGGGCAGGCGGGCGGCGTAGGCGGCGGCTTCCCGCAGGGCGTGCCGGTCGATCAGATCGAGCAGTTCCCGGTGCTCGGCGGGCACCTCGCCGGCGACCTGCTTGAGCAGCCACCGGAACTCCGCGACGTCCGCCTCGGGGGTCTTGTCCCGGGACTCCTCACCCAGGGCGACGCGGCTCAGCAGCACCGTGCCGTCGGGGCGCAGCAGCAGGCCGGCCGGCCCGCGCTCCCCGCGCACCAGACCCCGCGCGTGCAGGGCCTCCAGCCCTGCCATGCCCTGGCACACCAGGCGGACGAAGGCCGGGAAGGTGATGCCCGAGAGCACTTCGGCAACCGTCAGGCCGTCCACGAACTCCGTCACCAGGTAGGGAGCGTCGCCCTCCACCCCGAAGTCGAGCACCTTCACCACATGCGGATCGTCGACCCGGGCCAGTGCCCGGGCCTCGCTCAGGAACCGTTCCTGCGGGGCGGGCTGCTCACGGTACCGGCGCACGATCACCTGCCGGTCCGTGCGGGTGTCCACGGCCCTGGACACCCGCCCGTTCCACCCGCGCCGCGCCCCCAGCCGGTACCGCCCCGCGAACAGCACCTCTCCGCCCAGCCGCCGCACGGTCTCCTCGCTGACCGTCGCGAACGCCGGACCCGCACCACCCTTCCCGCCGTCCGTCTCGGCCCGGAACTCCCCGGCCGCCAGCCCCGCCCGTTCGTCGATCAGCCCCCCGACCCGTTCGAGGAACTCCCGGGTCCGGCCGCGGGCCGTGCGGGGCAGGGAACGCAGCAGCAACTCCCGTACGCCGGGCCGGAACGCGTAGGAGCCGGGCGGGCCGGGCGCGGCGGTGAGCATGCCGCTGAGGACGACCTCGGCCAGGTGCTGGGGGCGCGGGTCGCGCTCCAGGGTGCGCTGGACGAGGCGCATCACCGGGACCGAGGGGACCGCCAGCGCGAGATGCCCGGCGAGGCGGAAGGCCTCCGGGGACGCGGTCGCGCGGAAGCGCAGGACCAGGTCCTCGGCGGAGGAGGTGGTGATGTCGGGCGTGGGCTCGGCGGGAGGTGCGGGTGCGGGCGGCAGCCAGGCCACGGCGCCCGGTGCCCGGGCGCCGCCCGGGTCGGCGAGCAGGGCCGCCCAGTGGGCTAGCCAGGGGGCGCCCGGTTCCAGGACCGGCAACGGCAGGGCCCGGTCCGGCGGTGGTGACGCGTCGTACGGGCTGAACGCGAGGGCCGCCGAGGGGGCCGCCGGGCCCGGGGCCGTCAGCAGGCCCGGCACGGCGGGCAACGCCGTGGTGGGCCACAGGTGTTCGGGGAGCGGCTGGACCACGGCGAGCGGCATGTGGCGGGCCCACCGCCGCAGGGTGCGGTACCAGCGCTCGCCCGCCTCGCCGGGGCGCCACTGTGGGCCCATGCAGTCGCTGATGACGAGGGTGACCGTGCGGCCGTCGTCGAGGACGGGAACCTGGCGGGCCCGGCCGTCGGGCGTGGCCGGGTGCAGGCCGACCGCGCGGAAGATGCCCGACTGGGCGAGTGCCGTGTGCAGTTCGCTCACCAGGGGGCGCCAGACCGGCATGGTGGGGCCGGTGTCGTACACCAGGTTCAGGCGCAGCCAGCGGTCGGGCGCCGGCCGCAGCACGGGGAACCACACGTCCGGGTGGGCGCCGAGCCGCGCGATCCGGTCGGCCGTCGCCCGTTCGTCGAGCAGGCGCAGATGCGGGGAGGGCACCTTGCGCTGGAGCGGGCGCAGGGCGCGCTGGAGCGCGAGGGGGTGGGGCAGCATCGGGGGCGCGGGCGCGAGGAGGGGCGATCCGCCGCCGGAGTGGTGGCCGGGGCCGTCCGGGGAGCGGGGAGCGGGGAGGCGGAGCGGGACGCGGTCCGGGCCGGCCGGGGCGGGGGGCTCGGCGGACTGCGGTGGTTCGGGGGCGGCGGGGGCCGGCCCCTCCGGGCCGGGAGCCGCCGCCCCGACGACGGGAGCCTCGGGAGCGGTCGGCCGGCCGGTCTCGGGCTCGCCGGGCGGAGGCTCCAACTGTCCGGCCAGCCACAGCAGTTCGGCGATCTCCCGCGGGGTCGGCGCGGTGCCCGCCGCCGACAGGGCCGCCTGCAGCCGGGCGACCGGGGACGGCCCGGGTGCGGCCTCAGAAGCCATCGCCGTCGGCCGCCGCGCTGAGGTACGGCATCAACTGCTCGGCGAGGTCGTCGCGGGACTCGACGTCCAGGCCCGCCACTCCCGTGAGGTAGAGGGCGTTCAGCAACTGGTCGGTGGCCAGCTCGCCGCCGGAGGCCCGCTCCAGGAAGCGGGTGATCAGACGGTCCGCGTCCCCGTTCGGCGTGGCCAGATGGGCCCGGACGATATGGGTGAGCTGGTCCCGGCCGGGGCGGCGCAGCTTCAGCCGGACGCAGCGGCGCAGGAAGGCGGGCGGGAACTCGCGCTCACCGTTGCTGGTCAGCACGACGAACGGAAAGGCCCGGCAGCGGACCCGGCCGCGGCGGACGGCCACCGGGGTGTCCGTGCCGTCGGCGAGCACCTCGGCCGCGCCGTCGTCGGAGTGCCGGGCGGCACGCACCAGTTCAGGGATCTCGTACTGGCCCTCCTCCAGGACGTTCAGCAGGTCGTTCGGCAGGTCGAGGTCGCTCTTGTCGATCTCGTCGACGAGCAGGGCGCGGGGCCGGCCGTAGGGGAGCAGGGCCGTGCCGAGCGGGCCGAGACGCAGGTGGTCCTCGACACCACCCCGTTCCTCCCGCGCCGCGTACAGCCGGGACAGCGGGTCGTACTGGTAGAGGCCGTCGGCCAGCGAGCTGCGGCTGGTGATGTTCCAGCGCAGCACCGGGCCGAGCCGCAGCTCGCGCGCCACCGCGTAGGCGAGGGACGACTTGCCGGTGCCGGGCGGGCCGGTGACGAGCAGGGGGCGGCGCAGACAGAGCGCGGCGTTGACGAGCCGGACGCTCTCCTCGGTGGCGACGTACGACTTCGCCCGGTGCACGCGGTCGGGGGAGACGGCCGTCGCGTCGTCGCCGTCGTGCGGCGGCGGCAGGGCCGGCCCGCCGTCGAAGGCACGCCAGGGCGGCGGGGCGGGCAGGTCGTCGATGCCGTCGTGCGGCTCGTTCCGGCCGGTGTAGACGGACCAGTGCGGCATGGGGAGTGGTCTCGCTCTCCGTTTTCGTGCGGGTGCTTCTCGGGGGAGTGGCAGGCGGGCGGGGCAGGCGCGTCGCGTGCGGGGGCGGGTCAGGACACCGGCGACCTCGCGTGCGCGGCGGCGACGGCGTGCGGGTCGGCGAAGACCCGCGGGTCGTCCCAGAGCAGCTGGATGCCGCGGGCCCAGTGGTCCTCCTCGGCGTGCGCCTCCTCGCGCAGCGCGAGGACCTGGCGCGGGAGTTCGGCGGGCGGTACGGCCATGACGTGAGCGTCGAGCGCGTCGAGGAACGCCTTGCCGGTGCAGCCGTCCGCTCCCGCGCACTCCTCCTGCCCGGAGCCGCAACCGCCCCGCGACCACATGATCACCGGGGCGGGTGCGGCGAGCGAGGTGTCGAAGTGGGGCCGGGTGCGGGCGGCGGCCGGGGCGGTGCCGAACCCGGCGAGGCAGGCGTCGCGCTGCCGCAGCCGCAACCGCAGCCGCCCGGGCTCCTCCGGCACGCCGCACTCCACCCGGTGCATCCGCGCGCCCGGCCAGGAGTCCAGGCGCTTCCACGTCCGGGTCAGCACGTGCCTTGTGCTGGCCTTGCGGCGGGCGTGGTCGGTGACGACCAGCGGGTAGACGCAGCCGAGCGGTGTGTCGTCGTCCGGGGCGCTCTCCCAGCGGTCGACCGGCAAGTCCAGCCAGTCCCGGGGCAGCGCGAACGCGACCAGTTCGTCCGCTCCGGGCGTCAGATACCGGAAGGCCGCCTCGATTCCCTCCTGCACGTACGCGTGCAGCCGGTGCCGCTCGACCGTGCCGGAGCCGACCGGATGGCGCCGCCCCTCGCTGTAGGCGGACACCTCCACCCGGACCAGGCCGTCGCCCGCTCCGCTGTGCCCGAGCTCGACGAGGATCGGCGACCAGTCCGGAGCCGACGGTTCCACGGCCGGGGCGCGCAGCAGGTCCTGGAGCCGGTCGGCGAACCGGGCGACGGTCCGTGCGGCGCCCGGGCCGTCGAGTTCGCACAGCACGAACAGGGCCGCGGACCACAGCGAGTCGAACCCCTCCTCGGGCGGCGGGGGATCGAACGGGTCGGCCGCCGCCGTGTACAGCCGCACCGGGTCGCAGTCGACGCCCGCGCGGGCCGCCTTCTCGACCAGGGCGCGCAGCCGGGCCCGGTCGGCGCTGGTGTGGTCGGAGGTCGGGACCAGGCTCCGCAGCTGTGGCCAGTAGCGGGCCATGACCTCGGTGGGCATCATCCGGCCGGTGCGCACCTCTCCGCTGCCGGAGTCCGCCGTGACCATGCCGACGACCTCGCCGGTGTCGGCCAGGGTGACGGCGGCCCCGCTGAAGCCGGGGGCCAGGGGCTGGCCGCCCTGGTGCCAGGCCTCCAGCTGGAGCCACTCCCGCCGGATCAACTGCGATGCGGTGACGCGGCATTCGGTGAGGGTGCCCTCGTCGAAACCGCGCGGGAAGCCGTAGACGACGAGCTTGCGGTCCGTCGTGCCGTGCGCCGCGTCGGCCGGGGCCAGCGCGGCCGGGGCGACCGGCACCTCCCGGTCGAGCTCCAGCACGGCCAGGTCGCCCGGGTCGGTGACGCCTCCGGTCCAGCCGCCGTCCGCGACGACCCGGGCGGCAACGGCCGGCGTGCCGGGCCGCTCGGTGAAGGTCACCGTCAGCTCCTCGCCGTCGCCCACGACATGAGCACACGTCAGTACCGTGCTCGGGGTGATGAGGAAACCCGCTCCGGCCACCCGGCCCCGTAACTCGATCCGGGCGTGCCACTCGGCGCTGTTCATGATGCCGCGCCGGCCTCCGGCGTGGGCGGGACCCCGGGCATTGACGGGACTGCCGGCGTGGGCGGGACCCCGGGCATTGACGGGACTGCCGGCGTGGGCGGGACCCCGGGCGTGGGCGGGACCTCGGGCATTGACGGGACTGCCGGCGTGGGCGGGACCCCGGGCGTGGGCGGGACCTCGGACGTGGCCGGGACCCCGGGCGTGGGCGGGACCGCCGGCATGGGCGGGGACCAGGTCAGTCTGACCACCAGATGGCCCTCGGCGGTGCCCTTGGCGATGAACGCGCCTGTCTCGGCGGCCAGTTTCACCCCGAACTCGATCTCCACGCCGTCGGGCTTCAGCGAGCCGTCCCGGAAGACGCGCAGCGCGGACTCGGCCGCCGCCCGCACCCCGTCCAGGGCGCCCTCGAAGGTGCGGGCCGCCTGGACCGTGCCGTCGCCGCGGGAGACCAGGCGGGAACCGGACCGCTCCTCCACCGCCTCGACCGCGACCACGGCCCCGTCACCGGTTCTGAACTCGACCAACCCGTCCACGACACCCCCGTCGTTCGATTGCGCTGGGCAGCACCATTGTGACGGAAGGTACTTGATGACGCAGGGGGCATTCACCGAACTCACCCACCGACGGTCCCCCGGATCACCCCCAGCTCCACCAGATCCTGCGGCCGGATGCGGAGCTGGTCCGCCGTCGCCTCCACCTCGCGCGGGGGCCGTTTGAGGATGGCCGCCGCGAGTTCCGGCGCGATCACCGAGAAGTAACTGTCCGGTGTGGCCCAGGTGTTGCCGGGGGCGGCCAGGGCCAGGGCGCCGCCGGAGCCGCCCTCGCCGATCACCAGCGTGGTCACCGGGGTGCGGGCGCCCGCGACCGCGGCGAACAGGTCGGCGATCGCCGCCCCCGCCCCCTGCCGCTCCGCCTCCGCGTCGTTGGCCGCGCCCGGGGTGTCCACGAGGGTCAGCACCGGGATGCCGAGCCGGTCCGCGAGACGGATCAGCCGGGCGGCGGTGCGGTATCCGGCGGGGCGGGTGGCCGTCCCGGTCTGCGCGGCGTAGGCCACCGTGCGGCCCTCGTGCGTGCCGAAGCCGCACAGCATGCCGTCCGGGTCGGTGCCGCCGCAGCGGTCGCCGCTGATCGCGGCCCGATCGGTGAAGTAGGCGTCCAAGTAGGCTGCGGCGCGCGGCCGTTGAGGGGAACGGGCGCGGCGGACGGCGTCCCAGCCGGTGGCGGGCAGAACCGCGGACTCGCCGAGCGGTCCGGGGGGCGGGGCGGGCGTGGTGGACGGACACGTCAGCAGCCGCAGCCACCGCCCGAGCGTCTCACGCAGTTCCTCCGGCCCGACGACCGCGTCCGCCGCCCCCGCCGCGAACTGCGCCTCCGCGGTGTACGCCGCAGGGTCCGCGTCCGCCGGCCGCACCCGGGAACCGGCGAAGCCGACCTGGGCGCCGGGCAGCGCGAGCACCACGTCGGCGCCCGCGCCCAGGGTGGCCCAGCCGCCCCCGGTCGTCGGGTCGCGCAGGACCGCGACCTGCGCGAGGCCGGCCTCCCGGGTGAGCGCCGACTGGCGGGCCACCCGCTGGAGCTGGGTCAGTGCGAGCATGCCCTCCTGCATCCGGCTGCCGCCCGTCGCCACCAGCGGCACGACCGGGAAGCGGCGTTCGCGGGCGAACGCGTACGCCGCCTCCAGCCGGTCGCCGGTGCCCTCGCCCAGGGAGCCGCCGAGGAACCCGAACTCGAACGCGATCAGCACGGCCCGGGTGCCGCCGACGCGGGCGGTGCCGCACACCACGGACTCCTGCTCGCCGGTGCGTTCGGCGGCCCGGGCGCGGGAGGCGTCGTAGCCCGGCCAGCCGAGCGGGCCGTCGTGCTTCGGCCTCCGTGCGGGGACGGGGAGCTCGGCGAAGGTGGCGTCGTCGGCGAGGACGGTGAGCGCCTCGCGGGCGGAGAGACGCTCAGCCATGGGCCAGCGCCCGCTTCATGATCTTCCCCATGTCGTTGCGGGGCAGCGCGTCGAGGTGGTGCACGACCCGGGGCCGCTTGTGCGGGGCGAGCCGCAGCGCCACATGGTCGGCCAACTCCTCAAGCGCGGGCGGCGACTGGGGATCCGCCGGGACGATCCACGCCACGATCCGCTCGCCGAGATCGGCGTCCGGCTCCCCGGTGACGGCGGCCTCGCGCACCCCGGGGTGTTCGAGGAGCGCGTTCTCGATCTCACCCGCCCCGATCTTGTAACCGCCGCTCTTGATCAGGTCGGTGGCCTTGCGGCCGACGATCCGGACGTAGCCGTCGGGGTCGCGCACCGCCATGTCGCCGGTGCGGAAGAAGCCGTCGGCGGTGAAGGCGGCGGCGGTGGCGTCGGGACGGTTGAGGTACTCGGTGAACAGGTTCGGCCCGCGCACCTGGATCTCGCCCACCGTCTCCCCGTCGTACGCGGCGACCTCCGAACCGTCCTCCTCGACCAGCCGCAGCTCCACACCCGGCAGCGGCACGCCGACCGTGCCGGGGCGGGCCTCGCCGTCGGCGCGGACGCTGGTGTTCATCAGTGTCTCCGTCATGCCGTACCGCTCGATCACCCGCCGCCCGGTCGCGGTCGCGATCCGGCCGTGGTCGTGCACGGGCAGCGCCGCGGAGCCGGAGACCAGCAGCCGCGCCCCGGTCAGCGCCTTCACCAGTTCCGGGTCGCTCGTCACGGCCTCGGCGATCCGGTGGTACATCGTCGGGACGCCGAACAGCATGGTCGCGCCGCCGTTCAGCTCGCGGGCGACGCCCTGGGTGCTGAAGCGGCCCAGGTGCCGCACCGACCCGCCGCGCCGCAGCGGGCCGAGGGTGCCCAGGACCAGGCCGTGCACGTGGAACAGCGGCAGTCCGTGGACGAGCACGTCGTCGCCGGTCCACTGCCAGGCGTCGGCCAGGGCGTCCAGGGTGCTCGCGACGGCCCTGCGGGGCACGACGGCGCCCTTGGGCGGGCCGGTGGTGCCGGAGGTGTAGACGATCAGGGCCGGGGCGCTGTCGTCGGCGGGCTCCACGGGGGCGGCGCCGGTGCCGTGCACGTCGACGTCGAGACGGGGCAGGGCCCGTACGGGCTCGGGGAGTTGGTCGTCGGGTGCCGTCAGCACCAGGCCGGGGGCACTGTCGGTCAGGATGTGCCCGAGTTCCTTCCCGCCGGACTTGGGGTTGAGCGGCACGGCGGGCACGCCCGCCAGCAGCGCGGCGACGACGGCGACGGCCGTCTCCATCGTGGGCGTCGCCCAGACGGCGACCCGGCGGGCGTCCCCGATGCGTGCGGCCGTCGCACCGGCCGCGGCGGCGAGTTCTCCGTACGTCAGTGAGCGCTCGCCGAACCGCAGGGCGGGCCGGTCGGCGAAGCCGCCGGTCAGGGCCGGGAAGAGGGAGGTCACGCGTCACATCTCCTTAGCTGTTTGCCTGCTCCACTGGTCGGTGGGTGGGCTATCCCCAGCCGGGGACGACCATCACCAGCCACGCGGCCGCGGGGACGACCGCGACCACGATCCCCCCGTACACCATCAACTGGCGGAAGAAACGCTCGCGGTCGACGTCCGGTGCGGCGGCGAGGACGAGTGCGCCGTTGGTGGAGAACGGGCTGACGTCGACGACCGTCGCGGAGACGGCGAGCGCGGCGACCATGCCGATCGCGCCGATCTCGCCCCGCTCCAGGAACGGCACGGCCAGCGGGATCAGTGCGCCCATGATCCCCACGGACGAGGCGAACGCCGAGACCAGGGCCCCGATGTAGCAGAGCAGCACGGCCGCGAGGAGGGGGACGCCGATGCCGCCCACGCCCTCGCCGGCCCACGTGATGGTGCCCATCTCGTCCAGGACGCCCACATAGGTGAGGACGCCGCAGATCAGCAGGACGGTGGGCCAGGCGATCTGGCCGGTCGCCTGGCGGCTGTCCTCGGGCCACAGCGTGCTCAGGAGCACCGCGAGGGTGATGGCGGTGAGCCCCGCGTCCAGGTCGAGGACGAGGACGGCGACGACCAGGGCCAGCAGGGAGACGAGGGTGGCGATGCGGGCCGGGGTGAGGCGGGTGGTGTCGGGTGCCGTCGACTGCGTCGGCACCGCGGTGGCGGTCGCGGTGCCGCCGGGGGAGGGCAGGGCCCCGCCGGTCGTACCGGAGGAGGGCAGGGTTCCGCCGGTGCCGCCCGCGGTGCCCGGCCCTTCCGCACCGTCGTCGCCGCCGGTGCCGGGCTCCTCCACCGCTCCACGGGCCCACAGCTTCAGCCCGCCGCAGACGACGAACACCACGCCCGCGATCACCAGGTTCGCCGCGAGGGACGCCAGGAACAGGACGACCTCGTCGCCAGGGAGCTTCTCGCGTTCGACGATGCCGTTGACGATCGAGCCGTAGATGCTGATCGGGGAGAAGCCGCCGGCCTGGGCGCCGTGGACGACCATCGCGCCCATCAGGAGCGGGCTGATGCCGTAGCGGGCGGCGAAGCTCAGCGCGATCGGGGCGACGATCGCGACGGCGGCCGGGCTGACCGCGCCGATGGCCGTGAGCGCCCCGGTCAGGGCGAACATGACCCAGGGGATCAGCGCCACCCGCCCCCGGACGAGCCGGACGGCGGCGTGCACCAGCCAGTCGGTGGTGCCGTTGGCGCGGGCGATCGCGAAGAGGTACGTGACGCCGACCAGGACGACGAACAGATCGCCGGGGAACCCGGCGAAGATGCCGTCCGCGTCGAGGTTCGCGACGAGCCCGCCGACCGCGAAGGCGGCGGCGAAGGCGAGCGCCCCCATGTTGACGGAACGGGTGGTGGCGATGACGAACACCACGACGAGGACGAGGATCGAGATGAGTTCGGGGGACATACGGGCTCCCGTCGTTGGACCCCGGAGTGGCTGGGAGCACCTCAGTGGACGAGTGGCTGAGCCACTTGAGGTGCGTTGGTCGAACAGCGTGGGCGCGGCACGGGCGCCCGTCAAGGGGGTACGCAAGAATTGGCTCAGCCACTCCGCCACTCCGCCACTGTGAAGATCCGGTGTTACGCTCCCGGCGAGAGGGGGAGCCCGTGACCGACGCCCTGCGCCCCATGACGAAACAGCGCCTCTACGAACAGGTGCTGGAGCGGCTGCGCCAGTACGTCGCCGAAGGCGGTCTGCGCGCCGGTGACCGGCTGCCGCCCGAGCGGGATCTGGCCCAGCGGCTCGGTGTGAGCCGGGCCTCGGTGAAGCAGGCGATCGTGGTGCTGGAGGTCCAGGGCCTGGTGGAGGCCCGGCACGGCGGGGGCACCTACCTCGTGCGGGACAGCCTGGACACCGAACCGGTCGAGCGGATGGTCGAACGCCGCCGGCGCCTGCCCGACGTCCTGGAGGCCCGGGAGGCGCTGGAGACGAAGCTCGCGGAACTGGCCGCCGAGCGGCGCACGGAGGACGACCTGGCGGCGATGCGCTCGGCGCTCGCCCTGATGACCGAGGAGATCGCGGCGGGCGGCCACGGCGTCGAGGGCGACCGGCTGTTCCACGCGGCCGTGACGGCGGCGGCCCACAGCAGTCTGCTCGCGGAGTTCATGCGCTCCATCGCCGAGCAGATCGCCGAGAGCCGCACCGAGTCGCTGCGTCAGCCCGGCCGCCCTTCCCGTTCCCTCTCCCAGCACCGGGCGATCCTCGACGCGATCGCCGCCGGGCAGCCCCGCCAGGCGGCCACGGCCATGCGCCGCCACGTCCGGACGGTGGCGAAGGTACGGCTGCTGGACTGGGAGCCGGGGGAGGACGAGGGCCTGTCCTGAGTCCGCCCGCCCGGCGGGCGCCCGGGATCTCCCACAGGCCGACCGGCACCATCCGGCTCCACGCCCCGCCTCGGACGGGGGCGGCGGCCACCGAGAGGAAGGCCGTCTCAGGCGGTGGCGTAGTCGGACAGGGCGGGTTCCAGCAGGTCGAGGGCCTGATCGGCTTCGGCGGTGACGGTCCGGGCGATCCGTTCGTTCGGGAGTCCGGCGAGAGTGAGCTCCTGGGTGCGGTGGAACAGCATGCGGTGAACGGTGCCCAGCAGTTCGGCGACGGTCCGGACGGTGATGTCGTCGGTTCGGGCGCCGGTGGCCTCGGCCGGTGCCCGAGCCAGGTGGTGTGCGCGCTGGTCGTGCAGGCCGCGCACACAGGTGCTCGACGTGGGGCTGTCGGTGATCATGCGGGCATCGAGGTGCTGCCGCCCGAGCAGCGTGATCAGCGTGTCAGTGGTCTGATTTCGGCCTTCACCGTCGCCTCCGGCCTGCAGGAGCAGGAAAAACGGCTGCGCGCGGCGGGAGTTCGGGTCACCATGCCATTGCGCCAGGAACCGTGCGGGGAGCGCCTCTTCCAGGTCACCGACCCCAACGGAGTGATCGTCCAGTTCGTCGAGTGGGCTGCTCGCGATCACGGCTGACACCGTCCCGGCACAAAGGATCTCGGGCTGTCGCCCGATCCGCCCCATCTCACCATCCGCCGCCCGATCGACAAGGAACCCCGTGCGCAAGCTCGTTTACTACATCGCCGCGACCCTCGACGGCTTCATCGCCGGCCCCGACGGCGCCGACCCCACAGGACCTGACGGCTTCTGGCCGATCCCCGGCGACTATGTGCAGTATCTGGCCGCGGAGTACCCCGAGACCCTGCCCGACCCGGCCAGGAAGGCGCTGTCCGTCACTGCGGAGGGCACACACTTCGACACCGTCCTCGAGGGGCGCAAAACGTATGAGATCGGCCTCGAAGCCGGATTCACGGACGCCTACCCGCACCTGAGACACCTGGTGTTCTCCACCACGCTGACCGAAAGCCCCGACCCGGCCGTGGAACTGGTCACGAGCGACCCGGTGGCGAAGGTACGGGAGCTGAAGCAGGAGGACGGCAAGGACCTCTGGCTGATCGGCGGGGGCGAACTGGCCGGCGCCCTGTACACCGAGATCGACCGGCTGATCGTCAAACTGGGCCCGTTGACGATCGGCACCGGGATCCCCCTCTTCGGCCGCACAGCCGCGTTCGAGCCGCGCACCTGGAACCTGACGGACCACGTCGTCCTGGAGAGCGGGGCGGCGTTCCTCACCTACAGCCGCGGCTGAGGGCAAGCCTGGTCCCGGAGCGACGGATGACGAACGGAAGTTGATCGAGCCGCTCCTGGCGGCGGGGTTCGGTTCAGGCCCCGCCGCCCGCGCCGGGCGCCACGAACCGCCGGTGGGCCGGTGTGAAGTGGACGTCCGGCTGCCCGGCGAGCCCGACCTCCTGAACGACCGGGGCGAGGCGCTCGGCGAAGAAGCGCTGGAAGTCCTCCTCGGCGTTCCACACGTCCGTCACGTGCATGACCCCGGGCTCGAACCAGGCCACGTGCAGGACGAGACCCTCCGGCACCTGCTTCTCCCAGCCCACCGTGTCGAGCATCGCGTCGTACTGCTCGGGCGTCACCCCGGCCCAGCGCAGCGTCAGTACCACAGCCATGGGAATCCCTTCCTCCGTCGGTCTCCTGGCAAGTAGACCGGCCGGGGACGCCCACGGCCCGTGGTCCTGCGCCGTCCGGGTCAGGGCTGCGCCACGTCCGCCACCACGCGGCTGACGTCGTCGCCACCGGTGCCGGGGCTTCACCGAAGGCGAAAGCCGAACGGGGTGTCGCGGTCGCGGACGGGAGCGTTAGCCTGCGACGGACATCGAATCGACCGTCCGCACGAGGATGTCGATCGTCCGTACGAAAATGGAGTCGCCGTGGCCGGCACCCCGCGCATCGCCGTCGTCACCTACGACGCCCGCGACGAGGAGCACAAGGACCGCGACCTGCCGGTGCTGGTGCGGGCGTTGCGGGACGCCGGGGCCGACGCCGTCGCCGTCGCCTGGGACGACCCGGACGTGGACTGGGCCGCCTTCGACCTCGCCCTCATCCGCTCCACCTGGGACTACAGCTGGCGCGCCGAGGAGTTCGCGGCGTGGGCCGAGCGGTGCGGGAAGGCGACGCGACTGGCCAATCCGGCCGGTGTCGTGCGGTGGAACGCCGACAAGCGCTACCTCGGGCGGCTCGCGGACGCCGGAGTGCCCGTCGTGCCCACCCGGTACTTCGCGCCCGGCGACCCCCTCGACCTGCCCGCCGACCGCGAGTACGTCGTGAAGCCCGCCTCCGGGGCCGGTGCCCGGTACGCCGCCCGCTACCCGGCCGGGGAGCGGGACGCCGCCGTACGGCAGGCCGGGCGCATGCACGCCGAGGGGTTCACCGTGATGGTGCAGCCCTACCTGACCGGCATCGACATCCACGGCGAGCGGGCCCTGCAGTTCTTCGGCGGACGCCTGCTGCACGCGAGCGTCAAGGGCGCCGTCCTCGCGCCGGGCACGCCGTACGACGCCGACAAGGTCGCCCACCCCGACCTCCGCCCCTGGGAGCCGACCGCCGCCGAACTGGCCGTCGCCGAACGGGCGCTGGCCGCCGTACCCGGGGACGCGCAACCGCTGTACGCGCGCGTGGACCTGGTCACCGGACCCGACGGCGAACCCTGCGTGATGGAGCTGGAGCTGATCGAGCCGAACCTGTTCCTCCAACTGCATCCGGGCTCCGTGCCGGGGGTGGTCGCGGCGGTGCTGGCCGCCGCCGGCTGAGCACGCGGTGGGGCATATCGTCCCCGGTGCGGCTTTTGGTGTACTGGTAGGGCCATGCCCTCCGAGCGACGGAGCCGGGCGCCGCTGTTCGCGGTGTGCGCCGGGTACTTCATGGTGATCCTGGACGTGACGGTCATCAACGTCGCCGTGCCGGTGGTCGGGCGGGAGCTGTCGGCCTCGCTCACCGGGATCCAGTGGATCACCGACGGGTACACGCTGGTCCTCGCAGGGTTCCTGCTGACGGGCGGGGCGCTGGGGGACCGGCTGGGCAACCGGCGGGTCTTCTGCTGGGGCGTGGCGGTGTTCACCGTGTCCTCGGCTGCGTGCGCGCTCGCCCCCGGCGCCGGCTTCCTGGTGGCGGCCCGGCTGGTGGAGGGGCTGGGCGCGGCGCTGATCGTGCCCGGTTCGCTGGCCCTGCTCCAGCAGTCCTACCCGGAGCCGGAGGCGCGGTCGCGGGCCTTCGGGCTGTGGGGTTCGATGGCGGGCATCGCGGCCTCCGCCGGGCCGTTGCTGGGCGGGCTGCTCGTCTCCACGGCCGGCTGGCGCTGGGTGTTCCTCATCAACCTGCCCGTCGGCGTCGCCTGCCTCGCGCTGACCCTGCGGCACGTGGCCCGCTCGCCCCGGCGCGCCGACCGGGCCCTGGACCTGCCCGCGCAGATCGCGGTCGTCGCGGCCGTGGCCCTGCTGACCGCGGCGCTCAACGAGGCCGGGCGGCGCGGCTGGTCGGACCCTGCGGTGCTCGCCGGTCTGGGCCTGGCCGTGGCGTCCGCCGCCGCCTTCGCCCTGCGCGAGCGGCTGGCCCGGTCTCCCGCCCTCCCGCTGAGCCTGCTGCACTCACGCGCCATGACCGGCGGCGCCGTCATCGGTCTGCTGTTCAACTTCGGCTTCTACGGCATGGTGTTCACCGCCAGCCTGGAGTTCCAGCACCAGCGCGGCTACAGCGCCCTCGGCACCGGCCTCGCCCTCTTCCCGGCGGTCGCGATGACGATGTTCGCCTCGGTCCTGTCCGGCCGGCTGTCCCGCCGGACCGGCGACCGCCGCTGGTGGTCTCGGGCATGCTCCTGGCCGCGCTGGGCCTGGCCGGCTGGGCCGCGGCGGGCCCCGGCCCCGCCTATGTGCTCCTGGTGCTCCCCATGATGGCCGCCGGTTTCGGCACGTCCTTCGCCCTCACCGGCTCCACCGCCACCGTCATGGGCGCAGCGCCCCCGGCCTACTCGGGGGCCGCCTCAGCCCTGTTCAACACCACCCGCCAGGTCGGCAGCGCCACCGGCGTCGCGCTCGGCGGCAGCCTGCTCGCCTCGGCCGCGAACTACGGCACCGGAATCCGGACGAGCATGGGCATCGGGGCCGTGGCCTACCTGGCCGCGGCGGCCCTCGCCTGGTGGTGCGTGCCGGGCCGGGCCGGAGCCCCTCAGACCTGACGGCCGGTGACGGACACCCGCTGCAGCAGTCCCCAGGTGAACTCCGCGACGGCCTCCCGCCGGACGCCCTCGGCGTCGGGCGCGGTGAACGCCAGCCCCCATCGGGTCGGTGCCGTGCCCTCCAAGGGGCGCGCCGGGGCGAAGGCGCGGGCCGCCTCGTCGACCGTGCAGGACCAGGGGGTGAGGTCGTCGAGGGCACGCAGCTCCGGGCCCTTCGCGCCCGGCGCGCGGACCAGCCACTCGTTCCACACCGCGCGGTTCGGGGCCGTCAGCACCTCGAAGCGCAAGGAGGGCCAGAGGGGCACCGGCCACAGCCAGGCCTCGCAGTCGAGATCGCCGATCCGGCGGGGCGTACAGGACTCGGCTTCGCCCAGCACCTGGCGATACCGGGACAGGGGCGCGCGTGAACGCGGGGAACGGACCATCGCCTGCCACCGCCGGTTGGCCTCGCGCATGTCCGCGATCGACACCCCCAGCTCATGACGGGCGTCCTCCACGAGCCCGGGATTGTGGTCGGCCATGCGGCGCAGCAGCACCAGCTGGAAGTCGAGCGGGGTGAAGGGGCTAGCGGGGTGCTTTCCGGAGGGCATGGGTCCCATCGTCGCCCACCGGGGCCCTGCCCGGCCGGCGGCCGTCGGGCAGGAACAGGACGGAGTTGACATAGCGCGGACCCCGCAGGAGCGGGGAGGGCAGGACGCGGCGGAGCAGGCCGTGGGAGACGACGTAGGAGGCGTCCGCCTGGTGGTCCTCCAGGGGGAACCGGGCGAGCGGCACCCAGGTGTCGCCGGGCAGCACCCAGCCGTCGTAGCCCAGCAGGGACAGATAGGTCACCACCGGCGCGATCGGCTGGATGCGGGACTCCAGCTCCACGAACAGGGCCGGCCGGTCCCGGGCCAGCAGACCCGTCGCGCCGCGCAGCACCGCCGGCTCGTTGCCGTCCACGTCGATCTTGATGAAGCCGACGTCACGCAGGCCCAGCTCGTCCAGCGTGACGCAGGGGACGTCCAGCGCGCGGCCGTGGATGTCGCGGCGGACCAGCGAGGACACGCCCCGGTCGCCCGAGTCGTCCGACGGCAGCCACAGACGGGCGATGCCCGGCCGGTCCGAGGCGGCAGCCCGGACCACCCGGACGTTCGGCGGGGCGGCGGCGGCCAGCAGCCGGGCCAGATGGGGCACCGGCTCGACCGTCACGACCCGCTCGGCGAGGCCCGACAGACGGTGCGTCCAGGGCCCGTACCAGCCGCCGACGTCCACCGCCGTACCGCAGCCCGGCGGGCACAGTTCTGCCAGCCGGGCCAGCTCCGGTTCGAACCGGGGGTAGAGCGCCCGGGCTGCCGCGGCCACCAGGCGGGTGGGCAGCAGAGGGGCCACACGGGCTGCCAGGCTGGTCACGGTGTCATCCTCGTCAGCAGTTCCTCGTGCTCGTCGTCCGGCACCTGCTCGCCCGAGGACGGCAGCAGTTGCGGAATGCCGTCGGTGATCGGGTAACGGCGGTGCAGGCGCGGGTTGTACAGCGCCTCCTCCCGCCCTGCCTCCTCGGCCAGCAGATGCAGCGGTCCCTTGTCGAGCGGGCACGCCAGGATCTTCAGCAGCGGGTCGTCGGGCTTCATGGGGAGGCCAACTCCTTGGCGGGTGGGGAGGGTTGGGGATCGGTGTCGTGCTTCGGCATGGTCAGCAGGACGGCGACCGCCAGGGCCGTGCCCGTCACCCGCAGCGCGAGCCGCAGCGGCTCGTCCGGCAGGGCCTCGCCGAACGACAGCGTGCCGAGCACCGCCGTGAACAGGGACGTCACGGTCGTGCACACCGGCACGATCAGCGAGGCCCGGCAGCGCTGCAGCGCCGCCTGGGACATCACCAGGCCGAACACACCGGTGAACAGCAGCAGATACGGATAGGGGGAGCTCAGCAGGTCCAGGACGGCGCCGCCGATCCCGTGGGTCGTCAGGTGGCCGGCGACTCCCTTGATGGCCAGCGAGCTGACGCCGTACAGCAGGCCCACGGCCACGCCGTACTCGACGCCGGTCGTGGGCCGCCGGTGCCGGTTGCGGGTGCGCCGCTCGGCCGAGCCGTACAGCCACACCCCGGCCGCCAGCGCCGGTACGCACACCAGCAGGATCAGCTGGTAGGGCGCGTCCTGGCTGACGGTGTCCGAACCCTCCCGCAGGGAGAGCACCACCATGAGCAGCGCCAGCAGGATCGCGCCCAGCGCGTACCGCTCCCGGCCGGACGTCTCCTCTCCGAGCAGCCGCGCCGACATCAGCACGAGCAGCACCAGGCCGGAGACGAAGATGCCCTGGGCGGCGGCGATCGGCAGGGTGCGGTAGACGACGAGCTGCGCGGCGAATCCGGCGGCCAGGGCGAGGGAACCGCCGATCCACAGGGGGCTGCCGAGGACGAGGCGCAGCAGCCGGGCCGGATGCCGGATGCTCACCTCGGGGAGCGAGGTGAGCGCCCGCTTCTCCAGCACGAAGCCCAGGCTGTACAGGGTGTTCGCCAGCAGGGCCGCGGCCACTCCCCACCACATGGGCTACGTCCTCCTGGCGTGCAGCAGCAGGATCGACGCGAGCTGCGGCCGGGCGCAGGCCAGCCGGTCCAGCGGGCGCAGCGGGCGCGGCACGCCGTGGAACGGAGCCCCTTCGAGCCGTTCGACGGTGAACCCGGACGCGGCGACGAACTCCTTGAGCGCGCGGGCGGTGTAGAGCCGCAGATGCCCCACGACCTCCGTGCCCGGGCGGCCGTGGATGCCGCGGAGGCTGACCTCCGAGAACACGGGCTGCACTCCGGCCAGCAGCAGGCCGCGGTTGTACCAGGCGGCGAGGTTCGGCGTGGACAGCATCAGATGCCCGCCGGGGCGCAGGATCCGGCGGATCTCGTCGAGGGCCGCGTCCGGGTCGACGAGGTGTTCGACGACCTCGCTGAACAGCACGGCGTCGGCCGAGCCGGACGCGAACGGCAGTCCGCCGCCGGTGAGTTCGCCGCGCACCGCGTACGGGATGCGGGTGCGGGCGCGGCGCAGGGCGTCCTGGGACCAGTCGACGCCGATGACGCGGTGTCCCGGCAGGAGCGGGGCGGCGGTGGCGGCGGCGGTGCCGTCCCCGCAGCCGATGTCGAGGATCGTCTGCGGGCCCGCGGTCGCCGGGCCGCTCAGGGCGCGGGCCAGCATGCGGGCCTGGCGGAGGCTGCGCCCGGTGCCGGAGGCCACGGGCACGGCGGGGTTCTCGTAGAAGTCGCGCAGGTCGCGGGGCGGGGGCCCGGTGGTGGTCGGTGTGGTCACGGGGTCACCTCCGTGGTGTGCAGGTAGTGCTCGAACAGGTCGCGGAGGTGGGCGCCGTCGCCGTGGCTGAGCAGGGCTTTCGACCAGCGCAGCGCCAGATGGAGGCGGCCGGCCGTGGAGGCGGTGGTCACGGTCAGGCCGCGGGGCATCCGGGCCGGTGCGGAGAACCAGACCGCGTGCGCGCGGCCCGCCTCGTCGCCGAAGTCCAGTGGGTAGGGGATGCGGCCGATGTTGCTGAGCAGGGTCGTCGACGTCCAGGGCGCGGCGGCCCTGCGCAGGGTGCGGGTGAGGGCCGCGCGGGCGGTGACGGGCGCCCAGGGGGCGGTCAGGAGGGCCGCCCCGTGTCCGAGCTGGGGGCGGGGCAGGGACTTCAGGGCGCGGGTCCGCTCAGCGGTGCGGCGCAGCAGGGCCGGCATGTCGGTGACGTCCAGTTCCCGCGGCGCGTACGGGACTTCCACCAGCCGGGTGCCGTTGCCGATGGGCATCGTGGTGTCGCGGGGGCGGTCGTCCACGGGCATCGTGATGCGCAGCGGGCGGGGCCGGGCGCCGTGCTCCCGGTTCCAGTGGGCGATGGTCAGGGCCGTGGCGGCCATGAGCTGGTCGTTGACGGTGTAGGGGGAGCCCTTGGGGCGGTGCGGGAGCGGCAGCTCGGCGACGAGCATGCCGTTGCCGGGGGACGGGTCGGGCGTGCCGTGCGCCACCCGCGCCGGCGGCGACCAGCCGGCCGGGGTGTCCGGGGGTTCCTGCCGGGATTCGGTGGGCCGGGCCGGGGGCGCCGCCGGGGCGTTGTCCCGGCCGCCGTACAGCTCGGCGGCCGTGGCCAGCACGCGCAGGCAGGCCGGGCCGTCCAGGGCGGTGTGGTTGATGGTGAGGAGGAGGACCGAGCCCACCACCTCCAGCCGGATCGGCGGGGACGCCGACAGGGGCGGGGCGGCCGCGAGGGCCCGGGTCCGGGCGTCCAGCAGGGCTCGTGGGCCCGGCGGGGCGAAGGTCACCACCTCCACGTCCGGCTCCGGAGTCAGCTCCCACTCGTACTGCCGCCGGTACCACGGCCCCCGCGCCTCCCGCATCAGGATCCGCGGATGCCGGTGCAGGGCCTCCAGGAACGCCTTGCGCAGCCGCGCCTGGTCGAGGGGGCCCGGGAGGTGCACCTCGATGTGGACCGTCTCCGGTTCCTCCTCCTGGAGGCAGTGCCGGGAGACCTCGTCCACCACCGGGAACGGAATGCGGACCGGTGCCGTCATGCGGGTGTGCCCTCCCCCGTTTCCGTCCTCGGCAGCTGTTGCGTCGGCGCCTCCGGGGCCGGACCCTCACGCAGACTCACCAGGCCGGCGAACAGGCCGGTCAGCGCCAGCAGTTGGGCCAGATGCCCGAACGCGCCCCCGCCCGCGCCCACCGGCTCCCCGGCCCCGAAGGCGGCGACGGTTCCGGCCGCGGCCAGGGCGGCGAACGCGATGGGTACCAGCAGGGTGCGCCGGCGCGCGGCCAGCAGCGCCAGCGCCGGGACCAGCAGGGCGAACCAGCCCGCGATCACCACACCGACCAGCGTCAGCGCCACGGTGCCGAGCCACAGCCCGGGCAGCGGCGGGGCCGGCTGGGGCGCGTCGGGGTTGGGGGCGCGGCGGCGCCACAGCGCCAGGCCCAGCAGGACCGCGATGCCGGCACCGCTGCCGATCAGGGCGGCGTCGTACGTCGTGGCCGGCTCGTAGGACAGCTTGACGTCACCGCCCGCCCCGGCCGGGATCCGCCAGCCCTGCTGCCAGCCGTCCAGCCGTACCGGGGTCAGCTCCTTGCCGTTCAGGGTGGCCTTCCAGCCGTCGTTGAAGTTCTCGTACGTCGTCAGGTACGAGGCCGCGCCCGAGCCGACCGTGACCGCGCGCCGGTCGCCCAGCCAGTCCCGGATCCGCAGGTCACGCCCGGCCGCCGCGGCCTCGGGGACCGTGCCGCGGGTCAGGGTCACGTCCGTGAGCGCGAGCGGGCCGGCGTCTCCGCCCTCCAGCCGGTGCTCTCCGGCGGGCAACCGCACCTCGGCGTCGCCCCGGCCGTCCTGGCAGAGGGTCACCCGCACGCCCCGGCGCTCCACCAGATCCCGCACGGTGCCCTTCGCGCTCGTCTGGTACAGCTCGCCGTCCAGCGCCACGTCCGGACCCTTGCCGCACGGCAGGGAGAACGTCCGGGTGGCGTCCGGCTGCGGGGTGCGGTACTGGTCGAGGGACGGGAGGTACGCCTCGGTGAGGCCCACTGGCAGGCGCAGGTCCTCGTCGGCGACCGGGTTGTGCAGGGTCAGCGGGGCCGTCTCGGTGATCGTGATGTCGAGCCGGTCCGTGGTGATCGGCGGGAAACGGACCCAGCCGTTCTCGTCGACGCCGGCGATGGCCGCGCCGTCCGGGGAGCTGATGTGCACCTCGGAGGCGCGGGCGGACAGTCCGCCCGCGGGGGCCAGCACCAGTTCGCCGACCGGCTGCTTGCCCTCCCAGCGCAGGTGGAGCGTCGGCCGGTCGCCCGCGATCCACGCCGTCGTCAGGTCGCCGTCGGTGAGGTTGCGCGCCGTGAGGCCCGCGCCGAGGCGTGCCGTGGAGTCGGCGGTGGCGACGATCCGGGCCTGCTGCTCGGGCGCGACCTCGTAGAGCAGCTCGTCGAGTTCCTCGCCCGGCACCGGCACCGCGTCCGCCCGCACCTCGTAGGACCCGGCGGCCGGTGTCGTGAAGCGGCGGTGCAGGCCCGCCTCGGTGCCGGTCGCGGCCAGACCCGTCGGGTCGGAGGCGCGGTGCAGGGAGACGAGGGTGGCGGACGCGGTGGAGTCGTCCGCGTCAGCGGGCAGCCGCAGCAGCCGGGTCACCTGCACGTCCGGCAGGTCGATCTCGGAGAAGCCCGCGCCCGTCAGGCCGCTCCGGCGCTCCACCGAGTCCACGATCGTCAGCTTCATCCAATCGGTCGCGCCCTCGGGCGCCTTGATCCGCTGCGTCTTGCCGTTCGGCTGGAGGAAGCTGGTCTTCTCGCCCTTCTCGGTCTCCACCCGCACCTTCGTCGCCGCCGCCCGCACGCTCTCCTGCGGCAGCGGCGTGACCTTGAAGGAGGACGGCATGTCGTAGGAGCCGGTGAAGCCGATGCGCAGCCACTGCCCGTCCGGCGTGTCCGGCGCGCCCTCCGCCCACGCGGTGTCCGGGTTGCCGTCGAAGGCGTTCACCGGGTCGTACTGCGGGAGGTGGAACAGCCAGTTGCCGTACGAGGACGCCGACACCGAGCGGGCGCCGCGCAGTTCGGCCACCGTCTGGTGCTCGACGCCCTCGGCGGGCAGGATCTGGCGCGGCTTCTCGCCCGGGTCCTGCTGGGCGTCCGGCGCGTTGCGCTCGTCGCGCGTGTACGTGTACGACGTACCGGCGTTGACCAGCCCGAACCGGGTGTCCGCCCGCCGCAGCCCGTCACCCACCACCTGCACGGCCGGCGTTCCGAGCCCGGGGTGGTTGTCGCCGGTCAGGACGGTCGCGCGCCCGCGCAGCCGCTCCGCCAGCGGCAGCAGCGCCTCCGGCCCGCCGGACACCACGGCCGTGTCGGCGACCGGGGCGAGCCCGGCCTGCCCGGGCCGGATCACGTCGTCCCCCGTCGGCCGGTAGATCTCCACGGCCCGCTGCCGCGCGTACAGCCCCTCGACCTGGAGCGGCGCGTCCTGCGCGATGCGGCCGCCGGTCATCACCGGCCCGAGCCCCGTCACCCGCTCGTACCCCGACTGCTCCAGGGTGCGCTTGACGGTCGCGGTGGGCACATGACCGATCTGGTCGGGGTCGAGGTCGTTGCGTACGACGACGTAGTACAGCCCGGCCCGGCTCAGGTAGTCGGCCAGCCCGGGCACTTCGGCGCCGGACATCAGTGCCTGCTCGACGGCGTCCATGGCGCGCCGGTTGCCGGGCGTGCCGAACGGCACGTAGTCGCGCTGCGCCCAGCGCGACTCGGCGAGCACGTCGAGCGGCTGGTCGATCGGCGAGCCCCAGGTGTAGACGCCGTGCGCCGTGGCCGGAACGACCAGGGCGCGCGAGTCGGGCGAGTACTTCTCCAGCCAGTCGCCCGTCGCCTCCCAGTAGGCGGGGAGCTTCTGGAACGAACCCGGGTTGAGGATCGAGCCGTTGAGGTACGGCCACAGCAGCCCCGGCAGGATCAGCACGGCGGCGACCAGCGGGGCGAAGCGCCGGCCGCGCACCTGCCGGGCCCCGCGCGGCTCGGAGGCCACACCCACCAGATGCGCCAGACCCAGCACGAGCGCCAGCGCCACACCGGTCTGGAACTTGTAGATGTTCCGGAACGGCGACAGCCACCCGTCCAGCCAGCCCTGCACCACCCCGTGGAACGGAGCCCCGAACGCCCCGCCGTACCCGGCGAGCAGCACCGCCGCGGCCACGAGCACCGTCAGCACCAGCCACCGCCGCTCGGGCATGTCCCGCCGGGCGAGTCCGGCCAGCCCGAGTCCGGCGGCGAGCGCCGAGCACACGATCACGACGACGGAGGAGGCCACGGCCCAGCCGGCCGGCAGCCACGCCTCACCGAGGTGCAGGTAGGCGACCCAGTTTCCGGCCCCGCGCAGCGCCTCGGTCGCCGCCATGGTGTCCGTCGTCGTCTGCGAGGTCTCTATATAGGGGAGGAAGTTCTCGCCGTAGACGCCGAGCAGCAGCAGCGGCACCCACCACCACGCCGTCACCACGATCACGGCGGGTGCCCACCAGGCGATCAGCTTGCGCTGCCGGGGCCCGGGCGGCCGGGACAGCAGGTACAGCCCGACCGGCAGCAGGGAGGCGAGCGTCGCCGACGCGTTCACCCCGCCCATGAACGGTACGAGCAGCGCCGACCGCAGGGCCGCGACCCGGGCGGCGTACCGCTCGTTCGTCAGCGGCAGCAGCACCCACGGCAGGAACGCCCCCGGCAGCGCGGCGGCCGACGTGGATCCGATCACGGTCGTGAACACCGGCCACAGTGCGTACGCCACCGCACCCAGCAGCCGGGAGGCCCCGTTGCCCACCCGCAGCCGCTCCGCCAGCCGCAGTGCCCCCCAGAAGGCGACGGACACGATCAGCGACAGCCACAGCCGCTCCGCCAGCCACACCGGCAGCCGTACGAGGTCGCACAGCCAGTAGAACGGCAGCATCGGCCACAGGTAGCCGATGTACTGGTCCTGGATCCCGCCGAATCCGGCCCGGTCGTGCCACAACTGGCCCAGGTCGGCGAGGAACTGCCCCGGATCGACCGTGACACCGAGCTTGGTGTCGAAGGTCTGCCGCCCCGGCTGCACCGCGAGGAACAGCACGAACACCACGGCCCAGAACCCCAGCAGCCAGCGCCGCGACCGCGGGCCCTCGGGCGGACCCGCCGCGGTCGCGGTGGTGGGGACGGCTGCCGGGGGAGGAGCCTGGACCGTGGTTGTCATGCAGGACACCGCCGCAGAATGAGGAGGAGGTTCCAGGTGGCGAATTCACGGATGCCGGGCGCCTTGACGACGGCCTCCGCGAGGAACGGCCAGTAGCGGGAGCGCGCCGAGACGACCGTGACGTCGTCCCGGGCGCGCACCTGCCGCAGGGTGGAGCCGATGTGCACGGCGAACAGGTTCTCGCCGAGGGTGTGCTTGGCGGGCCTGCCGGTCCGCCGCAGATAGCGGGCCCGGGCCCGCTCGGCGCCGAGGTAGTGCCACGGGGCCCACTCGTGCCCGCCCCACGGCGACAGCCAGTTGGTGAACGACACGTAGATCAGCCCGCCGGGCCGCGTCACCCGGGCCAGCTCACTGAGGAACGTCTCCGGATCGGCCACGTGCTCCAGCACGTTGGAGGAGAAGGTGACGTCGGCGACGCCGTCCCGCAGGGGCAGCAGGTACCCGTCGGCGACGACTGCCGAGTCGGATGACCTCGCACCGAGTTCGGCCGTGTCGGGCTCGAAGAGGAACGCGTTCGCCCCGCGCCGCCGGAACTCCTCGGTGAAGTACCCGCCGCCGCCACCGACGTCCAGCACGGTACGCCCGGTGACCGGCCCGTCGTAGGCCTCGACCTGGTCGACGGCGTCCCGGGCGAGCAGCGAGTAGCAGGCCTCGGGGTCGTCCTGCTCGTGGAGGAAGGCACGGAACAGGGCAAGAGATCGGCGGAACGAGGGGTCGCGCACGAAGGGGCGCGGGGCTGAGACGTCCGAGGCTCCGCCGCGTGGGCGCGACCGGCCACGGACCACCGCACGCCGCATCATGGAGCCCAGCCCCTCACCGCCTCCGCGGCCACCACCCGAAACTGCCGCACCGTCCGGTCCCACCGGAACTGCGCAGCCCGCTCCCGCGCCGCCTTCCCCATCAACTCCCGCTGTCGCCCGGAGAGGGCCAGCGCGCACCATGCCGCGGCGAAGGAGGACTCGCCCCGCGCGAGGACACCGGTCTCACCGTCGACCACGGAGTCCTTGAGCCCCGGCACGTCGAAGGCGACGGCAGGCGTCTCGCGGGCCGCGGCCTCGGTCACCACCAGCCCCCACCCCTCCACCGCGGACGGGTGCAGCAGCAGCCAGGCCGCACACAGCAGCCGGTGCTTCTCGGCTTCTGTGACATACCCGGCGAACTCGACGCCGGGCCCGGCCAGTTGCTCAAGACGGCCCCGCTCGGGCCCGTCCCCGATGATCACCAGGCGCCCGCCGGTCACCGGCCGTACCCGCTCCCACAGCCGCAGCAGCAGATCGATCCGCTTGTACTCGACGAGCCGCCCGACGGCGACGAACAACGGCTCCGGAGAGCGCTCGGCCCTCGGCCCCGGTTCCTCGACCCCGTTGTGCACGACCCGGATCCGGTCCCGCTCGACGCCGATCGCCCGCAGCGCCTGCGCGGTCGAGGAGGACACGGCGACGAGCAGATTCCGCTGCTGCGCCCCGGTCAGGGCCCAGTGTTCGAGTCTTCGGCCGATCCGCGCCGCCGGGGCCAGCGGCCCGCCGAAGCGCATCGGCCACAGGTCCGTGTGGACGTGGTTGACCAGGCACAGCGTCGGCCCCCGGTGCCACAGCGGCGCCAGGTAGGGCATGCCGTTGCACACCTCGACCAGCAGGTCACAGTCGCCGACCTGCCGGGTGAAGGCCGACCGGGCGCGCAGGTAGTGGCCGTAGGGGCCGCCCGCGGAGACGACCCGGTAGTCGCGCACGGGGGCACCACCCTGCTCGAGCGAAGCCGGGAGCGCGGGGGATGCGGGCCCTCCGCACAGCAGGGTCACCTGGTGCCCCAGCCGGGTCAGTCCGTCGGCGAGTCTGTCGACCAGCAGCTCGGAGCCGCCGGCGGAGGGGTTGTCCAGATCACGATGGGCGAGAAAAACGATCCGGCGCGGATGTGGGGGGAGCGCCGGAAGGTGCTGCGACGCACTGGGGAGCGCGGCACGCAGCCGGGACGGTACGTGCTGGGGCATGGGTGCTCCAACTCGTGTTGGGGTGCGGAACTCAGCGTGGGGAAAACGTGGGGGGTGTGGTCGTCACAGAGGTCGGTCTGTGCGGAGCCTGAGCTCTTCCTGGGAGGGGAGTGTGGACGGGATGTGCTCGGGGTGGGGTTGGACAGTTTTCGCCCGGACGTTCGTCACGGCTACTCACCGGCGTGACAATTTCCGGCTTTGTTGGAGCTGACGTCACATCACATCGTGAGGGTGGGCTGGGGCGTACCGGGCGTATCGGCCGGAACGTGACTCTCCGGCTCCTTCCGCCCACGCGCCACGAGAACTCCACCCACCACCGCCAGCACGAAGCCGCCCACCGCCGCCCCGATCGGCAGCGTCGTGCCCACCATCCGCAGCTGCCCGCTGTCCCGCTTCGCCTGCCGCACGGCCTCCTTCTGCGTCCCGGTCGTGAACGAGACCTTCCGGCTGTCCAGCAGCACCGCCGCGTCCTTCTTCCCGCCCGGCGCCCGCAGGGTCCGCTTCGGGCCGGTCTGCGCGTAGATCACGCGGCCTGTCGCCTGGTCCACGACCAGCTCGAAACCGTGGTTGGAGTACCACTCCTCGGCGAGCACCTGCGGCCGGTTCGGCTGGTCGACGAGGCTGCCGGGCACCATGCGTGTGCCGGTCCTGGTCGGCGGCACGGAGCCGGTGAACCTGTAGCCCGTGTAGCCCTGGACCTTCGCGGTGCCCCGGTAGCGCAGCGCGACCGTGTCGCCGAGGGTGTTGTCCCACCACTGGTAGGAGCGTTTCTGCACGTCGAAGGGGAACTTCAGATACGCCTCGCCCTCGATGTAGGGCTTCTCCCCGCAGCAGTGCACCGGCCGTGTGGTCTTCCGGTCCATCACCCAGCGGTGCGGCGTGAAGTCCAGCGCGTCGTGCGGATCGGCGGCCGGCAGCGACTTGTCGGTGTCGACCGTGGTCGTCACGTCCCAGACGGCGTTGCCGCTGCGCTCGCTCGCCTCGACATTGCCCCGCACCCGCTGGGTCACGGTGATCTTCCGGCCGGGCACCGTCTCGATCCGGTCAGTGTCGAAGACGCTGCCCCTGCCGGTGTAGACGGCGGTCGTGTCGATGTCGATCGGGTTCACCGCTGCACGGGGCTCCACGTACCAGGCGAGCAGGGGCGCCAGCACCAGCAGGAACGTACCGAGACCCAGCAGGACCAGGGAAAAGGGAGAGGTTGTACGGCGCATCCGGGCACTCCAGTGACTTGGGACGGCTCGACGTACGAGAGGGCCGGCACGGCGGCGGAATGCGCACGTGCGGTTGGGCCGGGAACCGTAGGCGGCTCTTGACGGAGTGTCAATGCTTGTCGAGACTGGGCGCGACAGGCAGGGACGGGACGCCGAGGTGGGGAAACCTCCGGACGACCTCCGGACGAATCCGGACAGAGAGGCTGACCCTGTGATGTCGAGACTGCTCGCTGCCGCGCTGACCGTCGCACTCGCCGCCGCCCTCGCCGTGGGCGCCGCGCTGGGCGTCGTCGCGCTGCTCGAAGCCACACCCGACCAACCCAACACCCCCCTGATCACGTACGAGCAAACAAGCCAGGGGAGTTGACCGTGACGGCCGCCCGCACCGCAGCCGCCCTCACGACGCGTTCGGCCTGGCACGAGGTACCGCGCTTCCAGGTGCGCCGGTTCGCCGCGATCGCCATGGCCGAGGCACCCGCCCTCGCCGAGGAGATCCTCTGCGAGATCCAGCGCGAGTACCCGCATCTGCCCGTCGTCCTCGACGACTCCGGCGAGCCGATGGCCCTGGTCGGCATCCGCCGTGCCATCGAGGTGTTCGTGCAGCACCTGGAGCACTCGGAGGGGCGCCCGACCGTCCCGCCCGGCGTCTTCCAGGACTTCGGCCGCGGCGAGGGCCTCAACGGCCGCTCCCTCGACTCCCTCCAGGCCATCTACCGCATGGGCGTACGCCTGGCCTGGCGCCGCTTCGCCGACATCGGCCAGCGCGTGGAGATCCCGCCCCCGGCGATGTACGAACTCGTCGACGCGGGCTACGAATACCTCGACGGCCTGGTCGACCAGTCCGTACGCGGCTACGCCGAGGCCGCGGCCCGCCAGGCCGGCGAACGCCTGCGTCTGCAACGCCGCCTCATGGAGCTCCTGCTCGCCGAGCACCACCGCGGCGACCCCGCCGAGGCACTGACCGAACGCGCCGCCCGCATCGGCTGGCCCTTACCGGCGAAGGTCGCGGTCGGCGTCCTGCTCCGCCCGGCGCGCGAGGCGATGGCCCCGGCGGTCGGCCAGGGCGTCCTGCTGGACATGGAGTACGAGCAGCCCCGCATGGTCGTGCCCGAGCCGGACGCGGCGGGCCGCTCCGAGCTCATGCACCGGGCCCTGGCCGGCTGGTCCGGCGCGATCGGCCCACCGGTCCCGCTCACCGAAGCGGCCAAGTCCCTGCGCTGGGCGGAGGCGGCGGTCCGCCTGATGGAACGGAACCTGCTGCCCTCCGGCGAGGTCCTCTACTGCACCGAACACACCGAGGCCCTGGTCCTCCTCCAGCCCGAGGAGCTCATCGACGACCTGGCCCTGAGGTGCCTGGCCCCCCTGACCCACTGCGGCCCCACCCACGGCCGGCGCCTCGCCGAGACCCTCCTGGCCTGGCTGGAGACCCGCGGCGGCGCCCCGGAGGTGGCCACCCGCCTGGGCGTCCACCCCCAGACGGTCCGCTACCGCCTGCGCCAGATCCGCGAACTCTGGGGCGACGAGATCGACGACCCCGACCGCCGCTTCGAACTGGAACTGGTGCTGCGGGCGCAGCGGTTGCGGGGGGAGTTGGGAGGGGTGCGGGGGCGGCGTGCCCGGTGAGCAGCGCCGCCCTGGCGTCACCCCGCGGCCCGCTCCCGCACCGCCGTCCGCCCGGAGGAGGGAACGTCCAAGTGGACCATCACCGAGGTGTGGAAGCGGTGCACGGCGTCGTCGACGCTCCGGATGAATCCGGACTCCGCGCTGCCGCGGCCGCTTCCCATGCCCTTGAAGAGTGACAGCCGGAAACCGGCGATGCGGGTCGAGCCGTCTTTCGGCAGCAGATCCCCCGGTTCGGGACGCAACCGCTCCAGCGTGCCCCGCGGGCCGCCTGCCTCGCCCTCCACCAGAGTCTCGACGTGCAGATCCGCCGGCGCCTCGGCGAGACGACGGATCAGGCGCTTGGCCCAGGTCAGTGGATAGCCCTGCTCGGGCGCCGGGATCTCCACGGACGTGCGCAGCTTGGCGGTACGCAGATCGGCGCTGATGGTGAGCAGCCCGGGCGCCCCCTCGACGCGCAACTCCGCCTGGAGCCTGCCCTCCAGGCACAGCTGATCCGCCAGCCGGGCGCGGCGGGCCCCGGGATCGGTGCCGCGGCGGGAACGCTGGGCGGGCAGCACCTTCTGCCCGAGCTCGCCCCCGAGCCGCAGGCACACCTGCCGGATGAGCCGTTCCCAGCTCTCCACGACGTCCAGGGCTCGGGGATCGCCCTGACAGAGGGTCTCGTCGTTGATCCCGTTGCGCACGGGCACCCATGCGGCGCCCATGTTCTGGAAGCCGTGGCAACCGGAGTTGTCGTGCTGGAGGTAGTGGAGCAGATCCTGGAGCAACCAGGTGCGCGCCGCGTTGCCGACACCTTCGTGCCGGATCAGCATCTGGGCCTGGTGGGCCACTTCCGCCCAGGACAGGTGCCAGAGAGCCACTTGGTGTTTGCGGCGCCGGTCGATCTTCACGTCGACCAGTGGGCTGCCCTCCAGCGCCACGTCGTTCGACAGGGTGATCACGGCCTCGTAACCGCGCCGGGCCGCGATGTCCATGTAGGCCTGCACCTGGTCGGACCTCAGGGGGTTGCCGTTGGTCTTGGTCTCGACGAGGGCCGTCCACAGCTTGCCCGCGCGCTCGACGCGGATCACTCCGTCGGGACGCCGGGGTGTGTCCCCGTGCGGCAGGGAGACCTCCGTGAACGTCTCCATGCGGCCGGAGGGCGCGCCGAAGGGAGCGGTGATGCGCCTGCCGAACCGCGGCACCTGGGCCATCACCGACAACAGCACCGACGTGGCCCGCGTCTCCCGGTCCCGGTCGTTCTTGAGCGCTGACACCGGAAAGAGCCGGGCCTGCCTCCAGGACTCGTTCTCCGCCAGGCTCTTCACGGGCGCCCTGGGCGGTGTGACCCTCTTCTTCGCGGTGCGGGGCCGCGTGGCCCGCTGCTTCGGTGCGGTCTCTTCCTCGGCCGGCGGGCGCGGGGCGGGGACCGCCTCCAACGTCGCCTGCGGCGGAGTGGGGGTGCTCACGGCGCGATCCAGCGCCGCCTCCGCCCCGGATTCCGCCCCCGCCTCCGCCCCGTGCTCCGCCTCGTGCTCCGCCCGGGATTCCGCCTCGTGCTCCGCCCCGGATTCCGCCTCGTGCTCCGCCCGGGATTCCGCCTCGTGCTCCGCCTCGTCATCCTCGATGTCGACGCCGAAGTCCGTAGCCAGCCCCGCCAGCCCGCTCTCGTACCCCTGACCGACGGCCCGGAACTTCCACTCCTCGCCCCGCCGGTACAGCTCACCGAAGATGATCGCGCTCACCTGGCCGGCGTCCTCGATGACGAACCGGAGGAGACTCTCGCCCGAGGCGTCGGCCAGCGTCACCTTCAGGTCGTCCAGTTCACCGAAGCGCGCCCCCTCGTAACGGCTCGCGGCCACGACGATCCGCTCCACCTCGGCGGGGACCGCGGTCAGGTCGAAGCTGATCCGGTCCTCGCTGCCCTCTCCCGTCGGCTCCTTGCCGAGCAGCTGCACGCTGCCGTCGGCGGCCACCGGGTTGTTGTAGAAGTAGAAGTCCGCATCGCTGCGTACCTTGCCGTTCCCGTCCAGCAGCAGGACGGAGACGTCGGCGTCGCCCTCCCCGGTCGGACTGGACCAGCCCAGACTGACGATCGCGGAGCCGACGTTCTCGCTCAGGGCCGTCAAGGACACGTTCGAGCCCATGGTCATGTCACGCACAGAGATCCCCCCACGTCTGCGACACCTGTGACGTGTCGCACACCGGGCACTTTAATGTGCACACCACGTGAATGTGGGGGGCTCGTGGGTTTCCGCAAGCAGGGCCTCTGCCCATTGCCGGGACATACCTCTATGGCTAGCCTGTGTTCGTCATGCCGATCGCCTGTTGAAATCTCGAACACAGGCGCCTGAAACATATAGGGAGGGGGCCGGTCGTGGGACGACTCGTACCAGCCGTGACCCGGGCTCTCGACATTCTGGAGCTCTTCCTCGACGGGGACGGGACACTCTCCGCCCCCGACATCGTGCGCAAGCTCCAGCTGCCGCGCACCACCGTGCACGAGCTGGTGACCACGCTCGCCGCCCGGAAGTACATCGTCCCGATGCCCGGACAGCCCGGACGCTACCGGCTCGGCGTACGCCCGTACCAACTCGGAGCACGGTACTCCGAGCAGCTCGACCTCGCGGCCGAGGGGCAGCAGGTCGCCCGGTCCGTCGCCGAGACCTGCGACGAGACCGTGCACGTGGCGATCCTGGAGGACACGGACGTCATCTACATCGCCAAGGTCGACTCCACGCACGCCGTGCGGATGGTGTCGGCGGCCGGCCGCAGGCTGCCCGCCCACTGCACCTCCGTCGGCAAGATGCTGCTGGCCTCCCTTCCCGAGCCGGAGCTCACCGCGCGCTTCCCGGACAGCGCCCGGCTGGTCGCGATGACCCCCAACAGCATCACCGACCCGGGCGCGCTGCGCGAGGCCCTGGCCGAGATCCGTGAGCGGGGCCTCGCCGTGGAGAACCGCGAGTCGAACCCGGACGTGTCCTGCGTGGCCGCCCCGGTCCGCGACCGCACCGGGCAGGTCGTCGCCGCCCTGTCGATCTCCGTACCCATGATCCGCTGGAGCGAGGAGCGCCGCGCCGAGCTGGAGCAGCTCGCCGTCAAGGGCGCCGCCGAGCTGTCCGAGCACCTCGGTCACCGGAGCATGGCATGACGACGCCGTACGAGGTCGCCGTGCGGGCCGAGGCCGAGCTCGGCGAGGGACCCACCTGGGACGCGGCGTCCGGCCGGCTGCTGTGGATCGACATCCTCGGCTCCCGCCTGCACACCTACGACCCGGCCACCGGGCGCCGCACCGTCCGACGCACGGAACAGCACATCGGCGCCGTCAAGCCGCGCGCCGGCGGCGGGCTGGTGCTGAACCTGCGCGACGGAATCGGCCTCCTCGACCCCGACGGCGGCTTCCGCTGGCTCCATCACGAGCCGGTCCCGGGCCGCCGCGCCAACGACGCCGCCGTCGCGCCCGACGGCGCGCTGTGGGCGGGCACGATGCGCTACGACGAGGCGCCGGGGGGCGGCACGCTGTCCCGCGTCACCGGCGAGGGCACCGTGGAGGTCGCGCTCGACGACGTCGCCGTCAGCAACGGCACGGGGTGGAGCCCCGACGGGCGGCTCATGTACTACATCGACTCCCCGACCCGGCGGGTCGACGTCTTCGACCACGCGGACGGGCGGATCTCCGGGCGGCGGACCCTCGCCCGGATCGAGGAGAGCGCGGGCTTCCCGGACGGGCTGACCGTGGACGCCGAGGGGTGCGTGTGGGTCGCCCTGTGGCAGGGCTCGGCGGTGCGGCGGTACACACCCGGCGGCGAGCTGGACCGGGTGATCGAGCTGCCGGTGCCGCTGGTGACCGCTTGCGCGTTCGGCGGGGCCGACCTGACCGACCTGTACGTGACGACCGCCCGGGTGGGGCTGACCGAGCCGCCCGCGTTGGCGGGGTCCTTGTTCGTGGTGCCCGGGGCGGGGAAGGGACTGGCACAGCCGGCGTTCGCCGGCTGACCAGGGACGGAGCGGGAACTGACCGGACCGGAGGGGGCCAGTTCAGGACCGGATCAGATCACACCGGACCGGACCAGTCCGGACCGGAGGGGACCAGACCGGACCAGACCGTCCCCTGCGTCAGCGTCCCGTACGGTCCAGCCTCCGCAGGACCTCCCGCTCGTCCTCCGTCAGCGGCGCGCCCACCGCCGCCGGCAACGGTGGCCCGCTCAGGGTCGCCAGGACCGTCGAGGGCCGGAGCAACCGTGTCGGTCCCGTCGTCATGCTCATCACGTCCCAGACCGCCGACGCCGCCGTGTACGAGCCGGTCGCCGTGCGGATCATGCGGCGGGTGTAGGCGGTGACCAGACGGTCGGCGACCCCGGGCGAGCCCCCACGCGTCCCGGGGTACCAGACGTCCTGGCTCACCGCCATCGCGTACGCGGCCTCCACCGGCCTGGCCGCCCGCCGCTGCACACGCCGGGCGAGTCCGGGTTCGCCGAGGCCGGACCGCCGTAGCTCGCGGTCCAGCTCCCGGGCGCCCAGCGCGGCCACCGACATGCCTTGTCCGTAGGCGGGGTTGAACGTGGCCAGCGCGTCACCGAGGACGACGAGGCGGTCGGGCCAGCAGCGGACCTTCTCCAGGTACCGCCGGTGATTGCTGGTGCTGCGGCTGACATGGACCTCGGTGAGCGGTTCCGCGCCGGAGATCAGCCGGCCCACGATGGGGTCGGGCAGGTCCAGGGTGTACCGGAGGAACGCATCCGGATCGGACGGCGGTTCGCCGCCGCCCCGCGTGCCGGCGAGGCTGACCATCCAGCGGTCGCCCTCGATCGGCAGCACCATTCCGCTGCGGCCGGGCCGTCCCTGGTACGGGTCGGCCTGCACCATGGTCAGGGGGAAACGCCCGGCCCCTTCGGGAGTGCGGTAGAGACGGGTGGCGTTCACCAGGCCGGCGTCCACCGTCTTCTCGCGCACGTCGTCGACGCCCAGCCGGGCCAGCCAGCTCACGATCCGCGAGCCGCGTCCGCTCGCGTCCACCACGAAGTCGGCGGCGAGTTCCTCCTCACCGGCGGCGGTCGAGAGGCGGACCCCGGTCACCTCCTGCCGCGACCCCGTCAGTTCCAGCACTCGCGCCCTGCGGATCACCACCCCGGTGTTGTCCAGCACGGCGGCGCGCACCGCCCAGTCGAGCAGGGCCCGGGTGCAGGTCAGCATCCGCGGTCCGGGGCGACGCCAGCGCCGGAACCAGCCCTCGGGCGTGAGGGCGACCATGCCCGAGCCGAGTGGTATCTCGTGTGCTCCGGCGGCGAGCAGATGCTTGTGCATGCTCACGCCCGGCACCAGGTCCTCCATGGCGGCCAGGCCGCCGGCCATGAGGAGATGCGCGTGACGTCCCTGCGGCAGGCCCTTGCGGTGCTCCGGCCCCTCGGGCAGATCGTCGCGGTCGAGCACGACCACCTCGTCCGCGACGGCGGACAGGGCCGCCGCGGCCAGCATGCCGGCCAGACCCGCACCGATGACGACAGCTCTACGCGACATGCGACTCCCCGCACTCAGCCATGAAGGCTCCTTTGCCCTGAGGGCATTCCCCGTCGTCCGGCCACAGCCGCGCGGCGCACAACACCCGTCCGCCGGCACCGGTTTCGAGCCATGCAGGCCTCGCCCCGGACGGCTCTCACCGTACCTTCACGTTCCGTGCGCGGCCCCCGTGCGGGTCGCGTCCGTGCAATCCGTCGTGCCTGGGGCCGCCGGGGCGGGCCGGGGGCCGCGGTCAGCCGGTGAGCGACTTGCCGTCCATGTGGTCACGGGCCAGGACGCGGACCGCCCGGAGGTCCTCCGTGCGGCGCAGCACCCGGGACACGGCGCCGATCTCGCGCAGCAGGTCCGTGGTGTCACGGGCACCGGTGCCGTCGTCCTCCCCTGTCCGGTTCCTGTCGTCGGCCGCGTCCAGGATCGCCGCGGTGGCGGCAAGGGCCTTCGCCAGGTCGGGCGGATGGCCCAGGGCGAGGGCGGCGTCGTGGAACCGTTCGCGCCGGTCCTCGTCGATGTGCCGGGCGAGCGGAAGCAGCACGTCGCGGATGAACGTCTCCCGGCGGACCAGCCGCAGCTCCGGCGTCGCGCGCAGCAGGAGCGGGACCCCTGTGCCGTTGACCGTCCTCATCAGCAGGTACAGCGGCCGCAGTTCGTGGTGGGCGAGCCGGACGTGCCAGCGGCCGTGCAGGTACTGCCCGGCGTGCGGGAGGATGAAGCCGACCGCGATGAGCACGGCGGACAGGCAGGCGAGCGGCGGGGCGACGGCCGTGCTCAGCCAGTCCACGTTCCGCCCCGACCAACGGGCCACCACGGCACTGATCTTGGCGGCGTCGAAGAGCAACTGCGCCGCGTAGCCCACGCCGAGGAACTTCAGCCCCCAGCGCAGCAGCGAGTCGAGCCCGTCGGTGCGGACCCAGTTCCAGATCAGCCCGTTGGTGACCAGCGCGGCCACGGTGTGCGCGAGCAGGTAGAGCACGATCACTTCGCGCATGTACGGGGTGTTGGCGTAGTACGTGTCGAGATCCCGCAGCCGCTCCACCGGCACGTCCGCGAGGGCGAACAGCACCCACATCGCGACGATCACACCCGAATAGACCGCCACGACCCCGCGCATCGCGCGCCGGGTGCGGTCCGAGCGGTCGGACAGGCCGTTGCGCCAGGAGATGATCAGCAGCAGGCAGAAGGCGCAGAACGCGGTGAGCAGCGAGTAGACCCAGGGCCCGGAGAAGTTCGCCACGCCGGTGAGCCGGTTGACCCGGGCGATCGTCGACGGCGCCACGAAGACGAACACCGCGCAGGCGAGCAGCAGCAGCCCGCCGACCGCGCGCAGCATCGGGTCCTTCCAGAGCCGGATGATGCTCGGCAGCTTGATGGCCAGGGCGGCGGCCAGGACCCCCGCGGGGATCCACCAGAAGTTCGGATAGAACTGGTTGACGAACTCGGCCGGGGTCAGCGCCACCGTCGTCACGGCGCCGCACCTCCTCGCGGCCGGTAGCCCAGCGACCGCTGAACGGGTTCGAGGGGCACGTCCGGGCCGCGCCCGCCCGGCAGCAGTGCCCGGCACCCCGCCGCCAGCCGATGGCCGAAGGCATCGGCCTCGGCCTCGTCCCGCTCCCGGGAGCCGTTGCGGGCGGCCACGCCCAGCGCGACGTCCTCCCACCCCGGCCGGTCGGCGAACGCGTGGGCCGCCGCCGCACCCGCCCCGTGGTGATGCCCGTGCCCCGCGTGCAGATGCCACAGCTCGTGCCCGAGGATGACCAGTTGCTGCACCGCCTCGGCCCGTTCCTCGACGATGACGAGGTCGAAGTCCTGGAACTCGACCCACAGGCCGGTCACTTCGATCTCGTCCGGGAAGCGCTCGAAGCGCAGCTCGATGGGCCGCCCGCCACGCCGGCTGCTCATCTCCTCGCACAGTGCCCGGCACAGGGACCGCACGTCGGTGGGGTACTCGGGTCTTTTCCGCACCGCGGTGGCGAGCTCGGCGGCCAGGCCGCGCATGGCCGAGCCACTCCGTGAGCGCCTGAGCGGGGCGGAGAGCCGGGCGGCCCTGGCCCGCGCGCCCGCGATGTCCATCGCTCCCCCTTCTCACCGCCGGTCGACGGCCTGTCGGCGCGTCCGAGACTACGCGCCCGAAAGTGTGCGCGTCATGCGATCCGACGTCCGATGTTCAAAGGGGAACGACCGTTCCTGTCCGTAAAAGTCCCGCCGAAGTCTGGCCGGACCATTGACGCGCAAGCGCTTCGAATTTACGGTCCCGTTCGAAGTAACGAGCGCTATCCGAAATACCGAACGGCTATCCGTCATCGATCGTAAGGGCAGGGCATGGGACGACCTGACCTGAATCGCAGGCAGCTTCTCGGCGGGCTCGGCGGACTCTTCGTCGCCGGCGGCTTCGGCTTCGCCGCGCTCGGCACCGGCGCCGACGCACTCGCCTCCGACGCCGACACACGGGTGCGCTACTGGAACCTCTTCAGCGGCGGCGACGGCTCCAACATGATCGCGATGCTGGACGCCTTCCGTGCGGCCAACCCGGACATCGCCGTCAAGGACTCCACCCTCCAGTGGGGCAGCCCCTTCTACACCAAACTCGCCATGGCGGCGGCGGGCAACCGCGCCCCCGACCTCGGCGTCATGCACCTCGGCCGCGTCACCGGCTTCGCACCCGGCCGCCTCCTCGACCCCTGGGACACCGGCCTGCTCGCCAAGTACGGCGTCCGGGAGCAGGACTACAACCCCACCCTGTGGAAGCGCGGCGTCATCGACGGCAAGCTCTACGCCCTCCCGCTCGACATCCACGTCCAGCTCTGCTTCTACCGCAAGGACGTCCTGAAGAAGGCGGGGCTCCTCGGCGACGACGGCCGGATCGTGCCCGTCACCTCCACCGACGAGTGGTTCGGCGTCCTGAAGGAGGCCAAGCGGGCCACGAAGAAGGGGCTCCAGACCATCGGCATGTGGAACGCCGACCAGAACTTCCAGTGGTGGTTCTTCGTCGCCTTCTACACCCAGCTCGGCGGCACCTGGTTCAACGCCACCGACACCGAGGTCACCTTCGACACCGACAAGGCCGTCCAGGTCCTTCGGTTCCTGCGCCGGCACGTCACCGACGGGTACTCATCCCCGGGCTTCGGAGGCCTGGCGAGCGCCGAACAGTTCATCAACGGCTCCCCCTTCGTCTGGGAGGGCAACTGGTCGGTCCCGGTCTACTCCGGAGCGAAGCTCGACTACGGAGCGACTCCACTGCCGCCCGTCTTCGGCAGGCAGGCCACCCACGCCGAGTCCCACTCCTTCGTCCTGCCGCACCAGTCCGACCGCGGCGGCGCCACCAACGAGGCGGCCCACCAGCTCGCCGCCTACGTCGTCCAGCACGCCCAGCAGTGGGCGGCCGGCGGTCACATCCCCGCGTACACCCCCACCCTGTCCACCACGGCGTACAAGAAGCTGGACCCGCAGAGCGAATACGTCTCCGCCATGGACCACCAGGGCACCGAGCCCAAGGTGTGGTTCGCGGGCTCCACCGGCATCCTCGCGCAGCGCGTCGGCCCCATCGTCGTCTCCTCGACGATGGGCTCCGCCAAGCCGGAGACCGCGGCCGGCCGCATGAAGAAGGCGCTCACCCAGCTCCTCGCCACGAAGAACCCCATGGACGGGAAGACCGCCGCGGAAGGAGGTGCCGCCTGATGGCGACCAGCGCCCACACCATCGCCGCACCCGCACGCGCGACGACCGCCGCCGGCAGCGCCACCCTCCGCCGCAAACAGGGCTTCCAGCACGGCGGCTGGTTCGTCGCCCCGTTCCTGCTGCTCTTCGCCCTGTTCGTGATCTGGCCCCTGCTGCGCGGCGTCTACCTCAGCTTCACCGACGCCAACATCACGGGCGAGGGCGCGAGCTTCGTCGGCCTCGACAACTACCGCGAGGCCCTGGACGACCCCCTGGTGTGGGACTCCCTCGGCCACAGCGCGTACTTCACGCTCCTGGTCGTCCCCTGCATCACCGTCCTCGCCTTCCTCCTCGCGATGCTCGCCCACCACATCGAACGCGGCAAATGGCTGTGGCGGCTCTGCTTCTTCGCCCCGTTCCTGCTGCCGTCCACCGTCGCCGCCAACCTGTGGCAGTGGCTGTTCAACCCCGGCACCGGCATGATCGACCACGTCTTCGGCCTCGACACGCCCTGGCTGACCGACAAGTCCTACGCGATGCTCGCCATCGTCATCACCACCCTGTGGTGGACCGTCGGCTTCAGCTTCCTGCTCTACCTCGCCGCCCTCCAGGGCATCCCGGACCACCTCTACGAGGCCGCCAGACTGGACGGCGCGAACGCCTGGCACCGAACGGTCCACATCACCCTGCCGATGCTCCGCAACATCACCGGCCTGGTCATCGCCCTCCAGGTCCTCGCCTCGCTCCAGGTCTTCGACCAGGCCGTCGTGATGATGGACTTCCTCCCCGGACCGGAGGGGTCGACCCGCACCTTCGTGCAGTACACCCTCGAAGAGGGCTTCACCAGCTACCGCGTGGGCTACGCCTCCGCCATCTCCGTCATCTTCTTCGTGATCATCGCGGCCGTCGCCCTCGCCCGGATGTGGCTGCTGCGCAACCGTGAGGAGAGCGCCCGATGACCACCAAGGCGTGGACGCCCAGCCAGATCCTGCTCACCCTGCTCGGCACGGCCGTGTCGGTCGTCTTCCTCGCCCCCTTCGCCTGGGGCCTGTTCACCTCGCTCAAGTCGGAGACCGAGGCCGTCGAGGTCCCCGCGCACTGGCTCCCCGAGGACTGGACGGGCCAGGCGTGGAAGGCCCTGTTCGAGTCCGGCAACATCACCAACTGGTTCGTGAACTCCCTGGTCGTCTCGGTCTGCGTGACGTCCGTCGTCCTGCTGGTGAGCGCCCTGGCCGGCTACGGCTTCGCCCGCACCGAGTTCCGCGGCAAGGGCGTCCTGATGGGCCTGGTCATGGCGGGCCTGATGATCTCGCCCGCCGTTCTCGGCGTGCCGCTCTTCACCACCGTCCAGCAGATGGGCATGGTCGACACCTACTGGGGCATGATCCTGCCGCAGTGCGCACCCGCCGCGATGGTCTACATCCTCTACAAGTTCTTCCAGGGCATCCCGCGCGAACTGGAGGAGGCCGCCTTCATCGACGGCGCCGGCCGCTGGCGCGTCTTCTTCACCATCGTCCTCCCGCTCTCCCGCCCGTCCCTGGCAGCGGTCGGCATCTTCACCTTCATCGCCTCGTGGAACAACTTCCTCTGGCCCTACATGGTGACCAACAACCCCGACCTGATGACCATGCCGAACGGCATCGCCACGGTGATGAACTCCTACGGCATCCAATGGGCCCAGCTCATGGCCGGCGGTCTGATGGCGGGCCTGCCGTTGATCATCGTCTTCGTGTTCTTCCAACGCCAGATCGTGGCGGGCGTGGCCCACACGGGCTTGGCAGGGCAGTAGAAGAGCGCCCGAAGGGGCGCGGGGAACTGCGCGAACGACCCCCACGACCCGCAGCCGCCACACCACAGAACCACCCACCCCGAAAGGCGCACATGCACACCGCCCGCTTCACCCTCGACCCCGCATTCACCGTCGGCGAGGTCAACCCCCGCCTCTTCGGCAGCTTCGTGGAACACCTCGGCCGCTGCGTCTACACCGGCGTCTTCGAACCGGACCACCCCACCGCCGACGACAAGGGCCTGCGCCAGGACGTCCTGGAACTCGTCAGGGAACTCGGCGTCACAGCCGTCCGCTACCCCGGCGGCAACTTCGTCTCCGGCTACAAGTGGGAGGACTCCGTCGGCCCCGCCGAGGACCGCCCCCGCCGCCTCGACCTCGCCTGGCACTCGACGGAGTCCAACCGCTTCGGCCTCTCCGAATACATCGACTTCCTGCGCAAGATCGGCCCCCAGGCCGAGCCGATGATGGCCGTCAACCTCGGCACGCGCGGGGTCGGCGAGGCCCTCGAACTCCAGGAGTACGCCAACCACACCGCGGGCACCGCCCTGTCCGACCTGCGCGCCTCCCACGGCGACAAGGACCCCTTCGGCATCCGGCTGTGGTGCCTCGGCAACGAGATGGACGGGCCCTGGCAGACCGGCCACAAGACGGCCGAGGAGTACGGCCGTCTCGCCGCCGAGACGGCCCGGGCCATGCGCCAGATGGACCCCGGCGTCGAACTCGTCGCCTGCGGCTCCTCCAGCCAGTCCATGCCGACCTTCGCCGAGTGGGAGGCGACGGTCCTGAAGGAGACGTACGACCTCGTCGACTACATCTCGCTGCACGCCTACTACTGGCCCGAGGACGGCGACCTCGACTCCTTCCTCGCCTCCGCCGTCGACATGGAGTCCTTCATCGACAACGTCGTCGCGACCGCCGACCACGTGGGCGCACGCCTGAAGTCGAAGAAGAAGATCAACCTCTCCTTCGACGAGTGGAACGTCTGGTACCTGCCCGAGTGGGAGGCCCGCGCCAAGACCTTCGAGCAGGACGACTGGCCCGAGGCCCCGCGCCTGCTGGAGGACAACTACAGCGTGACGGACGCGGTCGTCTTCGGCTCGCTCCTCATCGCCCTGCTCCGGCACGCCGACCGCGTCACGGTCGCCTGCCTCGCCCAGCTCGTCAACGTCATCGCGCCGATCATGACCGAGCCCGGTGGTCCGGCCTGGCGGCAGACCACGTTCTTCCCGTTCGCGCAGGCGGCCCGCCACGGCCGCGGCCAGGTCCTGGACGTCCGCGTGGACTCGCCGACGTACGAGACGAGGAAGTACGGCGAAACCGACCTGCTGCACGCCACCGCCGTGCGCGCCGAGGACGGCACCGTCACCGTCTTCGCGGTCAACCGCAGCCGCACCGACGCCCTGCCGCTCGAAGTCGCCCTCTCCGGCCTCGACCTGACGCGGGTCGTCGAGCACAGCGCCCTCGCGGACGCCGACCCCGACGCCCGCAACACCCTCGACGAACCCGAGCGGGTCGCCCCCCACCCGGTCGACGGCACGGCTCTCGTGGACGGCACGCTGAGCGCCGTCCTGGAGCCGCTGTCCTGGAACGTGATCCGGCTGGCCTGACGGGTCCCTGGGCCCGACCCGGTCGGACGGCCGGCCTGACGGGTCCCCGGGCCTGACCCGGTCAGACCGGTCCGCCGGCCTGACGGGCCCCGGTCCGATCCGCTCAGACCGGTTTCACAGGTACCCCTCCGGCCGCGGCGCCCAGCAGCGTCAGCCGCACCTCGCCCGGCCCGCAGGGGGTGGTCCCGTCCGACAGCACCGCCAACGCCAGGGTGTTGGCACCTCGGGTGCGCAGGATGCCGTTCGGCAGCACGAAGGTGTGCTGCGGGCCCACGTCGTTGATGTACTGGCCCATGTTCCAGCCGTTGAGGAAGATCTGGACGCGGTAGGCCCGGCCCGGATCGTCGTCGAGGACGAGTCCGACCGAGGCGTCGACCCCCGGGGCGACGTCCAGCCGGAAGTCCGTCCGGTACCAGGTGACGCCCTGCCGCCGGTCGGAGGCGGGCAGTTCGGCGTCCTTCCAGTCCTCGTCGTCGTACTCGGGCAGATGCCAGCCCTCGCGCTCCCCGTGCAGCCCGCCGTTGTTCATCGGCCCGCGCACGGGATCCGGAGTGGCGGCGCCCTGGATACGCCACTTCACGCCGGGGGAGTCGCCCTCGAAACTGACGGCGGTCAGTCCGCGCGCGGCCTTGTGCGTGTCGAGCGCCTCGCCGTCCATGTCGTGCTGCATCCGCCGGACGAGCACGGACAGCACGTGCCGCCGCTCCGGCTCTCCCTCACGGAGCTTCTTCCGCAGCCGCTCCGGCAGGTCGAAGCCGGCCTTCGCGGTCCACGTCCCCTGCCGCGCCCGGTCCTTGTCCGGCACCGGCATCCGGTGCGTGCCCAGCGGCTCGCCGTCCAGCCAGGCCATCAGCAGGCCCTGCGTGCCCGTGCTGTAGGCGAGGGACACCGACTCGATGCCGCTGTCGCCGGTCCACTCGCCGCGGTACCAGACGTCGCCGTAGTGGAAGCCGTAGTCGTCGGCGAACAGGACGGGCTGCCCGTCGGGCACGGGCGTGGTGCTGAACGTGGTCTCCTTGTCGGCCGTCGTCCACCCCGAGTCGTCGAAGTCCGGTTCGGCCTCCGGGTTCCCTGCCCGCCGCCGCCAGCCGTCCAGGGCGGGCAGGGCCGGCCGGGTCACACCGGGCAGCGGCCGCAGCGCCAGCAGACTTCCGGAGGCGCTGATCCGGGTGGGGACCGGCCGTCCGTTCCAGGTGACGTGGGTGATCCCGCGCGGCCCCCACACCTCAAGACCGGTCGAGCCGGTGGTGTCGCCGGTGAGGTGGACCGTGGAGCCGCGCAGCTCGGCCGAGCGCAGCAGGGCGGGGCCGTAGACGAGGAGCGGGCCGGACGGCGTCTCGTGGGGCCACAGCCGCAGGGCGGTGGCGTCGTCGGCGAACAGCACCAGCATCGGCGTGTCCACACCGTCGCCCTCGACCCGCACCCGGCTCAGCCCGCCGGCGCCGAGCGGGGCCGTGATGAAGAGCTTGCCCAGGTTGTACGCCCAGGCGGGCTCCGCGTCCAGCCGCATGGGCGTCGGCTCGTCCGCGCACTCCAGCACGACCTGGGCCATCTCGCCCCGGCGGCCCGCGAACACCGCGATGTCCTGCCGCCCGGCGGTCATGCTCACCATGGGCTGCACGGTGGCGTGCACCAGCGTCCGCCTCCCGAGCCTCAGATTCGCGGCGATCAGTTTGGCGTCGCGGGCCGGGACGGTGACCGGCACGTCGATCCCGGCGTCCGGAAGCGGCGAGGAGACCGCCTCACCGGTGTCGTTGCGCAGGACGTAGAAGTGGGACCCGGTGTCGGGGTTGGACAGGTGGTAGACCTTGATCCGCTCGTCGGCCGCCCGCACGGACTTCGCCGGGTTCAGCCTGGCGAGGTCGGGCACGAACCGCAGCAACTGCCCGATCTGGTGCATCGGGGCGAGCTTCGGGGTGGCGTTGCGGGCCTCGTCGAAGGCGGCGCCGTAGTCGTACGAGGTGTAGACGGCCGGCGCGGGCAGCCAGCCCCAGGAGGTGCCGCCGTACGTCATGTAGACGTTGTGCAGCGTGATGCCGTTGGCGAGGTTGGTGAGGTAGAAGCGCCGCTCGTATGCCGCGTCCCGGGTCCGGCGCGCCTCGGCGTACCCCTTGCCGTCGAACCAGGACCCGCCCCACGGGTCGAACCAGCCCCCGCCGAACTCGGGCATGAACCCGGGCGTCTTCGGGCTGGCCGTCGCCCCGCCCTTCCTGCCGCCGGTCCCGAACGACCCCCAGTCCGGCGGCACCCGGTCCGGCTCCGGGTACCCGTCGAACCCGTACAGCCAGCGCCCCTTCTCGCCGCCGGTGCCGAACGAACCCGGGGCCCAGTGGCCGCCTCGCCCCTTGTCGTTGTGGAACAGCGGTACGTCGATGCCGTCGGCGCGGACCTTCTCGTACAGGTACGACATGTAGGCGCGCCCGGACGGCTCGTCGACGTGCGCGTCGTACTCGTTCTCGATCTGGTAGAGCAGGACCGTGCCCGTGCCCCGCGTGAACAGGCGTTTCGCGACAATGGCGTTGACGGCCGTCAGCCACTCGTCGACATAGCGCAGATACGTCGGGTCGGAGGTCCGGGCCCGGCCCTCGGTGGCGGTCAGCCAGCCGGGGAAGCCGCCGGCGTCGACCTCCGCGTTGATGTACGGGCCGGGCCGCAGGATCACGTACAGCCCCGTCTCGGCGGCCGTCCGCAGGAACAGGTCCAGGTCGCGCACGCCGGTGAAGTCGTACCGGCCGGGGGCGGGGGAGTGGTGGTTCCAGGCGACGTACGCGCTGACGGCGTTGTAGCCGTGGGCGCGCATCTTCTCCAGTACGTCCCGCCACAGCGACGGGCTCGGCAGCCGGAAGGGGTGCATCTCGCCCGACCAGAGGACCAGGCGGCGGCCGTCGACGATCAGCGAGTGGTGGTCGAAGCCGATCTCGTGCGGCCGGCCGTCAGCGCTCGGCACCGGGGGCGGCGGGCCGGTGGGCGCGGTGCGTGCGGGGTGGACGGAGGTCGGCGACCCGCTGCCGGTCAGCGCGAAGCCGAGCGCCGCCGTGCCGGCCAGAGCGTGGAAGGTACGCCTGCTGAGCTCCAAGGGAGCGCCTCCTGTTGTGCTTTGCGATACGTGGTGCGTGTGCCGGTGCGGGTGTTTGTGGCTGTGCTTGTGCTCGTCGTACGGGTGTCTGTGCTCGATATGGTGCCTGGTGCGGGTGCCCGATGTGGCGCGTGGTGCGAGGTGCGTGTGCTCAATGTCTACAGCGTGACGGCCACAATGGTCCTATGAGGATCTCGGCACGTGCGGACTACGCGGTACGAGCGGTCGTGGAGCTGGCCGTCCGGCAGGGGGACGGACCGGTCAAGGCGGAGACGGTCGCCACCGCGCAGGACATCCCCCACAAGTTCCTGGAGGGGATCCTCGGTGATCTGCGGCGCGGCGGCGTGGTCGACAGCCGGCGTGGCGGGGGCGGCGGCTACCGGCTGGCCCGGGAGGCCTCGCGGATCACGGTCGCCGACGTGATCCGGGCCGTGGACGGGCCGATCGTGTCGGTGCGCGGCGAGCGGCCGACCGGCCTCGCCTACTCCGGCACCGCCGAGCCGCTGCTGCCGCTGTGGATCGCCCTGCGGGCCAACGTCCGCAGGATCCTGGAGGGCGTGACGGTCGCCGACCTCGCGGCCGGGGCCCTGCCGGAGCCGGTGGAGCGGCTGGCGGCGGAACCGGCGGCCTGGGAGAACCCCTGAGGGGCGGCGGCCCCGCGCGGCGCTGTGCGCGATCCTCATTCCGTCGTCGGGATGTCCTCGGTCTGACGCGCTGGTGCGACGCACCCGGTGCGCCTGCCGGTGCCGGGTGGAATTCCCGCCAGTGTGAATGGCCGGAGAGCGACCTGGCCGACCCCTGCCGCCCTGCGTACGATGCGACCGCTCCCGCTCTTCACATCTCCTTCATGGAATGGTCACTGGCGGGGGTGCATGTACTTGCCCGTTTGACATGTGCATGCTCATTTACTGCCACGATCCACCCCCCACGAACGGATGGGAGAACCATGGCCGGTGGCCTGCTTCTGAGCGGCGCGGTAGCCGCGCTCCTCACCAGCGCACTCCCCGCACAATCTCCGTCCTCCGGGTTCGACGACCCGCCCCCGGACAAGATCATCATCCAGGTCGCCACGGTGAACGGCTCCGGCTGTCCGCAGGGCACGGCAGCGGTCGCCGTCTCCGAGGACAACACCGCCTTCACGGTGACCTACAGCGACTACCTCGCCCAGGCGGGCGGGAACTCCGAGCCGACCGCGTTCCGCAGGAACTGCCAGCTCAACCTGAAGGTCCACGTCCCCGGCGGCTTCACCTACGCCATCGCGAGCGCGGACTACCGGGGATTCGCCTCCCTCCAGCGGGGTGCGAGCGCCTCCCAGCGGGCCTCGTACTACTTCCAGGGCTCGCCCAGCACGGTGTACAAGAACCACCCCTTCAGCGGCCCTCTCAACGACAACTGGCAGGCCACCGACGAGACGGACTGGGCCCAACTGGTCTACGCACCCTGCGGAGTCCAGCGCAACTTCAACATCAACACCGAGCTCCGCGTCAACGCCGGCACCCAGTCGGCCGACAAGGTCAGCTTCATGACGATGGACTCCACGGACGGGGACATCAGCACGGTGTACCACCTGGCGTGGAAGGAGTGCCCGAAGAAGTCGTGACGGTGTGAACGGGGGTGGCTCACCGGGCCCGCTGTCGGGCGAGCCGGGTGAGCCACCCTTGGTGCTGCGTTCAGGAGATCGCCTTGATCGCCTGCCATCCTCCCGTGCCGACCACGACGGGCGGACCGAGCAGGCCGCTCCTGCGGCCCGGGACGAACTCCAGCCCTGCCGTGGCGTTCGACGTGGTGGTCCACAGGTCCGGAACGCCGTCACCGTTGGAGTCGCCCGACGCGGTGAGCAGCGGGCGGGCGGTCGGGGTCCACCCGGTGGCGTACGCCGTCCGGTTGGCGGCCGACCCCAGCGAGGCCGGGTCGGTTCCGCCGTCCGGAACCCCGTCGGCGTCCGCGTCCCCGGTGCTGCGGCCGTGATGGAGCCAGACCTCTCCTGTGCCGCGGTTACGGGCGATCAGGTCGGTGAAGCCGTCGCCGTCGACATCGCCGGGGGGAGGCGAGGCACTGGTGGGCTGTCGGTATTCAGTATTCGCCGTAGAGCGAGCAGTTCCGTACCCGGCTCGGTCACGTCAGCGGTGACAAGGTGGAAAGCTCTCGCCGCAACGGGCGCTGTCTGCGCGAAGGCGCCGGATCAAGAAGAAGACCGACCTCTTGCGGTGAACCCGCGCCGACGCCCGCGCCCCGGTGCGGGCCTTCGCCCTCCGCCACCGCGCCGTACGGGCCTCTCCCGGCAGCGGCAATCCCGCGCGGCAGAAGGCTCACCCGGCGCTACGAGGTTCACGGCGCCGGTACGGCACCGATCTGCTGCATCACGCCGAGGAGATCGGGCTGGCCCCGTTCGCCGACGATCCGGCCGTCGGCCAGGTAGTAGAAGTTCATGGCCTGCACCGAGATCTTGTTGCCGCTCGCCCGGATTCCGAAGAAGTCACCGTCGTGGGTTCCCCGCATGGTGAACCGCGCGGCCACCGTGTCGCCTTCGGTGACCGTCTCCTCCAGCGTCCACTGGACGTCGGGGAAGGCGCCGCGCATCATCCCGAGGACTTCCAGGTACCCATCGGGCCCCCGCAGTGGTTCCGGGTGGCTTGGCGCGTGGAACACCGCGTCCGGAGAAATGACCTCGTGGGCGAGATCCTCATTGCCCGTGGTGATGAACTCGACGAAGCGGTTCATCACTGACTCAGTGGACTGCGATGGCATCTTGCTGTGCCTCTCCGGAGAGGTTCGGGCGGGTGCCTGGGAGCGTAACATCGAATCGATGTTCACATCGATTCGATGTTCGCGTGCGAAGATGGACTCATGCTGGAACTCGCGATCCTCGGCTTCCTCGCCGAGGGACCCCTGTCTGGACACGAGCTGCGCCGCCGCGTCTCACTGCTGACCGGCTATACGCGGCCGGTCAGTGACGGCAGCCTGTATCCGGCGATCAATCGTCTGACCAGGGCAGGCTTGATCGAGCGGCGTGCCGACCCGGCCGCGGGGGCGGCCCGGTACGTGCTCAGTCTGACCGAGCCCGGACGGGCCGAAATGCTTCAGCGCCTGCGCAAGCCCGCCGACCACGAGATCACCGACTTCACCCGGTTCTACGTCGTCCTGGCCTTCCTCTCCCACCTGCCCGACGTGGCCGAACAGCACGCTGTGCTGCGCAGACGGCTGGAGTTCCTGGAAGAACCGGCGAGCTTCTTCTACGACAACGAGCGCCCCCTGCGTGCCGAGGAGATCGCCGACCCCTACCGGCGGGGCATGCTGCTCACCGCCCGCGCCACCAGCCGCGCCGAACGGACCTGGCTGCGCGAGGCCCTCGAGGAGAAGGCGCCCGTATTCGGCACCGCATGCACCGACAGCGATCCGCATGCGCCCGCCGCTCCCGCGAGCTGACTGCCCACGGAGGTACCCCATGCTTGCATCCTGGTACGACGACCAGGGGCCCGCCGCCGACATCCTGCACGTCGGTGAACTGCCTGATCCCGTCCCCGGCCCCGACGAGGTCCGCGTCCGCGTCACCGTCTCGGGCGTCAACCCCGGCGACACCAAGAAACGGCGCGGCTGGCTCGGCTCGTCCATGCCCTTCCCGCGGGTGATCCCGCACAGCGACGGCACCGGAGTCATCGACGCCGTGGGCGCCCAAGTCGACGCCCGTCGCGTCGGACAGCGGGTCTGGGTATACGGCGCCCAGTCCTACCGCCCCTTCGGCACAGCCGCCCAGTACACCGTCGTACCTGACCACCAAGCCGTACCTCTGCCAGATCATCTGAGTGATGAGCTGGGGGCGAGCCTCGGCATCCCCGGCATCACCGCCCACCGCACCGTCTTCGCCGACGGCCCGGTCGACGGCCAACTGGTCCTGGTCCACGGAGTTCTCGGTGGCGTCGGCTCCCTGGCCGCCCAGCTCGCCCACTGGGCCGGCGCGACTGTGATCGCGACCGTCCGCCGAACCGCGGACCTCAACCGCGTCGACGCGGCCGTCGTCTCCCACGCCGTCGCCCTGGATACCGGCGACCCCGCCGCGGCCATCCGCTCGTACGCGCCGCGGGGCGTCGACCGGATCATCGAGGTCGCGCTGTCCGACAACGCCGATCTCGACAACGCCGTCGCCGCCAACAACGCCGTCATCGCCGCCTACGCCACCCGCGCGGACCGCACTGAGATCCCCTTCTGGCCTCTGCTGTTCAACAACGTCACCCTGCGGCTGCTCGGCAGCGACGACTTCCCCGCCGAGGCCAAGCGCCAGGCCGCCCGCGACCTCACCTCCGCCGCCGCCGTCGGCGCCCTCACCGTCGCCGTCGGCGACCGTCACCCGCTGGACGACATCGCCAAGGCCCACGACCACGTCGACGACGGCGGTAGCCACGGCCGCATCCTGCTCGCCATCCCTCAATAGCGGAGACTCAGAACAAGCCCCTGCCCTGTTCTCAGGTTGCAGGGCGCGGGACCTGGCTCAATTCTCGGCTGGGGGTGTGAGGGCGGCGGACGTGATGGCCACGAATGCCTCCGGGTTGTCCAGCATGATGTTGTGTCCGCAGTCGGGGATCGCCACCACGGATACGCCGGCCTGTGTCAGGGATTCCACGCCGGGGAGTGGTCCGTCCGCCTCGGGAAGCAGGAAGGTGCGGGGGATCTTCAGGTCCAGGAGGAGTTCGCGCATCGTCGGGACCGTGCCACGCGTGAGGTGGAGCGCGCTGCGGTGCAGGGCCTCGCGGCCCGCCAGGCGCATCGTGGACCACCAGTGCGGGCCGACCCGGTCACGGACCTCCTCCCAGCCACCGCCCGTCACGAACTCCTCCTCGGAGTAGGCGGCGATGCCGCTGCTGCCCGACGAGCCCGGGCGGCGCGGGATCGGGTCCAGGTTCGCGTCGATCAGGACCAGGCGGGAGACCAGGTGGGGGTGGCGGGCCGCCAGGACGATCGCCACCGAGCCGCCCATGCTGTGGGCGATCACGTCGGCGGCCGAAACGCGCGCCGCCGTCAGGGCGTTGGCGAGGGCGTCGGCGTGTGATTCCAGGGTGTAGTCGAAGTGCCTCGGGCGGTCGCTGATGCCGTGGCCGAGGAGGTCCAGGAGCAGTGAGCGGTGCCCGGACAGCTTCGGGTCGACCGCGACGGATGTGAAGTAGGCCGGTGATGTGGCGCCCAGTCCGTGAACGTAGACGCGGGGCGGCTCCTGCCCCGGTAGTTCGACCCAGCGGATTCGGTCGCCCTCTGGGGTTACGGCGGCGCTGCGCACGGTCTGCTCTCCTGCGGTCGTGACGACGGGAGACACGAGAGTAGCCACCGGGGTTGGATGAGCCATGGAGTTTTTCTGCTACCACCGCGACCGGCCCGGATCCCTGCCCTTGCGTGAGGAGCTGGGGGAGGCGCACTGGGCCTACATGGACCAGTACGAGGCGGAGTTGATTGCCCGTGGTCCGACTTTCGCCGATGACGGGGAGACACCGAGCGGCAGTGTGCACATCGTCGATCTGCCGGATGCCGCAGCCGCGCGGGCGTTCGCCTTCGACGAGCCCAACTACCAGGCGGGCGTGTACCGGGACGTGCTGCTGCGGCGGTGGCGCAATCTGCTGGGGCGGACCATGTGGGAGTTCCCCGGTGGGCCGAGCGGCGGGAACCGGTTCCTGGTGCTCGGCTTCGGCTCGGGGACGGCCGTCGGCCTCGACGTGCCGTACGACCGGGACGAGCTGATCGCCTACGGGCCGCTGCTGTCCGACGACGGTGCCGTGTGGGTGGGGACGGCAGCGCTGGTGCGGGCCCCGGACGCGGACACGGCGCGTGCTGTGCTGACCCGGGGCCGGTACGCCGACATCGAGGTCCACGACTGGGAGTTCGGCGGTCGGCGGTGACGAGTGTGTTCGAGGGTCACTTCGTGGCGTGCGTGAGGAAGGCGGACCAGGCGGTGGGGGAGAGGGTGAGCTGGGGGCCCTGTTTGTTCTTCGAGTCGCGGATGTGGACGGTGTGGGGGCGGGTGGCTATTTCCAGGCAGTCTCCGGAAGCACTGCTGCTGTGACTGGACTTGCGCCAGGTCATGTAGGACGTGTTCATAGCTCTCCTCGCATCCGCTCCAGCAGGCTCACTGAGTCCTGCATGGTGAGTGCCTGTGAACGCATCCTGGCATACCGCCTCTGGAGCACGCTGACCACTTTCCGGTCGGCGATGAGCTGGCCACTCTCCTGTCCTTCGGTGTAGGCGAACCACTGGTTCTCCGGCGTTTCCAGCAGTTGGAAGGGCCCTTGCATCCCCGTGTGCGACTCCTGCACGAGCGGCATGATCTGGATCTCGACGTTCCGCAACTGTGCGACTTCCAGCACAAGGTCGATGAGGCCTCGGGTGACATCCGCCCCGCCGGTGCGCCGCAGGAACACGTGCTCCTCCAGGATGAACCCGAACGCCGTGTTGAGGCGTTCCCGCAGCAGCTTCTGTCGTTCGGCTCGGGCGGCCCATCGTTCATCGATCTCCGCGTCGTCCAGAGGCGGCAGATGGTCGAGTGCCATCGCCCGCGCGTACGCCTCCGTCTGCAACAAACCCGCCACCATGCGGGACTCGTACGTGTAGAGGGCGATCGCCGTCTTCTCCAGCCGAGCCCATTGGCGGAACCACGCCGCGAGTCCCGGCTGCCGGGCCAAGCATTGCGCCGCCCTCTGCAACGCCCCCGTGTTCCCCAGGGCCTCCTACGCCCGCTCCACGAACACCGGATCCGGCATCCGCCTCCCCAACTCCACGGACGCCACCGTGGGTTTGGAGAACATCACCAGCTCGCCGAACTCCTCCCGGCTCAGCCCGGCGTGTTCCCGCAAGCCCTGGACCACCGCCCCGAACGTCCGCAGGCTGTCCGACGACTCCGGCTCGCCGCCCGTTCCCGCCCCCACCGCACCATCGACCACCGTCGATCACCTCCCGCGCGTCATGGTTACGGCACGTCACCGGTACTGTCCAGTCCGTGACCGCGTACGCCGCACCGGCGTACGCGGCTCCGACCTCGCGCGGAGGGGTTCCGGAGCGGGACATTGGCCGCATGACAGCACCTGCCACTCCCCAACCCGACGTCACCGTCCGTGTGTTCGTGCAGCGTCTGCGCGCCACTCCCCGCGGCGCCCGCATGGCCCGGCATCTGGCCGTCGGACGGTTGCACAGCTGGGGCATCCCGCACGGGACGGAAGCCTCCGACGCCGTCGCCCTGATCGTCTCCGAGCTCGCCGCCAATGCCGTGACGCACGGGCGCGTGCCGGGCAGGGACTTCGAGCTGCGGCTGTCGCTCCTCGGTGGCAGCGTCCGTGTCGAGGTGACCGACACGCACAGTGGGCCGCCGAGCCCGCCGAGCCCGCCAGGGCCGCGCGGCGTGGAGCGGCCGGGCCTCCTCGACGAACACGGCCGTGGACTGCTCCTCGTCGCCGCGCTCGCCGACCGGTGGGAGGTCCTGGAGCGGAAGCCGGCGCCCGGCAAGACCGTGCGTGCCGAGGTCGGACTCCTGTCGGCACCGGCACCCTGAAATGATCTGCGGCGCACCGGCGTTGGCGATGTCATGACGCAGAGACCGGCACCTCGCCTCCTGTCCGACGCGGCCCTCTCCGACCTGCTCGGTGCACAGCGGTTCGGCACGCTCGCCACCGTCAAGCGCAGTGGCCACCCCCACCTGACCACCATGGTGTACGGCTGGGACGCCGAGTCCCGCACGGTGCGGTTCTCGACGACGGCCGACCGCGTCAAGGTCCGGCACCTGCGCCGCGAACCGCGTGCCGCGCTGCACGTGCAGGGCGCGGACGTCTGGTCGTTCGCCGTCGCGGAGGGCGACGCCGAGGTCTCCGACGTCACGACGGTCCCCGGCGACCCGGTCGGCCGGGAGCTGCTCGCGATGATCCCGGCGGGTGCCGAACCGGAGGACGAGGACGCCTTTCTCCGGCAACTGGTCGACGAGCGGCGCGTCGTCATCCGGCTGAAGGTGGACCGGATGTACGGGACCGCGCTCGACATCGAGGGATAGGGCTGCGGCACGATGAGCGCATGAACGGACAACGGGGCAGCACCGAAGAACAATCCCTCGCGGACCTCGCCCGGCGACTCCGCGCGGCGGACACCGGCGGCTGGACGCCGGACGGGGTGAACACCCTGGCGGACGGGCTCGGCTGGGCCCGGGGCGGCACAGCGGACCATCCCGTCCTGGCCACCGGCCGGTCCTCGGGTGACGCCCGCCTGCGTCCCGTGGGCACCTACGAGGAGCGGTACACCGACGGCGAGTCGTACGTGGAGCTCGCGGTGCCGGTGGCGACCGCCGCACCCGACGCGGTGGCGCAGGCCGCCGCCTTCCGGGCGGCCGGCGAGGAACTGACCGCGGCGCTGGGTCGGCCGTCCGTCATGGGCTCGCACGGCGAGATGGGCCCCTTCTACGACAGCGGGCCGCTCTGGGGCGCCCCCTTCATGCGCTGGCGCGGCGACCCGGACACACTGGAGCTGCGCGCCGGGAAGTCGGGGCCGGAGCTGGTCCTGCAGCCCACCGGCCCGGCCGAGAACTGGTTCTGGCGTCAGGGCCACGGCGAAGAGCACGCGATCAGCGGCTTCTTCGGCAGCAACCGCGACCCGGCCAACGCGGGCCTCGGCTTTCCCGGCGGCTGGACCGCCCGCAGCTGGGAGACCGTCACCCGGTCACTGGGCGACTTCCTGACGGCGCTGCCCGCGGAGGCGACCGCCCTCGGCATCCGTTTCGGGATGCCGTTCTACGGGCGGACCGGCGGCGGTGCGCCCCTCCTCTTCGACGTGGCGTGCGGCGACCGGCTGTCGATCGGCTGCTTCGCCCCGGACGGCGTCGACGCGGCCGCGCTCGGCTGGGGCACCGTCACCGAGCACCCGGCCACGGCCTCGGTCTGGGGCGACGACGATCCGGTGTGGCGCGTGGACGCGGGAGGCCCCGGCGAACCCAAGGGCCGCGCCCTCGCGGAGATGCTCGTGGCGACGGCCAGGGCGGCGGGGGTGAGCGAGCCTGCCGGTCTGATCGTCGGCGGCGAGGCCGAGTACGTGGACGGCTACGACGTCAGGTACTACGGGCTGGGACTCCCGACCGGCTGACCCCTCCGCGCCTCGCTCCAAAGCCCATGGTCCGCGCAGCTGTTGCTGCGCGGACCATTGACGCGCAAGGTGTTCGATTCTACGGTCCGTTCGAACTTGCGATCGCTGTCCGAAATATCGGGCAGCTCTTCACCCCCACCGCAAGGAGAGGACCCGCATGAGCCGCAGTCCCCGCAGCCCTCGAACCCTCCGCAGGCGAACCGCCCTGCTCGCCCTCCCCGCCGCCGTCCTCCTGGCACTGATCCCGGGCACGGCGTCCGCGTACCCCAACCCGGGCCGGGTCACCGGCGACGTCGTCACCCACGACCCGTCGATGATCCGCACCTCGTCCGGGCAGTACCTGCTCTACGCCACCGGCGGCGGCATCGCCAACAAGACCTCCGCCGACCGCACCGCCTTCCGCAACGGCAGCGACGCCTTCTCCAGCCGGCCGGGCTGGTGGCGGAACTACTCCTCCGTGCCGGAGGCCTGGGCGCCGGACATCTCGTACCACGGCGGCAAGTACCTGATGTACTACTCCGTCTCGAAGTTCGGCTCGAACACCTCCGCCATCGGCCTCGCCACATCCAGCACCGGCCGGCCCGGCAGCTGGACCGACCAGGGCACCGTCTACACGTCGAACTCCGGCAGCGACTTCAACGCCATCGACCCGAACCTCTTCGTGGACGACGACGGCAAGTGGTGGCTGTCCTTCGGCAGTTGGTGGACCGGCATCAAGATGATCCAGATCAATCCGTCCACCGGGAAGCAGCTCTCCTCCAGCACCACCCGCTATTCGCTCGCCTCCCGTCCCACCGGGACCAAGGCCGTGGAAGCGCCCTTCATCGTCAAGCGGGGCGGCTACTACTACCTCTTCGCCTCCTACGACACCTGCTGCAACGGGACCAGTTCGACGTACAAGGTCAAGGTCGGCCGGGCCTCCAGCGTCACCGGGCCGTACCGCGACAAGAACGGCGTCGACCTGATGAGGAACGGCGGCACCCCCGTCCTGGAGTCGCACGGCAACGTCATCGGCCCCGGCGGCCAGTCGATCCTGAAGGACACCGACGGCGACCTGATCGTCTACCACTACTACGACGGCAACGCGAACGGCACGCCCAAGCTCGGCATCAACCTCCTGAACTGGAGCAGCGGATGGCCCGTCGCCTACTGACCCTGCTGGCCGCGCTGCTGCTGGCCCTGTCCGTCGGCCAGCCCTCCGCGAGCGCCGCCTCCTTCGCCAACCCGGTCAAGTCGGTCAAGGGTGCCGACCCCTGGATTTCGTACCACGACGGCAACTACTACCTGGTGACGACGAGTTGGACCGACGTCATCACCATCCGCAAGTCCACCACCCTCGCCGGCCTCTCCACCGCCCCCAGCGTCCAGGTGTGGAAGGGCGACGCCGCCTCCCGTTGCTGCAACGTCTGGGCGCCGGAGCTGCACTTCCTCAACGGCCGCTGGTACCTGTACTACGTCGCCGGGCAGAACGTGTCCGACTACAACCCCACGCAGCGCAGCCATGTGCTGGAGAGTGCGGGCTCCGACCCCATGGGCCCGTACACCTACAGGGGGCAGCTCAACAACGCGTGGATGCTGGATCCGAGTGTGCTGAACGTGGGCGGCCGGCTGTACATGCTGGGCAGCGCCAACACCGGCGGGACGCAGAACGTCGTCATCGCGCCGATGTCGAACCCGTACACCGTCAGCGGCGCGTACTCGACGATCTCCACACCGACGTACGCCTGGGAGCGGCAGGGCGGCACCGTCAACGAGGGCGCCGAGGTGCTGCAGCGGGGCGGCCGGACCTTCCTGGTCTACTCCGCGAGCGGCTGCTGGACGCCCGACTACAAGCTCGGGCAACTGGAGCTGACCGGCTCCAACCCGCTGTCCGCCTCCTCCTGGACCAAGAAGTCCACACCCGTCTTCCAGCGCAGTGACGCGAACGGGGTGTACGGTCCCGGCCACAACGGCTTCTTCACCTCGCCCGACGGCCGCGAGAACTGGATCGTCTACCACGCCAACGACTCCGCATCGGATGGCTGCGACAACGGCCGTACGACCCGGGCGCAGAAGTTCACGTGGAACTCCGACGGCACGCCGAACCTCGGTACGCCCGTCCGGCTTGGGGCGAGCCAGGCCGGACCGTCGGGTGAGCCGGCCTCCGCCTCGACGACCTACACCGTCACCAACCGCAACAGCGGCAAGTGCATGGAGGTGACAGGGGGTTCATCGGCCGACGGGGCCAACGTCGCGCAGTACACCTGCAACGGCAACGCCAACCAGCGCTGGCGGCTGGAGGACCTCGGCGACGACACCCACCGCCTGGTGAACGTCGCCACCGGCAAGGCCCTCGACACCGCCGACTGCTCGACGGCCGACGGCGCCGACCTGCGCCAGTGGTCCTGGCTGAACAACACCTGCCAGCGGTTCCGGTTCGTGGCCACCGACGGCGGTTACGTCCGCATCGCCAACCAGGCCTCCGGCAAGGTGGCCGACGTGGCGAACTGCGGAACGGCAGACGGGTCGGACGTACGCCAGTGGGCGTGGTTGAACAACCATTGCCAACAGTGGAAATTGAACCCGGTGTAAGAACAGCTCCCTAGGTGCGGGGAATTGCGTGACCAGCCACAACCCACCCGCACCCGCCGAACTACCCGACCTGCCCCATCCCCGCCGCGTTGGGCCAGCTCTGCGCGGCGGGCCACCCCGTGGCCGGCGCCGGAGTCAGGCCGTTCGTGCCCCGCACCTGCGCGGCCGTGAGGCCCCCGCGGGCCGGGACACCGGGCGGCGTGGGCCCGGTGAACGGGGCGGGCACGGGCGTCGGCGCGGGCATGGGAGCCGGTGCAGGGACCGGCACCGGTGCCTGGGCCGCGGGCGCCAGGGGCGGGGCCGGGGCGGCCACCGGCTGGGGAGCGGGCTGCGGCACCGACTGCGGCATCTGGGGCTGCGGCATGTGCGGCTGCGCTACCTGGGGCTGCGGCATCTGGGGCTGCGGCATGTGCGGCTGCGGTATCTGGGGCTGGGGTATCTGCGGTTGGGGTATCTGCGGTTGCGGCATCTGGGCCGCAGCCGGCATCGGCATCCCACCGCCCGTGCCCGCCGGTACGGCGGACGCGGCGGCGGGGAGCGGCATGCCGATGCCGGCGGCAGGGGCGGGCGCCGGAGCAGGCGCCGGGACGGGAGCCGGTGCGGGCGCCGGGGCAGCGGCGAGTCCCTGCCCGCCCATACTCGCGGCCGCCGGGGCGAGCCGCACCCCACCCGTACTCGCCGCCGGGGCGAGCCGCACCCCACCCGTATTCGCGGCCGCCGGGGCGAGCCCCGGTCCCGGGGCGGCAGCCGGCGCCGAGGCCATGCCCACCGCCTGCGCCGCGAGCCCTCGCATGCCCGACCCGTTCGTCTCGCTCACCAGACGGTCCACGGCCGCCGTACCCGAGCTGTAGCTGTTCCCGTTGCCCGGCTCGGGTACGGCGGCTCCCCTCCTGGACGTCCCGTAGAGCACCTGTTCCAGGCCGGACACCAGGCGACGCACGTCCACCTGGGGGCGCACCACGAGACGCAGGAAGCGACTGGACGAGCCGATCTTGTTGCCGCACTCGCGGACCAGGATCCGGTGCTCGGTGAGCATGCGGTCCCGGACCACGGTGCCCTCGGCACCCACGGGGAGGCGCACGAAGAGGAAGTTGCCCTGCGACGGGTAGACCGTCAGCCCGGGCAGGGAGGAGAGCTGGCCGGACATGTCCATCCGGTCGCGGCGGACCTGGTGGAGGCTCTGCGCGTACTCGGCGCCGTGCTCCTTCAGCATGAACACCACGTGCTCGGCGAAGGAGTTGAGGTTCCACTTGGGGAGCATCGAGCGGATCCGGCCGGCGAGCGCCGGGTTGGCGACGAGGTAGCCGAAGCGGATGCCGTGCAGACCGAAGTTCTTGCCGAGGCTGCGCAGCACGACGACGTTGGGCCGCAGCATCGCCTCCTGCACGACGGACGGTTCGGCCTCGGCGTCCGCGAACTCCAGGAACGACTCGTCGATGACGATCAGGTCGAGGTCGGCCATGGCGTCCATGAACTGCACGACGGCGTGCTTGTGCAGGAAGCCGCCGTCGGGGTTGTTGGGATTGCAGATCACGGCGACGCGGGTGCCCCGGGCGCGGATGAACTCGGCGTACTGGGCGAGGTCCAGGGCGAAGCCGCTGGACTCCTGGAGCGGGAACATGTCGACCCGCTTGCCGGTCTCCATCGGCTGGTCGGTCCAGCGGCCGAAGGTGGGGACGGGGACGGCGAGGGACTCGCGCACCAGCAGGTGGTCGATCCACGTGATGAGCTCGGTGGAGCCGTTGCCCATGGCCACGCACTGCGGCGGCAGCTGGAGCAGGCTGCACAGCTCGGCCGTGATCGTGTCGGCGCTGGACGGGTAGTACGTGATGATGTCGCGCAGCCGGCCCGCCATGTCCTCGAACATGGCCGGGGTCGGGAAGTACGGGTTGCAGGGGATACAGAAGTCCACGGGGCCGGCTTCCTCGCCGCCCTCGCGTGTCAGAGCCGCCATCGACGGGCTGTGTGCCGCGGTACTGCGGAACAGCGACGTGACGTTGTCGGCCATGGAACCTCCGTATGAGGCGGGTCCGTTGGGGACGGCCGGACCCGACGTTTAAGGGCGGCCCGCGCGGGGGAGCGCGGGCCGCCCATTCATACGGAGACCACGGTGACACCGTTCAACCGTCGGGAAAACGGTCGGAACGTGTGTTCAGCCTGTGAAGACCTGTCAGTGGCCTCAGCAGCCGAACGTGTGGATCGTCGTCGTCCGGTAGGTCTCCCCCGGCCGCAGCACCGTCGACGGGAACTTCGGCTTGTTCGGCGAGTCCGGGAAGTGCTGCGTCTCCAGGCACAGGGCGTCGCCCTGCCGGTAGGTGCGGCCGGACGGGCCGGTCAGCGTGCCGTCGAGGAAGTTGCCGGAGTAGAACTGCAGGCCCGGCTCGTTCGTGGCGATCTTCATGGTGCGGCCGGAGGCCGGGTCGCGCAGGGTGGCGACCTGCTCGGGGCGGGCGGTGATGCCCTTGTCGAGGACCCAGTTGTGGTCGAAGCCCTTGGCGGTCACCAACTGCGGGTGGGAGACGCGGATGTCCCGGCCGATCGGCTTGGCCCTGCGGAAGTCGAAGGGCGTGCCCGCGACCTTGGCCAGCTCGCCGGTGGGGATCAGGCCCGCGTCGGTGGGCGTGTAGCGGGAGGCCGCGATCTGGAGCTCGTGGTCCTCGATCGTGCCGCTGCCCTCACCGGCGAGGTTGAAGTAGACGTGGCTGGTGAGGTTGACGACGGTGGCCTTGTCCGTGGTGGCCTCGTAGTCGACGCGCCAGTCGCCGTGCCGGGTGAGCGTGTACGTCACCTTCGTCTTGAGCGTGCCCGGGTAGCCCATCTCGCCGTCGACGCTCGTGTAGTACAGGTGCAGACCGACGTCGGAGCCCTTGGTGAACGGCTCGACGTCCCACACGCGCTTGTCGAAGCCCTGGGTGCCGCCGTGCAGGCTCTGCTCGCCGTCGTTCACGGACAGCTGGTAGTTCTTGCCGTCGAGGGTGAACTTGCCCTTGCCGATGCGGTTGCCGTACCGGCCGATCAGCGCGCCGAAGTACGGGGTCTTCGCGACGTAGTCCTCGAGGTTGTCGAAGCCCGCGGAGACGTTGGCGTACCGGCCGCGACGGTCGGGGATCTCCAGGGACTGGACGACACCGCCCCAGGAGAGGACCTTCAGGCGGGTGCCGCCGTTCTCCAGCGACCAGCTGTAGACCTTGGTGCCGTCGGCCAGCTTGCCGAAGAGCGTCTTCACCGGCTTCCTGCCTCCCGTGGCGTGCGCCGTGCCGCTGAGTGTGGTGGCGGCTAATCCCGCCGCCGCGGCTCCCGCGATGACCGTGCGTCTGTTCAGTTCCATGTGCGGCTCCACTTCATTGGGAAACTGCGTGGGAAGGAACCGGGGCCCGCCTCCCGGCCGGGGCCCGGTCCGACTTACGAACCGACCTTGCGCTTGTTCCACACGTCGAACCCGACCGCCGCCAGCAGCACCATGCCCTTGATGACCTGCTGCCAGTCGGTGCCGATGCCGACGAGGTTCATACCGTTGTTCAGCACGCCCAGGACCAGGCCACCGATGATCGCGCCGAGGACGGTGCCGACACCGCCGCTCATCGACGCACCGCCGATGAACGAGGCGGCGATCGCCTCCAGCTCGAAGTTGAGGCCGGCCTTGGGAGAGGCCGCGTTGAAGCGGGCGGCGAAGACCAGACCCGCCAGGGCCGCGAGCATGCCCATGTTCAGGAAGACCAGGAAGGTGACCTTCTTGTCCTTCACACCCGACAGCTTGGCCGCCGGAAGGTTGCCGCCGATGGCGTAGATGTGGCGGCCGATGATCGCGTTGCGCATGACGTAGCCGAAGCCGACGAGCAGCACGCCCAGGATGAGCAGCACGATCGGGGCGCCCTTGTAGCTGGCCAGCAGCATGGTGAGCGTCAGCACCGCGGCGCCGATCGCGACCAGCTTCAGCAGGAACAGCTTCGTGGGCGGGACGTCCAGGTCGAACTCCTGCTGCCGCCTGCGGTCACGCACCTCCTGGAAGATCACGAAGGCGATCATCGCGAAGCCCAACAGCAGGGTGAGGTTGTGGTAGTTCGTGTTCGGGCCGACCTCCGGCAGGAAGCCGTTGGCGGCCTTCTGGAGGCCCTCCGGGAACGGGCCGAGGGTCTGGCCCTCCAGGAAGATCTCCGTCAGGCCGCGGAAGATCAGCATGCCCGCCAGGGTCACGATGAACGACGGTATCCCGCCGTACGCGATGAAGAACCCTTGTACGGCACCCGCGACCGCACCCACGGCCAGGCACAGCACCACGGCGAGTGGCCACGGCAGATCCTGTTTGACCATGAACACGGCGGCCATGGACCCGACGAACGCCGTCAGTGAGCCCACCGACAGGTCGATGTGGCCGGCGATGATGACCAGCATCATGCCGATCGCGAGGATCAGGATGTAGCTGTTCTGCAGCACCAGGTTGGAGACGTTGCGCGGCAGCAGCAGGTCACCGTCGGTCCATACGGCGAACAGGACCACGATCAGGCCCAGCGCGATCAGCATGCCGTACTGCCGCATGTTGCGGCGCATGCCGTCCATCACCAGCTGCAACAGGCCGTCGGCCGCGGCCCCTCCGCTCTTGCCCGGCGGCGCGGGGGCCGGGCTCTTGGCGGTCACGTCCGTGCTCATCGGGATACCTCTTTGTCCTTCGTCATCTGACGCATCAGCGCTTGCTGGGAGGCCTCGGCCCGCGAGAACTCACCCGTCAGCCGCCCCGCGGCCATCGTGTAGATGCGGTCGCACATGCCGAGCAGCTCGGGCAGCTCGGAGGAGATGAAGACGACCGCCTTGCCCTGGGCCGCCAGCTGGTCGATGACCGTGTAGATCTCGTACTTGGCGCCGACGTCGATGCCGCGCGTCGGCTCGTCCAGGATCAGCACGTCCGGACCCGAGAAGATCCACTTGCTGAGGACGACCTTCTGCTGGTTGCCGCCGGACAGCTTGCCCACCGGCTCGAACACCGTCGGCGCCTTGATGTTCATGGACTTGCGGAAGCCCTCGGCGACCTGCCGCTCCTCGTGCTCGTCGACCACACCGCGCTTGGCGACCTTGCCCAGGGCGCTCAGCGAGATGTTCCGGTTGATGGTGTCGATGAGGTTGAGGCCGTAGTGCTTGCGGTCCTCGGTGACGTACGCGATGCCGTGCTTGACCGCCTCGGGGACGGACTTCGTACGGATCTCCTTGCCGTCCTTGAGGACGGTGCCGCCCGCGTAGCGGCCGTAGGTCCGCCCGAAGACGCTCATCGCGAGTTCGGTGCGGCCGGCGCCCATGAGGCCCGCGATGCCGACGATCTCCCCGCGGCGCACGTGGAGCGACACGTCGTCGCACACCTTGCGCTGCTGGTCGATCGGGTGGTGCACGGTCCAGCCCCGGATCTCCAGGGCCGGGGCCGCGCCCTCCTCGGGCTCGTGCGGCGACCGCTCCGGGAAGCGGTTCTCCAGGTCGCGGCCGACCATGCCGCTGATGATCCGGTCCTCGGTGGTCTCCTCGGCCTTCACATCGAGGGTCTCGATCGTCTGCCCGTCGCGCAGGATCGTCACCGAGTCGGCGACCTTGCGGATCTCGTTGAGCTTGTGGGAGATGATGATCGAGGTGATGCCCTGCTTCTTCAACTCCAGGATGAGGTCCAGGAGTTTGCCGCTGTCCTCGTCGTTCAGCGCGGCGGTCGGCTCATCCAGGATGAGCAGCTTCACCTTCTTCGACAGGGCCTTGGCGATCTCCACGAGCTGCTGCTTGCCCACGCCGATGTCGGCGACGCGGGTGTCGGGGTGGTCGGCGAGACCGACCCGGCGCAGCAGCTCGGTGGCGTGCCGCAGGGTCTCGGTCCAGCTGATGATCCCCCGGGTGGCGTGCTCGTTGCCGAGGAAGATGTTCTCGGCGAGGGAGAGGTAGGGCACCAGGGCCAGTTCCTGATGGATGATCACGATGCCGCGCTCTTCGCTGGCCCGGATGTCCTTGAACTGGCAGACCTCTCCCTCGAAGAGGATGTCGCCCTCGTACGTGCCGTGCGGGTGGACGCCGGAGAGGACCTTCATCAAGGTCGACTTGCCGGCGCCGTTCTCCCCGCAGATGGCGTGGACCTCGCCCTGGCGGACGGTCAGTGTGACGTCCGACAGCGCCTTGACGCCGGGAAAGGTCTTGACGATCGAGCGCATTTCCAGGACGGGTCCCGCCATGGTCGTGCCTTCCAATCAGTGGTGAATCGTCGGTCGGTGGCGGGGACTACTTGACGTCGCTCTCCTTGAGGTAGCCGGAGTCGATGAGCTCCTTCTGGTAGTTGCCCTTGTCGACGGCGACCGGCTCCAGCAGGTAGGCCGGGACGACCTTCGCGCCGTTGTCGTAGGTCTTGGTGTCGTTGACCTCGGGCTTCTTGTCCTTCAGCAGCGCGTCGACCATGTTCGAGGACACCTTGGCGAGCTGACGGAGGTCCTTGAAGACGGACATCGACTGCTGGCCGGCGATGATCGACTTCACCGAGGCGACCTCGGCGTCCTGGCCCGTGACGATCGGCAGCGGCTTGCTCTTGGAGCCGTAGTCGTCCGACTTCAGCGCCGACAGGATGCCGATGGAGATGCCGTCGTAGGGGGAGAGGACCGCGTCGACGCGCTCGCTCTTGTAGGCCGAGGTCAGGATGTCGTCCATGCGCTTCTGGGCGGTGCCGCCGTCCCAGCGCAGGGTGGTGACCTGGTTGAGCTTGGTCTGGCCGGAGCGGACGACGAGCTGCTTCTTGTCGATGTAGGGCTGCAGGACCTTCATCGCGCCGCCGAAGAAGTAGCGGGTGTTGTTGTCGTCGTTGGAGCCGGCGAACAGCTCGATGTTGAAGGGGCCCTTCTTGGAGCCGTCCGCCAGGCCGAGCTTCTCGGCGATGTACGTGCCCTGGAGCTCGCCGACCTTCTCGTTGTCGAACGACGCGTAGTAGTCGACGTTCTGCGAGCCGAGGATCAGGCGGTCGTAGGAGATGACCGGGATGTTCGCGTCCTTGGCCTGCTGGAGCACGTTGTTCATCGACTTGTTGTCGATCGCGGCGATGATCAGCGCCTTGACGCCCTGCGTGATCAGGTTCTCGACCTGCGAGACCTGCTGGTCCGGGTCGTCCTCGCCGTAGACCAGCTTGGTCTTGTAGCCCTTGGACTCCAGCTCCGTCACGACGTTCTTGCCGTCGGCGATCCAGCGCTCGGAGGACTTGGTCGGCATCGCGATGCCGATGGTGGCGCCCTTGGCGCTGTCCCCGCTCTCCTCGCTGCCGCCCTCGCTGCTCTGCCCGCAGGCGGACAGGGTGAGGGCGAGGGACGCGGCTCCGGCTATGGCGGTGAGAGCGGCTCTGCGGTTACGCATGATCATCATCCTTGATCTGTGGCAGGGCTCGGTCTGAGAGGCGCGAAGTCGCTCCGGTTGGTCGTGCCGGAAAGACCGAGAAGAGATGTGTCGGATTGTGGTTGGCTGTGTCTTCTTTTGTGAAGCCGAGTAGCCGGAACGTTATGACGAGATTTCGAACCGTTGCAGATCGCCCGGCAGCCGCGACCCGAGCGGCGCCATGTCGCCGTCCGCTCCGTGGCGGGCCAGCAGGTCCAGGGCGAGCCGGCCGCGCCGCACGCGCTCCTTGGCGGTGGCCAGGGTCAGCTCCCGCATGTGGTGCCCGTAGGGGTAGATCCCGGGTGTCTTGGACAGGCCGAACTTCAGGTAGAGCGGTGCGCCGCGCCGGATGAGCTCGGCGACCTCGTACATCCGGACGTAGCCGCCGAGGTCGTCGGGGGCCTCGATGTACATGTCCATCGGAGCGCCCGACACCCGCCGGATCTCCGTGAGGTGATCGAGCGTCAGGTCGCTCGGCACATTGACCGAGTCGGCGCCGAGGCGCTCGTAGACCGCGTACGCGGCCGGGTTGACCGGCCCGATGAGCGCGGAGACCTTGAGCGTCGTGTCGGCCGGGATGATCCCGGCGGCCCGTGCCCGGTGCAGCGTCCACAGCACGCCCTCGTCGGCGACGAGCAGGCACTTGACGCCCAACTCCGTAGCCCTGACGGCGTCTTCGACACAGCCGGCGACGGCGTCGTGGCCCCTGGCGCGCAGACCGGCCCCCCGCGAGTCGGTGCGCGTGGACCCGCCGATGTCCCAGGTGCCGCGCGGGCCGGTGAACAGGCAGAGCTCGATGTCGCGCTCGCCGGTCGACTCGACCATCTCGGTGATCTCGGCGTCGGTCAGCATCCACACGCCGCTGCCCTGGCTGATCCGGTGGATCGGCACGTCCAGCCGTGACGCCTCCTTCAGCACCACCGCCAGCGCCTCGGGGCCCTCGCAGGAGGGGATCTCGGTGCGCCAGCGTCCGCCGCCGGGGAAGGAGTGCGGCGAGGTGTCGGCGGGGTCGGGGGCGGGCGCGCTCAGGCCCAGGGCGGTGAGCGCCTGCTCGCCGGGCCTGCGGGCGGCCGTGATGGGAGCGTCGGTCACAGGAATGTCCTTCGGTTCGATATTTCGGACGAGGTTCGCGGCTCTGGGTACGGCGAGACTCGCGGTGCGGCGGGGCTGGATGCGGCGGGGCTGGGTGTACGCCGGTACGGGAGCCGTCAGGTTGCCCCCGTACCGGCGTACGTCTAGGGGCGGAGCAGGACCTTGCCCACCTTGGGATCACCGGCCCCGACCAGCTCGATGGCCTGCGAGAACTCGGTGAGGGGCAGCTCGTGCGTCACCAGCGGCAGCGGGTCGAGCAGCCCGGCGGCGAACACCCGGACCGTGTGCGCCCAGGCGTCCGGAGGCGCACCGAAGACGCTGTGCACCTCCAGCTGCTTCACCACGAGGTCGGTCGGGTCGAGGCCCTCGGCGCCCGGCGCCGGGATGCCGGTCAGGACCAGCCGGCCACCCCGCCGGAGCAGCCCGGCCGAGATCCGGGCGGCGTCCGCGGACCCGGCCGTCTCGATCACCACGTCGAAGTCGTCCGGGAGTTGCTGGTCCTTCGTCCGGAAGTCCGTCGCGCCGTACTGCCGCGACAGCGCCTCGCGGTCCCGGCGGGTGCCGACGACCAGCAGCTCGGACGGCGAGTTCGCCTTCAGGAACTGCACGGCGAACATGCCGAGGGTGCCGGTGCCGACCACGGCGACGCGCTCGCCGGGCTGGGCGTTGCCCTTCAGCGCGGCGGCCGCGATACAGGCGGCGGGCTCCAGGAGGGCCGCGGCGGTGAGGTCGCAGCCGTCCGGAAGGGCGTGCAGGAGACGGGCCGGGAGGGTCAGCGTGGCCGCCATCGCGCCCGGCTGGGTGAACCCGGTCTCCTCGTAGCCGGCCGTGCACAGGGTCGTGTCGCCCGCGTGGCAGCGGTCGCAGACCTGACAGTTTCGAAAACCCTCACCGACGACCTTGCGGCCCACGAGGGAGCCCGGCACACCGGCACCCACGGCCTCCACCGTCCCGGACCACTCGTGGCCCGGGGTCAGCGGATAGCGCACGTAGCCCTCGGGGCGGTTGCCCTGGTAGACCTCGCGGTCGCTGCCGCAGATCCCGGAGGCGTGCACCCGGACCAGGGCCTCGCCGGCCTCGGGCCGCCGGGGCTCGTGCGGGACGAGACGGTGCTCGCCCGGGGCGTCGATGACGACCGCGGTGCTCACTGCGCGCCCTTCGGCTTGCGCTGCTCCCAGCCTTCCGCCCAGAGGTCGAAACGGGCCTGCTGCTGGGGGAACTCGGCGGCGGCGTCGACGTCCAGCTCCACACCGAGGCCCGGGGCGTCGGAGAGGTGGAAGCAGCCGTCCTCCGGGTTCACCTGCGGGGCGCCCTTGACCACCTTCTTGATCTCCGCGTCGGCGAAGTCGTTGAAGTGCTCCAGGATCTTGAAGTTCGGGGAGGTGAAGCCGACCTGGAGGGACGCGGCGGTCAGGACCGGGCCGCCCACGTTGTGGGGAGCCACCAGCATGTAGTGGGTCTCGGCGGTCGCGGCGAGCTTCCTGGTCTCCCAGATTCCACCGATATGGCCGACGTCCGGCTGGATGATGTCGACGGCCTGGCTCTCGAACAGCTCCCGGAACTCGATCCGGTCGTGGATGCGCTCACCGGTGGCCACCGGCATGTCCACCTTGGCGGCGACCTTCTCCAGCGCCTTGAGGTTCTCCGGCGGGACCGGCTCCTCCAGCCACGCCGGCTTGAACGGCGCAAGCTCCTTGGCCAGGCGCACGGCCGTGGCGGGGGAGAAACGGCCGTGCATCTCCAGCATCAGCTCGGACTCGGGTCCGATGGCGTCCCGGACCGCCTCGATCAGGGAGACGGCGTACAGGGTCTCCTTGTGGTCCAGCTCGAAGTGGCCGGTGCCGAACGGGTCGATCTTGAGCGCCCGGTAACCGCGCTCCATCACGCCCTGGGCGGCCTTGTGGTAGGCCTCCGGGGTCCGCTCGGTGGTGTACCAGCCGTTGGCGTACGCCTTGACCTTGTCGGTGACCTTGCCGCCCAGCAGCTGCCAGACGGGGACGCCCAGGGCCTTGCCCTTGATGTCCCAGCACGCCATCTCGATCACGGCGATGCCCGACATCACGATCTCGCCGGCACGGCCGTAGTCGCCGTACTTCATCCGCTTGACGAGGTCCTCGACAGCGAACGGGTCGGAGCCGAGAATGTGATTGGCCTCGGCCTCCCTCAGATAACCGAGAAGGGCGTCGGTGTGTCCCAGCATCCGGGTCTCGCCGACTCCGGTGATCCCCTCGTCGGTGTGCACCTGGACGTACGTCAGGTTGCGCCACGGCGTCCCGACCACGTGTGTGCTGATTCCGGTGATGCGCACGGCGGTTGTCCCTCACAGGTTCGTCGGCTCGTTTCCGTCAGCGTCCGAAGGTGTGCCGTGAGCTGTGTTCGAGATTTCGGCACACGTTCGAAATGCTGGCGTGACAGTAAGGATCCGGCGGCAGGAGTGTCAATGGGTCGCGCGCATAACGGTTTCGACAGTTTCGAAACCACCGGTGAGGCGGGTCCCTACAGAACCTTCACAGCTGGATCTAGGAACGTGACGTGCGCGGAACTTAATCTTCCCGCGTCATGGACTTCTGCGACCCGTGCCGACGGCACCTCAACGGCGCCCTTGCCTGCCCGGGGTGCGGCACTTCGGCCGAAACGCTGCGCCGTTCGCGTGAGCCGGAGTACGGCCGCTACGGCGGCACCGCGTCCGGACCCGCAGCCGAGACCCCGACGGGGCCGGGCAGGCCGGACGCCTCCGCCGGTGGGTACGGCGACGCGTACGGTGATGGCCCGTACGAGGGCACGCGCAGCGACGACGACCCGTACGACGCCTCACGCGGCGACGCGTACGGCGATGGCCCGTACGACGGCACGCGCAGCGACGACGACCCGTACGACGCCTCACGCGGCGACCCCGACGGCGACGACCCCGACGACGCCACCCGCAGCGGCGACGACGGCGACGACGGCGACGGTGATGGCGAGCACCAGGGGCGCGCCGCCCGGCGGCGTGGCCGCGGGCGCGGCCCGGTCGCCGAAGGTCCGGGCGGGGCGAGCCGGCGGGACCGCAAGGCCGCGGCGCACCGTCGACGGCGGCGCCGGACCCTGTTGGTGGCGGCCGGGTTCGTGCTGGCGGCGGGCGGCCTGAGCCTCGCGGAGCTCGGCATGGACGCCCCCCGCTCGACGCCGGAGCCGGCCGCGGCCGGGGGGGAGTCGCCGGACGGGGACGCTCCGGTGGAGGCGGGGAAGCCGGGCGGCGGTCCGGGCGGAAAGGGTGCCGGGGCTGAAGGGTCGTCAGGCTCGCCCTCGCCGGAGGCATCTGACTCGCCGTCGCCTTCCGGATCCCGGGACGACGAGGAGTCGAATCCCCCCGAGGGCGACGAAGCGTCGAAGGACCCGGAGTCGGCGACGGAGGGTGGCGCCCCCAGCCGCCCGGCATCCGCTCCCACCGCGGCCCCGCCCGCCCCGGAACCGGCCCCGACGTCGGACCCGACCAGCCAGGCCCCGCGACCGGAGCCGTCCGCGCCCGAGCCCTGCAAGCGTTTCCTCTGGTGGTGCGCCTAGAGGGCCACTCGGCCGACCTCGCCGGCGTGACAGGAACCGAGCGGTCGCGGCGGGCGCCCACCAGGTGAGGCGACCCCGACTCAGCCCAGCATGCGCCGCAGCGTGTCCCGCAACGCCACCCGTTCGGCCTCGGAGAGCCCGGCGAGGGGCTCCCGGGCGAACCGCAGCGACTCCCGCAGGCTCCGGGCCACCCGCCGCCCCTCGGCCGTGGCCGCCGCCACCTTCACCCGGCGGTCGGTGGGGTCCGGCTGCCGCTCGACGAGCCCCCGTGCCTCCAGCCGGTCCACGATCCCCGTCACATTGGACGGCTCGCACTTCAGCTGCCGGGCCAGCTTGCGCATCGGCAGCGGTTCGAGGCACAGCAGGCTGAGCAGCCGCGCCTGGGCGCCGGTCAGGGCATGGTCCGCCGCCGCCGACTCGTAGTCCTCGTGGAACCGCACCACGACCTCCCCGATCAGCTCCACGACCTCAAGGGTCAGCGGATCCGGGCAGTCGGTCGTCTTCAGGGGCGTCGGTGTGGTGGAGGCCATGCCATCGAGGGTACCCGGTTATTTGACAACCTGAAATTTTCAGGAGCATGGTTGTTTCAGTTACTGAAACATCCGCATCGAGCCAGTGAGGTAAGGCGCATCATGACCGACACCCCCACCCTCCCCGCCGTAAGCCGTGAGTGGCACCTGGCGAGCCGCCCCGTCGGCTGGCCGAAGCCCGAGGACTTCGCCTTCGTCGAGGCGGAGGTCCCGCAGCCGGGTGAGGGACAGGTCCTCGTCCGGAACAAGTACCTCTCCGTGGACCCGTACATGCGCGGCCGGATGAGCGACGCGAAGTCCTACGTCGCCCCCTTCGAGCTCGGCAAGGTCATGCAGGGCGGTGCCGTCGGCGAGGTCGTGGCCTCGAACGCCGAGGGCCTGTCCGTCGGGGATCACGTGCTGCACTTCTTCGGGTGGCGGGAGTACGCGGTCGTCGGTGCGAAGAACGCCGTGAAGGTGGACGCGGAGGCCGCGCCGCTGTCGACGTACCTGGGTGTGCTGGGCATGACCGGCCTCACCGCCTACGCGGGCCTGCTGCGGACCGCCGCCTTCAAGGAGGGCGACACCGTCTTCGTGTCCGGTGCCGCGGGCGCCGTGGGCGGCCAGGTCGGGCAGATCGCCAAGCTGAAGGGCGCCGCGCGGGTCATCGGCTCCGCCGGGTCGGACGAGAAGGTGAAGCTCCTCACGGAGGAGTACGGCTTCGACGCCGCCTTCAACTACAAGGACGGGCCCGTCGGCAAGCAGCTGCGCGCAGCCGCCCCGGACGGGATCGACGTCTACTTCGACAACGTCGGCGGCGACCACCTGGAGGCGGCCATCGGCTCCCTCAACCAGGGCGGCCGGATCGCCGTCTGCGGCATGATCTCCGTCTACAACAACACCGAGCCCGCCCCGGGCCCGAAGAACCTCGCCCGTCTGATCGCGACCCGCGGCCGCATCGAGGGCTTCCTGGTCGGGGACCACTACGACCTGCAGCCGCAGTTCGTGCAGGAGGTCGCCCCCTGGGTCGCGTCCGGCGAGCTGAAGTACCGCGAGACCGTCGTCGAGGGCATCGAGAACAACCTGGAGGCGTTCCTGGGCGTTCTGCGCGGCGACAACACCGGGAAGATGATCGTCAAGCTCTGATGTTCGTCAAGCTCTGACGACTTCTGCCTACTTTCGGTATGCGGTAAGTTTTTTCCGAATCCGCTCGGCCCGGGCGCGAGCCGCGGCGGACCACCGAAGGAACACAACCGCATGCCGATCCAGCAGTCCGACGTCCTGTACACCGCCGTCGCCACCGCCGAGAACGGGCGCGACGGCCGGGTCGCCACCGACGACGGCAGGCTCGACGTCGTCGTCAACCCGCCGCAGGAGATGGGCGGCAGCGGCGCCGGCACCAACCCGGAGCAGCTGTTCGCCGCCGGCTACAGCGCCTGCTTCCAGGGAGCTCTCGGCGTCGTCGCCCGTGAAACGGGTGCCGACCTCACCGGTTCGACGGTCACCACCAAGGTCGGCCTCGGGAAGAACGGGGACGGGTTCGGGATCATCGTCGAGATATCCGCCGACATCCCCAAGGTGGACCGGGGGGCCGCCCGCTCCCTGATCGAGAAGGCCCACGGCGTCTGCCCCTACTCGAAGGCGACCCGCGGCAACATCACCGTGACGCTGGTCTGATCTCAGTCGTTGCGTACACGGAGGCCGCACCCCTGGACGTGGGGTGCGGCCTCCGCCCGTGTCCGGGCAAAGGACCCCTCAGAGGGCGAGCGCCGCCGTGTGGACCGCAAGAGCCAGGCGGCCGTTCTCCGGTGCCGCCCCGCCCGGGAAGGGGAACCGGCGGCGGGTGTAGCCGTAGGCGACGCCGCTCCACGGGTCCGCGAAGGCCTGGGAGCCGCCCGCGCCGCCGTGCCCGATCGTCCCGGCGCCGAGGAACGGGTACCACGTGTCAGCCGTCGTCTGGAAGCCGAGCCCGAACGACCTGTGGGCCCGGGCCACCAGGTCGTAGCCGACCGAGTGGAACTGGCCGAACTCCGCCACCGTGTCCGGCTTCAGCAGCGCCGGCTGCTCACCCACCTCACTGATCGCCGCCGCGTACATCCCCGCCAGGCCCCGTGCGGACGCCACCCCGCCCACCGACGCCGGGCCCTTGGCGCGGATCAGCGGCATGTTCGGAAGGGAGACGAGGTCGGTCGGCTCCGCCGCGTTGCCGTTGAACGCGATCGAGGCCAGCGAGTGCCGGCCGGTGGGCGTGGCGTCCAGGACGGCCTGCTGCTCCGGGGTCGGGGCCATCGGCTGGGTGCCGCGGAAGCGCGGTTCCTCGGGCGCGGGAAGGCCCAGGTGGAAGTCCAGGCCGTACGGCGTCCGGATCCGCTCCTGGTAGACCTCCTGGAGCGTGCGGCCCGTCGCACGGCGCACGACCTCGCCGGCCAGCGCGCCGACGACCAGCGCGTGATAGCCGAACGCCGTGCCGGGGCGCCAGAACGGCCGCTGGTCGGCGAGGCGTTCGGCGAGCTGGCGGTCGTCCGCCAGCTCCGCGAGCGTGAAGCCGGTGTCGGTACCGACCACGCCCGCCCGGTGCGCCAGCAGATCCCGCACCGTCAGGGCGCCCTTGCCCTCGGCCGCGAACTCCGGCCAGTAGTACGTCACCTTGCGGTCCAGTTCGAGCGTGCCGTCCTGGACGAGCAGAGCCACGACCAGGAAGGCGGCGCCCTTCGTGGACGAGAACACACCGTAGAGGGCGTCCGCGCCGGTCCCCGCCCACAGGTCGACGACCTTCCGGCCGTGGACGTAGGCGCACAGCTGCCCCTCGTAGTCGGCTCGCTCACCGGCCACGAACGCGGCGAACTCCTCGCGCACCGCCTCGAAGCCGTCCGCCACGGTGCCGTGGATCTCCTGCGTCATCCGCTCTCCTCAACTGAAGCGCTGTGTGCCACTGTGAACAATGCCCTCGCCACCTGCGGGAATTCCACCTCGTGGTGCGCACGCGTGCCTCCACCGGGGCTTCCTGAGATCGGTACGGCGAGGTGTACCGGTTCGACTCAACGGCAACGAGAGCGCCTTGGCGTCACCGAAGCCCCGTACGGCCCTGTCGGGGAGCGCCCGGCCTGTCCCGATAGGGTTTCTCCATGCGCGATCTAGGGGCAGGTTTCCGGTACCTCCTGAAGGGCCAGCGGTGGGTGGCCCGGCACGGCAGGAGCTACGGCTTCGGCCTGCTCCCGGGCCTGATCACCCTCGTCCTGTACGCGGCGGTGCTGGTCGCGCTGGCGCTGTGGGGCGAGGACGCCGTGACCTGGGCGACGCCCTTCGCCGACGACTGGTCGAGCCCGTGGGCCGGCCTCTTCCGCGGCTTCCTGACCGCCGTTCTGTTCGCCCTCTCCCTGCTCCTCGCCGTCGTGACCTTCACCGCGATGACCCTGCTGATCGGGCAGCCCTTCTACGAGAACCTCTCCGAGAAGGTCGACCGTGACGTGTCCCCGGACGGGCACGCCCCCGAGTCGGGGCTGCCGCTCTGGCACGAACTGTGGATCTCCGCCCGCGACAGCCTCCGCATCGTGCTGCGGGCCGCCCTGTGGGGTGTGCTGCTGTTCGGGTGCGGCTTCATCCCGGTGGTGGGGCAGACGGTCGTCCCGGTGATCGGGGTCGTCGTCACCGGGTTCTTCCTCACCGAGGAACTGACCGCCGTCGCCCTCCAGCGCCGCAGCGTCGAACTGCGCACCCGCCTCGCCCTGCTGCGCTCCCGCAAGACCCTCGTCTGGGGCTTCGGCACGCCGCTCGCCGTGGCCTTCCTGGTGCCGTTCGTCGCGGTGTTCCTGATGCCGGGCGCGGTCGCGGGCGCCACCCTCATGGCCCGTGACCTGCTGGACGAGGAGATCCGAGAGGGCGGCGAGGAGGGCGACCAGGCCGCTACGACCCTTCGGAAGCCACCCTCAGGATCGCCCTCACCTGGGCGATGATGTCCAGCCGGTTCCGCACGAACTCCGGATCGGTGACCTCGGTGGTGTTCCCGGCCCCGAACTGCAGCACCGGCGTGTGCACATGCCCGCCCGGCAGCCTGTCGCGCAGCCCGAGCCGGTCCCGGAGCAGCGTCGCCCGGTAGGCGATCTCGTTGGAGAGGTAGTCCCCGCCGCCGCCCTCGCGTGCGGTCGAGCCGGGGGTGGGACCGTCGGGGCGTACGACGGGCTCGGTGGCGCCGGCCGGGATCTCGGTGACCTCGGTGTTGTCGTAGACGGGGAAGCGGCCGGTGTCCGCGGCGACGATCGCCGTGTGCGGCAGGGTGGTCGTGGTCCACTGCGGCTGCGTGGCCGGGTCGGTCACCGGCACGGTCCCGGTGCGGCCGATGTTGTCGTTGTCCCCGAAGCCGCCCCGCCAGGCCCCGTTGGTCCGCTCGATGTCGAAGCGCCCGACCCGCCCCTGGCTCACCGTCGTGAAGAGGTCGACCTCCGGCAGGTGCGGCCGCAGGGCCCGCTCCACCGTGCCCTCGGTGAAGTCCTGCCAGCGCACCGGGAAGACGGCCGTCTCGATCCGGGCCGGGCCGTCCGCCGTCGCGATCACGGTGCCGTCGAGGGCCAGCGCGGTGGCGCCGGAGGGGTTGGAGATCCGGATGTCCTGGTCCAGCGTGAACGGGTCGAAACCGGTGAGCAGGATCCGCTTCAGGGCCTTTCCGTGTGGATACCGGATGGCGCTCTGGCCGCGCGAGGTGCGCTCCAGCTCGTCCAGCAGCGCGGCCCGCTGTCCGCCCGTCAGACCGAAGTCCGGCTCCCAGGTGCGCACTTCACGCGTCATACCGAGCCGCGCCCAGTACAGCGGCCGGTCGTCGTCCCGGCTGATGTCCCCGCCGGCCGGCCCGCGTCCCTGTGCCCGGTCGACGGCCCGCTGCCACAGCCGCGTGCCCTCGCGTGTGACCGCCCGGCGGGCCTCCCCGTAGGTGCGGGCCGCCTCCAGCTCCCGGGCCAGCCGCGGGGCCACGGTGTCGAATCCGGAGCGGCGCAGGATCTCCTGCGGGGCGGCTCTGCCGAGCCGCTGCTCCTCGACGGTGGGGGAGGGGGCCGCCGGGGCGGCGCTCGCGGCCGTCGGGGTGGTGAAACCGGTCAGCAGGGCGAGGCCGAGGACGCCGAGGCGAACGCGTATGGAGTTCAAGGGTGTTCGGGCCTTCCGTCGCGGTGGGGGGTCGGTGCCGGACGGACCGCAGTATCGCGTGACGGGTGTGGTCCACGCCATGGGCGGGGCTCAGGGGCCCTTGTCGCGCCGTGCTTTCGAGATCTGGGATAAAGCGACCGGCTCGTGGTCGTTTGTGAAGGGTTCGTACGAGATCCACTTCGGAGGCTCGATCGCGGGTCGCAGGATCACCGCCACGATTAACGTCTGAACCGGGACGGGTTTCCCCACCCAGCGGCCCCGGTCCGGGACCTGACCCCCGGACCGGGGCACCAGGTCCGTCACGGGCCCCCTCAGCGGGTGCCGAACGCGTACACCGTCTCCGAGCGGAACACCCCGCCCGGCCGCAGCACCGTCGTCGGGAACTCCGGCCGGTTCGGTGAGTCGGGGAAGTGCTGGGTCTCCAGCGCGATGCCGTCGCCGGGCGCGAAGGGCTCGGCCAGGTGGCCGGCGGTGTACAGCTGGAGGCCCGGCTCGGTGGTCGCCACCGTCAGCACCCGCCCGGACGCCGGGTCGTGCAGCTCGGCGACCTCCACGGGAGTGTCCGTCACACCCTTGTCGAGCACGAAGTTGTGGTCGTAGCCGGAGCCGGTCTTGCGGGCCTCGCGGAAGTCGAAGCGCGTTCCGGTGACCTCCCGCGGAGCACCGGGGGCGGGAATCAGGTCCGCGTCGACCGGCGTGTACCGGGAGGCGGCCAGCCGCAGCTCATGGCCGCCCGCGTCACCGGAACCGGCCAGGTTGAAGTAGCTGTGGTTGGTCAGGTTCACCACGGTCGGCGCGTCCGTCACCGCCTCGTAGGCGATCCGCAGCGCACCGCTCTCGTCGAGTGTGTACGTCGCCGAGACCTCCAGCCGCCCCGGGAAGCCCTCCTCGCCGTGCGGGCTGGCCCTCGTGAGCCGCACCCCGTGCTCGACGGGCTCCGCGTCCCACACGCGCTTGTCGAAGCCGCGAGCCCCACCGTGCAGCGAGTTCGGCCCGTTGTTCGGTTCCAGCGCGTACGTCCGCCCGTCCAGGGCGAACCGGCCACCGGCGATCCGGTTGGCGTACCGCCCGACCAGGGCGCCGAGGTACGGCTCCGGGTGGGCGAGGTACCCCTCGAAGTCCGGGAACCCGAGCACCACGTCCCCGGCCCGGCCCTCCCGGTCCGGCACCTCCACGGACTGCACGATCCCGCCGTACGACAGGACGCGCACCCGCACACCGGCCCGCTCCAGGGTCCAGCGGTGCACGGGGGTCCCGTCGGAAAGTGTTCCGAAGAGTTCGTTCATGTGCGGAACTCTAGGCCAGCGCCCGGGTCAGGGCCTCTTCGCGGTGACGGTGCGGTACGCGATCTCGGCCAGCCGGGCCTGTCCGTTCACGCTGGGGTGGAAGTAGTCCCAGCGGCTCAACTGGGCGGTGCCGAAGCGGTAGTCGTACACCGCGCCCCCGTCGTAGCGGCACCGCTTGTCCTCGGCGCAGACCTCCCTCAGGACCTTGTTGTAGTCCTCCACCCGCTTCTGCACCGTGTCCCGCCGCAGGGTGGCCGCCGAGTCCAGGGCGTCCGGGTCGCCCAGCATCGACGGGCAGATGCCCATCTTCCACACCTGCTTGCCCATCGGGCTGGTACGGCCCTGCGACCACAGTCGCTTCAGGTTCGGCACGCTCGCCACGAACACCTGCGCCTTGGGCAGCGCCTTGCGCAGGGAGCGCAGAGAGTCCTCGAAGTCGCTACGGAAGGCCGAGACCGGAGTCATCGCCGCGGGCGTCGACCGGCAGGCGTCGTTCGCCCCGACCATCACCGTCACCAACTGCGGTTTCCGCCCCACCGCCCGGGCCATCTGCCCGGGCAGATCGGCCATCCGGGCCCCGCTCACGGCGTAGTTCCAGCTCCGCTGCGCGGCCCCGGCCCTCCCCAGCAGCCGCACCGCGAGCGAGTCGACCTCGGGACTGCCACCCGTCGCCCAGGACGCCTCCGGACAGTCCGACAGCACCTCACAGGCGTCGAACGCGCGCGTGATGGAGTCACCGACGGCCGCGACGGAACCCGGGCTGCGGTCCCAGAGGGGCGTGGGCTTCGGAGACGGCTTCGCGGGCTCGGACGGGGCGGCGGAATCGCCCCCCACGGCATCACACCCGGCAACCCCCAGCACGGCCGCCGTGACGACGGCCAGAACGCCCCGTGTACGACGGCCCCGCTTCCGCATCCCTGGTCCATTCCCCTCGCCACGCCGTGCCTGTCTCCCCAACCCATAACAACGCACGAGGGTTCCCGACCCCTCAGGTGCAACGGCTCACACCCGTACAAGCGTCCCCCTGGGTGAATGGCAGGCGTTTCCCGGCACCTGGACCGACCGTACGTCACACCACGTGCGCCACCGCACGGTAGCCTCGCCATCAACGTGACCCGCCCGGTCACAGCCGTTCCGCCCTTGCACCATGTCCCGCTCTGCCCGGAGGTTCCGGTGACGACACGTGGAGTTCTGTACGTGCACTCCGCGCCGCGCGCGCTGTGCCCGCACGTCGAGTGGGCCATCGCCGGGGTGCTCGGCACACGCGTCAGCCTGGACTGGATCCGTCAGCCGGCCGCGCCGGGCACCTGGCGCTCGGAGTTCTCCTGGCAGGGCCAGGCGGGCACCGCGTCCAAGCTGGCCTCCGCGCTCCGCGGCTGGCACCTCCTGCGCTTCGAGGTCACCGCGGAACCCTGCGCCACAGCCGAGGGCGAGCGCTACAGCTGCACCCCCGACCTGGGCATCTACCACGCCGTCACCGGCATCCACGGCGACATCCTCATCCCCGAGGACCGGCTCAGAGCGGCCCTGAAGCGCTCGCAGCGCGGCGAGACCGACCTGGAGGCCGAGCTCAGCAAACTCCTCGGCAAGCCCTGGGACGACGAACTGGAGCCCTTCCGCTACGCGGGCGAAGGCGCCCCGGTCCGCTGGCTCCACCAGGTGGTCTGAGGCCTTCAGGGGCGCGGGGCTCTTTCGATATGCGGCTCCGCCGCGTGGGCGCGACCAGCCCCCCACGAACCCGCACCCGGCACCCAACGCGAAACAAAACGGTGAATGGCCCGAACCCCACTGGGGGTCCGGGCCATTGCGACGCTCAGAGAGTCAGACCGTCCGGAACGCCAGCACCACGTTGTGACCGCCGAACCCGAACGAGTCGTTCAGCGCGGCGATCCGGCCTTCGACCGGCAGCTTCCGGGCCTCACCACGGACGACATCGGCATTCGCCTCCGCCTCCGGGTCCAGGTTCTCGACGTTGATGGTTGGCGGAGCCACCCGGTGGTACAGCGCGAGCACGGTCGCCACCGTCTCGACACCACCGGCACCACCCAGCAGGTGCCCCGTCATCGACTTCGTCGCGGACACCGCGAAGTGGTCGGCGTCGTCGCCGAACACCTTCCGCAGCGCCTTCAGTTCGGCGATGTCCCCGGCCGGCGTGGACGTCGCGTGCGCGTTGACGTGCACGATCTCCGCCGGGTCCAGGTCGTTGCGGTCCAGCAGGTTCTGCAGGGCGTGCGAGATGCCCCGCCCCTCCGGCTCCGGCTGCACGATGTCGTGCGCGTCGGCGGAGATGCCCTGCCCGACCGCCTCGGCGTACACCCGGGCGCCGCGCTTCGCGGCGTGCTCGGCGGACTCCAGGACCACGACACCGGCGCCCTCACCGAGGACGAAACCGTCGCGGGCGGTGTCGTAGGGGCGTGAGGCGCCCTGCGGGTCGTCGTTGTTCTTGGACATCGCCATCATGTTGCCGAACGCGGCGATGGGCAGCGGGTGGATCGCCGCCTCCGTGCCACCCGCGACGACCACGTCGGCGCGGCCGGTGCGGATCATCTCGATGGCGTAGCCGATGGCCTCGGCGCCCGAGGCGCAGGCGGAGACCGGCGTGTGCACGCCCGCCCGGGCGCCCACGGCCAGTCCCACGTTGGCCGACGGGCTGTTGGGCATCAGCATGGGCACGGTGTGCGGGGAGACGCGGCGGACGCCCTTCTCCTTCAGCACGTCGTACTGGTCGAGCAGCGTCGTCACGCCGCCGATACCGGAGGCGATGACCGCGCCGAGCCGGTCGGGGTCGACGGCCGGGTCCTCGCCGGCCTTCGCCTCGAAACCGGCGTCGGCCCAGGCCTCCTTGGCCGCGACCAGCGCGAACTGGGCCGAGCGGTCCAGTCGGCGGGCCTGCGGCCGCGGGATGACCTCGGTCGGCTCCACGGCGACCGGGGCCGCGATCTTGACGGCCTGGTCGGCCGCCCACTCCTGCTCCAGGGCCTTGACGCCGGAACGTCCGGCGATCAGGCCCTCCCAGGTAGAGGCTGCGTCGCCACCCAGCGGTGTGGTTGCGCCGATACCGGTGACGACCACGGTGCGATTGGTCGAGCTCACGGGAATTCTTTCTCCAACGGATCCGAGGATTAAGCGGCGCCACCGCCGGGTGGCGGGGCAGTCAGCCCAGAGGCCTGATCGGTTGATCAGCCCTGGTGCTTGAGGATGTAGTCGGTCGCGTCACCGACGGTCTTGAGGTTCTTGACGTCCTCGTCGGGGATCTTGACGTCGAAACGCTCTTCGGCGGCGACGACGACCTCGACCATGGACAGCGAGTCGACGTCCAGGTCGTCGGTGAAGGACTTGTCCAGCTGGACGTCCTCAACCGGGATGCCGGCGATCTCGTTCACGATCTCGGCGAGACCGGCGACGATCTCTTCCTGAGTGGCGGCCATGTCGGCGCTCCTTCGTAGATATTCAGAGGGTGTGGCAGGTGTTCGGGCCCGCACCGGATCGCATGATCCGGCACGGAGTGCCTAGGGGAGGGTAACGACAGTCGCGGCGTAGACGAGACCCGCCCCGAAGCCGATGACGAGCGCGGTGTCGCCGCTCTTCGCCTCTCCGGTCGCCAGGAGCCGCTCCATCGCGAGCGGGATCGAGGCGGCCGAGGTGTTGCCGGTGGTGCGGATGTCACGGGCGACCGTGACGTGCTCCGGCAGTTTCAGCGTCTTCACCATCGAGTCGATGATCCGCACGTTGGCCTGGTGCGGGATGAAGACGTCCAGGTCGTCCACGCTGATCCCGGCCGCGTCCAGCGCCTGCTGGGCGACCTTCGCCATCTCGAACACGGCCCAGCGGAACACCGCCTGGCCTTCCTGGGTGATCGCGGGGAACTTCTCGACCGTCCCGTCGCGGTAGTCCGTCCACGGCACCGTCTGCTTGATGGTCTCGGACTTGTCGCCCTCCGAGCCCCACACGGTCGGGCCGATCTCGGGCTCCTGGGACGGGCCGACCACGACCGCGCCGGCACCGTCGCCGAACAGGAAGGCCGTCGCCCGGTCCTCCAGGTCGGTCAGGTCGCTCAGCCGCTCGACACCGATCACCAGGACGTACTCCGCCGAGCCCTCGACGACCATGCCCTTGGCGAGCGTGAGGCCGTAACCGAACCCCGCGCAGCCCGCCGAGATGTCGAACGCGGCGGCCTTGGCGGTGCCCAGCTTGTCGGCGATCTCGGTGGCGACGGCCGGTGTCTGCTTGAAGTGCGAGACGGTCGAGACGATCACGCCGCCGATCTGCTCGACGGAGATACCCGCGTCCGCGATGGCCTTGCCGGACGCCTCGATCGACATCGCGGCGACGGTCTCCTCGTCGGAGGCCCAGTGCCGCGTCTCGATGCCGGAGCGCGAGCGGATCCACTCGTCGGACGACTCGATCGTCTCCAGGATCACCTCGTTCGGCACGACCCGGGTCGGGCGGTAGCCGCCGACACCGAGGATGCGCGCGTACGGGGCGCCCTTGCTGGGCTTGATCTTCGCCATGCTCTCGGGCTCCTTCTCAGGCACTCTGCTCGGCGATGAGCTCGCGAGCCGCGTCGAGGTCGGCGGGGGACTTCAGGGCCAGCGTCTTCACGCCGGGCAGGGCCCGCTTGGCGAGGCCCGTGAGGGTGCCGCCGGGGCACAGTTCGATCAGGGCCGTGACGCCGAGCTCCTTGAAGGTCTCCATGCACAGGTCCCAGCGGACGGGGTTGGCGACCTGGCCGATCAGACGCTCCAGCACCTCGGTGCCGGCGGCGACGGCCTGCCCGTCCTTGTTGGAGACGCAAGTGAGCTTCGGGTCGCCGGGCGCCAGGGCCTCGGCGGCCTTGGCCAGTGTGTCGACCGCTGGGGCCATGTGGTGCGTGTGGAACGCGCCGGCGACCTTCAGCGCGACGACCTTGCGCACGCCCTCGGGCTTGTCCGCCTCCAGCGCGGCCAGCTGCTCCTTGGTGCCGGCCGCGACGATCTGGCCCGCGCCGTTGATGTTCGCCGGCGTCAGGCCCAGCTTCTCCAGGTGCGGAACCGTCACGGCGGGGTCGCCGCCCAGCAGCGCGGCCATACCGGTCTCGGTGACGGCGGCGGCCTCGGCCATGGCGAGCCCGCGGGTGCGGACCAGGCGGAGGGCGTCCTCCTGCGGGAGCACCCCGGCGAGCGAGGCGGCGGTGAACTCGCCGACGCTGTGCCCGGCGACGGCACCGACCTTCCCGTGCAGGTCGGCCGGGTCGTCGAAGAGCAGGTGCGCGGACGCCAGTCCGGCCGCGACCAGCAGCGGCTGCGCCACCGCGGTGTCGCGGATCTCCTCCGCGTCGGCCTCGGTGCCGTAACGGATCAGATCGAGTCCCACGGCGTCCGACCAGGCCTCGAGGGCACCGCGAACACCGGGGAGGTCGAGCCATTCGGTCAGGAAGCCGGGCGTCTGAGCGCCTTGGCCGGGAGCGACGAGTACGAGCACTCTCACACTCTCTCTTGGAGACGGGCACGGCCGCCCGTGGGGACAAGGACGAAGAACACGAGGGGGTTTTGTCGACCCCCGACAAAACCTTAGGGCTGAAGATCTCCATCGACCAGACGCCCCAGGATCAGCGCTATCCGCAGTGTGAACGCAGAGCGTACATCGGAGGGTGACCAACCGGTGACGTCAGTCACACGTCGAAGCCGGTAGCGGACGGTGTTGGGATGGACGAACAGCATCCGGGCGGCGCCCTCCAGACTGCTCGCCTGTTCGAGATAGACGCTGAGGGTTTCCAGGAGCGCGGCCCCGGCCTCCTCGAGCGGTCTGTAGATCTCCTCCACCAGTTGGTCACGCGCCGAGGGGTCACCGGCCATCGCCCGCTCCGGGAGCAGGTCGTCGGCCAGGACCGGGCGCGGGGCGTCCTGCCAGGCGGAACACGCCTTCAGCCCGGCCGCGGCGGCCTGTGCGGACCGGGTCGCGGCCTGCAGGTCGGGCACGACCGGGCCCGCCACGACCGGCCCGGCGGCGAACGGGCCGATGAGCGACTTGGCGACGGCCAGCGGGTTGTCGCTGCCGCCCGCGATGACGACCAGCCGGTCGCCGAGCACGCCGGTGAGCACCTGGAGCTTGGCGTGCCGGGCCGCCCGCCGTATGGCCTCGACGGTCAGTTCGCTGTCCCCGTCGGGGGCCGTCCCGAGGACCACGCACACGTGCTCCGGCGAGTTCCACCCGAGGGCGGCGGCCCGCGACACGGCCCCCTCGTCGGCCTCGCCGCTGAGGACGGCGTTCACGACCAGGGACTCCAGCCGGGCGTCCCACGCACCCCGAGCCTCGGCGGCCTGCGCGTACACCTGGGCCGTGGCGAAGGCGATCTCCCTCGCGTAGACGAGCAGGGCCTCGCGCAGCACCCGCTCGTCACCGGGGGCCGCGACCTCCTCGATCGCGCTCTCCATGACCTCGATGGTGGTGCGCACCATCTCCACGGTCTGGCGCAGTGTGATCGCCCGGGTCAGCTCCCGCGGCGCGGTGCCGAACACGTCGGTGGAGATGGCCTGCGGGGCGTCCGGACGCCGGAACCACTCGGTGAACGCGGCGATACCCGCCTGCGCGACCAGACCGATCCAGGAACGGTTCTCCGGGGGCATGGCCCGGTACCAGGGCAGCGTCTCGTCCATTCGCGCGATGGCCTGCGCGGCGAGCGATCCCGACGACTTCTCCAGCCGCTTCAGCGTCGCGGCATGCGGATGGACGTCGTGGGCTGCGGCTTCGTTCTTACCGGTTTCGGGTTCGGGCACGGGACAAGACTGCCTTATCCGGACGGGAAGGTGGGCCGCCGGGTCTACGGTGGACTCCGTGATGGACGTGAGGCGCGCGGGCGAGCGCTACCCCGGAGGGGATTCGGCCGCAGGGATCGAGACGTGGCACGCCTTCTCCTTCGGGCCTCACTACGACCCGGACAACCTCCGTTTCGGCGCGGTGCTCGCGTGCAACGAGGAGCGGCTGGCGCCCGGGGCGGGCTTCGACGAGCACCCGCACAGCCACACCGAGATCGTGACCTGGGTGGTGCGGGGGGAGCTGACCCACCGGGATTCCGCCGGGCACGAGTCGGTCGTGCGGCACGGCGATGTGCAGCGGCTCGGTTCGGCGGGCGGCGTGCGGCACGTGGAGCGCAACGACGGCCCGGAGCCGCTGACCTTCATCCAGATGTGGCTGGCCCCGCTCCGGCCCGGCGGCGACCCGTTCTACGAGGTCGTCCGCGGCATCGCCGACTCGACGCCCTACGCCGTCCCGGAGGCCGGCGCGATGCTGCACGTGCGGCGCCTCGGGCCCGGGGAGCGGACGGCCGTGCCGGACGGGGCGTACGCGTACGTGCACGTCGTCCGCGGCGACATCCGCCTGGACGGCGAGGAGTTGGGCCCCGGCGACGCGGCCCGGATCACGGACGCCAAGGGCTTGGAGGCCGAGGCCGCGACCCGGGCGGAGCTGCTGATCTGGGAGATGGGGCAGCGTTAGGGGGCTTCTGGTGGACCGTGGAGGACCATCAGAAGTCCCTCAGAGTTCGGCCCGCACCGCGTCCGTGAACGCCGGCCACGCCTCGATCGCCCATGGTCCGAACGCCCGGTCCGTCAGCGCCACGCAGGCCGCGCCCGCGTCCGGGTCGATCCACAGGAACGTTCCCGACTGCCCGAAATGCCCGAAGGTGCGCGGCGAGGACGACGAGCCCGTCCAGTGTGGCGACTTGGAGTCGCGGATCTCGAAGCCGAGCCCCCAGTCGTTGGGGTTCTGGTGGCCGTACCCCGGCAGGACGCCCTTGGTGCCCGGGTACTGCACGGTCATCGCCTCCGCGACCGTGCGGGGATCCAGCAGTCGCGGGGCCTGCACCTCGGCGGCGAACCGCAGCAGGTCCTCGACCGTCGACACCCCGTCCTTGGCCGGGGAGCCCTCCAGGGCCGTCGAGGTCATGCCCAGCGGTTCCAGCACGGCCTGCCGCAGGTACTCCCCGAACGGGATGTCGGTGGCCTTCGCGACATGGTCGCCCAGCTGCTCGAAGCCGGCGTTGGAGTACAGCCGCCGCTCGCCGGGCGGGGCCGTGACCCGGTGCTCGTCGAAGGCGAGTCCCGAGGTGTGCGCGAGCAGGTGCCGGACCGTCGACCCGGTGGGACCCGCGGGTTCGTCGAACTCGACGGCCCCCTCCTCGTACGCGACGAGCGCCGCGTAGGCGGCCAGCGGCTTGGTCACCGACGCGAGCGGGAACCGCTGCCCGGCCGGCCCGTGGGTGCCGAGGACGGTGCCGTCCGCTCGTACGGCACCCGCCGCAGCGGTGGGAACCGGCCAGTTCTCGATCAGGGCGAGGCTCTTCAGCGACATGCGTTCGAGCCTATGCGCTCAGAGCGTGGGCTCCGGCAAGGGGGAGGGCCCGGGCCGGAACCCGTCCGGTTCACGAGTCGCGGGGCGCAGGACCTCCTAGGCGTCGGCGGGCCGGGCGCGACGTACAGGACTCACGAGTCCGTACGCCGACCATCCGGATCAGGAAGGGTCCTGCCGATTTCTTACCGTCGGCGCTTGCTTGGAGCGCACTCCAAGGTTCTAGCGTTGGGGGCATGACGGTGATGGAGACCACGGGGACCAGGATCGACACCTGCGCCGGCACGCCGCAGCAGAACCGGCGCCCGGACGGCGACGACCACTACACGATCAGCGAGGTCGTCGCCTTCACCGGCCTGACGGCACACACCCTGCGCTGGTACGAGCGCATCGGCCTGATGCCGCACATCGACCGGTCCCACACCGGACAGCGCCGCTACACCAACCGCGACCTCGACTGGCTCGACCTCGTCGGCAAGCTCCGCCTGACGGGCATGCCGGTCGCGGACATGGTCCGGTACGCGGAACTGGTCCGCGAGGGCGACCACACCTACGGCGAGCGCTTCCAGCTGCTCAAGACGACCCGCGAGGACGTCCTGGCCAGGATCGACGAACTCCGGGGCACGCTCGCCGTGCTCGACCGGAAGATCAGTTTCTACGCGGACGCCGGGCACGGCCTGGCGTCGGAGAGGTCCCGATGACGGACGGCAGGATCACGACGGCGAAGCTCGGCGAGAACGGTCCCGAGGTGAGCGTCCAGGGCCTGGGCTGCATGGGCATGAGCTTCGGCTACGGCCCCTCGGACGCCGACGCGTCCCGCGCCACGCTGGACCGGGCGCTCGAGCTGGGCGTCACCTTCTACGACACGGCCGACGCGTACGGGGCCGGTGAGAACGAGCGGTTCCTGTCGCCGTTCTTCAAGGCCCACCGCGACGAGGTCGTCATCGCGACCAAGTTCGCCCTGTCGATCCCCCCGGACGACCCCACCCGCCGGGTCATCCGCAACGACCCGCCCTACATCCGCCAGGCCGTCGAGGCGAGCCTGAAGCGCCTGGACGTCGATGCCATCGACCTCTACTACATGCATCGGCGCGATGTGAACGTGCCGATCGAGGAGAGCGTCGGCACGATGGCCGACCTGGTCCGCGAGGGCAAGGTCAAGCACCTCGGCCTGAGCGAGGTCACGGCGGACGAACTCCGGGCCGCGCACGCCGTCCACCCCATCGCCGCCGTGCAGTCGGAGTGGTCGCTGTTCAGCCGGGACATCGAGAGGCACGTCGTCCCCGCGGCCCGTGAGCTGGGCGTGGCCCTCGTCGCGTACTCACCCCTCGGCCGGGGCTTCCTCACCGGCTCCTTCACCAACGCCGAACAGGACCTGAGCACCGGCGACTTCCGCCGTCAGCAGCCCCGCTTCACGGGCGACAACGCCACGGCGAACGCGACCCTGCTGGAGCTGATCCGCTCGGTGGCCGAGGCCCATGACGCGACCCTCGGTCAGATCGCCCTGGCCTGGACCCAGCAGCAGGCGTCGATCCACGACCTCCCGGTCGTCCCGATCCCGGGCACCCGCAAGCCCTCCCGGGTGGAGGAGAACACGGCGGCGACCAGGATCGTCCTGACCGACGAGCAACTGGACCTGCTGGACGGCATAGCGGCCCAGGTGGCGGGCAACCGCTACGCGGACATGGCGTTCACCTCGGCGGGCAGGGAGTAGGGGAGCGCCCCTTCAGGGGTGCGGGGCCGTATCGACTTGCGGCTCCGCCGGGTGGGCGCGACCGGCCGCATACGGCCCGCACCCGCCGGCGCGCAGCACCCCGCAGACGTTAAGGGGTCCTTTCGCTATGCCCGTCCGGGTCGCGTGGTCTGGCACCGCACCTCGCCGCGTTGCCGAAACGCCCACGTGGCTCCTCCCCCAAGCTCTCGGCTTCGCTCGAACAGGGGGGACCCCCATCGAGGCCGCTCCGGCGCCTTGCGATGCACGGCACCAGACCACGCGACCTGATCGGACGCTCATAGTGAAAGGACCCCTAAAGCTCCGCCAACAACTGGGCCTTCTTGACCGAAAACTCCTCATCCGTCACCAATCCGGCCTGGTGCAACTCGCCCAGGTGACGGATCCGCTCGGCGATGTCCGCGGGATCACGCCGCGGCGCGGGCACGGCGGCCACCGGACTCGACGTCCGCACCGCCGCCAACACCGCGGCGGCGAACGGCAGCGACTCGTGCACCGGCCCGTACCCGAGCCCGAACACCACCGCGGCCGGATCCTGGTCGGCCTGTGAGGCGGGCCCCGCCGTCTCGTCCCGCCGCAGCAACCGCAGATGCCCTTCGAACACCTCCGGCGAGCGCCACTCCACCCCGTTCAGTTCCCCGACGGAGAAGCTCTGGTCGCCGGCCTTCCACTTCGCCGACGACGCCCCCGTCCAGAACCACCGGAAGTTCACGGTGCGTCCGTCGAAGGTCGCCTTCCCGTCGTACGCCTTGAAGGACAACGGCCCCTCGGGCGGCTTCACGAGGAACCGGTCCGCCGGCCCGGACTCGGTCAGCAGCGTACGCAGCTCGTCGGCGTAGTACTCGGCGAGCACCTCGCGTTCGGCGGGCAGCACCAGTCGATAGGGGTCGCCGCTCTCCTTCAACTGCCCGGCGGCCGCCTCCATCAACGGGTCCGCCCCGGGGCGCGGTTCGACGCGCAGCACGACGGTGCCGCGTTTCCCGCGGGTCAGTGTCACCCCGGCGATCGCCTCCAGTGGCACACGGCGTTCCCCGAGGGCCTGGAAGAGCTTGGGTGTTCGAATCCCTCGTTCGTAGCGGATGAGCACGGAGTCGGACTCGAACTCCCAGGCGGCATGAAATCCGGCCAGTACGTCACCCATGCGGCTCATCGTATGCGGCACGCGCTCCTCCGTCCCCCTGCCGAGCAGACCGCAACTTCTTCGTCTCTACGCGCGTCAGGCCGCCGCCGTGCCGGACAAACCGGTACGGCAGACGCCGTCTTCGTGCGCGCAGTGCACCGAGCGGTATGCGCCAACGCCGATCTCTGCGAAATTGAACAAACTTGCCGTCCCGGGCTCGAAGTAGCCCGCGTGCCCCTTCGCGCCGGCCGCCGACAGCACCCGCGCCCCGAACCCGGCGGACACCGGGTCGGCTCCATGACCCAGCCCGCCGAGCTCCAGGTAGGGCACGTCCTGGATCCAGTCGTCGGAGTCCCGCATCGCCCACACCCGGGCGCCGGTCTGCAACTGGGCGGCCTTCTCGACGCGCATGCCGGGGCTGCCGGCCACCGCGATGTCGGACACCCGGCCCGGCAGCGCGGAGGCGGCCACGCCGCACACCACGGAGCCGTAGCTGTGGCAGAACAGCGAGACCGGCGAGCTGCCCGGCAGCGCCCGCACCAGCGCGTTCAGCCGTACGGCACCCTCCTCGGCACGCATCGCCGTGGCCGAGTCGATGCCGAGTCCGCTGGGCGCCGTGTAGTCCGCCCAGGCGATGACGGCCGTACGGGTCGAGGGGCTCACCTGCCGCTCGGCCGCGTACAGGGACTTGGCCATGCCGACCGGCGCCGCGTACTCGCGGTGGGTGCGCTGGAAGGTGAGCAGGTCGGTGTCGACACCGGGGACGACGACCGAGACCCGCTCCGCCTCGCGCAGGTCGCCGAAGACCTCCGCCACCCGGCCCGAGCCCTCCGGGTCGAAGGCCAGGATGTGACGGCCCTTCTCCAAGAGGTCCCCGAAGCGGTGCATCCTGCGCCCGGCCTCGTGCTGTCCGGCCGCGGTGAGACGCTTGTCGTGCATGCGTTCCCGCTCGACCCTGCGCGCCTTCGTGAGCGCGAGATGGTTGGCGCGGTAGCGCAGCTCGACCGGCGCGCCGTTCATGTTGCCCACCGCGAGCGGGTACTTGCGCACCAGGAAGGTACGGTCCTGCTCGGTGAGCGAGGCGAAGAAGCGGGCCAGCCTCGTCGGCTCGGACTGCGGGTCCGGAAGCCGGTGTCCGCCGATCCGGCCGTGCTCCCAGGCGGTGAGCGAGGCTTGGAGCGGTGTGGCGCCCCGCTGGCTGCGCAGGGCCGTCCAGCCGGTGGTCGCCAGCATCACGAAGACGACGGCCAGGGCGAGCAGTGCGCGCCAGACGTTCAGTTGCGGGGAGGTGTCGAAGGAAGTCACTGAAAGGACACACTAGGAGAACGAGAGGGTCTCGCGTTAACCAAGTGACCGGGATCACGTTTCGGTGTATGTGCTAGGGGGATGGTTCCGCATGCCAGTTCCCGGCCAGTGCGGGACCCACTTGGTCCAGGTATGTCGTGGTCAGTTCGCGCATGCCGTCGATGCTGATGTCGTCCCCCGCGGACCACAGTCGCTCGGTGACGCGAATCACCCCGCCGAAGAGGGCGACGACGATCCGGGGCCTGGGGTCCGCGTTCACGTCGAGCCCTTCGCGCTCGGCGATGATGCACGCGAGCTGCTCCTCCAGTTCCGCCGAGCGCCGCAGATGGGCGGCGAGCAGCGCGGGCGTCGACTCGATCACCCGGTAGACGCGCAGGTGAAGCTCGATCGGCACGAGCTCCTCGACGGCCTCGTTGATCGCGTCCCAGCTCTCCAGCACGGCCCGGCGCAGCGCCTCCAGCGGCACCTCGCCCGGCGGGCGCGTGCGCAGCGCCTCGACGACGAGCGTCTCCGCGAGACGCGGCACGAAGAACGCCGTCTCCTCCTTGCCGGCGAAGTAGCGGAAGAAGGTGCGCTGCGAGACGTCCACGGCGGCGGCGATGTCGTCGACGGTCGTCTCCTCGTACCCGCGCGTGGCGAAGAGTTCCAGCGCGGCCCGCAGCAGTGCGTCCCGGGTGCGCCGCTTCTTGCGTTCGCGCAGGTTCAAAACGTGCCTCTCGTCTGAAGTGTTCTCCCAGTTCAGGCTATACGGGGATGTCGTGTCAGTTACCGACTAGTGAATCGGTTTGTCAATTGTCAGTGGCTGTCATTAGCCTCGCGGTATGACTAGTCAGACCACCATCGACACGACGGGGCCGGGGGGCAAGGAACCGGCGCCATCCGACGCGACGCCGGGCAAGGGGCTGCGAGGGCACCCCTGGCTCACCCTCATCACCGTCGCTGTGGGGGTCATGATGGTGGCCCTCGACGGCACCATCGTGGCCATAGCCAACCCGGCGATCGGCAAGGACCTGGGGGCCTCATGGTCGGATCTCCAGTGGATCACCAACGCCTACTTCCTCGCCCTCGCCGTCTCCCTGATCACCGCGGGCAAGCTCGGTGACCGATTCGGTCACCGGCAGACCTTCCTCATCGGTGTGGCGGGCTTCGCCGCCTCCTCGGCCGCCATCGGGCTGTCCCAGGGCATCACGGCGGTCATCGTCTTCCGCGTCTTCCAGGGCCTCTTCGGCGCCTTGCTGATGCCGGCCGCGCTCGGCCTGCTGCGGGCCACCTTCCCGGCCGAGAAGCTCAACATGGCCATCGGCATCTGGGGCATGGTCATCGGCGCGTCCACCGCCGGCGGCCCGATCCTCGGCGGCGTGCTCGTCGAGCACGTCAACTGGCAGTCGGTGTTCTTCATCAACGTGCCGGTCGGCATTCTGGCCGTCGTCCTCGGCGGGCTGATCCTGCTCGACCACCGCGCCGAGAACGCCCCGCGCTCCTTCGACCTCCTCGGCATCGTCCTGCTGTCCGGCGCGATGTTCTGTCTCGTCTGGGCCCTGATCAAGGCCCCCGAGTGGGGCTGGGGCGATGTGAAGACCTGGGCGTTCATCGTGGCCTCGGTCGTCGGCTTCGGGCTCTTCGCCGTCTGGGAGACGAAGGTGAAGGAGCCGCTGATCCCACTGGGGCTGTTCCGCTCCGTCCCGCTGTCGGCGGGTGTCGTCCTCATGGTCCTGATGGCCATCGCCTTCATGGGCGGCCTGTTCTTCGTGACGTTCTACCTCCAGAACGTGCACGGCATGAGCCCGATCGACGCCGGTCTGCACCTGCTGCCGCTCACCGGCATGATGATCGTCGGCTCGCCGCTCGCCGGCGTGATGATCACCAAGTTCGGTCCCCGCATCCCGCTCGCCGGCGGTATGGCGTTCACTGCGATCGCCATGTACGGCATGTCCACGCTGGACGCGCACACGGGCAGCGGCGTCATGTCCGTCTGGTTCGCCCTGCTGGGCCTCGGCCTCGCGCCGGTCATGGTCGGCGCGACCGAAGTCATCGTCGGCAACGCCCCGATGGAGCTCTCCGGTGTCGCGGGCGGTCTCCAGCAGGCCGCCATGCAGATCGGCGGCAGTCTCGGTACGGCCGTGCTGGGCGCCGTGATGGCGTCCAAGGTCGACAACGAGTTCGCCGGTAACTGGGCGGACGCGGGGCTGCCGCCGCTCACTCCGGCCCAGTCCGAGCAGGCGGCGCTGGCCGTTCAGCAGGGCAGCGCCCCGGTGCCCGAGGGCACCCCCGAGCAGATCGCCGCGAAGATCACCGAGGTCGCGCACACCACGTTCATCGACGGCATGAGCCTGGCCTCCCTGACCGCCGCGGGCGTGGCGGCCGTCGCCGTGTTCGTCGCGTTCCTCACCAAGCGCGGCGAGAACGCGGAGGCCGGCGCGGGCGCGGCGCACATCTGACGCTCCCCGGCGGCTTGTTCGCCTATCCGGGTGAACACAACCGCCGAACCCTCCCCTCCGGCACGCGCCGCAGGTCACAGTGGGTCAAGTCCTCCGCAGGGCATGGAGGGCGGACGCTGCGGCGCGCTGCCGGAGGGGGGCAGCGCGCGGGCAGAGGGATTGAAGCGCGACTACGGGGTACTCGCCATGTCGTACCCGAATCGAACCCAACCGACCGAGGGTTTACGGGAGTTGATGATGGCGAGCTTCGGACAAGGTACGCGCAGGCACCCCCGCTCACGTGGCCGGACGTGGTCACGGACCGGGACGGATCGCGCGACGCTCGAACTCATCGGAGTCATCTGCGCCGTTGCAGGCTTCTTCGTGCTGGGGATCGTTCTCGGTCCCGCCGCGATGGTCTGCGGCTGGCTCGCCATGGGCCGCGCATGGTCGGGCGCACGCCCCACCGCGGCCGTGATCGCCCTGGTCCTGGGCGCCATCGACACGCTCCTGGCCATCATCTGGCTGTCCGGAGCGGCCACACCGGGCATGGGCATGTTCTGACCCGAGTGCGGCGAGGGAAGGGCCTCCGGCGACGGAACCGGGGGCCCACCTTCGTGCCCGCTACTCGGCCGGGGTCCCCTTGAGCGCCGCCAACTCCCCGCGCAGCGCCCGCACCTCGTCGGTCAGCTCCCGGATCGCCTCGGTCTGGCGCCGCTCCTCGACGTCGTCCTTGTCGAACCGTGCGATGAACCAGGCGGCGATGTTCGCCGTCACCACACCGAGCAGCGCGATCCCGGACAGCATCAGCCCGACCGCCAGGATCCGACCCAGGCCGGTGGTCGGTGCCATGTCCCCGTACCCCACGGTGGTCATCGTGGTGAACGCCCACCACACCGCGTCCCCCAGGGTGTGAATGGAGGCACCGGGCTCGCCCCGCTCCACCTCCAGCACGGCCAGCGCACCGAAGACGAGCAGTCCCAGGCACGACCCCGCGACGTACGTGGTCACCCGTACCTGCGACGCCATCCGCGCCCGCTGCCCGGCGAGGAACAGCATCGACACCAGCTTCAGCAGGCGCAGCGGCTGCGCCAGCGGCAGCACCACGGCCAGCAGCGCCAGCGGATTGCCGCGTACGAACCGCAGCCGCTCCTCGGCCAGCCACAGGCGGACCAGATAGTCGGCGGCGAAGGCGGCCCACACCACCCAGTTGGTGACATGGCACGCGGTGAGCACGTCCCGCGCGGCAGTCGGCGCCACGATCGGTATGGCGTAGGCGATCGCGAACAGCACGGCCAGCGCCAGCAGCGGGCCTTGGGTGCGCCGCTCCCAACGGGCCAGAGAGGTCGATGCGGTCATCGGGAGCGTCATGGCAGCATCGTAGGAAACGCGTGGGGCGGCACCTCTCAGGGTGCCGCCCCACGTGAACCGCCCTCGGCGCCCTACGCGTCGCCGCCCGCCGCTCCCGGGTCGGCGGCCGACACGTCGAGCAGCTGGTACCGGTCGATGGCCTGCTTGAGCACGGAGCGGTCGACCTTGCCCTCGCGGGCCAGCTCGGTCAGCACCGCCACCACGATCGACTGCGCGTCGATGTGGAAGAAGCGCCGGGCGGCGCCCCGCGTGTCCGCGAAGCCGAAGCCGTCCGCGCCGAGCGACTGGTACGTCTGCGGCACCCAGCGCGCGATCTGGTCCGGCACCGCCCGCATCCAGTCGGACACGGCCACGACCGGCCCCCGCGCGTCCGCGAGCTTGCGCGTCACGTACGGCACCCGCTGCTCCTCCTCGGGGTGCAGCAGGTTGTGCTCCTCGCAGCTCACGGCCTCGCGCCGCAGCTCGTTCCAGGAGGTCGCCGACCAGACGTCCGCCTTGACGTTCCAGTCCTCGGCCAGGATCCTCTGCGCCTCGACGGCCCAGGGCAGCGCGACACCGGACGCCAGGACCTGCGCCGGGAGCTCACCGGCCGTGCCCTCGCTGAACCGGTAGAGGCCCTTGAGGATGCCGTCGACGTCCACGTTGTCCGGCTCGGCGGGGTGCTGGGTGGGCTCGTTGTAGACGGTCAGGTAGTAGAAGACGTCCTCGCCGTGCGGGTGCTCCTCGGAGGAGCCGTACATCCGGCGCAGGCCGTCCTTGACGATGTGGGCGATCTCGAAGCCGAACGCCGGGTCGTAGGCGACGCAGCCCGGGTTCGTGGAGGCCAGCAGCTGCGAGTGGCCGTCCGCGTGCTGCAGGCCCTCACCGGTCAGGGTCGTACGCCCGGCGGTCGCGCCCAGGACGAATCCGCGCGCCAGCTGGTCCGCCATCTGCCAGAACTGGTCGCCGGTGCGCTGGAAACCGAACATCGAGTAGAAGACGTAGACCGGGATGAGCGGCTCGCCGTGCGTGGCGTAGGCCGAGCCGGCGGCGATCAGCGACGCCGTGCAGCCCGCCTCGGAGATGCCGTCGTGCAGCATCTGGCCGTTCGGCGCCTCCTTGTAGGCGAGCAGCAGATCGCGGTCGACCGACTCGTACTGCTGGCCGAGCGGGTTGTAGATCTTCGCGCTCGGGAAGAAGGAGTCCATACCGAACGTGCGGTACTCGTCCGGTGCGATCAGCACGAAGCGCTTGCCGATCTCCTTGTCCCGCATGAGGTCCTTCAGGAGCCGGACGAAGGCCATCGTCGTCGCGATGGACTGCTGACCCGAGCCCTTCTTCACGGTCGCGTACGTCTTGTCCTCCGGCAGCGCCAGCGGCTTGGAGCGGACCACGCGCGTGGGGACGTAACCACCGAGACCCTTGCGGCGGTCGTGCATGTACTGGATCTCCTCCGAGTCCCGGCCCGGGTGGTAGTACGGCGGCACGCCGGACTCCAGCTCCTTGTCCGGGATCGGCAGGTGCAGACGGTCGCGGAAGCGCTTGAGGTCGTCGACCGTCAGCTTCTTCATCTGGTGCGTGGCGTTGCGGCCCTCGAAGTTCGGGCCCAGCGTCCAGCCCTTGATCGTCTTGGCGAGGATCACCGTCGGCTGGCCCTTGTGCTCCGCGGCCGCCTTGTACGCCGCGAAGATCTTCTTGTGGTCGTGACCGCCGCGGCCCAGGTGCAGGATCTGGTCGTCGGTCATGCCCTCGACCATCGCCCGCAGCCGGTGGTCGTCACCGAAGAAGTGGTCGCGGATGTACGCGCCGGTCTCCGTGGCGTACGTCTGGAACTGCCCGTCCGGCGTGGTGTTCATCTTGTTGACCAGCACGCCGTCGCGGTCCTGGGCGAGCAGCGGGTCCCAGCTGCGGTCCCAGACCAGCTTGATCACGTTCCAGCCGGCGCCGCGGAAGATCGACTCCAGCTCCTGGATGATCTTTCCGTTGCCCCGCACCGGGCCGTCGAGGCGCTGGAGGTTGCAGTTGACGACGAACGTGAGGTTGTCCAGGCCCTCGCGGGCGGCGATGGACAGCTGGCCCAGCGACTCCGGCTCGTCCATCTCGCCGTCACCGAGGAACGCCCAGACGTGCGACTTCGAGGTGTCGGCGATCCCGCGCGCCTCCATGTAGCGGTTCATCCGCGCCTGGTAGATCGCGCCGATCGGGCCGAGGCCCATCGACACCGTCGGGAACTCCCAGAAGTCCGGCATCGAGCGCGGGTGCGGGTACGACGACAGCGCGTGCGGCGCCTTCGACTTCTCCTGGCGGAAGCCGTCCAGGTGCTCCTCGCCGAGCCGGTCCAGCAGGAAGGCGCGGGCGTAGATGCCGGGGGAGGCGTGCCCCTGGAAGAAGACCTGGTCTCCGCCGTCGCCCTCGTCCTTGCCGCGGAAGAAGTGGTTGAAGCCGACGTCGTAGAGGGAGGCGGAGGACGCGAAGGTGGCGATGTGGCCGCCGACGCCGATGCCCGGGCGCTGGGCGCGGGAGACCATCACCGCGGCGTTCCAGCGGGTGGCGTTCAGGACCTTGCGCTCGATGTCCTCGTTGCCCGGGAAGAACGGCTCGCTCTTGGTGGGGATGGTGTTGACGTAGTCCGTGCTGCGCATCTCCGGCACGGCCACACGCTTCTCGCGGGCCCGCTCGATCAGCCGCAGCATCAGATAGCGGGCTCGTTCCCGGCCGCGCTCGTCGACGGCGGCGTCCAGGGAGTCGAGCCATTCCTGGGTCTCTTCGGGATCGAAGTCAGGAACCTGACTCGGAAGGCCGCCAATGATGATCGGGTTGCGATCGGATGCGGAAGCCACGCTGTTCCTTACCTGTCAGAGGGCCTGCGAGGGCCGCTGTTTCGCTGTCGTCGCCGGGGCGTCGCCACCGGGGGCGCGCCGCTCCCATGGTCCACCCAGGGGCCGGGAAACGTCATCTCTACCCAGCGGTAACCCAGACGTGAGATCGACTCCGTGACGTATGGGGCGAATACCTTCGAGTCTCGTACCCACAGACGATTCCCAAACGCCCAAACGGGGCAGAAAGGTGTGGTGTGCGTCACCTCGGGCCATGATGGTGTGCCTGAAGTTGCGGTGACACCGCCAGGATCGTCACCGTTTCGGCGGTCTGAACGGCCGGGTACTTGCGCGATCCGCCCCGCCCGTGTGGACTACGGCCAATGCTTCGCGCACGCGCGTGGCTGAGTTATTCCCAAAACATGATCAGGAGGCAACCCGTGAGCGCGACCGCGGACCACGCGGAGGAGCGGACGAACCCTGCCGCCAGGCTGGGGTTCCAGCCCGGGCAGGTGGTCCAGGAGATCGGCTACGACGACGACGTGGACCAGGAGCTCCGCAAGGCCATCGAGGGCATCATCGAGGCCGACCTGGTGGACGAGGACTATGACGACGTGGCCGATGCCGTTGTGCTGTGGTTCCGTGACGACGACGGCGACCTGACGGACTCGCTGGTCGATGCCACCACGTACATCGAAGAGGGCGGCGCGATCCTGCTCCTCACGCCGAAGACCGGCCGTTCGGGCTATGTGGAGCCGAGCGACATCTCGGAGGCCGCCACCACGGCGGGTCTGACGGCATCCAAGAGCGTCAGCGTCGGCAAGGACTGGAGCGGCAGCCGGCTGGCCACGCCCAAGGCCGCCAAGTCCAAGCGGTAGTCGTACGGCGGGCGGGCCGGCGTCGCCGGCCCGCCCATCGGCATGTCCTGGTGCCTGCGTAGGGTGGTCCCACCCGAAAAGCCCCACGAAGGGACACCCACAGCGATGCCGATCCAGGCCGGCGAGAAGGCCCCTGACTTCGAGCTCAAGGACAACCACGGCAGGGCCGTGAAGCTGTCCGACTTCCGGGGCCGCAAGAACGTGGTGCTGCTCTTCTACCCCTTCGCCTTCACCGGGGTGTGCACCGGCGAGCTGTGCGAGCTGCGCGACAACCTGCCGCAGTTCTCCGACCGCGACACCGAGCTGCTCGCCGTCTCCAACGACTCCATCCACACCCTGCGCGTCTTCGCCGAGCAGGAGGGCCTGGAGTACCCGCTGCTGTCGGATTTCTGGCCGCACGGCAACGTCTCGCGGGCCTACGGCGTCTTCGACGAGGACAAGGGCTGCGCCGTGCGCGGCACCTTCGTCATCGACAAGGAGGGCGTCGTGCGGTGGACCGTCGTCAACGGCCTGCCGGACGCGCGCGACCTGAACGACTACGTGAAGGCGCTCGACTCCCTGTGACCCGGTCGGGCGGCATGCGCTCGACACCCGCCGAATGTCGGCTCCAGGGCCTGCGAGGGGCGGGAACCCGTCACTAGGATCGAGTCGTTGATCCGACATCCGAGCACAACGGGGCATCCCGCCCCTGGACACCAATGGAGGACTCGTGGGAGTCAGCCTCAGCAAGGGCGGCAACGTTTCGCTGACCAAGGAGGCGCCGGGCCTGACCGCGGTCATCATCGGTCTGGGGTGGGACGTCCGCACCACGACCGGCACGGACTTCGACCTGGACGCCAGCGCGCTGCTGCTGAACAACTCCGGCAAGGTCGGCAACGACCAGCACTTCATCTTCTTCAACAACCTCAAGACCCCGGACGGCTCCGTGGAGCACACCGGTGACAACCTCACCGGTGAGGGCGAGGGCGACGACGAGCAGATCAAGGTCAATCTCGCCACCGTCCCGGCCGACGTGGAAAAGATCGTCTTCCCGGTGTCGATCTACGACGCCGAGACCCGTCAGCAGTCCTTCGGCCAGGTGCGCAACGCGTTCATCCGCGTCGTGAACCAGGCCGGCGGCGCCGAGATCGCCCGGTACGACCTGAGCGAGGACGCCTCCACCGAGACCGCCATGGTCTTCGGTGAGCTCTACCGGCACGGCGCGGAGTGGAAGTTCCGCGCCATCGGCCAGGGCTACGCCTCGGGCCTGCGCGGCATCGCTCAGGACTTCGGCGTGAACGTCTGAACCACCGAAGGGCCCCGCGACAGGGCTCCGAGGTCTTCTTGTCCGGCGCCGCACGGTTTATGTGCGGCGCCGGACGTGCAGGACCACCTCAGTGACACCACCGGGCCTGTGGCCCCAAGGGGAGGGACAGCATCATGGGCGTCACGCTCGCCAAAGGGGGCAATGTCTCCCTGTCCAAGGCCGCGCCGAACCTCACTCAGGTGCTGGTCGGGCTCGGCTGGGACGCGCGCTCCACCACCGGAGCGCCCTTCGACCTCGACGCCAGCGCTCTGATGTGCAGCAGCGGGCGCGTGCTCGGGGACGAGTACTTCGTCTTCTACAACCAGCTCAAGAGCCCGGACGGCTCGGTCGAGCACACCGGCGACAACCTCACCGGCGAGGGCGACGGCGACGACGAGTCGCTCCTGATCGACCTGCCCAAGGTGCCGCCGGGGTGCGACAAGATCGTGTTCCCCGTCTCGATCCACATGGCCGACGAGCGCGGCCAGACCTTCGGCCAGGTCAGCAACGCCTTCATCCGCGTGGTCAACCAGGCCGACGGCCAGGAACTCGCCCGCTACGACCTCAGCGAGGACGCCTCCACGGAGACCGCGATGATCTTCGGTGAGCTCTATCGCTATCAGGGCGAGTGGAAGTTCAGGGCCGTGGGGCAGGGGTACGCGTCGGGGCTGCGGGGCATCGCACTGGACTTCGGGGTCAACGTCTCATAACGCGCGTTATGAGCAAAAACCGGGGCCCAGTGGGGTGCTGAGGGGGGACGACTAGACTTCGGCTTCAAAGTTTCGTAAAGCCGGGTACGGCGCGGGGGAGCCCCGTACACACACGATTGGGTAGCCAGTGGTTCTGAAAACCTTCGGGTGGTCGTTCGCGGTCACCGCGCTCGGCCTGGTCGCAGCGATCTTCTACGGAGGGTGGACCGCGTTCGGTGTCGTTGCGATCCTGTCCGTCCTCGAGATCTCGCTGTCCTTCGACAATGCGGTGGTCAACGCCGGGATCCTGAAGAAGATGAGTGCCTTCTGGCAGAAAATCTTCCTCACCATCGGCATCCTGATCGCCGTCTTCGGCATGCGGCTCGTCTTCCCTGTCGTGATCGTCGCCCTCAGTGCACAGCTCGGGCCGATCGAGGCCGTCGACCTCGCGCTCACCGACAAGGACCAGTACCAGCAGTACGTCACCGACGCCCACCCGTCGATCGCCGCCTTCGGCGGCATGTTCCTGCTGATGATCTTCCTGGACTTCATCTTCGAGGACCGGGACATCAAGTGGCTCAAGTGGCTCGAGCGGCCGCTGGCCAAGCTCGGCAAGGTCGACATGCTGTCGGTCTGCATCGCGCTGATCGTCCTGCTCATCTCGGCGATGACCTTCGCGACCCAGGCCCACCAGCACGGCGGCACGCACGTCGACAAGGCGGAGACGGTTCTGCTCGCCGGTATCGGCGGCCTGATCACCTACATGATCGTCGGCGGTCTCTCCGGCTACTTCGAGGACAAGCTCGAAGAGGAGGAGGAACGCGAGCACGAGGCGGAGGAAGCGGCCGTCCGTTCCGGCAAGCCGCGCTCCGCGGTCGTCGTCGCCGGCAAGGCCGCGTTCTTCATGTTCCTCTACCTCGAGGTCCTGGACGCGTCCTTCTCCTTCGACGGCGTCATCGGCGCCTTCGCCATCACCAACGACATCGTCCTCATGGCCCTCGGCCTCGGCATCGGCGCCATGTACGTCCGGTCGCTGACGGTCTACCTGGTCCGCCAGGGCACCCTCGACGACTACGTCTACCTGGAGCACGGCGCGCACTACGCGATCGGCGCGCTCGCCATGATCCTGCTCGTCACCATCCGGTACGAGATCAACGAGTTCATCACCGGCTCCGTCGGCGTGATCCTGATCGCCTGGTCCTTCTGGTCCTCCGTCCGCCGCAACCGCGCCATCGCGGCGGCCGAAGGGGACGCCGGATCGGACTCGAAGACTGAGGTCTCCTCCGGGGTGTGACACCCCTCCGGGTGAGGAACGCTCTGTGCGGGGCGGCCGCCGAGGACTCCTCGGCGGCCGCCCCGTCGGCCGTCATGGGCCGTGGGTACGGTGATGACCTGCGGTCTCCGAGTGAACGTGGGGGCGGAATGGGCCTGTTCGACGGACTTCGGCGTGGGCGCGAGGCGCAGTTCGACTCGGGCGACGCGTCGACCAACGCGATCGAGCTGACCAAGCGGCGCGCACAGATATCACTGACCAAACAGGGCGCGGCCACCGGCCATCTGCGCGTCAACCTCAGCTGGCGGATGCGCACCTCCGACTTCGGCGGCTCGCAGCGCGAGAGCCTGCTGCGCCATCCCTTCCGGGCCCTCAAGCCCCCCGAGGTCGTCGGCCACAGCCAGAGCATGGTCAACGTCGACCTCGACCTCGGCTGCCTCTACGAACTCCAGGACGGCAGCAAGGGCGTCGTGCAGCCCCTCGGCGGCTACTTCGGGGAAACCAACGCCGCGCCCTACGTCAAGCTCAGCGGCGACGACCGCTTCGGCTCCGCGTCCGGCGAGACGATGTACATCAACCTCGACCACCGCGACGACATCAAGCGGCTGCTGGTGTTCGTCTACATCTACGACCAGACGCCCGCCTTCGACCGCGCCCACGCCATCGTCACCCTCTACCCGAGCAACGGCCCCCGCATCGAGATCCACCTGGACGAACGCCAGCCGCAGGCCCGCTCCTGCGCCGTCGTCATGATCGAGAAGGTGAAGAACGAGATCATCGTCCGCCGCGAGGCGAAGTTCGTCTACGGCTTCCAGGCCGAGCTCGACCGCTTGTACGGGTGGGGTCTGCAGTGGGGGCGCGGATACAAGACCAAAGTCGGCCGCTGACCGCGGAGCCCCGAGGGGCCCCGCCCCGGAGCTCTGCTCAGCGCCCGACGAACTGCGGGCCCTGCGGGGGCAGCCCGAAGTCCGGGTCGGGGGCCGCGGTGACCGGCGGCGGGTAGCCGTAGCCGGTCTGCGCCACCGCGGCACCCGCCGCTGCCGGTGCCTGGGGGTAGCCGTACGCGGGCCGGCCGGTGGTCTGCGGGTAGCCGTAGGCAGGCTGCGTCGCCGGCGGCTGCTGCGGATATCCGTAGTCGGGCCGGCCGGGCGCCGCGGTCGGCTGCTCCGGAGGCAGCGGCACGGAGACCTCGGGGGGCGGCTGGGCGGTGCCCGCCGTCGTCGGCTGCGCGGCCGTGTTCGTGGTGGGGGGCGCGGGGACCGTCGTGGTCGCCGCCTCCGCCTCCGCCTCCGCCGCCGCCTCCGACTCGTCCACCGAGATGCCGAAGTCGGTCGCGAGCCCCTTCAGCCCGTTCGAATAGCCCTCGCCCAGCGCCCGGAACTTCCAGCCCTCCCCGCGCCGGTACAGCTCACCGCAGATCAGCGCGGTCTCCTCGCCCGTCTCCGGCGTGACGTCGAAATACGCCAGCGCCTCGGCGTCGGTGTCCGCCGCGTCGTACAGCAGGATGCGCAGCTCCCGCACGCGGTCGAACGTCACGCCGTCCGCCGATGCGACCAGCAGAATCCGGCCGACCTCGGACTCGACACCGGTGAGATCCGTCTGGATCGTGTCGGTCAGGCCCTCGGCGACCCGCTTCTTGCCGAGCCGCCACACCTTCCCGGCCGGGTGCCGGGGCTGGTTGTAGAAGACGAAGTCCTCGTCGGAGCGCACACGACCCTCGGGGCCGAGGAGCAGCGCGGAGGCGTCGACGTCCGGAACCCCCTGCCCGGGTGTCCAGCGCAGCACGGCGCGTACCGTGGTGGCTTCCAGCGGGACGTTCGACCCCTTCAGCATGGCGTGCGTCATGCGGTCATCCTGCCCTCTCGGTCCTGCTCACGACAACGCGGGGGCCGCGGTCACGAGCGGCGCCGACGGCCGTCGCGGACTACCGTCGTCATGGCCGGGCCTGGCTGTGCTTGCCCGCGTTACCTGAAATTCATGCGTCATGGGAACCTCTGACATGGACATCTACGTACTATTACCGGCCAGCTTTCGACGATTCGCAGGCCGCACCATCACCACGGGGGAGTTTCATGCGTCATTTCGGGCACATCGCCCCTGAGGTGCGGAAGCGTCTCTTCTTCCGCGAGCCGTGTGTGTTCACCCCGGGCTCGCCGGCCCGTCTGCTCTCGGTCGCCCTGGGCGCCACCCTGTACAGCCCGGCCACCCGGCCACGCCTGGCCGACGACGTCCTCAAGCAGGCCGGGCGCGGTGTGGTCTCGATGGTGCTGTGCCTGGAGGACTCGATCGACGACGCGGACGTCGGCCCCGGCGAGGAGAACCTCGTCCGCCAGATCACCGCCCTCGACGACCTGCCGGACGCCGACCCGCCGCTGCTGTTCATCCGGGTCCGCGCCCCCGAACAGATCCCCGACCTGGTACGCCGCCTCGGCCCCGCCGCCGGGCTGCTGTCCGGATTCGTCCTGCCCAAGTTCACCGAGGAACGCGGCATCCCCTTCCTCGAAGCCCTGGCCACCGCCGAGGCCGAAAGCGGCCGTCGTCTTTTCGCCATGCCTGTGCTGGAGTCCCCGGAGCTGCTCTACCGGGAATCGCGCGTGGAGACCCTGGAGGGCATCTCCCGGGCCGTCGACAAGTACCGCGACCGCGTCCTCGCCCTGCGCCTCGGCGTGACGGACTTCTGCTCCTCCTACGGACTGCGCAGAGGCCCCGACATGACGGCCTACGACGTGCAGATCGTCGCCTCCGTGATCGCCGACGTGGTGAACATGCTGGGCCGCGCCGACGGCACCGGCTTCACCGTCACCGGGCCCGTGTGGGAGTACTTCCGGGTCCAGGAGCGCATGTTCAAGCCGCTGCTGCGGCAGAGCCCCTTCCTGGAGGTGCAGGCCGCGGAACTGCGCGAGAAGCTGATTGAGCACGCCATGGACGGCCTGCTGAGGGAGATCTCCCTGGACCACGCCAACGGACTGCTGGGCAAGACCTGCATCCACCCCTCGCACGTGCTGCCGGTGCACGCCCTGTCGGTTGTCAGCCACGAGGAGTTCACGGACGCCCAGGACATCCTGCGCCCCGAGCGCGGCGGCGGGGGTGTGCTGAGATCGGCGTACACGAACAAGATGAACGAGGTGAAGCCGCACCGGGCCTGGGCCGAGCGGACGCTGCTGCGTGCCGAGGTTTTCGGCGTGGCGAACCAGGACATCGGCTTCGTGGAACTGCTGGCGGCGGGGCTGCCGGGCTGACCGCACGGCTTCCGAGGATTCGAAGGGTTCATGGAGAAGGCAGTGAACGAGGGGGAGCACCGCGAGGTGCGCGACGATGCGCCGGCCGGGCCGGCCGACGCGACCGGCGGCGTCTGGTCCGGCAGCTGGGTCGCCGAGCGGCTCGGCGTCGAGCTCGCCGGTGACGGCCGGCTGACCGGCCTGCTGGGGCTGGCGCTGCGCCGCAACCCCAAGCGGGCCCACCTGCTGGTGTCGAACGTCCTGGGCAAGCACGTACCGCAGTCGCCGTCCGTCGTGTACGGCTACGGGGTCGAGCTCGGCCGCCGGGTGCGTGACCTGCTGGGCGACGACGAGGCCCGCAGGGCCGTCGTGCTCGGCTACGCCGAGACCGCGACCGGCCTCGGCCACAGTGTCGCCGACGGGCTGGGCCTCGCCCCCTACCTGCACTCCACCCGCCGCCCGGTCGCCGGTGTCGCCCAGGCCGGCGGTTTCGAGGAGTCCCACTCCCACGCGACCTCGCACCTGCTGCTGCCGGAGGACCGGGCGCTGCTCACCGGCGACGGGCCGCTGGTCCTGGTCGACGACGAGTTCTCCACCGGGAACACGGTGCTGAACACCGTCCGTGATCTTCATGGGCGGTATCCGCGGCGGCGGTACGTCGTGGTGGCGCTGGTGGACATGCGGTCCGCCGCCGACGCGGGGCGGCTGGAGGAGTTCGCCCGCGAGATCGGTGCGCGGGTGGACCTCGTGGCAGCGGCCTCGGGCACGGTACGGCTGCCCGAGGGGGTGCTGGAGAAGGGGCAGGAGCTGGTGGCGCGGTACGAGGCGGAGAGTGCCGCGAACAGCGGCGTTGCCGTCGAAGCCGACCAGGAGGGCGACTCCTCAGGGGCGCGGGGAACCGCGCGACAAGCCCCCACCGGCCCGCAGCGGGACTACGACCGCATCGACCTGCACTGGCCCGCCGACCTGCCGGACGGCGCCCGGCACGGGTTCACGCCCTCCCACCGCGCCCGGCTGGAAGCCGCCCTGCCCGCGATGGCGGCCCGGATCGCGGAGGCCTTGCCTCATCACGCCCGCCGCGTCCACGTCCTCGGCTTCGAAGAGCTGATGTACGCCCCGCTCAGACTCGCCCGCGAGCTGGAGCGGACCACCGGCATCGAGGTCCGCTACTCCACCACCACCCGCTCGCCCGTCCTCGCCGTCGACGACCCCGGTTACGCGATACGCACCCGCCTCGCCTTCCCCGCCCACGACGACCCCGCCGACGGCCCCGGTGAGCGCTACGCCTACAACGTCGCGGGCGCCGGCTTCGACGCCGTCGTCGCGGTAGTCGACTCGGCCGGGGACACCCCGGCGCTGCACGCGCCCGACGGTCTGCTGGCCCGCCTCGCCCCGCACACCCCGCGGGTCCTCCTCGCCGTCATACCGTCGTACGCCCCCGAAAGGCCCTCCATGCTGCCCGAGCCCCTCCGCGGCCCCGCCTTCTCCTCGTACGCGCCCGAGGAGGTCGGCTGGCTGCTCCAGGACCTCTCGGACGTGACGCTGGAGGCGCCGACCGAGGAGCGCGAGGAGGCGATCCAGAGCGGCGGCGCGCACTACGCGGAGTCGCTGCCCGTGGAGTACCAGCCCAGCGAGCAGTACCAGGAGCTGTTCCACGCCGCGCTGGAGGAGTCGGCGGCCCGTATCGCCCAGGCGGTCGGCGTCGTCACCGAGACGGTCCTCGCCGAGCGGTCCCCGCGTCCCGTGCTGGTCTCCCTGGCCCGTGCCGGGACGCCCGTCGGCATCCTCATGCGCCGCTGGGCCCAGCACCGGCACGGCCTCGACCTGCCGCACTACGCCGTGTCGATCGTCCGCGGCCGGGGCATCGACGCCAACGCGCTGCGCTGGCTCGCCGAGCACCACGACCCCCGGGACGTCGTCTTCGTCGACGGTTGGACCGGCAAGGGCGCCATCACCCGCGAACTCGCCCAGGCGCTGGAGGAGTTCGAGAAGTCGGACGGCGTCACCGGCTTCAGCCCCGAGATCGCGGTCCTGGCCGACCCGGGCTCCTGCGTGAGCACCTACGGCACCCGCGAGGACTTCCTCATCCCCTCCGCCTGCCTCAACTCCACCGTCTCCGGCCTGATCTCACGGACGGTGCTGCGCGCGGACCTGGTCGGCCCGCACGACTTCCACGGCGCGAAGTTCTACCGCGAACTCGCCGCCACCGACGTCTCGGTGGCCTTCCTGGACGCCGTGTCGGCCCGCTTCCCCGAGGTCACCGACGCCGCCTGCGCCCAGGCCAAGGAACTGCTCGCGACCGACCGCTCGCCCACCTGGGAGGGCTGGGCCGCCGTCGAGCGCATCAGCGAGGAGTACGCCATCCACGACGTGAACCTGGTCAAGCCCGGAGTCGGCGAGACCACCCGGGTCATGCTGCGCCGCGTGCCCTGGAAGGTCCTGGCACGCGCCGGGGCGGGCAGCGACCTGGACCACGTACGCCTGCTGGCCGAGCAGCGCGGCGTGCCCGTCGAGGAGGTCGACGCACTGCCCTACACCTGCGTCGGCCTGATCCACCCCAAGTACACCCGGGGCGCGACCGGCGCCGACGGCAAGGCGGTGACCCGCTGATGCCCGCACTCGTCGCGAGCGACCTCGACCGCACCCTGATCTACTCCGCCGCCGCCCTGGCGCTGACCATGCCGGACCCGCGGGCCCCGCGGCTGCTGTGCGTCGAGGTGCACGAGAGCAAGCCGCTGTCCTACATGACGGAGACGGCGGCCCGGCTCCTCACCGAGCTGGGCGACGCGGCCGTGTTCGTGCCGACGACGACCCGGACGCGCAAGCAGTACCAGCGCATCAACCTGCCGGGTCCGCAGCCCACGTACGCGATCTGCGCGAACGGCGGCCACCTCCTGGTGGACGGCGTCTCCGACCCCGACTGGCACGCGCGGGTCACCGCACGGCTGGCCGACCAGTGCGCGCCCCTGGCCGAGGTGCAGGAGCACCTGCTGAGGGCCGCCGACCCGGTCTGGGTGCGCAAGCACCGCGTCGCCGACGACCTGTTCGCCTATCTCGTCGTCGAGCGTGAACTGCTCGACGAGGACTGGGTGAAGGAACTCGCGGTGTGGGCGGAGAACCGCGGCTGGACCGTGTCCCTCCAGGGCCGCAAGATCTACGCCGTTCCCAAGCCGCTCACCAAGAGCTCGGCCATGCGGGAGGTCGCCCGGCGGACCGGGGCCGATCTCACGCTCGCCGCGGGTGACTCCTTGCTCGACACCGACCTGCTCCTCGCGGCGGACCTGGGCTGGCGGCCCGGCCACGGGGAGCTGGCTGACGCCGGCTTCACGGCCCCCTCGATCAGGGTGCTTCCCGACCGGGGTGTCCTGGCCGGGGAGCGGATCCTGCGCGAGTTTCTGGGGGCAGTACGGGGCGCCTGAGGACTCGGGTGTCCTGGTCGTCGCGCGGGTGCGGCGGCGTGGCGGCTTGTCGCGCTTCGCGGCGGAGCCGCTGATCGACATGGCCCCGCGCCCCTTTGGGGCGTCGCAGCAGCCGCAGGGCTATGAACACAAGGACAGCTACCGCCGCCACGGCGAGGACCACCTTGGAGTAGGTGGAGACGATGTCCGTCACCTGGTGCCAGTTGGCGCCGAGGAAGTAACCCGCGAGCACGAACGCCGTGTTCCAGATCGCGCTGCCCAGGGTGGTCAGCCCCAGGAACACCGGCAGACGCATGCGCTCCACACCCGCCGGCACGGAGATCAGGCTGCGGAAGATCGGGATCATCCGGCCGAAGAAGACGGCCTTGGTGCCGTGCTTGAGGAACCACGCCTCGGTCTTCTCGATGTCCGAGACCTTCACCAGCGGCAGCCGGGCCGCGATCGCCACCGTCCGGTCACGGCCGAGCAGGGCCCCGACTCCGTACAGCGCGAGCGCGCCGATCACCGAGCCGGCCGTCGTCCACAGCAGGGCGGCGAGCAGGCTCATCCGGCCGCTGCTCGCGGCGAACCCGGCCAACGGCAGGATCACCTCGCTGGGCAGCGGCGGGAACAGGTTCTCCAGGGCGATGGCGAGACCGGCACCCGGCGCGCCCAGCGCGTCCATCAGGTCGTTGACCCACTGCGGTCCGGCGTCCGCTGCGATGGCTGTCATGCCGCCACGTTAGGGAACCGAAGCTGAAGGACTCCTGAGGAAAGGCGTCAGCCGCAGCAGCCGCCTCCGCAGCAGCCGCCCCCACCGCCGCCCGCGCGGGGCGCCGGTGCCGGGGCGGAGACCGATCCTCCGACCGCGACCGTGGAGAGGAGCTTCACCGAGTCCTCATGACCGGAGGGGCAGGCCGCGGGGGCGGAGGACTCCGCCATGGGACGGCTGAGTTCGAAGGTGTCGCCGCAGGTCCGGCAGCGGTACTCGTAACGAGGCATGGGGACAGGTTAATCCGCGACGACGGAAGTACCGCCCTCCGGGATTCTGTTTGATCACTCTTGCCGTACCGGTGTGGAGGAACTGTAAAGGCCGCTGATAGCTTTCGAAGGCCGCGAGGAGCCGTGAAGGCGGGGGAAACGTGAGGGCTCGCTGCCGTCACCACGGCAGCCATGCCCTTCCGCGCGAGCACCACCGTGAGCGGGAGGGAGACACAGCCGTGTCCAAGGCTGGGCGGGAATCGGACGAGACCATGCAGTTGAAGGTTCCCGCTTTCCCGAACGCGGACGAGACCATGCTGTTGCGCGCCGTCGAGCCGGCCGCGACCGGCAACGCGAACCCACGCGCGGCCACGAATCGCAACGCGAAGACGCCGGCCGCCACGACCGGCAGCGCGAACCCACGCCCCGGCACGGCGCCGGACGGCGGCCGTCCCGGCAGGGCGCGCCGCCGACGCAAGGCCCCCCGTGCCTCCCTGCTGTCCCGACTCCCCGTCGCGGGCCCGGGGCTGACACGGTTCGCCGCCCGCGTCGCGTCCGACGCCCGCCGCCTCAGGCCCCGTTACCCGCACGCCGACCGCGCCGGCTGGCGGCGCTGGGCGCCCTCCTTGCGGCAGTGGCTCGGCGCCGCGCTGGCGTTCACCGGCCTGACCGTCGTCCTCCTCGGCTCCGCCTACGCCGCCACCGACATCCCGGACAACCTCAACTCGTACGCCACCCAGCAGGACAACGTCTACTTCTGGTCCGACGGGACGCCCATGGCCCGCACCGGCTGGGTGCGGCGGCAGGCGATGCCGCTGGAGGACATCCCGGAGGACGTCCGCGACGCGGTGCTGGCGGCCGAGAACGCCAGTTTCTACAGCGACCCCGGCATATCCCTCAGCGGCCTCGCCCGCGCCCTGTGGCGCACCGTCGGCCAGGGAGACACCCAGGGCGGCTCCACCATCACGCAGCAGTACGTCAAGAACGTCTACCTCAACCAGGACCGCTCGGTCGGCCGCAAGTTCACCGAGGCCATGCTCGCCCTCAAGCTCGACAACGGGATGAGCAAGGACGACATCCTGGAGGGGTACCTCAACACGAGCTGGTTCGGCCGCGGCACCTACGGCATCCAGCGCGCCGCCCAGGCCTACTACGGCAAGGACGTCGGCGAGCTCGACGTCAGCGAGGCCGCCTTCCTCGCGTCCCTCCTCAAGGGCGCGGGGCTCTACGACCCGGCCCTGGGCGAGGCCAACCATGCCCGGGCCGTGGAGCGCTGGTCCTGGATCCTCGACCGCATGGCCGAGATCGGCACCCTGTCGGAGGCCGAGCGGGCCCGGTACACGGAGTTCCCCGAACCGCTCAAGCGGGCGCCCGGGTTCGACACCGGCAAGCAGAGCGACTACCTCGTGGAACTGGCCGCCCGGTACGCCAAGAAGGCGGCGCGCCTCTCGGACAAGGAGTTCGACTTCGGCGGCTTGCAGATCTACACGACCTTCGACCGCGAGCAGGAGACCGCGCTCACCGACGCCGTGGCCGAGGCCCGGAAGAAGGCGCGGAAGAAGGACGCGGCCAAGGCGAAGGCCCTGCACTTCGGCGCCTCCTCGGTGGCCACCGACGGGCGGATCCTCGCCGTCCACGGCGGTCCCGACCACCGCACCCAGGGCTACAACGAGTCGAACGCGACCACCGTGCCCGCCGGTTCGGCCTTCCTGCCCTTCGTCTACGCCGCCGCCCTGGAGCACGGCGTGCACAAGACCCGGGACGGCGCCGCCACGGAGGTCACCCCGCAGACGCTGTACGACGGGGACGACGGCATCGCCGTCACGACGCCCGAGGGCCCCTACTGGGACCGCGGCGGCAAGCAGGTCACCTCCCACAACGACGGCGGGAAGTCGTACGGGCGGATCAGCCTGAGCCGGGCGCTGGCCCTTTCGGTGAACACGCCGTTCATGCAGCTCGGCATGGACACCGGCCTGGACCGGGTGCGGGACACCGCCCAGCGGGCCGGCCTGCTCTCCTCCAGCTTCGGCCCGCAGGTGCCCGCGATGTCCCTGGGCAGTGCCACGCCCAGCGCGATCCGCATGGCCGGCGGATACGCCACGTTCGCCGCCGCCGGCAAGCACGTCGAGCCGTACTCGGTGTCCCGCATCACCCGCAACGGCTCCGAGATCGCGCTGACGAAGCCCGCGTCCCGCCGTGCGGTGAAGGCGAGCGTGGCCGCGGCGGTCCAGTCCGCCCTCACGGACGCCTTCCGCACCGCCCGCCCGGGGGCGGACCCGGCCGCCACGGTGGCCGGGAAGCCCGTCACGGTGGCCGGGAAGCCCGTCACGGTGGCCGGGAAGCCCGTCACGGTGGCCGGGAAGGCCGGCACCACGCAGAACGACACGGCCGCCTGGTACGTCGGCACCGCCGACTCCGTGTCGACGGCCGTGGTGGCCTACCGGATCGACCTCGGCAAGAGCCTGGAACCCCTGCCGCTGGACGGGATCGCGGGCTCCCTCGACGACAGCGTCCCGTACCGCATCTTCTCCGGTGCCCGCGGCATCGGCTGACCCCGCGCCCGGCACCGCCCCGTACCCCCACCCCCTTCGCAGAATGAGCCGCGTATGACACCGCCCTCCGGCCGCCGCCGACGGCCCCGCGCCCCCCGCCGCACCGCGCCCCCGGGGATGCTGACCCTGGCGGCCCTCCTCGTCGTCGCGTCCCTGGTCGCGGGCTATCTGCTGCTGACCGGCTCGGACACCACCACCCCGACCGCTTCCTCCGGGGCCCGCCAGAAGCCCGCCGCGAAGCCGGACCCGGAACCCGAGTGGGACGGCAGGACGAAGGTCCTCGGGGACGGCTCCACCTCCTACACCGGCCCTCCGAAAGGCCAGTTGAAGCCGGTGCCCCTCAAACCGGGCGAAAAGCCGCCCCAGTTCGTCGTCTTCTCCTGGGACGGCGCGCTGCAGGGCGACGACGGGCTCTTCGCGCACTACCGGGAGCTGGCCGAGGAGTACGACGCCCACATGACCTTCTTCCTTACGGGCATCTACCTCCTGCCCAAGAGCAGGAAGGACCTCTACTCCCCGCCCCAGCACTCCAAGGGCTCGGCGGCGATCAGCTTCGCCACCGACGAGCACATCCGCACCACGCTGGAGCAGCTCGGCAAGGCCTGGCAGGGCGGCAACGAGATCGGCACCCACTTCAACGGCCACTTCTGCGGCAAGGAGGGCGGCGGCGACTGGAGCGTCGCGGAGTGGAAGAGCGAGATCGACCAGTTCTACGACTTCGCCGAGAAGTGGAAGACCAACACCGGCTTCCGGGACGCCGACCCGCTGCCGTTCGACTTCAGGAAGGAGGTCACCGGCGGCCGGGCGCCCTGCCTCGAGGGCCAGGAGAACCTGCTGAAGGCCGCCAAGGACTACAAGTGGCGCTACGACGCCAGCTCCGCGGGCGACTTCCAGATATGGCCCCACAAGAAGAACGGCATATGGGATTTCCCGCTGCAGATGCTCCCCTACGAGGGCGGCAAGTACCAGGGCCTGTCGATGGACTTCAACTTCCTCTACAACCAGTCCGAGGGTGAGACCGAGGGCGACCCGGCGAACTACCCCCAGTGGGAAGAGCAGACCGTCGCCTCCTACATGTCCGGCTTCAATCGCGTGTACTACGGCAGCCGCGCCCCGCTGTTCATCGGGAACCACTTCGAGGACTGGAACGGCGGCATCTACATGCGGGCCGTCGACCGGGTCTTCAAGGCCATGTGCACGAAGAAGGACGTCAAGTGCGTGTCCTTCAGGGAACTGGCCGACTGGCTCGACGTGCAGAAGCCCGGAACCCTGCAGCGGCTCCGCGGCCTGGACCCGGCGCAGTCACCCGACTGGTCGACGGTCGTGAAGTGACCGGGTTCGGAAGTAACAGATGCAACACCCTTCACAGGAGCCACACATTCCATGCAAAAATCTCCTACCCCGGTAACCCTTTGGCCGGGGCAAGAGGGGAAACACCAGTGAGATCAAGAAAATTGAGCGGGACGCGGCGCCGCGTCACGATAGTCGGCGCCGCGGCGACCTCGGTCGTCGCCGGAGTCGCCCTGCTGCCCAACTGGAGTGCGGGCGCGGCGGTCAGCGACGATCCGACGGTGGACGCGCGCACCAGGGCCACCTTCCAGCGGCTGGCGGACGCCGTCTTCACCGACCGCACCAACGCCCTGGTCGACGGCGGGCAGGCCGACGCGGACAAGCCGCTGACCGACGGCTTCTCCGGCGACGTCGCGCTGTCCTCCGGCACCGCCCGCACCGAGGACGCCACCCGGTCCGCGCTCGGGCAGCGCAAGAAGAAGCTGGCCAAGGCCGGCGAGACGTACCGCGGCGCCGCCACCACCGTCACCCTGAACGCCACGCGGGTCACGGGCCGTACGGCCAAGGCGGAGGTCACCGAGACCACGACCCTCACCTACGCCCGCACCCGGGGCGACGCGCCGAAGACCACCGGATTCCAGGCCCGGCACGAGCTGACCTTCAAGGCCGACCGGCGCGGAGACTGGCGGCTGACGGGCATCCGTGACACCGACCAGGGCGGTATCGCGGTGAACACCCTCTCCAAGCCGGCCCCCGTCAAGGCGGCCACCACCGCCGACACCATGCCGAACGCCCCGCGCGCGGCGACCACCCGCAACCCGGCCGCCGCCCCGAAGACCGGCACGACGTACGACTACAAGGCCATGGCGGCCTACGCCGAGAAGCACTGGAACGCCTACAACAAGGACTACCCGGACTTCAGCGGCCGCGGCGCCGGCGGCGACTGCACCAACTTCGTCAGCCAGTCCCTGAAGGCGGGCGGCTGGAAGCACGTCCCCGGCTACGTGTACGACTACACCAGGTGGTTCGGCAACGCCGACATCCAGTCGCACTCGTTCATCGGCGTCAACGAGTGGTCCTGGTTCGCCCAGAACTCCAAGCGGACCAAGCCGCTCGCCAACGTCTTCCAGCTCGAGGTCGGCGACGTCCTCCAGGTGGACTTCGACAAGGACGGGTCCAAGGACCACACGATGATCGTCACGTACAAGAGTGGTGGGGTGCCGTACGTGACCTACCACTCCAACAACACCCTCCGCAGGTCGGTGGCGAGCCTCGTCGCGTCGTACCCGAACGCGTACTACTACGCCTACCGCACCTGAGTCCGGACGGGGGCCGGGCTCAGTGTCCGGCCCCTCGCTCCTCGCGGATCCCGGAGACGACATGGGCCACGGCCCGGCGGACCGCTTCCGTCTCCATGAGGAAGTGCCAGTAGTCCGGGTGGCGGCCTTCGAGACCGGCGATGGCGCGGTCCAGGCGCGCCACGGCGTCGTCCAGGGGACGGGCGTGGCGCGGGTCGGGGGTGTTGCGGCCGGCCATGGCGAGGCGCTGGGCGTCACGGATGGCGAAACGGGTGCGGTCGATCTCCTGCTGGGGATCCTTCTGCACGGCGTTCAGGCGGTGCAGGCGGTCCCCGGCGGCCGACACGGCCTCGTCGGTGTTGTTCAGCAGGGCGCGCACGGTCGACAGCAGGGCCGTCGCGTCGGCCCAGCGCTGTTCGCCGCGGGCGGTGCGGGCCTCGGTCAGTCTGGTCTCGGCCTGGCGGACGTTCTCGGCGGCGGCGTCGGGGACGTGCTGAAGGTCCTGCCAGCAGGCCGCGGTGAAGCGGCGCCGGAGCTCGCTCAGGGTCGGCTCCACCTGCTCGGAGCGGGTGGTGAGGGCCTGGGCGCGGGTGCGCAGGGAGACGAGCCGGTGGTCGATCTCGGCGGCGCGGTCCGGAAGCCGCTCGGCCTCCACACGGACCGCCTCGGCCTCGCGCGTGACCCGCTCGGCCCGCTCCAGGGTCTGCGGCACGCCGTGCTGCCCGGCACCCTGGTTCAGCTTGGTCAGCTCCGGGGAGAGCGCGGCGAGCCGGGCGGCGAGGTCGTCCGCCCGGAGACCCGAGGCGCGTACGGCGTCCAGCGCGTTGGAGGCGGCGAGCAGGGCCTGGCGGGCACGTTCGACCGCGGGGGCGAGGCGGGCCAGCTGGGTCTCGGCCTTGCCGAGGAGGGGGCCGAGGCCGTCGGTGAACCGGTCGAGCTCCTGCTTGACCCGGCCGAGTTCCTCCTTGGCGGCGGTCAGCTCCCCGCGGGCCCGGGACGCGGCGGAGGCCTCCAGGTCGTCGCGGTCGAGATCGTGGGCGTCGACGGCGTTGATGTACCGGTGGCTGGCCTCGTCGATCCGCCGGCCCAGGGCGTCGAAGTCGGCGACGGCCCGCCGGGCGGCGGGGGAGGCGTCGACGGCGGTGATCGTCTCGATCGAGATGCGCAGGTCGCGCTGGGCGGTGTCGAGCTCGTAGAAGGCCGCCGCGGCGGCGTCCTTCGCGGCCTGGGCCTCGGCCCGCTGGTTCTCGGCCCGGCCGCCGAACCAGCGCCGGGTGCCCCCGCCCGCGAAGGCGGCGGGCAGGGCCAGCGCGGCCAGCAGCGGAAGCCCGACCAGGGCGAGCGTGTCGTGGAGCGGCCCGGGGGCGCGGGGGGTGCGGCGGCCCGGGCGATGTGCGCGCGGCAACGACGGCGAGTCCGGCTGTCCTGGTGTCGCCGTCACATCCCTCTCCCGTGCTGTGGTCCACCCTGCCCGGTGTCATTCTCCCACCGGTAGAGGACGAACACACGGGCCGTTCAGTTCAGTGTTCGCACCGTCACGCTGCCGTCCCCGGTGTGGGCGGACACCCGGTGGGCGCTGCTCTCGTCGCGGGGCACGGACACGTCGACGCCGCCGTCACCGGTCTCGGTGGTCACGCGGTACGCGGCCCGGGGCAGTGCGATGGTCACGGAGCCGTCGCTGCTGCGGGACTCGACACGATCCGGCACGGCACCGAGTTCGAGGCGGACCGAACCGTCGCCGGTCCGGGTGCGGACGTCGCGGGAGGAGACGTTCGCGCGGATGGACCCGTCGCCGGTGCGCATCCGCAGCGGACCGCTGGTGCCGGTGACGCGGATGGATCCGTCGCCGGTGCGCACCTCCACGGGACCGGTGGTGTCGGTGACGCGGACGGATCCGTCGCCGGTGCGGATGTTCAGGGGGTCCCGGAAGCCCCGGGCATGGACCGCGCCGTCGCCGTCCTGGACCTTCACGGTGATGCCGCGGGGGACCTCGATGCGGTGCTTGGCCGAGCAGTCGACGACGATGCCGGAGCACTTCAGCCGCAGTACCAGGCGGTCGTCGCGCATGGCCCAGGTGGCCTTCGGCTCCTTGCCGACGACGACCGAGCCCTGGAACCACCGGGTGACCTCGATCTTGCCCGCCGGTTCGTCGTCCGAGCTGACGATCTCCAGGGCCGAGTCGTCGGAGTCGACCGTGAGAGTGCGGCCCTGGAGGCCGAAGGACCGGTGGTCGGGGTCCGTGTCGTCCCCCGCGGACGCCCCGCAGGCACTGAGACCGGCGACGAGCACGACGACGGCACCGGCGAGGGCGGTGGCGCGGGCGGTGGCGGTGCGACTGGTCATGACGATCTCCCCCTGGACGGACGACGGGCGCTCCGGTGCGCTCTACGACCGTATGGATCCGGGGCCCGCCGGGGGATCCGGGCCACTCCCGGATCGAAGGTGGGGTTAACCCCAGGTGCGGGGCCCGGACGCTCCCGCGATACGGGTTTGCGGGACCGCGCCCCGGGCCATGTAGGCTGTCGACTCGTCCTGGGCTCATGCCCGGGAGCCGGGTGCGTAGCTCAGGGGTAGAGCGCCTGCCTTACAAGCAGGATGTCGGCGGTTCGAAACCGTCCGCGCCCACAGCGCCGAGTAGCAGTTCAGAGGCCTCCTGGGATCTTCCTGGGGGGCCTTTCCGAGGCCCGATCGCCGGTTACCGGAAGGTCATGTGCGGCGCGCCACGGCTCCGTCCTGCCGGCGGTAGAGGTCGCGCAGCAGGGAAATCTCGGCGCCGTGATGGATCAGCTCCCTGTTGACGTGCAGGACCCTGTTCTCCATGGGAAACCGCTCGGGACCTATCGCGGGCGGATTCTCCAGGTCGGCGTCCGAGAGTTCGCGGACCCCCGCGTTCCATCTCCCGTACATCTCATCGAGCTGTTTCAGCGCCTCGTCAGCGGTCCCCGCGTAGGCGAATGTCTCGGAGTCGACGTCCTGGCCGCCGAAGTACCACCCGACCCGGTAGCCCAGACACGAGACGATGATGTGCGCCAGCCGCCAGGCAATCGTGGTCACAGGAGCCGGCACCGGGCCAGGGGACGCGAAGTCCATCGTCCACTCCCCCGAACCTGCCGACATGGGTGCGGCCGACGTGCCATGCGGGCGGACGCTCCAGCAGCCGCGCACCGGCTCCCAGAAGTACTCCTCATCGGTAAGACCGTCCAGCCGTGGCCGCAGGTTCGTGCGCCAGTGCCAGTCCAGCTGCTCCGCGAGCCGCTCGCTTCTTGTCATCTCCGCACACTACTGACGACGGAGACCTGGCTGCGAGTCATTGCAGAGGTGCTCGACATGCCGCTCCCCGGTCTCATGCGGTGAGGAGGAGGCCGCGCCCGCTCACCAGCGGGTGGACCGACCCTCGGGGTGACTGTGACGGTGAACTCCTCCAGTCGACCGTCCACTGAAGTGCGTTCGGTCCGGGTGCTGGAGGCCCCTTCCCCCGCTCTCGGGGCCTTGCCCCTACGATGAGCATGTGAACAGCCCCGCCCAGCGTGCTCTGCGACCCGTCGTGCGGCGGTGGCATGTGCTGTGCGTGCTGGGGCTGTTGGCGGGGTTGCTGGGGATGCACGGGCTGGCGCCCGGGGGTGGTCTGTCTCAGCCGGCGCATGTGATGCAGGGGCACCAGGCCCAAACGGCTCCGGCCTCCGCGTCGTCGACGCACGGCATGCCGTATCTGCACTGCGGCGGCGGGCATGTCCGGCATGCCGACGCGACCTGCGCGTCCGGTGCCGTGGGCGGGGGGCCGGTGCTGCCTCCGCTGGTTCCCGACCCGGTCCCCGTGGCCGTGGGGGAGAGCGCCGTACGGGCGTACGCGGTCGCGGATACGGATGGTGCCCGGGCCCCGCCTTCCCTGGCCGAGCTCCAGCTTCTGCGGATCTAGACACCACACATCACGCCGGCCGGTATCGACCGGTGACGGCGTGGTGCTCCGTCGTGTCCCACATCCTCAGTTCCTTGCAGAAGCAGGAGTTCACGCATGAGCAACAGCGTTCGTAGTCTGGCGCGCCGCGCTGCCCTGGCGGTGGCGGCGGGTGCCGCAGCGGTCGTCCTCGCCGCCTGTGGTGGTGACGGTGCCGACCCGGCAGCCGGCCACGGCGACGCCGGGAGCCACGGCCCCACCGGAACACCGTCGGCCACCGGTGCCCACAACCCCCAGGACGTCACCTTCGCGCAGGGCATGATCCCGCATCACCGGCAGGCGCTGGAGATGGCGCGGCTGGCCGGTGACCGGGCCTCCTCCGGGGCGGTCAAGGACCTCGCCGGGCGGATCGAGAAGGCGCAGGACCCGGAGATCCGGACCATGACCGGCTGGCTGAAGACCTGGGGCGAGGACGTGCCCCGGGCGGCGGGCGGCGGCATGGACCACTCCGCGGCGGGCCATTCCGGTATGCCCGGGATGATGGGCGACGAGGACATGGCCGCGCTGGCGAAGCTGACGGGCAGGGCCTTCGACCGCCAGTTCCTGACGCTGATGGTCGAGCACCACGAGGGGGCCGTGGAGATGGCCCGGACCGAGCAGAGCAAGGGCGGCTACGGCCCTGCCAAGGCCATGGCGGGCGACATCGTCACCGCCCAGCAGGCCGAGATCCGTGAGATGAACGGGATGCTGGACGACAAGAGCTGATCCCGTCGGGCGTCACGGGGTTCCGCCGGTCTCCTCCGGCGGAACCTCGTGCGCGTGCTTCAGCTCCGAGCGGGCCGCCACCCGCTCGGGGCCGACGAGCTCCGACCAGTAGCGGTGGGTGCTGACGAACACCGCGAGTTCGTGCTCCCGCTGCCGGAGTTTCTCGACTTCGGCCTGTTCGTCGGCGCTCCAGCCGGGCGAGGCGGGGCGTTCCACCTTGCGCCAGCCGTTGTCGTCACTGAAGCCGTCCAGCGGCTCCACCGACCAGGGAAGCCGCTTCAGCAGGGCCGACAGCTCGGCCCTGACCTGGTGGAGTTCCTCCTGACCGGCCAGGAGGTCGCTCGGAAAGTCATAGGTCGTAGCCACAACTCAATGATACGCCTGTTCGAATTTGCCGGGCGAGTTCCTTCCTGCGGTTCATGCGAACGGGTGTGCCGGCAGTGACGGCGCCCAATCAGCCCCGCATCAGCCCCGCATCAGCGCCGTGTCAGCGCCGGGCCGTGCTCCCGGGCCGGTCCGCCGCCTCGCGCGCCTCGCGCACCTCGCGCACCACCCGGGCCGCGACCGGGGCCGGAATCCCGTGGCGCTCGGCCGTGCGGAGCAACGCGCCGCCGATGGCGTCCAGTTCGAGGGGCCGGCCGGCCTCGGCGTCGCGCTGCATCGACGACTTCATCGCCGCCGGGAAGGCGTCGTAGCGGGCCAGGGCCTGGGCGGGGTCCGCCGGGCCGCCGCACGCATGGCTGATCGCGGCGGTCTCCGCCACCAGGGCGGTCAGCTCGTCGCGGTGGCGGGTGCGGACGTCCCCGAGAGGAAGGCCGATGGGGGTCCCCCCTGGTCGAGCGAAGTCGAGAGCTCGGGGGAGGGTGGTCAGCAGGGCGAACGGCGCCAGGAACGACATCTTCGCCCACAGGGCCGCCGTCTCGTCCTCGAGGAGCCGGGTGGCCGGCCGACCGTGGCGAAGGCCTCGGCGAGGGCGTCGAGGGGCGGCCGGGGCACGTCCGTGCCGGTCAGGTCGATCTCCGCGAAGGGGCTGCCGTGTTCGATGACGCCCGGGGCGACCCGGGTGGACTCGACCCGGATCACGGCGGGGGCCACGCGGTCGCGCCGGTAGCGGGCGCGCAGGGCCGCCGGGTGTTCGACACCGTTCAGGAACGGCACGAGCAGGCCGTCGGCCGGCACGGGGACGGGGACCCGCGCCGACGCGGCGTCCAGGGCGGTGTCCTTGACGGTGACCAGGCACGCGTCGACCGGCTCCCGCAGCTCGGTGTCCGCCTCGACACGGGCCGTGAAGTCGCCGAAGAGGGCGCTGCGGACCTGGATGCCGCCGGTGCGCAGGGTCTCGGCGGTCTGCTCGCCGGACAGGCAGATCACGCGGTGGCCGGAGCGGGAGAGCAGGGCGGCGAGCAGGCCGCCCGCGCCGCCGGGGCCCAGAACGGCCACGGTGAGTTCGTTCGCCACGAGGAGTTCCTCTCGTCGGTCGGCCCCGGGATGGTGGTCCCCTCGGAGTGGTCATGTCAGGCGCCGCTGTCGCTGAAGGGCCGGACGGGTGAAACTGGGGGCATGTGCCGGAGTATCAAGACGCTGCGTCCGCCCGCGATGCCCGAAGAGGCCACCGAGGCCGACGTGCGCGCTGCCGCCCTGCAGTACGTGCGGAAGGTTTCGGGATTCCGCGCCCCAGCCGCTCACAACCAGGAGGTGTTCGACCGCGCCGTGGAGGCCGTCGCGCAGGCCACGGCCGAGTTGCTGGACGGTCTGGAGGTCCGCGGGGCCGCTGCCCGGAAGGCGAGCCAGGCCTGACCCCGGCGAAGCGCCCCGGGCCTCAGACCGCCAGCTCCGGCTGCGGTTCGGGGTGTGGCACCGGTGCGGCCTCCGCTTCCCACAGCCTGGTGGTCCGCAGATAGCCGTAGACCACCGAGGCCATCGCCAGCAGGAGGAGGGGGCCGGACATCCACGGGTGGGCGGCCATCTCCAGCGGCACGAAGCGGTAGGACGCCAGCAGCACCGCGAAGACGGCCGACCCGTAGCCGATGAGCCGGACCCCCGCCCGGTCCCAGCCTCGGTCGTACGTGCGCAGCGCCGCCTCGACCGTGTACGCGAACACCACGCCGGCGACGAGGTCCACGCCGTAGTGCCAGCCGAATCCCAGCGTCGCGGCGAGCGTGGCGATCAGCCAGAACGTGCCGGCGATGCGCAGGGCGCGCGGTCCCTTGCGGGAGTGGATGAAGATCGTCGTGGCCCAGGCCGTGTGCAGGCTGGGCATGCAGTTGCGCGGGGTGATCTCGTCGAACGGCAGCTCGTAGGGGGTGACGATCGGCGGCAGGGTGTTCGGCCACAGGTCGGCCGCCGCCCAGTGCCCGCCCTCGGGGCCGTAGGCGAAGATCGGCCCGACCACGGGGTAGATCATGTAGAGGGCCGGTCCGAGCAGGCCGATCACCAGGAAGGTGCGCACCAGGTGGTGGCGCGGGAAGCGCTGCTCGGCCGCCACGTTGCGCAGCTGGTACAGCGCCACACAGACGGCGGCCACCGCGAGCTGGGCGTAGACGTAGTCGAGGGCGTGCTCACCGACCGGGCCGCTCGCCTTGAGGAGCCGGCCCGCCAGCCACGACGGGTTGCCCAGCGCGTGATCGGCCATGGCGACGTACGGGTCGAGTGTGACCGGGCGGGTCTGCGACGTGATCAGCAGCCAGGTGTCACCGGTCTTGCGGCCGGTCACCAGCAGCAGGCCGAGCCCGACGCCCTTCAGCATCAGGACGCGTTCCGGGCCGGTGCGGCGGGTGACGGCGAAGACCCCGACGCCCAGGATCACCCACAGCGCGCCGTTGCCGAACGGGTGCCCCTCGGTGGGGTAGGTGCCGGTCGCCCACCGCACCAGCAGGAAGACGAGGTCGATGCCGATCGCGGTGCCGAGGGCGATGAGCCGTTGCCGCCAGGTCAGCACCACCATCATCAGCGCCATGCTGGCGTACAGCAGGAACCCGGACTTCGGGGCGTGGATCACCTCGCGGGCCTGGGTGGTGATCGGCCCCGGCATGCCGAGGTGGTGCGCGGTGATCTGGAGTGCGACGAGGAACCCGAGAGTGATCACTCCGGCGGCGGCCCACAGCATCGCCCGGGGCCGCCGCCGCGCGGCGAGGGCGATCCGTCGTATTCGGGAGGCTTTCCGCGACGCCGTGGTGGTCAATGTCTCAGCCGCTTCCAGGTCTTGGTGGTCGTGGTGGTGAGTCGGAGCCGGTCTACGACGTCCGCGGCTCGCGCCGCATCAGGTACGCCGCCCCCGCCCCGGCACCGAACAGCGCCCCCACCGACACCGCCGTGGCCACCCAGCTCGTGCCCAGCAGGTGGGCGCCGAAGTAGCCGAGGGCGACGCTGTACGCGGCCCAGGTGAGACCGGCCAGCGCCGACCAGGGCAGGAAGTCGCGGGCGCGGCGGTGGGCGGCGCCCGCGCCGAGGGAGACCAACGAGCGGCCGGCGGGAGCGAACCGGGCGAGGACGACGAGGGCGCCGCCGCCGCGCGCGAGGGCCGCGCCGAGGCGTTCCTGGGCGGTGGTCAGCCGCCGGGAACGTGAGATCGCCCGGTCCAGCCGGGCGCCACCGCGCCAGGCGAGGCGGTAGGCCAGCAGGTCGCCCAGGACGGAGGCGGTGGCCGCGCAGAGGGTCAGGGCGAGGATGTCGGGAACGTCGGCCGCCGTGCCCGCTGCCGCCGCCGTGGCCGCCGTGATCACCAGGACGCCGCTGGGCAGCACCGGCAGGAACACGTCGAGCAGGACGGACAAGGCCACCACCGCGTAGATCCATGGGCTGCCGATCAGCAACCCCATGTGCTCCGGCACCGCGACTCCCCGTGACTCCCCCGTGGGCCAGACCGTGCCGCGATGGCGCGGGCGGAAACGGCAGGAGTGGCCATGACAGCCATAGAGCGTACGCCTGTGGTGTGACGGGCGGTTCACGGGGGGCTCATACGTTCGGTGCGGAGTGTTCACCTCGTCGCGCCTGGCCCCGGATTGTCAGCATATTTCCGAGTGCCGTCTCCATCGCCTCGATGCCGGGCCGGACATACGCGGCGGCGCCTCCCTGGTGAGGAAGACGCCGCTGGGTGGACGGAGGGCCGGGCGGCTCAGGCGGCCACCGGGGTCTGGTCCGCGGAGCGCTGCTCCTGCGTCGAGGTGCGCTTGGTCAGCAGACGGTCCAGGCCGAACGCGCCGGAGCCCGTGAAGATCAACAGGAACATGGCCCAGCAGTACATGGCCGCGCCCTCGCCGCTGTTCTGGATCGGCCACAGGGCCTGGGGCTGGTGGACCTTGAAGTACGCGTACGCCATCGCGCCGGAGGAGATGAACGCCGCGATGCGGGTGCCGAGACCCAGCAGCACCAGGGTGCCCCCGACGAGTTCGATGACGGCCGCGTACCAGTTCGGCCAGGCGCCGGTTGCCGCGGTGCCGCCCTTGTCGTCCACGCCTCCGAGGACGCCGAAGAGTGCGACGGCGCCGTGGCAGGCGAAAAGCAGGCCGATGACGATCCGGAACAGTCCGAGTGCGTACGGTTGTGCGCCGTTGAGGCGAGCGGTCATGTGGGGGGTCTCTCCTTCGGGTTGGCCGGCCTGGGGAGAAGGCCGGTCGGGGACGGATACCGCGGAGTAGCCCACGTTAGGTGCGCCTAATCGATGGTTGCAAGTTCAACATTTGGCCACTGCTTTGCCTCTCCCTGAGGCTCGGTTTCGGGCCCAGCCGCACGTAGAACGGTTCTCGCCACCGCATCGGCGTCCGAAAGGGTGACCGAATCCACCCCTGGGCGAGCACCGGCGGCGGTCACCCAGTGCACGCCTTCTGTCGGCACCCCGAACGCGAACAGCCTGGTGTGTACAACTCCTTGACGATCCATCAGGCGATAGGGGCGTGATGTGACGTCCAGCCCGCCTGTCTCATAACCGTCGACGGTGTGCGGTCGGCACCGCCCGCTGCGCAGCAGACCGGCCAGAAGGGCGTCGGCGGTGTGCCGCAGATCCGGTTCCGGCAGGCGCGCCTCTATGAGCGTTCTCACGCGGACGGCTGATCCCGGCACGTCGGGGGAGTGAACGGCCCAGGCCCCCTCCGCCTCCGTCACCCGCAGCCGTGGCCCCAGTACCTCCACCACACCCGCCTCCATGAGGGCCACGAGTTCCTCGATGCGGCGCCTCGGCGGGCCGATGGACAGAAACGCGTTGAGCGGGGTGTACCAGCGGTCCAGGTGGTCACGGCGGGAGGCGCCGGCGAGGCCGCCGTGGTCCACGATCAGCCGGAGCTCGTTGCGCAGGTCGCGCAGCACGTCAAGGGCAGCCTTCAGCGGGCCGTGCACATTGCCGAGGGCGGCCTGGGCGGCGTCCTCGCGCAGATACGACAGGAGCCAGTCGCGCCACCGGCCGGGGTGTGCGAAGTCCCGCCCGGCGTACGGGCGGGAGATCCGCTCCCAGCACCAGCGGTCGCTCTCCGGCACCCCGAACTCCTCCAGCAGCGACACCTCCTGGGGGTCACCGTGCGCAACGGCGAGGAAGCGTTCGGCGAACTCCCGCTCCCGCCCGGTGAACTCCCGCTCTCGTTCGGTGAGCTCCCGCTCTGGCCCGGTGCACTCCCCCTCTCGCCCGGCATACTCCCGCTCTCGCCCGGCGCGGGCCGCGCCCCGCCGGATCAGCGCGCCGTAGTAGACCGTCTCCACCTCCTTCGCCACCAGCGGCCAGATCTCCGTGAGGAAGTCGGGCGCCTCTCCGGAGTCCGCGCGCTTGCGGAATCCGGCGATCACCTCCGGGGTGAGGGCGAGCGGGACGTGCCGGCCGTACGGCCCCTTCGCGTTGTCGCCGCGCGCCTGGTACGGGACGCCGCGCCGGGAACCGGCGAAGAGCCGCGGCTCACGGCCGGAGGGGAGATAGCGCAGACCCCCGGCGCCCGGTACGAAACGGCCGCCCCGGCCGGTCGTCAGCAGGGCGGTGTGATCGAAGAAGTTGAGGCCGAGGCCGCGCAGCAGAACGGGCTCACCCGGAGGTACGGAGGACAGGTCGGCGTCGGCCGGGTTGCAGGGCGGGACGTGGCGCAGGCCGTGCCGCCCGGCGTGGGCCGCGTGCCGCAGCAGGTCCGGTCCGGCGGTCCTCGGCAGGTGCCCCTGGGCCAGCACCACCGCGGACAGGCCGGTCAGGGTGCGGCCGTCATCGAGCGTCAGGGCCTGGTGGCCCCCGGGTGTGTCGTCGAGCCGTACCGCGCGCGCCCGGTGCGTCTCGACCCGTACCGCCGGCGGCGCCTGCCGTACGACCTCGGCGAACACCCACTCCAGATAACGCCCGTAGTCCGCCCGGGTCGGATACTCGTCCGGGCCCAGTCTGCCGTTCGCCCACGCGTGCAGGCTCGGACCCGGGCGGATGGGGCCCGAGCAGTCCACGCTGTCGTCGGTGAACAGGGTCACCTGGCAGGCCACGGTGTTCATCAGCAACTCGGGCGGCTGGGCCGTGCGCCAGACGCGGCCGGGGCCGGGCGGGTCCGGGTCGATCACGTGAACGGTCAGCCGGGCACCGGGCGGCAGCAGTTCGGGGGCGGAGGCGCACAGGCGTTCCAGGACGCTGGTGCCGCGCGGCCCGGCGCCGACCAGGGCGACGGAGACCCGCGCGCGTCCCGGAGCCGGTCCGGGACCCCCGGCCGGTGCGGTTTCCCCGGTTTCCCCGGTTTCCCCGGTTTTTCTGAGTTCCCGTGGCTCCCTGGCTTCCCTGGGCTCCCTGACTTCCTCGGTTTCCTCGGGCGACGCAGACAAGGGTGGAACTCCCGGGCGTGGGGGGGCGCGTGTCGGCGGTCCGCCGGGCAGGAAGCGGACGGTCCGCATCATCATGCCGTCGCCGGGAGCGGTAACCGGGACTCGTGGGGAAGGATTGACGGTCGCTGTGGGATGCCTCACTGCCATCACGGGGCATCGAGGCACACAGCGGCAACAAGCAGGCGCAACAGGGAGTTACGGGGCGAGCTCGGAGTCCAGGATCGTCGTGAGGCGGGGGCCCGTGCCCTGGCGGGCCTTGGCATGCTCCAGTCGCAGCCGGGCCGAACGGCCGCGCAGGGTCAGGGTCATGAGCTGGTTGCCGAACCAGGGACCGCCCGTCTTGCGCCAGCGGACCGGCGGCTTCGGGAGACGTCCGTGCCGGGCGAGACCGCGGCCGAGACGCCGCGCCGCCGCGCTCCAGCCGATGCGGAACGCCAGCCGCATCGACAGCGGCACGGAGTTGTGCACGGGTGAGCAGACGAGCTGCACCACCCGGGCGTCCGGATTTCGCCCGGCCCACGAGGGCTCGGCGATGTAGGCGTGGTGCACATCCCCGGAGAGCACGCACACCGTCGCAGGCGCGTGGTCCCCCGAGCCCGCCTCGGCGATCAGCTCCGTCAGCCCCGCGAAGGACTCGGGGAACGCCGACCAGTGCTCCAGGTCGGCGGCGCGCCGCACCTTCTCCCCGAACCGCGCCCAGCGGGCACCCCGTTCACCGCCGCACAGCGCCGCGTTCCATCTCTCGGCGTCGTGCACGAGATGCGGCAGGAGCCAGGGCAGAGAGGTGCCGATCAGCAGGTGGTCGTACGCCTCGGGCGTGTCCCGCACCTGCTCGCGCAGCCAGGCCTCCTCGCCCGGGTCGAGCATCGCGCGTTCCTCCTCGGCGAGGACCCGGGCGGCCCGGCTGTCCACCATCACCAGGCGTACGCGTCCGAAGTCGCGCCGGTAGCTCCAGCGGGCCGTGGTCGCGTCGGCGTCGGCCCGGGCGGCGAAGGCGCGCAGCGCATCGGTGCCGTCGGGGGCCTCGCGGACCGCTTCGTACACCGGGTCGGCCGCCAGCTCCTCCAGGGAGAGGTTTCCGAGGTGCTGGTGGACCCAGTACGACATCAGGCCGCTCAGCAGCCGCTCTTGCCACCAGCCGGTGGAGCGCATGTCGGCGAGCCAGGCGGCGGAGGTGTTCCAGTCGTCGATGACGTCGTGGTCGTCGAAGATCATGAAACTGGGCACGGTGGACAGCAGCCAGCGGATGCGCGGGTCGAGCCACGACTCGTAGTAGAGGTGGGTGTATTCCTCGTAGTCCGCCACCCCGGTGCCCGGCTCCTCCTTCAGGTCGCGGCGGCCCGCCAGCCAGCGCTGTGTGGCGTCGGAGGTCTCGTCGGCGTACACCTGGTCGCCGAGCAGCAGCAGGACATGCGGCCGTTCACCCTCGGGGTCGGCCGCGAGGCGGGTGGCGAGGGCGTCCAGGACGTCCGGCCCCACGGGGTCGTCCCCGCCCGCCGGGGGAGAGGCCCAGCGGCAGGAACCGAAGGCGACATCGAGGCGGCCCTCCGGCCCCGGCGCGTGGATCGCCGAGGGCGGAAAGGGGGATCCGGGCAGCGGCCACACCCGGGTGCCGTCCAGCAGCACTTCGTACGACGTGCTCGTACCGGCCGTGAGGCCGGTCACCGGGACCAGCGCGTAGTGGTGGCCCGCGATCTGGAAGCTGTGGGCCGTGCCGCCGGCGCCGTCGGCGCAGCGCACCTCGGCGGTGCACGGGCGGCTCGTCTCGACCCACACGGTCGCGGACGAGCCGTCCGTGTATCTCAGCAGCGGCCCGAGGCGCAGTGCGCTCATGTCGTTCCCCTCTCCGTCGCCCCGTACGGTACGGAACGACGGAGGTCGGCGGGGAGGTCCCGACACCGATCAGCGTGTCAGCAGCTCGCGAGGTGGTTCTGCAGCGCGGACTTCTCGGCCGAGTCGACGGAGAGGTCGTAGTAGTACTTCACCTGGACCCAGGCGCGGACGTAGGTGCAGCGGTACGCCGTCCGGGAGGGCATCCAGGTGGCCGGGTCCTGGTCGCCCTTGGCCTGGTTGACGTTGTCGGTGACCGCGATGAGCTGCGGGCGGGTGAGGTCGTTGGCGAACGACTGGCGGCGGGACGTCGTCCAGGAGTCGGCGCCGGAGTCCCAGGCCTCGGCCAGCGGCACGAGGTGGTCGATGTCGACGTCGGAGGCGGCGGACCAGGTGGCGCCGTCGTAGACGGAGTACCAGCTGCCGCTGGTGGCGGCGCAGGAGGAGTTCTGCTGGACGTCGGATCCGTCGCGCTTGAGGACGACCTCGCGGGTGTTGCAGGAGCCGGACTGGGTGATCCAGTGCGGGAAGAGGTCGCGGTCGTAGCCGGTGCGGTCCTCGGTCGCCACGGTGAGCGAGGCGAGGTAGGAGCGGGCGGTGGCGCCGCTCACGGGGGTGGGGAGGGCGGCGGAGGCCGTGGGGGCGTTGAACAGGGCCACGGAGGATATGAGCGCGGTGGCGGCCGCGGCCACGCTCAGCCGTCGACGCGCGTAGAACCTGGGCATGCGAACTCCCTGGGCAGAGGGGGGTGTGGCGTGCGAGCGAGGGGAATACTCGCGGTGCCGTGTTGCGCACAGGTGTGCGCCCGGTGAGAAGCTAGTGACACGTGCATGACATGACAAGGTTCAGGCGCAAAGTCTTCACACCCGGGGCGTCGCGTACGATGGACGGCGCAGAAGGGGAGTAGCTCTTCGCCGGACCGTCGACATACTGCTCAGCCCGCCTGAGCCGGCGCCCGGAGGCCGGTCCTTTTCCTGGACCTGCCAGCGAGACCTTCGGCAAAGCAGTGCACATCCGTGCCCCCCGGCGCGGATGCCGTGTGTGCTGCCGTGCCGAGGTGTCATGAGCGAAAGTCCAGCACTCTCGGTGGGGCAGCCCCGACCGATTGAGGAACCCTTGATCAGCCTGACCGTGACGGCCGTCGTCTTCGGCGTCGTCTTCCTCGCGGAACTGCCGGACAAGACCGCCCTCGCGGGCCTCGTCCTCGGCACCCGCTACCGCGCCTCCTACGTCTTCGCGGGGGTCGCCGCCGCCTTCGCGCTGCACGTCGCGCTCGCCGTCGCCGCCGGCAGTGTGCTGACGCTGCTGCCGCAGCAGATCGTGCAGGCCCTCACGGGCGTGCTGTTCCTCGGCGGGGCCGCGGTGCTGCTGCTGAGGAAGGGCGAGGACGAGGAGGAGGTCCGCAAGCCGGAGAACCAGTCCTTCTGGAAGGTCTCGGGTGCCGGCTTCATGCTCATCCTGGTCGCCGAGTTCGGTGATCTGACCCAGATCATGACCGCGAACCTGGCCGCCCGCTACGACGACCCGCTCTCCGTCGGGCTGGGTGCGGTGCTCGCCCTGTGGGCCGTGGCCGGGCTGGGCATCGTCGGCGGCAAGGCGCTGATGAAGAAGGTGCCGCTGCGGCTGATCACGCAGGTCGCGGCGCTGGTCATGCTGGCGCTCGGTTTGTGGAGCCTCTGGGAGGCCGTGACCGGCTGAGCCTGGCGAGACGAACAGTGGATGAACGTCCGGCGGGGGCCCCTGGCGCGAAGGCCGCCTTGTTTTGTACCGTGGGGAAACAAAGTGGCCTCCGCCCGTTTTCCCTGACCGGCGGGCGGGGCCGCCTTGTCTCCCGGGGCGTGCCGGTCGCGATCCGTCGTCCGCCCCTCTCCCGCGCTGGAACGCGCCCCGAGCCTTGGAGCTGCCGATGACGGCCACCGCCGTGCTCACCGCCCGCGCCCTCCTGCTGGACATGGACGGCACCCTCGTCAACTCGGACGCCTCGGTCGAACGCGTCTGGCGGCGCTGGGCCGAGCGTCACGGGCTCGACGGAGACCAGGTCATGAAGGTCGTCCACGGCCGGCAGGGGTACGCCTCCATGGCGCTGCTGCTGCCCGAGCGGCCGATGGAGCAGAACCACGCCGACAACGCCCGGATGCTCGCCGAGGAGACGGCCGACACCGACGGTGTCGTCGCGATCCCCGGGGCACCGGAGTTCCTGGCCTCGCTGCGGGGACTGCCGCACGCGCTGGTGACCTCCGCCGATGTGCCGCTCTCGACGGCCCGGATGGCCGCGGCCGGTCTGGAGCAGCCCGGGGTGCGGGTGACCGCGGAGTCCGTCGGGGCGAGCAAGCCCGACCCCGAGGGCTTCCTGAAGGGCGCCGCCGAGCTGGGGGTCGCCCCTGCGGACTGTGTGGTGTTCGAGGACTCCGGCGCCGGGATAGCGGCCGGGCGCGCCGCCGGGATGACGGTGGTCGGGATCGGGCCCCGGGCCGCGGCCCACGAGCCGGACGTCGTGGTGGAGGACCTCACGAAGGTGCGTGTGGAGGCTGGTGCGGACGGGACGATCCGGCTGTGCATCGGGTGAACCGGCTGCGTAACGGGTGATCCGGCTGTGCATCGGGTGATCGGGCCGCTCGGGGACGCTTGAGCGGTGATGGCGCGTCACCTGGGTGGCGTAGGTGCGCGCGTCACGTGGTCGGCGATGACACGCGCGCACGCCAGGGATTCGGTGTGCGTCGTGTCCACCTCCACGTCGTAGCTCAAACCCTCGTGCACGATCCGCGCCTGTGACGCGGCCATGCCTTCGACCCGGTTCCCCCGGGCGATCTCGCGCCCCGCGGCGACCTCTGCGTCACACCGGACGCCGACCCACAGCACGGCGAGTCCGGTGAGAGCCTTCTCCCACCGCTGCCGGGACACCGGGCCGCCCAGGAAGACGTCGTCGACGATGATCCCGGCGCCGGCGCGGGCCATGGCGGCGATGCCCTCGGTCCAGGCCGCGTCCAGAGCCCGGAACTCCGCGCCGACACTCACGCCGCCGTCCGCCGCGAAGGTGATCCCGCCCTCCGAGCCCTGCAGCTTCGCGGGCAGCGCCTCGACGAACGAGTCGACGCCGAAGGCCAGCCACGGACCGGGCAGGACCTCTTGCAGGCACCGGACGATGCCCGACTTGCCCGAGCTCGAACCGCCGTTGAGAACGATCACCTGAGTAGTCACGGCGTCACGATAGGGCGGCCGGGCCGGTCACGGCTCCTGGGTTTCCGACTCCAGCTTCGCCCGGGTCTCCCGGTCGTAGACGCCGAGGTCGTCGGCCTGGATGCCGCGAGACCACTGGTAGGTGCGGACCGCTTCCGCCAGCCGGTCGTCGAAACTGCCGTCGGTATCGTCGTCGTACAGATACAACTGCCGCAGACGGAGCTGGAGTTCGGTGACCTCCGGGCCGCTGTCGCCGAGGCGCAGGACAGCCGGGCCCTTGTTCTGGCGGGAGTTGTCCGGAGGTGCCTGCCCGGGGCCGGTCGCCGATGCCGACGGCTGCGATGCCGACGGGGAGGGCGACTGCGACGGGCTCGCCGAGGCGCTCGGTCCGGACGGCGACGGTGAGGCGGACGGGCTCGCGGTGCGGGACGGCGACTGTCGCGGCGCGGCCGGGGCCGGGGGTGCCGCGGAAGCGCTGCCCTTCGGGGGCGTGGACGCGGCGCTGCTCGGGGCGTCCGGCACGCTCGCGCGGATGTCGTCCGGCAGTGCGGTGTCCCGGGACGGGCTCTCGTAGGAGAACAGCCCACTCGCGTACCCGGCCGCCGCGACGACGGCGACGCAGGCACCGGCGGCGGCGAGGAGCAGGGTGCTGCGCCGACGCGGCCGGCGCCTCCCCGACCGGCCGCCTGCCGGCGCCCCCAGGGGTGTCGCCACGGTGCCGTCGAACATCCGCAGGTCGGTGACGCTCGGCTCGGTCGGGGCGGGGGCCAGGGGAGTCGGAAGCGCCGAGGTGGCGGGGGTGGCCGGCAGCACGACGGTCGCGTCCGGACCGTCCGGACCGTTTGGTCCGACCGGCCGCAGAGGCATGGTGAGGTCGGCGGGGGAGGGTGGCTGAGCGGCACGCCTGGGGGTTGAGGCCTCGGCGTGCGGGAGCGCGGCGCCGTCGACGGCCGCCGCGTCCCGACCGGGCGCGCCGCCGGCCACCGGCCGGGAGCCACCAGGCCGTGCCGCGTGAACGGTCCCGGTTTCGTGGGGGACCTCTCCCGGCCCTGGGGTCCCGTCACTGCCCTCGTGGGCGGGGGGCGGCGTGGCCTCGGCAGGGTCGGTCGGCGTCGGTGTGGGCCGGGCGTCTTCCGGGGACTGCGTGGGCCTGCGGGTGTGCGCGTGGCCCGGGGGCGGGTCGGTCGGCGTCGCCGGAGGCCGTGCGTCCTCGGGTGAGCGCGTTGCTCCGTCGGTGTGCGAGAGGCCCGGCCGCGGGGGCGTGGCCCGCCCGTCGTGGTCGGAGCGTGGGGTGTCGTACCCCGGCGGACGCCGCTGGTCCTGCTGCGCCTCCGGCGCGGACGACGTCCCCGGCGCGGAAGGCGTCCCCGGCATGGAGGGCGTCCCCGGCATGGAGGGCGTCCCCGGCGCGGACGACGTCCTCGGCGCGGAAGGCGCCCCCGGAATGGAGGGCGTCCCCTGGGCGATCTCCACGTACGGGCGGATCCGCAGCGGGTCGAAGTCCTCCGCTGCCGCCGCCTGGGCGGTGCGGGCGTCGCGGAGAGCCTCGGCGGCCCGGTCGGTGCAGCCGCAGGCGGGGGTGTTGTCCCGCTGTCTGGGTGCGCCGCACTCCGGGCACGGGTGGCCGTTCGGCGGTTCCACGCGTTCCTCCCTCCCCTCGCGAACTCCAGAGATTATCCAGATCTTCTCCACAGTGCGGACGAGGAGCCCCCGGAACCACAGCCTCCAAAAGGGCCCAGCGGGCTATAACAGGTCACAGCGGTCACGATGGAAAAAGTCACAGGAGACTCGGGAGGTCGCATGGCCGGGGACGGCAACGCCACCACGCTGACGTCCGAGGGCGCGGCCTCGCAGGAGCAGGTGTCAGGGAACGTCCTGGTCTCCATCGGAGCCCTGCTCCTCGGCATGCTGCTCGCGGCCCTCGACCAGACCATCGTGTCGACCGCGCTGCCCACGATCGTCAGCGATCTCGGCGGTCTGGATCACCTCTCCTGGGTGGTCACCGCGTATCTGCTGGCCGCGACCGCCGCGACCCCCCTGTGGGGCAAACTCGGCGACCAGTACGGGCGCAAACGGCTGTTCCAGACGGCGATCGTGATCTTCCTGGTCGGGTCCGCGCTGTGCGGCGCCGCTCAGGACATGGCTCAGCTGATCGCGTTCCGGGCCCTGCAGGGGCTCGGCGGCGGCGGACTGATCGTGCTGTCGATGGCGATCGTCGGCGATCTGGTGTCTCCCCGTGAACGCGGCCGCTACCAGGGCCTGTTCGGTGCCGTCTTCGGCGCGACCAGCGTGCTCGGGCCGCTGCTCGGCGGGCTGTTCACCCAGCACCTGAGCTGGCGCTGGGTGTTCTACGTCAACCTGCCCGTCGGCATCGTGGCGCTCGCCGTGATCGCGGCCGTCCTGCACATCCCCCGCACGGCGCAGCGGCACGTCATCGACTACCTGGGCACCTTCCTCATCGCCGCCGTCGCCACCTGCCTGGTCCTCGTCGCCTCGCTCGGCGGGACGACCTGGGCATGGGGTTCCTGGCAGATCGTCGGCCTCGCGGTCCTGGGCGTCGTCCTCGCCGTCGCCTTCGTGGCAGTCGAGCGGCGGGCCGCCGAACCCGTCCTGCCGCTCAAGCTGTTCCGCGTACGGACCTTCACGCTCGCCGCCGTGATCAGTTTCGTCGTCGGGTTCGCCATGTTCGGTGCCATGACCTACCTGCCGACCTTCCTCCAGGTCGTGCAGGGCATCAGCCCGACCATGTCCGGTGTGCACATGCTGCCGATGGTGCTGGGCCTGCTGCTCGCCTCGACCGGCTCCGGGCAGATCGTCAGCCGCACCGGCCGCTGGAAGGTGTTCCCGATCGTCGGCACCGGCATCACCGCGCTCGGGCTGCTCCTGCTCCACCGGCTCGACGAGCACAGCTCCACCGCCGAGTTGAGCGGCTTCTTCTTCGTCTTCGGGCTCGGTCTCGGCCTGGTGATGCAGGTCCTCGTGCTCATCGTGCAGAACGCCGTCCCTTACGAGGACCTCGGCGTGGCCACCTCCGGCGCGACCTTCTTCCGCTCCATCGGCGCCTCGTTCGGCGTCGCCGTCTTCGGCACGGTCTTCGCCGGCCGCCTCGGGGAGCAGCTCTCCGACGCCTTCCGCGGTGTCCGGCTGCCGCCCGGCGTCTCGGTGGAGGCGCTGGAGGCCGACCCGCGCGGCATCGCCGCCCTGCCGCCCGGCCTGCGCCCGCCGGCCCTGCACGCCTACGCCGTCTCCATCACGGACGTCTTCCTGTACGCGGCCCCCGTCGCGCTCCTCGGCTTCGTCCTGGCCTGGTTCCTGAAGGAGGACCGGCTGCGCGGCTCGGTCACCGCGCCGGACGTCACCGAGACCCTGGCCAGCAACCCCGTCGAGCGGTCCTCGTACGACGAGGTGTGCCGCGCGCTGTCGGTGCTCGGCACCCGTGCGGGCCGCCGGGAGATCTACCGGCACATCACCGCCCGGGCGGGTTACGACCTGCTGCCCGCGACGAGCTGGCTGCTGCTGCGGATGCGGCGCTACGGCTCCGTGGAGCCCGGCGTGCTGGCCGACACCATGCCCGTGCCCCTGACCGTGATCATGGAGGCCGCCCGGCAGGCCGAGGTGCGCCGTCTCGCCGTGCGCCGGGGCGTCGACATGGTCCTGACCGAGCAGGGACGCGAGATCGCCGCCCGGCTGGCCGAGGCCCGCGAGGAGTCCTTCGCGGAGCTGCTCGGCGACTGGTGGGGGCCGGACCGGCCGACCGAACTGGAACAGCTCGTGCGTGAGCTCAACGGTGAACTGTGCGGGTCCCGGCAGGAGCGGCCGTACCGCATGCCCTCCACGAAGGAGAAGGGCTGAGTTCAGGCCAGTTCCTTGCTGAACCAGTGCTCCGCGTACGGATCGTCGTTGTGGCGTCCGGTCTCCCCGTAGCCGAGGCGGGCGTAGAGGCCGCGGGCCTCGACGAGATCGCTGCGGGTGTCGAGGATCATCCGGGTGGCGCCGAGCGCACGGGCGGCTCCCTCGGCCGCCCAGACCAGCAGCGGGGCACCCCCTCTGCCGCGCATCGGCTCGCGCAGGAACACCCGCTTGAGCTCGGCCGTCGTGCCGTCCACCAGCCGTACGCCCGCGCTGCCGGCCGGCTCACCGCCGTACCGGGCGACGAGCAACAGCCCGTCCGGCGGGGCGAGATCGACGCCGGGCTGGGCGGCGATCTCCCGCTCCAGCTCGGCCGGGTCGGTCCGGCGCCCCTCGTGCAGCAGGTACCAACGGTCGCTGACCTCGGTGTAGTACGCCCGCCACAGAGCGGCGGCGACGGGGGAGTCGTACGGTTCCGGAGTCACGGTCCACGTCATGAAACCGCATGGTGCGCAGGCACCCCACCGGTCACGCAACCGAATAGTCCCGGCCGTGTGTTCGCGCCCCGGTTGCGCCCGGGCGCCGTTTGGACACCGGGATTGGGGCAACCCGACGAGCGAACCGGCTCGCGAGGAGAGCCGGTTGGGCCGAGAACCCGGAAGGCACTCATGTCCACTGGCCTGATCATTGCTCTGATCGTGATCGCGGCGGTCGTCATCATCGCGGCCGTCATGACCCTGCGCGCCCGCGGGCCTCGGCGGGGCCCGAGCCTGAAGCGGCGCTTCGGACCCGAGTACGACCGGGCCGTGGCCCGGCACGACGGTGACGCCAAAGCGGCCGAGCGCGAACTGACCGAGCGCGTGCAGCGCCACGGCGAACTGCGCGAGCGGCCGCTGGAGCCGACGCAGCGCGAACAGTACGAGGCGCGCTGGACGGCCGCCCAGGAGCGGTTCGTCGACTCACCGCGCGACGCCGTCGCCGAGGCGGACCGGCTGCTCGCCGAGCTCGCCGGTGCCCGGGGCTTCCCGGACGGCGGGCAGTACGAGGAACAGCTGTCCGCGCTGTCCGTGCACCACGCCCACCACGTGGACGGCTACCGGCGGGTCCACCGCGCCGCGCATCTGCGCGCGGAGGACGCCCGTGACGGCGGCCAGGGTACGGAAGACATGCGTGAGGCCATGGTGGCGGCCCGCGCCCTGTTCGAGGAGCTGGTGAAGCCGGCCCGCCACGACGGCGGCGGCCACACCGGCGGACGGCACGACAACGGCCGCGAGCACGCCGCTGCGAACGGCGGCCGCAAGGCCCACGCCCGTGGCGGACACCTGCCGTGGGCGATGAACCGACGTCAGGCGAAGGAGAGTTGAGGCAATGACCGACATGACCCGACCGCCCGGCGACCAGTCGCCGGATGCCCGCGGCGACAGCGCCCCGGGCACCGGCCACCGCCCGGCCGCATCGGGCACCGACCGTCGCGAGACGGCCCGGGGCCTGGAAACGAACCGCGGCACAGCCCGTGACCTCCCTACGGACCGCGGCGTCGAGCACGGCACCGACACCGGCCACGGCGTCCCACCCGCCACCGACGCCGACCGCGCCACGGCGCACGGCACCGATGTGCCCGGCACCGGCCTCCCCGGCACGGACCGTCACGGCACGGACCGTCACGGCACGGACCGGGACGCCATTGACACCCTCCGCGGGGACCACGGCACCGGCACCGGCCCCGGCAAGGCCGGTCCTGCCAAGGACCGAGCCCACCTCCTCGCCCACGACGAGTCCGACAAGCTCGGCTCGCAGTTGCAGCACGCCGTCGCCGGGTTCGTCGACGGGCCCCGGGCCGCCGTAGAGGAGGCGGACCACGTGCTGGAGGAGATCGCGGCCCGCTTCACCGAGGCCGTGACGCAGCGCCGCCGCACCCTGCGACACTCCTGGCAGTCCGTCGAGGGCGGCGAGAGCAGGTCCGTGTCGTCGGCCGACACCGAGCAGCTCCGGCTGGCCCTGAAGGACTACCGCGAGCTGGCCGAACGGCTGCTGCACGTGTGAGCAGCGGGGATTCCTCCGGACGGGTGAGCCGGAGGAATCCCCGGATCACCGGTCCGCCCGGCGCTCCCGCCACTGCCGTACGACGTCCTCGACGTCGTACGGCTTCTTTCCCAGCGGGGGGCCGGGCGGCGGCTTGAACATCATGTCGCGGATCTTGACGTTGACCTCGTCGATGATCTTCCGGACGATCCGCTCCGAGGGGGCCGCGAGCGCCGCCTCCAGCGCGTCCTCCGCCTCCTTGCGCAGGGCCAGCGCCGGCGGGAGGACGGAGAAGCCCTCGCGGGCCATCTTCCGCTTGACCCACCACAGTTCGTCGTAGGTGCTCTCGACGTCGGCCGGGAGCGGTGCGCCCGCGCCCGGCAGCCGGTCGAACTCCCCGCGCGCCTCCGCGTCACGGATCTGCTTGTCGACCCAGGACTCGAAGTCGACGCCTGGTGGCTTTCGCTCGGTCATGAATCCATTGTGCCGGACACCGTGTGGCCGGGCGTTTTATCATGCGGCGGGCCAAGAACCTGTCTGGCCCGCCGGGACATCTCAGGAGGAGCGCACGTGCTCGAACTCACCATGGCCACCGTCGCGGAGGCGGAGGCGGGCGCCACGGCCGGCATGCTCATGGCCGATGCGCCCAGCGAGCCGGGTGCGGTGCTGCGGGTGGGCCGCGACAAGTCCGTGTGCCGGCTGAGCACGCCGGACGACTGGCTGTTCGTCTCCCGCGTCCACCTGGAGTTCCTGTGCGGACCGGAGGGGACCTGGCAGGTGACGTGGCTGCGCGGCTCCCAGCCCGACCCGTCCTCCGAAGTGCGGCTGACGACGGGGGAGTACGCCCAGCCGCTCGCCTACGGCGGCACCGTCCCGCTGCCCAGGGGTGGCAGCGGCGAGATCATCATCCAGGACCGCACTGCTCCGCGCAGCGTCAACGTCGGCTTCTACCACGAGGTGTGACGGTGAGGTCGCACGCACTGCGACGGCCGGACCGCATGCACTGTGCCGGTGGGACCGCACGCACTGCGACGGCCGGACCGCATGCACTGTGCCGGCGGGGCCTCACGCCAGCACGCGGGCCAGCGCGAACCCGTCGTAGCCCTTCATCCCCACCGTCTGGATCGCGGTGCCGCTCAGCCTCGGATGGCCGGCGATCAGCTCGATCGCGGTGCGGGTGCCCGTGACGTCCGGGGCGGTGCTTGCGGCGTCGACGACCCGGCCGCCCCGGACGACGTTGTCGAGGACGATCAGGCTGCCCGTGCGGGTGAGCCTGATCGCCCACTCCACGTAGTGCGGGTTGTCGGCCTTGTCGGCGTCGATGAACACCAGGTCGAACGGGGGCGGGTTCTCGTCCGCCAGCTTGGGCAGCGACTCCAGGGCCGGGCCGACCCGCACCTCGACCAGCTTGTCCAGGCCGGCGCGGGCGATGTTGCGGACGGCGACGTCGGCGTGCAGGGGGTCGTACTCCAGGGAGACCAGGCGTCCGTCGGCGGGCAGGGCGCGGCCCAGCCAGATGGTGCTGTAGCCGCCGAGCGTGCCGATCTCCAGGATGTGACGGGCGCCCTGGATCTGGGCGAGGAGCTGGAGGAGCTTGCCCTGGTTGCCCGCGACGTTGATGTGCGGAAGCCCGGCGGCGTCGCTGTCGCGCAGGGCGGCCGCCAGGGCTTCGTCGTCCGGGGCGAGGTGGGCGGTGAAGTAGGCGTCGACCTCGTCCCAGACGTGCGACTCGCTCATGCACCTCTACTTTCGTCAGCATGGTTGGCATCCCTGACTACTGGCGCTGACGAAGATAGTGGTGCGGATCGCTGTCAGCGGGATCTCACCCGGCGTGTCGACCCGCCACGGAGGGCGCCGATCCGGGCAGCGGACGCCCCGCCGACTCGGCCATGCGCCACACCGCGAATCCGCCGATCACGGCCGCGGCCATCATGTAGTACGCGGGCATCATCATGTTCCCGGTGGCGCCGATCAGGGCCGTGACCACCAGGGGAGTGGTGCCGCCGAACAGGGACACCGAGACGTTGAAGCCGATCGACAGCGAGCCGTAGCGGACCTTCGTCGGGAACAGCGCCGGCAGCGCCGAGGGCATCGACGCGGTGAAGCAGACCAGCAGCATGCCGAGCGCGCCCATGCCGAGCGCGACAGCGAGCAGGCTGCCTTCGCGGATCAGCAGCAGGGCCGGGACCGACAGCAGCAGGAAGCCCGCGCAGCCGGCGGCGATCACCGGGCGGCGGCCGACCCGGTCGGTGAGGGCGCCGGCGAACGGCTGGACGATCATCATCACGGCCATCACACCGAGGACGACCAGCAGACCGTGTGTCTCGTCGTAGTGGAGCTGGCCGGTCAGGTAGCTCGGCATGTACGACAGGAGCATGTAGTCGGTGACGTTGAAGACCAGCACCAGGCCGACGCAGAGCAGCAGCGCGCGCCACTGGCCGGCGACCATCTCGCGCAGCGGGGTCTTCGGGCGGTCGTTCTCGGCCTTCTCCGCCTCGGCCGCGAACGCCGGGGTCTCCTCCAGGCGCAGCCGCAGGTAGAGGCCGATGATGCCCATCGGGCCCGCGATCAGGAACGGGATGCGCCAGCCCCAGGAGGTCAGGTCGTCGGTGGAGAGCAGGGCGGTCATGACCGTGACCAGGCCCGCGCCGGCGATGTAGCCGGCGAGCGTGCCGAACTCCAGCCAGCTGCCGAGGAAGCCGCGCCGCTTGTCGGGGGCGTACTCGGCGATGAACGTGGAGGCGCCCGCGTACTCGCCGCCGGTGGAGAAGCCCTGCACGAGGCGGGCCACCAGGAGCAGGGCCGGCGCGCCGACGCCGATCGTCGCGTACGACGGGATCAGGCCGATCGCGAAGGTGCCGGCCGCCATCATGATCATGGTGAGGGCGAGGACCTTCTGGCGGCCGACACGGTCGCCGAGCGGGCCGAAGATCATGCCGCCGAGCGGGCGGACCAGGAAGGCCGCGGCGAAGGCGCCGAACGTGGACAGCAGCTGGGCGGTGGGGTTGCCGGAGGGGAAGAAGACCTTGCCCAGCGTGACCGCGATGTAGCTGTAGACGCCGAAGTCGAACCACTCCATCGCGTTGCCCAGGGCGGCCGCCTTCACGGCGCGCCTGACGAGCGCGGGGTCGGTGACGGTGGGGTCGGGGGTCTTCGCCGTGCGGGTCTTCACGAGGGACGCGGGGGCGACGACTGAGGCAGTCGACAAGACTCGCTCGCCTACCTTTCGACGGGGACAGGGACGCGGTCCCGCGCGGCGGCGCTGTCGTACGGGCCGAAAGAGCGATGATAGGCGGATTTGCTCCGCTTACGGGCGGTACGTTCTTCGTTGCATACTGCACGTAAATCGCGGCTGTGCTGGTGTTTCTGCCCGACGGAAAGCGGTTCACCACCGCTCTTCATGTGATCCATATCGCGTCCGCGCGGAGTGCTCACCCCGCTCGCGCACGGTCGCCGCCGCCCGCGTCCTCTTCTCCGGAACCGTGCATTCCTCATAGGGTTCGCAGGAGGAATTCCCGCATTCAGGACATGCGGGATGAACTGGTGCGAGAGGCCGACGAGACGTGGCGCATGCGGATCACGGCGGACGACCGCCGGAAGGCTTCGGAGCTACGGCCACCGGTGGGGCTCACCCACGCCTGCGCGCCGCCCGCCTCGGGCTGTGGCTGGTCGCCGCCCTCCTCGCCGTCCGGCAGGTGGCCGTCGTCCTCGCCACCCCGCGCGGTGAGCGGCTGACCGACCTGGAGACCTGGGTCGGGCCGAACGGCGTCCTGCACATGAACGGCTCGCTCTACGACTCGACCCGCTTCACCGGCACACCCTTCGGCGGCCTCGCCCTCAAGCCGCTCACCCGCTCGGCCGAACAGGCCCTCGGCTGGGGCTGGACCTTCGGCACGCTGCTGCTCGTCGTCGCCCTGGGCCTGATCGCCGCCCGCGCCCTGCCCCAGCCGGTCGGCCGCCGCACCGCACAGCTGGCCGCACCCGTCGCCGTCAGCCTGCTGATGCTGTCCCTGCCCGTCCGCAACACCCTGTGGCTCGGCCAGACCAGCATCATCCCGGTCCTGCTCGTCCTGCTCGGCTGCTTCACCGCCCGCGGCCAGCGCACCAGCGGCCTGCTCATCGGCGTCGCGGCGGCGCTCCAGCCCACCCTGCTGCTGTTCACGCCCCTGCTGTGGTGCACCGGGCGCAGACGCGCGGCGCTCACCACCGGCGTCTCCTTCGCCGCCTGCACCGGCCTCGCCTGGGCGGCGATGCCGCACGACTCCCACCGCTACTGGGTCCACCACATGGCCGGCGTCGGCCTCGGCGGCCCGGCCGACGACCTCGCCAACCAGTCCCTGCACGGCGCCCTGCTCCGGCTCGGCCTGAACGGCCCCCTGGAGATCGCGCTCTTCCTGGCGCTCGGCGCGGCCGTCGCCGTCCTGGCCCTGCGCAGGGCCGTGCGCTGCTTCCGCGACGGTCAACTGCTGCTCGCCGTCGCGATCACCGGCTGCGCCGCGATCGTCGTCTCGCCGACGGCCTGGCAGCACCAGCTGCTGTGGGTGCTGCTCGCCGTCGTCGGCCGGGCCGGCAGACGCGCCTCGGACCGGTACGTGTGGCCGGTCACCGTCGTCCTGGTCATGACCCTGCCGGCCAAAATGATCCTGCCGAACATGGCGTCCCTGAGCCCCGTGCGGGACAACGTCGTCCTGCTGACCGCGCTCGCCGCCGCCACCGCCGTGCCGTTCCTGTCCCGCACCTCGCCGGCCTGGCGATCGCCGCTGCCGGCCGCCCACGCCCCCGCGGTTCCGGCCCGCTTCCGGCACCTGCCGCTGCTGCCGGCCCTGCGCCGTGTCCTCACCCGCCCCAACCTCCTCCTGGAGCTGCTCCTCCTCCGCGTCACCTACGCCGCCTACTCCCAGGTCCGCCTCGCCGCCACCGGCGGCAGCAACTCGGCCGGGCGCGCCGAGGCCGAGGAGCACGGCATGCAGATCTACGAACTGGAGCGCACCCTGCGGCTCGACATCGAGCACTGGGTCAACCACACCGTCGTCGGAATCGACTGGCTGCGGGACTTCGCGGACCATTACTACACGTCGTTCCACTTCGTCGTGCCGCTGGCGGTCCTCGCGGTCCTCTACTGGCGTCGCCCCGGCGACTACCGCTGGGCCCGCTCCACCCTCGGCTTCGCCACCTTGCTGGCCCTCGTCGGTTTCTGGCTCTACCCCCTGGCCCCGCCCCGGCTGATGCCGACGCTCGGCTTCATCGACACCGTGCACGGCACACAGGACTTCACCCAGCCCGACTACGGCACGCTCACGGCCCTCACCAACCAGTACGCGGCCATGCCGTCCCTGCACTTCGGCTGGGCGCTGTGGTGCGGTGTCATGATCGCCGTCCTGGCGTCACGGTGGTGGATGAAGGCGCTGGGCCTGCTGCATCCGCTGCTCACCGCCCTGTCGATCGTCGCGACGGCGAACCACTGGGTGCTGGACGCGGCCGGGGGAGCGGTGGTGGTGGCGGCGGGCTTCGGACTCACGTACCTGCTGTCCGGCCCTCGGACGGTCACCACCGCGGCGGCCGAGCGGCAACCACGTGCTGACCCGAAAGACCGTACGCGGGTGACTGGTTGACGATGCAACCCGCCCGAGATGCAGCCCGGGTGAGGGCCGCGCACGATGAGAGCAAGGCACCCTCTCTGGAGGTGAACGGCATGCGACGTGTGCTCATCGCCGTAGCGGCGCTGGCTCTCCCCATCTCCCTCGCGGGAGCACCGGCTGCGGCTTCGGCGACTGACGAGGTCAAGCAGGCCCAGGTCGTAGAGAAGGTGAATCGTCCAACAGTCCTCGTGACCCAGGGGCCGCATGACATCTGCGACTTCACCGACAGCCGGCCGTCCCTCAGCCTGGGATCGTCCGGAGCGGCGGTCCGGCAAGCCCAGTGCTACCTCAACCAGGCGATCGGCGCGGGCCTCGACGAGGACGGGGACTTCGGCCGAGTCACGCAGTCCGCGACCAGGGCCTTCCAGCAGTGCGCCGGCATCGTCGTGGACGGGCGCATCGGAGCGCAGACCTGGTCGTTCCTCTCCTTCTGGGCCAACGCGCCGGGTGCTCCCTTCTGTTAGCGGGCCCCGCGTTCGAACCACACGGTCTTTCTCTGCCGTCCGTGACCTCCACCCGTACGCCCGTGCGCTGCCGCAGCAACAGCAGTGCGCGGCGGCGGTCCGGGACGTGCCGTACGACGTTCGCGAGCAGCTCCGTCACACCCAGCTCCACCGCGTCCGACAGCTCGGGCATGCGCCACTCTTCGAGGAAGGAGCGGACGATACGGCGGACGTGGCGGGGGGCGTGCGAGCCGACGGTGAGGCGGCGGATCTGCGGAAGGACCGTACTGCGAGCTGATCCAGTACTCACCGGCAGCCCTCAGTTGCTTGTCGTGGCCAGCTTCGCCGCGAAACCGAGGAACACCGCTCCCGCCCCCGTCGTCAAGCCTGCCGTCAGCTTTCGGCGACGGCGGAACTGCGCGGCGAGATAGGTGCCGCCGAGGATCAGCGCCGACACGTACGCGACGCTGATGAGTTGGTAGACGAGTGCGAGCAGGCCGAAGGACAACCCCGGGTAGGCGTAGCCGGGGTCGACGAACTGCACGAAGAACGAGATGAAGAACAAGATCGCCTTCGGGTTCAGGATGGTGATCACCAACGAGCGCCGGAACAACCGCCCACCCGTCGACGGCTCCCGGGCCGGCGCGTCCTCCCCGCTCTTCTCGTCGCGGCGTCGCGACATAGCCCATGCCGCCCGCAGCATGCCCACGGCGATCCAGGTCAGATAGCCGGCCCCGGCGTACTTCACGATGGCGAACAGCAGCTCGTTGGTCTGGAGCAGCGAAGCGAGACCGGCCGCTGTTGCCATCATGAGCAGGCTCTCGCCCAGGAACACTCCTGCCGCGGCGCGATATCCGGCCCTGACTCCCAGCCGTGCCGCGACCGACAGCGTGAACAGGGAACTCGGCCCCGGCAGAACAATGATCAGCGCAGCGCCCAGAGCATAGGTGAGCAGGTTCTCCACTCCCAGCATTCCGGCACCTTCCTCTTCGCCCTCGCGGGCCCGGCATCGGACGGGCCCCCGGGGTCCACGGCTATCCGACGTTGTTTCCCGTGCGCACGTTGTGCGCGCTCACCATCTCGTCCACCTCGCCGATGCGCTCCAGAGCGTGCTCCTCACTGATGTGTGTGAAGTTGTCCGCCCAGAACGCTCCCAGTTCGTCGATGTCGAGCAAGTCCTTGTCACCGAACCTGGCGAACATCTTCTCCCGTTCCTCGCGCGTCACCGTGATCCCCAGAGCGGCCAGGTAACTGTCGATCTCGGCGCTGCTCCTGAAGAAGTTCGGCCGCTCGTAGTCGACCAGCAGATCCCATGCCGGGCTGTTCGGCAACGGGATGAAGCGCGAGAACTCGACCGAGGAGAGCTCGACCTCGCCCAGCATCTGCCGGATGCCGGCGATGGTGCGATCCAGCGTCTCCGGCCGCTCTCCGGGGGCGCCGGCGATGTACGAGGCATGGACCGAGATATCCGCGTCGTTCAGCATGCGGATGGCTTCGAGATTGGTCTCGCCTGTTGTCTTGTTCTTCCGCTGCGCCTCAAGCATTTCGGGGTCAGCCGCGTCCAGGCCGATGTTGGCGCGCGTGACGCCCAGACGCCGGAGCTTGTCGACGTTGTTGCGCTTGGTCAGCCCGAGGGCGCGTGCGTAGACCATGATCTGGAGTTCACCGTCGTCGATACGGCGCTTCAGATGCGGCGGGGTGGCGTCGATGAGGGCGTCCACGTAGCGGGGGCTCGCGGTGAAGCTGTCGTAGACCTCGAAGAACAGGTTGATCCCGTGCTCGCGGTGGTACCGGTCGAGCGTTAACCAGAAACCCCGCGGGTCCCCCGTGTTGACGGTCAGGTCGGCGATGGAGCAGTAGGTGCAGCGCTTGTGTCCGTTCTCGCACCCGCGTGCGTTGTTCACCGTCACGGGTCGCACCTGGTGGCCGTGCAGATGGCCGAACTGCGAGCGGTAGTTGTGGGCATAGACGTCGAGCACGTCGTCGATGAAGGACAGGTCCGGAATGGTGTTGCGCAGCGACAGTGCGTACTTCGGTGCCGGATTGAGGTGGATCCGGCCCTCGTTCCGGTAGGCGAGCGAGGACACCTCGGTCACGCTGGTGCCGTCGGTCAGAGCGCGGACCAGTTCCACAAACGGGATCTCGCCACCGTCGTTGGCTATCACATAGTCGATCTGCGGCCTGTTGCGGAGGATCATTTCAGGAAAGAAGATTGCGTGGTCGTCACCCAGGACAACCTTGGCCCCGCATGCCTTCGCGGTTTCGGCGATCCTCAGGGCTTCCGAGTAAGTCGGTGTCAGCGCGCTGATCCCGACGACGTCGGGCTCGAAGGCCCGAACGGCCTGCTGCACGGTCTCGGTGTTGCTGATGCCGCCGTCGACGACTCGAATGTCGACCCGGCTGCCCAAGGCCTCTCGCGTGGCGGTGGCGAGCTGGACCACCCCGATGTGCGGATAGCAGGCGTAGTTCGAGGCGTTCCTGTTCGCCGTGGGGTTGGGGGCGTTCGCAAGCAGTACCTTCAACGTCGTTTCATCACCTGGCACTGGAAGAGCGAAGTGGACGGGCCGACAAAAGTCCCGCCGCACGGACGGATCATGAACGGTTGCATGCGGGAAGTGTCTTCAGAAGACACCAACCGGCCAGCGGGGGGCTGAAACCGGATCCTCCGATTCCATTCGGCCAGAGGGGGGGAAGATCAAGACATCGAAGCGGCCTGTCGTTCACGGGAGGAGTCGGCCCCGCATTCGAACCACACGGTCTTTCCGCCCCCGGACCGCAGCGACACGCCCCACTTGTCGGCCATCGCGTCGAGCAGGAGCAGCCCGCGGCCGTTCTCGGCCTCGGTGTCCAACCCGTCCGGTGTGCACGGCAGTTCTTCGCTGCCGTCCGTGACCTCCACCCGTACGCCCGTGGGCTGCCGCAGCAACAGCAGTGCGCAGCGGCGGTCCGGGACGTGCCGTACGACGTTCGCGAGCAGCTCCGTCACACCCAGCTCCACCGCGTCCGACAGCTCGGGCATGCGCCACTCTTCGAGGAAGGAGCGGACGATACGGCGGACGTGCCGGGGGGCGTGTGAGCCGACGGTGAGGCGCATCGCGTACTGGGCGGGAATGTATTCGTTCACGAGACGAGGCTGACGTGCGGTGACTACCCTCGGCTACAGAACGGATACAACCGGTTCCGTTGTGGACCGGGTTGCGTGAGAGGGGCTTCTGCCGTGACCCACATCAACGCCCTTGATCCGGGTGCCTCACCGCTCGACTATTACGGTTTCGAGCTACGACGCCATCGAGAGGCGGCTGGCCTGACGCTGAAGCAGCTCGGGGGAATCCTCAACTACACCGGCTCGTTGGTGGGCCAGATCGAGACAGCACGGAAGGTTCCGACGCCGGAGTTCAGTGAACGGGCGGATGCGGCGCTGGGCACGGACGGCCTGTTCTCCCGGCTGGTCGAACTGGTGCTGCGCAGTCGGCTCCCGGCCTGGTTCCAGCAGGTGGCCGAGCTGGAGATCCGGGCAACCGAGATCTGCTCCTTCCAGACGCACATGGTCCTCGGGCTGCTTCAGACCCAGGGATACGCGCAGGCTGTGCTCGGCGCGCTTGACAGGAGCGACCTCGAAGACCGCACGGCAGTCCGCCTGGCTCGTCAACGCGTCTTCGAGAAGGGGGAGCCGCCGGTCTTCTGGGCAGTCCTGAGTGAGGCCGCGTTGTACTTGGAGATCGGTGGCCCGGAGGTGATGCGAGAGCAACTCGCGCACCTGTTGTCGTTCGAGAGCAACCCTCGGCTCAACATCCAGGTGCTGCCGTTCTCGGCGGGTGCGCACCCGGGTCTGCAAGGCTCGTTCGACGTCTACCGATTTTCGACCGACCCCACCATCGTCTACACGGAGGGGTATGGCAGCGGGCATCCGACCGCGAACCCGGACACGGTCAGAGAGTGTTCGCTCCGTTACGATCACCTCCGGGCCGCCGCGCTTTCCCTCACCGACTCGGCGGAGCTCATCCGGCGCGTAATGGAGGATCGCTATGGAGATGCAGTGGCGTAAGTCGACGTACAGCGGCGACCAGGGCGGCCAGTGCCTCGAAGTCGCACATACTGCGGAGACCGCTGTGGCCATACGCGACTCAAAGAACCCGGCGGGACCGATCCTCACGCTCGACCCCGCCACGTTCACCACGTTTATCAACTGGACGACTACATCCGCTGAATGATCGTGCCGGTGGCCAAACCGCCCCCCGCGCACATGGTGATCAGCGCGAACTCCTTGTCCGCGCGCTCCAGTTCGTGAAGTGCCGTCGTGATGAGCCGGGCCCCGGTCGCTCCCACCGGGTGCCCGAGCGCGATCGCGCCGCCGTTGACGTTGACCTTGGACAGGTCCTGGTCGAAGACCCGCGCCCAGCTCAGCACCACGGACGCGAACGCCTCGTTGATCTCCACCAGGTCGATGTCCTTCAACGACATCCCGGCCTTGCCCAGCACGGCGTTCGTCGCGTCGATCGGGCCGTCGAGGTGGAAGTGGGGGTCGGACCCCACCAGTGCCTGGGCCACGATCCGGGCCCGGGGGCGCAACTTCAGCGCCCGCGTCATCCGCTTCGACGCCCACATGACCGCCGACGCCCCGTCGGAGATCTGCGACGAGTTGCCGGCCGTGTGCACCGCCGTCGGCATGATCGGCTTCAGGGCGGCCAGCGCCTCCGCCGACGTGTCGCGCAGACCCTCGTCCCGGTCGACCAGGCGCCACATGCCCTGCCCGGCGTGCTGCTCCGCCTCGGTCGTGGGGACCTGAACCGCGAACGTCTCCCGTTTGAAGCGCTCCTCCGCCCAGGCGTGCGCGGCCCGCTCCTGCGAGGCGAGACCGAGCGCGTCGACGTCCTCGCGGGTCAGGCCCCGGTGGCGGGCGATGCGCTCGGCCGCCTCGAACTGGTTGGGCAGGTCCACGTTCCACTCGTCGGGGAACGGCTTGCCCGGCCCGTGCTTCGACCCCGACCCCAGCGGCACCCGCGACATCGACTCCACCCCGCACGAGATGCCGACGTCGATCACGCCCGCCGCGACCATGTTGGCCACCATGTGCGAGGCCTGCTGGGACGATCCGCACTGCGCGTCGACGGTCGTCGCTGCCGTCTCGTACGGGAGCCCCATGGTCAGCCAGGCCGAGCGCGCGGGGTTCATGGACTGCTCGCCGGCGTGCGTGACGGTACCGCCGACGATCTGCTCGACGCAGTCGGCTGGGATGCCGGTGCGGCCGAGGAGTTCACGGTAGGTCTCGCCGAGGAGGTAGGCGGGATGCAGGTTGGCGAGCGCGCCGCCGCGCTTGCCGATGGGGGTGCGTACGGCTTCGACGATCACGGGTTCGGCAGCCATGGGTGCGGGTCCTCTCCGGGAGGCTCAGCGGAGCTAGTACGCGTTCTAGTTCTGTGAGTAGTGTGCTGAGGGCTGCTCGGTGACCGCAATAGTCGTGCGGGCAATTGGCGGGGCCGTGCCTCTTGCTACTTGTAGAACCCGTTACTACCGTCACCGCAACTCCGCACAGCTGATGGGCCGTCAGACCTCAGAGTCGGTACGAGTGGTGGGAGCCGCCCATGCCCTGTCCCGCGCTGCCCGACGGGTTCGACTTCACCGACCCCGACCTGCTGCACCACCGCGTGCCCCTGCCGGAGTTCGCCGAGCTGCGCAGGGCCGAACCGGTCTGCTGGGTGGCGCAGCGGGCCGGACTCGCCGGCTTCCAGGACGAGGGCTACTGGGCCGTCACCCGGCACGCCGACGTCAAGTACGTCTCCACGCACCCGGAGTTGTTCTCGTCGTCCCTCAACACGGCGATCATCCGCTTCAACGAGCACATCGAGCGCGACTCCATCGACGCGCAGCGGCTGATCCTGCTGAACATGGACCCGCCGGAGCACACCCGGGTCCGGCAGATCGTGCAGCGCGGGTTCACGCCCCGGGCGATCCGGGCGCTGGAAGGGCGGCTGCGCGACCGGGCCCACTCCATCGTCGAAAACGCCCGCGCGCACTCCGGGCCGTTCGACTTCGTCACCCAGGTCGCCTGCGAGCTGCCCCTCCAGGCGATCGCCGAGCTGATGGGCGTCCCGCAGGAGGACCGGGACAAGATCTTCGACTGGTCCAACAAGATGATCGCGTACGACGATCCCGAGTACGCCATCACCGAGGAGGTCAGCGCCGAGTCGGCCACGGAGATCATCGCCTACGCGATGAACATGGCCGCCGACCGCAAACAGTGCCCGGCCCACGACATCGTCACGCAGCTCGTCGCGGCGGAGGACGAGGGCAACCTCAGCTCCGACGAGTTCGGCTTCTTCGTGCTGATGCTGGCCGTCGCGGGCAACGAGACCACCCGCAACGCCATCACCCACGGCATGCACGCCTTCCTCACCCACCCCGACCAGTGGGAGCTGTACAAGAGCGACCGCCCCGAGACGGCGGCTGAGGAGATCGTGCGCTGGGCGACCCCGGTCGCCGCCTTCCAGCGCACGGCCACCCAGGACACCGAACTCGGCGGCAAGCGCATCCGCGAGGGGGACCGGCTGGGCCTGTTCTACGCCTCGGCCAACCACGACCCCGAGGTCTTCGACGAGCCGGAGACCTTCGACGTCACCCGCGACCCCAACCCGCACCTCGGTTTCGGCGGCGGCGGTCCGCACTACTGCCTGGGCAAGTCCCTCGCGGTGCTGGAGATCAACCTCATCTTCAACGCGATCGCCGACGCCATGCCCGGGCTGAAGCTGGTCGGGGACCCGCGCCGGCTGCGCTCGGCGTGGATCAACGGAGTGAAGGAGCTTCCGGTGAGCACGGGCTGACGTACCGGTCCGGACATGGCACAGGCGACGGCCCCGGGGATCAGGGGGCCGTCGCCTGGTCGTCCAGGGAAACAGGGCCCGCCCGTACCGGCAAAGCCCTGTCTTACTAGGCCGGGCCGCATGTCCGGCGCGGCACCGGGCGTCTGACCGGGACCGGACGTCTACGAACCCGCTTCGTACGTGACGCGGGTCATGTGGGGGGCCTCACTGCCGGGGCGCCTCGAACGTGACCGGCGTCTCGAAGGCCGCCCGGCGCGTCGCCCGGCGCAGCGCCCTGAGGACCACCGGGCCGAGGGCGAGCGTCAGGACGACCGTGACGACGGCCCGCCCCAGGTCCCAGCCGAGCGACGTCGCGACGCAGTACGCGACGAAACGGGCCAGGTTCGCGGCGACCGCCGCGTGCGGATCGAAGGCCACGTTCGAGGCGAGGGCGCTCATGAAGGGCCAGCCCGCCATGTTCATCACCGTGCCGTAGGCGAACGCGGCCACGAAGCCGTAACAGGCGAGCATCCCGAGTTCGGCCCGGCCGCGCAGCCGGTCCGGGCCCGGCAGCAGGCCCGCGCCCATCGCGAACCAGCCCATCGCCAGCATCTGGAACGGCAGCCACGGCCCGACCCCGCCCGTGAGCAGCGCGGACGCGAACATCGTCACCGAGCCGAGGACGAACCCGAAGCCCGGGCCGAGCACCCGGCCGCTCAGCACCATCAGGAAGAACATCGGCTCGATCCCGGCGGTACCGGCGCCGATCGGCCGCAGGGCCGCTCCCGTGGCGGCCAGCACGCCGAGCATCGCGACCGCCTTCGGGCCCAGACCCGACTCCGAGATCGCGGCCGCCACGACCGCCACCAGCAGCACCAGCAGGCCCGCGAAGAGCCAGGGCGCGTCCTGCGCGTGCGCGCCGATCCGCGAGCCGGGCGGGGCGAGGAAGGGCCAGCCGAAGCCGGCGACGCCCACCGCGCTGACCAGCGCCAGGGCGGCGAGGGAGCGGGGGCCGAGACGGACGGCCCGGGCCTGTCGCTGGATCGTGGCCGAGGTGCCCATCAGCCGGCCTCGGGGCGCAGGGCCTCGCGGACCTGCGAGACCGTGAGCCAGTGCTGGGGCGCGAGGATCTTGGTGACCTGCGGGGCGAAGGACGGCGAGGAGACCACGACATCGGCCGTCGGGCCGTCCGCGATCACCTCGCCCTCGGCCAGCAGCACCACCCGGTGAGCGATCTCGGCCGCGAGCTCCACGTCGTGCGTGGCCAGGACGATGGCGTGCCCCTCGGCGGCCAGCGCGCGCAGCACCGTGACCAGCCGCGCCTTCGCCGCGTAGTCCAGGCCCCGGGTCGGCTCGTCCAGCAGGAGCAGCGGGGGCCGGGCGGTCAGCACGACGGCCAGCGCGAGGGCGAGCCGCTGCCCCTCGGAGAGGTCCCTGGGGTGGGTGTCGTCCAAGACGCCGGGCAGCAGCTCGGTGACCAGGGCGCGGCAGGTGCCGGGGTCCGCGCCCGCGTCCTGGTCCGCCGCCGCGCACTCGGCGGCGACGGTGTCGGCGTAGAGCAGGTCGCGCGGCTCCTGGGGGACCAGGCCGACCTTGCGGACGAGGTCCCTCGGTGCGGTGCGGTGAGGGGTGGCCTCACCGAGGCGGACGGTTCCGGAGCTGGGCTTGACGAGGCCGACCAGGGCGTTGAGCAGGGTGGACTTTCCGGCGCCGTTGCGGCCCATGAGGGCGATGGTCTCACCGGGGGTGATGGTCAGGTCGATGTCGCTCAGGGCCTGGACGCGGCCGCGGAGTACGGAGAGGGCTCGTACTTCGCCTATGGGGCCGGTCCGTGCCGGCCGCTCGCGGGTGCGGGTTGTCCGTGGCTTGTCGCGCCCGCGCGGCGGCAGCCGCATATCGATCACAGCCCCGCGCCCCTGAGGTTCGATGCCCTCGCGTACCCCGAGTCGTGCGCGTAGATCCGCCGCCCTGCGCCGGGCGTCGCGGACCGTCAGGGGCAGAGGGGCCCAGCCAGCGAGGCGGCCCAGGGCCACCACCGGCGGGTACACCGGGGAAACGGCCATCACCTCGGCCGGGTCGCCCAGGACGGGGGGTGCGCCCGGGGCCGGAAGCAGGACGACCTGGTCGGCGTACTGGATGACGCGCTCCAGGCGGTGTTCGGCCATGAGGACCGTCGTGCCGAGGTCGTGGACCAGCCGCTGGAGGACGGCCAGCACCTCCTCGGCGGCCGCCGGGTCCAGCGCGGAGGTCGGCTCGTCCAGGACGAGGACGCCCGGGTGCGGGGTGAGGACCGAGCCGATCGCCACGCGCTGCTGCTGGCCGCCGGAGAGCGTGGCGATCGGCCGGTCGCGCAGACCGGCCAGACCCAGCAGGTCGAGCGTCTCCTCGACGCGGCGGCGCATCACGTCCGGGGCAAGGCCCAGCGACTCCATGCCGTAGGCGAGTTCGTCCTCGACGGTGTCCGTGACGAAGTGGGAGAGCGGATCCTGGCCGACCGTCCCCACGACATCGGCCAGTTCGCGCGGCTTGTGGGTGCGGGTGTCGCGCCCGGCGACCGTGACCCGGCCGCGCAGGGTGCCGCCGGTGAAGTGCGGGACGAGTCCGCTGACCGCGCCCAGGACGGTGGACTTGCCGACGCCGGACGGGCCCGCCAGCAGGACGAGTTCACCTTCCGGGACCTCGAAGTCGATGCCCCGGACGGTGGGCTCGGCGGCCCCGTCGTAGGTCACGGAGACGTCCTCGAAGCGGATCACGACAGCTCCTTGGGATCAGGGGCGACGAACGCGGGCAGCAGGCCGAGCAGTACGGCCGCGGCCGGCCAGAGGGGGAGGGCGGGAGCGACCAGGGGGACCACGCCCGGGTGCAGGGCGGCGGGGTCGCGGACCGCGGCGAGGGCGAGCAGGGCCGCCACCGCGACGCCGGAGGCGACGACCAGCCAGGCGCGCACGTCCCAGCGGTCCGGGCGGTAGCGGGTGCGCAGTGACCGGCGGCCGCCGAGCTTGAGGCCGGCGAGGGCGGCGGCGAGACCCGCGAGGAGCACGGGGAGACCGTAGGCGGCGCCCTCGGCCGTGAGGAGACCGTACGTTCCCGCGCAGACGCCGAGCAGGCCGCCGAGGGTGAGGGCGGCTGTGGTGCGGCGTACGCCGGGCGGGACCTGTGCGGTACGGCCGTAGCCGCGGGCGTCCATCGCGGCGGCCAGGGCGACGGAACGCTCGAGAGCACCCTCCAGGACCGGGAGTCCCACGTGCAGCAGGCCCCGGATGCCCCGGTCCGGGCGCCCGCGCAGACGGCGTGCGGCGCGCAGCCGCTGGACGTCGGCGATCAGGCTCGGGGCGAAGGTGAGGGCGACGACGACCGCGACGCCCATCTCGTACAGGGCGCCCGGGAGGGACTTGAGGAGACGGGAGGGGTTGGCGAGGGCGTTCGCGGCGCCCACGCAGATGAGGAGGGTGGCCAGCCGCAGACCGTCGTACAGGGCGAAGGTGAGGGCCTCCGCGGTCACCTCGCCGCCGAGCCGGATGCCCTGGGCCCAGGCGGGGAGGGGCACTTCGGGGAGGGTGAGGAGGGTGTGCGTGCCCGGGATGGGGGAGCCGAGCACGATCGCGAAGACGAGGCGGATGAGGATCACGGCGAGGGCGAGTTTGACGAAGGCGCCGTAGGAGCGGGACCACGGGGTGTCGGGGCGGCGGGTGGCCACGACGTAGGCGGAGACCGTGATGAGGAGGGCGAGGAGCAGGGGGTTGGTGGTGCGGGTGGCGGCGGTGCCGAGGGCCAGCGCCCAGAGCCACCAGGCGCCGGGGTGCAGTTGGGCACGGTTCCGGCGCCGGATACCGCTAGCCACGCCGTCGTACCTGCCAGATCGCCGCCCCTCCCAGGAGCACCACCACGGCGATACCCGCGACCAGGCCCAGGGACGGCCCGCCGTCCGACGGGGAGCTCTTCTCCGCCGCAGGCTGCTGCTTCTGGGAGACCTGTTCGCCGCAGCCCTTCTCCGGATAGCCCGATATCGCACACAGGAGGGCGTTGGTGTCGTAACGCAGTGGCTTGGCCACCGCCGCCAGGGCCTCGGCCGTCGTCGCGTCGGGGGAGACCCGGGCGCAGGCCGTGCGGGCGGCGGGCGGGGATTCACCCCCCGGGGCGTCCGAGGGGGTGCCGAAGTCGATGACCAGGGCCACCCGCTTCCTGCCCTCCAGCGCGGGCGTCTTCGCGCAGATCGACGCGAAGTCGGCCGTGCCGCGCGGCCGGACCGCGCTCGCGGAGTCCTCGCTCACCGCGAAGCGGAAGCCCTGGACGTCGCCATCGGAGGGGCGGGCCAGGGACGGGCCCTGGGTGGCGTAGACCCAGCGGCCGGCGTCGCGCTCCCAGAACGACCAGTACCGGTAACCGGCGGCCTGGGCCTGGCCCGCCCCCGTGCACAGCAGGAGCGCGGCCAGGAGGAGGAGAAGGGCCCTGCGGATCACAGCTGCCGCTGCTTCTTGCGGCCGGTGAACAGGAACCCGATGCCGATGCCGGCGACCAGGCAGACGCCGACGTACCACCAGACCCCGAAGAAGTCCGAGCCGGAGTCCTCCTTCTCGTCCGAGGCGTTTGTCTTGGTCTTCTCGGCGGTCTGAGGGGCCGGGCCCGTCGCGCCCAGCTGCTTGACGAGGTCCGCGCCGCCGAAGTCACGCGGGTTCGTGCCCGTCGCGTGGGCGGCGAAGATCAGCTGGGCGTAGGCGGCCGGGCCGCTCTGCGCGGCCCAGGACGCGGAGTTCTTCTCCAGCCACCGCACGGCCTTCTCCGCCTGCTCGGTGTCCCCCCGCGCGGCGAGCGCGACGACCGCGTCGGCGGTGTTGCCGAAGTCGGGCTGCGGCTCGGCACCGGCCAGGGCGGACATGAGGTGGTTGCCGTCCTTGGCGAGGGCGGCGGTGAGGTAGCCCGCGCCGTTCGCCGCCGCCTGCTGTGGCGTCGCGGCCTTCTCGCAGGTCGCGTCGGACTTCTCGCCGGGTTCGACGACCATGCCCTTGCCCAGCGTGCCGAGCACACCGGCCGCCGTGGCGTCCGCGTTGGCGGCGAGCTTGCCCTTCTTGTCCGGCTGGAACGCGAAGGCGCCGTCGCCGTCCCCGCCACACGGCAGGGCGAGCTTCAGCAGCGCGTCGTGGGGCGACCTGCCGTCCTTCTCGACCTGCTCCGGCTTCTCGCCCGCGGCGGCGAGCGCGCCTATGACGACCGACGTCGAGTTGGTGTCGCTGGCCCCGCCGGGCGAGTAGCCCCAGCCGCCGTCCTCGTTCTGGACGGACTTCAGCCAGCCGACGGCCTTGCGCGTGGTGTCGTCGTGCCCGCCGAGCGCGGCCAGGGCCTGCACGGCCGCCGACGTGGCGTTGGTGTCGAGCATGGTCTTGGCGTCGCACGCGGTGGTGGGATCGGAGCGGTAGGAGGCGAAGCCGCCGTCCTCGCACTGCTGCCGTGTCAGCCACTCAACGGACTTCGCCGCCGGCTTCACACCCACGGTGTCCTGCGCGAGCAGCGCGAGCGACTGACGCCAGACGCCGTCGAACTTCGGGTCCTTGTCGCCGTACAGGGCGGAGGGGAACGCCTGGGACGGCGACGGGGACGGGTCGGCGGCGGCCGGGGTGGCGGCGCCGATCACGGCGACGGCGGCCAGGACCGCGGCGCTGCGGCGGACGTTCATGATCGGCGGGTGCCTCTCCCTGTGGGGGAGCCGGGCAGCACGGGACATCCCGGCGGCTCGGCTCCGTAAACCTCGACGGTGCCGCGCACCGGCGGTCTGCCGGGCACGTGAGCCGGTCACGAAACCGTACGAGGCGATCCGGCTCACCGCCGCGGTGGACGGTTTCACGGTTGCGGGTCAGCGCCGGAATTGCACCGGCTTCCCCCCGTACGGTGTGATGACGACCCGCTTACTGTACCTGCACGTGAAATTCGGCCGAGGGGGCGGCCGGGCTGCCGCCGGGGTGCCGACGTGCCCCGCTGTCGGCCCGGCCGATGCCCCCGCTCCTCGCGTTGCCCTGCGCTTGCGCCGTCTTCACGCCGCCGCGTACGTCACCGGGTCGCTCCCCGGCACCGCTTCCGCCCGGCCCAGCTTCACCAGCCGCCGCAGATGCGCCTCGGCCTCCGAGACGGCGATGGTGCGGGAACCGTACGGGATCTGGTCCCAGGGGCGGTTCCACTCCATGCGCTCGGCGAGCTGCCAGGGAGTGAGGGGCTCGGCGAGCAGCGCGAGCAGGGCGGTCAGGCGGGACTCGTGGTGGGTGAGCAACTCGCGTATGCGGGCGGCGGCGTCCGGGAACGGGTGCTGGTGGGCCGGGAGGACCTCGGCGGGGGCCAGCCGGCCGACGCGCTCCAGGGAGTCGAGGTAGTCGCCCAGGGGGTCGGTGACAGTGGTCTCTTCGGGGTCCTCGTACAGGCCGATGTGCGGGGTGATGCCGGGCAGCAGGTGGTCGCCGGAGAACAGGCGGCCACGGCCAGGGAGCTGGGCCGGGTGGGTCTCCTCCAGGTGGAGGCAGACGTGGCCCGGTGTGTGCCCCGGGGTCCAGATCGCGCGCAGGCGGCGGCCGGGCAGCTCCAGGAGTTCGCCGGGGACGATGTCGCGGTCGGGCAGGGCGGGGGAGAGGCCGGGCAGGGCGCGGGACCGGGGCGCCCGCAGCGGGGCGATGTGCTCCTCGGGAGCGCCGGCCGCGGCGAGCTTGGCCACCATGTAGGAGAACCAGCGCTCGGGACGGGCCTCCCGGGTCCGCCGTACGACCGCGGTGTCCGCCGCGTGCATCGCGATCCACGCGCCCGACGCCTCACGGACCCGGCCGGACAGGCCGTGGTGGTCCGGGTGGTGGTGGGTGATGACCACACCGTGGATCTCGGCCGCCGAGGTGCCGCAGGCCATGAGGCCCTGGGCGAGGGTGTCCCAGGACTCCGGGTCGTCCCAGCCGGTGTCGATCAGCACCGGGCCGCGGTCGGTGTCGACGACGTACACCAGCGTGTGGCCGAGCGGGTTGTCCGGGATCGGGACCCGGAGGGACCGGACGCCTCCGCCGTGGTCGGTCACCTGTGTCATGGGCTCCCCTGTCGCCGGCTCCCCGTCACTATAACTAGAACGGGTTACAGCGAGGAGTCTCCTCGTGGTGCGCGGTCCGTGGACTCCTCGGGGCGGGGCTGGTATCAGTGGGCTTACCTGATGCATCGTCAGAGAGCGTCCCCGGGGAGGCAGTCGGCCATGACCGAGCTCGTGGAACACGGACAGCTGTTCATCGGCGGGGAGTTGACCGACCCCCTGGGCCAGGACGTCATCGAGGTGGTCTCACCGCACACCGAGGAGGTCATCGGGCGCGTCCCGCACGCCTCGACGGCGGATGTGGACCGGGCCGTGGCGGCGGCCCGGCGGGCGTTCGACGAGGGGCCCTGGCCGCGCATGAGCCTCGACGAGCGGATCGAGGTCGTGGGCCGGATCAAGGACGCCATCGCCCTCCGGCACGACGAGATGGCCCGCGTGATCTCCGCCCAGAACGGCTCGCCGTACTCCTGGAGCGTCCTCGCCCAGGCGCTCGGCGCGGTGCTGGTCTGGGACTCGGCGATCACCGTCGCCCGGAACTTCACCTACGAGGAGCAGCGCGACGGTGTGCTGGGCAGGATCCTCGTACGCCGCGAGCCCGTCGGGGTCGTGGCCGCCGTGGCCCCATGGAACGTCCCGCAGTTCGTCGCCGCCGCCAAGCTCGCCCCGGCCCTGCTCACCGGCTGCACGGTCGTCCTCAAGCCGTCGCCCGAGTCGCCGCTCGACGCCTATCTGCTCGGCGAGATCGCCCGCGAGGCCGGGCTGCCGGAGGGCGTGCTGTCGATCCTGCCCGCCGACCGGGACGTCAGTGAGTACCTGGTCGGGCACCCCGGCATCGACAAGGTGTCCTTCACCGGGTCGGTCGCGGCCGGCAAGCGCGTGATGGAGGTGGCCGCCCGCAACCTCACGCGCGTGACGCTCGAACTGGGCGGCAAGTCCGCGGCCGTCGTCCTGCCCGACGCCGACGTCGGGACGGCCGTCGCGGGCATCGCCCCGGCGGCCTGGATGAACAACGGCCAGGCCTGCGTCGCCCAGACCCGCATCCTCCTGCCGCGCTCCCGCTACGACGAGTTCGCCGACGCCTTCGCCGCCGCGGCGGGCGCCCTGAAGGTCGGCGACCCGCTGGACCCGGCGACCCAGGTGGGCCCGCTGGTGGCCCGGCGGCAGCAGCAGCGCAACCTCGACTACATCCGCATCGGTCAGGAGGAGGGCGCCAAGATCCTCACCGGCGGCGGACGCCCGGCCGGCCTGGACCGCGGCTGGTACGTCGAGCCGACCCTCTTCGGCGACGTCGACAACTCCATGCGCATCGCCCGCGAGGAGATCTTCGGCCCGGTGATCTGCCTGCTGCCCTACGACGACGAGTCCGACGCCGTGAAGATCGCGAACGACTCCGACTACGGGCTCAGCGGCAGCGTGTGGACCGCCGACGTCGAGCACGGCATCGACATCGCCCGTCAGGTCCGCACGGGCACGTACTCCGTCAACACCTTCAGCCTGGACATGCTCGGCCCGTTCGGCGGCTACAAGAGCTCGGGCCTGGGGCGGGAGTTCGGGCCCGAGGGGTACGGCGAGTACCTGGAGCACAAGATGATCCACCTCCCGGCGCAGGCGTAGCGATGGGCGACCGCTGGCACGTCGAGGTCGACCGCTCCCTGTGCATCGGCTCCGCGCAGTGCCTCCACCACGCGCCGGACGGCTTCCGCCTGGACGCCGCCCGCCAGTCCCGTCCGGCCGCCCCGGACATGGACGCGAACGAGCGGGTGCTGGAGGCGGCCGAATGCTGCCCGGCGGAGGCGATCACGATCACGCTGCGTGACAGCGGGGAGGCGGTGTTCCCGCCGGAGGAGTAGCGCCCGGTAGGGCCGTTGGCGCCCGGTAGGGCCCGTAGTGCCCGTAGAGCCGGTAGCGCCCGCAGCGCCCGAAAAATCTTGGATAGTCGGGGTTGCATTCCCTTGCTGGCGTTTTATCCTGGAAATCGGCCTACGAGGCGAGTGAGGGAGTCCGACCGGAGCGGCCGACGTCGGCGGGAAGTTTCGGCTTCCGCTGGTGCCGACTGCGACGGTAGGGCTGAGAGGCCGGAAGGACGCAGGGCCGTAAGGCCGGGCGCCCGGAAGGCGACCCCCAGTACCTGATCCGGACCATGCCGGCGAAGGGAACCCGTCTCGTAGGTCCTCGTCGTGTCCGGGGGCCTACGGAGCGGCCGGTGCCGTCAGGTCGATCAGACGGCACACCGTCTCGATGTCGATCTTCACCTGGGCGATCGAGGCGCGGCCCGACAGCCAGGTGATCAGCGCCGAGTGCCAGGTGTGCTCGATGACCCGGACCGCCGAGAGCTGCTCCGGGGTCGGGTTCTCCTGGCCCATCGCGTCCAGGATGATCGCCGTCGTCTGGCGGGAGACCTGGTCGACCTCCGGGCTCACGCTGCGGTCGGCGAAGGTCAGCGCGCGGACCATCGCATCGGCCAGATGCGGCTCGCGCTGCAGTGCCCTGAAGGCCCGCATCAGTGTCTCCGCGACCCGCTCGGCCGCCGTCTCGCCCTGCGGGGGCTTCTTCCGCAGCGTGCCGTGCATGTGCTCCAACTGGTCCTGCATGGTGGCGACCAGCAGATGGATCTTGGAAGGGAAGTAGCGGTACAGCGTGCCGAGCGCCACCTGCGAGGACTCCGCGACCTCGCGCATCTGCACCGCGTCGAAGCCGCCCCGGCTGGCCAGCTGCGCACTCGCGTGCAGGATGCGGCGGCGGCGGGCCTCCTGCCGCTCCGTGAGGGGCGGGGAGACGGGGGCTGCCGCTCTGGCTTCCACCTTGGCCGGCTTGTTCACCTTGGCGCTCACCTTGGCTTCCGCGGGCATGGGTCGGTCCCGTTCCGTGACCGTCCGTGAGGACGAGTGATCACACAGCATGGCACGGTGCCGTCGTGGCGTGAATCACCTGATCCACTGCTCACAGCACCCCTACCTGCCGGTAGATTCAGAGCCTCCGAACGATCAAGTCTGAAACTTGTTCTAGATTAGCGTCCCGGCGTAATCTCGCGGGACAGTGCAGGGAGAAGGGGGCCGAGAGTGACCGCTGAGGCCAGGGAGGCCGGGGCCACGGAGGGCCCCGCTGCCGACGGCTTGCGACCGCTCAACATCGCGCTCCTCACCTATAAAGGGAACCCGTTCTGCGGCGGACAGGGCGTCTACGTCCGGCACCTCTCCCGCGAACTGGCCCGCCTCGGCCACCGCGTCGAGGTCATCGGCGCCCAGCCGTACCCCGTCCTCGACGAGGGCCACGACGGGCTGAGCCTCACCGAGCTGCCCAGCCTCGACCTGTACCGCCAGCCGGATCCTTTCCGCACGCCGGGGCGCGGCGAGTACCGCGACTGGATCGACGCGCTGGAAGTCGCGACGATGTGGACGGGCGGCTTCCCGGAACCGCTGACCTTCTCGCTGCGCGCCCGCCGCCATCTGCGCGCCCGCCGCGGCGAGTTCGACGTCGTGCACGACAACCAGACCCTCGGCTACGGCCTGCTGGGCGATGTCGGCGCACCGCTGGTGACGACCATCCACCACCCCATCACCGTCGACCGGCGGCTGGAGCTGGACGCCGCGGAAGGACGCAAGCGGCGCTTGTCGGTGCGGCGCTGGTACGCCTTCACACGCATGCAGAAGCGCGTCGCGCGAAGGCTGCCGTCCGTGCTCACCGTGTCCGGCACCTCGCAGCAGGAGATCATCGACCACCTCGGCGTCCGGCGGGACCGCATCCACGTGGTCCACATCGGCGCCGACACCGACCTGTTCTCGCCGGACCCCTCGGTGCCGGTCGTGCCGGGCCGGATCGTGACGACGTCCAGCGCCGACGTGCCCCTGAAGGGTCTGGTGCATCTCGTCGAGGCAGTGGCCAAGGTGCGGACCGAGCACCCCGGCGCCCATCTCGTCGTCGTCGGCAAGCGGCCCACCGAAGGGCCGGTCGCCCAGGCGATGGAGCGGTACGGCCTCGCCGGGGCCGTCGAGTTCGTCAAGGGCATCTCCGACGCGGAACTCGTCGACCTGGTCCGCTCGGCGCAGGTCGCGTGCGTGCCGTCGCTCTACGAGGGCTTCTCCCTTCCGGCCGCCGAGGCCATGGCGACGGGCACGCCCCTGCTCGCCACGACCGGCGGCGCCATACCCGAGGTCGCCGGCCGCGACGGCGAGACGTGCCTCGCGGTACCGCCCGGCGACGCGGGCGCGCTCGCCGCGGGCCTGGGCCGGCTGCTGGGCGACGCGGAGCTCCGCGCCCGCCTCGGCGCGGCGGGGCGTGAACGGGTCCTGCGGAACTTCACCTGGGCCAGGGCCGCTGAGGGCACGGTGGCCCGCTACCGCGAGGCGATCGACCGGGCCGGGGCTCGCACCGTCCCGCGGGCGTCCGGCCGTTCGGCCCCCTCGGCGGGTGCTGTGGCCGTAGCCACGGCAGGCACAGCAGGTGGTGCTGTCCCCGCGGCCCCGGCAGGCACAGCAGGTGGTGCTGTCCCCGCGGCCCCGGCAGGTACAGCAGGTGGTGCTGGCCCTGCGGCCCCGGCAGGTACGGCAGGTGCTGTGGGCGTAGCCCCGGCGGGTACAGCGGGTGCTGTCCCCGCGGCCCCGGCAGATGTAGAAGGCGTCAACTCCGAAAGCAGGGCCACGTGCTGACCGTCGACTTCTCCCGGTTCCCGCTCGCCCCGGGCGACCGCGTCCTGGACCTGGGCTGCGGTGCCGGCCGGCACGCCTTCGAGTGCTACCGGCGTGGCGCGCAGGTCGTGGCGCTGGACCAGAACGCCGAGGAGATCCGCGAGGTCGCGAAGTGGTTCGCCGCGATGAAGGAGGCCGGCGAGGCCCCCGAGGGCGCCACCGCCACGGCCATGGAGGGCGACGCCCTCGCGCTGCCCTTCCCCGACGAGTCCTTCGACGTCGTGATCATCTCCGAGGTGATGGAGCACATCCCGGACGACAAGGGCGTCCTCGCGGAGATGGTGCGGGTGCTGAAGCCCGGCGGGCGCATCGCCGTCACCGTCCCGCGCTACGGGCCCGAGAAGGTCTGCTGGGCCCTCTCCGACGCCTACCACGAGGTCGAGGGCGGCCACATCCGCATCTACAAGGCCGACGAGCTGGTGGAGAAGATCCGCGAGGCCGGCCTGGAGCCGTACGGCTCGCACCACGCCCATGCCCTGCACTCGCCCTACTGGTGGCTCAAGTGCGCCTTCGGCGTCGACAACGACAAGGCGCTGCCGGTGCGGGCGTACCACAAGCTGCTCGTCTGGGACATCATGAAGAAACCGCTGGCCACCCAGGTCGCCGAGCAGGCGCTGAACCCGCTGATCGGCAAGAGCTTCGTGGCGTACGCGACCAAGCCGCACCTGCCGCGTCTGGCCGACACCGGGGCGGACACCAAGTGACCACTCCCCGGACGGAACATCTGGTCCTGCCCGGGGTCCTCACCGCGGAGGAGGCCGCCGCGACCGTCGCCGGCATCCTCGCCGTGCAGCGCGAGGACGGCGCCATCCCCTGGTTCCGGGGACACCACCTCGACCCGTGGGACCACGTCGAGGCGGCCATGGCCCTCGACACGGCCGGAGAACACGAGGCCGCCGAGCGCGCCTACCTGTGGCTGGCCCGGCACCAGAACGAGGACGGCTCCTGGTACGCCGCCTACACCGACGGCGAGCCCGACGCGGTCACCGACCGGGGCCGGGAGACCAACTTCGTCGCCTACATGGCCGTCGGCGTCTGGCACCACCACCTCTCCACCGGTGACGACGCGTTCCTGGACCGGATGTGGCCGGCGGTGTACGCGGCCGTGGAGTTCGTGCTCCGCCTCCAGCAGCCCGACGGGCAGATCGGCTGGCGGCGCGACGACGACGGTACGGAGACGACGGACGCCCTGCTGACGGGGAGTTCCTCCATCCACCACGCGCTGCGCTGCGCACTCGCCATCGCCGAGCAGCGGGAAGAGCCGCAACCCGACTGGGAGTTGGCGGCGGGTGCGCTGCGGCACGCCATACGGCGCCACCCCGAGCGGTTCCTGGACAAGAACCGGTACTCGATGGACTGGTACTACCCGGTGCTCGGCGGTGCGCTCACCGGTGCGGAGGCCAAGGCCAGGATCGAGGAGGACTGGGACCGGTTCGTCGTCCCCGGGCTGGGCGTGCGGTGTGTGGTTCCCAACCCGTGGGTGACGGGGGGCGAGTCCGCCGAACTCGCGCTAGCGCTCTGGGCGATGGGGGAGTCCGACCGGGCACTGGAGATCCTGCAGTCGATCCGGCATCTGCGGGATCCGGAGAGCGGGCTGTACTGGACGGGGTACGTCTTCGACGACGACGCGGTCTGGCCTCGGGAGCTGACCACGTGGACCGCGGGGTCGTTGTTGCTGGCCGTGGCCGCGCTCGGGGGCCACGAGGCCACGTGTCAGGTGTTCGGCGGGGACTTGCCTGTGGGACTTGAGTCGGACTGCTGCGCCTAGGAGTTCGGGGGGTTTCGCCAGTTGTGCGGGCGCGGGTGGTGCGCGGCTGATCGCGCCCACGCGGCGGAGCCGCATGTCGAACACGGCCCGCGCCCCTGAGGACGAGCCCCTGAAGGCGTGTTCAGTGACGCTGGGCCCGGTTCGCGATGGCGTGGCCGACGAACAGGTACACCACCGCTGCCAGGCCGTAGCCGCAGACCACTCGGGCCCAGGCCTCGTCGAACGTGAACAGGTCGTGCGACCAGCCGGCGAGCCAGCGGGCCGCGTCGTGGATGAACTGGACGAACGAGTTGCCGGGGTTGGCGTCCAGCAGGTACATCAGGATCCAGAGACCCAGGATCAGGGCCATGATGTCGGCCACGACCGCCACGATCGTGCCGACTTGATTCGCACCGTTGCGATATCGAGGGGACATACCTTCCGGATTGCCCTTGAACTCTGGATGAAACCAGGGGATTCGCTCAGGAGTTCAACTCGGCGAGTACCCGCAGGGTGTGCGGGTCGGGGCTGAGCACGAGGAGGTCCGTCACCGGGCCCTTGCGCCACGACTCCAGCCGCTCGGCGATCCGTTCGCGCGGACCGACCAGGGAGATCTCGTCGGCGAAGGCGTCGGGGACCGCCAGCACGGCTTCCTCCCTGCGGCCGGCGAGGAACAGCTCCTGGATGCGGCGGGCCTCGGCCTCGTAGCCCATGCGGGCCATCAGGTCGGCGTGGAAGTTGCGGGCCGCGTGGCCCATGCCGCCGATGTAGAAGCCCAGCATCGCCTTGACGGGCAGCAGGCCTTGGGCGACGTCGTCGCAGACCCGGGCCTGTGCCATCGGCGCGACCAGGAACCCCTCGGACAGCTCCGCCAGGGCCGGGCCGTAGACCTCCGGCCGGGTCGGCGACCAGTACAGCGGCAGCCAGCCGTCGGCGATCCGCGTCGTCTGGGCGACGTTCTTCGGCCCCTCCGCGCCCAGCAGGATCGGCAGGTCCGGACGGAGCGGGTGCGTGATCGGCTTGAGGGGCTTGCCGAGGCCCGTGGCGTCCGGGCCCCGGTAGGGGTGGGAGTGGAAGCGGCCCGCCAGTTCGACGGGGGCCTCGCGGCGCAGCACCTGCCGCAGGACGTCGACGTACTCGCGGGTGGCGGTGAGCGGCGAGGCGGGGAACGGGCGGCCGTACCAGCCCTCGACGACCTGCGGGCCGGACAGGCCGAGGCCCAGCATCATGCGGCCGCCGGACAGATGGTCCAGCGTCAGGGCGTGCATCGCGGTCGTGGCCGGCGATCGGGCCGCCATCTGTGCGACGGCCGTGCCGAGCCGGATGCGGGAGGTGTGGGCCGCGATCCAGGTGAGCGGGGTGAACGCGTCCGAGCCCCAGGACTCCGCCGTCCACACGGAGTCGTAGCCGAGCCGCTCCGCCTCCTGCGCCAGGGGCACGTGGCCCAGGGAGGGGCCGCGGCCCCAGTAGCCGAGCGCGAGACCGAGCCGCATGCCTGCCTCCTGACGGTGTGTCAGCTGACGGGGGACGCCGACTGTACGACAACGGCCCCCCGCCCGGAAGGGCGAGGGGCCGAGAGGCGCTGAGAGGCTCAGCCGCGCTGGATGCCCGACGTGTCCTGCAGGACGCCGCGGCGGCCGTCCTGTGTCTGGGCGACGAGGGTCGCACCGCGCTGCTCGACGGCCAGGTACCAGGTACCCGGGGCGAGTTCGGCGATCGGCGTCGGCGAGCCGTCCTCCGCGAACAGCGGCCGCGGCACCGGCACCGCGAACCAGAACGGGGAGAAGTCCCCCGCAGGCTGCTGCGGCGGCTGCTGCGGCTGGGCCTGAGCCTGCTGGGGCTGCCCGCCGAACGGCTGCCCGGGCTGCCCCGGCTGCGGCTGGCCGTAACCGCCGGGCTGCTGCGCGCCCGGGTAGCCGTAACCACCGGGAGGCTGGGCGCCGTAGGGCTGCGGGGCGGCCGGGCGGGGGGCCGGGAGCAGGGCGCCCTTGAGTGCCGGGACGAGGGGGGTCGCGAGGGCGGCGGCGGCCATCAGCAGCGTGGCGATGAGGGCGAGGATCATGCCGATGCCGGGGCTCGGGGCGTTGACGCTGCCGTTCTCGCCGATGTTGTCGAAGCCGCCGGGCACGTCGAAGATGTTGCCGAGCGCGCTCCACGCGGCGAACACCGTGAAGGCGATGCCGAACGGGGCGAGTTCCAGGCTCGCGATCTTCGGGGCCTGCGGCAGACCCCGCGCGACGACGACGAGGGCGGCGCCGATGATCCCGGCCAGCACGACGCTGAACACGACCGGGCCGCTGCCCCACAGGCTGGGGAGGTCGACGCTGTCGGGGACATTGTCGAACGAGTAGAGGTCGAGGAACGACGCGATCAACAGCAATACCGCTGCTCCGATCACCACGCCGTCGCCCCGAGTGAGGGAGCGGATATTCACTTCAGGTCCTTCGTAGGTCGTCTCATCGTCGGTAGAGGCGTCGCTGTCACCATGCCGCCGTCCGGACTCGGTGTGAAGCGCGGGGGTGGCCCCTCATCGTAGGAGGACCCTATCGTCCGCCCGGTCGGGGTGTCCGCCGGGATCTGCCGGTCCGGGACTACCCGCGCAGAAAACTCACGATTCCCTCGGAGATCCCTCGCGCCGCCTTCTGTCGCCACGCGCCGCTGGTGAGCAGCGCCGCGTCCTTGCTATCGCGCATGTTGCCGCACTCGATGAACACCTTGGGAACCGTTGACAGATTGAGACCGCCCAGGTCCTTACGCGTGACGAGACCGCCGCCGTCGCCGACGTAGTTGGACGGCGCGGTGCCCGTGACCGCTACGAAGCGGCCGGCGACGCTCTCGCCGAGATCGCGCGAAGGGGCGACGATCGCCCGGGTGTCCGCGGCGCCCGCCCTGACCGCACCGGGCAGGATCACGTGGAAGCCGCGGTTGCCGGCGCCCGAGCCGTCCGCGTGGATCGATACGACGGCGTCGGCCTTCGCCTGGTTGCCGATCCGGGCCCGCTCGTCAACGCACGGCCCGTACGGCCGGTCGCCGTCCTGCGTCAGCTTCACCGTGGCGCCCTGCTCCTGAAGGAGCGTGCGCATCCGGTGCGCCACGTCCAGCGTGAACTTCGCCTCGGTGTAACCGTCGTTGGTGGACGTGCCCGTGGTGTCGCATTCCTTCCGGTTCGTCCCGATGTCCACCTGGCGGTTGATCTCGGACGCGTGCCGGAAGTTGCCCGGGTTGTGCCCCGGGTCGATGACGACGACCTTGCCCTTGAGCGGGCCGGAGGCGGCGGGCGCGGACGCCGGGGGAGTGTCCGTGGGCTCCGGGGAGGCGCTCGACTCCTTGGCGTCGTCGGAGGGCGCGGCGCTCGACGCGGCGGGCGGGGAGGATCGTACGGCCGCCCGCCCCGAATCCCCGTCGTCCCCCGGGCCGCCCACCGTCTCGTACACCAGCCAGCCGAGCAGCGCCCCCGGCACCAGCGCGGCGAGCGCGACGGTCAGGGGGCCGCGGCGGGGGCGGCGGTTCTGGGGAGGTTCGAAGTCCGGGCCTGCGTACGACACGCCCGCCACCCTAGCGGCCGTCAGCGGGTGCGACGGGCCGAGGACGGCCCGATCGGACGGCGGCTACGTCCCGTTCCCGCCGCCTTCCCCGTGCCGTACCGCCTCCTTCACCCGCGCCTCCACCTCCTGGCGCGGGGTGCCCTCCTGCTTCGCGTACCCGGTCACCGCCGCCTGGACGTCCCGGGCGAGATCCCGCCAGGCACGCCAGGCCGTCTCCCAGGTGGTGGTCTGCTGGTCGCTCCACTTGGTCTGGGTCGGCGGCCCGTACGCGTCCTGCAGATGACGCACGCGGGCGTACGCCTCGTCCGCCGCGCGCTGCTTCTCCACGAGCTCTGCGAAGGTGTGTGCCACGCGCCCGGATCCTTGGGCAGCAGCGGTCGCCCGCCGCCGCGCCACGCCGCCCGTGGGCCGACCGGGAGGGGTGCGGAGGGCGCAGTTCACCCGCCCAGCCGTTTCCCCGGATGCTCGGGCCGGTGCGGGGCGGGATTGGCTCGCTCAGCCGTTTCCTCGGATGCCCGGCTGTGTCGCGTGCCGTTTCCTCGGATGCCCGAGCCGGTGCGGCGCGGGATCCGTACGCTCAGCCGTTCTCTCGGATGCCCGGCTGTGTCGCGTGCCGTTTCCTCGGATGCCCGGGCCGGTGCGGCGCGGGATCCGTACGCTCAGCCGTTCTCTCGGATGCCCGGCTGTGTCGCGTGCCGATCCCTCGGATGCCCGGGCCGGTGCGGCGCGGGATCCGTACGCTCAGCCGTTCTCTCGGATGCCCGGCTGTGTCGCGTGCCGTTCCCTCGGATGCCCGGGCCGGTGCGAGGCGGGATCCGTACGCTCAGCCGTTCTCTCAGATGCCCGGGCCGGTGCGGCGCAGGACCCGCAGCGAGTCCGTCGCCGAGACCTCCGTGAAGGCGCCGGACGCCAGCGCCCGGAGGTAGACGCGGTACGGGGCCTGGCCGGTGAACTCGTCCCGCGGGTCGGGGAAGACGTCGTGGATGAGCAGCAGGCCGCCCTCGGCGACGTGCGGGGCCCAGCCCTCGTAGTCGGCGGTGGCGTGCTCGTCGGTGTGGCCGCCGTCGATGAAGACGAACCCCAGCGGCGTACGCCAGAACGCGGCGATGCGCGGGGAACGCCCGACCAGCGCCACCACGTGCTCCTCCAGGCCCGCCCCGTGGAGCGTGCGGCGGAACGTGGGCAGCGTGTCCATCAGCCCGATCTCCGGGTCGACGGTCTCCGGGTCGTGGTACTCCCATCCAGGCTGCTGCTCCTCGCTGCCGCGGTGGTGGTCGACGGTGAGCGCGCTGATCCCGGCCTCGCGGGCGGCGTCGGCGAGCAGGATCGTGGACCGGCCGCAGTACGTGCCGACCTCCAGCAGCGGCAGCCCGAGCCGCCCGGCCTCCACGGCCGCCGCGTACAACGCCAGGCCCTCACCGACGGGCATGAAGCCCTTCGCCGCCTCGAACGCGGCCAGGATCTCGGGCTTCGGGGCCGCGGGCATGGGGGCTCCCCTCTCGGTCGTACGACGGTCAGGGCGCCCATCGTGCCGCACCCCCTGCCGCAGGGCGACAGGGGGTACCGGTGAGTAGCAGGGGTGGGGGGCGAGTCAGGCGGAGACCGTCTCGCCCGGCAGCGGCAGGTCCAGGTCGACCGGACGCTCGTCGCCCGCGTGGGTCGCGGACGAGGCGAGCGGACCGTGCCCCGTGGCACGTGCGGCCACGACGTAGGCGCCCTGCGCGGGGACGGCGAGCGCGTAGCTGCCGTCCTCGGCGGAGAGCGTCGCGCCCGCCTGGCGGCCGCGGCGGTCGATCAGCGTGACCTTGGCGCGGGCGACCGGAACACCGTCGGCGGCCAGTACCCGGCCGCGGAAGCCGCGCAGGACCCGCTCGGCGCGCTCCAGCGCCGCGTCCTCCTCGCTGCTCGCGCGCAACCGCGGCTTGTCCGACGGCCGTCCGCCCGGCAGGAACAGCGCCAGGAGCAGGCCCACGGCCACCGCGCCCGTAGCGATCAGGAAGGAGACCCGGAAGCCGTGCATGGTCGGGATCTCGACGCCGCCGACGTTGTCCGCGGTGTTCGCCAGCACCATGCCGACCACGGCGCTCGACACCGACGTGCCGATGGAACGCATCAGCGTGTTGAGGCCGTTCGCCGCGCCCGTCTCCGACGCCGGGACCGCGCCGACGATCAGGGCGGGCAGCGAGGAGTAGGCAAGGCCGATGCCCGCGCCCAGCAGGACCGAGATGACCAGGCTCTGCCAGGCGGCGCTCATCAGCCCGAGGCCGGCGCCGTAGCCGATCGCGATGATCAGCAGGCCGAGGATCAGGGTGACCTTGGGGCCGTACTTCGCGGACAGCCGGGCGTAGACGGGCGCCGTGAACATCATCGTCAGGCCCAGCGGCGCGACGAGCAGACCCGCGACGACCATCGACTGGCCGAGGCCGTAGCCGGTGGACTTCGGCAGTTGGAGCAGCTGGGGCAGGACCAGGGAGACGACGTAGAAGGAGACGCCGACCATGATCGAGGCGAGGTTGGTGAAGAGGACGGCCGGGCGGGCCGTGGTGCGCAGGTCGACCAGCGGGGCCTTCAGGCGCAGCTCCATCACGCCCCACAGCACGAGCACGACCGCCGAGGCGGCGAACAGGCCGAGGGTGGTGCCGGAGGCCCAGCCCCAGTCGCTGCCCTTGGTGATCGGCAGCAGGAACAGGACGAGCCCGGCGGACAGGCCGATCGCACCCGGCAGGTCGAAGGAGCCCTGGGCGCGCATCGGGGACTCGGGCACGACGAGCAGGGTGAGGGCGATGGCGAGGACGCCGAGGCCGGCGGCGCCGTAGAACAGGGCGTGCCAGTCGCTGTGCTGGGCGACCAGAGCGGCGGCGGGCAGGGCGAGGCCGCCGCCGACGCCTATGGAGGAACTCATCAGCGCCATCGCCGAGCCGAGCTTCTCCCGGGGCAGCGTGTCGCGCATCAGGCCGATGCCGAGCGGGATCGCGCCCATCGCGAAGCCCTGCAGCGCACGGCCGGTGATCATGATCAGCAGATCGCTGGTGAGCGCGCTGACCAGGGCGCCGACGACCATCACCGCCAGGCTGAGGATCAGCATGCGGCGCTTGCCGTAGAGGTCGCCGAGGCGGCCCATGATGGGGGTGGCCACCGCTCCCGACAGGAGGGTCGAGGTGAGGACCCAGGTGGCGTCGCTGGGTGCGGTGTCCAGCAGTTGCGGCAGATCCTTGATCACCGGAACGAGCAGGGTCTGCATCACCGCGACAACGATGCCCGCGAAGGCGAGCACCGGGACCACGGCCCCGCTCGCTCTGCCGGCGGGGCGGTCTGTCGTCGTCTGCGTCATCGAGGAGGGCCTCCGGGCCGGGGAGCGTCGGGTTACGTGGAGTCTGAACCTCGTATGTCCAGGCAACTATTCCGTTGCTTCGGCACCCTAACGAAAACTTGACCTTCTCTTGGTGTTGCCGGGAGGTTGCGTGGCGGGCCCGGGTCCCGAGGCCTGTGTCCCCGGCCGGCGTCGGGCGTGGCGCAGGACACCTTCGCGGCGGGATTGCGCCGGCGAAAGTCCAGGGAAGTCATAGGGGCGTCCACGACTGCCCTGAAGGGATGACCCGTGACGTCCACTGCGCCTCCCCCCATACCCCGGGCCGCAGGATCGTTTCCGTTCATCGGCCACGCTCTGAAGATGCGCGACAACCTCGGCTTCATCGACTCGCTGCGCGAGACGCGGGAACCACTGGTCGAGATCATCCTGCAACCGGGGACGCGCACCGTCGTGGTCCAGGACCCGGCCCTGATCCACCAGATGCTCAAGGCGCTGGGCCCCACCCTCGACAAGGGCCGGCTCTACGACAAGCTGGGCCAGCTGCTGGGCGACAGTGTCGTCACCGCCATCGGCCGCAACCACGTACGCAAACGCCGCCAGTTGCAACCGGCGTTCGCCCACACCGAGATCAGCCGGTACGTCGACATCATGCGCGCCGAGGTGACGGCCACGGTCGCCGGCTGGGAGCCCGGGCGAAGCCTCGACGTACGCGAGGCGATGGTCGGGCTCAGTCTCGACATGCTGGCCAAGACGGTGTTCGCCGGCAGCCTCGACGACGCCGTCTTCCGCCGGCTGCGCAGCGACCTGTCGGTGGTGCTGAACGACGTCGGTGTGCGCATCATGCTGCCCGACTGGGCCGAGCGCCTGCCGCTGCCCTTCAACCGCCGCTTCGACCGGGCCCAGGCCGGAGTACGCGCCACCGTCAACGCCGCCGTCGAGGAACTGCAGGCCTCCGGGCACGACACCGGGGACATGCTCTCCATGCTGTTGCGCGCCGTCGACGAGGAGACCGGTGAGCCGCTGACCGGGCACCAGATCTGCTCCGAGATCCTCACCCTGGCCGTGGCGGGCACCGAGACCACCGCGTCGGTCATGTCCTGGGCGCTGTACGAACTCGCCCGCCACCCGGGCATCGAGGCCCGGGTCCTGGCCGAGCTGGACGAAGTCCTCGGCGAACGGTCGGTCACCTTCGACCACGTGACCCGGCTGCCGTACCTGAACCGGGTGATCACCGAGACCCTGCGGCTGCACCACCCCGGCTGGCTGGTCACCCGCCGCTGTACCCAGGAGACCCGGCTCGGCGAGTGGACGCTGCCCGCCGGCACCGAGCTGGCCTACTGCCAGCACGCCCTGCACCGCGATCCCGAGCGCTTCCCCGACCCGCTCGCCTTCGACCCGGACCGGTGGACGGACCCCGCGCAGAAGGAGCCTCCGCCGGGCGCGTTCCTGCCCTTCGGGGACGGCAAGCACAAGTGCATGGGGGACCGTCTCGCCCTCACCGAGATGGTCACGGCGCTCGCGACGATGCTGCGTTCGGTACGGCTGGAACTCGCCGAGGGCCAGGTCATCCGCCAGGTCGCCCGGCTCACCGTACGGCCGCGCAGCCTGCGGATGACCGTCCACCCCCGGAACCGCCCCCAGCCGGGCCGGCCTCTGGAAGGTCCCGGGGCCGAGGGACCGGACCGGCCAGGTGAAATCCCGATGCAAGGGGCGCAAGGCGGTTGAGAGCATGACACCCATGCCTGAATCCGCCGACACCGCCACCGCCAGCCCATCCAGCCCGTCCCGCCGGTCCCGCCGGTCCCGCCCCTTCCGCATGCCCCGGCCGTCCCGGCTGTGTCCGGGCGGGGCGCCGCCGATGTGGCTCGTCGTGGCGCTCACGTGTGCCGGGCAGTTCCTCGTCGTGCTGGACGTCTCGGTCGTCAACGTGGCCCTGCCGTCCATGCGGACCGGACTCGGGCTCAGCGAGCAGGGCCTGCAGTGGGTCGTGAACGCCTACGCCATCGCCTTCGCCGGGTTCATGCTGCTCGGCGGCCGGGCCGGGGACCTCTACGGCCGCAAGCGCATGTTCCTCGTGGGGCTCGGCCTGTTCACCCTGGCCTCGGCGGCCGGCGGTTTGGCGCAGGACGACTGGCAGCTGTTGGTGGCGAGGGGCGTGCAGGGCCTCGGCGCGGCCGTGCTGGCGCCCTCGACGCTGACGATCCTCACCGCGTCGGTCCCTGAGGGAGCGGCCCGGGCCCGGGCCATCGGAACGTGGACGGCGGTCGGGGCCGGCGGCGGCGCCGCGGGCGGCCTGGTCGGCGGGCTGCTGGTGGAGACGCTGTCGTGGCGGTGGGTACTGCTGATCAACGTGCCCGTCGGGGCCGTGGTGCTGGGCGCGGCCGCCTGGTTCCTCGTCGAGGGCCGGGCCGGTGACGGGCGTCGGCTCGACCTGCCCGGCGCGCTGCTCGTCACGGCCGGGCTCGGCACGCTGGCCTACGGCATCTCCCAGACGGAGGCGGCGGGCTGGACGGCACCGGCCACCCTGCTGCCGCTGCTCGCCGGTCCGGCCCTGCTCGGGGCGTTCCTCGCGGTCGAGGCCCGCACGGCGAGTCCGCTCATGCCGCTCGGCCTCCTGCGCATCCGCTCGGTCTCCTCCGCGAACGTCTCGATGTTCCTGTGCGGTTCGGCGATGTTCTGCATGTGGTTCTTCATGACCCTGTACGCGCAGAACGTCCTCGGCTACACCCCGTTGGAGGCCGGCCTGGCCCTGGTGCCGAGTTCCCTGGCCGTCATCCTCGGCTCCAAGCTCGCGCCCCGGCTGATGCGGCCGATCGGCCCGCGCAACGTCGCCGTGCTCGGAACCGTGGTCGCCGTGGCCGGCTTCGCCTGGCAGTCCACGATGACGTCCGACGGCTCCTACGCCACGGCGATCCTCGTCCCCGGCGTCCTCATGATGCTCGGCGCGGGCCTGGCCGCGACCCCTCTGGCCTCCCTGGCCACGTCCGGCGCCGCCCCCCAGGAGGCGGGCCTGGTCTCCGGCCTCGTCAACACGTCCCGCACGATGGGCGGTTCCCTGGGCCTGGCGGTCATGTCCACCCTGGCGGCGGCCGAGTCGGCGGGCAGCGCGACTCCCCAGGCCCTGACGGAGGGCTACGCGCTCGCGTTCCGGGTGGGGGCCGGGGTGCTGGCGGCCGGGGTGGCACTGATGTGGTTGTGGCTGCCGCGGACCGCGGGGGAGCGGGAGGCTGCCGCCTGAATCGGTGCGCCTCATGAATCGGTGCGCCGCCTGAATCGGTGCGCCGCCTGAAGACGGTGGCGCGCTTGAAAGCAGTACGCCGCCTGCGCAACAGTGCGCCGCTTGGCGGCAGTACGCCGCTTGACCGCAGTACGCCGCCTGAAATGAGTGCGCCGTCTGAAATCAGCGCGACCGGCGCGGCCCGGAATCGGGGCGTGACGACCCGCCACGGGTGCGCCGCCGCTGTTTCGGCCCGGGGGCGGGGTGACCCGTCGCCGGGGCCCCTCCCCGCCCGGCGGCGGCCCGGACGCGGCCTCTCGCCGATGTCGGGTAACCCGCCCTGACCTGGCCTTTCAGCGCCTTCGCGCCTACCGTCAACGGATGCGGAAGGGAGACCGGATGGACCGGAACATACGCACCGTCGACGACGTGCTCGCCCTGCTCGACGACCTGTTCGCACCCGAGGCCGATCGGTGGACCGGGCGCGGTGCCGCCTGGTGGGACGACTTCTACACCGACCGTTCCCGGCCGGTGCCGTTCTTCGCGGCCCGACCGGACGAAAGCCTGGTTGCCGCCGTGGAGCGGGGGTCGCTCAGCGGCGGACGGGCGCTCGATCTGGGGTGCGGGCCGGGGCGCAACGCGCTGTACCTGGCGGCCCGCGGCTTCGACGTCGACGCGGTCGACCTGTCCTCGACGGCCGTCGACTGGGCCAGGGAACGGGCCCGCGAGACGGGAGCCGAGAACGTGCGGTTCCACCTTGGGGACGCGTTCGCGCTCGCCGGCAGGGACCTCACCGGCCCGTACGACCTCGTCTACGACTCCGGCTGCTTCCACCATCTGCCGCCGCACCGCAGGGTCAGCTATCTCGCCCTCCTGGAGCAACTCCTGGCACCCGGCGGGCTCTTCGGCCTCACGTGCTTCGCCGCCGGGCCCGGCGGGATGGGGTCGGAACTGTCCGACACCGACTTCTACCGGGAGGGGGCCGGGCTGCACGGCGGCCTCGCGTACACGCCCGAGGCGTTGCGGGAGATCTTCTCCGGCCTGACCGAACTCGAACTGCGGCGGATGCGCGACGAGCCGGAGGAGTCCGAGCGCTTCGGGAAGTCCTTCCTCTGGACGGCGTTGTTCCGGCGGGCGTAACGCGCGGAGCCAGTCCTGACGAGGGCGTCGAGGCCACGCCGATCTGACACGGCGTCAGGAGCCTTCACAAGTGCCGGGGCCTCGGCTATACAGAGGGCGCGGGACTGGAACGCGTTTCAGTTCGCGTCCCGGCCCGGCCCCAGACGGCCTCGGTGCGGCCGGCGGTGCGGACGGCCGTACCGAGGTCATTCCTCCGGCGATCAGGAGCCCCATGCCCATCGACGCAGCCAAGGCGCTCGCCGCCGGACCCCGGACCGCCGAGCTCTCCTGGGACCACAAGGACGTGCAGCTCTACCACCTCGGCATCGGCGCGGGCAGCCCCGCCACCGACCCCGACGAACTGCGCTACACCCTGGAGTCCCGGCTGCACGTCCTGCCGAGCTTCGCCACCGTCGCGGGCGCCGGAAAACCCGGGGTGACCGGTGGTCTCTCCATGCCCGGCATCGAGGTCGAGCTGGCCCGTGTCCTGCACGGCGGCCAGAGCCTCCTCGTCCACCGCTCCATCCCGGCGACCGGCACCGCCACCGCCACCCACCGGATCGCCGCCGTGTACGACAAGGGCACGGCGGCCGTCCTCGTGCTGCGCACCGAAGTCGCCGACGCCGAGGGCCCGTTGTGGACCAACGACGCCCAGATCTTCATCCGCGGCGAGGGCGGCTGGGGCGGCGACCGCGGCCCCTCCGCCCGCCTCGAACCCCCCACCGGCCAACCCGACCGGACCGTGGAGCGGCCGGTCCGAGACGACCAGGCCCTGCTCTACCGCCTCTCCGGCGACTGGAACCCCCTGCACGCCGACCCGGAGTTCGCCAAGGTCGCCGGATTCGAACGGCCCATCCTGCACGGCCTGTGCACCTACGGCATCACGCTCAAGGCCGTCGTCGACACGCTGCTCGGCGGGGACGTGACCCGGGTGCGGTCCTACGCCACCCGGTTCGCCGGGGTCGTCTACCCGGGGGAGACACTGCGGATCCGCATGTGGCACACACCCGGATCCACCCGGGTCGCCGTCAGCGCGGCCGAGAGAGCCGACGCGCCCGTCCTCGCCGACACCGTCGTCGAACACACCTGAGACCAGACCGCCGTACGAGGGGAGCCCGCACCATGCGCGCAGCCGTACTGCACGAGATCGGCCAGGACAAGCTGGAGGTCTTCGACGACGTCGAGGCGGTGGGGTTCGGGCCCGGCAAGGTGAGGATCCGGGTGCGCGCCACGGGGCTGTGCCACTCGGACCTGTCCGCGATGAGCGGGGTGCTCCCGCAGCCCGCGCCGTTCGTCCCCGGGCACGAGGGGGCGGGGGAGATCCTCGAAGTCGGCGAGGGCGTGAGCCATCTGCGGGCCGGTGACCGGGTCGTCGTGTGCTGGCTGCCCTCCTGCGGTTCCTGCCCCGCCTGCAAGCGCGGCCAGACCGAGCTGTGCCTGGCCGGGTTCATGAACGCGGGCACCCCCAACTTCAAGCGCCCCGGCGGGGACGTCTTCGGCTTCGCCGGCACCGGCACCTTCACCGAGGAGGTCGTCGTCGACGCCGGCTGCGCGGTGCCGATACCCGACGACGTGCCCTTCGACATCGCCGCCCTCATCGGCTGCGGGGTGACGACAGGACTCGGCGCCGCGCTCAACACGGCGGGCCTTCAGGCCGGTTCGTCGGTGGCCGTCATCGGCTGCGGGGGCGTCGGCATCTCCGTGATCCAGGGCGCCCGGCTCCAGGGCGCCGCGGAGATCGTCGCCGTGGATCCGGTCGTCTCCCGGCGTGAGGCGGCCGTCCGCTTCGGCGCCACCCGGGCCGTCGCGCCCGACGAACTCGCCGACGCCAAAAAGCAGATCACCGCGGGCGAGGGCTTCGACTACGTCTTCGAGGTCGTCGGCAAGTCCGCCACGGCACGCACCGCGTACGACAACACCCGGCGCGGCGGCACCCTCGTCGTGGTCGGCGCGGGCGCCATGGACGACTTCCTCCAGCTCAACATGTTCGAGCTCTTCTTCGACGAGAAGCGGATCCTGCCCTCCATGTACGGCGGCGGTGACGTGCTGCGCTCCTACGAACGCACCATCGCCCTGTGGCGCGCGGGCCGGATCGACCTGGCCGGCCTGATCACCCACCGGGTCCCCTTCGCCGGCATCAACGAGGCCCTCGACCAGATGCGGACCGGGACCGCCCTGCGTACGTGCATCGAGATGTGAGGAGTGACCCATGCCGCCGCTGCCGCTCCAGGGACTGTCCGCGATCGTCACCGGCGGGGGCCGCGGGCTCGGCCGGGCCGAGGCGCTGGAACTCGCCCGGCTCGGTGCAGCCGTGGTCGTCAACGACTACGGGCAGCCCGGCCGCGACGGGAGGGGCGAGTCCTCCGCGGGACCCGCCGAGGAGGTCGCCGCCGAGATCCGTGCGGCGGGCGGCACCGCCCTCGCGCACACCGGCGACGTCTCCGACTTCGACCAGGCGCGCACGCTCGTCGAGTCGGCCGTCGCCGCGTTCGGCACGCTCGACATCCTCGTGAACAACGCGGGCATCCTGCGCGACCGCATGGTCTTCTCGATGACCGAGGACGAGTGGGACTCCGTCCTCCGCGTGCATCTCAAAGGTCACTTCAACACCACCCGGTTCGCCGCCGCGCACTGGCGGGAGCGCTCCAAGCGGGCCGGGGAGCCGGTGTTCGGACGGATCGTGAACACCTCCTCGGAGGCGTTCCTCGCCGGTTCCGCCGGGCAGCCCAACTACGCGGCGGCCAAGGGCGGCATCGTCGGCCTCACCACCTCCACCGCCCTCGCCCTCGGCAAGTACGGCGTCACGGCCAACGCCATCTGCCCCCGCGCCCGCACCCGTATGACCGAGGACGTCTTCGCGGGCGTCGAGCAGCCCTCCGGCACGGGCCTCGACCCGCTCGCCCCCGAGCATGTCGCCCCGCTGGTCGGGTATCTGGCCTCGCCCGCCGCCGCCCACGTCAACGGGCAGCTCCTCGTGGTGCACGGCGGGATGGTCGCCGTCGTCGAACGGCCGCGGGTCGCCGCCAGGTTCGACAGCAAGCAGGACACCTTCACGTACGACGAACTGGAATCCGTCCTCGGGCCGTACTACGCGGACCGGCCCGCGGGGGAGACGTTCGCGGCGGCGGAGGTGCTGGGGCTGAGACGCGGGTGAGTTACGGTCGGTGACATGGAACGGCCCTCCCCGCTTGTGGCGGGAAGGGCCGTTCGCCGTCTGGTGACCGGCGTGCCGTCAGGCCGCGGTCACGGCCTGCTCGGTCTCCGCCACCGGCTTGCGGTGGCGCCCGCGCGGAGCCCTCTCGCCGTCCTGCGTGGAGACCTCACCACGGTGCCGGCCGGGGCCGGAGGAGGAGGTCTGCGGGACGGTGGAGGTCCCCCCTGGACGGAACTCGTCGGAGTCCTTGGGGGCAGTACGCGGCTGGGTCGTGCTGGCGTCGTTCATCGGTGGAATTCACCCCGTCAACATGATCTTTTTTACAGCCGGGTGAGTCTAACCGGCACCCCTGACCTCGGATCCAGGCGGCCACGCCAACCGGCACTAGTTCGTTACAAGGCGTCCCAACGGCGCCTCCTGAAGGGGCACAGGGCGGGGCGCCGAAGGGGTGGGAGGCGGGGCGGACTGCGCAGGTGAGGCTGGTGGTTCGTGCTCCGCGGGGTGTTCGGGGTGTCCACGGTGCTCGGGGTGCTCGGGGTGCTGCTCGGGGTGCACGGGCTGTCCGGAGTGCTGGGGGTGCTGGGGCTGCTCGGGGTCCCCGGGGGGTTCCGGAACCGGGGGCGCCGGGTCCGGCTCCGGCGGTACCGCCCCGGGCGGACTCACCCGCGCCACACCGCACGGCACGGCCTCCGTCGCGTACGGCAGCCGCAGCACCCCCTCCGGCGTCCACAGGCCCGTGCCCGCCAGCCACCCCTCGGGCGCCCGGAGATGGTGCACCCGCCGCTCGGCGGGCCGCCAGACCCCGACCCAGCTGCCCCTCGGCCCGTCCACCCGCAGCGCCACCGCGCAGCTCTCCGGCGTCAGCACCTGCCCCGGCTGGATCGCGAACGGTGTCACGGAGCAGTCCCGCACCCGCAGGCACTCCGGGAAGCGCACCGGCAGCGTGCTGCCGAGGACACCCCAGCCCAGCCGGCCCCGTCCCGGCGAGGGCGCGTCCGAGCGGACGATCAGCAGCCCGCTGTCGTGGTCGGCGAGCAGCAGCCGGTCGTCGCTCTCGGCGGCGATCTGCAGCAGCGGCGACACCTCGCCGCCCTCCAGGTCCACCACGACGGTCTTGACACGGCCGCCGGTCTCCCGGTCCAGCGCCAGCAGCCGTGCCGTCCGGTCCAGCCAGACCCCGCCCGAGCAGCGGCCGGGCAGCTCGGCGAGCCGCTCGGGGCCGAAGGCGCCGCCCGCCACCAGCCACACCGACGTCGTGCGCGGCCCGACGGCGAGGGCGTAGGCCCGCTCGCCGCCCGGGGCGGGCGGCAGCAGCCGCAGCCGGGCGGTCTCGTCCCGGCACTCGACCGCGCCCAGGGGCAGCTCACCGGTGCCGGGCCCGGTCGGGTACAGCAGCGCGAAGGCGTGCCGCCCCGCCACCACCCGGTGGATGAGGACCCGGCCGTCGCCCATCGGCTGCACCTCCGTGCCGGGTTCCTCCGGCTGGTTGCGCGGCAGGGGCACCGCGTACGGCTCATGGCCGTCCAGGGTCCAGCGCTCCGGGAACCAGGAGCCGCCGGCCGACGCGAGACGCGCGCCGTAGGCGCCGTCCGCGGTGAGCGTGCAGCCTGGCGGCCGGGACCCGTCCTCGTCCGCGTCCTCGTGTCCCGCCGAAGGCTCGATCACACAGGCCGTCATCGTTCGGTCACCTCCAGTGACGAACGTAGGTTTCGCACGCACACGCGGGGAATTCCCCCGCGGCAGACTTCACACATAAGGGTGTTCCAGGAACGATTCGCCTGAGGAAAAGGTGGCGATTGTGCTGAGCGGGGCCAGGGGTGCCGGTAGCGGGCGGTGGCGGTACAACGCCACAGATCAGGCGGGTAGCCTTGCTCCCGTGCCCCGTCTGTCTGAAGTCATCGCCGCGCTGGAGAGCCTGTGGCCCGCCGAGCGGGCCGAGTCCTGGGACGCGGTCGGCACCGTCGCGGGCGACCCGGACCAGCAGGTCACGCGCGTCCTGTTCGCCGTCGACCCGGTCCAGGAGATCGTCGACGAGGCGGTGAAACTGGGCGCCGACCTGCTCGTCACCCACCACCCGCTCTACCTGCGCGGCACGACGACGGTCGCGGCGACGCACTTCAAGGGCCGTGTCGTCCACACCCTCATCAAGAACGACATCGCGCTGCACGTCGCCCACACCAACGCCGACACCGCCGACCCGGGTGTCTCCGACGCCCTCGCGGGTGCCCTGGACCTCAGGGTCACCGGGCCGCTCGTCCCGGACCCCACCGACCCCGAGGGCCGCCGGGGGCTGGGCCGCCTCTGCGCCCTCGACCACCCGATGACCGTCCGCGAGTTCGCCGCCCGCGCCGCCGAGCGGCTGCCCGCCACCGCGCAGGGCATCCGCGTCGCCGGCGACCCCGAGGCGCTCGTCCGCACGGTGGCCGTCAGCGGCGGCTCCGGCGACAGCCTCTTCGACCACGTGCGCGCGGCCGGCGTCGACGCCTTCCTCACCGCGGACCTGCGCCACCACCCCGTGTCGGAGGCCCGCGCGCACAGCCCCCTCGCGCTGCTCGACGCGGCGCACTGGGCCACCGAGTGGCCCTGGTGCGAGCTGGCCGCGAGCCAGCTCGACGAGATCTCCGACCGGCACGGATGGGACCTGCGCGTCCACGTCTCGAAGACGGTCACCGACCCCTGGACCGCGCACGCGGCCTCTGCCACTTCCGACCCCCTTGGAGCCCCGAACTGAACGCCGCGCCCGCCGACCAGATCCGACTCCTCGACGTCCAGGACCTCGACGTCCGCCTCCAGCAGCTCGCGCACAAGCGCAAGTCGCTGCCCGAGCACGCGGAGATCGAGTCGCTGACCAAGGACCACACCCAGCTGCGCGACCTGCTCGTGGCCGCGCAGACCGAGGAGAGCGACACCGCCCGCGAGCAGATCAAGGCCGAGCAGGACGTGGACCAGGTGCGTCAGCGCGCCGCCCGCGACCAGCAGCGCCTCGACTCGGGTGCCGTCACCTCCCCCAAGGACCTGGAGAACCTCCAGCGCGAGATCACCTCCCTCGCCAAGCGGCAGGGTGATCTGGAGGACGTCGTGCTGGAGGTCATGGAGCGCCGCGAATCCGCGCAGGAGCGGGTCGCCGAGCTGACCGAGCGCGTCACCTCCGTCCAGTCGAAGGTCGACGACGCGACCGCGCGCCGCGACGCCGCCTTCGAGCAGATCGACGGCGAGATCGCCACGGTCACCAAGGAGCGCGAGGTCATCGCCGGTTCGATCCCCGCCGACCTGCTGAAGCTCTACGACAAGCTGCGCGGGCAGCAGGGCGGCGTCGGCGCGGCGAAGCTGTACGCACGCAGCTGCCAGGGCTGCCGGCAGGAGCTCGCCATCACCGAGCTGGCCGAGATCCGCAAGGCCGCGCCCGACACGGTGATCCGCTGCGAGAACTGCCGCCGCATCCTGGTGCGTACGTCCGAGTCCGGTCTCTAGGCCTTCAGGGAGCCCTTCCGGTGCGGGAGTTCATCGTCGAGGCCGACGGCGGCTCACGGGGCAACCCGGGGCCCGCCGGCTACGGGGCCGTGGTCAGCGACGCGGCGACGGGGGAGACCCTGCGGGAGACCGCCGAGTACATCGGCGTCGCCACGAACAACGTCGCCGAGTACCGCGGTCTCCTCGCCGGCCTGCTCGCCGCCCGGGAACTGGACCCGGCCGCGACGGTCCACGTCCGGATGGACTCCAAGCTCGTCATCGAGCAGATGTCGGGCCGCTGGAAGATCAAGCACCCCGACATGAAGCCACTGGCGGCGCAGGCTGCCCGGGTCTTCCCGCCCGGACAGGTGACGTACGAGTGGATGCCGAGGGCGCGGAACAAGCACGCGGACCGGCTGGCCAACGAGGCGATGGACGCGGGGGCCAGGGGCGAGCGGTGGTCGGAGTCGACCTCCACGGCCGAGTTGGACACGGCCGCCGGGGGTGCCGGGCGCGCTGAGGCCGTCGCCCCCTCCGGCCCACCCGGTGACGCCGCGGCGGGTGCGGCGCGGGTGCGCGGAGCTCTGGCCGCAGGCCGCGCGTCGGCGACGGCGTCCGGCACGGACCCGGATGCCGCGCGGGCCGCGGCGCCGCCCGATACGCGGGGTACGACGGCCGAGGCTGGGGCCGAGGCGGATGTGTGGACCGTCGACGGCGGGGCGGTCTCCGACGGGGCCGTCTCCGGCTCGGCGACGGCTGACGCCGATGTGCGTGCGGCGAAGGCCGTCGGCGGTGCTGTGACTGCGGGTGCTGGTGCCGGTGCCGGTGTCGATGCCCGGGCCGGGCGTGCGGCGGAGGCTGTCGGCGGTGCTGCGACTGCGGGTGCTGGTGCTGGTGCTGGTGCTGGTGCTGGTGCCGGTGCCAGTGCCGGTGCCGATGCCCGGGCCGCCCAGGTCGTCGCCGCGCCCGGCTGGGCCCCCGCCGATATGGGAGCCCCGGCGACCTTCGTACTGCTGCGCCACGGCGAGACGCCGTTGACGCCCCAGAAGCGGTTCTCCGGCAGCGGCGGAACCGACCCCTCCCTCTCCGCCACCGGCCGGGAGCAGGCCGAGCGGGCCGCCGCGATGCTGGCCCGGCGGGGCACCATCCAGGCCGTCGTGTCGTCGCCGCTCGCCCGTACGCGGGAGACCGCCGGGATCGTCGCCGCCCGGCTCGGGCTCGACGTCGGCATCGACGACGGGCTGCGCGAGACCGACTTCGGCGCCTGGGAGGGACTCACCTTCGCCGAGGTGCGCGAGCGCCACCCCGACGACCTCGACGCCTGGCTGGCCTCCCCGGACGCCGAACCCACCGGCGGCGGCGAGAGCTTCGCGGCGACGGCCACCCGGCTCGCCGCCACCCGCGACAAGCTGGTCGCGGCCCACGCGGGCCGAACGGTTCTGCTCGTCACGCACGTGACCCCGATCAAGACGCTCGTCCGGCTCGCCCTGGGCGCCCCGCCGGAGTCCCTGTTCCGCATGGAACTGTCCGCCGCGTCCCTCTCGGTCGTCGCGTACTACGCGGACGGCAACGCCAGCGTCCGCCTCCTCAACGACACGTCCCACCTGCGCTGAGCGCCGCCGCCGCACGGGCCAGCGCCTCGACCCGGCCCCAGTCGCGGGCCGCGACGGCGTCCTGCGGCAGCATCCAGCTCCCGCCCACACAGCCCACGTTGGGCAGCGCCAGATAGTCCGGGGCGGAGTCCGGCCCGATCCCGCCCGTCGGGCAGAACCGCGCCTGCGGCAACGGCCCCGACAGCGACCTCAGATACGCCGTGCCGCCCGCGGCCTGCGCCGGGAAGAACTTCATCTCCCGCACCCCGCGCTCCAGCAGCGCCACGACCTCGGACGCGGTCGACACCCCCGGCAGGAACGGCACCCCGGACGCCCGCATCGCCGCCAGCAGGACGTCCGTCCAACCAGGACTGACCAGGAAGCGGGACCCCGCGGACACCGCCTGCGCGACCTGTTCCGGGCCGATCACCGTCCCGGCCCCGACCACGGCCCCGGGCACCTCCCGCGCGATCTGCCGGATCGCCTCCAGAGCCGCCGGCGTCCGCAACGTCACCTCGATCGCGGGCAGCCCGCCGGCCACCAGGGCCCGCGCCAGCGGTACGGCGTCGGCGGCGTCCTCGACGACGACGACGGGGACGACGGGCGCGAGGTCCAGCACGGAGGCGTGCAGGGGAGGGCAAGGGGAGGCCATGGCGTCATCCTGCCGCCGGTCTGCACAGAGCGCAAAGGTCATTGCGCATGTTGCAACAGCCGCTAGTGCACCTCGTCCACCAGTACATCCAGCGACCACGACTGCCCCGCCTTCGCGGGCGCCTGCGCCTCCACGACGTACCCGAGATCCCGCAACGCCTCCACCAGCTCGGCCGGTCCCTTCGGGTCGGCCCCGGCGGTCAGCAGACCGCGCACGATCCGTCCCTTCGTCGCCTTGTTGAAGTGACTGACCACCTTCCGCGTCGGTGCGTGCAGCACCCGCACCGACGCCGTGCGCCCCGCCACCTCGCCCTTCGGCTTCCAGGCGGCGGCGTACGCGGCGGACCGCAGATCCAGCACCAGCCCACCCCCGGCCACCTCCGGCAGCACCGACGCCATCGGCGTACGCCAGTGCGCGCCCAGCGCCCCGAGCCCCGGCAGCTTCACACCCATCGAGCACCGGTACGACGGGATCCGGTCCGTCACCCGCACGGCACCCCACAGGCCCGAGAACACGAGCAGTGAGCGCGCCGCACGCCGCTTGGCGGCCGTGTCGAGGGACGCCAGCCCGAGCGCGTCGTAGAGCACGCCCGTGTAGATCTCCCCGGCCGGCCGGGTCCCCGCGGTGAGCAAGCCGGCGTTCTTGGCGACCTCGCCCCGCAGCCCCTCGCTCAGCCCCAGCACCTCGCGTGCCTTCTCCTCGTCGCCGGAGCACAGCTCGACCAGCTCGGTGAGGACCGCCTCCCGCGCGGCGGACAGCCCCGGCAGGGACAGCGACTCGGGCTTCAGCGGGGCACCGCGGCCGGAAGAGGCCTTGCCCTCGGACGGCGGCAGCAGGACGAGCACGGGTACTCCTTCGATCGAACTCCGCCGACAGCGTACGGGGAGCTCACACGCGGGCCCGGCCGAGGGCGCCGCCGACGGCGCGGACGAGGCCGTCGGCGTCGTCGGCGTGGAAGCGGACGACCCGCACATCACGCTGCCGCCCGAGGAAGCTGGCGTGCGTGACCGGCTCCGTCAGTTCGATCGTGACGGTGGTCTGCGAGCCGACCTCGACGCTCAGCTCACCGTCCACCCGCTCGTGCGTCATCCGCAGCTCACGCCGCACGGAGGCGATCCGCTCCAGCGGCACGCACAGGTCGACATGGACGTATCGCCGGATCCGCAGCGCGCCGCGGTCCTCGTCCAGCACATGCGGACGTACGACGGACGAGGCGTGCAGTGCGACGACGAACACGATCGTGTACACGTCCAGGAAGAGAACCGCCGCGTGCACGGCGGGCCAGTCCCGCAGCAGCACGGACATCGCGACCGTCTCGACCAGGCACACGAAGCCGAACCCGGCCATCATCGCCCCCTGCCCGCCCGCATACCCGAAAGCCCGGCCCCCGCCGGTCCCGTGCGTACGCCGGGCCACCCACAGGACAAGACTCGCGAGCAACCGCACCTCGTGCCGCACCAGCAGCCCCCCGACCCTCATCGCCGCTCCTCGGCGAGGATCCGCAGCGCACGGCGGACGGCCTCCGCCTGAGCCGGGGAGAGGTCGTCGTAGAACGCGCGCAGGAAGCCGTCGTCCCGGTCCAGCTCACCGGCCTCCGGGAACAGCCCCGGCGGGATGCAGCCGGCGAGCGCCCGGGCCGCCTCGTCGACGCGCGGGTCATCCGGCTCGGCAGAGGCGAGCGCGTCGAGCAGCGCGTAGGCCTCACCGGCCCGTGCCACGGCCCCCGGACTCCCCAGCGCCTCCCCGATCGAGGACACCATCTGCTCCCGTGCCCCCGCCGGCATGGCGGTCTCCAGGAACGCCATGATCTCGCGGTCCTTGACGGCCATGGGCGAATCCGACAGATGCGCGGTCCCGGCGAACAACGCGGCCAACTCGGGCGACACGGGCCCCTCCGCGGGCACCCCGCCCTCCGCGTCCAGCAGCGACCGCAACCGCGACCGCCGCTCCCGCAGCGCCTCCTCCTGCCGCGCCAGATCCTCGTCCAGCTCGGTCAGCACCTCGACGAGGTCCTTCCCGGCGTCGTCCGCGAGCACGTCCCGCACTTCCGCGAGCCCCAGTCCCAACTCGGTCAGCCGCCGGATCCGCGCCAGCACGACGGCATGCCGCAACCCGTACTCCCGATACCCGTTGGCCCGCCGCTCGGGCTCGGGCAGCAGCCCCAGATGGTGGTAGTGCCGCACGGCCCGCGTGGTGACGCCGACGACGGCGGCGAGTTCTCCGATCCGCATACGACCAGTGAAGACGTTGACGCTGCGGCAAGGTCAAGAGAACACGATCGAGGGAACGACCTCCCGTCCCGCGGACGTGACCTCCGCCGGGTCCCACTCTGGTCAGTGATCATCGGAGGGCCATCATCACCATGGCGCAGGACGCGTACACGCAGAAGCTGCTCTTGGACTGGTTCGTCGATCTGGACACCCCGGAGGGCTTCCGGGCGGAGCTGATCGAGGGCGAGTTCGTCCTTACCTCGCTGCCGGACGGGCACCATGAGCACTGCGTCAGCAGGATCGTGCGCCAGCTCCACCAGTGCTCCGAGTTCGACATCCAGTTCTCGGGGAACAAGGGCCTGAAGCTGGGGCACGCGGACGGGCATCCTCAGGACCATGTCATTCCGGATGGCACGATCGTTGCTCACGCACCACGGCTCTTCCGGGGAGCGCCCCCATGGATGCCCTGCGAAGGAGTCACCATGGTGCTGGAGGTGACCTTCACCAGGTCGGATATCGACCGTGTGACCAAACGCCGTTGCTACGCCCGCGGTGGTATCCCCTTCTACCTGCTCGTCGACCGCGACGCCTCCTCGGTAACCCTGTTCACCGGGCTGGAGAAGAACGACTACGGTCTGCTCTCCACCACGACTTTCGGCGGACCGCTCACTCTCCCCGAACCCTTCGCCTTCGACCTGGACACCGCGGATCTCCTCTGATCCCCTGTGGGCGGGGGTGGGCGACATGGGGACACGGGAACAGGCGAGATGGACCAGGGCACGACTCGGCCGGTCCGGCCCGCCCCTCGACCTCCTCACCGCCCACTTCGACAGCCACGTCTACGCGCCCCACGCCCACACCGAGTTCACCGTCGGCGTCACCGTCGGCGGCTCGGAGGTCATCGCCTACCGGGGCGGGCACATCCACTCCTACCCCGGCTCGATCGTCGTCCTGGAACCCGGCGAGATGCACACCGGCGGCCCGGCAGCGGCCGACGGCTACGCCTACCAGGCCCTCTACGCGGAACCGGCCCTCCTCACGGACGGCACTCTCGGCGGCGGCCTCCCGCACTTCCGCGACCCCGTCCTGCACGACCCGGAGCTGGCGTCAGCCCTGCGCGCCGCCCACACCGACATCAGCGCCTGCCCCGACCCCCTGGAGGCCGAGTCCCGGCTGCCGTGGCTGCTCACGGCCCTGGCCCGCCGCCACTCCACGGCCCGGTCGGCGAGCGACACGGTGCCCGGCGCCGACCACATCGCCAGGTCCGTACGCGACCGCCTCGCCGACGAAGTGCTGGAACCCCCTTCCCTGGCCGCCCTCGCCACCGAACTGGGCCTGTCCCGCTACCAGCTCCTGCGCGCCTTCCGCACGACGATGGGCGTACCGCCCTACGCCTGGCTCGCCCAGCACCGGGTGGCCAGGGCCCGCGCCCTCCTGGACACCGGACTGCGCCCCGCCGAGGTCGCGGGCCTCGTCGGCTTCGCCGACCAGGCGCACCTCACCCGCTGGTTCCGGCGGGTGCTGGGAGTGACCCCGGCGGCGTACCGCAACAGCGTTCAAGACACCCGGGGGTGAGACGCCCGAGACTCACCGCATGACTGCACGCGGCTGGTTCCTGTTCTCCCTGATGGGACTGATCTGGGGCGTCCCCTACCTGATGATCAAGGTGGCGGTGGACGAGCTGTCCCCGTCCATGGTGGTGTTCGCGCGCTGCGCCCTCGGCGCCGCACTCCTGCTCCCCTTCGCCCTGCGCCAGGGCGGCTTCGGCCCTACCGTGCGGGCGCACTGGAAGCCGATGCTGGCCTTCGCCGTCATCGAGATCGTCGGCCCCTGGTGGACCCTGACCGACGCCGAACGCCACCTGTCCAGCTCCACCGCCGGACTCCTCATCGCGGGCGTGCCGATCGTCGCCCTCCTCCTGGCGCGGTTCTTCGGCGCGGGGGAGCGGGTGGGGAGCCGCCGCATCGCGGGCCTGGCCCTCGGCCTCGCGGGCGTCACGGTCCTCACTCTGCCGCATCTCACCGGCGGTGACGCACTTTCGATGGCCGAGGTGCTGGTGACGGTCGTCGGCTACGCCACGGCCCCCCTGATCGCCGCCCGGTACCTCAAGGACGTCCCGACCCTCCAGCTGATCACCCCCTGCCTCACGCTGGCCGCCGTCGTCTACGCCCCCGCGGCGTTCCTGACCAGGCCCGCCACCATGCCGTCGGGCGAGGTCCTGGCCGCCCTCGCCGGCCTGGGCGTGATCTGCACCGCGATCGCGTTCGTGGCCTTCCTGGAGCTGATCAAGGAGGTCGGCCCGACCCGGGCCGGCGTGATCACGTACGTCAACCCGGCGGTAGCGGTCGCCGCGGGCGCGCTGCTCCTGGACGAGGAGCTGACCCTCGGCATCGGTGTCGCCTTCGCCCTGATCCTGGCGGGCTCGGTGCTGGCCACGGCCGCGGCGTCGAAGCGGGACATCCGGCGGGTACCATGGTCGACACGGCAGACGAGCCGGGCGGACGGCCGCGTGGAGTCCCCCTGACGGGGAGCTTCCCGAGGAACGTCCGGGCTCCACAGGGCAGGGTGGTGGCTAACGGCCACCCGGGGTGACCCGCGGGACAGTGCCACAGAAAGCAGACCGCCGGGGACCTCGGTCCTCGGTAAGGGTGAAACGGTGGTGTAAGAGACCACCAGTGCCCAGGGTGACCTGGGCAGCTAGGTAAACCCCACCCGGAGCAAGGTCAAGAGGGGCCGCCTTTTCGGAGGTGACCCTGCGCGGACGATCGAGGGCTGCCCGCCCGAGTCCGCGGGTAGACCGCACGAGGCCGGTGGCAACGCCGGCCCTAGATGGATGGCCGTCGCCCCGACGACCGCGAGGTCCCGGGGTACAGAACCCGGCGTACAGCCCGACTCGTCTGCCGCCACCTGCGGCTTCGCCTTGGAGAGGACCTCCGTTCTGCGACGGAGGTTCTTTCTGATCTTTCAGGAGCTTGCCGGGTCAGGCGGCACGAAGTCCCCCGGAAGTCCCTCGGACAGAGCTGAAAGTCTCTGAAGAGTCCCTGGAGCGGAGGGGAACGCGAGGCTTCTGGGCTGGGCGCTCGCGAGAGCCGCCCCGTCGGGGAGCATGGTGCTGGAGCCGCAGGCATCGGGGCGGTCTTGGCCCGGCGGCTTGCGCGGCCTGGGCTGACTGTCGAGTACGGGCTTAACGGCCGTCGTTGCCAGTCTCGCGTGCCAGACGGACGGCATGCTCGCCCGGAGGAATACTCCTTGTCCGTCAGCCCCCAGCGCGTTTGTCAGCTTCACTTGCGCGCCGCTTCGTCATACCGCACGCAGCTGTCGGAATTCATGTGATGCGCGGGGGAACATGGACGAGAGGATGCTCGAATGCAGCTCTCGGTCGAGGGAAGAGGCGAGGAATTGCGTGCAGGATACGGGGAAATGCTCCCAGCGGTCGCCGCGCGCCTCGTTCACCATGACAGTCCACTGGTCCGGCTCGCGGCCAGGCCGAACAAGCCAATAGAGGCATTCTCCGTTGTCCGTGGTCGCCCATGGGATGACTCTGGATCCCTCGACTTCCAGTTCCGCGGGCTTCTTTTCGAACTCCCACAGGTCTTCCAGGTCTTCGGCCTGGTTCTCTGCCCATTCGATGAGGTCGTAGTTCTCATTTGGGCAGCCAGGCTCCAGGACGTACAGGTAGTCGTCCCAGTTGCATCCTCCGTAGATGTGGATGAACTCCTTGTAGTCGGCGGGCAGTTCGACCTCAAGGCTGCGCTCGACCTCGTCCCAGTCCTTCTGGCGGGGCTCGCTCGGCGCTGGCGCGATCTCAAGCAGACGCGTGAGGGCGTTGGTCACGGCTGGGTCCTGTTCCTATGTGTCAAGTGAGTCAGGTTGGCGGGAGTTAGCTTCGTTTCACTGCTCTCGTCAGCCACCCCTTTTCTGGTTGGGTATGAATGCGGCATTTCCCGGTTCGGTGATTCCGGTGCTTCTGTGCTGAGTGAACTGGAAACCGTTCGAGCCGTATGCTTCGACGTGTACTCCGGTAGCGGCCCCGACACTGATTCCTGAGCAGGAGAGTGGGGGCACTCAATCCGGCAGTCCGAAGTCGTAAGGACCTCTTGTGTGTCGGGGTACATCCCGCCCTCACCTGACTCTCCGCTGGAGAGGAGCCTGGCGATCAGTTCCGTTGAGTCTGCCGGGGGATGAACAGGTGGCGGATGAGGTGCTGGAACGTGCTCCAGGCGTCGGGGTCGGTTCCGTCGCCCAGGGGGTAGTGAAGGGAGGGCTTGCCTGCGAGACCGAGGCGCGTGGGCATGAGGCCGAGGGGCGGATGCCCGGCACGGGCCTGACCGATAGCCTCAGCTTCCGCACTGCCGAGCGTGAATGCGACGGGAACGGGCGGGGCTTCGAGGGACGGCGGGACGGTGAGGTCGCGGCGGGCCGCACGGACGGTCGTGAGCAGGGTGAAGAGACCGTGCTCGGTGTCGAGCACGGTCGCGAGTTCCTCGATGGCGTCCAGGGGTGGTGTCTCGTCACTGCCGTAGCCGAGCGCGAGGGTGATGTCCTCCTCGACTCCCCCCGGTGTGCGGAGCACACGGACGGTGGCGAGAGCGGGCCGGGTGGGGTGCCCGACGGCGACGAGCCAGCTGGGCCGGGGCGCACGGGTACGGGCCAGGTCGGTCAACTGGCGCGTGGACCATGGGAGGTTGACCGGTTCGGCGGTGCTCCAGCCCGCGGGTGGTGCGCCGGTCAGGTGACGGAACGCGGTTTCGAGGGCGTGGCCGAGGACCAGGTTCTCGCCGGCGGGGTGGCGGGTGCGCAGGGTGAGGATCAGCTGGCGGTCCCCGGTGTCGGGGGCGGGTGTGAAGGCCTCGGCGGCCCTGGTGGCGCCCTGCTCGTCGTGTACGGGGGTGAAGGTGCCGTTCTTCCAGTGGAGTACGGCGCCGGACAGGCCGTCGTAGTAGCCGTGGTCGGGGTCTTGGACGACCCAGCGGTTGGGCAGGCCGCGTAGCGCCGTGCGAGTGGGGAGGGTGAGGCGTGCTGTGGGCGGGGTGACGATCTGGAGGGCGCGCTCGGCGCCGGCGGCGCTGCGCAGGGCGTCGGAGAGCCAGCTGGTCATGGCGATCAGGGGACGGTCCTGGATGACCACGGCGGTGGTGGCCGTGAGGACATCCACGGCAGGGCTGCCGGTGGCCGGGGCCGCGGAGACGTCGCTGGTGAGGGGGACGACGTCGGTGGTGGCGGCCTCCGGCGGCCATACCGTCCCGCCCAGCGCGGTGGCCAGGCGGCCGGCGAAGGAGCCCGCGAGGCGAGCCGCCTCGGCGACGGCGGTCGAGGCGCGGGCCTCGGTCCACCACACCGGCCCGTCCGCGACCGCGTGGTCCAGCAGGCGAGTGGTCTCGCCGGGGACCTGGACGAGGATGGGCGCCTCGACCGAGACCAGGGGGCGGCCGTCGCGGGCGCAGAGCTGCACGACTGCGCCGTCGGCCGTGGTGTTCACGCCGAGGTCGGGGCCGCCGGCGTACAGGCCCGCGAGCAGGGTGGGCAGGTCCGGCATCTCGGGGGTGAGGGCGATGACGTCCTTGGTCACGGGCCTTCTTCGTCTGCGAGGGCGGTCTGGATGAGCTGGTGGGGGCGTCCGCGGCGCACGAGTGTGCCCCGGCCGGGCGGTTGCTGGGACGCGTACAGGCCGGGGAAGAGCTGTCCTTCGCTGCGGTCGCCGGTCATGACGAGGGCGGTGGTGCCGGTTTCGCGCAGGGTGGTGAGGAGGGGTTCGTAAAGCGCGCGGGAGGATCCGGCGGCGCGGCGGGCGATGACGAAGTGCAGACCGATGTCCTGCGCGGAGGAGACGTAGGGCAGGAAGGGCGCCAGGGGCTGCTGGCCGGCCGTGGTGAGGACGTCGTAGTCGTCGACGAGGATCACGATGCGCGGCCCGGTGAAGGCGGGTTCGCCGGTCTCGGGAGCGTCGGGGTCCGCCGTCTCCGGCAGGCGTTTCTCCAGCTCGGTGGAGATGCCCGTCGACAGTGCGTTCGCGAGCTTGGCGTTGTGGGCGTAGCCGCCGCGGTAGGGCTCCGGGACCACGCCGCGCAGGCCGCGGCGGGGGTCGTAGACGCCGAAGACGAGTTCCTTGTCGCCGTAGCGCTCGACGAGTTGGGTGGCGATGAGCTTGAGCAGGTTGGTCTTGCCGCATTCGTTGTCGCCGAGGATCAACAGGTGCTGGTCCATGCCGAACAGGTCGAGCAGGACCGGCGCGAGGCTCTCCTGGTCGACGCCCACGGGAATCGTCGCCGGTTCGGTGGCCGGTGACGGCAACTTGGCCACGGGCAGGCGGGTGGGCAGTACGCGTACGGGCGGGGCGAGTTCACCGTGCCAGGACGCGCGGATCGTGCGGGCGGCACGCTCGAGAGCCGGGCCCAGGTCACCGGTCTCCGGCCGGTTGTCGATGCGGGGCAGCGCGACCTGCGCGAACAGCTTGCCGTCGGTCAGGACGCGGCCGGGGGTGTCCGGGGCGAGGGTCTCGGACAGTTTGCGGTCGATGGAGGAGTCGGCCGGATCGTTCAGGCGCAGCTCGACGCGGGTGCCGAACATCGACTGGGTGGCGATGCGGACGTCGTTCCAGCGCAGCATGCCGGCGACGACGTGAATGCCGTAGCCGCCGCCGCGCTTGAGCAGGTCGGCCACCGCGTCGTCGAGGTCGGCGAACTCCTCGCGCAACGCACCGAAGCCGTCGATGATCAGCACGATGTCGGTGGCGGCCAGGCCGGGCAGCCGTCCCTCGGAGCGCAGGTGACGCAGTTGGCCGACGGAGTCGATGCCGTGCTCGCGGAACAGTGCCTCGCGGGCTGCCAGCATGCCGCGCACCTCGGCGACCGTGCGGGCGGCGCGCTCGTGGTCGGCGCGGGAGGCGACGCCGCCCACGTGCGGCAGTCCGGCGAGGGCGGACAGGCCGCCGCCGGACAGATCGAGGCCGTACACGGCGACGTCGTGCGGAGTGTGGGTGAGGGACAGGGAGAGGGCGAGGGTGCGCAGGAGCGTGGTCTTGCCGGACTGCGGGCCGCCGATGACGGCCACGTGCCCGCCGGCGACGGTGAGGTCCAGCCGCCACGGCTGCTGCCACTGCCGGGCCGGGTCGTCCAGGACGCCGAGCGGGACGCTCATCGGGCCGCTCGCGCCGGTGAGACGCACACCGTCTGCGTCGGCTCGGAGGGGGCCTGCGGCCGTGTCGAGGGTGGTGACGTCGGGCAGTGGGGGCAGCCAGATGCGTCGTACCGGCGGTGCTGCCGTGGCGAGTTGGCCGACCATGACGGAAAGGACGGTCGGGCCGGTCTCCCGCTGGGTGGCGAGGGGCTCCTCCACCGCCTCGGTCTCCTGAGGGGTGTTGTACGCCGGATAGGGGCGGGCGAGCGGCTCGGCGTCGTGTTGGTCGCGCCGCGCCGGTCCCTGGTAGGCCCGGGAGACGTATCCGGCCTTGAAGCGCTGGTAGGTGGAGGTGTCGACCTTGAGGTAGCCGAAGCCCGGCAGGGGCGGGAGGTGGAAGGCGTCGGTGGTGTCGAGGACGGTGCGGGACTCGTCGGCGGAGAAGGTGCGCAGGCCGAGCCGGTAGGAGAGGTAGGTGTCCAGACCCTTCAGTTTCCCGCCCTCGATGCGCTGGCTCGACAGCAGCAGATGGACGCCGATGGAGCGGCCGATGCGGCCGATGGACAGGAACAGGTCGATGAAGTCCGGCTTGGCGGTGATGAGTTCGCCGAACTCGTCGATGACGACGAAGAGATGGGGGAGGGGTTCCAGGTCGGGGCGGGCCGTGGCGTGCAGGGCGGCGTAGTGGCCGATGTCGGCGATGTTCCCGGCGTCCTTGAGGACCTGCTGACGGCGCTTGACCTCGCCGGCCAGGCTGGAATGGACGCGTTCTACAAGGCCTGCCTGGTTCTCCAGGTTGGTGATCACGCCCGCCACGTGTGGGAGTTCGGCGAAGGGGGCGAACGTCGCGCCGCCCTTGTAGTCGACCAGGACGAGGGCCAGATCTTCCGGGGAGTGTGTGGCGGCGAGCGCGAGCACGAGGGTGCGCAGCAGCTCGCTCTTGCCGGAGCCGGTGGCGCCCACGCACAGTCCGTGCGGACCCATGCCGAGCTGTGAGGACTCCTTCAGATCCAGCAGCACCGGCTCGTGGCGGTCGGTGACGCCGATGGGGACGCGCAGGAAGTCCCTCTCGCCGCGGGGCGCCCACAGGCGGCGCAGGTCGAGGGCGGCCGGGTCGTCGATGCCCAGGAGCGATGGGAAGTCGACCGGGCCGGACACGGGCGTGCCCTCGGCCGCCGACTCGGCCGACAGCCGCAGGGGGGCGAGCATGCGGGCGAAGCCCTCGGCGCCGGAGGTGGCCACCGCGTCGACCGTGCCGTGGGCGGGGGGAAGATCAGGAGCGCGCAGGTCGTCCACGGTGACGCGGTCGCCGTCGACGGTGATGCGCACGCTGACCTGATCGGGCTCGTGCACCTGCTGCTGGAGCAGGTGCAGCACGGTGACTCCCATCTCCGGGAGCCCGATCGCCGAGTCGGGGCGAGGCAGTTCGGCCGCGGTGTCGCCGTAGAAGTCGCTGATCACGAGCATCCGGGAGGTCAGCCGCAACGCGTCCTTGGTCCTGCCGGACAGTCCGCGGCGCACCTCGGCCGCATAGGCGGCGCGCCGCCGCAGGTCGGGGCCGCACAGCCGGGCCAGCTCGGCCAGGTCGGACGCGATGCGGCGGGCGGCGACCGGTCCGTCGTAGGTCTGCGGATCGAGAACGTGGGGCAGCCACTTGGCCCAGGTCCACTCCGGCTCGTCGCTCGCACCGAGGGCGACGGCGACGTCGTCCGGCGCGTGGGTCACGGCGGTCTGCAGCAACAGCGCGCGGGCGACCCTGAGGACTCCGTCCCGGTCGCCGATGATGCTGACGTTCCCGGCCCGGTCCAGCGGCACAGTGAGCGGGCAGTCGGTGGCCGTGCCGAAGCGGCCCTGCAGGGCGCGAGCTTCGTTCAGCATGAACGGGTCCGGTGGGGTGAGGACGCCGCCGGTGCTGTTCTGGGCGATGGTCAGCTCATGCGCCGGAGCGTCGCCGGTGCCGGCCCGCACCGAGAGGAAGTCGGCGTCCCGGCGCCGCCGCTCCCACAGCCTGGCCGGGTCCCGGACGAGGTCGTACAGGGCCTCGGGCGGCGGGTTCAGCTCGCGGGCCGCCTGCCGCCGTTCCCGCTCGGCGGCGCCCAGTTCCTCGCGCAGTTCCTCCAGGTACTCCAGATACCGCTCACGCTGCACGCGTCGGGTGCGCTGTGCCTTGCCGCGCTGGGACAAGAACAGTGCCACGGCTCCGAGCAGGGCGACGACCAGCACGATCGCGCCGATCGCGGCGAACTGGCTGTTACGGATGACCGTCATCAGCACGACCGAGCTGACGACACCGGCCATGGGCAGCAGCGCGGTGGCGGCGTTGCCGACCTTGCCCTCCGGGAGGTTCGGGGGCGCCTCGATCGTGCGGGCCGGCGGAGGATCGAGGGGGCGGGTGCTGCGCGCGGGCCGGTGGATCACCTGCTGCGTCATCGCACCCTCACCGCCCGCTGCATCGCCTCGGCCGCCAGACGGACGGCCGCGTCCCGGGTGCTCCGGCCCAGCATGGCGGTGTGGATGGGGCCTCCTTGGGCGAGATGACGGTCGTAGGGGAGCAGGACGACGGGCACGCCCGGCTCGCGCAGGTGCGCGGCGGCCGTCTTCGGGTCGAGGGTGGTGTCGGGAGAGTTCGCGCTGAGGGCGACCACGGTGGTGGCGAGCGCGGAGTGCGGCAACTGACCCAGCCAGTCGAGGACCTGGCGGGTGCCGTGGATGCCCTCGGCGGTCATCGGAGCGACGACGACGCGTGCGTGGGCGGTGTCCATCGCCGTACGTGCCACCTCGCCGGGCAGTGTCTCGCAGTCCACCACCGTCACCGCGAAGTACCGGCGCAGGGCCAGCGTCACCGTCCGGTAGGTGCGCATGTCCATGGGGGCGCCGACCCGTCCCTGACTCGCGGGCAGCAGCCAGCCGCCGTCCGTCACGGGCACCAGGTAGCCGGTGATGTCCGTGAGCTGCATCGCGGGCGTCAGGATCCGGGCCAGGTCGGCGCAGCACCAGCGCACGGTGTCCGCGCCCATCCGTACCGGCAGGGTGCCGAGGGCCGCGTCGGCCTCCAGCGTGAGCACCGGATCGTGCCGGTAGTGGTTGAAGGTACGGCCGAGCAGTGCGGCGACGGTGGACTTGCCGACGCCGCCTCGGATCGAGGTGACGGCGATGACGCGGCCGGTGGTGACGGGATACTGCAATTCCTCGGCGAACCGGGTCTGTTCGGTCACCTCCTGGGTGGCGGAGGTGGTGAGGCGGCGCAGGGAGGCCCCGGCGCGTCGTGCGGCCGAGTCACCGTGCTGCGGGTTGCCGAGGGCGATGGCGAGGCGGGGGTCGACGGTGGGGTGGGATTCGGGGGCCGGGACCGGGACTTGAGGGGCGTGGGGCCGGCGGGAGGCCGGGGCCGGGGGAGGTGTGGAGTCAGGGAGGTCGGAGGCAGGAGCCTGGACCGCCGGGGACTCGGGCACGGCCCTCATCTCCGGGTCGGTGAGCTCGCGCAGCACGTCGCGCTGCCAGTCCCCGCCTCCTGCCACGCCGGTCACCCTGTCCTACGCGAAGGTGCCGAGCAGCCGCCCGTACACCCCGAACACCCCGATCACCAGCGGGAACAGGGTGATCACGGCCACGGACTCCAGCAGGTCACCGGCGCGCCGCAGCCGCACCCGCACATGCTCGGCCGGCTCCACGGCCAGCACCACCAGAGGTACGACGGCGAGGAGCCCGAGCACGGCGACAGGGCCTGAGGCGGCCGAGGCCCGGTCACCCCACACCACGGCGAGCCGCACCGCGACCATGGCGGCCGCCGCGAGCAGCACCACGACTTCGGCGGTGAGCGGAAAGGCCCGCGCCCGCAGGGCGAGCACCACCATGACGGTGATGCCGAGCGGCACGCTCCACACCGACACGGTGCCCAGGACGAGCACGCCGGCCGCACCCGCGGAGGCCGCGAGTACGACGGTGGCCAGCATCAGCCCGCGGTGGGTGGCCGCGAGTGCCGTGCCCACTCGGTACCGGCTGACCGACACCCCGCCTGTGCGACGGTCGTCCAGGCCGGTCAGTCCTGACGCCATCAGCGCCAGCCGCGGCAGCATCCCGAGGATGACGACGGAGACGACGGCGAGCAGCGCACCCACCCGAGCCTGCTGTGCGGCACTTTCTGCCCCACCCTGCAGCCCGAGAGCCGCTTCCCACGCCACAAGACAACCGGCAACAGCCCCGGCACCGATCAGCGCCCCACGTCCGAAGGGCGTGAACCACCCGGCGAGCAGCAGCGCGAGCGTCACGGCACCCGCGACACACGCCAGCCGCACTGCGCCGCCCCAGTCGTAGGCGTCGGCGCAGGTCCAGGCGCCCAGCACGGCCAGGGCCGCGGCCGTGACGATCAGGGTGGCGGCGAGCGCGTGCCGCCGGACCCGCCCGAGGAGGGCACCTGCCAGGGCGCCTGCCGCGGCAATGACGAGAAGCCCGGCGCCGACCGAGGACAGGGCGAAGGAGCCGCGGGCCAGGAACCCCGCGGCCAAGGCCCACAGGACGGTCGCGCACCCGGCGACGACACGCCGCGCCGAGGGCTGCCACCGCCAGGCCCGCACGCCGAGGTCGTCGGCGACTTCGTCGGTGACGTCATGGACGACGGGCGCGGAGGGGGCGTCCTCCGCCCGCACGAGCCGCAACACGGCCCCGTCGGCCACGCCCGCCGACTCCAGGGTGCTGTCGTGCGCGAGCGCGGAGCCGTCCGGTGTGACCAGATGCCGCAACTCGGGCCGGTCCCCTACGCGGTCGTCCAGAAGTCGCATGACCTCCGGCAGCAGAACCCCGACGGGCTCCCGCGAAGGCAGCACGAGATCGACCCGACGCCGCTCCCCGACCAGGGTGACCCGGCTGAGCGCCGTACGGCTGCTGGTCGCCGAACGACTCAAGGACCCCGTGGACATCACGCGTTCGAACCTATCACCGAGAGGAAGAGGCGGAAGGTGCGGCAGTGCTGGGGGAGTTGTGGCCTGAGGACGGCACAGACGTGCCGTACGGGCTCTTCCCGATGACCCTGTGCGACACGAACGACCACCCCACACACCCGGCACACACCACCGCCGCGATCACCACCCCGGCGAACATCTTCCCCACCCGCTCATCGAGCGACCGCCGCTGCCGCTGGGCACCGAAGAGGAGGGCGTCGCGGAGGCGACGGCGGCGGACGGAGACCGATTCGAGGAGCTGACTGTCGTAATCCTGCGCTGCCACGGCTGCCCGCTGCCCGCCTTTCGCTTTCAGTTTGTCGTGACCCGTGTCTGCTGGGCCGACTATGTATTGCCGTCCTTGAGTCCTTCGATGAAGGCGACTGCTTCCGCTTCGGTGATCTGCACATGGTCGTCTTCGTTGTGCCCCAGTGCGTAGAGCCGAAAGTACTCGGTCGGTTCCCAGCGCAGGTTTCTGGTGAATGCCTCGTCGTGTGCTACGCCGTTCACCAAGCGGCGTCTGACGATGCCCTGAGGGTTGCTGCGAGAGTAACCCTCACTGAACTTGGCGTAGTAGGCGATGTCACCAGAGCGTGGGCCGAGAACGCGTACTGTCGCCCCGCGGCTGTTCAGCCACTGCTCAAGGTCCGGCCCGCTCAACTCGTATTGCTCGCCGGCATGGTCGATGACCGCCGGGCCGAAGAGTGTGCCGGAGAGCCCTCGTACGACGGTGTGCTCGTCGAGCACCGCCTTCAAGGACGTCTCACGCACTGACGCGTTGGTGAGATCAGCACCCTCCAGCCTGACGTCGATCAGTGAAGCGCCATGGAGCTTCGCCGCCCGGAAGCGGGCCGACCGGGCATCGACTGCGTAGAGGCTGGTGCTCCCCAGGTCTGTTTCATCCAGAGTGGCACCACGCAGGGAGGCATCATCGAGTTCAGCCTTGACCAGCGACGCGCGGGAGAGGTCGGCTTCATCGAGGACAGCGCCTTCCAGATGGGCCCTGTACAGGTCTGTGCCGACGAGTGTGGCGCTTCGGAGGACCGTCTGGGCCAGAAGTGCCATGCCGAGGTCCGCACCTGACAGGTCCGCCCGGGACAGATCCAGCGCCGAAGCGTCAAGAAGGGAGTCCTCTTCATCGACCCACTCCCGCAGAACGGCAGCGGCTTCCGCATCGGGCGGCATCGTTCGGACGTTTCGCTTCACGTCCAAGTGACGTTTCACGCTCTTTCTGGTGGGCCGCCGAGTCATGTGCCGTCACCGCCCTGCGAGGGGAGGCACAGGGCGAGTTCCGCGCCCGCAAGCACCCGGACGATCTCGATCGGCTCGATGTTGGTCCTCATCGGGCGCTTGCTTCTGACAAAGCCAGCGGAGCCATGAGGGTCAGTACCGGCCTGAGAGTTCTTCGAGGGCATCCAAGGACGGTGCTACTTGAGGGATGTCCTCAAGAACAAGTCCGGTCTCCGGATGCGGTGGGCGCTGCGCTACCCAAGTCAGCGCCTCGAGAGCGCTGAGCCCCTGCCCACGGGCGGCCCGCAGGCGCAGTAGCCACTCGGCACCCACTTCGAATGCTCCCACTCCGGCAGCGGTCCGAGGCTCGTAGCCGGCAGCTTCGTCCCCCACTGAGGCCCAGACATATCCCATGGTCTGTCCTGCGCGTTGGACCGTGAAGTAACGCACTGGGTGGTCCGTGATCTCCTGGTACTCGTCCTCGGACGCCGGAATTCTGGACCGGAGCAGACGTGATCGTGCCGGGACCTCGAACGTACCCCAGGAGTCGTCGTAAGCAGGTCCCTCGATCCTCGGATCCTCGAAGCCCGTCTCCGTGGGCGTCGCGTGGCGGTTCGGATCGCCCGCCGTCGGAGCCATGCCCAGCAGGCTTGAGATTCCCCCCAACGCAGCGGTGAGCCGGGGTGCGTTCTCCGCGTAGACGCCGGGCTGCTCCCGGTCGCGAGTGTCCGTCGTCAACCATGCGTCGGCGTACGTTTCCAGCGTCACCACGAGCAGACTGCTCTTCCAGATATCCACCTGGATGACGAACAATTTCTCCGCCCGGTGTTTGGCTCCTGGTTCCAGCCAGTAGCCGGGGCATTCGATGCGAATGCCCACGACGAAATCTCCTTCGAGAGAATCCGCCTCGGTCACAGCACGCGACAGGGGCGTTCCAGGTGCCAACGGCTCCGGTTCCAGCTCCAGGCCATCGGCCCGGACACGCACATCCCGTGTGTCGTTCAGCGACCGGACCGAGACGCTGACCTTGCCCACTGGGGTCGCCAGTTCGTGCCCGGCCAGGACGGACCAGACCGCCAGTGCGGTCTCTGCGGCCCGCACGGTCCGGATCTCGCCGGTGCCTGGCGTGACTTCCCACGTCCAGTCACCGATTGGTACAGACGTGATCACAGCATGTCCTTGGGGTCGAGCTTGCTTCCTGGCGGGACGACGAGGGTTCCGTCCGCAAGGCGAATGACGAACGTGATGCCTTCGCCTTTCGGCCCGCGTCCACCATGGTGGATGTCCATGAGGGCATCGTAGGAGCCGTTGGACATCCACTCCGCGCGTGTCCCCCGGCCCCCGTCCACGAGGAGGATGTGATGGTCCGCTTCGGATTTCGCCAGCTGAAGCAAGTACTTGCCCCTCGTGATTTCGCTCACCGGGTCCTGTGGGTCGTTGAGATGCTTCATTTGGTACGCGTAGACGTCCCCGGACTCGTCGGCGATGCGAATGTCCATATCGGCGCCGGGTGGGTACTTCTGCTCGAAGTCGATGGTGTGCGCAGGAACGCCGCTCTTGACGAGGTCATCCGCGAAGACGAGCTGGTCGGCTCCCGGCTGGAACATTTGCGCTCTGTTCGCCCCCAAGGAGGATACGACTTGCCCGTACTCGTCGCTCAGATTGAACTGCCCGGAACCGATGATCTCGGCGATCCGTTGCCCGTCGGGTTCCGTGGCGAGCCTTTCCAGCACTCTGTCAAGGACGTTCGGCTTGGGCCTCTTCTTGCCCGGGATGCCCTTGACCGCGTCACGGACCCGTTGCTCAGCCTCACCGCCTCGAAGCATGGGCCGACTATCACCAACGGGCGACGACCCGTGCGGTGCAGCAGCAGGATTGCTGTCAGTCCCGCCATGGTTGCCGACAGGTCCGTTGCCGTGGCTCTGGCCGCCGGAGCCATTGTCTCCGGTGTCGCCGAGTCGGCCATCGGCGCCGCCATGCTCGGTCGTGTGTCCGCCGCCGGATTCGCCGGAGTGACCGGGCGTTTCGTGCGTAGCGTCTCCCGCTGCACCGTTTGTGCTGTCGGCATGGGCACCGGCCTGGGGCGGAAGGTTGTGTCCCGTGTGGGAGGTCGCTCCAGGGACCTGCGACGACGCGCTGACCCCGGCGAGCTCCCGTTCCCCCGCAGGCACCTGCTCCGGTGTGCCCTGGGCGGTGGTGGTGCGTTTCGGCATCGGACTATCGGTGACGATCTTGCCGTCCTTGAGGACGATGAATTCACCGTCCTTGAGGACGAGCACGGAGCGCCCGGTGTTGTCGGAGAACTCCAGAACGCTGTGCGGGGTGCGCAGTGCGGGCACGTTGTTGATGCCACGCAGGCTCTCGGTCACCTGGGCGATTCTCGGAACGGCATGCCCTGTCACCTTGACCGCGGCGCCGAGCGGGTCGATGACCTCGCCGACCTTCGCGACCGTGGCAGCGGTCTTGGCCGCCGCGCCGGCCTTGCCTGCCGAGGCGGCCTTGAGCGGGCCGACACCGAGGGTGAGTCCGTTGAAGACGACGGTGGCTGCGGCGCGGGAGGGGTTCTCTTCCCACATGTCCCAGGCGACGAAGCCCTTGGCGAACTCTTTGGCGTATCCCTTGCTCTCCTGGGCGAAGTCGGACGCGAAGATCCCGGTGGGTTTCTGGCCGCCGGACTCCATGAGGTAGGTCTCGGCCCCGACCACCGCCCGGACCAAGCCTTCCCAGGCCTGCCCGGCACTGTCGGAGCCGTGGAAGCCGACGAGGGTCGCGAGGCCGTCGATGGTGCCCCAGACGTTGTCGACGATGATGCCGTCCCAGAAGAAGCTTTTGGCGTAGTAGCCGAGGTCGTCCGGGTCCCACCAGTCGTGCGACTGGGTGACCGGTGTGCCCCAGGGGAGTTCCTTCGCCTGGTCCAGTACCTCGGCGCTGTAGCCGTAGAGCTCGGCACCACGGGGTATGAGCTGCTTGGCCCCGGTGTTCATCACGTACTGGGTGCCGCCGACCAGCGCGGTGATCTTGTTGTTGCAGGCGATCTCGGCAGCGGCGAACGCAGCTTGCGCGACGGCCACGTCATGCATCAGAGCCTGATGCTCCGAGACCTTGTCCGCGTCATCGGTCCAGTTCTCGTCAAAGGCGCCGTCGCTGGTCTTCAGCCCCGCCACAAAGGCGGATGCCTGGCTCTGCAGTGCCTCCAACCGCTTCGCGATCGGCGCGACTTCCGCCGCGTACGTCCGCAGCGCGTCGGCCACCGTGGCGACTTTGTCGCCGAACCTGTCGGAGGTGTCGCGCACGGGCGTGGTGGACGCGAAGAGGTCCTCCGCCTCCGGCGCCTGGTAGAAGGCCGACAGGCGCTGGAACTGCCGATGCGCCTCCCCGCCGGCCTGGCGGATGCCGTCCGCTTCTTTCCGCAGGGCGTCTGTGTGCTGCTCCAGCCGGCCGAGGTCACCGGTGAACAGCGGAATGGACTCCGGCTTGATCACAGGCGGCCGGCCTTCCAACCGCCCGGCATGTCGGGCCTGATCAGGCCGGCCGCCCGCCGCTGCACTTCCGCGGCCATCTCCAGGTCGCCGTCCCGGTACGCGACGGTGGCCTCCACTGCGCCGCCCACCGACTTGCCGACGCGCTCGCCGATGAACTTCAGCTCGTCAGCCGTGCCTTCCATGAACTCCGCGAGCGCTGCGGCCACCAACCCGGTCTGCCCCTTGTGTCCACCGCTCGCCCCACCCGGAGCGAGGGTCCCCGCCGAGGTGGCCGCGCCCTGCACGTCACCCGAGTACGCCTGGACAATCTCGTCCAGGACCTTCATGACGTCACTCACGTTCGAGACCACACTCTGAACCCCGGACGGCGAGATGTCCCACGCAGGCATGTGTCAGCCCCCCGTTCCCTTCCCCCTGTTACTGCCCGGTGTCAGCCGATGTTGTCGACGGCGGCCCGTGCCTTGGCCAAGGTCGTCTGCGCGGTCCCGTCGTTCTGCTCCATCGTCGTGCGCACCAGCCGGATGATCTCGCGGACCTCACCGGCGGCACGGTGCCAGCGGGCCTCCTTGCCGTGGTACTCGTCGGCGACGCCGTCCGCGGTGAAGTCGGCCATCGCGGCCTTCACGGCGCGGTCGCGGTCGGTCAGAACGCGCTCCAACTGCCCGATGACAGAGTGCAGGCTGATCTGCACCTCGCCGGAGGCGCCGGTGTCGTACGAACGGCGGTCCAGATTCTGGCCCATGGTCGGATTCCCCCTCGGAAACGGTGACAACGGTGACGGTGAAGGTGGCTACGGCGGACAGCGGACAGCGGACAGCGGACAGCGGACAGCGGACGGCGAACGGCCGACGGCGAACGGCCGACGAAAGCGCGGCTCCTGCGCTGCCCAGTGGTCAGCGCGCGCCGAAGCGAGCCGCGTCGAAGTTGGCGGCACCCATGTTCTGATGGGCGTTGTCCTCCAGCTCCACGTCACCGGTCCCGAACGCGGTGTCCATGCCGGACTGGCCGCCCAGGATCGCGCTCAGCGAACCGTTCAGCGCAGCCGTGATCTCGTCGGCGTTCAGCTTGAAGGTGTCGAACGCGGCCTTGCCCGCCCCGTTGAACTTCCCCTCCAGCGGCTCCGCCGCTTGGATCAGCCACTTGATCAGCGTGCCCAGATCCTCACTCGACCCGACGGTGCTCTTCCCGAGCTCCGACAGGGTCGTCGAACCCATGTCGAACTTCATACCCCTACCCCCGTAAGCGTGTTGCGCAGTGGCGCTACGCGATCACTGCAGCGTACTCATGCGGCACGTGTGACACACAGTTCGTCGAACATCTTTCCGCACCTCGCGTTGCAGGCGCAACGCAGATGAGTCTGAACTGGCTTGATCTCGTACGTGGATGGCCGTCGCCCGGAGCGCCGGGGACAGAACCCGGCGCACAGCCCGATTCGTCTGCCGCTCAGGGCCCTTCCAGCGAAATTGCGGGTCAGGGGCCTTTTCTCGTAGGTCGACGGGCTTCGCCGGACCCCGGTCCATACCGGTTCGAACAGGACCGCGCGGCTACGTACGCAGCCATGAAAGCAGCCGTGCCTGTGGGGCCGCAGGCGGGCGTCGTGGGGGTGCTTCTCGGCTGCATCAGCTCGCCGGTCACCTCATGCCGGAAGCCAGGGCTGCCCGTTCACCTTTCGGGACCGGCCTGGCGGGTCATGCGTTCAGGAGCAGGTCTCAGACTCAGCGGGGCGGGAGTTCGGGCCCCCTGCATCGTCGACCACAGCGTCACCGGCTCCACGCATTCCGCGAAGTCGGCGAACATGTCCAGATATTCGCCGGTCCACGAGACCCCCACCCTCCGGTCACGACGCAGAACGATCGCGCAGGGAGCGTCCTGGTTTTCCGCGATGTGGATGAACTCGTCCCCATCAGGGGACGACGTCCAGCCGTTTCGGGAGACCGAGAGCAGGGTCCATCCGTAGTAGTTCCCTCCGTAGCAAGGAAGGGTGCATCCCTCCCCTTCCTCCATGAGCAGCTCGACCAGGTCCCCCGCCTCTGACTGGAATTCGATCGAGTCGACCTCGGGAAGCCCGCGAGGGGCACGTACTTCCTCGTTCAGGAATCGGACGGACTCTGCTGTCAATCTCACTGGACGCTCCTTTCCGGGATGACGGATCAGTCGTCGACGTGCAGCAGGTAGGTGAAGAGAACAACCCTGCAGTTGGGGCACATCTCCCGAGGCACGCCATGACGATCCCATCCATACCCTGGGACCCACCTCGGACGTCGAGAGCTTCCTCGTGCGCCGGACGATCTGCCGGGTGCCGCCGAACAACCTGAACAGGATCTTCCAGGCCGTCCCCGCACAGTTCCCGCAGGGTCGCGCGGCTCAACGCGCTGGAGGACGTCGGCATCTCCGAGGGCAAGCTCGAACTGCGGCCGAGCTTCCGCCTCGCGCACCTGGCGGAGAGCGGCAACCGCGAGTTGCTGATTGGGACACTCACCTGGTTCCGGGATCGCTGGCAGGACCGAGACCCCGCCTGAGGCGCTAGGGCGGGGGCTCCGTCCGGTGTGAGCGCCACGCGGCTCGCACCGGCCCTCGCTTACACTTCCGGTGCGTGTCCCGGGCGGCGGAGCGGACGTCCGGCCGGGGGGCTAGGCAGCCGGGACCACACAGGGGGAGGCCCACAGCCCGTGGAGCCACTGAGGGAAGACGACCCGCGGAGCATCGGCGGATACACCCTGGTGTGCCGGCTCGGCGCGGGCGGGATGGGCCAGGTCTATCTCGGTGAGTCGGCCGCCGGTTTCCAGGTCGCCGTCAAGGTCATCAAGGCGTCGGTGCTCGATGAGGACGGCAGGGCGCGTTTCCTGCTCGAAGTGGACAGCCTCAAGACGGTGTACGGGCCGTTCATCGCGTCGTTCGTCGCGGCGGACGCCCACGCGGACAGGCCCTGGCTGGCGGTCGAGTTCGTCGCCGGTCCCGACCTGCTGACGTACGTGAGCGGGCACGGGCCGCTGCCGCTCGTCGAGACCGCCAGCCTCGGCGCGCTGCTCGCCGAGGGGCTCGGCACGGTGCACGAGGCCGGACTGCTGCACCGTGACCTCAAGCCGCAGAACATCCTCCTGTCCTCGTACGGCCCCAAGGTGATCGACTTCGGTCTGGCCGTGCTCGCGGAGCGGCGCTCCACGCTGACAGCGACCGGCGTGGTCGTCGGCTCGGTCCTGTGCATGCCGCCCGAGCAGGCTCGGGGCGAGCACCAGCTCGACCACCCGGCCGACGTCTACGCTCTCGGCGCCGTCCTGCTGTATACCGCCACCGGCCACTACCCCTACACCGGGCCCAGTTGGCAGGCGGTCGCGCTCAAGATCGAGGACCCGGCCACCCCGCCCGACCTGAGTGGCCTGCCGTCCGAGCTCGTGCCGCTGGTCTCCGCGATGCTCGCGCTCGACCCGGCCGACCGACCGACGCTGGAGCAGGTCACCCAGCGGTTGGTGGCCGTCATCGCCGACCGTGGCCTGACCGCTGCCCAGGCCAAGCGCCGGCTGACCGACCGCACCCCCGCTGTCGAACTGCCCGAGCCGTCCACGACGAATGACCTCCCGGAGGGGTGGACCGGCTACACACCGACCGTCGTGGACGTGGCATCGCGGGAGGACGACGAGGCGCCGTGGGGCGAGCGGTCCGACGCCGAGCACGATGCCGAACCGGACGACTACTGGTCCGCTGCCCCGTCCGATGCCCCGCCTGCCGAGGTTCCGGTGCCGTCGGCCGCTGCGGCGCCGGGAGACGCCGCCTCCGCGCGCACCGGCGTCCGTCCCTCCGCACCGCTGCGGATCGCCGAGCAGCTGCGGGCGGCCTACGCGCGGGAGGCGCGTTTCTGAACGGGCCCGTCCCCGAACGGCTCCGGCAGGCCCGTCCCACACGTGACCTGGCATATCGGCACAGCCCTCGCGCGCCGCGTGAAACACTTGCGGCGCACTGATCGCGACGCGTTCTCCACGTACCCAACGGCACGCACAAGGCATGTGCATGCGGGGTGACCCAGCCGACGACGGCGGGACCGGCAGCGCGGCGGGCGGTAAAAAGGCGGGGCGTACGGCATGACGACGGCAGGGACGATGGAGGGGCCACCGGTGGCACAGCAGGGGGAGACCCGGTATCCGCCCGGCGCGCAGATTCTCGTACGGGACGAGGAGTGGCTGGTCAGGACCGCTGTCCGGGCCGGGCACCCGGACGACGGCGACCAGATCGAGGCGATCGGTGTCTCGGAGTTCGTCCGGGACGAGGAGGCCGTCTTCTTCACCGGGATCGACAAGGTCGAGCTTCTGGAGCCGGAGAAGACGCTTCTGGTGCCCGACACCTCCTCCTACTTCCGCCGGGGCCGGCTGTTCCTCGAAGCGGTTCTGCGCAAGACGCCGCTGCCGCAGTCCGAGCGCGGTCTCGCCCTGACCGACAGTTTCCTGCTGGACCCTCTTCCCTACCAGCAGCGCCCGGCGGAACTCGCCCTCTCGATGCGCAACCTCCGTCCGCGCATCCTGATCGCCGACGTCGTCGGCCTGGGCAAGACGCTGGAGATCGGGCTGACCCTCGCCGAGCTGATCCGGCGCGGCCGGGGCGAGCGCATCCTGGTGGTCACCCCGCAGAGCGTTCTCGAACAGTTCCAGCACGAGCTGTGGACCCGGTTCTCGATTCCGCTGGTGCGGCTCGACTCCCTGGGCATCCAGCGCATCCAGCGGGAGATCCCCGCCGGCCGCAACCCCTTCACGCACTACAAGCGCGTCATCATCTCCGTCGACACGCTGAAGAACATCGGCCAGTACCGGCACCACCTGGAGCGCATCCAGTGGGACGCGGTCGTCATCGACGAGTCGCACAACCTGATCAACCAGGGCAGTCAGCGCCGCGCCCTCGCCGAGACCCTCGCCCCGCGCACGGACGCCCTGCTGCTGGCCAGCGCCACCCCGCACAACGGTGACAAGCGGTCCTTCGCCGATCTCATCACCCTCCTCGACCCGGCGGCGATCGCCGACCCGGACCACTACGACCCGGCCGCCGACCTCGGCCATCTCTTCATCCGCCGAACGAAGATCAGCCCCGAGGTCCGCAACGGCATCGGCACCGAGTGGGCGGACCGGGCCCCCACCAGGTCCCTGCACTGCGCCGCCACCGAGGCCGAGGAGAGGATCTTCGCGGAGCTGACCGAGCACTGGCTGCCCGCGCCGTCCGGCAGCACCGAGTTCGGCACGGCGGACCAGGACCCGGGCGGCTCGGTGAGCACCGACCCGCTGTTCGCGTACAACGTCCTGAAGACGTTCCTGTCGTCCCATGTCGCTCTCGCCGAGACGGTCACCCGCCGTATCGCCGCACTGGAGGAGCGGGTGCGCAAGGCCGGGGAGAAGGGCCTGCGCCCTGACCCGGCGATCGGCCCGGAACAGGCCGCCCTGGCCCGCCTGCGCGCCCTCACCGCTTCCATGGGCGACGGCACGGCGCAGGGCGACTCCGCCAAACTGGACACGCTGATCGAGCAGTTGAGGGAGATCGGGGTGGGCCCGCGCAGCGCCACCCGCGTCGTCGTCTTCTCCGAGCGGGTGCCCACCCTCAAGTGGCTGGCGAAGGTGGTGCCCCCACGGCTCGGCTTCCGCGCCGACAAGGACGGGGACGTGAAGGCCGTACGGGTCATGCACGGCGGCCTGAGCGAGGAGGAGCAGCGGCTGTGCCGGGAGGCGTTCGGCCTCGCGGGCGACCCGGTGCGGCTGCTGTTCACCGGCGACGTCGCCTCCGAGGGCGTCAACCTGCACCGCCAGTGCCACCAGCTCATCCACTACGACATCCCGTGGTCCCTGATCCGCATCGAGCAGCGCAACGGCCGTATCGACCGATACGGGCAGCGCCACGAGCCGCAGTTCCGGGCGCTGATCCTCACCTCCTCCCAGCCTGGCGCGAAGGACGACCGGACCGTCGCCGAGAAGCTCCTCGCGCGCGAGGAGGAGGCCCACAAGCTGAACGGCACCGCCGAGGCGGAGACCGGCTACTACCGGGCCGACGAGGAGGAGCGGCGCCTGATCCGGGAGCTGGTCGAGGGAGGCACCGTCGAGGACTTCCTCGCCTCCGCGCCCGCCGCCGACGACACCGACCTCGCCGGGCTCTTCGGACAGGTCGACACCATCACCGAGGAGGAGCTGCCGCCGCGCGCGGAGGTCCCCTCGCTGTTCGGCGGTGACACGGCGGCGTTCGTGAACACCGCGTTCGCGGAGCTGTACGCGGACCGGGCGGAGGACGCCATCGGCCTCTCGTACGCCGAGGACGCGAAGCGGCGCCCCTCATTCTCCCTCTCCCCGGACAAGGCGCCCGACCTGCTGCGCCGACTCAAGGCGCTCCCGCCGTCCTACCTCAAGGAGCAGGGCGTCGCCGAGCGCATGATCCTCACCTTCGACCGGGAACTGGCGCAGGACAAGCTGACAGAGGCGCGTGAGGCCACGGACTCCATGTGGCCCACCGTCTCACACCTGAGCGACATCCACCCGGTGGTGGAGTGGCTCACCGACAAGGTCCTGGTGCAGTTCGGGCGGCAGGAGGCCCCGGTCATCACCTCGCCCCATGTCACCCGCCCCACCTTCCTCATCCAGGGCATCTACTCCAACGCGCTGGGCCGCCCCACCGTCGTGCGCTGGATGGCCGTCAGCTCCGAGCCCGGCGCCCCCGTCGAGCCGATGACCGACGCCCTGGCAGCGGCCCGTGTGGGTCCCGCGCTCGCCCGTACCGGCGGCCCCCGCGATCTCGCCCACCTCCAGTCGCTGGTCCCGGCGGCGGTGGCGGCGGCACGCGACCACCTGGAGAAGTACAAGGCCGAGTGGGCGGAGCAGATCAGCGGCCCGCTCACCGAGTACCGCGACCGGCTTAAGGAGTGGCGTCAGGATTCCCTGCCCGGCGCGAGTGCCCGGCGGGAGCGGCAGATCGAGGAGACCGCCGACGAACAGGCGCATCTGCTGGAGCAGTTGAACACCACGGGCCTGCCGCTGCTGCGGGTCCTGGCGGTCCTGGACAAACCGGCGCCCGACGGCGCGCTGCCGGAGGCACCCGGTGGCGAAGAGTGCGGAGAGGGAGAACCGACGTGACGTACGACTCGCTGGTCAACCACGGCGACTACCTCTCGGCGCACTACCTCGCCGAGGTCCTGCCGAAGGACCTGAAGGCCAAGGACGGTCTCCTCGCGCGCTGGGCGACGGCCGAGGACGCCGCGCGCCGCGCCCACTCCGCCGCCGTGGCCGCGGCGAAGGCGGCGGGCGCCGACCCGGCCACCGTCCCGCCCCGCGCCCGCACGCCCCGCGAGGGCCTGCGCGCCCTGCACGGCCCCTACTTCGCGGGCCGCGCCGACTTCGCGCAGGACGCCGCCGCCCTCGCCGAACCGGACGCGCCCGTCCCCGCCGACTGGCCCAAGCGCCTCACCGACCTCCACCTGGCCACTCTCCGCGCTCTCGGTTACGGCGACGCCCACGAGCAGACCGTGACCGTCCACCGCGCCGGGCACGAGTACAGCGTCCAGGCCGCGCACGCCGAGCCGGGCCTGATCGCGGTCTCCTGCGGCTGGACCGCCGAACCCGACGCCGCCCTCGACCCGGACGGCGCGGGCCGCCTGCTGCACCCGGTGGCGCTGGAGGCGTCCGGCCGCCTCACCGACGCCAAGGCGGTCACCGACTTCCTCTTCGAGGGCGAGGAGCCGCCGCGTTATGTCCTTCTCCTCGCCGGTGGTGTCATCGTCCTCGCGGACCGGCTCGCCTGGCACGAGGGCCGCTATCTCGCCGCCGACCTGGACGCCGCGCTCAACCGCCGCGACGACCGCAACGGAGGCGAACTCGACACTCTGGCCGCCCTGTTCGGCGCGGACTCGCTGCGCGTGCCCGAGGAGGGTGGCGCCGCGCCGCTCGCCGGATTCGTCGACAAGTCCGGCAAGCACGCCGTCGGCGTCTCCACCGAGCTGCGGGAGGGGTTGCGGCTGTCCGTCGAGTGGATCGCCAACGAGGTCCTGGCCCGCCTCCGCTCGCCCGAGAACGGCGTCACCCCGCAGCAGCTCGACGACCCGGCGCGCCTCGCCAAGGAACTCAGCCGCGAGTCGCTGCGCTACCTCTACCGCATCCTGTTCCTGCTGTACGCGGAGGCCCAGCCCGCGCTCGGCATCCTGCCCGCCGACTATCCGGAGTACGCGCGCGGCTACGGCCTCCAGCGCCTCGGCGACCTCGTCGTACGCGACCTGGTCGGCGAGCGCTCCCGCCGTGGCTTCCACCTGTACGAGTCCCTCGACCTCCTCTTCCGGAAGGTCGAGGAGGGCCACCGGGAGTACGGCAGCGAGCCCGAGGACCTGATCGCGGAGGAGGCCGACCGGGCCGCGACGAAGGCGGAGCAGGAGGCCGCCGCACAGCTCGCCGCCGGAGCCGTCACCCAGGCCGAGTACACCGACCTGATCCGCGAGGCCGACCGCGCCCGCCGCGCCGCCGCCCGCAGCGCCGACGTGGGCCTGCGCTTCGAGCCGCTGAAGTCGGAACTGTTCCAGAAGGACGCCGTACGCCTCATCTCGTCGGGCCTCATCGAGAACCCCTCCTACGAGGGGGAAGCCGAGGGTGCGGACGAGGGTGAGAGCGGGGGCCCGAAGCGCGGCGAGTTCCTGGACACGCGGCTGCGCAACGAGACCCTGCACAAGGTGCTGCGCCGCCTGATGCTCACCAAGGGCAAGGGGCGCGAGCGCGGCGGCTTCATCTCGTACGCCCAGCTCGGCATCAACCAACTGGGCGCCGTCTACGAGGGGTTGATGTCGTACTCCGGCTTCATCGCCGAGGAGGACCTGTACGAGGTCGCCAAGGGCGGGGACGCGTCCGGCGGCAGCTGGATGATCCCGGCCTCGCGGGTCCAGGACTATTCGGAGTCGGTGTTCGTCGAGCGCGCCCACGAGGAGACCGGCCGGCCGGTCCGGGTGGTCCACCCGAAGGGCTCGTTCGTCTACCGCCTGGCGGGCCGCGACCGCCAGACCTCGGCCTCGTACTACACCCCGAAGTCCCTCACCGAGGTCACCGTCGAACTGGCCCTCAAGCACCGCCTGGACCAGGACGGCACCACCACCCCGGCGCGCGAGCTCCTGGAGTGGAAGATCTGCGAGCCGGCGCTCGGCTCGGGCGCGTTTCTCAACGAGGCCATCGACCAGGTGGCGGCGGAGTACCTGCGGCGCCGCGAGACCGAGTTGGCGCCTCGCCGTGTCGACGCCGAGCAGCGCCAGATCGAACTCCAGAAGGTCAAGGCGTACATCGCCCTCCACAACGCGTACGGCGTCGACCTGAACGCCACCGCCGTGGAGCTGGCGGAGGTGTCCCTCTGGCTCAACTCCATGCACCCCGGCATGCGGGCCCCCTGGTTCGGTCTGCACCTGCGGCGCGGCAACTCGCTCATCGGGGCCGGGCGGAAGGTGTACGGGGCGGGGGCGCTGCCGGACGGCGACTGGCTGTCCAAGAAGGCGCCGCTGCCGCCCACCGAACTCCCCTTCCGCGCGGGGCCGTTGCCCGAAGGCTCCGTCCACCACTTCCTCCTCCCGGCGATCGGCTGGGGCGCGGTCGCCGCCGAACCGGAGGCGAAGAAGCTCGCGGAGGAGCAGGCGAAGGCGCTGGGGCGGTGGCGCAGAGGCATCCAGCGGGCACCGAAGGCCTACAAGCCCTTCGAGGAGCAGGAAGAGGAGCCGAGGGAGAAGCGGCAGAAACGGTACGACCGCTGGGCCAAGGCGGCGGAGAAGACGGAGATGTGGCGCGTCCAACGCGTCGCCCGCCGGGCCGAGTTCCTCTGGAGCCTGGTCGCCAAGCGCCTGGAACTCTCGGAGCGGAAGGTGTCCCGGCGCATCGACGTCTGGGGCGCCGACTGGCTCGAACCGTCCGCCGAGGCGACCGACAAGCAGAAGGTCCTCGACGACCTGACCGCCCTCGGCACACCGTACTGGCGGCTGAAGACCGTCATGGACGCCTGGTGTGCGCTCTGGTTCTGGCCGCTGGACAAGGTGGCCGACCTGGACGGTACGAGTCCGGGCTATCCGGTGGGCGGCGTTGTCGTCCGCGAGGAGCAGGTGCCGGCGCTGCTGTCGGGGGCGGCGCCGGTCGCGCCCACGGAGGCACCTGTGCCGACCGGGCCCGCACCGGGGGACCTCGCCTGGCAGGCGGCGGGGCTCTTCGACGATCCGGACGGTGAGCAGGGGGAGTTGGGGGAGCTGAACGCCCTCGCCGCCGAGGGGGGGAAGGGCCTGGAGAACCGTGTGCGCCGGGCCGGCGAGTCGGGCGGGCGCAAGTCGCAGATCGGCGGGGACAGATGGCGTGAGGTCATCCCGCTGAAGACGTTCGCTGACTGGCTGGACTTCCTGGAGGCGACGCTCGGCACGAACGACGCGGACGGGTCCTTCCTGGACGGCCTCGACGACCTCCCCGTGGACGAGGCGCTGCCCATCCTGGAGGACTTCGAGCGCGACATGGACGGTGCGCTGGGGATGGACCGCGCGTTCAACCTCCGGTCGCGGTTCCCGTGGCTCCACGTGGTGGAGGACATCGCGGGCACCACCGAGAAGGACATAAAGGCGGAGGACGGGCACGGGTTCTTTCACTGGGAGCTGCACTTCGCGCACGTTTTTCGGGGGCCTGGTGGGGGGTTCGACCTTCAGGTGGGGAATCCGCCTTGGGTCAGGCCGCGCTGGGAGGAGAACCCGCTCCTCGCCGAGTACGAACCGTGGTTCATGCTCACGGAGAAGCCGACCCAGGCCGAAAGGTCGCGGCGGCGCGGCGGGCTGCTGGAGGCGGAGCCGGTACGGCGTACCGTGCTGGCCGAACTGGCCGCCCACAGCGGCCTAGGCGCGATGCTCGGTTCGGGGCAGATGTATCCGTTGCTCAGGGGTACCCAGCCGGACCTCTACCGGGCGTTCATGTGCCGCACTTGGGAGCATGTGGCGGGCAACGGAACCGTGGGACTGATCCACCCTGGCTCGCACTTCAGCGGCGACAGGGAAGCGCGGCTGCGCGAGGCCGCGTACACGAGGTTGCGGGTCCATGGTGACTTCGTGAATCAGGGAAACCGCTTCTTCCCACCGCCCGTTGGCCACGCCAGTCATTTCGGCGTGCACATCTATGGCCAAGAGAGCGAGATCGGCTTCGACCACCTGTCGTGGCTGGTTTCCGTGGACGCGCTGAGGCAGTCGGAGCACGATGACGGCACGGCTCCCGACCCCGGTATCAGGTACGGCGGTAGCTGGGATGAACGGCCGCACCGCAAGCGGATCGTCCACGTGGACGAAGAGACGCTGGCCCGCTGGCAGCGCCTGACAGGGGACGAGGGCCAGCCGGTACGGCAGGGGCGGTTGCTGTCGCCAGTGAGCACGGCCGAGGCGCAGGCAATTGAGGCGCTGGCGGATTACTCGCTGCGGCTCGCGGACCTCGACCCGCAGATCACCAGTGGCTACCACGAGAGCGGTGCCAAGGCGATCGACCTCATCGATTACAACGTGCCGGACGCGACTGGTGCCGTGCATCACCCGTCCGACTGGTCCGAGGTAATCCTCAAGGGGCCTCAACTCGGCCTGGCGAACCCGATGTTCAAGCAGCCGAGTCAGGGCGCGGGCGAAGTCCTGGGCCTCAACCCGATGACGCTTGCGGATGACGCGGTGCCCGAGTCCGAGTATGTCTACGTGGCGGAGAAGGCCGTCTACCGCGCGGCGCAGGACAAGTGGAGCGACGGTCGGACCCTGGACCAGCTGAAGGCTTCGGAGCGCGAGGTGGCGAAGGCGCGGCTTGCTGTCGCCGTCGCTCGGGAGATCGCGCCGGAGGAAGTTACGGAGGAGGAGGTCGAGGGGCAGTTGGTGGGGCGGTTGCGGCGGCCCTATACGGAGTTCTATCGGATGGCGTGGCGAAAAATGATCGCGCCCGACACAGAACGCGCCCTGTACGTAGCACTGCTGCCTCCGGGGCCTTCACATATTGATGCTGTGCGCAGCGGCGTCGTAGCCGACACGCGAGCCACGGTGTTGACAGCGGGGTTCTGGTCGTCGATTCCGGTGGACTACTTGCTTCGTACGGTGCGGGTGAGGAACCTCGATGTGGCGCCCGCGAGCCGACTGCCCGCGCCCTCCGCCGACCACCCTCTCGCGGCAGCTCTGCTGTTGCGCACGCTGAGGCTCAACTGCCTCACCAGTGCCTACGCTGACCTGTGGCAGGACCTCTACGACGTAACGTGGCCTGGCTATGAACCTTGGGCCGTCGACTGGCCCGGAGTTGCCGCCCTCCATGATGTCGGCCCGACTTGGGAGCGGCTGACGCCGCTGCGTACCGAGCAAGCACGCCGAGCAGCCTTGGTGGAGATTGATGCCCTAGTAGCAGTCTGGCTGGGTGTGGAGGCCGACGCTCTTGTGGCCATGTACAAGTCCCGTTTTCCGATCATGCAGGACTTCGACGCCGTCACATGGTTCGACGCGAAGGAACGCAAGATCGCAGGGGCCCGGCACACCTTCGGCTTCGGCCAGACCAAGGAGCACTACGACCAGCTCCTCGCCTACCAGAAGCGCGAGCGCTCCACGCCCCCCGAGGGTTACACCGCCCCCTTCTACAAGGCCAACCGTGAAGAGGAGATGCGAGTCGCGCACGCCTACTTCTCGGAGCGGCTCCGGCAGGCGGTCGAGAAGCGGGAGCGGAACCTCAACTCGTAAGCAAAACGCCCCGTTCCGGGTGGGTCCGGAGCGGGGGCGCCTGCGTTACGGAGGGTTCAGGCCTGGGCCGCGTACGAGAGAAAGCTGGCCCAAGTAGCCGAGGTGATGGCGAGTTGCGGGCCCTGCCGCACCTTGGAGTCCCGGACATGGACGGTATCGGGGCAGGACGCCACCTCGACGCAGGCATCCTCGAAGTCGCTGCTGTGGCTGGACTTGTGCCAGGACAGCGCCACCTCGACGCAGCTGTCGCCGTCGGAGCCGCTGTAGCTGCTCTTGAACCAGGCCAGTTCGTACGTGCTCATAGCGCTCCTCGCAATCGCTTCAGCAGGCTCCGAGAGTCCTCAGGGGTCAGAGCCTGTGAGCGCATCCTGGCATACCGCTGGAGCATGATGCTGACCTCCTTCGAGTCGGAGACCAGCATCCCGCCGCGCTGCCCTTCGGCATAGCCGAGCCACTTGTTGTCGGCGGTTTCCAGAAGCTGCATGGGTCCGTCGAACCCCGCATGATCCGGCTGCCGCAGCGGCATGATCTGAAGCTCGATGTTGAACTCGGCCGCCCGCTCCAGCAGATGGTCGATCAGATCTCGAGTCGCCTCCACGCCACCCGTACCACGCTCGATGAGTGCCTGCTCGACGATGAAGCTGAATGCGATCGGCGGCCTGCGCCGGAACAGTTCCTGGCGCTCCAGCCGGGAAGCCACTTGCCGGTCGACCTGCTCCTCGTCCTTGACCGGAGGGACGCTCTCGGTCACCGAGCGCGCGTACGCCTCCGTCTGCAACAGGCCCGGGATCACTCGGCATTCGTACGTCCACAAAGTGATCGCCTCCGCCTCCAGCCGAGCCCACTGCCTGAACCAACTCGCCAGCCCCGGCTGACGTGACAGGCGTCGTGCCGCGGCCCGCAGGATGCCGAACGCGTCCAGGACCTCCTCCGCCCTGTCCACGAAAGCCGCTGGAGGGAAGCGGCGGCCCTGTTCGATGGAGGCGACCGTCGGCACCGAGTACTGCACCCTCAGTGCGAACTCCTCCTGGGTCAGGCCCGCCCGCTTACGGAACCCCTTGACGACCTCGCCGAACGTCCTGAGACTGTCCGACACCTCGGGCTCGCCGCCACCCGCCAGGGCACCCGTCCCACCCGTACCGTCCGCCATGCCAGGACACCTCCCGCACGCCCGCCTCGTCGCTCACGCCCAACTGGGCCATAGTCACGCTCGGTTACCCATACTGTCCACTCTCCGTACCCGTACGCTGACGCGGCGTACGAGTCGCTGACCTGGTGAACAGGGCGCTGACCAAGCCAGATTGGGGCCATGAGGCCCATCTCCACTCTCCAAAGCCCCGTCACCGTACGTGTGTTCGCTCAACGTTTCAGCTCCACCCCGCTGGGCGCCCGCCTGGCCCGCCACCTCGCGGTGCACCGGCTGCACGACTGGGGCATCCCGTACGGCTCGGGCACCTCCGACACCGCCGCCCTCCTCGTTGCCGAACTCGCCAGCAACGCCGTCACGCACGGGCGCGTACCAGGCCGGGACTTCGAACTCCGGCTCAGCCTCGGCACGTACGCGTCCTCGCGCACCCTGCGCATCGACGTCTCCGACGCGCGCGGTGAGCGCAGGCCTCTCCGGCCCGACGAGATCGCCGTCCCGGAGGCAGGCTCCGAGGACGGGCGAGGGTTGCTGCTCGTCGCGGAACTGGCCGACCGCTGGGCTGTCCTGGACCGTGTACCGGTCGGCAAGACCGTCCGCGTCGAAGTGGACCTGCCGCACTGACGTGTTCGCCCGTCGGCCGCGGTGGTCGGAGAACAGCTCAGCCGGGTCGTCCGCTGCGCCGACGCCTCACGCGAAGCGATCCATTTGCGGCGCCCGGACAGGTCCGGACACCGCGAAGGACTGGTGAATTACTGGGTGGGTGTGCCGGAAGGCTGTGGTTCCTCATCCGGCGCGCGGGTCCTGGTGCCGGGGACCGTTGGGGTTGGCGGAGAAGTCACCATGCGCGCCGGGTCGAGAATGACGGCGCCGAACTCGCGGGCCAGAAGACCGTGGATGGTCTCCCAGGTGCGGATACGGCTGCGCTCACGCCGTTCGGTCCAGCGTTCGTGCAGTCGCATCCCGCCGAAGATCGCCACGGCGCAGGCCAGTATGAGGGCGATGAGCGCGTAGATCGGCGTGTAGCTGTCATCGAACATCGACCGGTGTTCGTCCACCTGTCGAGCGTTGACGCCGAAGAAGCCGAAAAGCAGGCTGAGGGTACCGGTGACCGTGGTGACGAAGGTGACCGCCACGACCGTCCGAATCCGACGGCGGTCACCGGCTCGCTGTTCGGCGCTCTCGACCGAGGTCAGTTCGGCGGCGATGGCGTTGCTCAGTCGGCTCAGCATCTGTCCGATGGTGGTGGAGCGCTCGGTGAGTCCCATCGCGGCGTAGAGGGCGTTGTGGAAGCTCTCCACTCGTAGCGCCGGTACGAGAGTTCCGATGTCGCCGCCGGCCTCCACGCTGTAACTGAGCTCCAGTTCGAGATGGCTCAGTCCTTCGGAGATGGACTCCAGCATGGTGCGGCGGCGGTGCATGTCGCGTCCGTCGCCAGACCGGGCTCGGAAACGGTGCCCGTAGGCGTAGGCGACATCTCGGATCTCCCGCAGACGTGCCGCTGATCCCACGGTCTGCACTGCGGAGAGCAGGACGCAGTTCTCTATGTAGTCCTGATGGCCGCAGATGAGGCTCGCGTACGGCCCGAGAGCACCCACGGTGGTGGGCCGTCTGTTGAGTTCGGCCGGATAGGCGATGGAGCTGTGCTCCGGTCGGTACGGGAGGTCGGAACGGTAGATGACCCGCTGGATGGTGTCGTCGTCAGGGGCGTCTTCTGGGGACGCGACGCTGCGGAAGACCAGCTGGTGCCGCTCGGGGAGAAAGCCGGGGGTTTGCCCCTCCGTACGCTCCGGGTGGTAGCCGACGCGCTCACCCGCGAGCCGCTCCAGCGGCACGCCCGAGCATTGGATGCTCGCGTAGTAGAGATCTTCCATCAGCGGAACGGATTCGACGAGGCTCAGCGGGACGTCCATCGTCAGGGCGACCAGAACCTGGCCCGAAGGATGCAGGAAATGCCAGAGCGTGGCGGCCGTGGGTGCGCCTGGTTGCCAGCGTTGGCATACGAGAGACGAGCAGTCGAGAGATTCCTTCCGAAGAACCCTTGGTAACTGGTTTCTGGCCATCTCGTAGAACGGTGCCAGACGGCCGAAGGCGAGCGCGTCCGTCGGAGCATGGCCATTTGGAGGTAGCTGGGCCGGGTCGCAGACCCAGGACGTCGAGTAGACCGTCGTGATACGGAGATGAGGTCGGGAGGCGTAGGGGGCGAAGAGGTCGCCGGCCGAGCCGTCAGAGCGCGTGCCAGCGCCGTTCAAGGTCACCCTTTCGCAGAGACTCCATACGGACAGCGAACTCGTCCGCTGCCGGACCGGACTGGGCGTTCTGCATGAGCCAGGTCGTCATACCCAGTTCCCGCGTCGTGCGGAGCACCGGATAGCCGTGCCATTCGGTGACATCGGTGCCGTAGGTGCGGACGAAGTCCGCATAGTCGTCTGCAGGCAGGCCGAACCGGTCCACGGCCATGGCAGTGGGGACCAGGTCCCAGGCCCGTGGACCGATCGCCACCGCCTCGTAGTCGATGAGCAGGGCGCGGTCGCCGTCGCACAGGACGTTGCCGCGATGGGCGTCGCCGTGCACCAAGTGCCGGGGTGAGGAGTCGACGAGGGCGCGGAAGTTGTCTTCCGCGTTGTCGCAGGCTTCGGCGAGGAAGTGGACGTCCTCGCGTCTGATCCCGGAAACGACCTCAAGACGACGCCGCATGATGGGGAACGGATCAAGGACGGGCAGCGGGAAACCTGGATCCGGCAGAGCGTGCAGGTCACGGAGAAGCGCGGCCAGAACAGTGAAGGAGGCGGCGGGAGAGCTGTCCGGCACGTATTCCCAGAACGTCACCAGTCGGCCGTCGGCCTCAATGGGCTGTGGGGCTCCCGTCGGGTGCACGGACGGGAATGCGTGCCCTGCGAGCCAGTGGGCTACAGCCAGTTCCTTGGCTACTTTGTCGGCCATCTCCGTCGAGCGGGCGACCCTGACAACGACGCCGACCTCGGGGAGAGCGAACAAGGCGTTCTCTCCGAGCCGCAGGAGATCCGCGTCCGGGAACTGGGGCAGTCCGGCAGAGTTGCACGCGGCAAGCATGGCCCGCCGCGCGTTGTCCTCGGTTAACCCTTCACGGGCTTGGTGGGAGTCCATCCCGGCCAGCCTTCCGAGGTGGCTGATCAACTGTCAAGACAGCGCCACGTACCGGTCGGCAAGACCGTACGCGCCGAGCTGAACCTGCCGCGCTGACGGGCGCGTACGCCGTCTATAAGGTGACGGGAGGAGTTGCGAGGTCACGAGTGAGGGGCGGCGACGCGGAGACATGGCGGGCCTGGAGGACAGCGGCAGCAGGCGGCGGACCGGCGGGGGCGAGCGCCCCAGCAGGTTCCAGCGGTATCTGCCGCTCGACGAGAGTGACGACCCGGAGCTGTCCGGGCTCTTCCCGTCGCTGTTCGCCCCTGTCGAGGTCGGTGACGACGGGCGGCCGACCGGAGTCGAGCTTGAGGAGCCCGCCGACGAGGCCGACCCCGACGACGGGGACCAGGACGACGAGCCCGACGCGATCTCCGCCCCCTTCCGGCCCGAGAGCATCAAGATCGAGACGCAGGCGACCACCGTCGACCTGCTGCTGTCCCGGTTGCGGGAGAAGATGATCGACCTGGCTCCCGACTTCCAGCGCCGCGCCGGGATCTGGAGCGATGTCGCGCAGAGCCGTCTCATCGAGTCGCTGCTGCTGCGCATCCCCATCTCGTCGTTCCACATGGCGCAGGACGCCGACGACAACTGGGCGGTCGTGGACGGCATCCAGCGGCTCACCGCGATCGCCCGCTTCATGGCCCCCGAGGCTGTCGGAATGCGTCCGCTGACCCTGCGCGGGCTCGACTATCTCCACCAGTTCCACGGCTGCGGGTACGAGGAGCTGACCGGGAGGCTGAAGATCCGGCTGCGTGAGACCCAGCTCGTGGTGCACATCATCCAGCAGGGGACGCCGGAGACCGTCAAGTTCAACGTCTTCTCGCGGATCAACACCGGCGGCATGCCCCTGAAGCCGCAGGAGATCCGGCACGCCATGATCAAGGGGCCCGCCAGGATGTACCTCGCCGACCTGGCGGAGGACCCTGCGTTCATCACCGCGACCGGCGAGAGCGTGTCGAACGAGCGGATGGCCGACCGCGAGATGGTCCTGCGCTTCATGGCGTTCCGGCTGGCGGACCCGACCGAGTACAGGGAACGGGACTTCGACCAGTTCCTCGTCGACTCCATGCATCGCATCAACCGTCTCACCGACGCTCAACGCCACGACCTGGCGGTGGAGTTCAGGAAGGCGATGTGGTGCGCCGCCGATCTCTTCGGCGACCACGCGTTCCGGAAATGGAAGGGCGGCAAGGGCAAGTCGCCCATCAACAAAGCCTTGTTCGAGGCTGTGGCGGTCAATCTCTCCACCCTGGACGATCACCGGCGTGAGGCTTTGGTAGCGTTCCGTAACAGGGTGCTCGAAGGCTTCTTCGAGCTGATGAAGGACTGGGACTTCGACCGCGCCATCTCCGTCGCCACCGGCGACCCGAAGAAGGTACGGACCCGGTTCGGCATGCTGAACGAGCTCTTCTCGGGGGTGGCGAGCGATGATTGACCGGCTGACGCTGACGAACTTCAAGGCGTTCCAGCACGCGGACCTGAAGTTGGGGCCGCTCACTCTGCTGACCGGTCTGAACTCCTCCGGAAAGAGCAGCGTCCTGCAGGCGTTAGCCATGCTGCACCAGTCGTACACGGCTGGGGATCTCGACCGGGCGGGCGAGGCGGCCCGCGAGGGACAGCTGAAGGTCGGGACCGTCCCCGGCAACGGCTTCCTGCTCAACGGCGAACTCGTCGGCCTCGGCACCGGTCGGGACGTCCTGCACGAGAACTTCACCGAGGACGAGCCGGAGATCACGCTCGCCGTGAGCGAGGGCGCGTACCGCTACTCGTGGACCGTCGCCTACGAGCCCGAACAGAACCTGCTGCCGCTGAGCGCCGTCGACCTGCCGCTCACCAGCGAGGGTGCTACCCCGCCGGTAGGAGACGCCGCCGTCATCCCCGGCTACTTCACCGCGGGCTTCCAGTACCTGCACGCCGACCGGATCTCCCCGGCCGAGTTCTACCCACGCGACCACCACACGGCCATCGGCCGCGGCTTCCTCGGCGTACGCGGCGAACACACCGTCAACTTTCTTCGCCACCACGCCACCGACGAGGTCCCCGAGGGGCCGCTGCGGCACCGGAGCACCGCCGCGAAGGGGCTGCTCGCGCAGGCCGCCGCCTGGGTGGGGGAGCTGTGCCCGGGGGTCGACATCCAGGCCGCCGCCATCGACGGCACGGACGTGGTGCGGCTGTCGTACGGCTTCTCGGGCCCGAACGGAACGCGCCGGCGCCCGACCAACGTAGGTTTCGGGCTGACGTACGCCCTGCCGATCGTCGTGGCCTGCCTCACCGCGCGGCCCGGCTCGCTCGTCCTCCTGGAGAACCCCGAGGCGCATCTGCACCCGCAGGGGCAGACCCGCATGGCGGGGCTCGCCGCCGCTGCCGCCGCACAGGGCGCGCAGCTCGTCGTCGAGACACACAGCGACCATGTGCTGAACGGTGTGCGCCTCGCGGTGAAGCGAGGGGTGCTCGCGCCTGAGCAGGCCGTCCTGCACTACTTCCGGGGCGACGGCGAGGGCGTGGACGTCGTCAGCCCGAGCATCGACCGGGAGGGCCGGCTCGACCAGTGGCCCCAAGGGTTCTTCGACGAGCTGGAGAACACGCTCGACCAGCTGCTCAGCTGACCGCCCGGTCATCGAACTGCCGGGATCCCGCCGGCCACGAAAGCGCGCGTACGCCATCACGAGGGGGAGATGTGCCGCTGCTGTTCCTGAACGAGAGATCCTGCGGAACCGGATGTGACCCGGCGCGCGCCGAGCGTGCCATGACCGGACTTGCTGAGGCGGTCCTCGCGGTGGTCCGCGCCGACCGGTCCGGCACGGTCCTGGTGAGCCGGGAGCCCATCACCGGGCTTCAGATCGCCGACGGTCATCCGATCGGCAAGTGGCACGGGGCGCCGCGCAACAAGGAACTGTGGCAGCGGCTGCTCCTGATGCAGAGCAAGTGGCCGCACCGGACCGTCTTCCCGGAGGGGGAGAGCTACTTCGACGTCGAGTACCGCCACGGGGGCGAGACGGTCGACGGGCTCGGCGCGGCCCACCTGATGGACGGACTCGGCGTCTCCTTATTGGTGGACGCCTGCTGGAGTGAGCACCAACTGACGCTGGAACGCGAGCAGTTGGTGGAGAACGACGACAGGGAGTGGGACGAGTCCGAGACCAGCGAGGTCTCCGTCCGGCACATGGCGGAGAAGGATCACTTCGAAGCGCACCGGGCCTGGATCAAGGACGGTGTAGAGGCGGTCCGCAGGGGTGGGTTGAACGCCGTACGGCGGGGCGAGGAGTTGTGGGAGGGGCGGGCGTCCCTCTTCCCGCACCTTCGGTTCCTGCCCAGGGTCGAGGCGGATCTGCGGCAGCTGCGTGAGGCATGGGTGAGGCCGCTCGCCATCCGGCTGGCCGAGCTGGATCAGACGGTGGCCGCCTGGAATCCGGCGACCGAGCCCGACGGTCCACAGTGGCGGTCGAAGATCACGCCGGAGGGCCAGAACCGCAAGAAGCTGTGCGTGTTCGAGGACTTCGACGGCAGGTCGCGATACTTCGACACGCATGCCCGTTTCACTCCCGGGCCGGGGCGCGTGTACTTCCGTGTCGTGGCCGAGCCGAAGACTCTGCACGTCGCCCACGTCGGCCTCAAGATCGGCATCTGACCCCAGGAGAGCCGTCGACGCTGGTCGTGGCCCTCCCGGAGGGACCGGAGTGCCAGCCCCGCCCATTACCTTTGGTGCGAGGAAGAAGCAGACGGAACGAAGGAGGAGCCGGGGTGCGACCGACCCTCGCCGCCGAACAGGTACGCGACAGCCTGAGCCAGTACCTGTCGACGACGTACGCCCTGGCGGACGAAAGCACCCGCGGCGCCCTGGAGCGGTTCCTCGGCGACGCCGAGGACGGGATCTTCCGCGGGCCCTATCTGCGGATCCGTACGCCTTTCAGGGCCGCCGAGGGCGACGACTGGCAGCGGCACCTGACCTGGTGGCCGCGCCCCCCCTTCCACCCGCACCGCCACCAGGAGGCGGCCTGGGAGCGGCTGTCCACATTGCAGGGGCCGGCGAGGCCCACCCTGGTGACCACCGGCACCGGCTCCGGCAAGACGGAGTCCTTCCTGGTGCCGATCCTCGACCACTGCCGCCGCGAGCGCGAGGCCGGGCGGGACGGGGTCAAGGCCGTTCTGCTGTACCCGATGAACGCCCTGGCCACCGACCAGGCCCATCGCATCAACAACCGCCTCGACGACCCCAGGGACGCGCGACTCAGGGACGCGGGCGTACGGGCGGGCCTCTACATCGGCGACAAGGCGTCCAAGGAGTTCAAACAGGCCAACCCGCGCGTGGCCGTCGACCGCGACGAGATCCGCCGCACCCGCCCCGACATCCTGATCACCAACTACAAGATGCTAGACCTGCTGCTCCAGCGGCCCGAGGACCAGCGGCTGTGGCAGTCGGAAGGCGGCGCACCCGGCGGATCGGCCCTGGCCTACGTGGTCCTGGACGAGTTCCACACCTACGACGGGGCTCAGGGCACCGACGTGGCGATGCTGCTGCGCCGGCTCGGCGCCATCACCGGCCTTGCCGAGCCGGGCCGGCCGCTCGGCAAGGTGTGCCCCGTCGCCACCTCGGCCACCCTGGGCGAGGGCGCGCCCGGCATCGGCAGCAGCTCCATGCTGGACGTCGCGGAGCAGGTCTTCGGAGTGCCGTTCCCGCCGGACGCCGTGGTGGGCGAGAGCCGACGCGGTGTTCAGGACTTCGCCGGGGACAGCGACTTCACACTGCCGTTCCCACCGCCGCACGAGGTGGCCGCGCTCGGCGACCCCACCCGGGACCGAGAGGCGCTGGACCAGCTCGCGGCGGCCTTCACCGGCAAAAGCGGACTGAGCCCGGAGCAGCTCGGCCGGCAACTGCGCCGTCACCGGCTGACCGCAGCCGTCCTGGAGATCCTGGACGGCAGCCCGCGCACCATGGCCGAGGTGCTGGAGGTCCTGCCGCGCTACGCCTACCACTGGGGCATGGCCGTGCAGCAGAACCCGGCCGTCGCGGCCCGCGCCCTGGCCAGATACGTGGCACTGCTGTCGACCGCGCGCGACCCGAAGAATCCGGGCAGGCCGCTGCTGTCCATCGAGATCCACCACTGGGTGCGGTCCGTGTCGCGGGTGCTGCGCGGAATCAGCGCCGCGCGCGCAGAGTTCCGCTGGGACGACGAGCGGGTGACGTCGGGCGGGAAACTGGCCCGGAGCTCAAGTGGCGGTGAGCCGAAGCCGGACGGCGGCGCCTCCGGGCCGGGCCAGGCCGCGGACGCGGCGGACGCGGTGCCCGCGGGCGACAGTGCCGTGCCGCCCGCCCAGGTGTTCCTGCCCGCCGTCTTCTGCCGCGAATGCGGGCGCTCCGGCTGGGCGGCGCTCTCCCCGGAAGCGGACCCGGCCGAGCTGGACATGACCGCCACGAAGATCCGCCGCGCCTCGATGAGCCGGGACAAGCGCCGCGTACGCAACATGATCGCCGCCACCCCGACCCAGGCCCACGACGCGGCCTTCGCCACCGAGAAACCCCGCAGCGGGCCGATCGTGATGGTGCTCGACGGGACGAGCGGACGATTGCGGCCCGTCTCGCCCGAAGCGGACTTCGAGGCGGACCGGGGTGACGGCGCACCGCGCGGGCCGAAGGCGCTGCACGACAGCGCGTTCGTGCTCACCGACCTGGCCGACGACCGGGCGGCGCAGGGCGACCAGTGCCCGGCCTGCCGCACGTTCAACTCCATCCGCTACCTCGGTACCGGCCTCGCCGCGCTCGCCGCGGCCTCGATCACCCAGCTGTTCACCGGCGGCGAGCTCGACAAGAACCTCCGTGAGGACAAGACCCTCCTGTTCAACGACTCGGTGCAGGACGCCGCCCACCGCGCCGGTTACGTCGCCAGCCGCTCGTACACCTTCTCCTTCCGCTCGCTGCTCGCCAGCCGCATCGACGAGGACGAACCGGTCGCGCTCAGCGATCTGGCGGCCGACCTCATCGCGGACGTCGTCGACAGCAGGGCCGTACAGGCCGCCGTCATCCCGCCCGACCTGCACGTCGTGCGCGGCGTGGACGCCCTCCTGTCCGGGCGCGGCCACGGCACCGAGTCCACCTGGGAACTCATCGCCCAGCGCCTCGCGTTCTCGGCCGTCCTGGAGTTCGGGCTCCGCTCCCGGCGGGGCCGCACCCTGGAACTCACCCGCACGGTCGCGGCGGACGTCCCCCTCTCCGACCCCGATGCCGTCGCCGAGATCGTCCGCGAACTGCTGCACACGACGCCCGGAGACATCGCTCTGCCGGACGGCTCCCTGCCGGGACCCGACGACTGGATCGGTCACGTCCGGGGCCTCCTGGAGCGGTTGCGGACCCGTGGCGCCGTCCGGCACGCCTGGCTCGACGACTGGATCAACGAGGCCGGAGTGCGGCGCTGGCTGATCTGGGGCGGGCGAAGGACCGGCATGCCCGCCTTCCCGCCCGGCGTCTCCGCCCCGGGCTTCCTCCTCGGCAGCCCCAAGCAGGGCAGCGCCGACTTCGACGTGGTGACGGGACGCCTCGGCTGGTACCAGGACTGGACACGGCGCAGCCTGGGCCTGCGCCCCGACGCGGCGAACGCCTTCCTCGTCCGGCTGCTGCCCGCCCTCGTCGACGCCGGTGTGCTCTCGGCCCGCACCGCCAGGGACGGCACGACCCGCGTGTTCGGGCTCCAGCCCGGCCACATCCAGGTCCGCAAACTGGCGGACGACCTCGTGGCCGAGGCCTCCGCGCACTGCCCGGACTGCTCCTGGCAGCAGACCATCCACCCCGACCTCGCCGACCAGTGGCACGGCCGGCCCTGCCCGCGCTACCGCTGCGGCGGCCGGCTGCGCACCGGACAGGACCTCGAAAGCGGCGTACGGCGACGGGACTTCACCGAGGACTTCTACCGGCGGATGTACCGCGACGCCGGAGTGTTCACCATCAACACCGCCGAGCACACCAGCACCCTCAGCCGCCCCAAGCGCGAAGCCGTCGAGAAGGCGTTCCGGGCGGGCACCGAAGCGCACTACGCCAACCCGCAGGTCCTCTCCTGCACCCCCACGCTGGAACTGGGCATCGACATCGGCGACCTGTCCGCGGTCGTCCTCGCCTCGCTGCCCAAGGGGCCGGCCAACTACGTCCAACGCGTCGGCCGCGCGGGCCGCGCCACCGGCAACGCGTATCTGCTGACCATGGTCGACCGGGGTCCCAGAGACCGCTACTACCTGGACGACCCCCGGCAGATGATCGCCGGTGACATCCAGCCGCCCGGCTGCTACCTGTCCGCAATCGAGATCCTGCGCCGCCAGTACCTCGCGCACCTCCTCGACCTCGCGGGCGCCGGACGCCTGCCCTCGGCACCGGAGGACGGCGGCGCCCCGATCCACCCGATGCCGCACCTGGCCACCGCCCTGTTCGGACCGTCCGGCTGGCTGGCCGAGTTCCGGCGGGCCGCGCTCGCCGACGGAGCTCGCCTCGTCGAGACCTTCCTCGGGCTCTTCCCGCCGTACGACGAGAAGAAGGGCACCGGCGTCAGCCCGCAGGCCGCCGACGAACTGCGCGCCTACGCCACCGGCGGCCTGGCCGACGCCCTGGATGGCGCCCGAACCCAGTGGGACAGCCGACGTGACGAGATGCGGCGCCGGATGGAAGCCATCGACGCGGCACACCGGGCCCTGGTCGCCGGTGACCCCGAACACGACCGGCAGGGAAGGGAGTTGAGGGCCGAGCGGCGTGCCGTCGCCTACCGGGCGGGCGACATCAGCCGCGGTACGGCGCATGGCACGCTCGTCGACCTCGGCCTGCTGCCCAACTACAGCCTCGTCGACTCCGTGACCGAGCTGGAGGCCACGCTCACCTGGCGGGAGGAGCAGAGGGGCGCGCGTGCGCGTGCGGAGACGGGTGCGGGTGCCCGCGGCGAGCACCGGAGCAAGGTACTCAAGTACGACCGTTCGGCGCGCCTGGCCCTGGAGGACTTCGCGCCCGGCAACCACTACTACGTACAGGGCTACAAGCACCGCATCACCGGCCTCGACATCGGCAGCCCCGGCCGCCCGTCCTGGCTGTGGTGGCGGATCTGCCCCGACTGCGGACACGTCCGCACCCACCAGGCACGGCAGGACTCCTCCGCCTGCCCGCGCTGCCGCTCGGCCGCTATCGGCGACGTCGGCTGCCTGCACAAGGTCCTCGTGCCCCACCGCGTCCTGGCCCGGGACGAGCGCGACGACGTACGCGTACGGGACGACACCGACGAACGGGAGCGCCGCCACTACACCGTCGTACCGGCCGTGGACATCCCCAAGGAACACGTCGAGTCGGGGTGGAAGCACCAAAAGGCCACCTTCGGCTGGGAGTTCACCCGGCAGGCGGTGATCCGGCACATCAACGTGGGCGCGTCCCGCGTGGACGGCGGGGCGGACGAAGCCTTCGCGGGGCGCCGGGTGCGGCTCAACCCCTTCTGGGTCTGCGACTCCTGTGGCTACGCCGACCCCGACGGCGGGCCCGCCCAGCAACAGGAGACGCTCGTTCCGGTCCGGGCCGCCAAGTACCACCGGCCGTGGTGCCCGAGACTGCGGGACGGGCTCGACGAGAGCAGAGCCGCACAGCAGGGCGTGAAACTGCTCCTCGCGCACGAACTGCGCAGCGAGGCACTGCGCATCCTCATCCCCGCCGTCACCGCCCACACCGCGGAACGGCTCGCATCCTTCAAAGCGGTGCTCCTCGCGGGCATCGCCCGCAGCTACGGCGGCGACCCCGACCACCTGGCCGTGGTCACCGACTCGATGCCCGAACCCGGCGGCGACGGGGACGTCCGCAGACACTTCCTCGTGCTGTACGACACCCTGCCCGGCGGCACCGGCTATCTGCACCGGCTCGCGGGTCCGGACGGGCTGCACGACGTGCTCACCCGGGCCAGGCAGGTCATCGAAGCCTGCGTCTGCGTCGCCGAGGGGCGGCCCGCCTGCCACCGCTGCCTGCTGCGGCACGTCGGCAACAGCGAGTACGAACTGGTCTCCCGCGAGCACGCCCTGGACATGCTCGGCGAACTGCTCGGCCGGGCCGGCGACGGCTGGCACGTCGAAGAGGCCGCCACCACCAGGGACATCTCCCTGGTGCAGCAGGTCGAGAGTGAACTGGAGGCCCTGTTCCGGCGGGGCCTGCTGGCCTGGGCGGAACGTGACGACGAGGTCAGCGTGCGCACCGCGCTCACCCCGGACGGGGAACGCGACACCACGCTGCGGTTCACCGCACCCGACGGCACGGTCTGCGGCTGGCGCATGGAGACACAGACCGACCTCGGCTTCACCGTGCCCGACGTCGTCTTCCGCAGCCTGGACGACGACCGGCGGCGCGTCGCCGTCTACCTCGACGGCTACCGCTACCACGCGAGCCCCCACCACAACCGGATCGCGGACGACGCGACGAAACGCACCCGGCTGCGCTCCGAACACGGCTGGCAGGTCTTCCAGTTGACCTGGGACGACGTGAGGGCCTGGACCGGACAGTCGAAGCCGGCCGCCGACCCCGCCTGGGTGCCCTACCAGAACACGGCGCAGAAGACCGCTTCGGACATTCACCGGAGGATGCACGGCAGCGACCCCCGCGACCTGCCGAATTTCGTCTGGGCCAACCCCGTGGAGACCCTGATCGGCTACCTCACCAGCCCGGACGCCGATGTGTGGCGGCGGCGCACACAGAGCGCGCTGGCCGGGTTCGCGGCGGTCTCGGCGACGAGCAGAGCCCTGGCGGACGGCCCGGAGATCAGGGAACGCCTCGTCGAGGCACTCGCCGGGAAGCGGCTGTCCGGCGGGCGCGGCGCCGTACAGGTCATGGCGACGAAGGACAGCAGCGGCTGCCCCCTCACCATCGCCCTCGACCTGCGCAAGGGGCAGGCCGGCGCGGCCTGGACCGGGCTCACCGTCCTGGACGACAGCCCGGAGACGATCAGCGGCGACGAGAACGCACACCGCAGACGCTGGCAGGCCTGGCTGTACTGGTCCAACCTGCTCCAGTTCCTCAACGAGGGCGACGGCGACGGCGTACAGCTCGCGGCCAGCCAGGTACCCGGCTTCGACCCGGTCGAACTGGCGGTGACCGGCGGCGCCGGGTGGCTGGAATCGCGGCGACGCGGACACGAGCGGGAAGCGGACGGCGCCGAGCAGACGAGTGAGGTCACGGCCGTGCGCGCCGAAGCGGTGCGCGACCCCGCCTGGGACGAGGTCATCGCCTACCTCGTCGAGGAGCCGGGTCTGGCCGAACTCGCCGAGGGCCTGGCCGCCCTCGGAGTCCCCGCACCGGAAGCCGGCTTCGAACTGGGCGACGCGGCCTGGCCCACCGAACTGGCCTGGCCCGCGCACCGCATGGGCGTCGTCCTGGCCCCCGCCCAGGACGCCGACGGCACCCCGGACCGCGATGCGGAGGACCGCGACCGGGCGTACGCGCGAGCGGGCTGGCTGGTGCGCCCCGCGGCCGAGTGGGATGTCCGGGAACTGGCGGACGCACTGGCAGGACCGGCCGCGACGGACGACCGTCCGGACAACGACGACGACACCGACGACGAGGAGCGAGCACGATGACCGGCACCGGCACGTCGACCAAGGGCGTGACGCTCCGCCTGCTCGACAAGGCGGACAAGGAGATCGTCAAGCTGGACCGGGCGATCGTCGGCGCGGTCTACAAGTTCCAGCACGAGTTCCGCAAGAACCCCGACGCGGGCGCCTTCGACCTCAAGCAGCTCAAGGGACACGAGCGGCTGTGGTCCGCTCGCGTCAACCGCGAATACCGGGCCCTGCTGCTCCGCCTCGGCGGCGACGACTGGCTCCTGGTCTCGGTCAAGCACCGCGGACACGTCCACCGGAACCTGGACCGCCTCGCCTACGGCATCAACCAGGTCACCGGTGCGATCGAGTACGTGGATCTCCAGGTCGTCGAGGAGGACGTCCTGCGCCGATCGGCCCCCACGGCACCGGCGCCCCCGTCCACCCGTCCCGAGGCCCCGGGCGCGGGGACGGAGGACGCGACGACGCTCTTCGCCCGGTTCAGCGCCCAGCAACTGGCCGACCTGGGCGTGGCCGAGCCGCTCATCCCCATCGTCCTGAAACTGACCACGGACGACGAGCTGCTCGGCCTCGCCGAGTACGCGCCGCGGCACACCGGTGAAGTTCTGCTCCGGCTGCGCGACGGGATCCCGTACGAGCTGGTGAAGGAGCAGGTCACAGCGCCGGTCTCCGTCAAGGGCGACGACGGCCCGGACGGGCCCCTCACCGACGACTGGCAGGCGGCCGTCGACCGTTCGGGGGCCGTGGTGATCACGGACGACGCATCGCTGCGGAGCATCATCGAGGAAAGCGACTTCGGCCGGTGGAAGGTCTTCCTGCACCCCACGCAGGAGAAACTGGTGCATCGCACCTACTCGGGGCCGGCCAGGGTGGGTGGCGGCCCCGGCACCGGGAAGACGATCGTCGCCCTGCACCGGGTGAAGCATCTCGTCGACCAGTTGCCCCCGGGCCACACCAAGCCCGTGCTGCTCACCACGTTCAACAAGAACCTGGCCGCCGACCTGCGTACCCGTCTGATGTCGCTGGGCGGCCCCGAGACGCTGGCCCGAGTCGACATCACGCATGTCGACCAACTGGCTACGCGTGTCGTCAGCGAGTCCGACCCCGGCAGCAGCAAGCGCAGGATCGACGACACCCAGGCCCTGCGTGAATGGCGGCAGCTCCTGGTGGAGGCGGGCGACAACCGTTGGGACGCGGAATTCCTGAGCGACGAGTGGAACCAGGTGATCCTGGGGCAGGCCGTCGCCTCCCGCGTCGACTACTTCAAGGTCCGGCGGGCGGGCCGGGGCCGCAGCATCACCCGAGCCGACCGCGCCGAGGTCTGGCAGCTCGCCGAGCGCTTCACCCAGCGGCTCGACGTCAAGGGCCTGGAAACCCACCGCCAAGTCGCCGAGCGTGCCGCCCAGTTGGAGATCGCCCGCAAGCACAAGATCGAGGAGCGCCGACGGGACGAGGAGGGGCGCGGCGGCCCCGGCAACATCCACGCCGAGTCGGGCACCGGAGCCTGGCTGCGCTATCGCTACCGTCACATCGTCGTCGACGAGGCCCAGGACCTCAGCCCCGCGCACTGGAAGATGCTGCGCGCCATGGCGCCGCAGGAGCCGAACGACCTCTTCCTTGTCGGCGACACCCACCAGCGGATCTACGACAACCAGGTCACTCTCGGCAGCCTGGGCGTCCATATCCGGGGCCGATCCTCGAAGCTGACACTCAGCTACCGCACGACGCGCGAGATCCTGAAGTCGGCGATCCATCTGCTGGACGGGACGGAGTACGACGACCTCGATGGCGAGACCGACGACCTGGCGGGCTACCGGTCGGTGCTGCATGGACCGCGGCCGCTGCTGCGCCGTGCCGAAAACTGGGAGCAGGAACTCGACCTGGTGGCGGATCAGGTGCAGGCGTGGCACGACGTAGCACGCGAGTCGGTTGCGATCTGCGTCCCGACGAATGACATGGCCGACGACGTGGTGGCCCGGCTCGCCAAACGAGGCATCATGTCCGCGAAGATCACCGGTGACGGGCCGCGACGGGACGAGGGCGTGCACGTCGGCACCATGTACCGCTTCAAGGGGCTGGAGTACCGGCGCATGATCATCGCAGGGGTCAGTGAGGGAAAGGTCCCGCGCTCCTCCGTGGACGCCTGGGAGAAGAGCGACCGGACCCGCCACCAGCGCGAACTGCAACGGGCACGGTCTCTCCTCTTCGTCGCGGCGACCAGAGCCCGCGACGCCCTGGCCATCACCTGGAACGGGGAACCGAGCCGCTTCCTGCGCCCACTGAGGGCGCAGGGTACGGGTGCTTGAGTCTGGGACGCACTGGTCGGCAACCGCATACGTCAGTGGGCGGAAATCAGACAACCCACGAGTGGGGGTGCGGTGGCAGCACCCCGTATTGCTCACCGCAGCCGGGGTGCCGGCCCGCACCTGGTGGATGCAATTGAGGCGGCGGCGACTTCCGCCAGGACGTGCGGTACCCGGCAGGCCGGGCTGTCGGCCGAGTCCGGAGTCACGTCGAGCCGCGCCCAGAAGCGGCCGGGGTCAGGTCTGTTCCCCGGCGCGCAGTGCCCGCGCCAGCCACTCCAGCTCCTCGGTCGCGTCGGGCGACGCATACTGTCCGCGCACACGGGCGACGAGCCTGCGGTAGCGCTCCGCCCCTGCCTCGATCCCGGCCTCCAGGCTGCGCAGCACAGCGGCCCGATCGGCGTCACCGAACAGATCGGACAGCACCTCGGCCGCTGCCGGCCCCTCGGGAGCGACCCCGCGTTTCCTGACCTCCGCGACGGTCTGCACGATGTGCCTGGCCCACCAGATGGACGCCCCGGGGGGACGGCGCTGCCCCGGCGCGGGCGTGTTGAGCCTCAGCCATGTGCGCAACAGGGCACGAAAGCCGGGGTCCCGCACCAGTTCGGCCAGTTCGATCCAGGCGTCGACCTGTTCCGGTGCGGGATCGTCGGGCAACTCGATGCTGAGGTTGCGCATGCGGTCGCGCAGGCGCGGGTCGACGTCGAGACCGCCGAACACCTCCTCCTTGAACTCGTCGATGATCTGCTTGCGTTCGGCGGCGGAAAGCCGCGCCAACCGGTTCATCAGTGCGGTCTCCTCAGCGGTCGAACCCCGCTTCGCGACGGTGGAAAGGACGGCCCGGCTCACCTTGAGTGAGCGGATCTGCGCGTCGAGCGCGGCCACATGCGCGTCGGCGACCTCGGCGACCGTGGTGCGGCCGCTCAGCACGAGGCACACGTCGTCGAGTCCGAGGCCGAGCTCCCGCAGGGTGCGGACCAGCTCGACGCGGGCCACGGACTCGGCGTCGTACAGCCGGTAGCCGCTCGCGGAGCGGGCCACAGGCGGCACCGCCCCCTCGTCCGACCAGAAGCGCAGGGTACGCACCGGAAGTCCGGTGCGGTGCGCGAGCCGGCCGATGGTGAGCACGTCGGGGTGTTCGTCGTCCATGAGCCAGATACTGGACCTTCCAGCCGCTGGAGACTCAAGCGCCTCAGTGCGAGATCCGGGGTTCTCGGAGTTCCACCCGTTCACCCCAGCCCCGAACGTCGACCCCTTGCGGGCCCCGTGCGGGATGTCGCCCTGCTCGCAGCCGTCCCGCCGGCCGTCCCATCGCGCGGAGAATGAGCAGTTCAGGCCGGGTGGGACATCCCTGCCTCCCGTGCCGTCCGCATCCGGTTGACGCCCCCTGCCCGCCCATGACGACCATCCACCCGTCGACTCGGCGCCCTCGGACGAGCGCCGGGTCCGCAGCCCACGCACACTCACCAGCCCATGGGGGACAACCACGTGAACAAGACCCGCGCACTGCGCTCCAAGTCGGCCGTCTCCGCCGCCGCCGTTCTGCTGTCCTGCGCCGGGATCGGCCTGGCCACCGCGACACCGGCCGCCGCCTATGCGGGCTACTGCAATGCCGAGGTGACCAAGAAGAGGGCGGCCGCTTCCGGCGGCTCCTACAAGGCGTACCTCCCCGCCCACGGCGGCAATATCGACTGCTACATGAACCAGGGTGCGGAGAGCAAAGCCGTCAAGGCGCTGCAGAAGAACCTGAACTGGTGCTACAAGCGCAACCTCGAAGTCGACGGAATCTTCGGCAAGGACACCAAGGAGGCGCTCGAGTTCGCGCAGAACGAGGAAAAGATCGGCAAGGACGGCAAGTACGGCGAGAAGTCGCGCACCAATCTCAAGTGGCGTTGGTACGAGAACCGCAACCTCTGGTACTGCGGCGAACTCCGGGACGGTGCCTGAGAAGGTGAGGTGCGGCTGAGCCTCCTTGCCCCGTCTCCGTCCCGATACCATCACTCCGTCGGCACGCAAACCGTGTCATCGGGGGAGGACCGGGATGGGGCACGGCGGGGGGACGGACTTCGCGGCGGCGCTGCGGGAGTTGAAGGAACGTACACCGTACAGTTTTGAGACGTTGGCAGCGCGGACCGGTATCAGCCGGTCCGCGCTGCACCGTTACTGCTCGGGCAAGTCGGTTCCGGCCGACTTCGCGACCGTGGAGCGGTTCGCCAAGCGGTGCGGGGCGGACCGGGAGGAACTGGTCGGGCTGCACCGGCTGTGGGTCCGGGCGACCGAACCGGATGCCCCGGGGAGGGATCCGGGGCCGGACGAACGGGATGCCTCGGCACGGGCACCGGAGCCGGACGAACCGGATTCTTCGGGACGGGCACCGAAACCGGTCGAGCCGCAGGTGCCTCGGCCGCCGGCGCGGCCGACCGTGGCCGCAAGGCCCGTCCGGAGGTCCAGGAACCTGGTCGGCGTCGCGGTCGCCGTCGTCCTCGGCGCGGGGGTGCTGGGTGTCGTACGGGGCACCGCGGGGGCGTCCGACGACGGGCGACTGCTGCTCTCGGAGGCCTGCAAGGGGCCGGTCGGCATGGGGGAGAGGGGCGAATGCGTCCGGGAGGTCCAGCGCCTGCTGGTGGGGGCCGGCGGGGACCTCGACGTCACCGGGCGTTTCATCGGGGACACGCGCAGCCTGGTCGTGGCCTTCCAGACGTTCGCCGGGCTGCACGACAACGGCGTCGTCGACACGGAGACCAAGCAGGCGCTGTACGACGGGGACGTGGACGTGTCCCTGAAGACCTGGAGCAAGGAGCGCGTGGCGGACCGCATCCGCGAGGTCTTCGACCGGGACGCCGGGCAGGCGGTGCGCACGGCCGAGTGCCAGTCGCTGCTGGAGCCGCTCGCCACGACGTCCCAGGCCGATTCCACCCGTACCTGGGGCGTCTTCCAGCTCTCCGAGTCCCAACTGCGGGAACTGGACGGAACACCCGTGGACGCGCTGGACCCGGAGTGGAACATCCGGGCCGCCCACCGGCTGTGGTCACGGCACCAGGACTTCCGTGCGTGGCCGCACTGCAACGTCACGGTGGAACCAGTGGATCAGCTGTGAACTCGTCTGCGTGAGGCCGTGGTTGATGCCGAAACGCCCGCTTCTCCGTAGCATGGACACCGCGTGTAGCGGGGGATCATGCTGCGGAGGTCCGGAGAGATGCAGGGCGATCGGGCCGAGGCCCGTGTCAGGGAGTTCGCCGAGGCGCTTCTCGCGCTGAAGGAACGTACGCCGCACAGTTACGAGACGCTCGCCGCCCGGCTGGACATCAGCCGGTCCGCGCTGCACCGGTACTGCTCGGGCAGGGCCGTACCCGCCGACTTCGATGTGGTCAGGCGGCTGGCCCGGCAGGCCAAGGCCGACCGGGACGAGGTGACGGAGCTGCACCGGCTGTGGGTGCTGGCGAGCGAGCCGCGTACGCCTTCTCCGGTGCCGGAACCCGCTGCCGCCGGGGCCCCGGTGCCGGTGCCTGTCGAAGACGGGCCGGTCGGCGGCGAAGCCGAGGTCCTGAGCCTCGCCGCAACTCCCGCCGAGGAGGGCGGAGAGGCCGTGGGGGCCGTGGGCTCCCGGACGCGCCGGTGGCCGTGGGCCGTCGCCGCCCTGCTCGGTGCCGCCGCACTCGCTGCCGTCCTGCTGTGGCAGCTCGGCGGTGACGAACCGTCCGGGACAGTGGCCGACAACCGTCCTCTGTTCACCGGTGAATGCCAGGAGCCGGTACGCGACGGCCAGAGCGACAAGTGCGTCCGGGAAGTCCAGCTGCTGCTGTCCAGAACCGGAGTGACCATTGGGATCGACGGCATCTTCGGTCCCGAGACCCTGCGCCGGGTCGAGGCGTTCCAGCTGCGGGTCGGACTGAACGTGGACGGCATCGTCGACGACGACACCAAGCGGGCGCTGTACGACGCGGACGTGTCCCTGAAGACCTGGAGCAAGAAGCAGGTGGCCGACCGTATCCACGAGGTCTTCGGGGAGCAGGCGGACACGGCCGTGCGGATCGCCCGCTGCCAGTCGTTCCTCGACCCGCTCTACATCACACCCAACACCAACGGCACCCGGAACTGGGGCGTCTTCCAGATCTCCGACGCCCGGCTGCGCGATCTGCGGGGCACGCCGGAGAAGGCCATGGACCCGGACTGGAACATCCGGGCGGCGCACCGGCTGTGGGCTCAGGACGAGGACTTCTCCGACTGGCCCCACTGCGCCGCCGCCGCCGAGGACCCCCCGCCGGGCGAGGGCGGCGACGCCCCCTGACCGGCTCGGGTCAGCGCGTCACCGCCCCTCGGCCGGCCAGGTGCGTCGGCGAATCGGGCGCCGGTCAGCGGCAGTTGACCCACTTGTTGGAGAGGACCTTGAGCGTCACTTCGTCGGAGCTGCCCTTCTGGCCGCGCTTGAGCGTGCCGAGGGAGTTGGTGTAGTTCTTGCCGCCGTACACCTGCACATCGCAGCTGTTGCCGTTGTTGAAGGCGGAGCGGAAGCCGTTGGCGAAGACGGTGTGCATGGACAGGTCCGCGTTGTCGTACTGGACCTTCTGCATGCGGCCGCTGTAGTTCTCGCCGGACCAGACGCAGAACCAGCCCTTCGGGCAGTCGCCCGACGCGGCGGCCGCGGTGCCGCTCGTCGCGCCGATGCCCAGACCGGCCAGCAGCACGGCGCCCGAGGCGATCCCCGCCTTGGCGCGTACCCCCTTGAACACGCTCATGTGTTTCCCCCTTCGTCGGATCGGAACTCAGCGCCTCCGTCTTCCGCGCCGAGCCACGAAGAGGTCTCTCACGCCACTGAGTGACCGATCAACCGCCGAGGGCCCCTGTGGGAGGCTGGGATGTCTCACCCCCGTCGGCCTGCCGGTTCTCGGGGAGACGGGATGCCGCCAGGGAGGGAGAAGCCGCCCCCGACGACCGCTGCGCGACCCGCTGCAGATGCCCCCCGAACACCCCCCGAGCCTCCGGCGTAAGCGTCCGCAACGCCATCAACGCCGTGATGGCGACATCACACAACTCCGCCTCCACGTCCTCCCACGTATGTGTGACTCCCTTGCGCGGGTTCTGGCCCGTCGCCCCGATCACCGCCGCCGAGACCTCGCCGACCTCCTCAGACAGTTTCAGGATGCGCAGGAGGAGGCCCTCGCGGCCCTCGACGGGACGGTTGGTGTCGAGCCACTCGTGCAAGGCGTCGATGGTGGACCAGAGTTCAGGGGCGGGGGATTGTTCGTTCATGGGGGCGCAGCCTGCCATGCGGGACTGACAACGCCCCGGGTTCCGGCCCCCGGCCCCCTACTCCATGTACTCCTCCTCGAACAACGCCTCCTGCTCCCCCTCCTTCGCCTTCCGCAGGCGCCTCGCCCGGGCTCCCACCACCACCGCCGTGCCCGCCGCCGTCGCCGCGAAGGCCGCCGGGATCATCCAGCCGCGGTTCACCGCGTGGCCGAGCAGGTGGTCGAGGGAGAGGCGGCCCGGGCCGGTGACGGCCAGGCCCGCGGCCGTCAGGCCCAGGGTCGCCGCGTACTCGTAGCCGCCGCCCTGGTTGAAGAAGCCGTTCGGGGCGTGCACCGCCGCGGCGCCCGCCATCGCGCCGGCCGCCGCCGCGCCCGCGGCCGGGGTGGCCAGGCCCAGGGCCAGCAGCGTGCCGCCGCCGGTCTCCGCGAGGCCCGCCGCCGTCGCGCTCGCCTTGCCGGGGACATAGCCGACGGACTCCATGAACTGGCCGGTCCCCTCGATGCCGTGCCCGCCGAACCAGCCGAACAGCTTCTGCGCGCCGTGGGCGGCCAGCGCACCGCCCGTCCCCAGCCGGAGCAGCAGCAGGCCCAGATCACGTCGGTCGTTACGCCTCACGTCGACTCCCGGAGCAGACAGCAGGAACAGAGGGGCTCTCCTCTTGGCGTCTCCACCGTCGCACCCCTCACACCCCGCGACACCCGGCGGACCCGTCCGGGACGCCGTTCGGGTGGCACGGGTGGCGTGCGAAGGCGGCCGGTACGAGGCTGGCTCGCATGACGATTCAGACCACGCGCCTCAGCGATCCGGCCGTCCGGGCCTTCGTGGCCGCTGTGAACAACCACGACCGCGAGAGCTTCATGGCGCTCCTCGCGCCGGGCGCGACCATGACGGACGACGGCTCCGACCGGGACCTCGCCGACTGGGTCGACCGGGAGATCTTCGCCTCGCACGGTCACATGGAGGTCGACAACGAGTCCAACGGCGGCCGTTCCCTCCTGGCCCGCTACAGCAACGACACCTGGGGCGAGATGCGCACCCGGTGGAGCTTCACCGTGGACGAGGACGGCAGGATCAGTCGCTTCGAGACCGGCCAGGCCTGACCCCCGCAGGGTCTGGACCGTCCTCTCCTGCAGCTGTGCGGCAGCCGTTCCACACGCACCGGTGCGTACTCCGCGGTCCCTCGCGGAATCCACCCCCACCCGGTGCGGTGGAACGACTGCCGCCACCCCCCTTGAATGTGGCCGATGGGGAAGCGATCTGCTCCAACTGTGAAGCTTTGGTGTAGGAGAGTTGAGCATAAGTCCCCTACCGGCCGCAATGGGGCGGACGTTGCTATTCCGTTTGTGCAGGTTGACGAGTTGACGAACTCGGTCGCGCGCTCAGCCGCGTCCGACGTACGGCATCGCCGTCGCCAGTACGGTCGCGAACTGCACGTTCGCCTCCAGCGGCAGCTCCGCCATGTGCCGCACCGTGCGGGCCACGTCCGCGACGTCCATCACCGGTTCCGGGGCGACTTCCCCGTTCGCCTGCAGGGCTCCTGTCTGCATACGGGACGTCATGTCCGTGGCCGCGTTGCCGATGTCGATCTGGCCGACGGCGATCCCGTACGGCCGCCCGTCCAGGGAGAGGGACTTCGTCAGGCCGGTCAGCGCGTGCTTGGTCGCCGTGTAGGCCACCGACAGCGGGCGGGGCGTGTGCGCGGAGATCGAGCCGTTGTTGATGATCCGGCCGCCGTGGGGGCACCTCCCTGCTCGAACGTAGTTGAGAGCTTGGGGGAGGGTCCTGCTCCTTCATCTGCCGGTACGCCGCCTGCGCGCACAGGAACGCCCCGTTGAGGTTGGTGTCCACCACATGCCGCCAGGCCTCGTAGGGCAGCTCCTCGACCGGGACGCCACCGGGGCCGAACGTACCCGCGTTGTTGAACAGCAGGTCGACCCGGCCGAAGCGCTCGACGGTCGCGGCGAAGAGGGCGTTCACGTCCTCGGGGCGTGAGACGTCCGTCCGTACCGCCAGAGACGCGGCCCTCCATGCCGGAGGCACGCCCCCGGCCTCCGGAGTCACGCCTTCGGAGGCCGGAGTGGCCGCACGCGCCAGGGCCGCCGTCTCCTCCAGCGTCTCGGCGCGCCGGCCCGCCAGCGCCACCGACCAGCCCGTACGCAACAGTTCCACGGCGACCGCCCGGCCGATGCCGGAGCCCGCCCCGGTCACCACCGCGATCGCTTTTCCCTTGGCATTCATGGCCCCGCAGCGTACGGGAGCACCCCCGCGGCCACGCCCGGATACGACGGCGTCAGACGGGGGTGAGCTCCGGCTCGCCCGTCTCGTCGGGGTAGCGGACGCCGACGCGGTCGCGGATCGCGTCGAGCGTCCGCATCACGGCGAGTGTGCCGTCCAGTGGCACCAGCGGGGACTCCGTCTCGCCGGCGCGTACGGCCCGCATCACCTCGGCCGCCTCGTGCCGCATGCTGTTGCGGGGCCCGTCCGCCGGGTCGGCCGTGAACTCCTCCGCGTCACGGCCGTCCCGGTGCAGGACGAAACGGTCCGGGAAGAAGAACCCGTGCGGGATGTCGATCCGGCCCCCGGACCCGGTCACCGAGGCGGAGGTCGCCGTACCGCCCACGATGGAGCAGTGCACCGAGCCGAGGGCGCCGCTGTCGAAGGAGAGCACCGCCGCCGTCTGGAGGTCGACGCCCTCCTCGGAGAGCACCGCCCGCGCCGCGACGTCCGACGGCTCCCCGAGCAGCAGCTGCGCGAACGACACCGGATACACGCCCAGATCGAGCAGCGCGCCGCCGCCCAGCTCCGGGTTGCGCAGCCGGTGCGAGGGCGGGAACGGGCCCGCCAGCCCGAAGTCGGCCTGGACGCTGCGCACCTCGCCGATCGCCCCGTCGTCGACGAGCGCCTTGAGCCGCCGTACCAGCGGGTTGCAGTACATCCACATCGCCTCCATCAGGAAGCGGCCGTGCTCCCGCGCCAGCGCGACGAGTTCCTCCGCCTCGCGCACGTTCAGCGTGAAGGGCTTCTCGCACAGCACGTGCCGCCCGGCCGCCAGACACAGCCCGGCGGCGGTCCGGTGCGCCGTGTGCGGGGTGGCGACGTAGACGACATCGATGTCCTCGTCCTGCGCGAGCGCGTTCCAGTCGCCGTAGGCCCGGGGGATCCCGAACCGCTCCGCGAACGTCTTCGCCGACGCCTCCGACCGCGACGCCACCGCCACGACCTCCGCGTCCGGCAGGTCGATCAGATCCGCGGTGAACGCGCCCGCTATTCCGCCGGTCGCCAGGATCCCCCACCGCACCGTGTCCGCCGTCATTGCCGCCCCGCCTTCACCTCGTGACCCTGAGCACTGCGTACGAGCTGAGAGCATAGGTGGCGATCGACATGCAGAGGGAGGGACTCATGCCCGAGGGTGGGGCGTCCATATCGAAGACCGCGCACGAGGTATCGGACACGGCGCACGGGGCATCGGACCCCGCGCGGGAGGCATCGGACCCCGCGCGGGAGGCCGCAGCCGGGACGGAGCGGCCCGACCGCACACCGCACCGCCGCACCGGGCTCCTGGTCACCTTCCTCCTCGGAAGCCTGACCGCCGTGCCGCCGCTGGCGATGGACATGTACCTCCCGGCTCTGCCGGAGGTCACCCGCGCCCTGCACGCCCCGGCCGCGACCGTCCAGCTCACCCTCACCACCTGCCTGGCCGGCATGGCGCTCGGCCAGCTCGTGGTCGGACCGATGAGCGACCGCTGGGGACGCCGTCGCCCCCTCCTCGCCGGGCTCGCCGTCTTCGTCGTCGCCACCGTCCTGTGCGCGCTCGCCCCCACCGTCGAGCTGCTGGTGGCCTTCCGGCTGGCCCAGGGCCTCGCGGGCGCAGCCGCCATCGTGATCGCCCGGGCCGTCGTCCGCGACCTCTACGACGGCATGGCCATGGCCCGCTTCTTCTCCACCCTCATGCTGATCTCCGGCGTCGCCCCGGTCGTGGCGCCGCTGATCGGCGGGCAGGTCCTGCGCGTCACGGACTGGCGGGGCGTGTTCGCCGTCCTCACGGTCATCGGCGTGCTGATCGGGGTCCTGGTCTGGGCGCGGCTGCCCGAGACCCTGGCGCCCGCCGAGCGGCACAGCGGCGGCGTCGGCGAGGCCCTGCGCTCGATGCGCGGCCTGCTCGCCGACCGCTCCTTCGCCGGCTACACCCTCGCCGGCGGCTTCGCCTTCGCCTCCCTCTTCGCCTACATCTCGGCCTCCCCGTTCGTCATCCAGGAGATCTACGGCGCCTCCCCGCAGACGTTCAGCCTGCTGTTCGGCGTCAACTCCGTCGGGCTGGTCCTCGTCGGCCAGATCAACGGCAAGATCCTGGTCGGCCGGGTCAGCCTGGACCGGGTGCTGGGCATCGGCCTCGCGATCGTCATCACCGCCGCGACCGCGCTGCTGCTGATGTCCCTGGGCGTCTTCGGCGAGGTCGGTCTCGTGCCGGTCGCCGCCGCGCTGTTCGTGCTGATGTCCGCGATGGGCATCACCCTGCCCAACACTCAGGCGCTCGCCCTGATGCGCACCAAGCAGGCCGCCGGGTCGGCGTCCGCCCTGCTCGGCACGTCCTCCTTCCTCATCGGCGCGATCGCCTCGCCCCTCGTCGGCATCGCCGGGGAGGACACCGCCCTCCCGATGGCCGTCGTCCAACTGGCCGCCGCACTGGTGGCACTTGCCTGCTTCATGGGAATGTGCCGACCCTGGAAGAAGGAGAGCAGCCGCCCGAGCGTGGAGGGAGCAGTCAGCTGAGCGCACCCAGACTGCGCGACGGCACGCCGGAACGGGCCGGACTCGACCCAGCGGAGCTGCGTCACCTCGTCCGGGAGGTCCACGTCCTGACCACCGGGCAGCGCCCCTGGGCGCCCGGAGCGGTCCTGGTCGTCGGGCGCGGCCCGGTGATCGCGGTGGAGGAGGCCGCGGGCTGGGCCGTGCGCTACGCGGCCTACGACCCCGAGGCCGACGCCGGGGTGGAACTGGCCCCCGAGGACCGGGTCCCGATGACCGTGGCCACACCCTTCGACCTGGCGTCGCTGACCAAACTGTTCACGTCGGTGGCCGCCGTGCAGCAGATCGAGCGCGGCACGCTCGGCATCGACGCGAGGGTCGGGGCCTACCTGCCCGACTTCACGGCGGCCGCCCGGCACGGGATCACCGTGCGGCAGCTGCTCACCCACACCTCCGGGCTGCGGCCCGAACTCCCGCTGTACGACTGTGCCGACGACGCGCAGCGGCTGGCCGCGCTCCAGGCGGAGGAGCCGGTCGGGGCGCCGGGCACGTACGGCTACTCCGACCTGAACATGCTCCTCCTCCAGTACGTCCTGGAGCGCGTCACGGGCCGCACCCTCGACGTCCTCGTCCACGACGGCATCACCCGGCCGCTGGGCATGACGGCGACGGACTTCGGGCCCTGCCCCGGCGCCGCGGCGACGGAGGACCAGCGGCGGCCGTGGGCCAAGGCGGACCGGGGGATGCTGCGGGGCGAGGTCCACGACGAGAACGCCTGGGCCCTCGGGGGCGTGGCCGGCCACGCGGGTCTGTTCTCCACCGGCCGGGACCTCGCGGTGTTCTGCCGCACCCTCCTCGCCGGCGGCTCCTACGGCCCCGCCCGCATCCTCGGCCCCGACTTCGTCGAGCTCCTCTTCACTCCGCCGGGCCTCGGCTTCTCCCTCGACCAGCCCTGGTTCATGGGCGACCTGGCGGGCCGCGGCGCGGCGGGCCACACGGGCTTCACGGGCACGTCCCTCGTCCTCGACCCGGCCACGGACACGTTCCTGATCCTCCTCACCAACGCGGTCCACCCACGCCGCCGCCACCCCGACAGCGCGCCGAGAGCGGCAGCGGCGTCACGGGTGGCCCGGGCGGTGCGGTGATCCCTCCGGGGGCGCCGGCGAGGGAATCGGCCGGTGGCGTCCGGGCGAGGATGACGTCTGAACCGGACCGCCTCGACGGCCCCACGGGTGGACGGCCGCGCCCTCTCGCGGCGGCCGACATGGACGGCCAATCCTGGGCCGGGGGTGGGTCTGCGCGGTCGGCCTTTTTCCGGGGAGGCCGGGTGGAGGCTTCCTCCGGCGGGCGGGCCCGGCAGTCTCTACGGGCTGTGGCGCGGGTGCTCGCGTCCTCTCGCGGCGGCCGCATGGGCGGGCCGTCCCGGGCCGGGGGCGGGGCAGCGCGGTCGGCTTGTGGCCGGGGAGGTTGGGTGGAGGGTTCCCCGGGCGGGTGCGGCGGGGGCCCGGCGGTCTCTTCGGGCTCCGGCGCGGGCGTTCGCGTCCTTTCGCGGTGGTCGGTGTGGACGGCCCGGGGAGTTCGGCCGGTCCTGGGCCGGGGGTGGGTCAGCGCGGTCGGCTTGTGGCCCGGGAGGCCGGGCGGGGGTCTCACCCGGTCTCCCCGGCGCCGCGGCCCGCGCCCCGGCCGGCCTCGTAGAATCGTCGGGTGAACGCCCCCGCACCCCCGGCCGAAAATCTCCGCGCCGCGCTCGCCGGTCTGCTCGACGGGCTGCCGCCCCGGCAGGCCTCGCAGGCGGTCGAGCGGCTGATCGCCAGCTATCGGGGGGCCACCCCGACCGACGCTCCCATCCTCCGGGACCGGGCCGACGTCGTCGCCTACGCCGCCTACCGGATGCCCGCGACCTTCGAGGCGGTGCGCTCCGCGCTGGAGGCGTTCGCCGACGCGGCGCCCGAGTGGATGCCGGGCGGGCACACCGACCTCGGCGGAGGCACGGGCGCCGCGGCCTGGGCCGTGAACGCGGTCTGGGGCGGGGAGCGGCCCGTCACCGTGCTCGACTGGGCCGAGCCCGCGCTCGCCCTGGGGCGGGAGATCGCCGCGGCCGGCCCTGAGCTTCGCGACGTACGCTGGCAGCGCTCCCGGATCGGAGCGGCACTCACCCTCGACAGCACGGACCTCGTCACCGTGTCCTACGTCCTCAACGAGCTGACAGCCGCCGACCGCACCGCCCTCGTCGACGCCGCCGCGGCCGCCGCGCAGGCCGTGGTGATCGTCGAGCCCGGCACCCCCGACGGCTACGCCCGCCTCATCGAGGCCCGCGACCGGCTGATCACGGCCGGTTTCCGCATCGCCGCCCCCTGCCCGCACAGCGCCGCCTGCCCCATCGCCCCCGGCACGGACTGGTGCCACTTCTCAGCCCGGGTCAGCCGCTCCTCCCTGCACCGTCAGGTCAAGGGCGGCTCCCTCGCCTACGAGGACGAGAAGTTCGCCTACGTCGCCGCCGCCCGCTTCCCCGTCGAACCGGCTGCCAACCGGGTCGTCCGGCGCCCCCAGATCCGCAAGGGCCAGGTCCTCCTCGACCTGTGCGAGAGCGAACCGTCCCTGCGCCGCGTCACCGTCACCAAACGCCACGGCGACCTGTACAAGGCCGCGCGGGACGCCGACTGGGGAGACGCCTGGCCGCCCTCCTGAGCTTCTGTCAGGTACGCGTAAGATCAACTCGCGCCCTCGGGCGTGAGCAACGCGTACCACCGAAACGGGAGGAACCTTGAAGAAACTGCTGATCGCCCCGCTGGCGGCGGCGGCCCTGGCCGTGACCGGGCTCGTGCCGAGCGCCTCCGGCACGGCGACCGTCAAGGGCGACGACATGGCCACCGTCGCCGCGACGGCGAAGTGCAAGAGCCTCACGGCCCTGTCGACCGTTCACGTCCGCAAGTCGGCCAGCACCCGGTCCACCAGCCTGCGCCTCTGGTACAAGGGCACCAAGGGCTGCGACATCAAGGGCGTCGACGGCGGCTCGTACAAGAACACCTGCGGGATCGACAGCTACCACTACTGGCGCAAGGTCAACTACCGCGGCACCGTGGGCTACGTGCCCAACGTGTGCGTGAAGTACTCCTGACCCGCGTACTCCTGACCCGCCCAGCGGACCAGTGTGTCCTCCGCCGCCGTCCGGTCGGCGGGGGACAGGTCCGCGAAGTCGGCCCCGTGATTCCCGCCCGGCACCCACAGCACCCGTGAGTCCGGGCCCCCGGGGCGGAAGTGCTCGGCCACCGCCGGGTCCTGGGTGCCGTAGACGAACAGCAGCCCGCTGCCGCGCCGCCGGACCCAGCGGTCGATGTCGGGCATGGCGGCCCGGTCGAAGCGCAGGGGGACGTCCCGGGGGACGAAACTGCGCGGCTCGGCGGCGCCCGGGTGGCGGAGCAGATCCGCCAAGTGGGCGGTGGGGAAGCTGCCGTACCCCAGCTGGGTGCCGATCTGGTACCAGTACGGGATGTAGTTCCGGGCGGTCGTGTCGGCGTACAGCGCCAGGCCCGCGGTGTCGTCCAGCCAGGTGTACAGCTCGCCGTCCGTCGCCCCGGGGCCGGGGATCGCCGCGACGTCGGCCGGTGTGCCGCGCTGCCAGAACATGAACGGCACGCGCAGGACGGCGATTTCGAGCGCCTTGTCGGCGCTGCCGACGAGCCGGAAGGTGTCGCCGGTGGCGGCCGCCCAGGCCTCGTAGCGGGCGGCCATCTCGGTCCGGCGCAGCAGGATCGCCCGCTGGGCCGCCTTCAGGGCCTGTCGGGCGGCGGGGGCGCCGACCGTCTCCAGGAAGCGGAGGTACGCGGAGTCGTCGCGGTCGTCGACGTTGTTCGGGGCCGAGTAGACCACCGTGCCCTTCACGTCGTGGGGATGGAAGCGGCGGTGGTAGAGGCTCGCCATGCCGCCCTTGCTGCCGCCGGTGGAGATCCACGCGCCGGGGTAGAGACGGCGGAAGAGCCGGACGACGCGGTGGTGGTCGTCGGCCGCCTGGCGGATGGTGAGGTGGGCGTAGCCGGGGTCCGCGGGGCGTGAGGGGCCGAAGTAGCGGTGCTCGACCTGGAGTTGGTTGGCGCCGAGCAGAACGGCCGGTTCGGTCCGTCGTGGGGTGAGGACCGCGTGGTAGCCCGTGCTGAACAGCACGGTGGGGCGGTCGGCGGCGGTGTGGAGCAGGGTGAGGCGCTGCTCGAAGGTGCCTGCGGCGGGGTTCGTGTGGTCGACCGGCTGGCGCAGGCCCAGGACGAAGTGCCGGTACCCGGGCTCGGCGTCCTGCCGCTCCTCGATCAGACGCAGTCCGGGCAGGGCCCGTAAGGCGTCGGCCATGTCGGCGTCCCGGGAGCGGGCCGTCGCTGCCGCCGCCCGCGCGGACGGGGCCGCCGCGGTGGCGAGGCCCGCCGCGGGGAGGGCCCTGGCGGCCGAGGTGAGCAGCCGTCGTCTGGTCCATGCGGTCATGAGCCGGGTCCTCCCAGGGTGTCCGTGCGGCGGGTGTGCGCCGATCGCGGTCCGCGACCGCCTCAGTACATCCGCCGGACATCCCGGGAGGATCCCGCGCGCGGGGGTCCGCTCTCCCTCGCGCGGGGGAGGGTCACGACACCCCGCCGGCCGTGCCCTCCTCCCGTCCCTCCCGCTGCTGTCGTTTCTCCTGGAGCTTGCGCAGCAGTTCGCGCTTCTGCGCCCGCGGGTCGAGACCGCCGCCGATCCGGCCGCCCCGGCCGCCGCCGCGCAGCTCCTCGCGGCCGAGGGTCCTGCGCGATCCGCCGACCCCCAGCATGTTTCCGGCTCCGCCTCGGGCCATCTCGGGCTCCTTCCCTGACTCCCATCGTGACGAGACGGTTCGTCTCGTGCATACGGCTCCACTGTCCGCGAGACGCTCCGTCTTGTCAATCTGATAACTTCGACTCATGGCCGCTCAGAAATCCACCCAGCCCGCCCCCGGGAAGCCCGCCCCCGACTCCACCCGGCGCAGTGAGAAGTCCCGCCGAGCGATCTACGACGCCGCCCTCGCGCTCGTCGTCGAGGCCGGCTACCCGAAGACCACCATCGAGGGGATCGCCGCCCGCGCGGGGGTCGGCAAGCAGACGATCTACCGATGGTGGTCGTCCAAGGCGGACGTCCTGATGGAGGCGTTCCTCGACCTGGCCCAGCAGTCCGTGCCGGACACCGGGCCGGAGCCGTACGTCTTCCCGGACACCGGCGATCTCGCCGCCGACGTCAAGGCCGTCCTGCGCGCCACCGTCGACCAGATGTGCGACCCAAGGTTCGACGTGCCGTCCCGCGCGCTGGCCGCCGAGGGCGTCGTCAACGAGCAGCTCGGGCGCGAGCTCGTGGCCAAGCTGATGCAGCCCTCACTGGACCTCTACGTCGCCCGCCTGCGCGCCGCGCAGGAGGCCGGCCAGGTGCGGCCCGAGATCGACCCGCGCATCGCCCTGGAGTTCTTCATCTCCCCGCTCGCCCAGCGCTGGCTCCAGCACACCGGCCCGATCTCCTACGAGTACACCGACACCCTCGTCGACTACGCCCTTCACGGCCTGGCCCCGCGCTGAGCGGACCGGGCCAGACGCCCCGGAGCGTCCGTGATCACGCCGCCGCAGCCCAGCGCCAGCACCCGGTCCCGCTGCGCGTCCGTCACCACGGTGTGCGCCCACACCCGGGCGATCCCCGAGTTCACCGCCCGCACCAGATCCGCGTCGCGTGCCCGGTGGTCCACGTCCAGCAGATCCACGAACGACCGCCAGCGCTCCGGGCGGTCCGTGCGCAGCTGCCGCGCCGAGCGCCACAGCTGCGTAAGGAGCCCGAGGCGGTGGACGCGCCGGGCCACCTCCGGGTCGTTGGAGTTCACGAACACCGAGCGGGTCAGGCCGCGGGACCGGATCAGCGCGGCCAGCCGCTCCAGGCTCCGCGGGTCCTTCGCCTCCAGCATCAGCACGATCCGACCGCCGAAACGATCCAGCACCTCGGCGACCGTCGGCGGCCGCTCCGAGCGCCAGCTCCCCGGGAGCCTGTCCTTCGGGTGCAGCCGTACGCCCCGCCACTCCCGGGCGTCCAGGCCGTGCACCGCGCCGCCCAGGTAGGTCGTGCGGTTCAGGGTCTCGTCGTGGAACACCACCGGCGTGCCGTCGCGCAGCAGCCGCGTGTCGAAGTCCAGCACCTGCGCCGTCCCGCGCTCATAGGCGGTCGTCAGCCCCGCCATGCTGTTCTCGGGGACCTCGCGGGCGCCGCCGCGGTGCGCGACGTACGTGATCCGGGGCAGGGCCGCCACGGTCAGCGGACCCGCGCCCCACTCCAGCGGAGCCGGGGCACGGCCGCCGGGTCCCGTGAGGGCCAGCGAGACCACGGAAGCCGCGGAGGCCAGACCCGTCAGCGCGATCCTTGTGACCATGGCGACCACGGTAGGACGCCATGTCATGGCAAAGCAGGCAATGACACCCGATCTTGGGGGAAGCGGCGTTCGCCGTTTCTCCTCCCTTCGGATGCCCGCTGTACGTTGCGCCCTTCCTGTCCTGGATGGTGGGCACTGGCCCCCCGGTGCGCGGGAAGATGGGACCATGAGGCATGCTGTTCCGCACGACGGCGAGGCGAGGGGATAGATGAGCGCGGAGTTCGGCGGCCGGACCGGCCTGCAGGGCAAACTCACCCAGTGGCTGCGCGCCGGGCGCCGGCCGAAGGAGACCGCCGGGGACGGCGGCCGTGAGGCCCTGCTGCTCGCCGCCGCCGGCGCGGGACTGCCCCTGGCGCCCGCGGCCCACCCGGCCGGGTACCGCTGCTCCTGCGACCGCGTCGGCTGTCCCACCCCCGCCCGGCACCCGGTGTCCTTCGCCTGGCAGACGCAGTCGACCACCGACCCCGCCCAGATCGAGCGCTGGGCCCGCCATCAGCCGCAGGCCAACTTCATCACCGCGACCGGCATGGTGCACGACGTCCTCGACGTGCCCCTCGATGCCGGTCGCGACGCTTTGGAGCGGCTGCTCGCCGCCGGCGTCGAGGTCGGGCCGGTCGCCGAGAGCGACGACGGCCGCCTCCTCTTCTTCACCCTCACCCGCGGCACACCCGAGGACGAGGACGAGTGGTGGCCGTGCGAACTGGACTGCCACCCCGAGACCGCGGACGAACACCCCGGGCTGCGCTGGCACTGCCGGGGCTCCTACGTCCTCGTACCCCCGGCTCGACTGCCCGGTGAGGACCAGGCGGTGCGGTGGGTGCGCGGGCCGGAGCACGCGCTGCCGGATCCGCTGAGCCTGCTGGAGGTGCTCACGGAGGTCGGCGGACGGTACGTCGGTGAGGACACCGGGCACGCCGCCGGGGCGGCCTGGCCCACACCGCGGCACTGAAGCCTGCCTGCCCCCGGCGACCGTGCCGTGAGGGCGGGTCTTGGCTACGAGCCCTCCGCCGAGGTCAGGCCCTGGATCCTGCCCAGGATCGTCACCTTGCCCTGGCCCTTGGGGTCCAGCGCCACCTCGTTGGAGACGAACTCCATGGTGAGGGACTGCTTGATCTCACCCTTCGTCAGGGCGAGGACGTCCTTGCCGGGACTGGGACCGGACGTGCCGGCGTAGGCGGTCTGCTTCTCGAAATGGCGTGTGGTGAAGAACACCAGCGCCCCGCCGTCCGCCGTGCGCAGCGCCAGGGGTGCGTAGTCGCCGTTCGTCAGCGGCTCGTCGATGTACTGGGTGACCATGCCCGGCTTCTTGGAGTTCTTCTGCCGCAGGGCACGCCACTGGTCGGTGTGGGGGCCGTCCGCGAAGGTCTCTCCGCCGCCCTGCAGATACGTCGTGTACGTCCGGCTCAGCTCGCCGGGGTCCGCGGCCAGGTCGGTGGAGTTCACGGGGACGGACTCGGCCCAGCCGTCGGCGTCCTTCTTGAACTGCGGGACCTTGCCCGGGGCGACGAGCGTCAGGTACGCCACCTGGAACGGGTCGTCCAGGCTGCTGCGGGTGAACACCAGCAGCCAGCGGGCGGTGCCGCCCTTGTTGCCGGCCGCGTCGACGACGAACCAGCGGGGCCAGCCCGCCTTCTTGGGGATCGTGAACTTCGCGTCCGTCAGCTTCAGCGGGGTGTGGTTCGGGTTGCCGTCCGGGTTGTTCGCCCTCCCGGCCTTCAGGCGGGCCGAGTCGATGTCGGCTAGAGCGCCGGTGGTGTGGTCGGCGTCCAGGGTGCCGTCGTAGGCCTTGTCGGCCTCGTTGTACGCGGCCGTGAACTTCTGGAGGGCCTCGGCGGCTTCGGCGCGGGTCGAGGACGGGAGGATCTCACGTTCGCCGTGCACGACGACGCATCCACTGGCCGACAGCGACAAAGCGGTCGCCGAGGTTGCTATGAGGGCGCTCCGGACGGGCCTGCGGAGCGTACGACGGTCGCGATCCCTGCTCATCGGGTACCTTCACCTTCCCCTTTCCGGAGGCGAACCCTACCGGGTGCCTCCGGCGGCTGGGCCGCGGGTGGGGTGCGGTTGCGCAGGCGGGACACCGTTCCGCCGGGTTGCGCACCCACCCGGCCTCAGGCGTCGGCGGTGGTGCGTTGTCATGCCTTGTCGCGTACCCGAGTCGGGGCCGTCCGCCGGGTCGGCGCCAGGAACAGGGCCAGGGTCGGGATCAAGTACAGGAGCCACACCGTGACCTGGAGTGTGGTGGGGTCGGGCTGGAAGTTGAGGACGCCCTTGAGGAGCGTGCCGTACCAGCTGTCCGGGGGGATCGTGCCCGAGATGTCGAAGGCCTTGTCGGTGAGGCCGGGCAGGAAGTCGGCCTCCTGGAGGTCGTGGAAGCCGTACGCCAGGACGCCGGCCGCGACGACCACCAGCATGCCGCCGGTGTACGTGAAGAACCTGGCCAGGTCGATGCGCAGCGCCCCCCGGTAGAACAGCAGGCCCAGGAGGATCGCCGTCGTCAGGCCCAGGGCGACGCCGAGCAGGGGACGCGGTGTGCCGTCGCTCGCCGCGTGCACCGAGGCCCAGACGAACAGGGCCGTTTCCAGGCCCTCCCGGCCCACCGCGAGGAAGGCCGTGGCGACCAGCGCGCCCGTGCCCATCGCCAGCGCCGCGTCCAGCCTGCCGTGCAGCTCCGACTTGAGGTGGCGGGCGGTGCGCCGCATCCAGAACACCATCCAGGTCACCAGGCACACGGCCAGGATCGACAGCGAGCCGCCGAGCGCCTCCTGCGCCTGGAACGTCAGCTGCTGGGAGCCGAATTCGAGCGCGCAGCCGAAGCCCAGCGCGAGGGCCACCGCCACGCCGATCCCGGTCCAGACCGGCTTCAGTGCGTCCCTGCGGTCCGTCTTGACCAGGTAGGCGATGATGATGCAGACGACGAGGCTCGCCTCCAGGCCCTCGCGCAGACCGATCAGGTAGTTGGAGAACATCGGGTCTACGCCTCCCCGGAGAACAGCGTCCGGCCCCACCAGTCGCCCTTGTCGCGGACGCCCGGCGGGATCGCGAAGAGCGCCGAACCCACGTGCTGGATGTACTCGTTGAGCGCGTCCGCGGCCAGGCTGCGCTGGATGGGGATGAACCCCTCGCGGACGTCGCGCTGGTAGGCCAGGAAGAACAGGCCCGCGTCCAGGCGGCCGAGGCCGTCCGTGCCGTCGGTGAAGGAGTAGCCGCGGCGCAGAATCGTCGCCCCGTGGTTGGTGTCGGGGTGCGCGAGCCGGACGTGCGCGTCGGGTTTCATCGCCTTCAGGAACGGCTCGTCGTGCTCCTTGGCCTTGCCGACCGGGGCACCCTCGCCCTTGTCGCGGCCGAAGATGTCCTCCTGCTCCTGCAGCGAGGTGCGGTCCCAGGTTTCGATGTGCATGCGGATGCGCCGCGCCACGAGGTAGCTGCCGCCCGCCATCCAGGCCGGTCCGTCCTTGTCGTCGACCCAGACGAACTTCTTCAGGCGGTCCGTTTCGGTGCCCGCGATGTTGCGGGTGCCGTCCTTGAAGCCCATCAGGTTGCGCGGCGTCTGCGCCTCGGGCGTGGTGGAGGAGGTCTTGCCGAAGCCGAGCTGCGACCAGCGGATGACGACCTTGCCGAAGCCGATGCGGGCCAGGTTGCGGACGGCGTGGACCGCGACCTGGGGGTCGTCGGCGCAGGCCTGGACGCACAGGTCGCCGCCGCTGCGGTTCCTGTCCAGGTTGTCGCCCGCGAACTTCGGCAGGTCGACCAGGGCTTCCGGACGGCGGTCCGTGAGGCCGAACTCCCGGAACAGGGACGGGCCGAAGCCGATCGTGAGGGTCAGGCGGGAGGGCTTCAGGCCCAGTGCCTCGCCGGTGTCGTCCGGGGGCGCCTCGGCCAGGCCGCCGTAGGCGCCCTCGCCGACGGCGTGGCCGGCCGTCATACGCCGGGCGGCCGTCGTCCAGTCCTTCAGCAACCGGACGAAGGCGTCCCGGTCCTCGGTCGTCACGTCGAACGCGGCGAAGTGCAGGCGGTCCTGCACCGGGGTGTCGATGCCCGCCTGGTGGGGGCCGTGGAAGGCGATCGCCGAGCCGGCCGGCCCGGTGCCGTCCTCGGTGGCGTCCTCGGGGCGGGCCAGCGCCACCGCGCCGCCCGCCGCGGCCGCGCCGAGCGCCAGGCCCGCGCCGCCCCAGCCCAGCAGCGAACGGCGGCTGGGGGAGGGGGAGTCGGTGTCCGTCATCGGGGCCACCGCTACTTCACCACGGCCGCGGCGAGCTTCGACAGCGGCTCCGCCAGGGCGTTGACCGCGTCCGAGAGTTCCTTGCGGTCGGCCTTGCCGACCTTGTCGTAGGAGGTGAAGTCGTACGACGTGGTGTCGGGGCGGTACTTGTCCAGCAGCTTGTCCAGGGCCGCGAACTGCTCGTCGAGTTCGGTGACGAGGGCCGCGTCGTTCTCCTTCGCGACCGGCTTCAGCAGGTCGTACGACCTCTGCGCGCCCTCGACATTGGCCTTGAAGTCGACCAGGTCGGTGTGCGAGTAGCGCTCCTCCTCGCCGGTGACCTTGCCGGTGGCGACCTCGTCGAGGAGTTCCTTGGCGCCGTTGGCCATGGAGGTGGGGGTGATCTCGGCCTTGCCGACCCGGTTCTGCCAGTCCTTCAGGTCCTTGATCAGCAGGTCGGCGAGGTCCTTCTCGCGGGTGCCGATCTTCTTGTCCTGCCAGAGGGCCTTCTCCAGGCGGTGCCAGCCCGTCCAGTCGGTGGCCGGATCCTGGCCGTCCTCCAGACCGTCCTCGCGGACGTCGACCTTGGGGTCGATGTCGCCGAACGACTCGGCGACCGGCTCGGTGCGCTCCCAGCCGATGCGGGAGGGGGCGTAGGCCTTCTTCGCCGCCTCGATGTCGCCGTCCTTGACGGCCTTCGCGAACGCCTCGGCCTTCGGCAGCGTCTCGTCGGCCTGCTGCTGCGCGTAGGCGCGATAGGCCGCGACGGCCTTGTCCAGACGGGGGTCGCGCTGGACGGCCTTGCCGCCGGTGGCCTTGACGGCCTGGCGGATGCCGTCGCCCTTCATGCCGGGCTTGCAGGCGATCCGGTAGTCACCGGCCTTCACCTCGGCGGTGACCCGCTGCTTGGTGCCGGGGCCTATGTTCTCCCGCTCGGTGACCACGCGGTCGTCGGGGAAGAGGACGTAGACCTCGGTGACCTTGGAGCCCTTGTTCTCGATGGCCAGTTCGACGTGTCCGGCCGGGAACTCCTTCTTCGACACCCGGCACTCGTCGTCCGTCGCCGTCACGTTGATCACGTGGTCGCCGTCCTTCGCGCCGCTCTTCTCGGTGCAGCCGGTGACGGCGGCCAGGGCCGCCGCGGCGGCGATGACGACGGAAGCTGGACGGACGGGTCGCATGAGGGCTCCAGGAGAGAGAAGGTGAGGCTCACCTAAGACGGCACATAAGGATTACCTAAGTGGCTCAAAATCGCCCCCATGGTTGCGTCAAGGGACGGTCAAAGGTCGCATCACGACCCCTGGGTCACCGACATGCCCTTGACCGGCGAGAATGCCCCTCGTGACTGACTACGACGTGCTCCGCGTCTTCTGCGGGCCGAACGGTGGGTACGGCAACGAGCTCGGGGTCGTGCGCGAGGGGTCCGTTATGCCCGAGCGGGACGAACGGCAGGCGTTCGCCGCGAAGGTCGGATTCAGCGAGACCGTGTTCGTCGACGATCCCGAGCGCGGAGTGATCGACATCTACACCCCGACGCTGCGGCTGCCCTTCGCCGGGCACCCCTGCGTCGGCACGGCATGGCTGCTCGACGTGCCCGAACTGGTCACGTCCGCGGGCGTGGTCGGCACCCGGCAGGACGGGGAGTTCTGCTGGATCGAGGCCCGGGCGGAGTGGGTGCCGCCGCGGACCCTGCGCCGGTACGGCAGCGCCGCCGAGGTCGACGACCTGGCCGTGCCGCCACCGGGGGAGTGGGTGTACGCCTGGGCGTGGGAGGACGAGCCCGCCGGACGGATCCGGGCCCGGGCCTTCCCCGGCCGGGGCGACGGCATCGACGAGGACGAGGCGACCGGGGCCGCTGCCCTGCTGCTCACCGACCGGCTGGGCCGGGCCCTGAACATCACCCAGGGCGCGGGCTCCCAGATCCTCACCGCGCCCCAGCCGGGCGGATGGACCGAGGTCGGCGGCCGGGTCCATCTGGAACGCTGACCCGGACGGAGCGCGTCCGTACGGGTGGAACAGCGTGTGTGAGTGGCGGTGAACGGGGACCTCTGGGCGTGACCAAGCAACACCGCGAGAGGAATCTCATGCGCATCCGATCCGCTCTGGCCGTCGTCGCCCTGACCGCCGCCCTGTCCGCCACCGGTGCGGCGGCGGCCTCCGCAAACGACGACGCGGAATACCGCGACGACCACCACGTGGCGTGCAGCCCGTACTTCGGTGAGCTCGAGGCCGAGACCGCCGAGATCGAGTGGGGCGGGGCCGTCTGCCACAACGGTCCGTTCGACATCTGAGCAGGACAGGCCCGGCATCGGCCGAGCCGGCACCGGGACCCCCTCACCGCGCGCGGCGAGGGGGCCCCGCGCGTTCACGCCGTCAGCGGAAACTCCTCGCCCAGCGCCTCGAACATCGCGTTGTTCAACCCGTACGCCCGCTTGCACTCGGCCACGATCCGCTGCCGCTCCAGCTCGCCACCGGGCACCGCGTCCAGCAGCTCCGCGTAAGTCCGCTTGAAGGCGGCCGGATTGGGGATCTCCTCGAAGACGTAGAAGCGGACGCCGTCGCCCTTCTTCGCGAAACCCCAGTTCCTCTCGGCCGTGTCGCGGATGATCTGCCCGCCGGAGAGGTCGCCGAGGTAGCGGGTGTAGTGGTGGGCGACGTAGCCGGCCGGCCGGCTGCGGGCGCACGACGTGATCCGTTCGGCGTACTCCAGGGTGGCCGGCAGCGCGCTGACCGTCCTCCGCCAGCCGGGGCCGCGCAGGTACTCCAGGTCCCGCTCCAGCGCCGCCATGCGGAACAGCTCGGGCCGGACGAAGGGGCCGGCCACCGGGTCGGCGGCGAGCCGCCGGGCGCCGGACTCCAGCGCGCCGTACACGAACCACAGCTGCTCCGTGTAGCGCGCGAAGGCGTCGACCCCCAGCTTGCGCCCCAGCAGGTCGCCGATGAAGGTCGAACCCCTGACCTCTTCGTGCTGCTCGCGAGAAGCGGTCCGAAGGAGCGTCGAGAAGGATTCCATGGGCCTACTTTTCCCGACGGGCTGTCGGTAAAAACCCCGGCACCGAAAGAAGCGGCCCGCCCCTGGAGGAGGGCGGGCCGTGAGGTGGCGTGCGGGGGTGCGGTGAGTGCGGGGGTGCGGGCCGTGCGGTGACGTGCGGGCTACGGCAGTGTGAGGATCTCCGCGCCCGAGTCCGTCACCACCAGCGTGTGCTCGAACTGGGCCGTCCGCTTCCGGTCCTTCGTGACGACGGTCCAGCCGTCGTCCCACATGTCGTACTCGTGCGTCCCGAGCGTCAGCATCGGCTCGATCGTGAACGTCATGCCGGGCTGGATGACCGTCGTCGCGTGCGGGCTGTCGTAGTGCGGGATGATCAGGCCCGAGTGGAACGACGAGTTGATGCCGTGCCCGGTGAAGTCGCGGACGACCCCGTAGCCGAAGCGCTTGGCGTACGACTCGATGACCCGGCCGATGATGTTGATCTGCCGGCCCGGCTTCACCGCCTTGATCGCCCGCTCCAGGGACTCCCGGGTCCGCTCCACCAGCAGCCGCGACTCCTCGTCGACGTCACCCACCAGGTAGGTGGCGTTGTTGTCGCCGTGCACACCGCCGATGTACGCCGTCACGTCGAGGTTGACGATGTCGCCGTCGCGCAGGACCGTCGAGTCCGGGATGCCGTGGCAGATGACCTCGTTGACCGACGAGCACAGGGACTTCGGGAAGCCGCGGTAGCCCAGCGTCGAGGGGTAGGCGCCGTGGTCGCACATGTACTCGTGCGCGACCCTGTCCAGCTCGTCCGTGGTCACCCCGGGGGCGATCAGCTTCGCGGCCTCCGCCATCGCCCGGGCCGCGACACGGCCGGCCACGCGCATCGCCTCGATGGTCTCGGGCGTCTGCACCTCCGGTCCGGTGTACGGCGTCGGCGCGGGCTTGCCGACGTACTCGGGGCGGCGGATGTTTCCGGGCACGGGACGGGTGGGGGACAGCTCCCCTGGTACGAGCAGCGACTGGCCAGACATGCCAGCGAGTCTAACCAGCGGCCATGGGGGAACATGACGGTGGCGAGAGGAGCTGGTCATGGCCCTGTTCAAGAAGCGCACGGTCGGCAAGCCGGGTGAGTGGTACTACTGCCTGGAGCACAAGAAGGTCGAAGAGGGGCCGGAGTGCCCCAACAAGGACCGGTTCGGGCCGTACGCCTCCCGCACGGAGGCCGAACACGCGATGGCGACCGCCCGCGAGCGCAACCTCCAGTGGGAGAACGACCCCAAGTGGCACGACGCCCCGGCGGGCGGCAGGGACGACGAGAGCTGAGCCCCCAACGGCGCCCGGGTCCGCGACAGTCACGGACCCGGGCGTTCGCTATGGCCTCGGACCCCGGGCGTTCGCGAGGGCGGGGCACCGAGCCCGCAGCAGGACGCGCGGATGTCACCAGCGGGCCGGCGGCGGTGCCGTCAGGTGCTCAGCCAGTCGGGCCACCCGGTCCCGGAAGCGCCGCCGCCCACGCGGCGTCGGCAGGGCGTTCTCCCCGGCCGCCGCGCTGACCAGGTGCTGCACCGTGTCGAGGTCCAGTTCCGAGCCGTCGGGCACGGCCAGGGTCTCGTGCGCCATGGACGGCAACTCGCCCTGCCCGGGGCCGAGGGCAAGAACCGTCGCTCCGGCGCGACGGGCATCGGACACCCGTTCCACGAGTGGTGCCGCGGGCTCGCCGGGGGCGACCACCAGCAGTGTCTCGCCCCGCCTGGCCGCCTCCAGCCGGCCCAGACCGACCGCCAGGTGCGCCGGATCAGAAGGGCGCGCGTTGTGCCGCACCAGGATCGGGGCCAGCTCCGGAGTACCCGACCAGGCGGCCTCGTCCACCAGGTGCGCGGCCAGATGCCACGGCTCGTACGACGGCGTGCCGACCAGCAGCAGCCCACCTCCGTGCGACACCACCGAGCCGCGCAGCGCCCCGGCGAACCGCCGCGTCGCCCCCAGCCACTCCGTCCCGGCGAGCACTTCCCGCAGCAAAGCGACCCGAACCGCATCCATGGGAGCGCATCCTGCCCCGAGCGGTCACTCGCCAGGTGCGGTTCACCTCGTGTTCGCCCGGGCTGGGTAGGCCGACCGGTCACCCGTACCACCGTCGAACGACGGGTCGTCGCACGCAACGGCGCCGCCCTCGCCGGAAACCCGCGCCGGTCGTCCTCGCCCACCGGCCGCGTCCTGGGGCGATGGCACAGCCGTGGAGTCGGGGCGATGGCACGGTCGTAGAGTCGGGGCCATGACCTCTACCGACAGTGCTGCCACCGACAACGCCCAGAAGGCCCCCGCCAAGGACCCCTGGGACCTGCCCGACGTCTCCGGACTCGTGGTGGGGGTGCTCGGCGGGACCGGGCCGCAGGGCAAGGGCCTGGCCTACCGGCTCGCCCAGGCCGGCCAGAAGGTGATCATCGGCTCGCGTGCCGCCGACCGCGCCCGGGCAGCAGCCGAGGAACTCGGCCACGGCGTCGAGGGCGCCGACAACGCCGAGACCGCCCGCCGCAGCGACATCGTGATCGTCGCCGTGCCCTGGGACGGCCATGGCAAGACCCTCGAATCCCTGCGCGAGGAACTGGCCGGCAAGCTCGTCGTCGACTGCGTCAACCCGCTCGGCTTCGACAAGAAGGGCGCCTACGCCCTCAAGCCCGAGGAGGGCAGCGCCGCCGAGCAGGCCGCCGCCCTGCTGCCGGACTCCCGGGTCACGGCGGCCTTCCACCACCTGTCGGCCGTGCTGCTCCAGGACCCGGAGATCGACGAGATCGACACCGACGTGATGGTGCTCGGCGAGGTCCGCGCCGACGTCGAGATCGTCCAGGCCCTCGCCGGCCGCATCCCCGGCATGCGCGGCATCTTCGCCGGACGGCTGCGCAACGCCCACCAGGTGGAGTCGCTGGTGGCGAACCTGATCTCCGTGAACCGCCGGTACAAGGCGCACGCGGGCCTGCGGGTCACCGACGTGTGAGCCGGTGACGTACATGGGGGACACTGGACGGCACCAGCAGTGCCGCAGTGTCCCCCGACAGGAGTCGACCCCATGCCCCGCCTCGCCCTCTACGCCCTGATCGTCTGCGTCCTCTCCGTGGCCGCCGCCGTGGTCTCCTTCACGCGGGGCAGCTTCCTGGGGATCGTGTGGGTACTGCTGGCGGGCCTGTCGTCCAACATGTGCTGGTACTACGCCAAGCGCGCCAAGCAGCGGAAGTCCGTCGCCGGCTGACCCGCGCCCGTCACGGAGCCGCCGAACAGAACTCGTTCGAGCCCTGCCAGAAGCGATACAGCGCCTGCCCGCAGTACGTCTCGAAGTCGCTGATCCCCAGGGACTTCAGGATCGTGTCGATCACGTCGAAGAAGACGCCGTTCACCGCCGGCAGCCACAGCAGGGCGAACACGAAGAGCAGACCGAACGGCGCGAACGGCTCCACCTGGCGCCGGATGCCGTACGACAGCCAGGGCTCGATGACGCCGTAGCCGTCCAGGCCCGGCACCGGCAGGAAGTTCAGCAGCGCCGCCGTCACCTGGAGCAGCGCGAGGAAGGCGAGGGCGAACCGGAAGTCGTTCGGCACGCCGTCCAGCGCGTCCAGCCAGAACGGGGCGGTGCAGACGACGGCGAACAGCACGTTCGTCAGCGGGCCCGCCGCCGAGATCAGACTGTGCTTCCAGCGCCCCTGGATCCGCCCCCGCTCGATGAACACGGCGCCGCCGGGCAGCCCGATGCCGCCCATGATCACGAAGATCACCGGGAGCACGATGCTGAGCAGCGCGTGCGTGTACTTCAACGGGTTCAGGGTCAGATAGCCCTTCGCGCCGATGGAGATGTCGCCGCTGTGCAGGGCGGTGCGCGCGTGCGCGTACTCGTGCAGACACAGCGAGACGATCCATGCCGCCGTCACGAAGAGGAACACGGCGACGCCGGGCTGCTCGGCGAACCCGGTCCAGGTCGCCCATCCCGTGACCGCCGTCACAGCGACGATCCCGACGAAGACGGGACTGATCCGCCGCTCGCTGTGGCGGGTGGTGGCGGTGGTCATGGGGCTCCCTGCACTCATCAACACGGGGTGGGACGGCCCGACGGTACCGGGCGCAGGTGAAAAACGTCTCGCGCGGGGCGGTCGGTTCCAGGAGGCTGGGGGCATGGGGCTGTGGCACGTGTTCTACGAGGACTGGCAGATGGAGTGCTGCGGCACGCCCTTCGCGGTGGGCGACGAGGTCAGCTGGCCGCTGCTGCTCCTGGACCCCGGCACCGTGCTGGGCGGCGGCTGGCTCGACCAGCTCACCGAGGTCGCCGGGCCCGTGGAAGAGGTGGGCGGGGTGCGGATGGTGCGGGAGGAGACGGGCCTCGCGGTGGCCCTGGGGGCGGACCCGGACGCCGAGGAGGACCGGCGCCGCGAGCCGGGAGGCCGGATGCGGTCGGCCGGGCTGCTGTCCGTCGAGCGGCACGGCGCGCGGTGGCCCGAGGCCGGCGGGCTGGTGCGGGCCGTGCAGGTGCTGACCCAGGCCTGGACCGAGACCGCACCCGGATCGCGCTCCTACGAGCCGGTGGCGGCGGAGCGCCGGCTGCGGCCGGTGGACCGGTGCCCCGAGTGGTTCAAGGAGACCGAGGCGGAACGGGCGGCCGACGGGCGGTGGCGGCGCTCGCGCGAGTCGGGCGTGGTGGTGACCCTGGAGGTGCCGGGCACGGACTCCCGGCTCTCCCACGCCGTCCGTGAGGCCCGGGGCATCCCCCGGCAGGGGGCTGAGCCGGGCGCGGAGACACGGGGCATCCCGGCGGCGGATCTGGCGGTTCTGCTGGAGAGCCTGAGCACCCCGCGGCGACGAGGCCGGCCCGGCACAGCCGGATGGCCGACGGACCCGGGGCCCGTCGCGCGACGCGGAGCGGACGAAGGTCCGTGACGAGTCCCTGCTCCACAACCGTGGTCCCGCTCGGGGCCCGCCGCCCCGACCGGGCCCGCCAGCCGCCTCGGCCGGCCGCACCGGGTGCCTCGGCCGGCCGCGCCGGGTGCCGCTCGATGGCCTCCGGGGGTTCCGTGCCGGGCTCCGGGCCCTGGTCGGGGTGCCGGGTGTTGCCCGGTGGCTTTGGTGTCGTCGTGTCGGGCTTCGGGTGCCTGGCTGGTCGTGCCGGGTGCCGCTCGATGGCCCGGGGGTTTCGTGTCGGGCTTCGGGCGTTCCGGTCGGGCGTGCCCGGTGTCGCCCGGTGGCTCCGGTGACCTCGTCGGTGTCCGGGCGCCCCGGGCGGTCGTGTGGCGCCGCCGACGACCCCGACACCCTCGTGCCGGCCCCTCCACGGCCCGCCGCGCCGTCAACCGCCGTGACCCGCCCCCGTATCACCGGAGACAATGAGCCCGTGCACTACCGCATCCTCGGCACCACTCAGGCGCTCCGCAGCGACGGGTCGGTCGTTCCGGTCGGCGGGGCGCGGCTGCGCGCGTTGCTGACCGTGCTCGCGCTGCGGGCCGGACGGACCGTGCCCGCGGGGCTGCTCGTCGACGAGGTGTGGGGCGGGCAGCCGCCCGCCGACGCGCCGGGGGCGCTGCAGGCCCTGGTCGGGCGGCTGCGGCGGGCGCTCGGGGCGGACGCGGTCGCCTCCGTCGAGGGCGGGTACCGGCTCACGGCCGCGCCCGACGACGTCGACCTGCACCGGTTCGAGCGGCTGGCCGGTGAGGGACTGCGGGCGCTGGCCGACGGCGACCCCGCAAAGGCCGCCGTGGTCCTCGACGACGCCCTCGCCCTGTGGCGCGGCCCCGCTCTCGCCGACCTGCCCGACCGCACCGCCGAGGCGGCCCGCCGGGACACCCGCCGCCTGGACGCGCTCCGGGCCCGACACTCCGCCGCCCTCGCCCTGGGCCAGGCCGTGCAGTCCCTGCCGGAGCTGACCGCCCTGTGCGACAGCCATCCCCTGGACGAGCCTCTTCAGGCCCTGCGTCTGCGGGCCCTGCGAGACGTCGGCCGTGCGGCGGAGGCGCTGGAGGCCTACGAAGACGTCCGGCGGTCGCTCGCCGATCGCCTCGGCGCCGACCCGGGGCCGGAACTGCGTGCCCTGCACGCGGAGTTGCTTCGGCTGGGGGACACACCCGCACCCGCGCCGGAGGAGGGGGCGCCGCCCCGGCCCGCCGGCAACCTCCGTGCCCGCCTCACCTCCTTCATCGGCCGGGAGACCGACATCGAGACCATCCGCGGGGATCTCGCTCAGGCCCGGCTGGTCACCCTGCTAGGCCCCGGCGGAGCAGGGAAGACCCGGCTGTCGCAGGAGACCGCGGAGACCGTGCGCGAGGCGATGCCCGGCGGCGTGTGGCTGGCCGAACTCGCCCCCGTCGACGACCCGGACGCCGTACCGGAGGCCGTGCTCACCGCCGTCGGCGCCCGAGAGACCGTGCTGTACGGTGCCGGCGCCGAGGGCATCCGCGCCGCCGTCGCCGACCGGATCGACGACCCCGTCGAGCGGCTCGCCGAACACTGCTCCCGGCCCCGCATGCTGCTGATCCTCGACAACTGCGAGCACGTCGCCGACGCCGCCGCCCGGCTCACCGAGGAGCTGCTGGCGCGCTGCCCGCACCTCACCGTCCTGGCCACCAGCCGTGAACCCCTCGGTGTCCCGGGCGAGTTGCTGCGGCCGGTGGAGCCGTTGCCCGAGCCGGTCGCGCTGCGGCTGCTGGCCGACCGGGGTGCGGCGGCCCGGCCCGGTTTCCGGATCGAGGACGACCCGGGGGCGTGCGCCGAGATCTGCCGCCGCCTCGACGGCCTGCCGCTGGCCATCGAACTGGCCGCCGCCCGGCTGCGGATGCTCACACCCCGCCAGATCGCCGACCGGCTGGACGACCGCTTCCGTCTCCTCACCTCCGGCAGCCGCACCGTCCTGCCCCGCCAGCAGACCCTCAGAGCGGTCGTCGACTGGTCATGGGACCTGCTCGACGAGGAGGAACGTGACGTCCTGCGCCGGCTGTCGGTGTTCGCCGGCGGCTGCGACCTGCCGGCCGCCGAGGCGGTGTGCGGACCGGCCGCCCTGGAGGCGCTCGGTTCCCTCGTCGACCGCTCCCTGGTCGTGGCCGCCCCGCCCGGCTCCTCGGCCGACGGGGAGATGCGCTACCGGCTCCTGGAGACGGTCGCCGAGTACGCCGCCGAACGGCTGGACGAGTCCGGGCGGCGGTCCGAAGCCGAGCGGGCCCATCTGACGTACTTCCGTGAACTGGCCCGCGTCACCGACCCGTTACTGCGCGGCCCCGGCCAACTCGAGGCCATCCAGCGGCTGGAGCGCGAGTACGAGAACCTGCGTACCGCGCTGCGGCACGCCGTCGTCCTGCGCGACGAGCAGGAGGCGCTGTGCCTGGCGCTGTCCCTCGTCTGGTACTGGCAGATGCGCGATCTGCGCATCGAGGCGCGCAACTGGTGCCGCGAGGTCATGGCGCTCGGCCCCGACCCCTTCACCGAGCCCGTCCGCCCCGCCACCGCGGTGTGGCAGCGCTGTACCGACGCCCCGCCCCCGATGACCGGCGAGGTCCTGTGGGAGGCGCGGCGCGGCGCTCACCTCGCCCATCTGGCCTGTATGGACACCGAGTTGGACGCCTGGCAGAACCCGGAGCCCCAGCGGAAGCTGCGCGCGATCGCCGGGACCTACGAGCCCGGTCTGCCGCAGAACTGCCGGATGCCCGGCCTGCTCTGGTTCTTCGCCGTGATGCTGACCGGAGAGATGGACCGGCTGCGCGTCATCATCGACGCGTCCATCCGCACCTGCCGGCGGACCCCGGGATTCGACTGGGAACTCGCCTCCGGCCTCCAGATGCGGGCCAACTTCCTCGCCAACCGCACCGACTGGGCGGGCGACGCCGCCCGTGACGCCGACGAGGCACTGGAGATCTTCCGCCGCCTCGGCGACGACTGGGGCACTGCCGAAGCCCTCTCCGCACGCGCCGAGGCCCATGAGCGCAAGGGTGACTACGCCATGGCCGCCGCCGACTACGAAGCGGCCATCGGGCACGCCGAACGCCTCGGCGCCCGTGCCCAGTCGGCGGTCCTGCGCGCCCGGCTGGGCAACGCGCTGCTGGAGGCGGGCGAGGACGAACGCGGCGAACGGCTGCTGCGCGAGGTGATCGCCCAGCACGAGGACGCACACAGCGAGGCCATGCCCGCCGCCCGCCTCTTCCTGGCCGGCCGGCTGGGCATGACGGACCGCGTCCCCGAGGCACGCGAGCACCTGCGGCGGCTGCGCGAGGACTTCCGCATCGCCCACTTCATCGTCTTCGACGCGTACATCCTCGGCGCGGAGGCGTGGCTGGACGCCACGGAGGGACGGTTCGAGGAGTGCGTGCGCCGGATCCGCAAGGGGATGCAGCGGGCCGCCGACCCGCTGTCCGAGGCCATCACGCCCCATTTGCGTTCGGGGTACCTGATCATCGGCGCTCGGGCCCTGGCCGGCATGGACGGCGGAGGGCGCGCCGCGGACGCGGCCCGTTGCCTGGGCGCCTTCGACGCCCTGCTGCCGCCCGGTCACCACGCCCAGCGGCAGGAGCGCGAGACCCGCGAGCGGACGGAGCGGCAGGTCCGGGCACTGCTCGGCGACGAGGCGTACGAGACCGCCTACGCCGAAGGCGGCAGCCTCTCCCCCGAGGAGGCCGCCGCCCTGCTCTGACGCGGACCGGTCCCGCCGTCAGCTCTTGGTCCGGAACTTGTGGATCGCGACCGGCGCCATCACGGCCGTGATCGCCACCGACCAGCCGAGCGTCACCCACAGGTCGTGCGCGACCGGCCCGCCCACCATCAGTCCGCGCGCGGCGTCCGCGAGGGTCGACAGCGGGTTGTAGTCGGTGAACGCCTGCAGCCAGCCCGGCATCGACGTGGTCGGCGCGAAGATCGACGAGCCGAACTGCAGCGGGAACAGCACCAGGAAGCCCATCGCCTGCACGGACTGCGCGTTCTTCAGCATCACGCCCAGGGTGAGGAACACCCACATGATCGACGAGGCGAACGCCGTGGACAGGGCCACGGTCGCGAACAGCCCCGGCCAGTTGGTGATCTCGAACCCGACCGAGACGGCCACGATCATCAGCACCGCGGTCGCGAACAGCATCCGCAGCAGCTCCACCGAGATCTTCGCGAACAGCACCGAACCGCGTCCGATCGGCAGCGACCGGAAACGGTCCATGACACCGGAGTTGAAGTCCTGGCTGAAGCCCGTGCCGACGCCCTGGGACAGCGTCATGCTCATCATCGCGATCATGCCCGGGATCACGTACTGCACGTACCGGTCCTGCCCGCCGCCCAGCGCCTGCCCGATCGAGCCGCCGAAGACGAACACGAACAGCAGGGTGAAGATGACCGGCATCAGCAGCGCGTCGGCCATCGACTCCGGGTCCTTGCGGATCCACAGCAGGTTGCGGCGGATCAGGGCGCCGGTGTGGCGCAGATGGCCGCGCGGCGTGATACGGGCGTCCGCGGCGGCGTCGTTGACGGTGACGGCGCTCATACGGCGGCCTCCTGAAGGTCTTCGGCGGGCATGGCGTCCTGCGGGGCACTGGCCCGATGGCCGGTGAGGGAGAGGAACACCTCGTCCAGACTGGGCAGTTCGGTGGTGATGGCGGAGAGCGTGATGCCGCGCGCGGTGACCGCGCCGACCACGGCCGTCAGCTGCTCGTCGCTGAGGATCGGCACGAGGACGTCACCCCGGTCGGTGTCGACGGTCGTGGTGGCGAGCCCGGTGATCCCCAGCTCGTCCAGTGCGCCGGCGAGGGGCCGCAGGTGGGTGGGATCGGCCGGGCGGATCCGCAGCGCGCGGCCGCCGACCTTCGCCTTCAGCTCCTCGATCGCGCCCCCCGCGATGACCTGGCCGCGGTCGACGACCGTCAGCTCGGAGGCGAGCTGCTCGGCCTCCTCCATGTACTGGGTGGTGAGCAGCACGGTGACCCCGTCGCCGACCATGCGCTTCACCTCGTCCCACACCTCGTTGCGGGTGCGGGGGTCGAGGCCGGTGGTCGGCTCGTCGAGGAAGAGCACGGCCGGCCGGCCGATCATCGACGCGGCCAGGTCCAGCCGCCGCCGCATGCCCCCGGAGTACGTCGCCGCGGGCCGCTTGGCCGCCTCGGTCAGCGAGAAGCGCTCCAGCAGCCCGTCGGCACGGGTACGGGCCTCCTTGCGGGGCAGATCGAGCAGCCGCCCGATCATGTACAGGTTCTCCCAGCCGGAGAGCTTCTCGTCCACGGAGGCGTACTGGCCGGTGAGCCCTATCACCCGACGCAGCTGCCGCGGCTGCCGTGCGACGTCGTACCCGGCCACGGTGGCCTGCCCCGAGTCGGCCTGCAGCAGGGTGGAAAGGATCCGCACCAGGGTGGTCTTCCCGGCCCCGTTCGGCCCGAGCACCCCCATCACGGTGCCCTCCCGCACTTCCAGGTCGACCCCGTCCAGTGCCTTGGTCTCCCCGTAGTGCTTCACCAGCCCCCGCACGGTGACAGCGGCGCCGCTGGTCTGTGTGTCGATTCGCGTCATGACACAGACGGTCCCAGGGCCCACCGACAAACCACCGACAAGCTACCGACACCTCAACGACGACCACCGCGACCATCAAGCGACGACCACCGCGACCATCAAGCGACGACCACCGCGACCATCAAACGACGACCACCGCACGCAACCATCAAGCGACGACCACCGCAACCATCAATTGAGGAACCACGACGGCGATCAACCACCTCCGCGAGAGCGGCGCCGGCTTAGGCGCAAAAGGGGGGCGGACGGCCCGCCGGCGGGGGACGATCGGCGGGCCGTCCGTGGTGGTGCGGCAGTGGTCCTAGTGGACGGAGTTCTCCTCCTGCGGGAACGTCCCACCGACGACCTCGTCGGCGAACGCCTTCACCGCGTCGCCCATGACCTCGCGCAGGTTCGCGTACTGCTTCACGAACTTCGGCACCCGCCCGCCGGTCAGACCCAGCATGTCGGTCCAGACCAGCACCTGCGCGTCGGTCTCGGGGCCGGCCCCGATACCGACGGTCGGGATGTGCAGCACGCGCGTCACCTCGGCGGCCAGCTCCGCGGGAACCAGCTCCAGCACCACCGCGAACGCGCCCGCGTCCTGCACGGCCTTCGCGTCCCGCAGCAGCTGCTGGGCGGCCTCCTCGCCGCGCCCCTGCACGCGGTAGCCCATCGCGTTGACCGACTGGGGGGTCAGGCCGATGTGCGCCATGACCGGGATGCCGGACTCGACGAGCAGCCGGATCTGTTCGTGCGACCGCTCGCCCCCCTCCAGCTTCACCGCCTGCACGCCCGCCTCCTTGACCAGCCGGGTCGCCGAGCGCAGCGCCTGCACCGGCCCCTCCTGGTAGGAGCCGAAGGGCAGGTCGCCGACGATCAGGGCGCGTGAGGTGCCCCGTACGACCGCCGCCGACAGCATCGTCATCTCGTCGAGGGTGACGGGCACGGTCGTCTCGTATCCGAGGTGGCAGTTGCCCGCCGAGTCGCCGACGAGCATCACCGGGATCCCGGCCTCGTCGAAGACGGAGGCGGTCATGGCGTCGTACGCGGTGAGCATCGGCCACTTCTCGCCGCGCTCCTTGGCTACGGCGATGTCGCGCACGGTGATACGGCGGGTGCCCTTGCCCCCGTAGAGCGCCCTGCCGCTGTCGGAGGGCTTCGTCTGAGCAGTCTGGGCAGCCGGAAGCTGCGTCATTGCACGGCTCCTAACACGTCATCTCGAGGCGCCCTGACGGCGTCCCCGGACCACGTCCATGGTGGCACCTCGTGCCACCGAGGGCTAGGGGAGCCCCTGTGAGTTCCGCCCGCAGGGGGCCGAAAGCACAAGTTGCGTAAGTTCCCGGTAAGAGAATTCCAATACGAGACGGTCTCGTATCGAAATGCTTCTAGGCTCGACGGCATGACTACTTCTGCCGATCCGGCCGCCCCCACCGGCCCCCGCGTACCGGAAGCGGTGCACCGGCGCCGCTGGGCGATCCTCGGCGTGCTGATGCTGAGCCTGCTGATCGTCGTGCTCGACAACTCGATCCTGAACGTCGCCATCAAGACGATCTCCACCCCGGCCCCGACCGGCCTCGGCGCCACGCAGAGCGAGCTGGAGTGGGCCATCAACGCCTACACCCTCGTCTTCGCGGGCCTGCTGTTCACCGCCGGGTTGCTCGGCGACCGGCTGGGCCGCAAGAAGGTCCTGCTCGGCGGGCTCGCCGTGTTCGGCATCGGCTCGGCGCTGGCCGCGTTCTCCGGCTCGCCGGGCCAGCTGATCACCTTCCGGGCCGTGATGGGCCTGGGCGCCGCGTTCGTGATGCCCGCCACCCTCGCCGTCCTCATGAACGTCTTCGAGCGCGAGGAGCAGCCGAAGGCCATCGGTATCTGGGCGGGCGGCGTCGGTCTCGCCATCGCCATCGGCCCCATCACCGGCGGTGTGCTGCTCGACCACTTCTGGTGGGGCTCGGTCTTCCTCGTCAACGTACCGATCGTGCTGCTCGCGCTCGCGCTGATGCTCTGGCTGGTGCCCGACTCGCGCGACCCGCACCCCGGCCGGATCGACCCCGTCGGCGTCGTGCTGTCCGTCGTCGGACTGGTCCTGCTCGTCTACGGCATCATCGAGGGCGGCCAGCTCGCCGACTTCACCGACGTGACGGTGCTGGCGGCCATCGGCGCCGGCCTCGCCGTGCTGGTCGTGTTCGTCGTGTTCGAGAAGCGCAGCGACCATCCGTCGATAGACGTCACGTACTTCAGGAACAAGGTCTTCTCGGCCGCCATCGCCGCCATCGCGCTGGTCTTCTTCGCGCTGATGGGCGTGACCTTCTTCTCCGTCTTCTACACGCAGAGCGTGCGCGGCTACTCGCCGCTGCAGACCGGTCTGCTGATGCTGCCGCTGGCCGCCGCCCAGCTGATCTTCGCGCCGCGCGCCCGGCTGGCCGTCGACCGCTTCGGCAACAAGGTCACGACCACGGCCGGAATGCTCGTCATCGCCGCGATGCTGGCCGCCTTCGCCACCCTGGACGCCCGCACGCCCATCTGGATCCTGGAAGTGATCTTCTTCCTGATGGGCACCGGCATGGCGCACATCATGACGCCGGTCAGCGTCGTCATCATGCAGGCCCTGCCCCGTGAGAAGGCCGGCTCCGCCTCCGCGCTCAGCAACACCTTCCGGCAGGTCGGCGGCGCCCTGGGCATCGCCGTCCTCGGTTCGGTGCTGTCCACGGCGTACCGCACGGGCATCGAGGGCAAGCTCGGCGCGCTCCCCCCGGCCCTGCGCCACACCGCGGGGGAGTCCATCGAGGCCACGCTCGGTGTCGCGGACGGGCTGGGCCGGCGGGGCGAGTCCCTCGTCGCCCCGGCCTACGACGCGTTCCTGCACGCGATGCACGTCACCGCCCTGTGGGGCGCGGGCATCGCCCTGATCGGCGCGGTCGTCGTGGCGCTGTTCCTGCCGGGCAGGCCGCCGTCGCCCCAGCGGGCGCAGGGAGACAAGGAGTTGTCGCACACGGGTTCGTAGACCTGGGGGAGAATTCCCTCCTCATTCACTCCTCGCGCAGCCGGGAACGGTCTCCACCCCCGCCAGGAAGGACGCAGCGACGTGAGCCTCGCCGAACGGCACACCCCGCCCGACGGTCCCGCGAGGGGCCGCCCCAGAAGCGAGGCCGTCGAGCGCGCCATCATCGAGGGCGTGATGAGGCTCCTGGAGGAGGGCGTGCCCCTCGCGGAGCTGTCCATCGAGCGCATCGCGCGCACCGCGGGCGTCGGCAAGGCCACCATCTACCGCCGCTGGAGCGGCAAGGAGGAACTCTTCGTCGACGTCGTACGCGCCGCCGAGCCGCCGGACCCGCCGCTCCCCGGCACCTCCATGCGCGACGACCTCGTGGTCCTGCTGGAACAGGTGCGCCGGCGCGGCCTGGCCAACCGCTCCTCGGCGATCCTGCACAGCGTGCAGGCCCAGATGAAGAGCAGCCCGAAACTCTGGGCGGCGTACCACGCCACCGTCGTCGCCCCCCGCCGCCGGATCGGCCTGGAGGTCCTGCGCCGCGGCCAGGACAACGGCGAACTGCGCACGGACCTCGACCTCGAACTGCTGAACGACATATTCGTCGGCCCGATGCTCGTCCGCGCCGTGCTGCGCACCGACGCCGACCTCCCCGGCGACCTCGCCGAACAGGTCGTCGACACGCTCCTCGAAGGCCTACGCCCCGTCAGTTCCGAGCGCCACCGGCCCGGGTGAGTGTGCGCGTTTCGTCACAGACGGCGCTTTCGGCGGGCGGGTCCGGAACTTCCCTCGGGGGCTCGAACGTCATCGCCCCCGTACGGCCGTCACAGGACGGCGGGAACGGAACGGATCATCCCCTAGGGTCGTAAGGACAGGGGGGCGATGGTGTGCACGGCAGGCAGTGAGGCGACGGTATGGCGCAGCAGCAGGCGTACATGACGGAGACGGACAACGGCGGCTCGGGACCCGAGCACCAAGGAACCCGGCTTCGGCGCCTGTTCGACCGGCTGGCGGGCTCCTGGAGGGATGACCCGAAGATCTGGCGGCGCGGACTGGTCGTCGCCGCGTGCGCGGTCCTGCTGGCCCTGGTCATGGGGCTGCACTCGCGCATCCCCAACACGATCGGCAACCTGGGCAGCCTCACCGAGACGTTCCTGCCCTGGCTGGGGCTCCTCGTCCCGGTGCTGCTCGTCCTCGCCCTGGTCCGCAGGTCCGCGACCGCGCTGATCGCTCTGGTGCTGCCATCGGTGGTCTGGCTGAACCTCTTCGGCGGCCAGCTCAGCGACAAGACCGCCACCGGCGGCGACCTCACGGTGGTCACGCACAACGTCAACGCCGACAACCCCGACCCGGGCGGCACCGCCCGTGACGTGGCCGCCTCCGGCGCGGACGTGCTGGCCCTGGAGGAGCTGACGCCGGACGAGGTCCCGACGTACGAGAAGGCGCTGTCGCCGGCGTACCGCTACCACTCGGTGCAGGGCACGGTCGGCGTGTGGAGCAAGTACCCGCTGAGCGGTGTGCGGGACGTCGACCTCGACATGGGCTGGACGCGCGCGATGCGCGCCACCGTGACCGCACCGTCCGGGCAGGTCGCGGTCTACGTCGCCCATCTGCCGTCGGTGCGCGTGAAGATGGAGGCCGGCTTCACGGCCCGCCAGCGCGACCGGAGCGCCGACTACCTCGGCGAGGCCATCGCCAACGAGCCGCTGAACAACGTCGTCCTGCTCGGCGACCTGAACGGCACGATGAACGACCGCGCGCTCAACGCCGTCACCTCCCAGATGCGCTCCACGCAGGGCGCGGCCGGCGACGGCCTCGGCTTCAGCTGGCCCGCGTCGTTCCCGATGGCGCGCATCGACCAGATCATGGTGCGGGGCCTGAAGCCGGAGAGTTCGTGGACCCTCCCGCAGACGGGCAGCGACCATCTGCCGGTCGCGGCTCGTGTGAGGGTCACCACAAGCGGCTCCTGAAAACCGCTGGTCAGGGCAGTTCCGACAGAAAATTGCCGCCTCGGCGTCACCGCGCGGAATAGTGCGCCTGCGAGACTTTGTTCCGTACTTGAACATAAGCGTACGGATCTCCAAGCAAGTCTCGAAAGGCTCCTTCATGCCCCTGGCCCTGCTCGCCCTTGCCGTGGGCGCCTTCGGCATCGGTACGACCGAGTTCGTGATGATGGGGCTGCTGCCCGACGTCGCGGACGACCTGAACATCTCGATACCCAGCGCCGGCCATCTGGTGTCGGCGTACGCGCTGGGCGTCGTCATCGGCGCCCCGCTGCTGGCCGCGGTCACCGCGAAGATGTCCCGGCGCACGGTCCTGATCGGCCTGATGGGGCTGTTCGTCGTGGGCAACGCCCTGTCGGCCCTCGCGCCCGACAACGGCTGGCTGCTGGCCGCCCGCTTCCTGAGCGGTCTGCCGCACGGCGCCTTCTTCGGTGTGGGCGCCGTCGTCGCGACGAACATGGTCGCCCCCGAACGCAAGGCCCGCTCGGTCTCACTGATGTTCCTCGGCCTGACGGTCGCGAACGTCCTGGGCGTCCCGGTCGCCACCCTCATGGGGCAGAACCTCGGCTGGAGGGCGACCTTCCTCGGTGTCAGCGCCATCGGCCTGGCGGCGATCGCCGCGCTCGCGTTCCTCATCCCGCACGACCACGAGCACACCACCGCGAAGGGCCTGCGGGGCGAACTCGCCGCCCTGCGCTCCCTGCCGGTCTGGCTGTCGCTCGGCACGACCGTCGCGGGCTTCGGCGCCCTGTTCTCGGCCTACAGCTACATCACGCCGATGCTCACGGACGCCGCCGGCTTCGCCGACGCCAGCGTCACCCTGCTGCTGGCGCTGTTCGGCGTCGGCGCGACCGCCGGAAACCTGCTGGGCGGCCGACTGGCCGACCACTCGCTGCGGGGCACGCTGTTCGGCGGTCTCGCCTCGCTGGTGGCGGTCCTGGCGCTGTTCCCGCTGCTGATGCGCACGGAGCTCACGGCCGCCGCGGCTGTGATCCTGCTCGGCATGGCCGCCTTCGCCACCGGCTCCCCGCTCCAGCTGATGGTCATGGAGAAGGCATCCTCGGCCCCGTCCCTGGCCTCCTCGGCCAACCAGGCCGCCTTCAACCTGGCCAACGCCGGCGGCGCCTGGATCGGCGGCCTCGCCCTGGCGGCGGGCTTCGGCGTCACCTCCCCGGCCGTGGCCGGTGTGGCCCTGGCCGTCCTCGGCCTGGCCGTGGCGTCACTGGCCTACGCGGTGGACCGGCGCCGGGCTCCGGTCGCCGGGCGCGAGCGGATCGTGGCGAGCCACGTCCCGCGGGAGGCGGAAGCGGTGCGTCACTGACGGTTTCCGGTACACGGCGGCTCGTGGGACCAGGTCCCGCGAGCCGCCGTTCCGTCTACCGGGGCGCCTGGCGCCGCGCCGCGACGATCGCCGAACTGACGGGCGTGGTGGAAACTTCGGTCGCGTCCAGGTCCGGATGGGTCAGATAGAACAGGCGCAGCTCGTCCACCTCGCCCTCGAACCGGGGCGGCCACTCCGCCGACGGTGTGAAGTCGTCCAGGACGAGGATCCCGCCGGGAGCGAGCAGTTCGACGACCCTGCCGGGATCGTCCCGCTTGCCGCCGCCGTCGCAGAAGAACACGTCGAAGGGCGCGTGCGGTTCGAGCAGCCGCCAGTCGCCGGTGAGGACGCTGACGCGGCTGTCACCGGCGAAGACCCCGGCCGCGCGACGGGCCAGCTCCTGGTCCCGCTCCACGGTGACGAGCCGCGCACCGACCCCGAGCCCGCTGTGCAGCCAGGCCGTCCCCACCCCCGAACCGGTGCCGCTCTCGGCGACGACCCCGCCGGGCTTGGCGGCTGCGACCGCCCTCAGCAGCATTCCTACTTCGCGGATGCAGCTCTTCTCGAACCCCGCCTCGGCGGCGAGGCGTTCGGCTGCCACGACCCGCGCCGGAACAGCGCGCTCACGCACGACCGGCCCCCCTTTCGCCGAGGTCTCACGCAACTTGACCGCCGGTCAACGCATCGACCAGACGGCCGAGGCCGTCGAACCGCAGGTCGAAGTCGTCGGAGCCCGTGGGCGGATCTCCGGCCGGCCGGTGGACGTAGGCGGTGCGCATGCCGACCGACTGCGCACCGCGCAGGTCCCAGGCGTGGGCGGCCACCATCAGCACGCGCTGCGGAGGGCATCCGGCGCTGTCGAGCGCGAGCCGGTAGACCTCGGGCGCCGGCTTGTAGGCGGCGGCCGGCTCGGCGGACAGGGCCTGATGCCAGCGAAGCCCCGCATGCGCGTTGAGGTGCAGCAGCGCCGTGCGGCCGGCGTTGGACAGCCCGATGACGGGGAACCGCCGGGCGAGCCGCTCCAGCCCGGCGACGGAGTCGTCCCACGGGGGCAGGCGCCGGCCCGCGGTGGCGAGCCGGGCGACGGCCTCCGGGTCGCTCACCCCGGCGTGCCGGGCCACCAGCCGGGCGGCCTCGGCGTCGAGGACCTCAGTGCCCGCATACGGGCGGTGCCCGCGCCGGACGCGTTCCTGTTCCTGCTCGCAGTACCGCCGCCACAGGGCGACGAGCTCGTCGGCAGCCGTCGCCTCGGACCGGCCGGTCGCCTCCCGTACGGCCGACCGGAGCCCGCCGGGCTCGTCGACCATGGTGCCCAGGACGTCGAAGACGACGACCTCGATGTCGCGGATCGCCGCCATGGCCTCTCCCGTGTCCGTCCCCCGGATGCGTCACCGCTTGGGCAGGTGATGATGGTGACATCGGGCACCGTCACCGGTCAAGGAGGTGACAGAGGCTACTGCGGCTGGGTCGCGATCTGGATCAGGTTGCCGCAGGTGTCGTCGAAGACGGCCGTGGTGACGGGACCCATCTCCAGGGGCTCCTGGGTGAAGCGGACGCCGAGGCCGCTCAGGCGCTCGTACTCGGCCCGGACGTCGGTGACGGCGAACTGGGCGAGCGGGATGCCGTCGGCGGCGAGCGCGTCGCGGTAGGGCTTGACGGCCGGGTGCCCGGCGGGCTCCAGGAGCAGTTCCGTGCCGCCGGGCTCCTCGGGAGAGACGACGGTCAGCCATCGGTCCGTCTCGCCGAGGGGCACGTCGTACTTCTTCACGAAGCCGAGGACCTCGGTGTAGAAGCGGAGGGCCTTGGCCTGGTCGTCGACGAAGACGCTGGTCAGGTGGATCTTCATGACGGGCTCTCTTCCGGTCCGGAGGGGTCGGGCACCGGCCATCGCTCGGTGATCTGCCGGAGCGGGGCGGTGTTCAGGTCGTGGAACTTGCAGCGGCCCTCCCGCCTCGTCTCGACGAGCCCGGCGGTCTCCAGCACCGCGAGGTGCTGGGAGACCGCCTGGCGCGAGATGCCGAGCCGGTGCTTCATGCTCAGCCGCGAGCAGATCTCGAACAGTGTCTGCCCGGACTGCTCCGCGAGCTCGTCGAGGATGGTGCGACGGGTGGGGTCGGCCAAGGCTTTGAAGAGGTCGTCGGCCACGACCCCAGCATAGGCAAGTGCTCACTTGCCTATCAAGTCCCTCCCCGGCGTGCCCGTCAGAGCGACTCCCGCCACCCGTTCGTGATCGGCAGCCGCCGGTCCTTCCCGAAACCCTTCGGGGAGATCTTCGTCCCCGGCGGGTACTGGCGCCGCTTGTACTCGGCCCTGTCGACCATGCGCAGCGTCTTCGCGACCAGCTCCGCGTCGAATCCGGCCGCCACGATCTCGTCGGCCCCCCGGTCCCGGTCCACGTACAGCTCCAGAATCGCGTCCAGCACCGGGTAGTCGGGCAGCGAGTCCGTGTCGACCTGGCCCGGGCGCAGCTCCGCGCTCGGGGGCTTGCTGATCGAGTTCTCCGGGATCGGCGGGGTCTGGCCGCGCTCCCGGGCGGCCCGGTTGCGCCACTCGGCGAGGCGGAAGACCGACGTCTTGTAGACGTCCTTGATGGGGCCGTACGCCCCGACCGAGTCGCCGTAGAGCGTCGAGTAGCCGACCGCCAGCTCCGACTTGTTGCCGGGGGCCAGGACGATGTGGCCCTCCTGGTTGGAGATCGCCATGAGCAGCGTGCCGCGCAGACGCGACTGGAGGTTCTCCTCCGCCAGTCCCGTCAGACCCAGCGCGCCCATGTACGCGTCGAACATCGGCTCGATCGCGACCGTGCGGTAGTTCAGGCCGGTGCGGCGGGCCAGATCGGCGGCGTCGTCCTTGGAGTGGTCCGAGGAGTACTTCGACGGCATCGAGACGCCGTACACGTTCCGCGCGCCCACCGCGTCGCACGCGATCGCCGCGACCAGCGCCGAGTCGATGCCGCCCGACAGACCGATCAGGACCGAGGAGAAGCCGTTCTTCGCGACGTACGCCCGCAGGCCCACGACCAGCGCCGAGTAGACCTCCTCGTCGTCGTCCAGGCGCTCCGCGTAACCGCCCGTGAGCTCCGGCTCGTACGCGGGCAGCGGCTCCTCGGAGAGCACCACGCGGTCGATGCGCAGCCCGTCGTCGACCACGCCCGTCGGCGCGTCGGCCGACGCCGCCGGCAGGTCCAGGTCCAGGACCACGCAGCCCTCGGCGAACTGCGGCGCCCGCGCCACGACCTCGCCGTCCCTGTCGACGACGATCGAGTCGCCGTCGAACACGAGCTCGTCCTGGCCGCCGATCATCGCCAGGTAGGCCGTGGTGCAGCCGGCCTCCTGGGCCCGCTTGCGGACCAGCTCCAGGCGCGTGTCGTCCTTGTTGCGCTCATAGGGGGAGGCGTTGATCGAGACCAGCAGGCCCGCCCGCGCCGAACGGGCGGCGGGGACGCGGCCGCCGTCCTGCCAGAGGTCCTCGCAGATGGCCAGGGCGATGTCCACGCCGTGCACCCGCAGCACCGGCATGCTGTCGCCGGGCACGAAGTAGCGGAACTCGTCGAACACGCCGTAGTTCGGCAGGTGGTGCTTGGCGAAGTTCAGGACCACCTCACCGCCGTACAGCACCGCGCCCGCGTTCTGCGGCGCGCCGGCCGGCTGGCCGTACTTCGGCTGGGCGGTCGCACTGCGGTCCAGGTAGCCGACGATCACCGGCAGCTCACCGAAGCCCTCCTCGGCCAGACGCGCGGCGAGAGCGCTGAGCGCCGCGCGAGAGGCCTCCACGAAGGACGACCTGAGCGCCAGGTCCTCGACGGGATACCCGGTCAGCACCATCTCGGGGAACGCCACGAGATGCGCTCCCTGTTCGGCGGAGTGCCGGGTCCAGCGGACGATCGAGTCGGTGTTCCCGGCGAGGTCGCCGACGCCGGCGTCGATCTGGTTCAGGGCGAGACGTAGTTGAGGCACGCCGCCCAGTGTAATCGTCAGTGCGACACAATGGGGTGGTGTGAGTCACCCCACACCACCCCATGTCCCCTTGCGGAGGTCAGCCGCGCCGGTACGACTCGACGTAGCCGTTCGCGGGTGTGCCCACGCCGGTGACGTCGTCGTAGCCCTTCACGGCTGTCAGCGAGCTGTCCTTGCCGAGACCGCGCACGGACGTGGACAGACCGCCGGTGGCGTCGTAGCCGTTCACGAAGTCCACCCGGGCCACAGCGAGGCCGGAGCCCGTCGGGTCGTCGGTGACGTCGTGGTAGACCTTCGAGCCGGCCTTGGCGTAGATCGCCGGGTTGGCGAAGCCGATCGCCTTGCCGCCGCGTGCTTCCTGGGCCAGGGCCTGGACGGCCGCGATCGTCGGGGCCGCCAGCGAGGTGCCGCCGATGCGGTACTCGCCGTACGCCTGCGTCTTCCCGTCCGGCGAGGTCTGCGTCTGCCCGACCAGGAACCCGGTGTTCGGGTCGGCGATAGCCGCGATGTCCGGCACGACCCGGTTGCCGTCCGCGCCGTTGGCCTCGGCCAGCGCGTCCGGCACCACGGCCCGCTGGTAGGAGGGCTCCGCGACGGTCTTGCTGGTGCCGCCGCCCGCGCCGGAGGTGAAGGCGCCGGGGAAGTCCGTCCAGCTCTTGCCGTCGGCCGACAGGGTCGCCTTGTCGGTGCCCCAGCCGGTCTCCCACAGGTACCTGTCGCCCTTGCCGACGGCCAGCGAGGTGCCGCCGACGGCGGTGACCCACGCCGAGTCGGCCGGGGAGTCGACCTGCTTCGTCCCGGAGCTCGCGACCTCGTCGCCGTTGTCACCGGAGGAGAAGTAGAAGCCGATGCCCTCGACCGCGCCCAGCTGGAAGACCTGGTCGTAGGCGGCCGCGAGATCCGGGGTCTGCGCGGCCTCGACCTCGCCCCAGGAGTTGGAGACGATGTCGGCCAGGTGGCTGTCGACGACCTTGCCGAGCGCGTCGAGCAGATCGCCGTCCGCGCAGGAGGCGGCGCCCACGTACGTCACGTCCGCGGCCGGCGCGACCGCGTGCACGGCCTCGACGTCCAGGGTCTCCTCGCCGTACCAGCCGGAGGCCGAGCAGTCCTCGGTGTCGGTGTACTTCTTCGGCAGCACCTGGTGCAGCCGGCCGGTCTTCCACGCCGCGTCGCCGTGGCGCTTGGCGTAGGTGGCGGCGTCGTAGGCGATCGTCGGGGAGGCGTACGCGTCCGTGACGGCGACCCGGACGCCCTTGCCGGTGCGCTTGCCCGCGCCGTAGGCGGCCCGCAACTGCTTGCCCGTGTAACCCTTCACGGCGTACGGGATCTTCTTGCCGTACGCGTCCGGGAGCGTGCTCGCGGTGTTCGAGCCGTAGTACGAGGAGAACGGCCCGGCGTTGCGGAACACGGTGTCCGGCGGCGGCAGTTGATCGTCGTGCGTGGCCATGTGCGGCGCGTTGTCCAGGCCGGTCACGGTCAGGACGGCGTCGGCCAGGCTCTGCGGCGCGGAGGCGGTGGCCGCGGGGGCGCGGTAGGTCTTCGAGCCCTTGGCGAAGTCGTGCAGCTGGGTGCCGAACGCCTTCTCGGCGGCGGCCACGTCACCGCTGACGGAGACGTAGTGCCGGGTGACGCCGGTGACCTTCAGGCCCGCCGCCGTCAGCCAGGACTTCACGGCCGCCACCTGGGCCTCGGTCGCACCGAAGCGCGCCTGCGCCTGCTGGGCGGTCAGGTACTTGCCGTACGAGCCCGAGGCCGGGTCGGAGACGGCCTTCGCGTAGGCGGCGAGGCCCGCCGCGTCCTTGCCGGCGAGGTAGACCCGGGCCGAGACCCGGGCGCCGTCGGCGGTGGCGCCCCTGTCCGCGTGGGCCGTGGCCCACGTGGGGCGGGTCCCGGACAGCAGGTCACGGAGCGGGTGGTCGGCGGCGTGCGCCGCGGGTATGCCGAGCGCCAGCGCACCGACGAGCATCGGCAGTGTCGCTGCCATGCTCACCCCGGCGCGCACCGAGGCGCGGTTGGATCTCATGGAACCCCCTGTGCGGTTCGTCGCGAGTGGATCACTCGACGGTCGCCACTCTCGCGATGAACCGTTCATGCAAGGGAATTGCGCAGCCCAAGAAGCGCCCCACGCAGACCAAGAAGAGCCCAAGAGGCCGCCAGGCAGGGCGATTTGAGGCTTACGTGCGCACCGCCCCCAGGAACGCGGTGCGGGCCGCGCTTCTTGAGCGGAGGCTTGCGTGCCCGCCGTCCCCAGGATCGCGGTGCGGGCCGCGCTTCTTGAGCGGAGGCTGACCTGGCCACCGCCCCTAGGAACGCGGTGCGGGTCGCGCTTCTTGAGCGGAGGCTGACCTGGCCACCGCCCCTAGGAACGCGGTGCGGCGCCGCGCTCCTTGAGCATGTCCGCCATCAGGAGGATCTCCGACTGCTGCGCGTCCACCATGCCCTGCGCGAGCCGCTTCTCGACCCCGACCACGCACCGGTCCGCGCAGCCCCGGGCCATGTGGACGCCGCCCTCGTGATGGTCCGTCATCAGCTGCAGGTAGAAGACCTCCGCCTGCTTCCCGCTGAGCTCTCCGAGCTTCTTCATCTCGGAGTTGGTCGCCATGCCGGGCATCAGCGCGCCGTCCTTGGCCGAGGCCATGCCGCCCATGTCCATCCAGGTCATCGGCGGCTCGGAGGACACCTTCGGCAGGCCCCACAGGTCCAGCCAGCCGAGCATCATGCCGCGCTGGTTGGCCTGGGTCTGGGCGATGTCGTACGCCAGGCGCCGGACCTCCTCGTTCCCCGTGCGGTCGCGCACGACGTACGACATCTCCACCGCCTGCTGGTGGTGCACCGCCATGTCCCGCGCGAACCCGGCGTCCGCGGACTCGGCGGAGGGCGTCCTGCCGCCGCCGTCGTCCCCCGCGACGGCGTAGGTGATCGCACCGGCCGCGACGAGCGCCGTCGCAGCGGCCCCGGCGACCAGGCCGGCATGCCTCACTTGGACAGCCCGTTCGTGCAGGCGGCACCCGGCTCGGGGGTCTGCTCGCCCTGGACGAACTTCTCGAAGAACTTGTCCACGTTCGGGTCGCTCGCGCCCGTCACCGTGCGCTGGTGGCCCCACGCCGAGAGCATGATCGGGTCCTTCTGGTCGTCCACCGGGCTCATCAGCGTGTACGGCGTCTTCTTCACCTTCGCCGCGAGCGCGTCGACGTCGGACTTCTTCGCGGCGGCGTTGTACGTCACCCACACCGCGCCGTGCTCCAGCGAGTGCACGGCGTTGGTGTTCTTCACCGGCTCGGTGTAGACGTCGCCGTTGCAGTTCATCCAGACGGGGTTGTGGTCCCCGCCGACCGGCGGTTCGGAGGCGTACTTCACGGCCTTGGTGACGTGGTTGCGGGCCAGCTTGCCCTCCCAGGTCCGCACGCCGTCCTTGCCCGTCACGAACGTGCCCTTGCCGGAGGAGTCGCTCGCCGCCGCGGTGTCACTGGCCCCGTCGTCCTGGGACCGCACGAGCACGACACCGCCGACGACCAGTCCGGTCACGATCACGAGGCTGGCCGCGATGGTGAGGATCCGGTTGCGGCGCTCACGGGACTGCTCGGCGCGCCGCATCTCCTCTATTCGAGCCTTGCGCGACGTGCTGGCCTTCTTGGCGGAGCCCATGGGGTGTCCTTCGTGGGAAAAGTGACAGTCGGGTGGGCTGATCGTAATGGGGGAGACGGGGCGCCTCGTAGAGCGGCCGCCGGAATGGGCCGAATCGATACGGCACCGACAGCAGGACGACAGCTTCCCCGCTCCCGGCGCCGCTCTCCCCCCGGAAAATTTGTACCGGAGATTCCCATTACCTACGCTGCCTGCATGCGGCTGCTGCGCTCCACCGACCTCGCCCTGCGGGTCCTGATGCGGCTCGCCGTCGCGGGCGGGTCCAGTCCGACGACCCGGGACGTCGCGGACGGCATGAACGTGCCGTACACCCACCTGGCGAAGGTCGTCGCCGAGCTCCAGCACCTGGGCCTGCTCCAGGCCCGCCGCGGTCGCGGCGGCGGCCTCACGCTCACCGAGGCGGGCCGTACGGCCTCGGTCGGTGCCGTGGTCCGCGCCTTCGAGGGCGACGGCGACGTCGTCGACTGCGACGGCCCCACCCCCTGCCCCCTCAACGCCGCCTGCCGCCTGCGCACCGCCCTGCGCCGGGCCCAGGAGGCGTTCTTCACCTCACTGGACCCGGTCACGGTGGAGGACATCGTGGCGGCGCCGACGGGCGCGCTGTTGCTGGGGATCTCGCGGGGTCCAGAGCCCCGCGGCGCCCAGGGCCCCGTCATCGGGAACCGACAGGGCTCCTAGGCCTGCCCCGCCAGCCACAGGTCCGGGCCGAACACCTCGTAGTGGATGTCGGCGGGGGCCACGCCCTTGGCGATCAGCTGGGCCCGCATCGCCCGCATGAACGGGAGCGGGCCGCACAGGTACGCGCGCGTGGCCGGGGCGAGTGCGACGCCGCTCAGGTCGGCCAGGCCGGTGTGGGTGCCCGCGGGGGCGTCCTGCTCATACCAGAGGTGGACGGCCGCGTCGGGGAGCTTGGCCGCCCAGGCCTCGTGGTCGGCGCGCAGGGCGTGGGTCGCGGGGGAGTGGTCGGCGTGCACGACGGTGACCGGGGCGCGGTGCCCCGAGTGGGCGAGGTGCGCCAGCATCGCCGTCATCGGGGTCACGCCGATGCCCGCCGAGGCCAGCAGCAGGGGCGTGTCGGGGCCGGCGTCCAGGACCAGGTCGCCGTACGGCTCGGACAGCTCCAGGACGTCGCCGACCCGCACGCGCGCGTGCAGGTGGTTGGAGACCTCGCCGTCGGGAGCGCCGGGCTCGCGCACGCGTTTCACGCTGATCTGCCGCAGGTCCGGGCCCGGCGCCCCGGAGAGGCTGTACTGCCGTATCTGCCGGGCGCCGTCGGCGAGGGCCACGCGGACGGAGACGTACTGGCCGGCCAGGAAGTCCCGCACCGGGCCGCCGTCGGCGGGCCGCAGCCGGAACGTGGCGACGTCCTCGGTCTCGGTGACCCGCTCGACGACCTCCCAGGTCCGCCAGGTGTGCCCGCCGCGCTCCTCGCGCAGCCGCTGCTCCACGGCGATCAGCGCGTTCGCCATCAGCCAGTACACCTCGTCCCAGGCGGCGGCCACCTCGGGCGTGACGGCGTCGCCCAGCACCTCGGCGATGGCGGCGAACAGGTGCTCGTGGACGATGCCGTACTGCTCCGGCGTGACGCCGAGCGAGGCGTGCTTGTGGGCGATGCGCTGGAGCATGGCGTCCGGCCGCTGCTCCGGGCGGTCCAGCAGGTGCGTCGCGAAGGCGGCGACCGAACCCGCCAGCGCCTGGCGCTGGGTGCCGGCGGCCTGGTTGCCCCGGTTGAACAGGTCCCGCAGCAGCTCCGGGTGGGCCGCGAACAGCCCGGCGTAGAAGCGCTCGGTGATCGTGCCGAGGGCCGCGCCGACGGCGGGGAGTGTGGCGCGGACGGTGACGGCGGACTGCTCGGACAGCATCGGAACTCCTCAAGGCTCGATTGTGCGCACGATATTTAAAGTTGCATCTGAGATGCAAATTAAGTGGGTGTGCAGCGAAAGGAACCGGCCGTTACGGATGCCGGTGCGAGCAGGCACTATGGGCGGAAGAGCAGTTCACCTGCCGTACGTGGGGCGTACGACCCCGGGCCGGCCGGGCGATCATGGTCCGCAACGCGCACGAAATGGTGGTGTGGTCTGATGCTCTGGTGCCCGACCGCCTCCCGTGGTACGGAAGAGAAGGCGGCCTGACCAGCAAGGATGGGGAAGCGGAAGATGGACAAGCAGCAGGAGTTCGTGCTCCGGACGTTGGAGGAGCGCGACATCCGGTTCGTACGCCTGTGGTTCACGGACGTGCTGGGCTTCCTCAAGTCGGTCGCCGTGGCCCCGGCCGAACTGGAGCAGGCCTTCGACGAGGGCATCGGCTTCGACGGCTCCGCGATCGAGGGCTTCGCCCGGGTCTACGAGTCCGACATGATCGCCAAGCCCGACCCGTCGACCTTCCAGATCCTGCCCTGGCGAGCGGAGGCCCCGGGCACGGCCCGCATGTTCTGCGACATCCTCATGCCGGACGGCTCCCCGTCCTTCGCCGACCCGCGCTACGTGCTCAAGCGTGCCCTCGCCCGCACCTCCGACCTGGGCTTCACCTTCTACACCCACCCGGAGATCGAGTTCTTCCTGCTGAAGGACCGCCCGCTGGACGGCTCCCGCCCCACCCCGGCCGACAACTCCGGCTACTTCGACCACACCCCCACCAACGTCGGCATGGACTTCCGCCGCCAGGCGATCACCATGCTGGAGTCGATGGGCATCTCGGTGGAGTTCTCCCACCACGAGGGCGCGCCGGGCCAGCAGGAGATCGACCTCCGCTACGCCGACGCGCTGTCCACGGCCGACAACGTCATGACGTTCCGCCTCGTCATGAAGCAGGTGGCCCTGGAGCAGGGCGTGCACGCCACGTTCATGCCGAAGCCCTTCTCCGAGCACCCCGGCAGCGGCATGCACACGCACCTGTCACTCTTCGAGGGCGACCGCAACGCGTTCTACGAGTCGGGTTCGGAGTACCAGCTCTCCAAGGTGGGCCGCTCCTTCATCGCGGGCCTGCTGCGGCACGCGGCGGAGATCTCCGCGGTCACCAACCAGTGGGTGAACTCCTACAAGCGCATCTGGGGCGGCGCGGAGCGCACGGCCGGTGCGGGCGGCGAGGCCCCCTCATACATCTGCTGGGGCCACAACAACCGCTCGGCGCTCGTCCGCGTCCCGATGTACAAGCCCGGCAAGACGGGCTCCGCCCGGGTGGAGGTCCGCTCCATCGACTCCGGCGCGAACCCGTACCTGGCGTACGCGCTGCTGCTGGCCGCCGGCCTCAAGGGCATCGAGGAGGGCTACGAGCTCCCGCCGGGCGCCGAGGACGACGTCTGGGCCCTCTCCGACGCGGAGCGCCGCGCCATGGGCATCGAGCCGCTCCCGCAGAACCTCGGCGAGGCCCTGACCCTCATGGAACGCAGCGACCTCGTCGCCGAGACCCTCGGCGAGCACGTCTTCGACTTCTTCCTGCGCAACAAGCGGCAGGAGTGGGAGGAGTACCGCTCGGAGGTCACGGCGTTCGAGCTGCGGAAGAACCTTCCGGCGCTGTAGGTTCCCTCGGCCGGCGCCGGCGGGTGTCCGCCGGCGCCGCTCACACCGACGCGTTCTCCGAAGCCGTCGTCCACGCGAATCCGTCCGGGTCGGTGAACGGCCCGGCGTCGCCGGTGATGGTGAGGCGGTGGGAGCCGGTGCCGTCGGGGGAGACGCCGGCGACCTTGGCGAGGCCGCGGCGCTTGTACAGGGCCAGCTTCACGGGGCCCTCGGTGGCGAACTCGACGTACTTGCCGCCGAAGCTCTTCCCCACGGCCAGGCCGTGCTCGACGTAGAACTGCTTGCTGGCCTTCACGTCCTCGACGCCGAGCAGCAGGACGAACTCGTCCACCCGCCGGGTCGCCGGGCCGGTGTTCTTCTTCGACGACGACGCGAGCTGCCAGATCGTCCCGTCCGGGGCCTGGACGACGCCCCCGTAGCCCCAGAGCGACTTGGCGGCGGGCTTCAGCGTCGTCGCCCCGGCCTGCACGGCCGCGTCGAGGAGGGCGTCCACATCAGCCGGCTGGGCGACCACGAGCGACAGGGTGAATCCGCGGAAGCCGGAGGTCGGTGCCTCCGACGCCCGCAGGCGCAGCCGATCGCCCAGACCGAAGGCGGCGTTGTAGAAGCGGTCGGCGGCGGCGGGGTCGGCCACCTCGAGGGTGACGGATGCGATGGAAGTCATGAGAACGACGCTAATCGCGCTCCGGCACCCGTGCTTCTCGATTCCTGACCGGTTCTCCGGCGTCTCCGGGTCCTCAGGCCTGCTGCCGTTTCAGATCCGCCAGCAGCTGGTGCAGCGGCTCGGTGGCCCGGCGCCGGTACTCCTGCACCGCCCACCCGTTGCCGTCCGGATCCTGGAAGTGCATGAACGTGGCGCCGTCGTCCGGGGAGTACTGGACCGGTTCCGAGACGTCGAGGCCGCGGGCGAGCAGCTCCGCGTGGGCCGCCTTGATGTCGGCGACGCACAGTTGCAGGCCCTGGTAGGAACCCGGGGCCGGGGTGGGGCCGGGCGTCATCTGCCAGATGGACTCGCCCAGGGCGATCGAGCAGCCGGAACCCGGAGGGGTCAGCTGGACGATCCGCATCCCGGGCATGACCTCCTGGTCGATGTCCACGTGGAAGCCGACCTTGTCCCGGTAGAAGTCCCGGGCGCGGTCGACGTCGCTCACGGGCAGCGGGATGACTTCGAGGGTGATGTCCATGGCGTGACTCCTTCGTCCGGCCGCATGAGAACCGATCACCTGGTCCGGCGGAAGTCGGCTGACGCGGACTGGAGCCGGCTGAACGGTTCCCCCTCACCGAAGCCGATAACGGCGTGCGGCGCCACCGAGTGGACGGCGACCGGACCCGTGCCGTGGTGGAAATGGCCCTCGCGTCCCCCGTGGCACCGGAAACCGTCGTACCCCGTCTCCCACACCCGGCCAGTCTCCGTAGCCACACGTCTGCGGCCACACCCACATCGGGTAGCCACACGTCTGCGGCCACACCGGGGCGCGCGGTCCCGTTGCTCCCGGCGTTGCGCCGCACACCCGGGCCACCGGGCCCGTGCGCGTTGGGCCCCGGCCGCAGACGAAGGGCTGGACGGGCGGCCGTCCGTCCAGCCCTGCCCGTCATGATCCACAGCGGTCCGGCCGCTGTGAGCCGTGTCTGTCCGCCGGCCCTGCCCAGCCCGGCGACGGCCGCCGTGAGCCGTGCCCGTCCGCCCGCCCTCCCCACCCCGGCGACGGCCGCCGTCGTCTCGTCGTCTCGTCGTCGTGGCGCCTGCCGGGCGGGCGCGCGGCCCTGTCCGCCTGCCGACCTCACCGGCGCTTCTCCCGGCCCGTGCCGTTACGCTCGAAGCCGTACGACCTTGATCCGATGCATGTCCGAGGAACAGTGCGAGGGAGGGCCCGGATGACGGCGGCGCCGGGGCGCAGGAGCAGTACCTTCACGCGGCTGCTGCGGCACGGTTTCACCGACGCCTCCGCCGCCGAACGGCTCCTGGACAGCCCGGAGCTCGCGCCCCTGCGCGACGACCCGGTGCTGCTGGAGGCGCTGGGCGCCACAGCCGACCCCGATCTCGCGCTGCTCGGCCTCGTCCGGCTGCTGGAGGCCCAGCAGAGCCCCGCCGCCCGCCGGGAACTGCTCGACACCCTGATCGCGGCCAAACCCCTGCGCGACCGCCTCCTCGGCGTCCTCGGCGCCTCCACCGCCCTCGCCGACCACCTCACCCGGCACCCGGACGACTGGCAGGCACTCGTCATGTACGAGGCGTACGACCTGCACCCCGGGGTGGAGGAGTTCGAGGCCGGCCTCGCGGAAGCCACCGACCCGGTCTCCCTGCGGGTCGCCTACCGGCGCTGCCTGCTGTCCATCGCCGCCCGGGACGTCTGCGGCACGACAGGCCTCGCCGAGTCCGCCGCCGAGCTCGCCGACCTCGCCACCGCCACCCTGCGCGCCGCCCTCGCCCTCGCGGAGGCGGCCGCACCGGAGGACGCCGGGCTGTGCCGGCTCGCGGTCATCGCGATGGGCAAGTGCGGCGGCCACGAGCTGAACTACGTCTCGGACGTGGACGTCATCTTCGTCGGGGAGGCCACCGAGGGCACCGACGAGACCAAGGCCGTACGCGCCGCGACGCGGCTCGCCTCGCACATGATGCGGATCTGCTCCGAGACGACCGTCGAGGGTTCCATCTGGCCCGTCGACGCCAACCTCCGGCCCGAGGGCCGCAACGGTCCCCTCGTGCGGACCCTCTCCAGCCACCTCGCCTACTACCAGCGCTGGGCCAAGACCTGGGAGTTCCAGGCGCTGCTCAAGGCCCGCCCGGTGGCGGGCGACCTCGACCTCGGCGAGGAGTACGTCGCCGCCGTCCAGCCCCTGGTGTGGAAGGCCGCCGAGCGCGAGAACTTCGTCCCCGACGTGCAGAAGATGCGCCGCCGGGTCGTGGAGAACATCCCCGTCGCCGAGGTCGACCGCCAGCTGAAGCTGGGCCCGGGCGGCCTCAGGGACGTCGAGTTCGCCGTGCAGCTGCTCCAGCTGGTGCACGGCCGGGCCGACACCTCCCTGCGCAGCGGTACGACGCTGGACGCGCTGAGGGCCCTCGCCGCCGGCGGTTACGTCGGCCGGTCCGACGCGGCCCAGCTCGACGAGGCCTACCGCTTCCTGCGGTCCATGGAGCACCGCATCCAGCTGTTCCGGCTGCGGCGCACCCACCTCGTCCCCCAGGACGAGGCCGAGCTGCGCCGCATCGGCCGCTCCCTCGGCCTGCGCGCGGACCCGGTCGCCGACCTGCACCGCGAGTGGCGGCGGCACGCGGGCGTCGTACGCCGGCTGCACGAGAAGCTCTTCTACCGGCCGCTGCTCGACGCGGTCGCCCAGCTCGCCACCGGTGAGGCCCGGCTCAGCACCGAGGCGGCCAGGGAGCGCATGGTCGCCCTCGGCTACGCCGACCCGGCCTCCGCCCTGCGCCATCTGGAGGCACTGGCCTCCGGCGTCACCCGCAAGGCCGCCATCCAGCGCACGCTGCTGCCCGTCCTGCTCGGCTGGTTCGCCGACTCGGCCGACCCGGACGCGGGACTGCTCAACTTCCGCAAGGTGTCCGACGCCCTCGGCAAGACGCCCTGGTACCTGCGGCTGCTGCGGGACGAGGGCGCCGCCGCGCAGAACCTGGCCCGGGTCCTGTCCGCCGGCCGCCTCGCGCCCGACCTGCTGATGCGCGCCCCGGAGGCGGTCGCGCTGCTCGGCGACGGGGACGGCGGTGGTCTGGAACCCCGGCCCCGCGCCCACCTGGAGCAGGAGATACTGGCCGCCGTGAAACGCGCCGACGGCGCCGCCCAGGCGGTCACGGCCGCCCGCGGTGTGCGCCGCCGCGAGCTGTTCCGTACGGCCGCCGCCGACATCGTCGGCTCCTACGGCACCGAGGAGCAGCCCGCCGAGGCCGATCAGGGTGCCCTGGTGGACCGGGTCGGCGGCGCGGTGTCGGACCTGACCGCCGCGACCCTGGCCGGCACGCTCCGCGCGGTCGTGCGGGACGGCTGGGGGAGCGACCTGCCCACCCGGTTCGCGATCATCGGCATGGGCCGGTTCGGCGGCCACGAACTGGCCTACGGCTCCGACGCGGACGTGCTGTTCGTCCACGAACCGCGCGACGGCGTCGACGAGCGGGAAGCGGCCCAGGCGGCCGGCAAGGTCGTCTCCGAGATGCGCCGTCTGCTCCAGATCCCGAGCTCCGACCCGCCGCTGCTCATCGACGCCGACCTGCGCCCGGAGGGCAAGTCCGGGCCGATGGTGCGCACCCTCACGTCCTACGCGGCGTACTACCGCCGGTGGGCCCTGACGTGGGAGTCGCACGCCCTGCTGCGGGCCGAGCCCGTGGCCGGCGACGAGGAGCTGGGCCGTCGCTTCATCGAGCTGGTCGACCCGCTGCGCTACCCGGCGGACGGGCTCGGCGACGAGGCCGTGCGCGACATCCGGCGGCTGAAGGCCCGCATGGAGTCCGAGCGGCTGCCGCGCGGCGCCGACCCCAAGCTGCACGCCAAGCTCGGACCGGGCGGCCTGTCCGACGTGGAGTGGACCGTGCAGCTCATGCAGCTGCGGCACGGCGCGGCGGAGCCGGGCCTGCGCACCACCCGCACCCGCGAGGCCCTGGCCGCGGCCCGCGCCGCCGGGCTGATCACCGACGAGGACGCGGCGACCCTCGACGAGGCCTGGGTCCTCGCGACCCGTGTCCGCAACGCGGTGATGCTGGTCCGTGGCCGGGCCGGCGACACCTTCCCCTCCGATCCCCGGGAGCTGGCCGCCGTAGGACGGTACTTGGGCTACGGCCCCGGCCACGTCGGCGACATGCTCGACGGCTACCGGCGGACCGCGCGCAGGGCGCGAGGCGTGATGGAGGAACTCTTCTACGGGGCCGCCGAGCGCTGAGTCCCGCCGGTCCGGGCCCCCGGCACGTTGTCTTCCCGGACCGCGCCCCACCTGCGGGCCGGCACCGTCCGGGGCAGTGCGTACGGCTGCCTTCCGTACCAGAGCCGGGCCACCGTGAACCCGAAGGCCAGGCACAGCACGCCACCGACCGCGTCCAGCCAGAAGTGGTTGGCCGTCGCGACGATGACCACCAGCGTCAGCGCCGGGTACAGCAGGCCCAGCACCCGCACCCAGGGCACCCTCGCCAGGGCGAAGATCGTCAGCCCGCACCACACGGACCAGCCGATGTGCATCGACGGCATCGCGGCGTACTGGTTGGACATGTGTTTCAGGTCGCCGGACGCCATCGAACCCCAGGTCTGGTGGACCATGACCGTGTCGATGAAGCCGCCGCCGTTCATCAGCCGCGGGGGTGCCAGCGGATACAGGTAGTAACCGACCAGGGCGACGGCCGTGGTCGCGAACAGCACCAGCCGGGTTGCCGCGTAGCGGCCGGGATGACGACGGTACAGCCACACAAGGACACCCAGCGTGACGATGAAGTGGAGCGTCGCGTAGTAGTAGTTCATCCCGACGATGAGCCAATGCACCGAGTTCACGGCGCGGTTGACGGACTCCTCGACGGCGATGCCCACGTGGTGCTCGGCCCGACAGATCCAGTCGGCGTTGCGCAGGGCCTCGGCCTTCTGCTCGGGCACGGCGTTGCGGACGAGCGAGTACGTCCAGTAACTCACCGCGATCAGCAGGATCTCGAACCAGAACCGGGGCCGGTGGGGGGTGCGCAGCCGGTGCAGCGGACCCGGCCGGGTCACAGCCGTGGCGGGGTGCGGAAGGGGCGTTTTCCGCCCTTCCTGCGTCGTCACGGTCGTATTACCCATAGGCACAGAGTTTGCCAGAAAAGGACTTCCCCACCGATCATCCCGCGGCGCTGTCCGCGCCGCATGTTCAACGGCGACCCCTGGCCGGGGGCCTCAGGAGCGAGCGCGTTCCCCGGGGGCAGAAGCGGTCGAACCGCGCACCACCAGTTCGGGCATGAACACGAATTCGCTGTGCGGCGCGGGCGTCCCGCCGATCTCCTCCAGCAGCGTGCGCACGGCGGCCTGCCCCATCGCCGGGACCGGCTTGCGGACCGTGGTCAGGGGCGGGTCGGTGAAGGCGATCAGCGGGGAGTCGTCGAAGCCGACCACGGAGATGTCCTTCGGCACGTCCAGACCGAGCTGCCGGGCCGCCCGGATCGCGCCCAGGGCCATCATGTCGCTGGCGCACACCACGGCCGTGCAGTTCCGCTCGATCAACGCCGTGGCCGCCGCCTGACCACCCTCCAGGGTGTACAGGGAGTGCTGCACCAGCTCCTTCTCGACGGTCTCGGCGCCCAGGCTCAACTGGTCCTGCACCGTGCGCACGAACCCCTCGATCTTGCGCTGCACCGGCACGAACCGCTTGGGCCCGAGGGCCAGGCCGATCCGGGTGTGGCCCAGGGACACCAGGTGCGTCACCGCGAGGCTCATCGCGGCGCGGTCGTCGGGGGAGATGAACGGCGCCTGCACCTTCGGCGAGAAGCCGTCGACCAGCACGTAGGGCACGCCCTGGGCGCGCAGCCGGTCGTAGCGCTGCATGTCGGCGGTGGTGTCCGCGTGCAGTCCGGAGACGTAGATGATGCCGGCGACCCCGCGGTCCACGAGCATCTCCGTCAGCTCGTCCTCCGTCGAGCCGCCCGGTGTCTGGGTGGCCAGCACCGGTGTGTAGCCCTGCCGCGTCAGCGCCTGGCCGATGACCTGCGCCAGGGCCGGGAAGATCGGGTTCTCCAGCTCCGGGGTGATCAGCCCCACCAGCCCCTCGCTGCGCTGGCGCAGGCGCACCGGGCGTTCGTAGCCGAGTACGTCGAGGGCGGCCAGCACGGACTGGCGGGTGGTGGCGGCGACGCCCGGCTTCCCGTTGAGGACGCGGCTGACGGTCGCTTCGCTCACCCCCGCCTGCACAGCGATGTCGGCAAGCCGTGTGGTCACAGCACCGGACTGTAGCGGCCGGGGATCTCCTTGCACACCGACGGGACGCCGGGTGCGGGCCGTCGCACGGCCCGCTGCGGATTGCTTGGTCATCGCGGTCCCTCGAAGTCGTGTCGGCGTCCGCTCCGCAACGGATGATTCCCCCGGCGGAGACGGATGGCAAGTGCTTGCAGAGTCTTGCACAGCTGTCCGACTCCCCGTCGAACAGCGGTAACTCCGGGCTTCAGGGCGATCAGGGAGAGGTCACGGCGGGGTAACCATCCGCACGTCTTGCATGATTTTGCTGCAAGGTCTTTCGCAAGTCCTTCCAGCGCGGCTAATCTCACCGACGCCCGGCCGCCAACGGCGCAGTCGGCAGCACAACGGGCTTCACCCTCAAGGAGAACTCATGCGGCGTGGCATAGCGGCCACCGCGCTGGTGGCGTCCCTCGCCCTGGCGGCGACGGCCTGCGGCGGAAGCGACAGCGGCGACGAGGCCGGCGGCCCGGTCACCATCACCTGGTGGGACACCTCCAACGCGACCAACGAGGCACCGACGTACCAGGCCCTGGTCAAGGAGTTCGAGGCCGCCAACAAGGACATCAAGGTCAACTACGTCAACGTCCCCTTCGACCAGGCGCAGAACAAGTTCGACACCGCCGCCGGTTCCCAGGGCGCCCCCGACGTGCTGCGCTCCGAGGTCGGCTGGACCCCCGCCTTCGCCAAGAAGGGCTTCTTCGCGCCGCTGGACGGCACCGAGGCCCTCGCCGAGCAGGACAAGTTCCAGCCCAGCCTGATCGAGCAGGCCAAGTACGAGGGCAAGACCTACGGCGCCCCCTTCACCACGGACACCCTCGCCCTCGTCTACAACAAGGCCCTGTTCGAGAAGGCCGGCGTCGAGGCGCCCAAGACCTGGAACGACCTGAAGAAGGCCGCCGCCACCATCAAGGACAAGACCGGCGTCGACGGCTACTGGGGCTCCACCCAGGCCTACTACGCGCAGTCCTTCCTCTACGGCGAGGGCACCGACACCGTCGACGCCGAGGCCAAGAAGATCACCGTCACCTCGCCCGAGGCCAAGAAGGCCTACGGCACCTGGCAGGGTCTGTTCAAGGGCAAGGGCCTGCACAAGGCCGACACCACGGCAGACGCCTACGCCCACATCCAGGAGGCGTTCGTCAGCGGCAAGGTCGCCTCGATCGTCCAGGGTCCGTGGGAGATCACGAACTTCTACAAGGGCACGGCCTTCAAGGACAAGAACAACCTCGGCATCGCCACCGTCCCGGCCGGCTCCACCGGCAAGGCGGGCGCCCCGACCGGCGGCCACAACCTCTCCGTGTACGCGGGCTCGGACAAGGCCCACCAGGAGGCCTCGCTGAAGTTCGTGAAGTTCATGACCTCGGCGAAGGCCCAGGAGACCATCGCGCTGAAGAACTCCACGCTTCCCACGCGCGAGGACGCCTACACCGACAAGGTCAAGGCCGACCCGGGCATCGCCGGCTACCAGGGCGTGCTGTCCGCCGCCCAGCCGCGCCCGGCGCTGCCGGAGTACAGCTCCCTGTGGGGCCCCCTCGACGACGAGCTGATCGAGATCGCGGGTGGCAAGGAGTCCCTGGACAAGGGCCTCGGCGACGCCGAGACGGCCATCGCCAAGCTGGTGCCCGGCTTCTCCAAGTGACCGCCGGGCGGCCGCCGGGTCCCCCTGCCACGGGGGAGGGGATCCGGCGGCCACCGGCCCGCGCCTGCGCCTGCGACCCGGGCAGCTCCCCTCCGAACTCCTTGAACTTCCAGAAGGTGTCGAACCATGACAGTCGCCATCGACCGAGCGACCGGCAAGCGGCGCGGTGAGCGGGAACCACGGCCCGGACCGGTGCAGCGGCTGAGGAACGGCCTCCACAAGCACTGGTACGCGTACGCGATGATCGCCCCGGTGGCGATCGTCCTCGGCGTCCTCGTGCTGTACCCGCTGGGCTACGGCCTGTACCTGACCCTCACCGACGCCACCAGCCTGAACACCGCCCGCACGATCGGCGTCAACGAGATCGACGCCACCTACAAGTTCATCGGCCTGGACAACTACGCCGACATCCTGTGGGGCTCTACGGCGTACGACCGCTTCTGGTCGCACGTCCTGTGGACGGTCTTCTGGACGGCGGCCTGTGTCGCCCTGCACTACGGCATCGGTCTCGGTCTCGCCCTGCTGCTCAACCAGAAGCTGCGCGGCCGCACCCTCTACCGGATGATCCTGGTGCTGCCCTGGGCGGTGCCGACCTTCGTCACCGTGTTCGGCTGGCGGTTCATGCTCGCCGACGGCGGCATCATCAACTCGGGTCTGGAATTCCTGCACCTGCCGACGCCGTCGTGGCTGGAGGACACCTTCTGGCAGCGATTCTCAGCGATCATGGTCAACACCTGGTGCGGTGTGCCGTTCATGATGGTCTCGCTCCTCGGCGGCCTGCAGTCGATCGACGCGAGCCTGTACGAGGCCTCCGAGATGGACGGCGCCAACGCCTGGCAGCGCTTCCGCTACGTCACCCTGCCCGGCCTCCGGTCCGTCAGCACCACGGTCGTCCTGCTCGGCGTCATCTGGACGTTCAACCAGTTCGCCATCATCTTCCTGCTGTTCGGCAACACCGCCCCGGACGCCCAGATCCTCGTCACCTGGGCCTACCAGCTGGGCTTCGGGCAGCAGCCGCGCGACTACGCCCAGTCCGCCGCCTACGGAATCCTGCTCCTGTCCATCCTGATCGTCTTCACGTCCTTCTACCGCCGCTGGCTGAACCGCAACGACCAGCAGCTCGCGATCTGAGGCAGGAGTCCGAAAATGAGCAAGACCACCGTCGAGACCCCCGCCCCTGCGGGCGAGCGACGCCCCTCGGGCGCCTCCGGCAGGACGCGCCGACGCGGCGAGCAGAGCCGCGCGGCCGCCGTGGCCTCGCACGCCGTGCTGATCGGTGCGAGCCTGACCGCGCTCTTCCCGATCGCCTGGCTGGTCTTCCTGTCCCTCGGCCCGGACAAGGACGACTACCTCCACCCCGGACGCATCTGGGGCAAGGTCTCCCTCGACAACTACGCGTTCGTCCTGCAGGACACCGGCTTCTTCGACTGGCTGAAGAGCACGCTGATCGTGGGGCTGGGCACGACATTCATCGGTGTCGTCGTCGCCGCGTCCACCGGCTACGCGGTCTCCCGCATGCGGTTCCCGGGCTACCGGAAGCTGATGTGGGCGCTGCTGGTCACCCAGATGTTCCCCATCGCGGTACTGATCGTGCCGATGTACCAGATTCTCTCGGATCTGCAGCTCATCGACAGCTACCTTGGTCTCATCCTTGTCAACTGCACCACGATCGTGCCGTACTGCGCCTGGCTGATGAAGGGCTATTTCGACACCATCCCGTTCGAGATCGACGAGGCCGGGCGCGTCGACGGGCTGACCCCCTTCGGCACGTTCGCGCGGCTCATCCTGCCGCTCGCCAAGCCGGGACTCGCGGTCGCGGCCTTCTACAGCTTCCTCACGGCCTTCGGTGAGGTCGCGTTCGCCTCGACGTTCCTGCTGAGCGACGACAAGTACACGTTCGCCGTCGGTCTGCAGACGTTCGTGAGCGAGCACGACGCGCAGCGCAACCTGATGGCCGCGACGGCTGTGCTGATCGCGATACCGGCCGCCGCGTTCTTCTACCTCGTGCAGAAGAACCTGGTGACGGGCCTCACCGCCGGTGGCACGAAGGGGTGACCTTCGTCGAGCGATCGGCTGCGGCCCCGTCGTGGCCGGTCGCGCCCGCGCGGCGGAGCCGCGTATCCATCGAGCCCCGCGCCCCTGCGGGGGCGCGTGGGGGCGGCCGCGGTGCCCATCCGACCCCGCTGTGCCGCGGCCGCCCGAACCCCTCCACGCTTCCCATGACCGACATCCTGTTACGCATCAAGGACGACATGAGCCAGCACTCAGCTGCACCTGCCCCCACCCCCACGTCCGCCACGGCCGTCGCCAAGCGCCGCGACTGGTGGCGGGACGCGGTGATCTACCAGGTGTACCCGCGCAGCTTCGCCGACAGCAACGGCGACGGCATGGGCGACCTGGAGGGTGTCCGCACCCGGCTGCCGTACCTGCGCGACCTCGGCGTGGACGCCGTGTGGCTCAGCCCCTTCTACGCCTCGCCACAGGCCGACGCCGGCTACGACGTCGCCGACTACCGTGCCGTCGACCCCATGTTCGGCAACCTCCTGGACGCCGACGCGCTGATCCGCGACGCCCACCGGCTGGGCCTGCGCATCATCGTCGACCTGGTGCCCAACCACTCCTCCGACCAGCACGAGTGGTTCAAGCGGGCCGTCGCCGAGGGCCCGGGTTCCTCGCTGCGGGACCGCTACCACTTCCGCCCCGGAAAGGGCGCGAACGGCGAACTGCCGCCCAACGACTGGGAGTCGATCTTCGGCGGCCCGGCCTGGACCCGGGTCACCGAGCCGGACGGCAGGCCCGGTGAGTGGTACCTGCACCTCTTCGCCCCCGAGCAACCCGACTTCAACTGGGAGCACCCGGCGGTCGGTGACGAGTTCCGCTCCATCCTGCGCTTCTGGCTGGACATCGGCGTCGACGGCTTCCGTATCGACGTCGCCCATGGACTGGTGAAGGCTGAGGGGCTGCCCGACCTTGGATCCCACGACCAGGTGAAACTGCTGGGCAACGATGTCATGCCTTTCTTCGATCAGGAGGGCGTGCACGAGATCTACCGCCAGTGGCGGCTGATCCTCGACGAGTACTCCCCCAAGCACTCCGTGCAGGGGGTACCCCCAGAGAGGATCTTCGTCGCCGAGGCCTGGACGCCGACCATCGAGCGCACCGCCCACTACGTCCGCCCCGACGAGCTGCACCAGGCCTTCAACTTCCAGTACCTCAGCACCCACTGGGACGCCGAGGAGATGCGCGAGGTCATCGACCGCACCCTGGAGGCCATGCGCCCGGTCGGCGCCCCGGCCACCTGGGTGCTGTCCAACCACGACGTCACCCGGCACGCCACCCGGTTCGCCAACCCGCCCGGCCTCGGCACCCAGATCCGCCTGGCCGGCGACCGCGCACTGGGGCTGCGCAGGGCCCGGGCCGCGAGCCTGCTGATGCTGGCGCTGCCCGGCTCGGCCTACGTCTACCAGGGCGAGGAACTCGGCCTGCCCGACGTCGTCGACCTGCCGGACGAGGTGCGCCAGGACCCGGCGTACTTCCGGGGCGCGGGCCAGGACGGGTTCCGCGACGGCTGCCGGGTGCCGATCCCGTGGACCCGGACGGGATCCTCCTACGGTTTCGGTGACGGTGGCAGCTGGCTGCCGCAGCCGGAGGGCTGGGGCGAGCTGAGCGTCGAGGCGCAGACCGGCGAGGCCGGTTCGACCCTGGAGCTGTACCGGACCGCGCTGCGCGTGCGCCGCGAGCAGCCCGACCTCGGCGCCGGCACCTCCGTGGAGTGGCTGCGGGCGCCCGAGGGCGTGCTGGCCTTCCGGCGCGGGGAGTTCGTGTGCGTCGCGAACACCACCGGCGAGTCGGTGGCGATGCCGGCGTACGGCCGGGTGCTGGTGGCGAGCGGGGAGATCGTCGAGGTCGACGACGAGGCGAAGGTGCCCGCCGACACCACGGTGTGGTGGACCACCGCCACCGCGGGGGCCCGCGCCTGATTTTCCTTTGAATTTCGTACGGCCCGCTGCCCTTTCGGGTGGCGGCCTCTACTATCTGCGTCACCGCAAGGTTTCTGAACCTTGCTGCAAGAACCTTCAACGAAGAAGGAAACCCCACATGGCACGCAGATTCCTCGCCACCGCCGTCGCGCTCGCCGCGGCTGCGGTTGTCATGAACCCGACTGGTGCGCAGGCCTCCCCACCTGGCACCAAGGACGTCACCGCCGTCCTCTTCGAGTGGAACTTCGCCTCGGTCGCCCGCGAGTGCACCACCACCCTCGGGCCCGCCGGATACGGCTACGTCCAGGTCTCCCCGCCCGCCGAGCACATACAGGGCCCGCAGTGGTGGACCTCGTACCAGCCGGTCAGTTACAGGATCGCCGGCCGGCTCGGCGACCGCGCGGCCTTCCAGAACATGGTGAACACCTGTCACGCGGCCGGTGTGAAGGTCGTCGTGGACACCGTCATCAACCACATGTCGGCGGGCGGCGGCACCGGCACCGGCGGCTCGTCGTACGGCAAGTACAGCTACCCGGGTCTCTACTCGGCGCCCGACTTCGACGACTGCACGGGCCGGATCAGCGACTACCAGGACCGCTGGAACGTCCAGCACTGCGAACTGGTGGGCCTGGCCGACCTGGACACCAGCGAGTCGTACGTCCGTGGCGCCATCGCCGGGTACCTGAATGACCTGCTCTCGCTCGGCGTCGACGGCTTCCGCATCGACGCGGCCAAGCACATGGACGCCACCGACCTGGCGAACATCAAGTCCCGGCTCGACAACCCGTCGGCGTACTGGAAGCAGGAGGTCATCCACGGCTCCGGCGAGGCCGTCCAGCCCACTGAATACACGAGTAACGGTGACGTCCAGGAGTTCCGCTACGCCTACGACCTCAAGCGGGTCTTCAACAACGAGAACCTCGCCTACCTGAAGAACTACGGCGAGGGCTGGGGCTACCTGAGCAGCGGTGTCTCCGGCGTCTTCGTCGACAACCACGACACCGAGCGCAACGGCTCGACCCTCAGCTACAAGGACAACGCCAACTACACCCTGGCCAACGTCTTCATGCTGGCCTGGCCCTACGGCGCCCCGGACATCAACTCGGGCTACGAGTTCTCCGACCACGACGCCGGCCCGCCGAACGGCGGTCAGGTCGGCGCCTGCTGGCAGGACGGCTGGAAGTGCCAGCACAAGTGGCCGGAGATCAAGTCCATGGTCGGCTTCCGCAACGCCGCCCGGGGCCAGACGGTCACCGACTGGTGGGACAACGGCGGCGACGCCATCGCGTTCGGCCGGGGCTCCAAGGGCTTCGTGGCCATCAATCACGAGCCGGGTTCGCTGAGCCGTACGTATCAGACGTCGCTGGCTGCGGGGACGTACTGCGATGTGCAGAACAACAGGACCGTGACGGTGAACCCCAGCGGGCAGTTCACGGCCACGCTGGGTTCCGACGCGGCCCTGGCGATCTATGCGGGCAAGGCCGACTGCTAGACGCGGACGCCTTTCGCGGTGCGAGCGGACGTCCGTTCGCGGTGCGAGCGGCCCCTGCGGCACGTCCCGTGCGGCGGGGGTCTCCGGTTCCGGCCGACTCCGGTGGTTGAAAGTTCTTTCCAATGCTTTCAGGACTCTTGCTGTAAGCGTTTCGGCGGCGATACGGTCGCGCGGGGTCGGACCCGAGAGAGCCGCGATGCAAGGAGTCCACGTCAGTGATACCGAGATGGCGTGCGCCCGCAAGGCGCAGAACCGCCCGTGCCGGACGGGTCGCCGCGGTCACCGCCACCGCGCTGGCCGCAGCACTCGTCCAACCCCTCGCGGCGCGGGCGGACACCCCGCCCCCGCCCCCGTCCGACGCCAAGCTGGCCGCCGAGTCCGCCCGGCACGACGCCACCCGTGAGCAGTTCTACTTCGTCCTGCCGGACCGTTTCGCCAACGGCCACACCGGCAACGACAAGGGCGGACTCACCGGTACCCGCCTCGCCACCGGCTACGACCCCACCGACAAGGGCTTCTACCAGGGCGGCGACCTCAAGGGCCTGACCAAGAAGCTCGACTACATCAAGGGCCTCGGCACCACCGCCCTCTGGATGGCCCCGATCTTCAAGAACCGGCCCGTGCAGGGGACGGGGGCCAACGCCTCGGCCGGCTACCACGGTTACTGGATAACCGACTTCACCCGGGTCGACCCGCACTTCGGCACCAACAAGGACCTGGAAACCCTCATCGACAAGGCCCACGCCAAGGGCATGAAGGTCTTCTTCGACGTCATCACCAACCACACCGCGGACGTCGTCGACTACGAGGAGAAGTCCTACGACTACCTCTCCAAAGGGGCGTTCCCGTACCTGACGAAGGACGGCAGGCCCTTCGACGACGCGGACTACGCGGACGGACGACGGGGCTTCCCGGAGGTCGACAGCGACTCCTTCCCGCGCACGCCGAAGGTCACCAGCGACAACAAGGTCCCGTCGTGGCTCGACGACCCGACGATGTACCACAACCGCGGCGACTCCACCTTCGCCGGTGAGAGCTCCGCCCACGGGGACTTCTCCGGCCTCGACGACCTGTGGACCGAGCGGCCCGAGGTCGTGCGGGGCATGGAGCGGATCTATCAGCGCTGGGTGCGGGACTTCGACATCGACGGTTTCCGGATCGACACCGTGAAGCACGTCAACATGGAGTTCTGGACCCAGTGGGCCACGGCCCTCGACGCCTACGCGGCCAAGCAGGGCCGTGACGACTTCTTCATGTTCGGCGAGGTGTACTCGGCCGACACGGACGTCACCGCCCCGTACGTCACCCAGGGACGCCTCGACGCCACGCTCGACTTCCCCTTCCAGGAGTCGGCCCGCCAGTACGCCTCGCAGGGCGCGAGCGCGCAGAAGCTCGCCGGCGTCTTCGGCGACGACTACAAGTACACGACCGGCAAGGCCAACGCCTACGAGCAGGTCACCTTCCTCGGCAACCACGACATGGGCCGGATCGGGTCCTTCCTGAAGCAGGACGACCCGAAGGCCACCGACGCCGAACTGCTCGCGAAGGCCAGGCTCGCCAACGAGCTGATGTTCCTCAGCCGCGGCAACCCCGTCGTCTACTACGGCGACGAGCAGGGCTTCACCGGGCCGGGCGGCGACAAGGACGCCCGGCAGACCATGTTCGCCTCGCGCACCGCCGACTACCTCGACGACGACCGCATCGGCACCGACCGCACCCACGCCGAGGACGCCTACGACACCAAGGCCCCGCTCTACCGGCAGATCAGCGCCCTCGCCGAGCTCCGCGAGGCCAACCCGGCGCTCACCGACGGCGTCCAGCAGCAGCGGTACGCGGCCGACGGTCCGGGCGTCTACGCCTTCTCCCGCACCGACGCGAAGAACGGCACCGAGTACGTGGTCGCCTTCAACAATGCGGCCGAGGCGAAGACGTCGACCTTTCCGACCGGCTCGGCCGGTATGACCTTCAAGGGCATTCACGGCACCGGCGCCTCGGTGAAGAGCGACGGCGACAAGAAGCTCACCGTCACCGTCCCGGCCGGCTCGGCGATCGTCCTCAAGGCGTCCGGCAGGCTCGCCAAGCCCGCCACCGAACCGGCCATCACCCTGAAGGCCCCGCCCGCGGGTGCCACGGGCACCGTCGAGGTCACCGCCGACGTGGACGGCGGACAGCTCAACCGCGTCGTCTTCGCCGCGCAGACCGGCAACGGCAGGTGGCAGACCCTCGGCTCCGCCGACCACGCCCCGTTCAAGGTCACCCACACCATCGGGAAGAACGTGGCGCCCGGCACGGCCCTGCGCTACAAGGCCGTCGTCATCGACTCGGCCGGACGCACCGCGAGCGCCCTGGCCGCCTCCACCACCGGCACCCCGCCCGCCCCGGAGCCGCCCACCGCCTCCTCCCGCGACTACGCGATCGTGCACTACAAGCGCGCCGACGGGGACTACGCCGACTGGGGCCTGTACGCCTGGGGCGACCTCGCCGAGGGTGAGGCCACCGAGTGGCCCGACAGCCACCCCTTCACCGGCCGCGACGCCTACGGCGCCTTCGCCTGGGTCAAACTCAAGCCCGGCGCCTCGAACGTCGGCTTCCTCGTCATCGACCAGGACGGCACCAAGGACGTCGCCGCCGACCGCACGATCGACGTCACCGAGACCGGCGAGATCTGGATCGAGCAGGGCAAGGACACCGTCACCACCGAGCGGCCCGCGTACCCGGCTCCCGACAAGAGCAAGGCCGTCCTGCACTACCACCGGGCCGACAGGCACTACGACGGCTGGGGACTGCACGTCTGGACCGGCGCCGCGAACCCCACCGAGTGGTCGAAGCCCCTCGAACCGGTCAAGACTGATTCCTATGGCGCAGTCTTCGAGGTACCGCTCACCGACGGAGCCACCAGCCTCAGCTACATCCTGCACAAAGGCGACGAGAAGGACCTGCCCACCGACCGGTCGCTCGACCTCATGGCGAACGGCCACGAGGTGTGGCTGGTGAGCGGGCAGGAGAAGTACCTGCTCCCGCAGCCGGCGGGCAGCGCGGCCGCCCTCGACCTGACCACCTCCAAGGCCGTCTGGATCGACCGGGACACCCTCGCCTGGAACGGCTCCGACGCCGCCGCCTCCACCCAGCTGCTCTACACCCGCGACGGCTCGATCGCGGTGAAGGACGGCGCCCTGACCGGCGACGCGAAGTGGCTGCGCCTGTCGAAGAGCGAGCTGACCGACGCCCAGAAGGCGAAGTTCCCGCATGTGAAGGCGTACGACGCCTGGACCGTCGACCCGCGCGACCGCGACCGGGTCCGTAAGGCCCTGCGCGGCCAGGTCGTCGCCACCCAGCACGCCGCGAACGGAGCGGTGCTCGCCGCGACCGGTGTCCAGATCGCCGGTGTCCTCGACGACCTGTACCCCGGCGCGACGAAGGCCGACCTGGGGCCGACGTTCTCCAAGGGCCGCCCCACCCTGTCCGTGTGGGCGCCGACCGCGCAGTCCGTCGCCCTGGAGCTCGGCACCAGGACCGTCCCGATGAAGCGCGACGCCACCACCGGCGTCTGGTCCGTCACCGGCCCGAAATCCTGGAAGGGCAAGCCCTACCGGTACGTCGTGAAGGTCTGGGCGCCCAGCGTCCGCAAGGTCGTCACCAACAAGGTCACCGACCCCTACGCCCTCGCCCTCACCGCCGACTCGAAGAGCAGCCTCGTCGTCGACCTGGGCGACAAGGCGCTCAAGCCCTCCGGCTGGTCGGCTTACACCAAGCCGAAAGCCGTACCGCTGAGGGACGCGCAGATCCAGGAGCTGCACATCCGGGACTTCTCCGTGGCGGACCGCACGGCGAAGCACCCCGGCACCTACCTTGCCTTCACCGACAAGGCCAGTGACGGCAGCAAGCACCTGCGCGAGCTGGCGAAGGCGGGCACCACGTACGTGCATCTGCTGCCCGCGTTCGACATCGCCACCATCCCGGAGAAGAAGGCCGACCAGGCGAAGCCCGACTGCGACCTGCCCTCCTTCCCCGCCGACTCCGACCGGCAGCAGGAGTGCGTCGGGAAGATCGCCGCGAAGGACGCCTACAACTGGGGCTACGACCCGTTCCACTACACGGTCCCGGAGGGCTCCTACGCCACCGACCCGGACGGCACCGCCCGCACGATCGAGTTCCGCCGGATGGTCAAGGCCCTCAACGACGAGGGGCTGCGGGTGGTCATGGACGTCGTCTACAACCACACCGCCGCGAGCGGCCAGGCGGACACCTCCGTCCTGGACCGGATCGTGCCCGGCTACTACCAGCGGCTCCTCGCCGACGGCTCGGTCGCGAACAGCACCTGCTGCGCCAACACCGCCACCGAGAACGCCATGATGGGCAAACTCGTCGTCGACTCGGTCGTCACCTGGGCGAAGGAGTACAAGGTCGACGGCTTCCGCTTCGACCTCATGGGCCACCACCCGAAGGCCAACATCCTCGCGGTCAGGAAGGCCCTCGACGCGCTGACCGTCGCGAAGGACGGCGTCGACGGCAAGAAGATCATCCTCTACGGGGAGGGCTGGAACTTCGGCGAGATCGCCGACGACGCCCGGTTCACCCAGGCCACACAGAAGAACATGGCCGGCACCGGCATCGCCACCTTCTCCGACCGCGCCCGTGACGCCGTGCGCGGCGGCGGCCCCTTCGACGAGGACCCCGGCGTCCAGGGCTTCGCGTCCGGTCTGTACACCGATCCCAACTCCTCCGAGAACAACGGAACCACGGCCGAGCAGAAGGCCCGCCTGCTGCACTACCAGGACCTGATCAAGGTCGGTCTCTCCGGAAACCTCGCCGGCTACCGCTTCACCGACACCGCGGGCGAGGAGGTCAAGGGCTCCGACGTCGACTACAACGGCGCCCCCGCCGGCTACGCCGACGCCCCCGGAGAGGCCCTCGCCTATGCCGACGCGCACGACAACGAGACCCTGTTCGACGCACTCGCCTTCAAACTGCCCGCTTCGACGAGCGCGGCCGACCGGGCCCGGATGCAGGTCCTGGCCATGGCCACGGCCACCCTCTCGCAGGGCCCGGCCCTCTCCCAGGCAGGCACCGACCTGCTGCGTTCCAAGTCCCTGGACCGCAACTCCTACGACAGCGGCGACTGGTTCAACGCCGTCCACTTCAGGTGCGAGGACGGCAACGGGTTCGGCCGCGGCCTGCCCATGGCGGCGGACAACGCCGACAAGTGGCCGTACGCCAAACCCCTGCTGACCAGGGTCGACGTGGGCTGCGAGCAGATCGAGGGCACCTCGGCCGCGTACCGCGACCTGCTGCGGATCCGCAGCACCGAGAAGGACTTCTCCCTCGGCACGGCCGCACAGGTGCAGTCCAGGCTCTCCTTCCCGCTGTCCGGCGAGGACGAGACGCCCGGCGTGATCACCATGCGGCTCGGTGACCTCGTCGTCGTCTTCAACGCCACACCGCAGCGGCAGGATCAGCGCGTGGCCGCACTCGCCGAGGCGGGGTACCGGCTGCATCCGGTCCAGGCGGCGGGGGCGGACTTGACCGTCAAGTCCTCCTCCTACGCTGCCGAAACGGGCACGTTCGCCGTCCCGGGGCGCACGGTCGCCGTCTTCACCCGGGCAGCCGGATAGCGCACCACGTCGGGTGGGGCGTGCCGTGAGCCACGGCACGCCCCACTCCCGTACACCCCGGGGGTCGCCGAGAGGGACGCCGGCGGCATGCAGCACAGCCCCGGCACCACTGTCTAAGGTGAGCCCACTGGCCCAGAAACAGGAGTACTGATGCCGCAGATCACCGTCGACTATTCCGCCGACCTCGCCGCCGACTTCGACCGGCCCGGATTCGCGAAGGCGCTGCACGAGGCGACGGTCGAGATCGCGGCCGCCAAACCGCCGGCGTGCAAGAGCCGGTTCCGCCCGACCGAGGACATCGTCGTCGGCCCCGAGGCCGAGGGGCACGCCCATGTGCACGTCCACATCGCGCTGCTCGCGGGCCGCACCGACGATGTCAAGGCCCGGCTCACCCAGGCCGCGCTGGAGCTGCTGCGGACCCACCTCAAACCCGCCGAGGGGATCGCGCTGCACGCCTCCGCCGAGGTCCGCGACCTGGACCCCTCCTACGCCAAGTTCGAGAGCTGAGCCGGCTCAGCTCGCCAGGGCGATGAGCCGGCCGACCAGCATCGCGAACGGCCCGTCGGCCGGCTCGTCCTTGACGACGCCGCGCAGCAGCGCGGCCATCTCCTCGTCGTAGGCGGCACTGACCGCGGCGAGGGCGGCGAAGTCATTGACTAGCTGGGGCTCCAGTTCCTCGCGCGGGATGCGCCGGCCGTCCAGCCAGATCAACGCCGTCGACTCGGCGAGCGAGATCCAGGAACGGACGACCAGTTCGAGGCGCGCGGGCGGATCGGTCACGCCCAGGTGCGAAAGAATCTGGACATACGCGGCCTGCCGTACGGAGTCGACGAGCGCGTTGGTCGTCGAGGAGCCGACCGCCGGACCGCCGCGCATCAGGGCGGAGAAACCCGGCCCGTGTTCGTCCACGAAGTCGAAGTAGCGGTGCATCACGCGCAGCAGCCGTGCCCCCAGCGGACCCTCGTGCGGCTCCACGAAACGGGCCGCCAGATCGTCCGAGGCCCGCTGCAACGCGGCCTCGTACAGGCTGAGTTTGCCGGGGAAGTAGTGATAGACCAACGGGCGGGAAATGCCCGCGGCCGACGCTATCTCGTCGATGGAGACCTCGTCGGGCGAGCGGCGGCTGAACAGTTCGAGGGCGACGCCGATCAACTGCTGCCGCCGCTCCTCGACTCCCATTCTGCGGCGAACCCCGATAGTCATGCGAACACCTTACCGATCGATTCCGGCCTCGAACGGGCCGGATCGATCGCGGGGGTCCCGAGGCCTCACCTCGCGGGCCCGGAAGCCTCCCGCGTCAGCGCAGTCCGCGCAGCGAACGCCCGTCCTTCAAGGTCCCCTTGAGCTGAGCCTGCGCTCCCTGCTCGGCCGGCACGGTCAGCAGACTGCTCCGCGCCACCCCGTCCACGCCGCCCGTCGCCCGGATCGACGCGGTCTCCCGGCTTCCCGCGGCCAGCAGGTACCAGCCGCCGGCCTTCGACTTCCACAGCACCCCGGCCAGCACATACGGATCACGCGCCCCGCACGCCGGGACGTTCTCGGCCTTCGCCGCCGCCGCCCCGTACGCCCCGCCCGGCGTGTGGAACTGCGCCAGCACCCGGGCCCCGCCGCCCCGCCAGGTCTCGGCCCGCGTGCACACCCACGCCGCCGAACCGCTCGCGTCGGGCAGCGGCTGCTCGTTGAACGCCCAGGCGTTGACGCTGCGCACCCCCGCCGAGCGCACCGTGCCCAGCGAGCAGGCGAACGGCTGCCAGGTGCGCAGCGCCGCGGCGCCGGACACCTCCCGCGGGGAGCCCGGCCGTCCGGTGGTGAGCCGGGCCGGGACGAGTTCGCCGAGGTCGGTCAGCAGCCGCGTCCTGGTGCCGTCGGCCAGCTGCAGGACGTTCCACGAGGTGCAGGGCCCGGACCGCAGGGCCGGGCTGGCGAGGGGCGCGGTCACACCGTCGGTGAGCGTGAGGGCCATCGCGCCGGAGCCCGGCTTCATCAGGTCCCGCTCGCCGGCCCTTTTCACCCAGGGGGCCGTCAGATAGCGGACGTTGCCGTCGGACCGGCCCAGGACCACCGCGCCCGCCTCGGCCCGGCCGGCCCCGTCGACCCGGGCGAAGTCGAGGGCGGCGCCCTGCGTGCCGTCCTTCGGCTCGGCGTAACGGGCGATGCGCAGGCCGTCGTAGAGGATCACCACGCGCGCCGCGTCGACCGTCCCCGCGTACAGCAGCTGGGGCGGTCCGGCCGGGCCGCCGGAGAGGGTGCCGGGGGTGGCCGACACCTGGACCGTCCCGCCGGGGCGGGCCCACACGGCCAGGGCGCGGCGCAGCAGGGCCTTGTCGCCGGTACTCTCGCCGCGGGCCGGCCACACGGAGAAGTCGGTGCGCGCCGAGCTGCGCCACGCGCCCGGCGGGATGCGGGTCAGCTTCGCCGGGTCCAGGGCGGCCTGCGCGGCCGGGTTGCGCGCGTACGGGGGTGCCGCGGCGCCCTCGGGGCCCCAGCCCTCACCGGGCAGGCCGAGCAGCGCCCCGCACACCAGCAGGGCGGCACCGGCGGCCAGCGCGGCCCTCAGGTGCTGGCGGCGGCGCATCAGGTCGGTGGGGCGGGCCTGGAGCGAGCAGGGGTCGAACTCGGGGGAGTCGAGCAGCCCGTACTGGGCGGGGACCCCGCCGGCCTCCAGCACGGCGCCCTCAGGGTCGGTGACGCCCGCCGCGGCGAGGACCTCGCACACCCCGTCGTCCGTGAGCCGCTCCAGACCGCGCAGTGCGTAGGCGGCCCGGGCCGGTCCCGACAGGGTGGACAGCCGCTGGTCCAGGGTGAGTTCCTCGGCACCACCGGATCGGGGGAACAGTTTCAGACCCCATACGTGCGGCAGCAGCGGCGGCAGCTGGGACCTCTTGGGCCACGCCTTCGCCGTCAGCGGCAGCCCCGCCTCCAGCGCCGTGCGCAGCACCTGGAGACGGACCAGGGCGTAGCCGGGGTCACCGTCCCGGCGGTCCCCCGAGCTCTCGGCTTCGCTCGAGCAGGGGGGACCCCCATGCTGAGCCGGGATCACCGGGGCCGGTGTGCGGGTGCGGGGGAGGGCCCGCTGGGTGAGGGCGTGTGCGGTCAGGACGCGGCGGCTGCGGCCGAGCCGGGGCGGCAGCACCAGGTAGGCCAGCCGGACGAGCCGCGGGTAGTGCTCGACGAGCGCGGCCTCGGCCTGCTCGACGTCCACGACCGGGCCGGCGGGGGAGGGGGGTGTGGGGCGCTGGGCGACATCCTGTGACTGCACGTTCAGCAGAACGAGCGAATCGGTGGATGGTCACCTGGCTGCGCGGCGTCACGCCCCCGGGTGCTCCCCGGGCTCCACCAGCAGCCGGGCGTAGTTCGCCATGGACCGCTGGTAGCGCGGCAGGTGCGGGGCCAGGGCGCCCAGGGCCAGCGCCAGGGCCTCCCGGTCGCGGCCGAGGCTCGACAGGCACAGGGCGAGACAGGCGCGTACGGCGTCGTCCAGCTCGTCGGAGGGCGCGACCAGTTCGGGCGTCAGCAGGGCGACGCCCTCCTCGGCCCGGCCGATGTTCCGCAGCGAGCTGGCCAGCTGGATCTTCGTCCGGCGGGCCTTGTAGTGGCTGACGTCGGCGAGGCCACTCCGCAGCGCCTCCTGGTAGAGCGGGACCGCCTTGTCGGAGCGGCCCGTGGAGTCCCAGGCGCAGGCCTGCTCGAACGGGGCGTGCGGACTGCCTTCGGGCAGCTCGGCGACGAGGGCGTCGACGTCGGCGCGGAAACGCGCCTCGTCCTCCTCCGTCTCGGCGTAGTCGTCGGAACGGTCCCAGAGGGCGGCCACACGGTCTTCCCAGTCCTGATCCACCGGGACACCCTCGCACAGGAGTGCACACCGGGGCAGCGGGATTTTGAGCACGGCGGGCGCCGCAGCCGTATCGAAGGCGAGAGCCTCTTGCCGGGGCTCCGTGCGGCATGCGTCCGGATCGTGCCGTGGCAGGACCGTGCCGACAAGAACCGGAGGAACAGATGAGGGTGACCCGACCGATGCTCGCGCTGAGCGGCGCGGTGGCGATACTGGCGCTGACCGGCTGCGGCGGATCCGGCGGCAAGGACGAGGCGGCCGTTCCGAAGGAGGTGAGCGGCAGCCTGGAGCACATCGCGGCCGAGGCCAAGTGCAAGCCGAACATGCAGACCGACGCGGACACCATCCGCCAGGCCCTGTGCAAGAAGGGCAAGGAGAAATACGTCCTCGCGACCTTCGCCACCGACCGCGGACAGCGCGAGTGGATCAACACGGCCAAGGACTACGGCGGTTTCTACCTGGTCGGCCGCAAGTGGGTGGCCGTCGGCCACGAGGACGTGCTGCAAGGGCTGCGCGGCACGCTGGGCGGCACCGTGGAGGTAGGACTCAACCACGCCGAGCACGCCCCCGGCGGCGGGGGCCGGGACGACAAGTCCTCGCACTCCGGTCACCAGGAGAACTGATCGGGTCGTTTCGGGGGACATGCGAAAGCCGGCGGTGGGAAATTCCCACCGCCGGCTTTTCAGCCTGCCATCACTGGCATTCCTGGCCGCTGTTGATGCACTGCACCACCTTGTTCATCAGGTTCTCGTCCATGACGTTGATGAAGTCGTTGTGGTCGGTGATCGGCTTGTGCAGCTGCTCCGGGAAGCCGTCCACGGCGTACGGGTTCTGCACCTGACCGTTCTCGATGGTCGGGGCCGGAACGTCGTACACCAGGCGGACCTGGAGCTGCGGGATGGCCTGGAAGCCGTTCGCGCAGCTGCCGTCGGCCTGGACGAACGCCACGTGGTCACGGTGGTTGGCGCTGTCGATGTTCTGTCCGTCCCAGCAGCTCTGGAAGTTGGACGTGCGCACCACCTGGCTGCCCTCGGGGCAGACCACGTACTTGTCCGTCACCTGCCGGTCCTCGAAGCCGGTGCAGCTGAACGAGGTGTTGGCGTTGTTGAGGCCGTTGGTGAAGGCCTTGGCGTCACCGGTGATGACGCGCAGGAACTTCGGCATGGCGACGACGTCGCCCTTCTTGTTGCCGACGAACTTGATCTCCGCCTGGCTGGCCTCCAGGATCGTGCCGACGTTGCCCTCGGCGCCACCCCCGGCGTCCTGGGCGTCGAACTCGTTCGAGCCGTCCTGGAGCCTGAGCACCGGCCAGTAGTAGGTGGACTTGTCACTCTGGTTCTGGCAGGAGGTGTCCGCGTTGGCGAGGTCGTCGTCGCTGGAGAAGGCGTCGTTGTTCTGGTTGCCGACGTAGTCGTGCGTGTGGTGCGCGCCGTTGTCGACGCCCGGGGCCACGATCAGGTTGTCGGAGTTGAACAGGTTGTTCCCGTTCGTGCCGCATTCCGTGGTGAAGGTACCGGTCGAACCGGTGTCTCCGTTCGCGGCCAGACCGTTAGGGAGGTCGCGGGAGTTCGGCTGGACGTCTTCGATGTTGACGAAGTCCTGCGCCACCGGGCCGTTGCCGGCCTGGCCTCCGTTGCCCTCGGGCACCGGGTCGAGGCCGTTGTCCTCACCCTGGCCCTGGTCCTGGCCCTGGTCCTGGCCGCCCTGGTCCTGGCCGCCCTGGCCGTTGTCCTGGCCGCCCTGGTCCTGGCCGCCCTGGTCCTGGCCCTCGCCGTTGCCGTCGTTGACGTTCGCGTCGGCGGCCATGCCCTGGCACGTGGCCAGCTGCTCGAGATTGTCCGGAGCCTGCCCACCAACACGCTTGATGTTGATGCCGATCCGGTCGATGACCGCGACGCGCTTCGACTTCAGCGGGCCGAGGATGGCGTTGTCGACGAAGCCCGAGTCACCGGCCTGGGCCTGACGCGTGGATGCGAGGCGGGTGTAGGCCTCGCTGATCTGCTTGTCGAGGTTGGCCAGCTCCTTGTCCACCCCCTGGCGAGCACCGTCCGGCACATCGGTCAGCTTCTGTCCTACGTCCGGGCACTGGATCGTTGCGATCTGTGCGCCCGCGGACTTCGTCTGATTCGCCGAGGTCTCCTCATGCGCCGAGGCATAGAAGTTCGCCCAGATCAGCCCGCCCCCACCGAGCGCTAGGGCCGCCGATGCGGCAATGGCCTTGGTGGCCAGCGGCGTGCGGCGTTTTCTTGTGTTGCGTCCCATGGAACTCCTCTGACTTCCTTTTTCGGGGGCATCGAGGCGCCCGACAGGAGTGAAGCGGCTCCCTTCCATACGGAGGGCGTCCCACGGGTGTTCAGAGGTCTCGGAAATTGATGCGAGATTCGTGCGGACTCTGTGCTCTCAACAGCCCCTTCGGCACCGGAAGTTGCGAATCGTCCACGGTGAGTGAAGCGGCTCGTCCGGTTTCACCGGCCGTGGTCGAGATACGCGAGAACCGCCAGCACGCGCCGGTTGTCGTCGTCCGAGACCTCAAGCCCCAGCTTGGCGAAGATGTTGGCGGTGTGCTTGGCGATCGCCCGTTCCGTCACGACCAGCCTGCCCGCGATCGCCGCGTTGGTCCGGCCCTGCGCCATCAGCTCCAGCACCTCCCGCTCCCGGGGCGTCAGCCGCGCCAGCGGCCGGTCGTCGCCCGAACGGCGGGCCAGCAGCTGCTGGATGACCTGCGGGTCCATCGCCGTGCCCCCCGCGGCGACCCGCCGTACGGCGTCCACGAACTGCTCGGCGTCGAACACCCGGTCCTTCAGCAGATAGCCGACCCCGCCCCTGCCGTCGGCGAGCAGCTCACGCGCGTACAGCTGCTCCACGTGCTGGGAGAGCACCAGCACCGGCAGCCCGGGCCGCTTCCGGCGGGCGTCGAGCGCGCACTGCAGGCCCTCGTCGGTGTGCGTGGGCGGCAGGCGTACGTCGACCACGGCGACGTCCGGGTCCAGTTCGGCCAGCGCGGCGGCCAGTTCGGGCCCGGACTCGACGGCCGCCGCGATCTCGAAGCCGTGCGCCTGCAGCAGCCGGACGAGTCCGTCGCGCAGCAGGAAGAGGTCTTCGGCCAGGACTACGCGCAAGGGATCTCCACGGTGACCATGGTGGGGCCGCCCGCGGGGCTGCTGACGGCCAGGACGCCGTCGAATGTACCCAGTCGCCGCTCGACCCCGGCCAGTCCCGAACCGGCCCCGATCACCGCGCCGCCCTTGCCGTTGTCGGTGACAGACGCCCGCAGCATGCCGTCCGCCCGGTGCAGGTCGATCCAGATCCGGTCGGCGCCCGAGTGCTTCACGGCATTGGTGAGCACCTCGCTCACGGCGAAGTACGCGGCCGACTCCACCGGTGCCTGAGCCCGCCCGGGCAGGTCGACGCTCACCTCGGTGGCGACCGGCAGCCGCAGCGCCAGCGCCCGTACCGCGTCGCCCAGGCCACGCTCGGCGAGGACCGGCGGATGGATGCCGCGCACCAGCTCACGCAGCTCGGACAGCGCCTCCACCGAGGACTTCCGCGCCTGCGCGATCAACACCTTGGCCTGAGCGGGGTCCTTGTCCAGGAGCGCCTCGATGGTGCCCAGGTCCATACCGACGGCGACCAGCCGGGCCTGGGCCCCGTCGTGCAGGTCCCGTTCGATGCGCCGCAGTTCGGCGGCGGAGGCGTCGACCGCGTCCCGCCGGGTCTCGGTCAGGACCCGTACCCGCTCGGCCAGTTCCCGCTGGTTGCCGCCGAGCACGGCCCGGGTGAGCCGGAAGTGGACGCCCAGCACGCGCGGGTTGAGGAAGTGGGCGAGGAACAGCAGCACCAGGCCCAGGGCCGCCGCACCGAACGCGGACGCCTGCCCGGTGACCGGCACGAACCCGTACCAATACGTGTCGGGGAAGACCCGCCACAGCCCGATCGCCAGCGCGAACCCCTCCAGCGGATAGAGGAGCAGCACCGCCGGCAGCAGCGCCGTGACGAACCCGGCGGTCATGTCGACCGGCAGCCACCGCAGGTCCCGCCAGGTCGCCGGGTCACGCAGCAGCGCGACGGTGCGCGTCCACGGGTTGGCGCCCCGCGGCAGCGGCCGGTACGCCGGCGGGATCCGCACCCCGCCCCACTCCGCCGCGAGCACGCGCCGCCAGTTCGCGAACGCCCGCACCCCCGTCAGCACGTACGGCGTGGTGACGAGCCCGACCCCGAGCGGGATGAGCGCGATCGAGACCAGCGACAGACAGAAGCCCAGCACCGCCCCCGGCAGGGAGATCAGGGCCAGCGCCAGCCCCCGTATCGCGGCGATCCCGATGCCCCGCCCTGCCGTCCGCCCGTTGCCGTTCTTCGTGTCCATGGTCATGGCGTCAGTCTCGTCGAGCGCGCGGGCCGGGTCACGGGGCCGGACACCCGGTCGGGGGGTGGTGCTACGTACACCCGGGGGGCGGCGTGCGGAGGTTCACGCGCCGGTTCCCGCCGCGAGCACCTTAGCCTCCACCTCCGGGTCGAGGCCCTTGCTCGTCCGGTCCGGGCGCTGCGGCGCGACACCGCCGATGCCGCCCAGCCAGTTCCAGGTGTCCGCCACGGTCTCCCCGACGGGCCGGCAGACCAGGCCGGCCCCGACCGCCCGGGAGACGTCCGCGCTGTGCAGGGCGTCGTGCAGGTCGCTGCCCGGCGGCACCCACACCGGCAATTGCGTCCACGGCTCGATGCCCGCCTCCAGGATCACCCCGGGCTCGGTCCAGCGGAGCTCGGCCGCACCGCCCGTGACCCGCGCGCACGCCTCGAGGAACGTCCCCATCGTGGCGTGCCCCTGCGGGCTCACCAGGGTGTACGGCCCGCTCAGCTCCTGCTCCGCCGCGCCGAGGATCCACTCCGACAGGTCCCGGACGTCGACGTACTGCAGGGGGAGGTCCCGCGGTCCCGGCGCCAGGACCGGCCCACCGCGGGACATCCGGGTCAGCCACCACGGGAGGCGGCCGACGTTCTCGTACGGACCGAGGATCAGCCCGGCCCGGACGAGCAGCGAACGGTCCGCGCCGAAGGACGCGACGGCGGCCAGCTCGCCGCCCCGCTTGTCCCGGGCGTAGTCGGTCTGTTCCGCGTCGGCCGACGCCCCCTCCACCACGGGCGCGTCCTCGGTGTACCCGGCGGGCGGCGCCCACGCGTACACCGAGCAGCTCGACACGTACACGTAGCGGCCGGCGCGGCCCCGCAGCAGCCGCGCCGTGTCCCGCACCGCGCTCGGCGCCGCCGACCAGGTGTCGACGACGACGTCCCACTCGCCCGGGTCGTCCGCCAGGGCGGAGAGACCGCCGGGCGCGGTGCGGTCACCGAGCAGCGACCGCGCGCCCGGCGGGGCCTCGTGCCGCCCCCGGTGGAAGACGGTCACCTCCCAGCCCCGGCCCAGCGCCGCCTCCACGACGGCCCGTCCCACGAACTCCGTGCCACCCAGCATCAGAAGCCTCATGCCGGTGACTCTGCCCGGTCGGGCGAGGGGGCGGAACGGGGATCTGCTGTCAGCAGACGGCGCACCCCCGGCCGCCCGGGAGGATCAGTGTCCCGTCGGCGGCACGTAGGTGTAGCCGACGCGGCGCACCGTCCGGATCGTGTCGCGGTGCTCCACGCCCAGCTTGCGGCGCAGGCGGGCGACGTGGACGTCGACCGTGCGGCCGTCGCCCACGTGCCCGTAGCCCCACACGGTGCCGACCAGCTGGTCGCGGGTGTGCACCCGGCCCGGATGCGCCACCAGGTGCGCCAGCAGCTCGAACTCCAGGTACGTGAGGTCGAGGGGCCGCCCGGCCACCCGGGCGGTGCGCTGCGCGGTGTCGACGCGGATCAGCGGCTCGCCGCCCGGCTCGGCAGCGGGCACCGGCCCGGCGGCCTGCGGCGGGCCGGGCACCGCCACCGGGAACGGCGGCTGCTGGTCGGCCGGGACGAGCACCAGGTAACCGACCATCGGCGGCTGCCCCGGCAGCGTCGGCAGGGTGTGCGGGGGCGCCGGCAGCCAGGTGGCACCCGGCAGCAGGTCCGCGACCGTCACCACCTCGTCCCGGTCGACGGCACGCAGCCGGTGCCGGGAGCCGTGCGGCGCGGGGACGTTGAGAGGGGCGGCGGTGGACAGGGAACGAGAGGTCGCCATGAGAGGTCAGCTCTTTCGCGCGAGGAGTTCGTCGGAGAGGTCGACGGCCGCGATTCGTGGTCGGGCTCGCCGAGGGAGACGTACGCGGTTCGCGCCGGCCGAAGGCCGGGGTGTACGGCGTTAGAGGGCCGGCGCGTTCATCGCGCGGCAACACACCCGGTCGAAGTCGTGGTCCTGGCGGGACGGCCAGAAGGGCTCGAGGTCATGACGACCCGTCGCGGTGCACTCCTGGTAGCCGGTCATGGCTCCATTGAAGCAGGGCTGATCCCCATTGGGGGACCCTCCTCTCACTGTGTGGACACCCCTGTCCCGTCAGGGGCGCGGGGAACTGCGCGGCAAGCCACCATGGCGCGGCAGACGAAAGGGGGCGCCCACCGCGAACGGTGAGCGCCCCCTTCAGGAGCCTGCGGGGCGGATCAGACCTGGCCGGCCTTCTCCAGCGCCGAGCAGCAGGTGTCGACGAGCAGACGCGTCACCACGTACGGGTCGACGTTGGCGTTCGGGCGGCGGTCCTCGATGTAGCCCTTGCCGTCCTTCTCCACCTGCCACGGGATACGGACCGAGGCACCGCGGTTGGAGACGCCGTAGGAGTACTCGTTCCACGGGGCGGTCTCGTGCAGGCCGGTGAGGCGGTCGTCGATGCCGGCGCCGTAGTTCTTGACGTGGTCGAGCGGCTTGGAGCCCTCGCCGAGCGACTCGGCCGCGGTGATGATCGCGTCGTAGCCCTCGCGCATCGCCTTGGTGGAGAAGTTGGTGTGCGCGCCGGCGCCGTTCCAGTCGCCCTTGACCGGCTTGGGGTCGAGGGTGGCGGCGACGTCGAAGTCCTCGGCGGTGCGGTAGAGCAGCCAGCGGGCCACCCACAGGTGGTCGGAGACCTCCAGCGGGGCGACCGGGCCGACCTGGAACTCCCACTGACCGGGCATGACCTCGGCGTTGATGCCGGAGATGGCGAGGCCGGCCTTCAGGCAGTTGTCCAGGTGCGCCTCGACGACGTCACGGCCGAAGATCTCGTCCGCGCCGACACCGCAGTAGTAGCCGCCCTGCGGGGCGGGGAAGCCGCCCTTGGGGAAGCCGAGCGGGTAGCCGTCCTTGAAGAACGTGTACTCCTGCTCGATGCCGAAGATCGGCTCCTGCGCCGCGAACCTCTCCTCGACCTCGGCCAGCGCCGCACGGGTGTTGGTGGCGTGCGGGGTGAGGTCGATGTTCAGGACCTCGCACAGCACCAGGATGTCGTCGCCGCCGCGGATCGGGTCCGGGCAGGTGAAGACCGGGTTGAGGACGCAGTCCGAGGCGTGGCCCTCGGCCTGGTTGGTGGAGGACCCGTCGAAGCCCCAGATCGGCAGCGCGTCCAGACCGGCGGGAGAGCCCGCCATGATCTTCGTCTTGGAACGCAGTTTGGCCGTCGGCTCGGTGCCGTCGATCCAGATGTACTCAGCCTTGAAGGTCACGGGCCTCATCCTCGGGTGTGTCCGGGCGCGTATCGCGGGTGCTTGCGGCGCTGCGGCACTGGGGCGCCGCGTCTGCTGCCCGGCAGCCTGGCAACAGGCGATTTCCCGGCCATTGCTCGCATGTGAACCCCGTGTTACCGGGTCAGGCTGTGCCGTACTTCACGCCGAGAGGCCGCTTCGCGCCGGGCGGCGGCGGGCACCGGCTTCCCTCCGTCAAGCCGGTGCCCGGCGCCGCGCGGCCCGCACACGCCCGGTCCTGCTGCCCCTGGCCGGGGGCAGCAGGACCGGTGACACGTACGAGGTGGGCGGCCGAGGGGGTGGCCGCCGCCTCATCGGTTCACTGGGTCGTACGGCGTCACCCCACCTTCTCGATCAGGGCCCGGCGGATCAGGAACTTGCCGGGCTCACGGACCTGTTCGAAGGCCGCGTTGTTGAGCAGCGCACAGCTGCCGGAGACCGAAGTGACCTCCACCGTCGTGGACTTGTTGTTGTCCAGGTTGGTGACCTTCAGCTTCGTGCCGGCCGGGAACTGGTTGCTGGACGCGGCAGGCGCACCGCCCTCGCCGGAGAGCGTGACCGTGGAGCCGTTGCACACCTGCTGCCCGGAGGCGGCGGCACCGCCGCCGGTGTCTCCCGCGGGGGCGGACCCGGCCGGCTGCGAGGGCTGCGCCGAGGCCGCCGGGTCCGAGGGCTGTGCCGACTGGGCGGGCTGCGACGGCTGCGCGGTCTGGGAGTCCTGAGCCGACTCCCCGACGGCGCATCCCGACGCCTCCTGCTTCCGCTTGATCTCCGCGACGACCGCCTCGCGGTTGGCGATCCGCGCCTCGGACTGCGCGTCCGGGTCGGCCCGCTGGTCGGCGATGAACTTCTGGTTGTTGCCGAGGGCGGTGGCGAGACCCAGGCAGACCGTCGACTCCGACGCCGACTTGGGGGTCGGCGCGGCGTTCGACGTGCTCGCCATGACGAAGGCCCCGCCCCCCGCCACGGTCGCCGCGCTCACCAGCAGCGCGATCTTCTTCTTCGTGCCGAGAGTTCTCCTACGCGACATGCGCGCCTCCTGAAGAGGTAGGGGAGCGTACGCCGCTATGTACGAGATACCGAACGAGGTTACTCAGCGGTTACAGGAGTCACTGAAGTGACCTGTGCCACAGGCGGGTTGGCGGCTCGCCTGTGCGTCAGCGTGACAGGGCGTCCCGTACGGCCTCGTCGGTGCGGCCGACCACCGCCGTTCCGTCGTCCGCGGTGATGATCGGGCGCTGGATCAGCTTCGGGTGCTCCGCGAGCGCCGTGATCCAGCGGTCGCGCGAACCGGCGTCCCGCGGCCACTCCTTGAGTCCGAGGTCCTTCGCGTCGGCCTCCTGGGTACGGGTGATGTCCCAGGGTTCGAGACCGAGGCGGTCGAGCACCCCCCGGATCTCGTCCTCGCTCGGCACGTCCTCCAGATAGCGGCGGACGGTGTAGTCGGCACCCTCGGCGTCGAGCAGCGTCAGGGCGCTGCGGCACTTCGAACACGCGGGGTTGATCCAGATCTCCATGAGCACACGGTACGCGCCGACCATCTTGTTCGATTTCCTGATGCCTCACCCGTACCTCCCGGACCTGCTGTGACGCGACGCCAATTCCCTTCCCCACCTGGGCTTTTGTGGCTCCTTGTGAACTCCCCGTTGTCAGTGCCGGGCGGTAGACTGTAAGCAGTGTTCGAGGGTGGCGCCGGGGATGCCGACGTCTTCGGTGAGCCGCCCGACCGCGACAGGAGGATGCCTGTGCCCGCTGCCGCCCTGAAGTCGAAGCCGTTGCCCACCCAGTCCACCGCGAAGCGTCCCGTCCTGCTCGACCTGCCGTACGCGCCCGTGGAGAAGCGACCGCTGCCGCCGGGCCGGCCCCGCCAGTGGTACGTGACGCACAACCGCCGCCTCAAGGCGATGCGCCTCGCCATCGCCCTGCTCGACTCGGGCGTCTACATGCCGAACCAGGCCCGCAACGAGACGATCCGCGACACGGCGGAGCAGATCGGAGTCCACCCGCCGTCGGACACGACGTGCCACATGGTGCGGGCGTTCATGCGGTACGCCCGCTGAGCCGCTCCGCTTCGAGCGCCGGGCGCCCCGAACGACGGGGCGTCCGGCGCTCGTTCATGCCGTCCGGGCCGCCGAGGCGGCGCGAGCCGGGGGGGGCACGTCACCGGAGGAGGCGGCAAGCCCCTGCGCGCGTGAGGGGCGGGAGGCGCGGAGGGAGGCCCTGGCCCGGGATGGGGACCGAACGCACGCAGGAAGCCCTGGCGTGCGTCACGTGCGGGAGGCGCGGGAAGAAGGCCTGGAGTTGGTCACGTGCGGGAGGCCCGCGGGGCCCGGTCAGGGGAGCTGCTCGACGAGCTCGACCTGCCCTCGGCGCTGATGACCACCGGCTCGCACGGGCCGCACGTGATCGTGCCCGGGCGGGGGAGGCCCGCCGCCCGTCCCGGACGTCGGTCGGTCGACCGGTGCTCGGACGTGCCGCCGCCGCTCAGCCCTGCGCCAGCTCCTTCTCCAGCGGCGTGCGGAAGCGCGGCGTGATCCTGGTCGTCCCCACCCACCCGCTGAGCCGCTCCGCCTCCGACCCGATCGCCGCGAGTGCCTCCCGACCGATGCCCTCCTCGTCGAGGATCCGCCAGGTGATCTCCCCGTCGGGCCGCTGGGCCCAGCCGCCGACCACCCGCCCGTCCCACCACACCGTCGGCCCGACGTTGCCGCTGCGGTCGAACAGCCGGGGCCGCAGCTCCGGCGCGAGATACCAGTCGCGCTGCTGCCACCCCATCGCCGTCGGGTCCAGGGCGGGCAGCAGCGCGGCCCAGGGCTCCTCGGCTCCGATGACCGGTTCGGCGTCGCCCGCGGCCACATACCCCGTGCCCTCGTCCAGCGCCACCGGCTCCGCGCCGATCGCGGACAGGGCCCTGCGGACCTCCGTCACGCGCCACCCCGTCCACCACTTCAGGTCGGTCTCGGTGGCGGGGCCGCACGCGGCCAGCCACCGTCTCAGGAGCTCCGCCTGCGCCTCGGCCGTTTCCAGACCGGCATGCTCGGGCGCCACGGCCCAGCGGAACTGGCTGGATGTCCAGGAGCCGAGCGGCCGGCCCCGTACGACCTTCCCCTCGACGCCCAGCACCCTCAGCAGCCGGGTCGAGACGGTGTGGATCCCCTCGTAGCTCTTGCCGGCCGCGTACACGAACTGCTCGCGCAGGCGCGGTTCGTCCTGGGCGAGTTCGGCTGCCGTCGCCTGCCCGCGCCGGGCGAGCGCCGCCAGCGCCGACTCCTCGACCTCCTTCAGCCAGGCAGCGTCCGGCGCCCCGGCCGCCGCCATGTGCTTGAGCAGCGCGGCCCTCTCCCGGGCGGCGACCGCGAGACCCGTCGAGGCGTGCACCACGGCGGTCAGAGCGGTGGGGAACACGAACACCGTGTGCCGCATGCCGTGCATCCGCACCAGGGAACGGTCCTCGTACAAGGCCCTCCCCATCTCCTCGACGGTCCGGGCGGGGTCCGTGAGCCGGGCGCCCACGGCCAGGTACACCGTCGCCGGGTCCGTGCCGTGCAGCGCGACCAGGGCACCGGCGACTTCCTCGGGCGTGCCCGCCCTGGCCCGCCCGGCCAGTTGCTGGCGCAGCGCGAGCCGGGCCCGCCGCTCATCCGCGCCGATGTACCGCTGTGCACCCATGCCGGCCTCCACTCGTCGCGTCCCCTGCCCCGACCGCATCATCGCGGACACCACTGACAGTCAGCCCCGACCGGCCCGCCGCCTCAGGCGTACCGCTCCATCAGCCCCTCCACATAGGCCTCCAGGCGCTCGCCCACCATCCGCGGCGTCAGATCGGTCCGGCCCAGCTCCCGCCACGGCCCCGCCAGCTTCGCCGCGTCGGGCACGTAGGCCAGGGCATCGAGCAGCCGCCAGTACAGATGCTCCGGGCCGTCGGCCAGGCGCCGCCCGCCCAGGGCCTCGTAGCGTTCACGGAAACCGAGGCCGTACTCGGGTCCGTGCAGCAGCGCGAGGGCCGTCGAGCAGTGGGCGACGTCCAGATCGGCGGGTCCCCACGAGGTCTCCACCCAGTCGACGACACCACCGACCCGCAGACCGGCCCCCGAACCCGTGAACAGGACGTTCCCGGGGTGGAAGTCCCGGTGCAGGAAACAGCCGTCATACGGCGGCGGATCGCGGCGGATGACGTCCACGGCCCGCTCCCACCCCGTAGGGACCGCCGCCGGAGAGGTCCACGCCTGGTACGCACGCGGACGCTCCCGGGGAACGATCCGGTGGATCCGGGCCAGCTGACCCGCCAGCAGGTCCAGCCGCGGGCCGAGTTCATCCTCGTCGACCCGGACCCGCCCCGGCAGCACGGACATCAGCAGGGACGGATGGTCGCAGTGCTCGCCGGTCGCGTCGACACCGATCAGCTCGGCGGCCGGTACCTCCTCCTGCTCCGCCAGCAGTGTGAGGATCTCCGCCTCGCGGGCCAGCAGCCCGGGCGCGTGCCGCCGGAAGAACGGCTTCACGAAGGTCCGCAGCGCCAGCTCGGTGCCGTCGTCGAGGGTGAGCCGCCGCATCTGGGCGCTCCAGCCACCGGTCACAAAGGCCGACTTCTCGATCGTCCGGCCCACCGGGAGCTGCTTGGCCACCCATGCGCGGGTCGCCGTCCAGCCCTGTTCGCCGAGTCCGGTCAGGACGGCGGTGACGAACTCCCGCCGGTCGTCGGGGTGATCACGGAACCACAGGCCCAACCGGTGCCCAGCGTCCGGGAGTTCCCGGTGGGTGAACTGGGAGCGACGGGCCAGCGCCTCGGAGAACGCCTCCGTCACGGCGGGCGGGATGACCTCGTCCGTGCCCGGCGTCACGAGCATCGCCCGTCCCTCGAAAGCACGCAGGACGTCGAGCGCGGGGGCGGCGCGCCAACTCCCGGGCGTGCGGATGATCTCGCTGAACCGCCCGTCACCGGCGCCGAACGGCACGTCCCACGCCTCGGCCGCGTACACCGCCGGCGCGCACAGCCCCAGGGCAGCCACCCGCTCCCCGTAGTGCCGTACGAGATCCGCGACCGTCTGGCCGCTCATGCTGAACCCGGCCAGCACCAGCGGCGCGTCCACGCGCGCGTGGGCGTCGATGACGGAGACGGCCTGTTCGAAGCGGCGGCTCAGGCTCAGCTCCCGCAGCAGGCCGGTGCTCTCCCCGTGCCCCGAGAAGTCGAAGGCGAGGGCGTGACAGCCGTGCGCGGCGAACTCCGCCAGCAGCGGTATCAGCCGCGCCTTGTTTCCGTTGCCCGCGCCGTGCAGCACGACGACCGTGGCCCGGGCCGGCTCACCGCCGCCGGTGATCAGCCCGCTGAGCCGTTCGCCGCCGACGACGTGGGTGAAAGGGATCAGCTCACTCATACGGCCATTCACTCACGCCGTCCCCGGCCAATGAGGGGCGTTCACAGCCCCGGCGCCCCCCACACCGGGAACCAGCGGCTCAGGTCCGGCTCCAGGCGCAGATCGCCGGAGAGTGCGGCCCGCACCTGGAGTTCGAGTGGGTTGTCACGCCGCTGCGTGGCGTCCGGCAGGGGGGCGAAGGGGTAGAACGTGCCGCGCTTGTAGAGGTAGACCAGCGCGAGCCGCCGGCCGGAGCGGTCCTCGAACCCAGCCAGGGAGCACAGCAGTTGGGGCCCGAACCCGTTGGCCTCCAGCTGGCTGTTCACGGCGTGCAGGTCGTTCACGAGCGCGGAGAGTTGGCCGGGGGAGCGGCGCGAGACGAGCCAGGAATAGCCGTAGTCGTCCTGCCGCAGCTCCACCGGCGGGCCGCCGCGGTCGGTGTCCGCGTCCAGCAGGGCCTGCACCTCGCGGTGGGACTGCTCGAAGGCCGCGCCCTCGACGGTGGCGAAGCACACCGCGCCGTGCCCGGTCGGCGTGAAGCCCGTGGCGGCCTCCAGCGTCACGGCCGCCGAGGGCAGCGCGAAGAGCCGGTCGAGATCCGCCCCGACCGGTTTCGTCCGGCCGAGCAGGATGTCCAGCAGTCCCATGCGTCGGTCACATCCCTCCGGGGGCCGCCTCGCCCAGCTCGGCGGAGATCCAGCCCAGCTGGTCGAGCCGCTGCTCCAGGCTCGGGTGGGTCGAGAAGAGCCGTGCGATGCCGGGCTCGCGGCCCAGCGCCGGCGAGAAGTAGAAGGCGTTGAAGGCCTGGGCCGTGCGCAGGTCCTTCGTCGGGATGCGGGCGATGTCCCCCGACACCTTGGTGAGGGCGGAGGCAAGTGCCGAGGGCCGGCCGGTGAGCAGCGCGGCGGCCCGGTCCGCGGCCAGTTCCCGGTACCGGGACAGGGCCCGGATCAGCAGGAAGCTGATCGCGTAGACGGCCGCCGAGACACCCATCACGGCGGCGAAGACCGCAGCCGTGTTCTGGTCCCGTCGGCCCCCGCCGAACAGCTGCGAGTAAAAGGCGAACCGCACGATCAGCCCCGCGAGCACCCCGAGGAACGACGCGACGGTGATCACGGCGACGTCCTTGTGCGCCACGTGCGACAGCTCGTGCGCGAGCACGCCCTCCAGCTCGGCCGGCTCCAGCCGCCGCAGCAACCCGGTCGTCACACACACCACCGCATGATCGGGATTCCGCCCCGTCGCGAACGCGTTCGGCATGTCCATCTCGGACACGGCGACCACCGGCCCCGGCATGTCGGCCAGGGCGCACAGCCGGTCGATCACCGCGTACAGCTCGGGATACTCCTCCCGCCGCACGACCCGCCCGCGCATGGCGTACAGCGCGATCCGGTCGGAGAACCAGTACTGAGCGCCGAGCAGCGCCGCCGCGATCACCACGACCAGCACCCACGATCTCAGCAGCACGATCAACGCGGCGACGAACCCTACGTACAACAACCCGAGCAGGAACAGCGTGATCCCCATTCGGGTGGTCAACCGCCGATCTCTCCGGAAGCGGCTGTGCATCTGCATCACCCCGCAGTCACGCACTCGTCCCACCGCCAGTGTGCACCCGGTGCTCCCCATGAGCGGGTCGTGATCGCCCCCGGGACCGGCAAAGGCCGTCAGCCGTCGGCGGTCACCGCGTAGCCGGGCACCGACGGCCACCGCACCGTCAGCACGACCGACTCCTCCTCCGCACGCCACGAGTGATCGACGCCACGCCCCCACACGACGTAGTCCCCCTGCCGCTCCAGCAGCACGCTGCGCCCGGGCAGCGCGACCCGGAATCGCCCGCTGATCAGGACCAGGAGCGCTGTCCGTTCCTCACCGCGCACCCACCGCGAGCGCTCGTCGCCGCGCGGGTGCACACCCCACTTGACCTCCACCGCCTCGCTGTGGCGCGGATCCCCGGCGTCCTTGAAGTGCCCGAGGAGCCACCCCCGGTCCAGAGTGGCGTCCTGGCCCGCGTTGCCCACATACACGCTGTCGTCCACGGCGCCGGACGCTAGCAGCCGCCGAGCTAGTAGGGAGCGCGGAAGTTGATGTACCCGAGCAGCACGATCACCGCCGCCACGCAGCCCAGCACCACCGCGGTCGAGATCCACGAGGAGCGGCGGCGGGAGCCGGCGTACTCCGGGCCGGCCCGGAACGGCACGGGCCCGGGCGGGTTGTGCTTCCAGCGGGCGGCGAGCATACGGGCCCGGGCCGAGGGCTCCTTGTGCTCGGCTCCGTCAGCCCATCTGAGGTCGAACTCCCGCTGCTGGTCGTCCTGTTCGTGCTCCGGCATGTCTGCTCCACCCCCGTGTGGTCCTGACCCAAGAATAGAACAAACGCCCGCGCCCCCGCTGTCGGAACAACAGCGGGGGCGCGGGCGTCAATGCCTGGACCAGGCGTCGATCACACGTCGAAGTACAGCTCGAACTCGTGCGGGTGCGGACGCAGCTGCAGCGGCGCGATCTCGTTCGTGCGCTTGTAGTCGATCCACGTCTCGATCAGGTCCGGGGTGAACACGTCACCCTGGAGCAGGAACTCGTGGTCGGCCTCCAGGCGGTCAAGGACGGCCGGGAGGGAGGTCGGCACCTGCGCGACGCTCGCGTGCTCCTCGGGAGCCAGCTCGTAGAGGTCCTTGTCGATCGGCTCGGCCGGCTCGATCTTGTTCTTGATGCCGTCGAGGCCCGCGAGGAGGAGGGCCGAGAAGGCGAGGTACGGGTTGCCGGAGGAGTCGGGCGCGCGGAACTCGACGCGCTTTGCCTTCGGGTTGGAGCCCGTGATCGGGATACGCATGGCCGCGGAGCGGTTGCGCTGCGAGTACACCAGGTTGATCGGCGCCTCGAAGCCCGGGACCAGACGGTGGTAGGAGTTCACCGTCGGGTTGGTGAAGGCCAGCAGCGACGGGGCGTGCTTGAGGATGCCGCCGATGTAGTAGCGGGCGGTGTCGGACAGACCCGCGTAGCCGGCCTCGTCGTAGAAGAGCGGCTGGCCGCCGGTCCACAGCGACTGGTGGACGTGCATGCCCGAGCCGTTGTCACCGAAGATCGGCTTCGGCATGAAGGTCGCAGTCTTGCCGTTCTGCCAGGCCACGTTCTTCACGATGTACTTGAAGAGCTGGAGGTCGTCGGCCGCGGCGAGCAGCGTGTTGAACTTGTAGTTGATCTCCGCCTGGCCGGCGGTGCCCACCTCGTGGTGCTGGCGCTCGACCTGGAGGCCGGAGGCGGCCAGCTGGAGGGAGATCTCGGCACGCAGGTCGGCGAAGTGGTCGACCGGCGGGGTCGGGAAGTAGCCGCCCTTGTAGCGGACCTTGTAACCACGGTTGTTCTCGATCGCACCGGTGTTCCAGGCGCCGGCCTCGGAGTCGATGTGGTAGAAGCTCTCGTTCGCCGAGGTGGAGAAGCGGACCGAGTCGAAGACGTAGAACTCGGCCTCGGGGCCGAAGTACGCGGTGTCCGCGATACCGGTGGACGCGAGGTAGGCCTCGGCCTTCTTCGCCACGTTGCGCGGGTCACGGGAGTACTGCTCGCCCGTGATCGGGTCGTGGATGAAGAAGTTGATGTTGACGGTCTTGTCGCGGCGGAACGGGTCGACCCGGGCGGTCGACAGGTCCGCGCGGAGCGCCATGTCGGACTCGTGGATGGCCTGGAAGCCGCGGATCGAGGAGCCGTCGAAGGCGAGCTCCTCGGCCGGGTCGAAGGCCTCGGCAGGGATCGTGAAGTGCTGCATCACGCCCGGCAGGTCGCAGAAGCGGACGTCGATGAACTTGACGTCCTCGTCCGCGATGTACTTCTTGGCCTCGTCGGCGTTCTGGAACATCCAGCTCCTCCTACTCCCGACCGTCCCGCCGGGGTGGTAGTTCGTTCGTGCGGCCAGTGCGGGTGGCACACGCTGACCTCGACCCTAGGGACGCGTGGTTTCTCTGGCGTGACTCATTTGTTTCGCACAAGTTAACCGGCTCACCCACCACCGTAGCCCGGACACACCCCGCCGTGCCCTGGTCATTTACGGGCGCAGTACCGTGGACGGGTGGACAACAGGCAAGCACTCGGATCGTGGCTTTCCGGGCCCCGCGCGGCCGCGGAAGAGGCCGGTGTCGACTTCGGATACCGGGGCGAGCAGCTCGGTCTGCCCGAGGAGGGACCCGGTTCGATCGCCCGCCCGGGCCGCCGGCTCGGCGCCCTCGCGGTCGACTGGGGCCTGTGCCTCCTGATCGCATACGGTCTCATCACGCAGAGCTACAACGAGGCGGCCCAGATCTGGGCGCCGCTCATCATGTTCGGGCTGATGGTCCTCACGGTCGGTACGGTCGGCTTCACCCCGGGCAAGCGCCTGCTCGGCCTGCGGGTGCTCGCCCTGGACACCGGCCGGGTCAGCCCGTGGCGCGGCGCGCTGCGCACCGTCCTGCTCTTCCTCGCGATCCCCGCCCTGATCTGGGACCGCGACGGCCGCGGCCTGCACGACCGGCTGGCCGGCACGGTCGAGGTCCGCATCTGACCCGAACCGGCACGAAGACATGAACGAGGGGCGCCCGGGGTGATCCGGGCGCCCCTCGTTCATGTCGTGTGCGGGGTGTCAGCGAGTCTTCGGCCCGCCCTTCGGCAGCCGCATGCCCTTCGGCATCGGCCCCTTCGGCAGCGGCATGTTGCTCATCAGGTCACCGAGGGCGCGCAGCCGGTCGTTGGTGGCCGTGACCTGCGGGCCGGTCAGTACGCGCGGGAGCTTCAGCATGGTCGTCCGCAGCTTCTTCAGCTCGACCTGGCCCTCGCCCGTGCCCACGACCAGGTCGTGCACGGGGACGTCCGCGACGATGCGGTTCATCTTCCGCTTCTCGGCGGCCAGCAGGGTCTTCACCCGGTTCGGGTTGCCCTCGGCGACCAGCACGATGCCGGCCTTGCCGACCGCGCGGTGCACCACGTCCTGATTGCGGTTCATCGCCACCGCGGGGGTCGTCGTCCAGCCTCGGCCGATGTTGTCGAGCACCGCCGCCGCGGCGCCGGGCTGTCCCTCCATCTGCCCGAAGGCGGCCCGCTCGGCCCGGCGCCCGAACACGATCGCCGACGCGAGGAAGGCGAGCAGGAGGCCCAGGATGCCGAGATAGATGGGGTGACCGATCAGGAAGCCGATCGCGAGGAAGACACCGAAGGTGACGATTCCGACTGCCGCGAGTACAAGGCCGATCTTCTTGTCGGCCTTGCGGGTCATCTTGTAGGTCAGAGCGATCTGCTTCAGTCGCCCGGGGTTCGCAGCGTCCGCTGCAGGTTCCTTCCTCGCCATGCCCCGAAGTCTACGTGCCCCCACAAGCGCCGACGACGGCAGTGCCCGCATGGGCCCTCGGGGGGAGGGGCGGGGGTCAGGGGCGGACGGTCAGTGACGGACCGACAGGGACTGCTCGATGACGCGCTGCGTCTCGACCCGGTCCTTGGCGCGACGGCGGTCCTCCAGCACGGAGGTCCAGGCGTTGCGGCGGGCGGTGCGCTGACCGCTGCTCATCAGCAGCGACTCGACGGCACGCAGTGCGGTCGTGAAGGACGGGATGGCGGTGGCGCGGACGGGCGGCGCGGCCTGCATGGGTGAGGTCCCCCCTCGGGTGCGGGTGTACGTGCTGTGAGTTCAGCGTCACTGATTGGTGTTACCAGGGCGTGACCGGCCGGTCAAACACCCATGAAGCCCTGGCGGGGAGTGGTGGAACGCCGACGCGGTCCTGACATGTGCCCTCATCTGCGAGGACCGTCAGAACCGCGTCGAATCGGTCACTACCGGCGAGTAGTCTCTTGTGCGCGAATTCACACGCTTGTCCCGCCCCTTGGTGGGCAGAGGTGGTGACGGTTCGTCAGACGGCCGGAGCCGCGACGTGCCCGTCCTCCCGCCGCGGAGCGGCCGAATGACGCTGCTCCATGGCCATCCCGTAGAGCCGTCCGGCGCGGTACGAGGAGCGCACCAGCGGCCCGGACATCACGCCGGAGAAGCCGATCTGCTCGGCCTCCTCCTTCAGCTCCACGAACTCGTGCGGCTTCACCCAGCGCTCGACCGGGTGGTGGCGCACCGAGGGTCGCAGGTACTGCGTGATGGTGACCAGCTCGCAGCCCGCCTCGTGCAGCTGCTTCAGCGCGTCGCTGACCTCCTCGCGGGTCTCGCCCATGCCGAGGATGAGGTTCGACTTGGTGACCAGGCCGTAGTCGCGCGCCTCGGTGATGACCTTCAGGGAGCGCTCGTAGCGGAAGCCGGGGCGGATGCGCTTGAAGATCCGCGGGACCGTCTCGACGTTGTGCGCGAAGACCTCGGGCCGGGAGGAGAAGACCTCCTCCAGCTGTTCCGGGACCGCGTTGAAGTCCGGGGCGAGCAGCTCGACCTTGGTGCGGCCCGCTTCGCGTCCGGCGGTCTGCTGGTGGATCTGGCGCACGGTCTCGGCGTACAGCCAGGCGCCGCCGTCCTCCAGGTCGTCGCGGGCGACGCCGGTGATGGTGGCGTAGTTGAGGTCCATCGTGACCACGGACTCGCCGACCCGGCGGGGCTCGTCACGGTCGAGCGCCTCGGGCTTGCCGGTGTCGATCTGGCAGAAGTCACAGCGCCGGGTGCACTGGTCGCCGCCGATCAGGAAGGTCGCCTCGCGGTCCTCCCAGCATTCGTAGATGTTCGGGCAGCCGGCTTCCTGGCAGACCGTGTGCAGGCCCTCGCTCTTCACGAGCTTCTGCATCGCGGTGTACTCGGGACCCATTTTCGCCCGGGTCTTGATCCACTCGGGCTTGCGCTCGATGGGGGTCTGGCTGTTGCGGACCTCCAGGCGCAGCATCTTGCGTCCGTCGGGTGCGACTGCGGACACGACCGGCTCCCTAGCGATTGATTCTTCGGCGTCCTCAAGCGTACGCCCGTTGATTTGAAAGCCTGCGTGGGCACTGACCCCTGTAGCTCCTGCGCGGGCCGATTTATGCCGCCGGCGTCGTCTCGATCTTCCTGGGCTTCGGCTCCGCGGTCTCCAGGACCTCCCGCAGATGCCGCTCGACGACCGGCAGGACCTCCTCGATCGTCACGTCCCGGCCGAGCTCACCGGCCAGCGAGGCGACGCCCGCGTCCCGGATGCCGCACGGAATGATGCGGTCGAACCACTTGTTGTCGGGGTTCACGTTGAGCGCGAAGCCGTGCATGGTGACGCCCTTGGCGACGCGGATGCCGATCGCGGCGATCTTGCGGTCCTCCCGGCGCTGGCCGGCGTTGGACGGCGCGTACTCCGGGCCGTTCATCCGCGGGTCGAACTCCTCGTCGTGCAGCCGGGGGTCGAAGTCCAGCGACAGTCCGCCGAGCGCGGGGCGCTGCTCGACGGGGTCGCCCAGGATCCACACGCCGCTGCGGCCCTCGACCCGGCTGGTCTCCAGGCCGAACTCCGCGCAGGCGCGGATCAGGGCCTCTTCCAGGCGCCGGACGTGCGCCACGACGTCCACCGGGCGCGGGAGCTTCTGGATCGGGTAGCCCACCAGCTGGCCGGGGCCGTGCCAGGTGATCTTGCCGCCCCGGTCGACGTCGATGACGGGCGTGCCGTCGAGGGGCCGCTCGTCGTCCGTCGTGCGCCGTCCGGCCGTGTAGACCGGCGGGTGCTCCAGGAGCAGTACGGTGTCGGGGATCTCGTCGGCGAAGCGCGCCGCGTGCACCCGGCGCTGCTCGTCCCACGCCTCCTGGTACTCGACGGCCTCGTCACCGAACCCCATGCGGACGAACCGCAACCCACTCACGGCAAGCGCCTCCCTCGGACGGGTGTATCAGGCACGTAGCGCGCCCAAGCCACTGTACGTCCGGCCCGGACACGTCAGTCCCGGGGTCAATCCTCACACGATCGGATGAATGTCCGGGAAAATGTGTGATGGGGTGCTTACTCTCCGCTACATTCGCGCCGTCCAGCAAGCCAAAAGGCCTGCTCACAGGCAATCCGGCACGTCACCGACACCGGAAGGCAGGAGACCGCACCGCACCATGACGGAACGACCCGCGCAGCGCACCCCCAACCGACAGCTCGCCGCGCTCATCGCAGAAGCGGGGTTCTCCAACGCGGGACTCGCCCGTCGCGTGGACCAGCTCGGTCTCGAACACGGGCTTGATCTGAGATACGACAAGACCTCCGTCACCCGGTGGCTGCGCGGTCAGCAGCCCAGGGGCACCACGCCCGCCCTGATCGCCGAGGTCTTCACCCGGCGCCTCGGGCGCCGCCTCACCGCCCAGGACCTCGGTCTGGACGCCTGCGCCCCGGTCTACGCGGGGCTGGAGTTCGCAGCCGGCCCCGAGGAGGCCGTCGACATCGTCAGCGGGCTGTGGCGCAAGGACTCCGGCAGCCACGCCGAGCTCCGCAAGATCGCCTTCACCCCGGCGGGGCTCGTGGTGCCCAGCCGCGACTGGCTGATCGGCCGGGCCGACGAGAAGGTCGCCCGGGGCGAGCCGGCCGCCGCCCGCATCCCGGTCCAGGGCCGCCCGCCCCTGCGCCCCGCTGCCGCGACCGAGCAGGGCGTGCCGTCCCTGCCCCGCCAGCGCGGCCAGGCCGAGCGCGGCCCCGGCCAGAAGGTCACCGCCGGTGACATCGCCGCCCTGCGCTCGGTCGGCGAGCTGTTCCGCACCCTCGACGACGCCTACGGCGGCGGTCACGCCCGCCAGGCCCTCGTGCGCTACCTGGAGCACGAGTGCGAGCCCATGCTGCGCGGCACCTACGGCGAGCAGACCGGCCGCCGGCTGTTCGCGGCCGCCGCGGACCTGACCCGGCTCGCGGGCTGGACGTCGTACGACATCGCCGCGCACGGACTCGCCCAGCGCTACTTCGTGCAGGCGCTGCGGCTCGCCCAGGCGGCCGCGGACCGGACGTACGGGGCGTACGTGCTGGTCACCATGAGCCGCCAGGCCGTCTACCTCGGGCACGGGCGGGAAGCCGTCCAGCTCGCCCGGGTGGCGCAGCAGGGCGTCGGCACCTCGGGACCGCCCGTCGTCCAGGCCCTGCTGCACGCCTCCGAGGCGCGCGGGCACGGAGTGCTCGGAGAGGTCCGGGCCTGCACCGCGGCCCTGGTCCGTGCCGAACGCGCGCTGGAGACGGCCCGGCCCGGGGACGACGTCCCGCACTGGGCGAGGTTCTTCGACGAGGCCCAGCTCGCCGACGAGTTCGGCCACTGCCACCGCGACCTGCAACAGTTCCGCGCCGCCGCCCAGCACGCGGAACGCTCACTCCAGCTGAGGGCTCCCTCCTACGCCCGCAGCCGCCTCTTCTGCCGCGTGGTCCTCGCCACCGCCCGCCTGGGCCTCGGCGAACTGGACCAGGCCTGCCAGCTGGCCGCGGAGGCCGCCGGCCAGGCCGCTGAGATGCGCTCGGTGAGGGCGGTGGAGTACGTACGGGACTTCGAACGACGACTGGAGCCGTACAAGGACGCGGCGCCGGTGCGCGGTTACCGCGACAAGGTAGCGGCCCTTGGGTGAGGTACCTCAGGGGCGCGGGGCTCTGTCGATGTGCGGCTCCGCCGCGTGGGCACGAGCAACCACAGCGCTCCCGCACCCGGCAGCCCGCCTACGCGGCCCGCGGCACCGTGGGCAAGGGGTCCGCAACATGCAGGGAGCGCCCGGCCCCCAGGTCCGCCAGAATCGCCGCCGAAGCCCGATGCCCGGAGTGCAGAGCGCCCTGAACGGTACTGGTGTCCCGGTGATCCCCGCACACGTACAGGCCCGCGAGCAGCCGCACCGGCCGCCGCAGATCATGTGGCGGCCGCATCGCGGGCACGGCCTCGGCCGTATGGTGCACGGCCAGCGTCTCCCAGCGGGCCGTCGACACCCCGTACAGCCGCGCCAGGTGCATCCGCACCGCGGTGTCGACGTCGCCCGGCGGCCGTCCCGGCACCGTCGACGACACCAGCGCCCGCCCCGCGGGCGCCCGGGACGGATCGACGTGACTGACCACCGCCGTGTGCGCGACCGGTCCGCCGAGATCCGCGTCGAGGAGCAGCGACGCACCCGTGCCCGGCGGTTCGTCGGTCGTGTGGTGCACCACCGTCACCGGATGGAACTGCGGCACCCGCAACCCCGGCAGCAGCTCCGCGGCTGCCCGCGCGCCCGTCGCCACCAGGACCGCCCGGCACCGGATCTCACCGTGCTCCGCGGTGGTCACCGAGGTCGTCGACACCGAGGTGACGCGGACGCCGGTGTGCACCGCGCCCGGCGGAAGGGTGCGCGCCAGCAGCTCCGGCAGGGCGTCGGCACCACCCTCCGGCAGACACAGCCGGCCCCGGGCGAAGGCGCGCAGCGCGAGGTCCGCGCACCGGCTGGACGTCGTCAGGCCCGGGTCGCACAGCAGCGCGGCGAGCAACGGACGCAGGAAACCGTCGATCGTACGGGCGGGCAGCCCGCGCGCCGCCAGAGCCTCACCGGCGGGCAACTCCGGCCGGGACAGCAACCGTTCGGCCGGGGTCCCCGCCAGCCGGGACAGGGCCGCACCCAGCCGGGCCTGGTCGACGGCCGTGCCGAGCGGGGCGCCGGACCGGCTCCGGGGCACGGACACCTGCCGGCCGGGCACGGCCACCGGCCTCCTGGGCGGCCTCGGTGCGGACGGCGGCCGGGGAGCACTCGCCAGCGCGCGTACCGCGTGCAGTGCGCCCCGTGCGCCCCCTGCGCCCGGCTGGACAAGGGCGCGGTGGTGGCGTCCGTCACCGTGCAGCAGGACTCCGGGCGCGAAGGGCCGCAGCACCAGCCCGTCGAGACCGGGTGTCAGCCGCAGTTCCGGATACGCCGTGGACAGCAACTGGCCGATCCGGTCGAGCCGGAAGCCGTCGACCTTCTCCGTCGCCATGCGGCCGCCGACCCCGTGGGCGGCCTCCAGGACCATGGTCGTCACTCCTGCGCTGGTCAGCCGGCGTGCGGCCGAGAGTCCGGCGACCCCGGCCCCCACGACGACCACGTCCGCCTGGTACGCGGGCTCAAGCACGTGCCCCTCCTCGAGGTTGCGCGGGCGCTGGAGACGTCATGCCCTCAACAGGCCGCAGGGATACGCGAGTTCTGGTCGAGGGTAGGACCGTGATCGGTCAGCGGGAGTCGCGCATCGGCAGGGCACGGTCGCACGGCGGTCGCATACGGACGCCTGGTGGGCATCAAGTGGTCGCAGGAGGCTGGTGTGCGGCGCGAACGAGCTGTCTCGGAAAGGCCGGTCGGATCCCGGTCAGACGGCCGGTCCGCGCCCACCGAGGTCCGGCCCGGCAGGTCGGGGAGCCGTCACAGCGCCGCCCGGATCGCTCCCTCGATCTCCGGGAAGGCGAACCGGAAGCCCGACTCCAGCAGCCGCGCCGGCAGCACCCGGGCGCTGCCGAGGACGTCCCCGGCCATCTCGCCGAGCACCGTCCGCAGGACGGCCGCGGGCACCGGGAACAGCGTGGGGCGGTGCAGCACCCGTCCCATCGCCGCCGTGATCTCACGGTTCGTCACGGGGTTCGGGGCGGTGACGTTGAACGGCCCGGACAGACCGTCGGTGTCGATCAGGTGCCGGATCGCGGCGACCTCGTCGTGCAGCGCGACGAACGACCAGTACTGCCTCCCGTCGCCCATCCGCCCGCCGGCCCCCGCCCGGAACAGCGGGAACAGCCGGCCCCAGGCGCCGCCCTCGCGGGACACGACAAGACCGGTCCTGGTGAACACCGTGCGGACACCGGCCTCCTGGGCGGGTGCGGTGGCTCCCTCCCACTCCACGCACAGAGCGGGCAGGAACCCCTCTCCCGCGGGCGCGCTCTCGTCGGCCGTCCGCTCACCGGTCTCGCCGTAGTAGCCGATGGCACTGCCGTTGACGAAGACCCGCGGCCGTTCCTTCGCGTCCAGCGAGGCCACCGCACCGGCGAGGGCCGCCGTGCCCTTCACGCGGCTGTCGCGGATCCGCTGCTTGTAGGCGTCCGTCCAGCGCCGGTCGCCGACGCCGGCCCCCGCCAGATTGACCACCGCGTGGCACCCGGCGAGCCCGGCCGCGTCCACCCGCCCGCCCTCGGGGTCCCAGCGGATCTCTCCGGCCGCCCGGGCCGTGCCGCGCACCAGGCGGCGCACCTCGTGTCCGTCGGCGGTCAGGGACCGCACCAGAGCACCGCCGATGAGACCGGACGCACCCGCCACCGCGATTCTCGAACGCTCCATGAACCCATCCTGCCGTGCGGCTCCGCGAAAACCCCCGCAAGGTCTTGATCCACCCGCCGTAGGGTGACGCCCATGCCCGAGCTCCGCGCACCGCACATCCGCACCGCCCGGCCCGAAGACGACGGCGAGCTGGCCCTGCTCGACCGGCTCACCTGGTCACACCGGCACGCGGTGACGCCCGAGCCGCAGCCGCCCTACGCCCCCTTCTTCAGCGAGCGGCACACCCCCGAGGACTGCCTCGTCGCCGAGCTCGGCGGCCGTCTCGCGGGCTATGTCCACCTCGGTTTCCCCACTCCGCTCGACGCGAACCGGCACGTCCGCCAGATCCAGGGCCTCGCCGTCGCCGAGGACGCGCGCGGCCTGGGGGTCGGGCGGGCACTGGTCCGGGCCGCCGTCGACGAGGCCCGCCGGTGCGGCGCCCGCCGCATCACCTTGCGGGTCCTCGGGCACAACACCCCGGCCCGGGCGCTCTACGAGGCCGAGGGGTTCGCGGTCGAGGGGATCCTGCGCGAGGAGTTCCTGCTCGGCGGGGCGTACGTCGACGACGTGTTCATGGGGCGCTTCCTGTGAGCCGGAGCCAGGGGCCTGTCGTTTGGACCAGCCCGCAGACGCGGGGCCTGGCACGCGCATCTGCGGCGTTGTCGTCGGTTGCCGGCTCTCTCACGCTCGGCGGCGCTCGCGCGGGAGGGACCCCCATCGCGCCGCCGCCCTCCTCCGCCTCGCAGCTGCACGCGCCAGGCACCGCTCACCGGTGTTGAGAGGATCCGCCGATTTCCTGCGACCTGATCCGAACGACAAGGCCCTACGACGCGGCCAGCTCGCCCGTGTCCACCGGCGCCGTCGCACCGGCGGCGTCGCGCGCGTCGGAGGCGACCTCGTCCGCCGTCAGGACGTAGCCCGTCTCGGCGTCCGTGGTGGAGCGGGCGAAGACCACGCCGAACACCCGGCCGTCCGTGGTGAGCAGCGGGCCGCCGGAGTTGCCCGGGCGGACCGTGGAGCGGATCGAGTAGATCTCCCGGGTGGCCGTCCCGTCGTTGTAGATGTTCTGGCCCGTCGCCCGCACCCGGTTCGCGACCGTCGCCGCCTGGAGGTTCAGGTCGCCGTCCTCCGGATAGCCCGCCACCACCGCCGAGTCGCCGCGCCCGGCGTCGTCGTCGAAGCGCAGCACGGGTGCCTTCAGACCCGGCACGTACAGCACGGCCACGTCCTTCTGCGGGTCGAAGAGGACCACCCGCGCCTCGTACGCCCGCCCGACCCCGCCGATCTGCACGGTCGGCTCGTCGATGCCCGCCACCACATGGGCGTTGGTCATCACGTGCTCGCGCGCGTAGACGAACCCGCTGCCCTCGCGGCCCTGCGTGCCGGCGACGCCCTCGACCTTCACCGTGCTGCGCTTGGCGGCCTCGGTGGCGGCTGCCGTGACACTGTCGCCGGTGGGCTTGGCGACCTCGGCCGTCGACTCGTTCTCGAAGGGGTTGAAGACCTGCGGGAAGCCCGCCTGCGTCAGCGCGGACGTGGCCCCCGAGAACCAGGCCGGTGTCGTGTCCGGCATCGTCCGCTGCACGGCGCCGAGCAGCCGCGAGTCCCGGATGGCCGAGGTGACCAGCGGCGACGAGGACGCGCCCAGGACGCTCGCGGCCACCCACGCCACGATCAGCACGGCCACCGCGTTGGCCACGGCCCCGCCGATCCCGTCCGCCACTCTGAGCGGCCCCCGGTCCAGCTCCCGCCGCAGCCGCAGCGCGAGGCGCCCCGCCAGTTCGTGCCCCACCACCGCCGGGAGCAGCACCGTGAACACCGCCGCCACCGTCGCCCGCGTCGTGCCCGGCTCCACCAGGTCCATCACCCACGGCAGGGCCCACACGCCGACGACCGCACCGCCCACGAAGCCCGCCAGCGACACACAGCCGGCCACCAGCCCGCGCCGGTACCCGGACGCCGCGTAGGCCAGAACGACCAGCAACAGCAGGATGTCGAGCAGGTCCACGCACGCCGCCTTTCTCTCGGAACCCCTTAATACGCGGGGGGAGGGCCCGGTGATCAGTCACACGCGCACGCGATGATCGGAATCGGCCACGCGGACGTGCACTCGGAAAAACGTCGCGGACCGTGACGATGGTTCCACCAGGTGGCACATCACACATCGCGGACGGACCGGATCAGGCCGACAGTGGGAGCATGCGTGTCTGGCGAAGACGGCGTGGCGCAGGCAGGCACCCCGCCGACGGGACACCCGGCACAGCCGGTCTGCCGCGCGCGGCCCGGGTCCTGCTCGGCTGCCTGCCGGGCGTCGCCGCCGTCGTGGCGCTGGTGCTGTGCGCCCACGGCGTCGAGAACGCCGCCGAGTCCGGCTCCCGCGCCGCCCCGCCCCGCTCCGAAGCCACGCCCTACAGCGCCCCGCGCCCCACCGTCGTGCCGAGAGCGCACTGGCTGGGTGACGCCGCCCGCGCGCAGCCCCGCCCGCGCTACGACGACCGGGTCGCCGCCGTCTTCGTCCACCACACCGACTCGCCCAACGGCTACGACTGCGCCGACGCGCCCCGCATCATCCGCGACCTCTACACCGGCCAGACCGGCACCCGCGACTGGGACGACATCGGCTACAACTTCGTCGTCGACCGCTGCGGCACCATCTACGAAGGCCGCGCCGGGGGCGTGGAGCGCGCCGTCACCGGCGCCCACACCCAGGGCTTCAACCACCGCACCGCGGGCATCGCCGCCCTCGGCACCTTCACCGAGGGCATGCCCGTCCCGCGGCCCCTGATCCGTGCGATCGCCGCGCTGTCCGCCTGGAAGCTGGGCCTGACCGGCACCGACCCGCGCGGGGACGTCCGCCTCGTCTCCAGCAACGGCCTGAGCCGGTACGCGGCCGGCTCCACCGCGCGACTGCCCGCCCTCGCGGGCCACAACGACGGCTACATGACCAGCTGCCCGGGCGCCGCCCTGCACGCCCGCCTGCCCGAGATCAGACAGCTCGCGGCCCGTCTCCAGGGCCGGCCGGACGGTCCACAGCGAGACCACAGCGAACGCGCGGCGCCCTGAGATCCGGCCCCCTGCCGACGCGACGCAGGCCGAGCGGACCCACGCGCACGTCACCAGCAGCCGGCGGATCGCCTGATCAGCCCCTGAAGCGCTCCCACAGCCGGGGATAGCGCTCGGCGAGCAGCCCCTCGTTCTCGAAGTCGAGCGGTGTGCCCTCCGGCTCGGGGGGCGCCGGCGCGATCCCCGGATCGGGGGCGACCACCCCGGTGAGCTGTTCGTAGGCCTCGTCCGCCGCGTAGCCGAGCTCCTCGCCGTCGCCGTCGATCTCCTCGTCGAAGTCGTCCAGCAGCTCGGCGAGGGAGTCCGGGTCGTGCACGGCGCCCTCGAAGACATGGCGGCCCTGGCCGATCAGCCAGCACCGGAAGAAGTCGAAGGCGTCGTCGCTCGCCCCGTCGAGCAGCACCCAGGCGGCGCCCCACAGGTCCCAGCGGTAGGCACGGTTGTAGCGGGACTCGAAGTGCCGGGCGAAGTCCAGGACCGAGTCCGGGTCCTTCTGCGTGAGCCGCTCCACGAGCAGGTCGGCCTGCTCCTCCGGGTCGCCCTCGGCGGCCTCCCGGGTGTCGTCCACCAGCTCCCAGAACTCCGTCTCGTCCATCACGGGTCCAGCATCGGCCCTGGGGCACAGGGACGCACCCGGAGTGCGCGGGATCGTTATGCGCCGGACCCGGGCCGGTAGAGCCGGGCCAGCCGCGCCGCGTCGGCGGCGAACCGCTCGCGCAGACTCGCGGGCTCCAGCACCTCCGCCTCCGGGCCCAGTGCCGCCAGCTGGGTGTGGGCGACCTCCTCGGACTCCACCGGGAGGTCCACCGTCACCCAGCCGCCCTCGTCCGGGGCGCCCGCGTCCGCCAGGGCCTCCCGGGCGGTCAGCGCATCCAGGGCGTACGGCAGTGCGCGCACACCGGCGGGGGACAGCCGCACCACGACCCGCGCCCGCAGGATGGACCGCGCGAACTGCTCCGCCCGCTCCTCCCAGAACGCGGGCAGGTCGAAATCGGGCTCCCGATCGAAGCGCTCACCGTCCGCGTCCACCGCCGTGAACCGGTCGATCCGGTACACCCGGAAGGACCCGCCCCGGGCCACCCGCGCGCACAGGTACCAGACGCCCGCCTTCAGTACGAGCCCGTACGGCTCGAGCTCCCGGACGACCTCGTCCTCCCCGCGCCGGTAGCGGGCACTGATCCGCCGGTCGTCCCACACCGCGTCGGCGACCGCGGGCAGCAGCTCCGGCGTCCTCGGCTCCTTGAACCAGTTCGGCGCGTCCAGGTGGAACCGCTGGGCGGCCGTCCTGGAAGCGTCCCTGAGGGACGGCAGCAGCGCCGCCGACACCTTCAGCTGAGCCGCCGAGGCCGCGTCCTCCAGCCCCATCTCGCGCAGCGCCCCCGGCACCCCGGACAGGAACAGCGCCTCGGCCTCGCCGCGGTGCAGCCCGGTGAGCCGCGTCCGGTACCCGCCTACCAGCCGGTAGCCACCGGCCCTGCCCCGGTCCGCGTACACCGGCACGCCCGCCTCCGACAGCGCCTGCGCGTCCCGGGTGACCGTCCGCTCCGACACCTCCAGCTCACGGGCCAGTTCGGCGGCGGTCATGGAGGGCCGGGACTGGAGCAGCAGCACCATCTTGATCAGCCGGGCAGCACGCATGGCCACATCATGCAGCAGGCCCCCGCCGAAGCGAGGGCCTGCCCGTCACCGGTCCGTTCTCACAGACCGTACTTCGCGCGCGCTTCCTTCACGGCCGTCGCCTTGACCTCGCCGCGCTTGGCGAGCTGGGCCAGGGCCGCGACGACGATCGACTCGGCGTCGACCCCGAAGTGGCGGCGGGCCGCCTCACGGGTGTCCGACAGGCCGAAGCCGTCGGCGCCCAGCGAGGACCAGTCCTGCTCGACCCACTGCGCGATCTGGTCCGGGACCTGGCGCATGTAGTCGGAGACCGCCAGCACCGGGCCCTCGGCCCCCTGGAGCGCCTGCCGCACGAACGGCACCCGCTCCTCGCCGCGCAAGCCGGCCTCGTCCGCCTCCAGGGCGTCCCGGCGCAGCTCGCTCCAGGACGTCGCCGACCACACGTCGGCCGCCACGCCCCACTCCTCGGCGAGCAGCGCCTGCGCCTTGAGCGCCCAGTGGATCGCCGTACCGGAGCCGAGCAGCTGGATCCGCGGGGCGTTGGCCTCAGGCGTGATGCCCGCCGACTCCGCCGTGTTGAAGCGGTACAGGCCCTTGACGATGCCCTCGTCGATCGCGTCGACGGACGGCTTCGCCGGCTGTGGCATCGGCTCGTTGTAGACGGTCAGGTAGTAGAAGACGTTCTGGTCCTCGCCCGGAGCCGCATCGCCGTACATGCGGCGCAGACCCTCCTTGACGATCACCGCGACCTCGTAGGCGAACGCCGGGTCGTACGACAGCGCCGCCGGGTTCGTCGCCGCGATCACGGGGGAGTGGCCGTCGGCGTGCTGCAGGCCCTCGCCCGTCAGCGTCGTACGGCCGGCCGTGGCGCCGACGAGGAAGCCGCGGCCGAGCTGGTCGCCGAGCTGCCACATCTGGTCGGCCGTACGCTGCCAGCCGAACATCGAGTAGAAGATGTAGAACGGGATCATCGCCTCGCCGTGCGTCGCGTACGACGTCGAAGCGGCGATGAAGTCGGCCATCGAACCGGCCTCGGTGATCCCCTCGTTGAGGATCTGACCGTTCTTGGCCTCCTTGTAGTACATCAGCTGGTCGCGGTCGACCGGCTCGTACGTCTGGCCCTTGGGCGAGTAGATGCCCAGGGACGGGAAGAGGCTCTCCATACCGAAGGTGCGCGCCTCGTCCGGGACGATCGGCACCCAGCGCTTGCCGGTCTCCTTGTCGCGGACCAGGTCCTTGACCAGGCGGACGAACGCCATGGTGGTGGCCACGTTCTGCGCACCGGAGCCCTTGTCGAAGGACGCGAACGCCTTTTCCGCCGGGGCGGGCAGCGGCGCGACCGGGTGCACGCGGCGGGCCGGGGCCGGACCGCCGAGGGCGGCACGCCGCTCCTGGAGGTAACGGACCTCGGGGGAGTCGGCGCCCGGGTGGCCGTAGGGGACCACGCCGTCGACGAAGTCGCTGTCCTTGATCGGCAGCTCGAGCAGGTCGCGCATGTTCTTGAACTCGTCCACCGAGAGCTTCTTCATCTGGTGGTTGGCGTTCTTCGACGCGAAGCCCTCGCCCAGGGTGTGGCCCTTGACCGTCTGGGCCAGGATCACGGTCGGCGCGCCCTTGTGCTCGACGGCCGCCTTGTACGCGGCGAACACCTTGCGCGACTCGTGACCACCGCGCGAGAGGTGGAAGCACTCCAGGATCTTGTCGTCGCTCAGCAGCTTCGCCATCTCCACGAGCGCCGGGTCGCCGCCGAAGAAGTCCTGGCGGATGTAGGCCGCGTCGCGGGTCTGGTACGTCTGGATCTGCGCGTCCGGTACCTGTCGCAGACGGCGTACGAGCGCGCCCGTGGTGTCGAGCCGGAACAGCTCGTCCCAGGCCGTGCCCCACAGCGTCTTGATCACGTTCCAGCCGGCGCCGCGGAACTGGGCCTCCAGCTCCTGCACGATCTTGAAGTTGGCGCGGACCGGGCCGTCGAGGCGCTGCAGGTTGCAGTTGATGACGAACGTGAGGTTGTCCAGCTCCTCACGGGCCGCCAGCGCCAGGGCAGCCGTCGACTCGGGCTCGTCCATCTCGCCGTCGCCGAGGAACGCCCACACGTGCGAGGCGGAGGTGTCCTTGATGGCGCGGTTGGTGAGGTAGCGGTTGAAGCGCGCCTGGTAGATGGCGGAGAGCGGGCCCAGACCCATGGAGACGGTCGGGAACTCCCACAGCCAGGGCAGGCGGCGCGGGTGCGGGTACGAGGGCAGGCCGTTGCCGCCCGACTCGCGGCGGAAGTTGTCGAGCTGCTCCTCGTTCAGACGGCCGTCGAGGAACGCGCGGGCGTAGATGCCGGGGGAGGCGTGGCCCTGGATGTAGAGCTGGTCTCCGGAGCCGTCGTCCTCCTTGCCCTTGAAGAAGTGGTTGAAGCCGGTCTCGTACAGCCAGGCGGCGGAGGCGAAGGTGGCGATGTGGCCGCCGACGCCGTACTTGCTGCCCCGGGTGACCATCGCGGCCGCGTTCCAGCGGTTCCACGCGGTGATCCGCTGTTCCATCGCCTCGTCACCGGGCACGGCCGGCTCGGCGGCGGTGGGGATGGAGTTGACGTAGTCCGTCTCCAGGAGCTTCGGCAGCGCGATGCCGGCGCCCTCGGCGCGCTCCAGCGTGCGGCGCATCAGGTACGCGGCACGGTGCGGCCCGGCCGCCTTGGCGACCGCGTCCAGCGAGGCCTGCCATTCGGCGGTCTCCTCCGGGTCCCGGTCGGGGAGCTGGTCGAGCGCGCTCGGCTGGATGGCGTTGGGGTCGGTCATGTCGCCGCCTTCCTCAGTCGAAGGGGGTTCCCTCACGTAAGGGGATCGGGGGTGCCCTTTGTCTTTGGCAGGACAGGGCTGGGGCTTGGGTGGCAAGCCCGTCGGTGACTGTAACCCGCTGATCGATGATCGATCAAAGGGTTGAGCGGCAAAACCTCTTGATCACGAGAAAATAGGCACGGGGTGCCTCAGGCCATGGCACGCGGTGACTGGCGTGTGAGCGGTTTCCGCAGGTCGGAGGCGTATGAGCGAGGGTGTGCTCGGGTGTCACGCCCGGGGCGCACAACCCAGGACGTGGGCCTTCACGAGTTCTGCGATGCGGGGGTCGCGGCGCTTGAACGCGGCGACGAGCTCCTCGTGCTCCTCCGCGTACGACTGCTGCCGGGTGCCCAGCCAGCGGATCGACAGGGCCGTGAACACCTCGATGCCGAGGCCTTCCCAGGTGTGCAGCAGGACGGAATTGCCCGCGGCACGCACGAGTTCGCGGTGGAAGGCGACGGTGTGGCGGACCTGAGCCGTGCCGTCGGAGCTGCGGTCGGCCTCGTACAGGGCGCTGACGTGGGGTTCCAGTGCCGAGCAGTCCTCCGCGAGGCCCTGGGCGGCCAGCTCCGCGGCGATGGCCTCCAGACCGGCCCGGACCGGGTAACTCTCCTCCAGGTCGGCGGCCGTGAGGTTGCGGACGCGCACGCCCTTGTTCGGAGCGGACTCGATCAGGCGCAGCGACTCCAGCTCGCGCAGGGCCTCGCGGACCGGGGTCTGGCTGACCTCCAGCTCGGTAGCGATCCGGCGCTCCACGATCCGCTCGCCCGGCTGCCAGCGTCCGCTGATGATCCCCTCCAGGATGTGCTCGCGGATCTGCTCGCGGAGCGAGTGGATGACGGGCGCGGTCATGAGGGCTCCTTAGACGGGATTGACGTTTAGACAATACGGCCGGTTCGCTCCGCGGGTGAGGTGGCTGGGGGCGCTCTGGCGCAGGTGAGACGAGACTTACACGGGGGTGCGGGGTGGTTGTGGGCTGCGGCGCCGTCGCGGCCCGTCATGCCCACGCGGCGGAGCCGCACATCGACACAGCCCCGCGCCCCTGGATACGACGGTGCCCCGCCCGGAAGATCCGGACGGGGCACCGATCAGCCGTGGAACCCGAGGTCAGAGGCCGAGCTCGACCTCGAACTCGCCCGCCTCCAGGATGGCCTTGACCGCCGTCAGGTAACGGGCGGCGTCGGCGCCGTCCACCAGGCGGTGGTCGTAGGACAGGGTCAGGTACGTCATGTCGCGGACGCCGATGACCGGGCCGTCCTCCGTCTCGATGACGGCCGGACGCTTGACCGTCGCACCGATGCCGAGGATCGCGACCTGGCCCGGCGGCACGATGATCGTGTCGAAGAGCGCGCCGCGCGACCCGGTGTTGGAGATGGTGAAGGTCGCGCCGGACAGCTCGTCCGGGGTGATCTTGTTGGCGCGGACCTTGCCCGCCAGGTCGGCCGTGGCCTTGGCGATGCCGGCGAGGTTGAGGTCACCGGCGTTCTTGATGACCGGGGTCATCAAGCCCTTCTCGGAGTCCACCGCGATACCGACGTTCTCGGTGTCGAAGTAGGTGATGGTCCCCTCGGCCTCGTTGATCTTGGCGTTGATCGGCGCGTGCGCCTTCAGCGCCTGGGCCGCGGCCTTGACGAAGAACGGCATCGGGGAGAGCTTGACGCCCTCACGCGACGCGAACGCGTCCTTGGCACGGGCGCGCAGCTTCATCAGACGCGTGACGTCGACCTCGACGACCGAGGACAGCTGCGCCTGCTCGTGCAGGGCCTTGACCATGTTGTCGCCGATGACCTTGCGGATCCGCGGCATCTTGATGGTCTGGCCACGCAGCGGGGACGCCTCCAGCACCGGGGCCTTCTTGGCGGCCGACGGGGCGGCGGCCGGAGCCGGAGCAGCGGTGGCGGCCTTCGCGGCCTCGGCGGCGGCGATGACGTCCTGCTTGCGGATCCGGCCACCGACACCGGTGCCCTTGACGCCGGCCAGGTCGACGCCGTTCTCGGCGGCGAGCTTGCGCACCAGCGGGGTGACGTAGGCGCCGTCGTCGGCCGGCTGGGCGGCGGCCGGAGCGGCCGGGGCCTGCGCCGGAGCCGGGGCGGGCGCCGGAGCGGCCGGGGCCGGGTCGGGAGCCGGGGTGACCTGCTGCTGCGGGGCCGGAGCCGACGGAGCCTGCGGAGCCGGAGCGGCCGGGGCCTGCTGGGCCGGGGCGGGCTGCTGCGGCGCCGGGGCCTGGGCGGGCTCGGGCTGCGCCGGGGCTGCCGGGGCCTCCTGTGCCGGGGCGGCGGCCGGAGCGGCACCCGCCTCGCCGATGACGGCGAGCTTGGCGCCGACCTCGGCGGTCTCGTCCTCGCCGACCACGATCTCCAGCAGCGTGCCGGAGGTGGGGGCGGGGATCTCGGTGTCGACCTTGTCCGTCGACACCTCCAGCAGCGGCTCGTCGGCCTCGACGCTGTCACCGACCGACTTCAGCCAGCGGGTGACGGTGCCCTCGGTTACGGACTCGCCGAGCGCGGGCAGGACGACGTCCGTGCCCTCGGCGGAGCCGCCGCCGGCGGCGGCGTCGGCGGTGGGAGCGGGCGCCGGGGCGGCCTGCTCGGTGGACGGGGCGGCCGGAGCCGGCTCTGGGGCGGGCTCGGAGACCTGCTCGGCCTCCGGGGCCGGGGCGGCGGCGGGCGCGCCGCTGCCGTCGTCGATCAGGGCCAGCTCGGCGCCGACCTCGACCGTCTCGTCCTCGGCGACCTTGATGGAAGCCAGGACACCGGCGGCCGGCGAAGGAATCTCGGTGTCGACCTTGTCGGTCGACACCTCGAGCAGCGGCTCGTCAGCCTCGACGCGCTCGCCCTCGGCCTTCAGCCAGCGGGTGACAGTGCCCTCGGTGACGCTCTCGCCGAGCGCCGGAAGGGTTACGGAAACCGCCATGGTTTCGGTTGCTCCTTACGGAAAGTGCGGAAGTCTGTGTCGTCGCGTTCGTCGACCGAGGGATCAGTCGTGCGCGTGGAGGGGCTTGCCGGCCAGGGCCAGGTGGGCCTCGCCGAGCGCCTCGCTCTGGGTGGGGTGGGCGTGGATGAGCTGAGCGACCTCGGCGGGCAGCGCCTCCCAGTTGTAGATCAGCTGGGCTTCGCCGACCTGCTCGCCCATGCGGTCGCCGACCATGTGGACGCCGACGACGGCACCGTCCTTGACCTGGACGAGCTTGATCTCGCCCGCGGTGTTCAGGATCTTGCTCCTGCCGTTGCCCGCGAGGTTGTACTTGAGCGCGACGACCTTGTCCGCGCCGTAGATCTCCTTGGCCTTGGCCTCGGTGATACCCACGGAGGCGACCTCCGGGTGGCAGTACGTCACCCGCGGGACGCCGTCGTAGTCGATCGGAACGGTCTTCAGACCGGCCAGGCGCTCCGCCACCAGGATGCCCTCGGCAAAGCCGACGTGCGCGAGCTGGAGGGTCGGGACGAGGTCACCGACGGCGGAGACGGTCGGCACGTTCGTGCGCATGTACTCGTCGACCAGGACGTAGCCGCGGTCCATCGCGACGCCCTGCTCCTCGTAGCCCAGGCCCTGGGAGACCGGGCCGCGGCCGATGGCGACCAGCAGGACCTCGGCCTCGAACTCCTTGCCGTCGGCGAGGGTGACCTTGACGCCGTCCTGGGTGTACCCGGCCTTCTGGAAGAAGGTGCCCAGGTTGAACTTGATGCCGCGCTTGCGGAACGAGCGCTCCAGGAGCTTGGAGGAGTTCTCGTCCTCGACCGGGACGAGGTGCTTCAGGCCCTCGACGATCGTGACCTCGGTGCCGAAGGACTTCCACGCGGAGGCGAACTCGACGCCGATGACACCGCCGCCCAGGATGATCGCGGACTTGGGCACGCGGTCCAGGACGAGGGCGTGGTCGGAGGAGATGATCCGGTTGCCGTCGATCTCCAGGCCGGGCAGCGACTTCGGCACGGAGCCGGTCGCGAGCAGGATGTGGCGGCCCTCGACGCGGCGGCCGTTCACGTCGACGGAGGTCGGGGAGGACAGTCGTCCCTCACCCTCGATGTACGTCACCTTCCGGGAGGCGACGAGCCCCTGCAGGCCCTTGTACAGGCCCGCGACCACGCCGTCCTTGTACTTGTGGACCCCGGCGATGTCGATGCCCTCGAAGGAGGCCTTCACACCGAACTGCTCGCTCTCGCGGGCCTGGTCGGCGATCTCGCCCGCGTGCAGCAGGGCCTTGGTGGGGATGCATCCCCGGTGCAGGCAGGTGCCGCCGACCTTGTCCTTCTCGATCAGGGCGACGTCCAGGCCCAGCTGCGCCCCGCGCAGGGCCGCGGCGTAACCACCGCTGCCACCGCCGAGGATCACTAGGTCGAAAACGGTGCTGGCGTCGTTCGCCACGTCACGTCCTCCATGCATGTGCGCCGTGAGCCGGTCTTCAGTGACCGGCAGGCGGCTGGTGTCCGGCCGCTCGTTCTTCGGCCCTTCGGTGGGGCCCTGTCCTGCCGAGCCCCATCTTCGCACTTGTCGACACACAAAGAGACGCCGGGCTGCTGTGTGAGACACCCCACGTTCAGATGAGCCGGACCCCCGAGGGAGCACGTGCCCCGAAGTGGCGCGGGGCCGTGTCCGACTGCGGCTCCGCCGCGCGGGCGCGAGCAGCGTCCGGGGTGGGCCTGTGGCCGAAGGCGGATCGTGCCCGAAGGGGCGCGGGGAACTGCGCGAACAGCCCCCACGCCCCCGCACTCGCCACACAGCCGGCGAGACCGAGCTCTCGGGCCGGGCTCAGCCCAGATCGCCCGCAGCCGTCAGCTCGGCCAGCCGCACCAGCGTCCGCACGGCGGTCCCGGTGCCACCCTTCGGCGTGTACCCGAAAGGCCCGCCCTCGTTGAAGGCCGGCCCGGCGATGTCCAGGTGCGCCCAGGTGATGCCCTCGCCCACGAACTCGCGCAGGAACAGACCGGCGACCAGGCCGCCGCCCATCCGCTCACCCATGTTCGCGATGTCGGCCGTGGCCGAGTCCATGCCCTTGCGCAGGTGCTCCGGCAGCGGCATCGGCCACGCCGGCTCGCCGACCTCCTCGGCGGCCTCGCACAGCGCGGCGCGGAACGCGTCGTCGTTGCCCATGATCCCGAACGTCCGGTTGCCCAGCGCCAGCACCATCGCCCCGGTCAGCGTCGCCACGTCCACGATCGCGTCCGGCTTCTCCTGCGACGCCGCCCACAGGGCGTCCGCCAGCACCAGCCGGCCCTCGGCGTCGGTGTTGAGCACCTCCACCGTCTTGCCGCTGTACATCCGCAGCACGTCACCCGGACGGGTCGCGGAACCGGAGGGCATGTTCTCGGCCAGGGCGAGCCAGCCGGTGACGTTGACCTCCAGGCCGAGACGCGCGGCGGCGACGACCGCGGCGAACACCGAGGCCGCGCCGCTCATGTCGCACTTCATCGTCTCGTTGTGACCGGCCGGCTTCAGCGAGATGCCGCCCGAGTCGTAGGTGATGCCCTTGCCGACGAGGGCGAGGTGCTTCTTCGCCTTCGAGGAGGTGTAGGACAGCTTCACCAGGCGCGGCCCCGCCGCGGAGCCCGCCCCGACGCCGAGGATGCCGCCGTAGCCGCCCTTGACCAGGGCCTTCTCGTCGAGCACCTGCACCTTGATGCCGTGCTCCTTGGCCGCGGCCTGGGCGATCGCGGCGAACGACTCGGGGTTCAGGTCGTTCGGCGGGGTGTTGACCAGGTCGCGGGCGCGGTTGAGCTCCTCGGACACGGCCACGGCCCGCTCGACGGCGGCCTTGTACGCCTTGTCGCGGGGCTTGCCGCCGAGCAGGGCGATCTCGGCGAGGGGCGCCTTGCCGTTCTTCGCCTTGGGGTCCTTGCCGTTGTCCTTGTAGGCGTCGAAGGAGTACGCGCCGAGCAGCGCGCCCTCCCCGATCGCGGCGGCGTCGGCGACGTCGTCCAGCGGCAGTGCGAAGGCGGCCTTCTTGGATCCGGCCAGGGCGCGGGCGGCGACACCGGCGGCCTTGCGCAGGGCCTCGGTGTCGTACTCGGCGTCCTTCTCCGGGACCGCGCCCAGGCCGACCGCCAGGACGAGCGGTGCCTTGAAGCCGGACGGCGCCGGCAGCTTCGTCACCTCGCCCTCGCCGCCGGAGGCGCCGAGCGTCTCCAGGACGCCGGCCAGCCTGCCGTCGTACGCCTTGTCCACGGCCTCGGCGCCCGGTGCGACGACCGGTCCCTTGGCACCCTTGGCGACACCGATCACGATCGCGTCGGCCCGCAGGCCGGGCGCCGCGGCGGTGCTGAGAGTGAGAGCAGTCACGGTGGTGAAATCTCGCTTCCGGTGTGAAGTTGCAGTGGTCGAACGGTGTGGGTCGACCGGGCCCGACAGCCGACCCTATTCCGACCCCAGGGTCCGGGCCTCACGGGGCCTTCCCCGGTGCGGCGAACACTCGACGACGAGACTACGCGCGTGGCCCCGTTCGCTCATTCCTGCGGGCGTTCACCTGTCGGTGGCGTAGTGGCCATTTCTTGATCCTCCATGTCGGTGAACTGAGTCACACTCGTCGCGATCCGGTGAGCGTCCTGCTCGCCGCTTTGCATGATTTCCACGGGTCCTCCTCTGTTCGAACTCAAGAGGATTCCTGGGATCTTCTGGGGGAGGAACCATGGCGCAGCGTGCGCGCGGATGGAGAAGGACGGCCGCCGCGATGACGGCGGCAGGCGTGATCACGGCCGGGGCGACAGCGCCCGGGGCGGCGGCCGCGGAGGAACCACGCATCGATCTGAAGGTGCTCGTGGTGGACAACGGCGACAGCCCCGTGAAGGCCGTCACCGCCCAGCTCAGAAGCACGGGCGTCCCGTACACGACCATCGACCTGAACGACTCCGGCCGACCGAAGATCACGGCCGCGTTCCTGAGCGACACCGTGAACGGCCGGCCCCGCGCCAAGTACCAGGGCGTCGTCCTGCCCAACGAGGCCCCGTTCGGCGCGGACTCCGCCGAGCAGACCGCGCTGGAGACCTACGAGCGGACGTACGGCATCCCGCAGGTCGACGCCTACACCTGGGCGCACCCGGGGGTCGGCCTCGACTACACCGGTGAGGGTGGCTGGGCGGGCACTCTTGACGGCCACGCGGCATCCGTCACCGCGGCCGGGAAGGCCGGCTCCTTCGGCTATCTCGACGGCGCGTTCCGCTTCGAGGACAACGCCCCGGCCGTGCAGGAGAGTTACGGCTACGCAGCCCGGCCCCGCACGGGCTTCACCAGCTACGTCGACATCCCCGTGCCCGGCGGCACCGGCCGCGGCAGCCTCGTCGGCGAGTACGCCCACGACGGCCGCCGCGAACTCGTGGTGACCTTCGCCTACAACAACAACCAGCAGCAGTTCCGGTTGCTGGCGCGCGGCATCGTCGAGTGGCTCACCCAGGGCGTGCACCTGGGCCGGACCCGTAACTCCTTCGCGGTGCACGTCGACGACGTGTTCGCCCCGGACAGCCGCTGGGACACCGAACGCAACTGCACCCCGGGCGACTTCGACTGCGCGGGCGGCGACGGCGAGGGTACCGCGCCGATCCGCATGACCGCGGACGACGCCGCCTACGCCGCCCAGTGGCAGCGCGAGCACGGCTTCACCATGGACATGGTCTTCAACGCCGGCTCCGGCGAGGAGTGGAAGACCGAGCACGGCGGCACCGACGCCCTCACCACCCGGCTGCTCGCCGACAAGGCGCGGTACCGCTGGGTCAACCACACCTACACGCACCCGTTCCTCGGCTGCGTCCAGGACACCTCGAGCGTGCCGTGGAGCTGCGCGAAGAACGCCGACGGCTCGACGAAGTACATGAGCCGCGCCGAGATCGCCGCGCAGATCCGGGACAACCACGCCTGGGCCGTGAACAAGGGCCTGCCCGTCGACCGCACCGAGCTGGTCACCGGCGAGCACTCCGGCCTGAAGACCCTGCCGCAGCAGCCGGACGACAACCCGAACCTGGCCGGCGCCCTCGCCGACACCGGCGTCAAGTGGATCGCCTCGGACAACTCGCGCGAGCCCGGGCAGCGGGCGGTCGGCAAAGCCCTGACCGTCCCGCGCCACCCGATGAACGTGTACTACAACGTGGGCACGGCGGCCGAGATGGCCGACGAGTACAACTGGGTCTACACCTCGCGCGGCGACGGCGGCAGCGGCGTCTGCGAGGACAACCCGACGTCGACGTGTCTCGACGAGCCGCTCGACCCGGCCACGGGCTACGCCGAGCACATCGTCCCGCAGGAGGCCCGCACCGCCCTCGGGCACGCCCTCGCGGGCGATCCCCGGCCGCACTACGCGCACCAGTCCAACCTGGCCGAGGACCGGCTGCTCTACCCCGTCATGGAGAAGGTGCTCGCCGACTACCGGGCGCTGTTCACCGACGGCACCCCGCTGGAGAACCCCCGGCACAGCGCGATCGGCACCGAAGTGCAGCGCCGCGCCGCCTGGCAGAGCGCCCTGGCGGACAACCGCGTCACGGCGTACCGCATCGGGAGAACGGTCACGGTCACCGCCCCGTCCGGCACCCAGATCCCGGTGACCGCCCCGGAGGGCACGAAGAAGCAACTCGTGCTGGGCACGACGGCGTTCGGCACCCCGTACGCCGGAGCCCGCTCCGCCTGGACGACCCCGGCAGCGCTCCAGTCGGCTCTCACGCTGAAGCTGCCCTAGAGGGGCGCGGGGAACTGCGCGACCAGCCGCGACGGGCCCGCCTCGGGCCCCGGCAGCAGTTCCCCGCACACCATCCGCACCACAGGGGGAAACACACATGAGGCGCACAGGCCGTCATGTCACCATGCTCACGGAAGGCACCTACCCGCACGTCCACGGCGGCGTCAGCACCTGGTGCGACCAGCTCGTCAAGGGCATGCCCGAGGTCGACTTCCACATCGTCTCGCTCACCGGCAACGGCCGCGAACCCGTCACCTGGGAACTGCCGCCCAACGTCTACGAGCACACCCCGGTCCCGACCTGGGGCCCGCGCCCCGGCCGCACGAGACCCCCGTACGGCAGGGCCCGCCGCCGCTTCACCGAGAGCTACGAGCGGTTCCTGCTCTCCTTCCTGGACCCCGGCTCACACGCCGACTTCGGCGAGTCCCTGGAGGAGCTGGCCGTACTGGCCCGGGACGGACTGCTGCCGGCGGCGCTGCGCACCGAGTCGGCGCTGCGGTCCCTGATGTGGATCTGGACGATGCCGCATCTGCCGACGGCCGCCGCCCACCCCACCGTGCACGACGCGCTGACCGCGACCGACCTGCTGGAACACGCGCTGCGCCCGCTCGGCGTCCGCATCCCCGAGGACTCCGTCGCACACGCCGTCAGCAGCGGCCTCGCGACCCTCCCCGCGCTCGCCGCGCGCCACCTGGACGGCGTGCCGTTCCTGCTCACCGAGCACGGCATCTACCTGCGCGAGCGCTACCTCGGCTACCGCCAGGGCACCCAGCGCTGGCCCGTGAAGGCCTTCATGCTGGGCTTCTACCGCGAGCTGAACTCCTACGGCTACCGCGCCGCCGACCTGATCACCCCCTGCAACCAGTACAACCGCCGCTGGGAGGAGCGCGGCGGCGCCGACGCCGGCAAGATCCGCACGGTCTACAACGGCGTCGACCCGGCCGCGTTCCCGCACGCCGGCCCCGAGCCCGAGGTCCCCACCCTGTCCTGGTGCGGCCGGATCGACCCCATCAAGGACCTGGAGACCCTGATCCGCGCCTACGCCATGGTGCGCGCCGAGATCCCGGCGACCCGGCTGAGGCTCTTCGGCCCGGTCCCGCCCGGCGGCGAGGCCTACCGCACCCGCCTCGAGAAGCTCGCCGCCGAACTGGGCGTCACCGACGGCCTGACCTTCGAGGGCCGCATCACCGAGGTCTGGCGCGCCTACGCGGCCGGGCACCTCGTCATGCTGTCGTCGATCTCCGAAGGCTTCCCGTTCTCCATCATCGAGGCCATGTCCTGCGGCCGTACGACGGTGTCCACCGACGTCGGCGGGGTGCGCGAGGCCGTCGGCGACACGGGCCTGGTGGTGCCCCCGCGCGAGCCGGAGAAGATGGCCGCCGCCGCGCTCACCCTGCTGAAGGACGACCGACGGCGCCTGGGACTGGGTGAGTTGTCACGCCAGCGCGTCATCGACCGGTTCACGCTGCGCCGCTCGGTGGACGCCTTCCGCACCATCTACAAGGAACTCGCGGGCGAGGACGAGGTGTACGAGCCGACCCTGGAGACCGTCGCCGACTGGACCCTGGAACTGCGCGACCCCTGGTACGCGTCCGTCGCGACGGACGGGGCCGGCTGGTGAGCGGAATGGTCTGGCTCCCCCCGGGCTCCGGCCCCGACACCCTCCCGGCCATCCCCCGGCAGCGCACCCCCAGCTGGGCCCGGCCCGACCCGGTCGACGAACTCGCCGGCCGGTTGGAGGAGTTCATAGCCGCGGCCGTCCATCCGGACGAGATAGCCGCCCTGCTGGAGTCCGACGGCCTCTCCGACGACCAGATACGCGAGCGGTACGGCGTGAAGAACTCCTTCGCGCTCGCCGAGACCCTCTACGAACGCGTCGAACGCCGCTACCCCGAGCCTGACGGCCCCGCCCCCGACCCCTGGCAGACCGGCCTCCTCGGCTGCCTGCTGCGCGGCGTCGTCTTCGCCCTGCCCGGACTCGCCTACGTCCTCGGCGCGCCCCTGTTCACCGGCCCGGGCGACCACGGGCTCCCCGCGGGCACGGTCCCGTTGCTGGCGGGTGCCCTGTGCGGCTGGACCTGGAACCAGGGCCTCGCCCACCGGGCGTACGCGTGGCTGGGGCTCGGCGACCGCCCGGCGGCCCGGCGCGCCCTGCTGCTCGGGGCCCCGGCGGGCGCGCTGCTCGGCTCTCTGGTCGCCGTGTCGTTCGCGGGCGGCGCCGCCCCCGCGGTGGTCGCCTTCGCCGCCGGGCAGTCCTGCTACCTGGCCGCGGCGACCGTCCTGCTGGTGATGGGCAGGGAGCGGCTCCTGCTGCTCGCACTCGCACCGATGGCGACGGGCGCGGTCCTGTCACTCGCCGGCCCGCTGCCCGAGACCGCGGGCCCGGCCCTGCTGCTGGGCTCGCTGGCGGCGGTCGCCTTGCTCGCGCTGCGTGAGGTGGCACCCGCCCTCAAGGACGAGCACGGCTGGACGGCGGGCCTCGTCGCCCTGCTCCCGTTCGGCGGGTTCGGCACCCTCCCCGCACACCGCCGCCCCGCCGGACCACGGCTCACGGGCTCCCTGCCGTATGCCCTGTTCGGGCTCGCCACCGGTGTGCTCGTGCTGCACGCGGCGCTCGGCGACGTCCTCGCCGGCGAGTCGGCAGGCGTGGTCGCCGCGCCCGCCGCCGTGGCACTCACCCTCAGCATGGGGCCCGCCGAGTGGCTGCTGTACCGCTTCCGCAGCGGCAGCCTCGCCGGTCTGCGCTCCAGCAGCACCGCCCGGGACTTCCGGCGGACCACGGTCCTGACGGTCGTGCGGTGCCTGGCCGCCTACCTCGCGGTCCTGCTCGCGCTGAGCCTCGCCGCCTCAGCCATGTGGCCGCACGCCCCGGTACCGGGCGGTGTCCGGGCGGCCGGGCTGCTCCTGCTGGGCGTGGTCCTGTGGACGGGCCTGCTGCTCCAGTCGTTCGGCGCGGTGACCGCAGCCACGGCGGTGTGCTGTGCCGCGGCCCTCGTCCAGACCTTGCTCCTCGTCACCCGCACCGGCGATCCGCACGTGGCGGGAGCGGTCGTGTACGGCACGGCGGCCGCCGTCCAAGCCGCCCTGGTGTGCCATCTGCTGGGAAGGGCAACCGCCCACCGATGAGTACTCTCCTGGTCCCGTACTACGAGCACCCGTCCGTCCGCCCCGCCGAATGGGAGGCGATCGTAGCGGCGGCGCCCCGCCTGTACGGGGTCGTCCTCAACCCGGCCAGTGGCCCCGGCGACCGCCCCGACGCGGCCTTCGCCGAGGTCGCCGCCCGGCTGCGGGCCGCGGGAGTCCGGGTCCTCGGGTACGCTGACACCGACTACGGCCGCCGCGCCGCCACCGACGTCGTCCGCGACCTCACCCGGCACCGCGACTGGTACGGCACCGACGGCGCCTTCCTCGACCAGGTCCCCGCCGGGCCCGAGCAGTTCGAGCACTACCAGAAGCTGGCGGTCGCGGCCTGGGGCGTCGGCTGCGCCACCCTCGTCCTCAACCACGGCACGGCACCGCACCCCTGCTACGCCCGCATCGCCGACGTCCTCGTCACCTTCGAGGGCACCTGGGCCTCCTACCAGGCCCTGCCTGACCAGCCCTGGCGGGGCGGCGGCGGGGTGCGGCTGTGCCACCTGGTGTACGGCGTACCGCCCGGCGCCGACCCCGAGGGCCTGGCCCGGGCGCGGGGCGCGGCGGTGCACTGCGCGGTGCCCGGTAACGGAGATCATCCTTGGGGCACACTCCCGTACACCCTGCAGAACCCGGAGAGCACCCCGTGAGACGCCCGTCCCTGCTCGTCGCCCTGCTGGTCCTCCTGCTCGCCGCCTGCACCCAGGAGCCCGACGACAAGCCCGGAGCCCGCTGGCAGCCCCGGCCCGGCACCGCCTGGCAGTGGCAGCTCAGCGGGCGTCTGGACACCTCCGTCGACGTACCGGTCTACGACATCGACGGCTTCGACCACTCCGGGGACACCGTCGCCCGGCTGCACCGCGAGGACCGCAAGGTCATCTGCTACCTGTCCACCGGCGCCTGGGAGGAGTTCCGCCCGGACGCGGAGAAGTTCCCGAAGCGGGTCCTCGGCCGGGGCAACGGCTGGGAGGGCGAGCGCTGGCTCGACATCCGCCGCACCGACGTCCTGGAGCCGCTCATGGCGGCCCGTATGGACATGTGCCGCGACAAGGGCTTCGACGCGGTGGAGCCCGACAACATGGACGGCTACCGCAATGACACGGGCTTCCCGCTGACCGCCGCCGACCAGCTGCGCTACAACCGCCTCATCGCCCGGCTGGCCCACGACCGGGGCCTGGCCGTCGGTCTGAAGAACGACCTGGACCAGATCCCGGACCTGGTCGGGGACTTCGACTTCGCGGTCAACGAGCAGTGCGCCCAGTACGGCGAGTGCGCGGCCCTCAAGCCGTTCGTCGAGGCGGGCAAGGCCGTCTTCCACGTCGAGTACGAGGTGCCCACCGGGCGCTTCTGCGCCGAGTCCCGCCGGCTGAAACTGAGTTCACTGCTCAAGAAGTACGAACTAGGGGCGTGGCGACAGGCGTGCTGAGCCCGATCCCGGTGACCGCCGTGCCCGCGAGGCGGTCGGCGAGGGACCGGCGGCCGGGGGAGAGGACCGGCAGCGCGTTCAGCAGGAACAGCACCACCGCGACCGCCCACACCAGCACCGACAGCACGACCCACCCCTCGACCAGCAGCACGCAGGCCACGGCGTACACGGCGACGTCCGCCGCGGTGGTGACCGCGGCCCGCCGCGCGGCCCGGACCCTGGGCGGCCGGCTCGGAGTGACCTTGAGCCCGGTCAGGGCCTTGCCGACCGTGCGCCCGGCCAGGGCCAGGCATGCCCACTGGTAGAGGAACACCGTCAGCACCAGCAGCCCGAAGGCCTGCTCGACGTACAGCACCGACTTGTTCCACAGCGTCAGGCCCAGGTCCTGGGAGGCGTCGAGCACGTCACCGCGCGAGGTCAGCAGGTCGAAACCGCCGCGGGTGGCCAGCTCGGGCACGTCGGTGACGAGCGCGGAGACCCGGTGGAAGGTGAGCACGGCGAGCGCCGAGGCCAGCGCCACCACCAGTGCGAAATCGACGAGCCAGGCCATGGCACGGCGCAGCTTCGGCATGAACGTCCCCCGATCACTTGTGTGTCGGGCAGGAAGCTAGCGGCTGAGCGGGCCGTGCGGGCGAGGGACGCGGAGATCGTTTCAGCCCAGTGACAGAACGATCAGCGCCGTGGTCGCCGCCGTCTCCGCCAGACCGCCGAAGACATCCCCCGTGACCCCGCCGAAGCGGCGCGTGCAGTGGCGCAGCAGCGCCTCGGCGGCGGCCACGGACAGGACGACCGCGAGCACGCTCCGGACCATGTCGTACGGCCCGAGGAGGGCACCGGCCGCCGCGGCGGCTCCCGCGACGGCCAGAGCGGCGACCAGGGCCCCCCGCAGCGGCACCACACCCGCGACGGCCGCCCCCAGCCCCTCCGGCCGCGCCGCAGGCACTCCGGCCCGGGCCGCCAGGGTCAGGGCCAGCCGGGCGAGGGTCGCGGAGACGACGGCGGCGCACGCGCCCCGGGCCCAGGAGGCGTCGTACGCCTGGGCGAGCGCTGCGATCTGCGCGAGCAGGGTGAGGACGAGGGTGATCACCCCGAACGGCCCGATGTCCGACTGCTTCATGATCCGCAGCGCGTCCTCGGCGGGCCTGCCGCTGCCCAGCCCGTCGGCGGTGTCCGCGAGCCCGTCGAGATGCAGCCCCCGGGTGAGGGCGGCCGGGACGGCGACGGTCGCCACGGCCGCGAGCGGCGCGCCCGCGCCGAGGAACAGCAGGACCAGCCCGAGCCCGGCGGCAGCGGCTCCGACCGCCAGCCCGGCCAGCGGAGCGCACAGCATGCCGCCGCGCGCGGCCTCCCGGTCCCATCGGGTCACCCGGACGGGGATCACGGTGAGGGTGCCGAAGGCGAAGCGGAGGCCGTCGAAGGGTGGGGTTCTGGGCACCGGCGCAGGCTATCGGCCGGTCAGGAGGGCGGGAACGGCAGCCGAGGATAAAGTTCCCATATGGGATGGTTCGAGCGGAACATCATGGAACCCGGCAAGCTGCCGTTGCTTCTCGCTCTCGTCTCCTTCGTCCTGACCTTCCTGATCACCCGGGGCATCACCCGTCTCATCCGCGCGGGCAAGGGCCCCTTCCGCAACATCAGCGGCAGCGGCGGTGTCCACGTCCACCACGTGGTCCCCGGCGTCATCCTGACGATCATCGGCGGCTTCGGCGCGGTCGCCGGCGGCCAGTACGGTTTCGGCTCGGCGCTGGCCGCCGTGATCTTCGGCATCGGCGCGGGCCTCGTCATGGACGAGTTCGCCCTCGTCCTGCACCTCGCCGACGTCTACTGGACCCCGGACGGCCGCAAGAGCGTGGAGATGGTCGTCCTCACCGCCTCCCTCGTCGGCCTGCTCCTGATCGGTTTCTCCCCGCTGGGCGTCAACGACCTCAACGAGGACCAGCAGCAGAACCGGGCCGTCGTCCTCGCGAACGTCCTCGTGAACTTCGCGTTCGCCCTCATCGCCCTGTTCAAGGGCAAGCTCCGCATCGCCGTCCTGGGCCTGATCGTCCCCCTCGTCGCCCTGATCGGCGCCGTACGGCTGGCTCGCCCCACCTCTCCGTGGGCCAAGCGGTTCTACCGGAACCGGCCCCGCGCCCGCGCCAAGTCCGGTCTGCGGGCCTACCACCACGACCGCCGCTGGCTGGGCCCCCGGCGCGCCTTTCAGGACTGGATCGGCGGTACCCCCGACCCCGAGCCGACCCGGTCCCTGGAGCGCCGCTGACGCAGCTCGCCGGCCCCGCACAGCACCAGCACCGCCATGATCGCGGCGAGGTGTTCCTTGCCCGCGAGGTTCTCCTTCAGCACCACCTCGACCACCATCGCCGCGATCACCACCGAGGCCGTGACGTACGCGCGGTAGCGCCAGCCCAGGACGACGGCCAGGCCCACCACCGCCGCCGACGGCCCGGTGTCCACGACCCAGGCGTCCGAGGCGGGCAGGCCGAGCGGCGAGTGCGGGCCCAGCCGGATGCTCAGGCGTGCGTACAGCGTGCCCGCGAGCGTCGCCACATAGGCGACGGCCAGCGTCCGCCACCGGCCCAGGCACAGCTCGGCGATGCCGAACACCAGCAGGATCTGCACCAGCGCGCCCCACACCGGCAGGTCCAGGGCGGGCACGAACAGCGACAGCGGTGTCCGCAGCAGCGCCGGCCACAACGGGTCCACGGCCCGCACTCCGCCGACGTCCTGCACGAACCGGTAGCCCCACGCCTGGCTGTGCACGAGGTGCAGCACGGCCGTGAGGCACACGGCCGCGCCCGCCAGCGGCACGGCCCGCCACCGCCGCTCGGCCAGCGGCCCGCGCACCGCGGCGTACAGCCGCCCCCATTCGGCGCGGGCCCAGCGGGCGAGCGTGGTCATCCGGCGGTCGTCCTCGTCCGTGCGCGGCGATGTCTGAGGGTGTCTGCGACTCAGTCAAACCGACACCACGTTCCAAGACCGACCGGAACGGGACGAAGTTGAGCCAGGCGTGAGTGACCTGGATCTCGGGGGTGCTACCGCTCGGCGGAGGTCTCGGAGGTCTCGGAGGTCTCGGAGGTCTCGGAGGTCTCGGAGGTCTCGGAGGTCTCGGAGGTCTCCGGCTGGGCCGGCTCCTCCGGCGCCTCCCGCTCAGCCGGTTCTTCGGACTCCTTCGGCTTCTCGGGCAGTTCCGCCGCCAGCGCGGCCGAGGCCTGCACCAGCGGCAGCGCCAGCAGACCGCCCGTGCCCTCCCCGACGGTCACCCCGTGGGCCAGCAGCGGCTCCAGGGCCATCCGGTCCAGCGCCTTCGCCTGCCCGGGCTCCCCGCTGTCGTGCGCGGCCAGCCACCAGTCCGGCGCCCGGAACGCGATCCGCTGCCCGACCAGCGCGCACGCGGCCGTCACGACCCCGTCGAGCACCACCGGCAGCTTGCGCACCGCGCACTGGAGCAGGAAGCCCGTCATCGCGGCGAGGTCGGCACCGCCCACCGCCGCCAGCAGCTGCAACTGGTCCCCGAGCACCGGCCGGGCCCGGCGCAGCGCGTCGCGGATCGCCGCGCACTTGCGCATCCACGCCAGGTCGTCGATCGCCAGTCCGCCGCGCCCGGTGACGACCGAAGCGTCGACCCCGCACAACGCCGCGACCAGCACGCTCGCCGCCGTGGTCCCGCCGACGCTCACATCGCCGAGCACCACCAGGTCCGTGCCCGAGTCGGCCTCCTCGTCGGCCACCGCGATCCCCGCCCGGAACGCCGCCTCGGCTTCCTCCGGGGTCAGCGCGTCCTCGACGTCGATCCGCCCACTGCCGCGCCGTACCCGATGGCGTACGACGTCCTCGGGCAGCGTCTCGGGGTCGCAGTCCAGGGCCATGTCGACGATCCGTACCGGCACACCCAGCCGCCGGGCCAGCATCGACACGGGCCGGCCGCCCTCCAGCACCTCGCGCACCGACTCCGCGGCGCTGCCCGCCGGCCGGGCCGAGACGCCCAGCCCGGCGATGCCGTGGTCACCGGCGAAGAGCACCACCCGAGGGCGTTCGACCGGCCGCACCGGCACCGCCGACTGCGCCGCCGCCAGCCACTCACCCAGTTCGTCGAGGCGGCCCAGCGACCCGGGCGGCACGACCTGGCGCTCCCGGCGCGCCTCGGCGTCACGGCGGATCCCGCCGTCCGGACGCTCGATCAGATCGGTGAAGTCGTCGAGATTAAGCGAGCTCATTCGCCGAACAGTACCGGCCCCGGTCGAACGGCACGGCGCCACATCACCACTCCGTCACGGCCACGTCGTTGCACCCGAGATCGGCATCCCATACGTTCCGTTTTGCAGCGGATTGTCGTACGTGTTACGTGCGACGTCCCCGCCGTACGTCCTTGCCGTACGCCGACGCGCCCGGGAGCCGCCCATGACCACACATCCCGCCTCCTCAGCACCCCCGGCCCAGACGACCGCACGGGTCCACGAACCGCGCCGGGAGGACTGTCCCTGGTGCGGCTCCGAACGGCTGCGGAACCGGCTGCGCACCGGCGACCTGCGGCAGTACAAGCCGGGCGGCTTCACCGTCGACGCCTGCCGGGACTGCGGCCACACCTTCCAGAACCCCCGCCTCACCCTGGAGGGCCTGGCCCTCTACCACCGGACCGCGCGCGGGGCGCCCAGGGACCCGGCGAGCGACGGCCTCCTCGCCCTGCGCGGCAGCCCGCGCCGCCACCGCTCGGCCGCCCGCGCCATGTTGCGCTGCGGCGAACCGGAGAGCTGGCTCGACGTCGGGACGGGCCACGCCCGCTTCCCCGCCACGGCCCGGCAGTTCTTCCCGTACACCGCCTTCGACGGCCTGGACCCCACCCCGCGCGTGGTCCGCGCCCGCACGGCCGAGCGCGTCGAGGAAGCCCACGTCGGCCGCCTGACGGACCCCCGGATCACCGGCCCCCTGCGCGCCCGCTACGACGTGGTCAGCATGCTCCACCACCTGGAGGGCACGCCGGACCCCCGAGCGGAACTCCGGGCCGCTCTTTCCGTCCTGCGGCCGGGCGGCCACCTGCTCATCGAGACCCTCAGCCCGCGCAGCGTCTTCGCGGCACTTCTGGGCCGCTGGTGGCTCCCCTACGACCAGCCGCGCCACCTGCATCTCCTGCCCCCGCAGAACGTCCGCGCGGAACTGGAGTCGGCCGGCTGCGCGATCCTGACGCTCGACCACCGCCCGGTCCACGTCCCCCACGACCTGGCCGGCGCCGCCTCCCTGGCCCTCTCGCACGCCCTGCCGGCGCCGGACACCCCCTGGCGGGCCATCCCCCCGCCCGCCGGCCGGCGCCACACCCGCACGGCCCTGCTCCGCGCCGGAATGCCCTTGGTGGCCCTGGCCGCGCTGGCCGACCAGCTCATCGCCCCGGTCGCCCGCCGCACGCGCTTCGCCAACACGTACCGGGTGATCGCCCGCAAAGCCCCGTAGCCCGGGGGGAGGCCTCAACCAGGGGAAGGCCTGTAGCCCGGATAAGCCCTGTAGCCCGGGGGGAGGCCTCAACCAGGGGAAGGCCTGTAGCCCGGATAAGCCCTGTAGCCCGGGGGGAGCCCTGTTACCCGGACAAGCCCTGTGGCCCGGGGGCCTGTAACCCGGGGCCCGTAACCCGGGGGAGCCCTGTAACCGGGACAAGCCCTGTAGCCCGGGAGAAGGCCCTGCAGCCCGGGGCAAGGCTCCGTGGCCCGGGCGGAGGGGGCCGCGGGGCCCCCGTCAGCCCCGCAGCACCACGGCCTGCCCCGAGACCACCAGCAGCACGTGCTCGCACTCGTCCGCGAACCCCGCGTTCAGCCGCCCGAGTTCGTCCCGGTAGCGCCGCCCCGACGCCGTCGACGGCACGATCCCCGACCCCACCTCGTTCGACACGGCGACCACGGTGCGCCGGGTGACCCGCACCGCTTCCGTGAGCTCCCGCACCCGCTCCCGGAGCACCTTCTCCCCCCGCTCCGCCCACACCGCGTCGTCCCACGCCCCGGCGGCGTCCATCGCGTCGGTCAGCCACAGCGACAGACAGTCGATGAGCAGGGGCGGCCCCTCCGTCTCCAGCAACGGCACCAGGTCGCAGGTCTCGACCGTCTGCCACGACCCCGGCCGCCGTTCCCGGTGGGCCGAGACCCGCGAGGACCACTCCGTGTCCCCGTTGCGCGACCCGCCCGTGGCCACGTACAGCACGTCCGGAAAGGCCTCCAGCCTCCGCTCGGCCTCCACCGACTTGCCCGACCGCGCCCCGCCCAGCACCAGCGTCCGCCGCGGCACGTCCGGCACCTCCTCGTACGCCCCGACCACCAGCGTCACCCCGTCGGGCACGGCCCGGGCACCGGCCGCCGCGAGCCGCCGCCCGAGCTCCGGGCCGGGCGGCACGTCGTGGTCCAGGTGGACCGCGACCACGTCCGTCGTCGGCCCGACCGCCCCCACCGCCCGCAGCTTCGCCAGCGCGTCCGGCCGCCCCACGACGTCCGCCAGGACCATGTCGTACGACTCGGCCGGCGCCTCCAGGCCCGCCGGCGCCCCGCCGGGCGGCAGATACAGCAGCCGCTGCCCCTCCGGCCCGGTCACCGCGTAGCCCGTGCCCGGCGCGTCCAGTGCCACCGCCCGCACCCGGTGCCCCGTCAGCAGCGTCAACTCCCGCCCGTCCGGCACCCGTCCGGGCTGCGGCAGCCCCGCAGGCACCTCGACCGCGGGCCCGTCGTGCGGATGCGACAGCAGCACCTGCCGGACGCCGGTCAGGGAACGGCCCGCCCGAGCCGCCGCGAACGCCGCGCCCGGCGTCAGGTCGAGCAGCAGCGCCCCGTCCAGGAGCAGCGCGGTCGCCGCCCGCGCGTCGGGACCCAGAGCGGCCGCACAGGCCGCGCAGGGACAGTCGGGGCGGGGGAGGCCCGCGGGGGCGCCGGTGCCGAGCAGAGTGAGTTCCACGTCCCGATTCTCACCCGTGGCAATGCGTCACGCGTGACGGAGGCGCCCCATAGGGGCGCGGGCCGTATCGATGTGCGGCTCCGCCCCGCGGGCGCGAGCAACCCCCGTCGACCCGTACCCAACCGATGACCCGCACCCCCGCAAGCCCTATGACGCCCCACCCAGCGGAGCGCATAGGCTCTGGACGGGAGCCGGACCAAGATCCGGCTTTTCGCTGTGCAGTGTGCTCACACACATGGGAGGCGTACATGGCGGCATGGACGTGGCGGTTCGAGAAGACCGACGGGACGGAGGTCCAGCCCGCGGTGCCGCCGGAGGAGTTCCCCACTCAGGGGGACGCCGAGTCCTGGATCGGGGAGCACTGGAAGGCCCTGCAGGAGGGCGGTGCCGATCAGGTGCGGCTGTTCGAGGACGCCACGGAGATCTACGGGCCGATGAGTCTGCACGCGGCCGAGGCGTGAGCCCGGCGGGGGCGTGACCCGGGTGGGGGCGAGGGCCGACGGCCCCCGCCCCTCCTCCGGATGTCAGCCGCGCACGCCGCACAGATGCAGCAGCGCCGCCACCCCGCGGTACGGATCGGTCCGCCCGGCCTTCTCCTCCACCGCGAGCAGCGTCTCCACGTCGGCCGGAACCTCCGCGCCGTCCGCCGCCGTGTCGGTGAACACCCGCACCCCGTACCAGGCGTGCAGCGGCGCCCCGATCCCCGCGAGCGTCGACGTCAGGTCCTTCAGCCGGTCGGCCCGCACGTCCAGGCCCAGGCGGTTGCGGTAGGCGGTCGTGTCGAAGGCCGCCAGGGCGCCGGACCAGTCACCGGACAGGCCCGGCCGGATCGCGAGCGCGTCCCCGTTGCGCACGAGCAGCGACAGCAGCCCGCCGTGCGCCAGCATCCGGGCGAGGCCCGCCAGCAGCGGGTCGGGCTCCTCGACGTACATCAGGACGCCGTGGCACAGCACCACGTCGAAACTGCCCGGCAGGAAGTGCACACCGGTGTCCCGGCCGTCGCCCTCGATGATCCGCATCCGCTCCCGGATGCCCTCCGGTTCCCCGGCGAGGGACTCCCGGGCCGCGGCGACCATCGTCGCGTCCTGCTCCAGACCGGTCACCTGGTGCCCGGCCCGGGCCAGCCGCAGCGCCTGCGTGCCCTGGCCCATCCCCACGTCGAGCACCCGCAGGCGCTTGCCGACCGGGAACCGGCCGACTATCTGCTCGTCCAGCTGGCGCGCCACCAGCTCCTGCCGGACGACATCGCGCAGCCCGGCCAGCCTGTCCAGCCAGGCATCCGCCGCGCCCTTGGAGAACGGCGTCGTGGTCAGGGCCGCTCTCCGCGCTTGACCTGCGGCTTCGGCAGCCGGAGCCGGCGCATCTGGAGCGAGCGCATCAGGGCGTAGGCGACGGCGCCACGCTTGTTCTCACCCGCGAAACGCTCGGCCAGCTGCTTCTTCAGACGGAAGCCCGTGACGAACGAGTCGAGCACGATCAGCACGATCACCACGAGCCACAGCAGCAGCGCGACGTTCTGCAGCGCCGCCACCCGCACCATGCTCAGCACGAGGATGACCACGGCCATCGGCAGGAAGAACTCCGCGATGTTGAACCGCGAGTCGATGAAGTCACGCGCGAACCTGCGGACCGGCCCCTTGTCACGGGCGGGCAGGTAACGCTCGTCGCCGCTGGCCAGCGCCTGACGCTGGCGCTCCATCGCGGTACGGCGCTCCGCGCGCTGTCGCTTGGCGGCCTCCTTGCGCGTCGTCGACGTGTTGGCCACGCTGCGGCGCTGCGACTGGGCCGCACTGCGCTTGGGCGTGGGGCGGCCCTTGGGGGCCTCGGGGTGACGGGGCTGACTGGAGTCGGTCACCGGCGCCTTGTCGGCGTCCTGGGCCTTCTCATCCTTCGCACGGCTACGGAACACAAAACCCAAGGGTAAGGGCTTTTGGGCATGGACCCCAGCCTCGTGGGGAACGATCCGGCAACACCAGTCGTCAGTAAGGGGACAGAGGGGACGTTGCGTACGCCTCCGGATGTTTCCCGGGGTGTACGGCTCCGGTAACCCCGGGGACCACCTACTCCCTACGCCGGAGCGGGAGCGCACGCCATCGTCCTTGGGGATGAGCGCATCCGTCCCCGAACAGTGCGGTAATGGATGCAGGGCCCGTACTGTGGGTTCTGTCGCAGGAGCAGCTGCCGGAGTCGGTCAGAAGGGGGCGCGCGAAGCCCATGAGCGGTGTCATGAAGCGTATGGGGATGATCTTCCGCGCGAAGGCGAACAAGGCCCTTGACCGGGCCGAGGACCCGCGCGAGACCCTCGATTACTCGTACCAGAAACAGCTGGAGCTGCTGCAGAAGGTCCGCCGCGGCGTCGCCGACGTGGCGACCAGCCGCAAGCGCCTGGAACTCCAGCTGAACCAGTTGCAGTCGCAGTCGGGCAAGCTGGAGGACCAGGGCCGCAAGGCGCTCGCGCTGGGCCGTGAGGACCTGGCCCGCGAAGCGCTCTCCCGCCGGGCCGCGCTCCAGCAGCAGGTGACCGACCTGGAGACCCAGCACGCGACGCTCCAGGGCGAGGAGGAGAAGCTCACCCTCGCGGCCCAGCGGCTCCAGGCCAAGGTCGACGCCTTCCGTACGAAGAAGGAGACGATCAAGGCGACGTACACGGCGGCCCAGGCGCAGACCCGGATCGGCGAGGCCTTCTCCGGCATCTCCGAGGAGATGGGCGACGTCGGCCTGGCGATCCAGCGTGCAGAGGACAAGACGGCCCAGCTCCAGGCCCGCGCCGGCGCGATCGACGAGCTGCTCGCCTCCGGCGCCCTGGACGACCAGTCCGGCATGCACAAGGACGACATCCAAGCCGAGCTGGACCGGCTCTCCGGTGGTACGGATGTAGAGCTGGAACTGCAGCGCATGAAGGCCGAACTGGCCGGCCCGAGCAGCGGGCAGCAGGCCCTCGAAGGCGGCACGGACGGGCAGCAGTCCCAGCAGCAGCCGCAGGACACCCCGCGCTTCGACAAGCAGTAGGGGCCCACGCCTAGGAGGGCGACATGATCGTACGGATCATGGGGGAGGGCCAGGTGAGCCTGGCCGACGGCCACCTCGCCGAGCTGAACAAGCTGGACGACGAACTCCTGGCGGAGATCGAGAACGGCGACGGCCCCGGCTTCCGCCGCACCCTCCAGGCCCTCCTGACGCGGGTCCGCGACCTCGGCGACCCCCTCCCGGACGACTCGCTGGAGCCGTCGGAACTGATCCTGCCGTCTCCCGACGCGACCTTGGAGGAGGTCCGGGAGCTCCTCAGCGACGACGGCTTGATCCCGGGCTGACCCAGCTGCGGGCAGTCGTGCCTCCCCAGCGCCTCACGAGCCTGGGAGGCACCCTCAGGAGGCACGGGTGGGCGCTTGGGAGTACCCCCTGCTCGGAGAGCTCGGGGGAGGCACGGGGAGGCACCCGGACCGCCGAGTCACGCACCCACCCGGCCCCAGCCCTCACGCCGAGCACCTCATACCCCCGCACACCCACCCCGGCTACCGTGAACCCCCGTGAGCACCCTCGCGCGGGCCAGATGCCGGGCCAAAGCGCACCCCCTCGCCATGGACGCCGTCCTCGCCTTCGCCGTCCTGATCTGCATGGTCGTCGGCTCCTTCGTGGAGCCCCGGCACCGGGACAGCGTCAGCTGGGTCCTGCGCACCCCCGACGCCCTCAGCCTCGTCCTCATGGCCCTCGGCGCCGCCGCCCTGGTCTTCCGGCGCAGCGCCCCGATGACGGTCCTCGCCCTGACCGGCACGGCCTCCGTCATCGAGTCCGTCACCGGCGACCCCCGCGCGCCCGTCGCCATGTCCGCGGTCATCGCCCTGTACACCGTCGCCTCCACCACCGACCGCCCCACCACCTGGCGCGTCGGCCTGCTGACCATGACCGTGCTGACCAGCGCCGCCATGGCGGCCGGCCCGCTGCCCTGGTACGCCCAGGACAACGTCGCGATCTTCGCCTGGACCGGCATCGGCGCCACCGCCGGCGACGCCGTCCGCAGCCGCCGCGCCTTCGTCCAGGCGATCAGAGAACGTGCCGAGAAGGCGGAACGCACCCGCGAGGAGGAGGCCCGCCGACGGGTCGCCGAGGAACGCCTGCGCATCGCCCGGGACCTGCACGACGTCGTCGCCCACCACATCGCCCTGGTCAACGTGCAGGCCGGTGTCGCCGCCCATGTCATGGACAAGCGCCCCGACCAGGCCAAGGAGGCCCTCGCGCACGTCCGCGAGGCCAGCCGCTCCGCGCTCAACGAGCTGCGCGCCACCGTCGGCCTGCTCCGGCAGTCCGGCGACCCGGAGGCCCCGACCGAACCGGCTCCGGGCCTCGACCGCCTCGACGAACTCACCGGCACCTTCCGCAGCGCCGGCCTGCACATCGAGGTCGCCCGCACCGACCAGGGCACCAGCCTTCCGGCGGCGGTCGACCTGGCCGCCTACCGGATCATCCAGGAGGCCCTCACCAACGTGCAGAAGCACGCCGGGCCCCGGGCCAAGGCGGAGGTCAGCGTCGTACGCGTCGGACCGAACATCGAGATCACCGTGCTCGACGACGGCAGCGGCGAGCACGAGACACAGGACGGCGGCGGCCACGGACTGCTCGGCATGCGCGAGCGCGTCACCGCCCTGCGCGGCACCCTCACCACCGGTCCCCGCTACGGCGGCGGCTTCCGCGTCCATGCCATCCTGCCGGTCAAGAACGGCACACCGACCGGGGAGGACCCCGCATGACCATCCGTGTCCTGCTCGCCGACGACCAGGCGCTCCTGCGCAGCGCCTTTCGCGTGCTCGTCGACTCCGAGCCCGACATGGAGGTGGTCGGCGAGGCCTCCGACGGCGCGGAGGCGGTCCGGCTGACGAAGGAACAGCAGGCCGACGTCGTCCTCATGGACATCCGCATGCCCGGCACCGACGGTCTCGCCGCGACCCGCATGATCAGCGCGGACCCCGACCTCGCCGATGTCCGGGTGGTCATCCTGACGACGTTCGAGGTCGACGACTACGTCGTGCAGTCGCTGCGCGCCGGCGCCTCCGGCTTCCTCGGCAAGGGCGCCGAACCCGAGGAACTGCTGAACGCCATCCGGATCGCGGCCGGCGGCCAGGCCCTGCTCTCCCCGGCGGCCACCACCGGTCTGATCGCCCGGTTCCTCGCCACCGACGACCCGGCCGACGGCGGCAGCGACCCGTCCCGCGCCGAACGGCTCGACTCCCTCACCGTCCGGGAGCGCGAGGTGCTGGTCCAGGTCGCCGGCGGGCACTCCAACGACGAGATCGCCGAGCGCCTCGAGGTCAGCCCGCTGACGGTGAAGACGCACGTCAACCGGGCCATGGCCAAGCTGGGCGCCCGGGACCGCGCCCAGCTCGTGGTGACCGCGTACGAGTCCGGCCTCGTCAGACCAAGGGTGGAGTGAGCACGACCCGGGTGTACTGCGGCGGGAGTATGCGCCGCATAAGGATTTGGACCTGGGGGCTACGAAAGCCCGTTCCCCCATGGCTCAGGGTGTAGGGGGTGCTTGCGCTGTGAGCGCCCGCTGCCGCTTCTGCCGTTAACAGAAGAGAGACCTTCACCCATGTCCTGGCTGTCCAGGTTCAGCCTCGCGCAACGGGCCTTGATCGGGCTGATGTCGATCATCGCGCTCGTCTTCGGGGCGATCGCGATACCCCAGCTCAAGCAGCAGCTGCTGCCCACCATCGAACTGCCCGTGGTGTCCGTGCTGGCGCCCTACCAGGGCGCGTCCCCGGACGTGGTCGAGAAGCAGGTCGTCGAACCCATCGAGGACACCCTCGAAGCTGTCGACGGCATCAGCGGCGTCACCTCCACCGCCAGCGAGGGCAACGCCGTGATCATGGCGTCCTTCGACTACGGCAACGACACCAAGCAGCTGGTCGCCGACGTCCAGCAGGCCGTCAACCGGGCCCGCGTCCAGCTCCCGGACGACGTCGACCCGCAGGTCGTCGCCGGCTCCACGGACGACATCCCGACCGTCGTCCTCGCCGTCACCTCCGGCCGCGACCAGCAGGCCCTGGCCGACCAGCTCGACAAGACCGTCGTGCCGGACCTGAAGAGCATCGACGGCGTCGGCCAGGTCACCGTCGACGGTGTCCGCGACCTCCAGGTCACCGTCACGCCCGACGACGCCAAGCTCGCCAAGGCGGGTCTGACCTCGCAGTCCCTGTCCCAGACGCTCCAGGCGGGTGGCGCGACCGTCCCGGCCGGCTCCTTCGACGAGGACGGCGCCAACCGCACCGTGCAGGTCGGCGGCGGTCTCACCTCGCTGAAGCAGATCCAGGACCTGATGGTCACGGGCGAGCCCGGCGCCAAGGGCAAGCCGGTGCGCCTCGGCGACGTCGCCACGGTGAAGCAGCAGGAGGCCACGGCCGACTCCATCACCCGCACCGACGGCAAGCCCAGCCTCGCCGTCGCCGTGACGATGGACCGCGACGGCAGCGCGGTCGCCATCTCCGACGCCGTCCAGGACAAGCTGCCCGACCTGCGGGCGGACCTCGGCTCCGGCGCCACCCTCACGGTCGTCAGCGACCAGGGCCCGGCCGTCTCCAAGTCCATCAAGGGCCTGACCACCGAGGGCGCCCTCGGTCTGCTCTTCGCGGTCCTGGTGATCCTGGTCTTCCTCGCCTCGATCCGCTCGACCATCGTGACCGCGGTGTCCATCCCGCTGTCCGTGGTCCTCGCCCTGATCGTGCTGTGGACGCGCGACCTGTCGCTGAACGTCCTCACGCTGGGCGCCCTGACCATCGCCATCGGCCGGGTCGTCGACGACTCGATCGTGGTCCTGGAGAACATCAAGCGCCACCTCGGCTACGGCGAGGAGCGCCACTCGGCCATCATCACCGCCGTGCGCGAGGTCGCCGGGGCGGTGACGTCCTCGACGCTCACCACGGTCGCGGTGTTCCTGCCGATCGGCCTGGTCGGCGGCATGGTGGGCGAACTGTTCGGCTCGTTCAGCCTCACCGTCACGGCGGCGCTGCTGGCGTCCCTCCTCGTCTCCCTGACGGTCGTACCGGTGCTGTCGTACTGGTTCCTGCGGCCCCCGAAGGGCACCCCCGAGGACGCGGACGAGGCGCGCCGGATCGCGGAGGAGAAGGAGGCCAGGAGCCGCCTCCAGCGCATCTACGTCCCGGTCCTGCGCTTCGCGACCCGCCGCCGCCTGACCAGCGTGGCCATCGCCATCGTCGTCCTGGTCGGCACCTTCGGCATGGCGCCGCTGCTGAAGACGAACTTCTTCGACCAGGGCGAGCAGGAAGTCCTCACCGTCAAGCAGGAACTGAAGCCCGGCACCAGCCTGGCGGCCACCGACGCCCAGGCGAAGAAGGTCGAGCGGCTGCTCGCCCGTACCGAGGGCGTGAAGGACTACCAGGTCACGATCGGCTCGTCCGGCTTCATGGCGGCCTTCGGCGGCGGTACGGACAGCAATCAGGCCTCGTACCAGGTGATGCTGGACGACTCGGCGTCCTACGAGGACGTCCAGGACAGCATCGAGAAGGGCCTGGCCGGGCTGAAGGGCATCGGCACCACCACCGTCGCCGCCGGTGACGGCTTCGGCAGCCAGGACCTCAGCGTGGTGGTGAAGGCCGCCGACGCCGGCGTCCTGCGCACGGCCGCCGAGGAGGTCCGCAAGACGGTCGCCTCCCTCGACGACGTCACCGACGTCTCCAGCGACCTGGCGACCAGCGTGCCGCGCATCTCGGTCAGGGCCGACGACAAGGCGGCCGCGGCCGGTTTCAACGACCAGACGCTCGGCGCCGCCGTCGCCCAGGCCGTTCGCGGCACCACCGCGGCCAAGGCGGTCCTGGACGACACCGAGCGCGACGTCGTCATCCGCTCGGCGCAGCCGGCCAAGACGCTGAAGCAGCTCCAGGACCTGCGCCTCGGCCCGGTGAAGCTCGGCGACATCGCGACGGTGAAGCTGGTCGACGGCCCGGTGTCGATGACCCGCATCGACGGCCAGCGCGCGGCCACCGTCACCGCGAAGCCGACCGGCGACAACACCGGCGCGGTCAGCACCCAGCTCCAGTCGAAGATCAACGCGCTGAAGCTCCCGGACGGCGCCACGGCGTCGATCGGCGGTGTCTCCGAGGACCAGGACGAGGCGTTCGCCAACCTGGGCCTGGCGATGCTGGCGGCCATCGCGATCGTGTTCATGCTGCTGGTCGGCACCTTCCGGTCGCTGGTCCAGCCGCTGATCCTGCTCGTCTCCATCCCGTTCGCGGCCACGGGCGCGATCGGCCTGCTGATCGCCACCGGCACCCCGATGGGCGTCCCGGCCATGATCGGCATGCTGATGCTGATCGGCATCGTGGTGACGAACGCGATCGTGCTGATCGACCTGATCAACCAGTACCGCAAGCAGGGCCACGGCGTCGTCGAGGCCGTGATCGAGGGAGGTCGGCACCGTCTGCGCCCGATCCTCATGACCGCCCTGGCGACGATCTTCGCCCTGCTGCCCATGGCCCTCGGCATCACCGGCGAGGGCGGCTTCATCGCCCAGCCGCTGGCCGTGGTCGTGATCGGCGGCCTGGTCACGTCGACGCTGCTGACGCTCCTGCTGGTCCCGACGCTCTACGCCATGGTCGAACTCCGCAAGGAGCGCCGGGCGAAGAAGCGGGCGGCCAAGAAGGGCCTGCCGGCCCAGCGCACGGAGTCGGCCGAGGAGCCGGAGCCGGCGCAGGTCTGACCTCGTAGGACGACGAAGGCCCACCCGGAGTTCCGGGTGGGCCTTCGCCCTGCATGGGGGGCCGTTACGGCAGCGCCAGCATCCGCTCCAGGGCCAGCTTCGCGAAGGCCTCCGTCTCCTTGTCCACCTCGATGCGGTTGACGAGGTTGCCCTCGGCCAGGGACTCCAGGGCCCAGACCAGGTGGGGGAGGTCGATGCGGTTCATGGTCGAGCAGAAGCAGACGGTCTTGTCGAGGAAGACGATCTCCTTGCCCTCGGGCGCGAAACGGTTCGCCAGGCGGCGGACCAGGTTCAGCTCCGTGCCGATGGCCCACTTGGAGCCGGCCGGCGCGGCCTCCAGGGCCTTGATGATGTACTCCGTCGAGCCGACGTAGTCCGCCGCGGCCACGACCTCGTGCCTGCACTCGGGGTGCACCAGGACGTTCACGCCCGGGATGCGCTCGCGCACGTCGTTCACCGAGTCCAGGCTGAAGCGGCCGTGCACCGAGCAGTGGCCGCGCCACAGGATCATCTTCGCCGCGCGCAGTTCCTCGGCCGTCAGGCCGCCGTTCGGCTTGTGCGGGTTGTAGAGGACGCAGTCCTCCAGGGACATGCCCATGTCGCGCACGGCGGTGTTGCGGCCCAGGTGCTGGTCCGGCAGGAAGAGCACCTTCTCGCCCTGCTCGAAGGCCCAGTCCAGGGCCCGCTTGGCGTTCGAGGAGGTGCAGATCGTGCCGCCGTGCTTGCCCGTGAACGCCTTGATGTCGGCGGAGGAGTTCATGTACGACACGGGCACGACCTGCTCGGCTATCCCGGCATCGGTCAGCACGTCCCAGCACTCGGCGACCTGCTCGGCCGTCGCCATGTCGGCCATCGAGCAGCCGGCGGCGAGGTCGGGCAGGACGACCTTCTGGGCGTCGGAGGTCAGGATGTCCGCGGACTCCGCCATGAAGTGCACGCCGCAGAACACGATGTACTCGGCCTCCGGGCGGGCGGCCGCGTCGCGGGCCAGCTTGAACGAGTCACCTGTCACGTCGGCGAACTGGATGACCTCGTCGCGCTGGTAGTGGTGGCCGAGCACGAAGACCTTGTCCCCGAGCTTCTCCTTCGCCTTGCGGGCGCGCTCCACCAGGTCCGGGTCGGACGGCGAGGGCAGGTCGCCGGGACACTCCACGCCGCGCTCGCTCTTCGGGTCGGCCTCACGGCCGAGGAGCAGCAGGGCGAGGGGCGACGGCTGTACGTCGAGGTCCTGGGTCTGGGCGGTGGTCACGACACGCACCCTTTCTGTTTCTGCGACTTTTCGTCGAATTGACGCTTACCTATCATAACCGCTTCACGTCACTTTGACGATGGCCATAGCGTCTGTGTGACGTGAATCCCGGTGAGCCGCCGTTCATTCCCGGGAAGACCCGGAAAGAGCCGTTTTCCGGTTCCCGGTGCGTGTGCGAGCATGAAAAGGAGCCGGGATCGAGAGCCCGGCCCGGAATGAATCCGCGGCCCCGCCGGTTGCAACCGTCGGCAAGCAGTCTCCGTACAACCCGGGAGAGATGTAGATGTCCGTATCGGACGAGACCAGCACCGTCACCGACGGCATCATCCTGACCGACGCCGCCGCGTCCAAGGTCAAGGCGCTGCTCGACCAGGAAGGCCGCGAGGACCTCGCGCTGCGCGTCGCCGTCCAGCCCGGCGGCTGCTCCGGCCTGCGCTACCAGCTCTTCTTCGACGAGCGCGCCCTCGACGGCGACGTGGAGAAGGACTTCGGCGGTGTGAAGGTCGTCACCGACCGCATGAGCGCCCCGTACCTCGGCGGTGCCACGATCGACTTCGTGGACACCATCGAGAAGCAGGGCTTCACGATCGACAACCCGAACGCGACGGGCTCCTGCGCCTGCGGCGACTCCTTCAGCTGAGCCTGCCGAGCCGCCCCCGGCGGCCGCGGACACGACGAAGGCGGCGGCCCCCCCCCGACGGGGCCGCCGCCTTCGTGTCGTGTGGCCGCTCCTACCGCTCCTGAGTCGGGGGAGCCGGCAGCCGTGCGCCCTCCTTGGCCAGCGGGACCGCCTCGCCGTCCGCGTCGACGACCGCCCGGTCACCGAGCGGCTCGTCCAGCCGCACGGTCTCCTGGAACTGCTTGGCGATCATGACGCAGACCTTGTCCGGCCACGGCGTCGACGTCACGGTGACCGTCACCTCGCCGCCCTTCTCGCTCGCCTTCACGTCGTAGTCCGCGCAGACCCCGCCGGTGAAGGTCACCGTCAGCTCCGCGCCCTCGGCCCGGTAACCGTCCACCTTCACCTCACGCGGACCGGGAGCCGACGTCGGCTGGTCACTCGGCTCGCTCGGCTCGGGGGAGGCCAGGAACCTCGGCTCCACCGCCGGGTACGTCACCGTGAACGGGTCCTTCGCGCCCGGCGCCGTCACCTCGAACAGCCAGGACGGCACCAGAGCCTGCCGCCCGTCCACGACGTGCGCGGCCAGCCCGAACACCGCGTTCTCGACCGTGACCGTGTCCTGCGCGGGAGCGCCGCTCGCCGGCTGCTCGCAGGGCTGCTCCAGCCGGTCCTTCAGCGGCACGGGGCTCGCGCAGCCGCCGATGCCCATCCGGGGGTCCTTCTTCGGCTGCCCGTTCATCAGCTCCAGCGCCTTCCCGGCGCTGACCACCGGGTACGTGTCGCCCTTCACCGGCGTCTTCAGCTGGCCGCTGCCGCCGACGACCTCGCCGTCCGAGCCGACCGTGATCCCGGTCGTCCAGCCGTGCGTCGGCAGTCCGCCGACCTCGGGAGTGGCGTTCACCACCCGCTGGGCGCCCATGACCTGGCTCGCGTCGCGCTTCGCGTCGTCCTGACCCACCGCCTTCAGTACGGGCGCGGCGGCCTTCTCGGCCGCCTCCTCGCTCACCGGCGTGCCGCCGGTCTGCGGGGCGGTGCAGGTGTCGGTGCCCTTGCAGTTGTCGGTGCCCGGGGCGTACCGGCTGAACGTCCAGGACCCCGGCGCCTGCCGGTTCACCTGCAGACTCGGTCCCGACCCGTCCTGGCCCCCGATCTTCCAGGCCTCGCCCTGCGCCACCGGCGACCCGTCGACCCCGAGGGCCTTCGCCAGCCGGGCCACCTCCTGCTTCGTGACCTCGCCCCGCGCCCGGTACACCGGCGCCTCACCGGGGCCGTCGGGCAGGCTGCCGTCGACCCGGTAGGTGGCGCCGTAGGGGTTGGGCTCACCGGGTGCGATGCCGTTGCCGCCGCCCGCCGTGGACTCCGAGTAGCCGTCGAGTGCGAGCGGCGGGGGAGTGTCGTCCCCACCGGGCGCACCGGACGTCGTACCGCCGCCCGCTCCGCTGGACGCGTTGGCGGCGAGCCAGGCCCCGCCACCGCCGATCAGCAGTACGGCGGCGGCGACGGAGGCGATGATCGCGGGCGTACGGGGACGGCCACCGCCGTGACGGGCCAGGTCCTCATCGTGCCGGGGGAGGTCACCCACCGGTGACGGGGCGGCATCGGGGCGGGCTTCTTCCTCCATACCCCGCACTTCCGCTTCAGCGGCGTTCTCGCGAGCCGGCACCGGCTGGGCGCTTGTCGCCGGGTCGTACGGAGCGGCGGCCCGCTCGCCGTCGTCCTGCCGGTCCCCGGGTGCTCCCTCCCCGGTGGTCCTGGCTTCCGGAGTGCCCGGCTCGTCGTCGTCGTGCCGGTCCCCGGGTGCTCCCTCCCCGGTGGTCCTGGCTTCCGGAGTGCCCGGCTCGTCGGCTGCCGGGGCTGATGGCGCTGACGGGGCCGCCGGGTCCGCCTTGCCCTCGCTGCCCCCATCGGCACGCATGTCCTCACCGGCCGCCTCAGCCTCGGCAGGCTCGGATGCCTCAGCGGCTTCAGATGCCTCGGCGGCCTTAGACGCCTCAGCGGCTTCGATGACCTCGGAAGTCTCCTCAGAGCCAGCGGCACCCGGCGACACCTCGGCTTCGGCGGTCTCCCCGGCTTCTGCCGACGCGCCGGCCTCCGCCGAGGTCCCGGCCTCCGCCGACGTCCCGGCCTCCGCCGTACCCGGCTCCTCGACCTCCGGGGCGTCGGCGGTGGAGCCGCCCGTTTCCCTGGCGTCGTCGTCGTTGTCGGGTCGCTCGGTGTTCACCGCATCGCTCCTTCGGCTGCACAGCTGTCCCATGGGACCCGGCCCGTCACATACGGGCCCGCTGGTGGGTCGTATCCCGCCTCCCCTTTACGGGGGACAGCGATGGGACGCAGCGGGGGAGCACACGGTTCCCGCGTGTGCGCCGTTCAGTCCCCGTAGTCCTCCATGGCGTCGAGCAGCCGCGCCGACGCGGGGGGCACGGACACGCCGTGGATCAGGGCGGGGGAGACCGGCCGGGAGGCGGCCCGGTCGGGGACCGCCCAGTGCGGCGCCATCCGCGCACCGTCCCCGGCCAGCGACGCCAGATCGCCTTCGAGATCGACCGGAAGGGGTGCATGGACCTTGAGGTTCGTCATAGCGGCACCGTATGCACGGTCGAGCTCACGGAGAAAGATCTACTATCGGGTAGTTTCACTGCCTTCAGAGCTGCCCCGCCCACCCGATAGCGTGAACTGTCAAGGTCCGCCTCCCTCAGGAGAATCCACGCCGTGCGCATCGCAGTCACCGGCTCCATCGCCACCGACCACCTCATGACCTTCCCCGGCCGCTTCGCCGACCAGCTCGTAGCGGACCAGCTGCACACGGTCTCGCTGTCGTTCCTGGTCGACAAGCTCGACGTCCGCCGCGGCGGCGTCGCCGCGAACATCGCGTTCGGCATGGGGCAGCTCGGCACCCGCCCGATCCTGGTCGGCGCCGCGGGCGCGGACTTCGACGAGTACCGAGCGTGGCTGGAGCGGCACGGCGTCGACACCGACTCCGTCCGTATCTCCGACACGCTGCACACCGCGCGCTTCGTGTGCACGACCGACGCCGACCACAACCAGATCGGCTCCTTCTACACCGGCGCCATGAGCGAGGCCCGTCTCATCGAGCTGAAGACCGTCGCCGACCGCGTCGGAGGCCTCGACCTGGTCTCCATCGGCGCCGACGACCCGGAGGCCATGCTCCGCCACACCGAGGAGTGCCGCTCCCGGTCCATCCCGTTCGCCGCCGACTTCTCCCAGCAGATCGCCCGGATGGACGGCGAGGAGATCCGCATCCTGCTGGACGGGGCCACGTACCTCTTCTCCAACGAGTACGAGAAGGGCCTCATCGAGACCAAGACCGGCTGGAGCGACGAGGAGATCCTGTCCAGGGTGGGCCACCGTGTGACCACCCTCGGCGCACGCGGCGTACGCATCGAGCGGGTCGGTGACGACCCGATCGAGGTCGGCACGCCGGACGAGGAGCGCAAGGCCGACCCCACGGGCGTCGGCGACGCGTTCCGCGCGGGCTTCATGTCGGGCCTCGCCTGGGGCGTCTCCCTGGAGCGTGCCGCGCAGGTCGGCTGCATGCTCGCGACCCTCGTCATCGAGACGGTGGGGACGCAGGAGTACCAGCTGCGGCGCGGGCACTTCATGGAGCGGTTCACCAAGGCGTACGGGGACGAGGCCGCGGAAGAGGTTCGGCGGCATCTGGGCTGATCTGCCGCCCGCGGGGGTGTGGGGACTGGTCGCGCAGTCCCCGCACCCCCGGAAGAGGGGTTGGAACTGCTCACCAAGGAGTGCGCACAACGCCGGGTTAGCTCGATCGTGTGTTCGTCCGCTTGTGGGCTTGCGGTGTCCTGGGCTGATCGGGCTGATCGGGCTGACGTGATCGTGCGACCTGGGACACCGGGTACGGCGCCAGCGTGCGGGGCCCCTGCTCCACCAGAGGATGGTTCAGGGCCTCCCCGTCGCCTCCGGCCGTACCCAACCGGCCAGGTCGCAAGGGAACTGGCCTCCCGGGCCCGGACCACGCACAGGATGCGTGTCGCCACCCGGGGTCGAGTACGCCGGGGACCGGCTCGCCCAAGACCGTTCGGGGCGCGCGGCTGAACGAACTCACTCCGCTCAGTCCACAGGAACGGTCGGTCAGCTCACCCGGCGGATCACATAGGCCGTTCCCTTTTCCGCCGGCTCCTCGCCCACGTACTCCTGGTTCCTCATCTCGCACCATGCCGGGATGTCCAGGCGGGCCGCCTCGTCGTCCGACAGCACCCGGATCACGCCCCCCACGGGTACGTCACCGATGACCTTGGCGAGCTCGATGACCGGGATCGGGCAGCGCTTGCCGAGGGAGTCGACGACCAGGACGTCCTCCTCGCGGACCACTTCCGCGGCGGCCGGCGCGCCGAGCTTCTCCCGTACGGCCGCCACCGTCCGGGGCAGTACGGCCAGGAAACCCTCCACCTCCTCCTCGGCCACCCCCACCGGCAGGGAAACCCGCACATTTCCCTCACTCAGCACGCCCATCGCCCGCAGGACGTGGCTGGGCGTCAGCGTGCTGCTCGTGCAGGACGACCCGGACGAGACCGAGAAGCCCTCCCGGTCCAGCTCGTGCAGCAGCGCCTCCCCGTCGACGTAGAGACAGGAGAAGGTGACGACCCCGGGCAGCCGGCGCACCGGGTCGCCGACGACCTCGACGTCGGGCACCAGCCGCGGCACCCGGGCCCGGATCCGGTCCGTCAGCTCCCGCAGGCGCAGTGCCTCCTCGGCCGCCTCGGCCCGCACGGCCCGGAGCGACGCGGCCGCCGCCACGATCGCCGGGATGTTCTCGAAACCGGGCGCCCGCCCCGACTCCCGCTCGTCCACCGGCCCTTGCGCCGCGAACCGCACACCCTTGCGGACCACCAGCAGTCCGACCCCGGACGGCCCGCCCCATTTGTGCGCACTGGCCGTCAGCAGCGACCAGCCCCCGCCCACCGGCCCCCACCCCAGCGACTGCGCCGCGTCCACCAGCAACGGCACCCCGGCCTCCCGGCACACCTCGGCCACCGCCCCGACGGGCTGCTCGGTCCCCACCTCGTGATTGGCGGACTGGAGGCATGCCAGCGCGGTGTCCCCGCGCAGGGCGGCACGGTAGGCCGCCGGGTCCACCAGCCCGGCGCGGTCCACCGGGACCCGGGTGACGGTCCCTCCGGCCGCTTCGAGGAGCTCCGCCGAATGCAGTACGGAAGAGTGTTCGACCGCCGACACGATCAGGTGATGCCCCACCCGCCTGCGCCCGGCCAGCGCCCCCGCAACCCCCGTGTGCACGGCACGGGTTCCGGACGAGGTGAAGACCAGCTCGTCCGGCCGGCATCCCACCGCCTCGGCGGCGGCCTCCCGCGCCGCGTCCAGCAGCACCCGGGCCCGCCGCCCTTCCCTGTACAGACGGGCGGGATCCGCCCACCCCTCGTCGAGCGAGGCCTGCAGCGCCTGCCGGGCAACGGGGTGGAGAGGAGCACTGGAAGCAGCGTCGAAGTAGGGCACACCTCAACGCTAAGCGCCCCAAAGGGGCGCGGGGAACCGCGCGCTCGACCACCACCGACCCGCGGCCGCCGATTAGCGGAACTCCCGTGCTGGTGGGCGCCCGGCGTAACCCGCGGCGCGTTGGGCCCCCCTCCCCGAGAACCCCCGGAGGGCGTCGGCTAGGGTTTGGTCCGCATAAACATCCAAACCCCTGCCCGACGCAGGGCCGCGACCGACCAGCGAGAAGGCCAGGCCGCAGCCGATCCGCGCGGGCGAGACTCTCGGGAAGGCGCTACGTGAGTCCCAACGGCTCCGACCGCTCGCCGCGGCGCCCGATGCGGCGGAAGCTGCTGCAGGCACTGACCGCGGGCTTGGTCTTGGCGACAGCCACCGGTTGCTCGTACAACTGGGAAGACTTCCCCCGCCTTGGTATGCCCACCCCGACCACGGAAGAGGCTCCGCGGATCCTCTCCCTGTGGCAGGGGTCCTGGGCGGCTGCGCTCGCCGTCGGCGTGCTGGTGTGGGGTCTGATCCTGTGGAGTGCTTTCTTCCACCGGCGCAGCCGCACCAAGGTCGAAGTTCCCCCGCAGACCCGGTACAACATGCCCATCGAGGCGCTGTACACGGTGGTCCCGCTCATCATCGTCTCGGTGCTGTTCTACTTCACCGCCCGTGACGAGTCCGAGCTGCTCAGCCTCAAGAAGAAGCCCGACGTCACGGTCAACGTGGTCGGCTTCCAGTGGAGCTGGTGCTTCAACTACATCGAGCCGGTCGCCGGTTCCACCGGGGACGCCAAGACCTCCAAGGACCTGGACGCGATCCCGGACCGCTTCAAGGAGGACTTCCCGGCCAACGCCGGCGGCGCCTACGACTGCGGTACCCCCAAGACGCGGAACCCGCAGACCAACAACCCCGGCCCGACGCTCTGGCTGCCCAAGGGCAAGACGGTCCGCTTCGTGCTGACCTCTCGGGACGTCATCCACTCCTTCTGGGTGGTGCCGTTCCTGATGAAGCAGGACGTCATCCCGGGCCACACCAACGCCTTCGAGGTGACCCCCAACAAGGAGGGCACCTTCCTGGGCAAGTGCGCCGAGCTCTGCGGCGTCGACCACTCTCGGATGCTGTTCAACGTGAAGGTCGTCTCCCCCGAGCGCTACGAGCAGCACCTCAAGGACCTCGTGGACAAGCAGCAGAACGGTTACGTTCCTGCCGGCATCGCGCAGACGAGCCACGAGAAGAACCGGGAGACGAACAACCTGTGAGCATCCTCAACGAACCCCAGGGTGCCGCGGCAGCAGGGTCCCACTACCAGGACGAGCTGCCGGTCAGGCGCCAGAACCGCGGCAGTGTCGTGGTCAAGTGGCTGACGACGACGGACCACAAGACGATCGGCACGATGTACCTGATTACATCGTTCGCGTTCTTCGTCATCGGTGGTGTGATGGCGCTGCTCATGCGCGCCGAGCTGGCCCGGCCCGGTCTGCAGATCATGTCGAACGAGCAGTTCAACCAGGCGTTCACGATGCACGGCACGATCATGCTGCTGATGTTCGCGACGCCGCTGTTCGCCGGTTTCGCGAACTGGATCATGCCGCTGCAGATCGGCGCGCCGGACGTGGCGTTCCCGCGGCTGAACATGTTCGCCTACTGGCTGTACCTGTTCGGCTCGCTCATCGCGGTGGGCGGCTTCCTCACCCCGCAGGGCGCGGCCGACTTCGGCTGGTTCGCCTACAGCCCGCTCTCGGACGCGGTCCGCTCCCCGGGCATCGGCGCCGACATGTGGATCATGGGTCTGGCGTTCTCCGGCTTCGGCACGATCCTCGGCTCGGTCAACTTCATCACCACGATCATCTGCATGCGCGCCCCGGGCATGACGATGTTCCGCATGCCGAT